>NZ_JAYMVP010000022.1:0-1134778 GCF_048056915.1 Phaeobacter sp. JH20_02 | reverse complement strand
TGCTGGACAGACAGTTTATTTGTCGGTTTGGCGTCTGCGTCGGCCACTATCTGTTTTCGGTGCCCTTGGAAGTCGTCGAATGTGGAGCCTCAATACAAGGTTCTCCCCGGAGCAAAAGGACTATTATCGCTTTTCTTTGGAGAAATTCACTGAGAAAGTAGGAGATGATTTCTCTTATAGATATAAGCTAACTGCAGCATTTGCAGAACTTTATGCCAATGGATGGGATCCGCTTGAGGACCACATTCATACGACGGGGAAGGTTGGTATAACCTACCGATCTGTAGCTCATCGCGGGTTTCAGCAGAATGTTGCGCTAAGTAGAGAAATCTATCTGGATTATTACGAACCCATACAGTGCGTTGAGCTTTCCATTACTGATCAAATTTCTAAAAATCCCGCCGGTTTTCGCCTTACAGGGCTAGCGGATATCGTTCCAGGATATACGGGTTTTGCGCTGCATTGGAAGGACGCAATACGCTCTGATGAATGCATCCAAGCGCTGTCGCTAATTGTCAGCGTTATCGATCATCACGATGGGCCGTTAGACGATTGAATTGCAGCGCTCGGCTCGCTTTGTGCTGACGGCTGATCGACTTGGAGATCTGACCTACGCACGGCCAGTTCTCAAACCTGTCTGGGGAAGCGCGGGCGTGGCTGCACCTCTGAAAGCTCTGACAGTTTTGGTATCCCGTTACGCTGGTCGATTACGAGGGCTGATCAAAACTGTGCGTGGAGGCATCATTCCTACCAAAATACAATCGAGTCCGCGATTTCATCTGTAGTGAATGAGCCCAGAATGACAATTATCTCGATGGAGTCTGCGTTGTTAACGCGCAGCGGATCGTCAAAGTCAAACACCACTCGATCATCTTGGAAACTCGCAAATCTGTCCACCAATTGCTCAGGCGAAAGAGGCTGGAAATTCCAAAGTTCCAAATTTAGGGATAGCCTGTCGAAATTCGCGTCGAAGTCGCGAATGACGTCACGTCCGAAGTCATTGAAGAAGATGAAGTTGTCTGATCCGCTCCCTCCCCAGAATTGATCGTTTCCATCATGCCGCCCAGCATCAGTGCTTTTTCCGGTCCAGAAGGAGTCGTCTCCGCGACCGCCGCGCTGAGTGTCGTTACCTATTCCGCCACGAAAAACATCGTCGCCCCGTCCCCCGATGAGCAGGTCGTGCCCTTTGCCGCCGCTCAGTTGATCGTTGCCATAGCCGCCTTCTAGTCGATCTCTACCGCTTCCGCCGCGCAGGTTGTCATCTCCTGAGCCACCGTAGAGCCGGTCGTTCCCCCCATATCCGAAGAGGGAATCGGCCTCTCGTTTTCCTATGAACACATCCTGCAGCTGACCACCGTGAAGGATGTCGCGCCCGACCGTTCCAGTGATTGAGTATTTTTCAAATCCGTCGACATCAAAAAACGCGCTGTGCAGCGTGGTGTTTTGGAATGTGACTGCAACCGAAGTGTCTGTTTGTGCGTGAAATTGTACTGTTCCAGGGGTGAATCCGAGATAGTCACTATGGTAGTCTAAAATTAACCAGTCAACTCCGGGACCACCTGTAAGATCCTCCAATAGGTATCCTGCGTTCGTTCTAGTTACCGTCACCGGCATTTGAAGTCCCCCCAAGATTACTGAAACTGAGATCACAGTATTGACGGTCGTAGCTTCTGTCACTTTTTATCTAACTAGTGGCAGTGCGAGAAAAACTCACCAAATGGCTCGATCAGTTCCGGCCCATCGTCATCGCGCCCAAAGGGGGCAACTTTATGCGCTCTCATTCGGTCGTTCCAGGCTAGCCCTAGTTTCTGTGCTTCGTCGGCCTCTGGGGCCGCTGAGAGCCAAGGGTCGATCTGATCATCCGCAAGGATCACCGGGGAGCGTGCGTGTATCTCGCTGATCTGGGGCAACGCCGATCGCGTCAGAATAGTGCACGTGTGCAGGTCATCTCTCGGGCGCGAATAGAGCCCGGCAAAGAACAGGGCAGGGGCGTTGCTATCGGTCGTGATCCACCAGGGTTGTTTATTGCCCTTTGGTCCGGTCCATTCGTAGTAGCCTGCTGCCGGGATGATGCATCGCTGTGAACGCCACGCATTGCGGAAACTCGGCAGACTGGCCGCTGTCTCGATCTTCGCGTTGAAGGTGGTGCGCTTCCAGTCCTTTACATCACCGCGATGCCAGCTAGGCACGAACCACCAGCGGGCCGTCGTACTGAACAGCTGCTCTCCATTCAGATAAGCGATATCCACCAGCTGAGTAGGCTTGACATTCCAACTCGCAGATAGCTCAACAGCATTAGGATCGCGCACCGGTATAGGCGGGCCGAGAAAGCGGCGCTCCAACTCATATAGCTGTCGCCATGTAAGGTCTGGCCTGCCCAATCTTCCACACATGAAGTTTGTACCTCTAGCCTACCGGGTGCTGTGAGACACGATAGACCGATACTTGAATTTTGCAATTTGTTCCCGTAATGTTCCTCACGGCTAATGGAGGCGTTGAGGTGCCGCACGTAATGCATATGTGGTGTGTCTGCGGCCATGTCGGGACAATAGAGGTGTCTTATAGGGCTGATCCTGCCCCTGTTTGTGCCCGCGTGCGATGTACAGTTTGCGGGCGCCTGGGGCAGATTGAAGACATACGCATTGGCTGGACTGATGATGCGTCTTGGGAGCGGAGAAAGCGCAACAAAGGCAATGGGCTGAGCGAGGGTCCGACTAGCGATTCCAATAGGCCAAAATATGTGAAATAGCCTAGTTTCTGTTACTAGTAACAAAAACCGCAAATCTCATGACATTCTAAGTGATTGATTTTATGGCGCACCTGAGAGGATTCGAACCTCTGGCCTCTGCCTTCGGAGGGCAGCGCTCTATCCAGCTGAGCTACAGGTGCCTATATGCGTCGTATAGCTGCCGCGCGGTGGCTCTGCAATGGCAAAAAACATGGGAACCATAATTCAATTCAGGCGTTTGTGATCTGTATGATTATGCAGAGTATGGACATTGGACAGACTATGGTGCGCGCGGGAAACTCGCTGAATTCAGACGTCAGAGCACAGCAAAAAACCCATGTTGTCGGGCAACATGGGCTTGCAAAGGCTCGGGACACGAGAACAGGCGGGGCAGGCTATTTAGCCGTTCCAGCTGCGGACAACACCGCAGTCCATATGAACGAAATTCGAGCCGCTGTATTTGCCAACGCCACCGGCACGGCAGGCCATTGCGGCTTTCGCCATCTGCGATACGGAGCGCGAGGAGAGCCGCAGGTCAGCGGCCTGACCCCGCATGTGAAGCGAGTTCTTCGCAACCCCGCGCGAGCGGCTGCGCAGCATCGCGTTGGTTTTCGGGCTGCGGTAGCCCGACAGCATCATATAGGGTTCATTCACATCAAGAAGATTGTGGGAGGCGGCCATGATGTCGATCGTACGCAGGTCGATTTCCTTGACCTGATCGTTGCGCCAGTCGCGCATGAAGTGGTTCACTTCCTTGATCGCATCCTTGATGTATTTGCCGTCGATCCAATACACCATGTCGATCCGCTCACCGGTGCGGCCTGAGTACATCCGGATCCGCCGGATATCACCTGCGCCGCGCAGGAAGCCCGCTGCATTGGAGAAGGTCGGAGCGGCGACCATGGTTGTTGCCGCGAACGCACCCAATAGAGCACGACGGGAGAAACCCGATTTTTCAGTTTTAGCCATTGTCACTGCGCTGTCCCGTACGCCTGATGTCTCTGCCTGTGCCCGATGTTACGGACAGGGTGTGGTCCTGTTTCCACGCGAGAACTGTATTGCACATACAGAATCGCGCGCCAAGTTTTGAATGTTGCAGCTCGACATGAACTGTGATTTTCGGCAATTTTTTGCGCAAAAGGGAAATAAATGGTTAATTTCCCCTCAATGTGTCGTGGCGATCACGGCCCGAGTGGCGGTAATTGAGACCGATAGGACGCAGGTGCCTGTTGCCTGTTTGCGCTGTTTAAAATGTGAATGGACAGCGGGGGCTGGCGTTCACCAGTATTTCATGTAGGCAACTGCAGACTGTGAAAAGCAATTCATTTGAGGACCGTACCCATATGTCGCCTGTGTTGATGACCCGTGCCATTTCGACCGTTGGCCCGACGCTGAAGGCGGGAGTTTTTGCACTTGCACTGGGCGGGGCTGCCCTTGCCATGCCCTCCGGTGCCAGGGCAGAGGTGACGGCGTTCAAACAGGCGGTTGCCGAAGCGGCCTCAGCGAGCGACCCGGTTGCCGCGTTTTACCGCGAAACGGGCTATGCTGCGATCTGGACCGGCAGCGATGATGCCGCGCGCATCCGGCGCGCAGCTCTGTTTCGCGCCCTGCAGGAGGCCCCGGTTCACGGGCTTCCGGATCGCAGCGCCGAAATAGATGCGCTGATGGAGCTGCTGAGCCAGGTTCGGACCACCCGTGACCTCGGTCGTGCCGAAGTCGCGATGAGCCGCGCGCTGGTGGGCTATGCCAGCGACCTGCAAACAGGTCTGCTTGAACCGCGCCGGATCGACGACGGTATCGTCCGCGAGAAACACCAACCGGATTTCGCCGCCTATCTGATCGGGATCCGTGATCAGTCTCCTGTGGCCTATCTGCGCAGCCTGGCGCCGCAAAGCGCCCAGTATCAGGCGCTGCTGCGTGAGAAGATGCGACTGGAAAAGCTGCAGGCGGCCGGCGGCTGGGGCCCACGGGTTGCGGCACAGAAACTGGAACGTGGCGACAATGGCCCGGCGGTGATTGCCCTGCGCAATCGTCTTATTGCGATGGGGTATCTGCCACGCAGCGCAGCGCGCAGCTACGATGGCGCGCTGGAGCAGGCCGTGCAGGCGTTCCAATCCGATCACGGGCTGACCGCCGATGGGGTCGCCGGTGGCGGGACAATCGCGGAAATCAACAAACCGGTTTCGGACCGGCTCAAATCCGTTCTGGTAGCGATGGAGCGCGAACGCTGGCTGACCCCGGATCGCGGCAACCGTCATATTCTGGTCAATCAGACCGATTTCACCGCAAAGATCATCGACAATGGCGAAGTGACCTTTGTGACCCGCTCTGTCATCGGCAAGGACAATGCCGACCGACGCTCGCCGGAATTCTCTGACGAGATGGAGCATATGGTGATCAATCCCAGCTGGTACGTGCCCCGGTCCATCGTGACCAAGGAATATCTGCCCAAGCTGCGCAGCAACCCCAACGCGGTGAGCCATATCGAAATCACCGACAGCCGGGGCCGCAAGGTGAATCGCGCAACCGCTGATTTCTCCAAATATACCGCGCGCACCTTCCCCTTTGCCATGCGCCAGCCACCCAGCAGCAAGAACGCGCTGGGGCTGGTGAAGTTCATGTTCCCGAACAAATACAATATCTATCTGCATGACACACCGCAGAAGAGCCTGTTCCAGCGTGAGGTCCGCGCCTTCTCGCATGGCTGCATCCGGCTCGCGCAACCATTTGAATTCGCTTACGCTTTGCTGGCTCGCCAGACTGAAAACCCAAAGGATTTCTTTCACCGTATTCTGAACAGCGGCAAGGAGACCAAGGTGGTCCTTGATCAGAAGGTTCCGGTGCATATCATCTATCGGACCGCCTTTGTGTCCTCAAAAGGGCAGCCCGAATACCGTCGCGACATCTACGGTCGTGACGCCAAGGTATGGGCCGCGTTGGAACGGGCAGGGGTGGTGTTGCCGGGCGTACAAGGGTAATCCTCGGGCCCAAAGGCAACAGACCGGAAGGGCCCGACATGTTTACAGTCCGCGAAATCGCCGCCTCTCTTCAGGCAGAGGCCGCAGGAGATCTGGAACTGGTGGTGCAGCGCGCCGCTGAACCGCAGGATGCAGGCCCCGATGATCTGGCCATGGCCATGGCTCCGAAATACGCCGAAACCCTGAACGAAGGCAGCGCCCGCGTCGGATTGGTCTGGGAGGGCGCCGACTGGCAGGCGATGGGGCTGAAGGCCGCCATCTTTGCCCCGCGCCCGCGCCTCGCGATGGGCGGTGTGACCCGGCTGCTGGACCGGGGACAGGGATTTGGCGATGGAATTCACCCCAGCGCTGTGATCGACCCCTCCGCAGAACTGGGCGAGAGTGTCTCCGTCGGCCCTCTGGCGGTGATCGCCGCGGGTGCGCGGATCGGCACAGGGTCAGTGATTGGCCCGCAGTGCTACATCGGGGCGGATGTCACCATCGGCACCGAGGCCCAGCTGCGCGAAGCTGTCAGCATTGGCGCCCGTGCCATCATCGGTGATCGCTTTCGCGCCCAGCCCGGCGCACGGATTGGCGGCGACGGGTTTTCCTATGTGACACCGGAGGTCTCCGGCGTGGAGACCGCGCGCAAAACCATGGGCGATCAAGGCGATAGCAAGGCGCAGAGCTGGCTGCGGATCCATTCGCTCGGCGCAGTCGAGATTGGCGATGACGTCGAACTCGGCACCAATTGCACCATTGATAATGGCACCATCCGCAACACCGTGATCGGCAGCGGCAGTAAGCTCGATAACCTCGTTCATATTGGCCATAACACCCGTGTCGGCCGGGACTGTCTGCTTTGTGGTCAGACCGGAATTTCAGGCTCCGTCGATATTGGCAACAACGTGGTTCTGGGCGGTCAGACCGGGGTTGCCGACAATATCTTTATCGGTGACGGGGTGATTGCCGGGGGCGGAACCAAGATCCTGTCAAACGTTCCCGCAGGCCGTGTGGTGATGGGCTATCCCGCTGTCAAAATGGAGACACATACCGAGATGTATAAGGGGCAGCGGCGTCTTGGCCGTCTGATGCGCGACATCGAGGCGCTGAAGAAGGCGGTTTTCAAATAACGGCGCACCACTTACATGACGCAAAATACCACTGATCAGGGATCCCTCATGAGCACGCAGGACAAGGTCATCGCCATCATCGCCGAACAGGCTGTGCTGGAACCATCGGATGTGACACTCGACAGCACATTGGAAGACCTCGGTATCGATAGCCTTGGCCTTGTCGAGAGTATCTTTGCCATTGAGGAAGAGTTCGACATCACCATCCCCTTCAACGCAAATGAACCGGACAAGAGCGATTTCGACATCTCCAATGTCGCTGCGATCATCGTCGGCATTGATAAGCTGATCGCCGAAAAATAACGATGTTCAGCGGGGTTGGAGGCACAAGATGAACCGGGTTGTCATCACTGGCATGGGGACAATCAATGCCCTTGGCCATACGGTGGCCGACACGCTGGCCTCAATGGCCGAAGGTCGCTGTGGCATCGGAGAACTCGATTTTCGCGACGTTGACCGCCTGTCGATCCGCATCGGCGGACAGGTGCGCGGGTTTGAGGCCGAGGGCCGGTTCAACCGGCAACAGATGAGCCTTTATGATCGTTTCACCCAATTCACGCTGACCGCCGCAAAAGAGGCGATTGAGCAGTCGGGGCTGGAGTTTCACGGCGAGCTGTCGCAGAAATCCGGCGTGGTGCTTGGGACGGCCGGCGGCGGGGTCTCGACCTGGGACGACAATTATCGCTCGGTTTACGAGGACGGCAAAAACCGGGTCCACCCCTTTGTCGTGCCCAAGCTTATGAACAATGCCGCAGCCAGCCATGTCTCGATGGAACATAATCTGAAGGGGCCGAGCTTTACCGTCTCGACAGCCTGCGCCTCTTCAAATCATGCCATGGCCCAGGCGTTTCAGATGGTCCGCTCCGGGATGGCGCCGGTGATGATCACCGGTGGATCTGAATCGATGCTCTGCTTTGGCGGGGTCAAAGCCTGGGAAGGACTGCGGGTCATGTCACGGGATGCCTGCCGCCCGTTCAGCGCCAACCGCAACGGCATGGTGCAGGGCGAGGGGGCCGGGATCTTCGTTTTTGAAAACTATGATCACGCCCGCGCCCGCGGCGCCGATATCATCTGCGAGGTCATTGGCTTTGCCATGTCCTCGGATGCGGCAGATATCGTCATGCCCAGCAAACAGGGCGCCGCGCGCGCCATTGCCGGCGCGCTGCAGGACGCAAAGGTCAACCCCGAGGACGTCGGCTACGTCAACGCCCATGGCACCGGAACCGCCGCCAACGACAAAACGGAATGCGCGGCCGTGGCGGATGTCTTTGGGCCCCATGCGGATAATCTGATGATGTCCTCGACCAAATCCATGCACGGCCATCTGATCGGCGGCACCGGAGCGGTCGAACTGCTGGCCTGCATCATGGCGCTGCGTGACGGTATCGTTGCGCCAACCATCGGTTATGAGGAACCTGATCCGGAATGCGCGCTGGACGTGGTTCCGAATGAGGCACGGCAGGCCAATGTGACCGTCGCCCTCAGCAATGCCTTTGCCTTTGGCGGGCTGAACGCGGTGCTTGCTCTGCGCAAGATCTGAGCGATCGCCAGCCGCAGAGCCGAAAAAAACCGCCGCATCCTGATCCAGGGTGCGGCGGTGATCGTTTTCTGGACAGCGGCTTTCTGTTTGCCGCACCGGATGTTTATTGCTTCACAACGTCCACGACATTGTAACCGGCGGTAAATCCGCTGAGCGACAGCTCCATATTGATCACCTGATCCGGCGCTGGTGCGGGCCGCAGGCTCAGCGTGGCGATCTTGCCCTTTTTGAACGCGGCGATATCGGTCTCGGTCAGCCCGATCTGGGCGACGCAGCCCATTGGGCTACAGAAGGAATAATTATACCGCTTGCCGGGGGCGCCATCGATGGAAATGGTCAGCGCGGCCGGCAGCAAGGTTTCAAGCGGCACAATCACCGTCGCACCGGCGACAGCCTGGCTGCCTTCCTGATCAATCCGGAACAGCGAAAACTCCGCCATCGGATTGCCGCTGTCGTCGGACATGATCTGCAACAGCGAACAGGGATCGGTTTCTTCGTCGGTCTTGACGCAGGCCAGATCCCAATCGCCATGGGTTTCTTTGGAATAGCGCTGCCCCAGCTTGGGGCCATCCTGTACGGGCTGGCCAAGATCCAGAACCTCGTCGGCTTTTGGTGCCTCCGTGGCTGTGGCATCTGCGGCGGGCTGGCTCTCTTCGGTCTCGGCCGCCCCGGCGGTCTCCTGCGCCATCAGCGGCAGCGGCAGCGCCATCAGCGCGGCCAGGGTCATCGGGGTCAGGGACTTGATCATGATTGCCTCATCTATCCTGTGGTGTCGGATTCGATGTAGCATGGCCGAACCCCGGTGTCAGGCCAATAACCATGTTTGCCCGCTTCACTGGCGGGGAATTGACCGGATCGCGCGTCACGACTGGAAGCACTTGGAACAAAACAAAAAAGGGAGCATAACTGCCCCCTTCTTCGTATTTTTTCTCCCCGTCGGACTGGCCGACTTAGTTATTGGGAGGACGTTACGAAAGGGTCGGCCATCGGTCAACATGGAAAGAGAAAAAAATGTCGCAGTTGGTGGAATAATTGACGCCTACGCCCATAGCGCGCGCAATATGCACAAAACACCTGCCCGCAAGGCGCAGCTGATCGCCACGGGCCGGCCGCGAGCGCAAAAAAAAGGCCGTGCCCGAAGCACGGCCCAGTCTGACAGGGAGGAAATGTCCGCCGACACAACCGCATGATGGTCGACGGGCAATTATCACTCTCGCATTCAAAGGTTAATTTTGTATTTTCATTTGAGACCGATCGCATTTTTCGCGGGATCACAACAGTCAGGGGCAGATCATGCAGGACAAACTCTTTATCGGCGGCGGTGGCGAAGCCTATGCCGATCCACAGGCGCTGGCGCTGAAATATGCCAATCGTCACGGGTTGATCGCCGGAGCAACCGGCACGGGCAAGACGGTCACGCTACAGATCCTCGCCGAGAGTTTCTCCAATGCCGGCGTGCCGGTAATCCTGTCGGATGTGAAGGGCGATCTGTCCGGCCTGGCGAAATCCGGCAGCGCCGACCATAAGCTACATGATGCCTTTACCAGCCGGGCGACCAAGATCGGCTTTGATGACTACCGCTACCATGCCTGCCCGGTCACCTTCTGGGATCTCTACGGTGAGCAGGGGCATCCGGTCAGGACGACCGTGGCCGAGATGGGGCCATTGCTGCTGGCGCGGCTGTTGGAACTGAGCGAGGCACAGGAGGGCATCCTGAACATCGCGTTCCGTCTCGCGGATGAGGAAGGTCTGGCGCTGCTGGACCTGAAGGATCTACAGGCGCTGCTGGTCTGGGTGGGTGAAAACCGCGCGCAGCTATCGCTGCGCTACGGCAATGTCTCCACAGCCTCAATCGGGGCAATCCAGCGGCGGCTGCTGGTGCTGGAGAACCAGGGCGGGGCGCAGCTCTTTGGCGAGCCGGCCCTGGCGCTGAGCGACCTGATGCGCGGCACCGCTGACGGGCGTGGCATGGTCAATATCCTCGCCGCTGACAAACTGATGGCGGCGCCGGGACTATATGCAACATTCCTGCTCTGGCTGCTGAGCGAGCTGTTCGAGGAGCTGCCAGAGGTTGGCGATCCTGAAAAGCCCCGGCTGGTGTTTTTCTTCGACGAGGCGCATCTGCTGTTTGATGATGCCCCCAAGGCGCTCATCGACAAGGTGGAACAGGTGGCGCGCCTGATCCGCTCCAAGGGGGTGGGGATCTATTTCATCACGCAGAACCCCGCAGATGTGCCGGAGGACATTCTCGGCCAGCTTGGCAATCGCATCCAGCACGCGCTGCGGGCATTTACCGCGCGCGACCGGAAAAACCTTCGCATGGCGGCCGAAACCTACCGTGAGAATCCACGGTTCTCAACCGAGGAGGCGATCCGCGAGGTCGGCGTCGGTGAGGCGGTCACCTCGATGTTGCAGAAAAAAGGTGTCCCCGGCGTTGTTGAGCGCACGCTGATCCGCCCGCCCAGTTCTCAACTCGGCCCGATCACCGCTGAGGACCGCAGGGCAATCTTGCAGAGCTCGGACATGGCCGGGAAATATGACCAGACCACGGACCGGCGGTCCGCCTATGAAATCCTGGCGGAACGCGCCGCAAAAGCCGCCGCCGAGGCTGAGGCCGCAGAAGATTACGCCGAGGCGGCACCCGAACCGATGGCACGCGAATATAACGCCGGGCGGCGCTATTCTGGCAGCCGGGTCAGCCGGTCCTCCGCGCGGCGGGTAAAACCACGCGACAGTTTTGCCTCAGCCATGTCCGAGGCGGTCATCAAGGAATTGAAAGGAACCACAGGTCGAAGGCTTGTGCGGGGCATCCTCGGCGGTCTGTTCAAGGGGCGGTGAGCCGGCCCGACCTGCCAGAGCAAAACAAAACGCCGCCCGGGGAGCATATCCACGGGCGGCGTTTCGCGTTCCCATAGGTCCGATTGTCAGACCGGTCGCGGATCTGCGACCTCAGCGCTCGGGGATCAGGCCACGGGGGCTGAAGCGCAGCACCAGCAGCAGGATCAGCCCCATGGTCAGCAGGCGCATATGCGACGCGCTTTCCAGCAGATGAACCTTCAGCGCATTGGTGTCGGCCATGCCTGCGGTCAGGGTCTCGATCAACAGGATGCCCATCGGCTCAACCTTGATCCACAGGAACCAGATCAGCAGACCTCCCAGCACCGCGCCAAAGTTATTGCCGGAGCCACCGACAATTACCATCACCCAGATCAGGAAGGTGAAGCGCAAGGGATTATACGTGCCCGGCGTCAGCTGGCTGTCGAGCGTGGTCATCATAGCCCCGGCAATGCCACAGATCGCAGAGCCAAGGATGAAGATTTGCAGATGGCGGCGGGTCACATCCTTGCCCATCGCCTCGGCTGCCACCTCATTGTCGCGAATGGCGCGCATCATCCGGCCCCAGGGGCTCTTCAATGCCATCTGCGCCATCCACAGCAGCACCAGCAGCACAACGGTGAACAGCAGCGAGTAGCCCAGCTTGACATAGAGCGTGGAGGCCAGAACCGGATCCAGACCATAGTCCGCCGCCTTGGCGACAAACTCCGCATCATTCTGCAGATCGACCTCATAGGGCAGGGGCCGGGGCAGGCCGACGACATTTTTCACGCCGCGCGACAGCCAGTCCTCGTTCTTCAGCACCGAGATGATGATCTCGGCAATGCCAAGCGTCGCAATCGCCAGATAATCAGACCGCAGACCGAGGGCCGTCTTGCCGATCAGCCAGGCAACGCCGGCCGCCAGCAGACCGCCCGCAGGCCAGGCCAGAAGCACCGGCAGACCCAGCCCGCCTAGGTTGCCCTCCAGCGCCGGGTTGATCGCCTCGACCCCGGCAACCGCCGGATCGAAGATTGCGCGATACACCACAAAGCCGAGGATCAGCACCGCCAGCAGCACCGCAACGCGCAGCTTACCGGCAGGCACCATCCGCATGGTTGCAACGGCCGCGACCAGCGTCATCGCCCCCATGGCCAGTGCCATGATGATCCCGACACCGCCCTGGCTCCACGCGCCCGGTGTCGGAGCGGTAGAAACCAGCACAACGGCCAGACCACCAAGCGCCACGAAGCCCATGATGCCGACATTGAACAAACCGGCAAAGCCCCACTGAAGATTGACGCCAATCGCCATGATCGCAGAGACCAACCCCATGTTGAGGATCACCAGAGCCGAGTTCCAGGATCCGGAGAAAAACAGAAAGTTCGCGCTGCCCTCAAGCAGGATCAGAATACCAACAAACAGAAACAGCAGGGAGGTTTTGACTGTCTCGCTCATACCACTTTTCCTTTGAAAAGGCCCGTGGGCTTGAACAGAAGCACGACCACAAGGATCGCAAAGGACACGGCGAATTTGTAATCCGTGCTCAGAAGCTGGACGAGGCCATCAGGCTCGAACGACTCCGGCACAACATAGGTCAGCACTTTCTTCCAGGCATAGGTGATGGTCACCTCGGAGAACGCGATGATGAACCCACCAGCGATGGCCCCGACCGGGCTGCCCAGACCACCAACGATAGCGGCGGCAAAGATCGGCAGCAGCAGCTGGAAATAGGTGAAGGGTTTGAAAGACTTGTCCAAACCATAAAGCACGCCGGCAATGGTCGCGAGGGTCGCAACGATCAGCCAAGTATACATCACCACCCGCTCCGGGTTGATGCCCGAGAGCAGCGCCAGATCTTCGTTGTCGGAATAGGCGCGCATGGATTTACCGGTGCGGGTCTTGTTCAGGAACCAAAACAGCAGCGCGACAACCACCACTGCGGTGATCACGGTGATGCCTTGCGTGGTCTTGATCGCCAGCCCCTCACTCAGGCCGGTCATCGCCTTGAAATCCCGCGCGGAAATCAGAAAGCGTTCGCCGTCAGCAAACCGCTGATCGCCCGGCCCGATGACAAATCGCACAAGGCCATTCATCATGAACATGACGCCCAGCGACACCATGACAAAAATCACCGGCTTGGCTTTCTGTGTCCGGTAGAACCGATAAACGGTGCGGTCGGTGACCAGCATCAGAAGCATACAGCTCGCGATGCCAAGCGGCAGCGCCAGCAGCGCAGTCGGCAGCGGGCCAAAGCTGATGCCCATCGACTGCAACCACCAGGTCACGATGATGGTCACCATTGTGCCAAAGGCCATAGTGTCGCCATGGGCAAAATTCGAAAACCGCAGCACCGAATAAATCAGCGTCACACCCAGCGCACCAAGCGCCAGTTGACTGCCGTAAGCGATTGCCGGAACCCCGACAAAATTTGTAAGCGCCACAAGGGCGTTGAGGAAGTCCATTATTTATCCTCTTGGCAGGTGCCGGTATATGTCACTTGGGAGGGATACCTTCTGGCACTTTTTTCATCGAGTGAGACATTGTCGCCGCTCATGAGTATCATCCAGCTGTCTACGGATGTGTCGGCTGGAGGGACCTTTGCGAACCTTATGGACGAACCAAGCTCCAGAAACGGGGCAAGTGAAACAAACTCTTCCGAGTCTCCTTGTTTCCAAGCGAAACGAGCCAGACCGCCACCGGCACCCCTATCTTCTGAAAGCACCGCAAGGGTGATCTTCATTTCGATGGGATCGGCCGGACACCTTTGAACCGTCTTGCAGTCCGCAGCATCGTTGGTGGTGCATTCCAGAACAGAAGTGCACTTAGGTTCCAAGTAGCAGCTGAGGTTAGTCCCAGCTTGGTCAGCAAGAGCAGCAGCAGGGCTAAGTGCCGTACAGATAACGAGAGCTCGACTGTGGTTTATTACAGCCGATTTTCTTAGTAGAGGCATACTCGGTCACCCCCCCAAGAAAGATTTGCGCACTTCGGGATCGGCGAGCAGCTCTTGGCCGGTGCCGGTGTAGGCATTGCGGCCCTGTACCAGAACGTAACCTTTGTCCGCGATCTCAAGCGCTTGTTTGGCGTTTTGTTCGACCATCAGGATCGGCAGACCGGTACGGGCGACCTCAATGATACGGTCGAACAGCTCGTCCATGACGATGGGCGACACACCTGCTGTCGGCTCGTCCAGCATCAGAACCTTCGGCTTGGTCATCAGCGCGCGGCCGACGGCCACCTGCTGGCGCTGACCCCCGGAGAGTTCGCCCGCCGGCTGGTTGCGTTTTTCACGCAGGATCGGAAACAGCTCATAGACCTGCTCCATGGTGTCGGAAAAATCATCGGTGCGGATGAAAGCGCCCATTTCCAGGTTTTCCTCCACCGTCATCGAGGTGAAGATATTGCTGGTCTGGGGCACAAACCCCATGCCCTTGATCACCCGGTCCTGGGGGGTCAGCAGGGTGATATCCTCGCCGTCCAGACGCACGGCACCTGCGCGGACATCGAGCATCCCGAACACAGCTTTCATCGCGGTGGATTTCCCGGCACCATTGGGGCCAACGATAACGGCGATCTCGCCCTTATCGACGGCAATGGTGCAGTCGTGCAGGATATCCGGCCCTTTGCCGTAGCCGCCGGTCATCGTGTCACCGATCAGAAAGGGACCACCGTCCACCTTGCGTGTGGGGCCGCTTTTGCTGTGGGCAGGCTGCATCGTTCCAACACCATGCGGATTGGTGATCGAGGCATCACGATTGCCGTGATCGTTCTGGTAGGGATTGTCGCTCATGCTCCAGCCTCCAGTTTATCTTTGTTTTTCAGGCCGGTGCCGAGATAGGCTTCGATCACCTGCTCGTTGGCCTTGATCTGATCCAGCGTGCCTTCAGCCAGTTTCTTGCCCTCGGCCATGCAGATAACCGGGTCGCAGAGGCGCCCGATGAACTCCATGTCGTGCTCGATCACGACGAAGGTATAGCCGCGCTCCTCGTTGAGGCGCTTGATGGCATCGGCAATGGTATAGAGCAGGGTCCGGTTCACACCTGCGCCCACCTCATCGAGGAAGACGATCTTGGCGTCCACCATCATGGTGCGGCCCAGCTCAAGCAGTTTCTTCTGCCCGCCCGAGACCTGACCGGCCTTCAGATCGGCGATATGGCTGATGGTCAGGAATTCCAGAACCTCATCTGCCTTGGCCCGCAGCGCGCGTTCCTCATCCGCAATGCGCTTGCGGCCGAACCAGGTGTTCCACAGCGTCTCACCCGACTGCGCACTTGGCACCATCATCAGGTTCTCGCGGCAGGTCATCGACGCAAATTCATGCGCGATCTGGAACGTCCGCAGCAGCCCCTTGTGGAACAGCTCATGCGGCGGCAGGCCGGTGATGTCCTCACCGTCCATGGTGACCCGGCCAGAGGTCGGTTCAAGCACGCCTGCAATCACGTTGAAAAGAGTGGTTTTTCCGGCGCCGTTTGGCCCGATCAAACCGGTTATGGAGCCCTTAGCGATTTCCAGCGACGCGCCATCAACCGCATGGAACCCGCCGAAGTGCTTGTGCAAGTCCTCGACGACGATCATGTCATTTCATCCCCCACCGTCTTTTTGACGGCTTTTGAATTTGGAACAGCCCGGGCAAAACCCGGGCTGATCATCTTGGTTCGATCCGATTTTACGGGATCAGCGGAATTTCACTGTGGCGTTGGCGCCGTCCTTGACTTCGATCTCGCGGTAGGAGCCTGCGCTCTCACCGGGGCCGATCAGTTCTACGCCAGTCGCACCCTCATAGTCGATGTCGCCGCCATTCGCGAGGATTTCCAGGGCCTTGCCCAGCTCGCCGGGGTTGATCTTCTCACCGGGCGCATTGGCTACTTCAAGGATCTTGGAGCCATAGTCGGCCGGATCCTTGGAGTTTGCGGCCTGCATTGCCAGCATGAACAGCGCGGCAGCGTCATAGCTCTCCGGGGAATAGGCGGAGGTGCCGTCGAAACCTGCGGCTTTGGCCAGCTCAGCATAGATCGCCGCACCTTCGCTGTCGGAACCGGCAATCTGGCCAAAGGAGCCATCAAGATCCGGGCCGATGTTCTTGGGCAGGGTGTCACCGATCATGCCACCGGGCAGACCGAAGGTGTCATAGGCACCGGAGTCGAGCGAGGCCTGAATGATGCCCAGGCCGCCCTGATCCAGGTAGCCGGCAACAACCAGAATATCGCCGCCAGCGGACGCCAGTGCGGCGACTTCTGCGGAATAGTCGCCCTTGCCGTCTTCATGCGCGGTCACGATGGTGACTTCACCGCCGACTTCCTCAAAGGAGGTTTTGATCGCGTCGGCCAGACCTTTGCCGTAGTCGTTGTTGGTATAGGTCAGGGCGATGGAGTTGACGCCGCGCTCTTTCAGCACTTCGGCCATCACCTGGCCTTCGCGGGCATCGGAGGGCGAGGTGCGGAAGAACAGGTCGTTGTCTTCCATGGTCGACAGGCCGGGCGAGGTGGCCGATGGCGAGATCATCACCATGCCGTTCGGGATCGCGACGTTCTGCAGGATCGCGCCGGTCACGCCGGAGCAGTCACCGCCGATGATGCCGTTGACACCGTCAGCAACCAGCTTCTCGCCGTTTGCAGTCGCCAGACCATTGTCGATACAGCCGGTGTCTGCGCGCACCGGAATGACAGTCGCCGCATCAAGCAGCTTGCCGGATTTGGTCACTTCCTCCATCGCCAGCTCAGCGCCGGAACCCATGGCCGGGGCGAGGGATTCGATCGGCCCAGTAAAGCCGAGAAGCACACCCAGCTTCACTTCCTTGGCGTGGCCACCCGCAAACGCAGTGCCAGCAGTCAGGGCAGCGGCGGCTGTCGCCATCATCATTTTTTTCATTTTTGTGAACTCCCATTTGTTGGAACATATTTGTTCAAATCGGACCCTAGGCAAGCGTGGTAAAAAAGGGAAGTCCTCTAGCGCCAACATGTCGCAGGTTTTTTCGCCCCGGTTACGGAGAATGGAATGTTCCCAATGGGGTAGATGACCCAACGGCCGCTCGCCCCTTGGGCATCGGGGATCAGCGCACCGCAGCGCTCGTCGCAAGTCGCCAGATCCGCGTCGCATTTCATGCCGGGCGGCGCAAAAGCTGGCCAAATAGAAAATTCGCGCTAAATTCGGTCGAATAGCATGAATATGAGCCATTGGACCGCTCCCCCCAGGGTCTGATCACGGAATTGCGCAGGAGGCGTCATGCATATGGGGAGGTCTGTTATTAGAGTGCTCCAAGTCAACCCATCGTGTCAGGCGATGCGACCCCGGCGACGGCAATCGTCGGCTTGTCAGCCGGAAAGATCGACCAGCCAGACGCGACAGATCCGGCCGATGCTGGCATCCCTGGCACAGCGCTTTATCGCATTAACCCTGCTGGCCACCGTTGGCACCGCGGTCTCGGCACAGACGCTGAGCAGCGATCACGGAGTGTTGAAGATAGAGCGGATGGCCCACGGGCTGGATATCCCATGGGCTTTTGATTTCCTGCCTGATGGCTCGGTGCTGATCACTGAAAAAGACGGTGACCTGTTGCACCTGGCGGCGGGCCGTCTGACCCGCGTCAAAGGCACTCCGAAAGTGCTCGATCAGGGGCAGGGCGGGCTGCTGGACGTGTTGATTCCGCGCAATTTTGACAGAACCCGGCGGATATATCTCTCTTATTCGAAACGGCTTGGAAGAGGCTCTGCCACAGCGGTGGCCACCGGGCAGCTCGCCCGGCGCAACACCCAGCTTGAGGGGCTGCGGGACATCTTCGTCGCCGCGCCACCCGCCGACAGTGGGCGCCACTTCGGATCGCGGCTGGCAGAAGGGCCTGACGGAACTCTCTATGTCACCCTGGGTGATCGCGGCGACCGGCCATCTGCCCAATCCCTCACCTCACATCAGGGCAGCATTCTGCGTTTGAATCCCGACGGATCCGTCCCGCGCGACAACCCCTTTACCAAACAGAAAGGGGCGCAGCCGGAAATCTGGTCCTACGGGCATCGCAACCCCCAGGGACTGACCTTTGCCGCCGATGGCCAGCTCTGGTCTGTTGAACATGGCGCCCGTGGCGGGGATGAGGTCAATCTGATCGAGAAAGGCGCAAATTACGGCTGGCCGGTCATCGCCTACGGCCGGCATTATTCAGGGCTGAAAATCGGCGAAGGGACCACAAAGCCGGGCCTGAAGCAGCCGGCCCACTATTGGGACCCCTCGATGGCGCCCTCAAACCTGCTGGTGTATTCCGGCAGCATGTGGCCGGACTGGCGCGGGGATATCTTTGTCGGCTCGCTCAAGTTCGGCTATATCGCGCGGCTCTCCGGGCAACCACTGGCGGAGGTTGAGCAGATCAGGGGCGATGAGACAGGACGGATCCGGGACCTGCGCGAGGCCCCGGACGGTAGCATCTGGTTCCTGTCCGAGACCAATGGTGCGCTCTACCGCCTGTCGCGCTGAACCGGCGCGAACCGGACCCCGGGCCGATCCGGCATAGGCCTGATCCGACAGGGGCGCGGGTCACAACGTCGGCGGGGCCGATTTGCTGCCGCGTTCGCGATAAGGCGTCGTGTCGTAATGCGCCCGGTAGCATTTGGAGAAATGCGAAGGTGATGCAAACCCGCAGGCAAGCGCCACATTGATCACACTCATATCGGTCTGCATCAACAGGTTGCGCGCCTTCTGCAACCGCAGTTCCATATAATAGCGCTTGGGAGATCGGTTGAGATAGCGACGGAACAGCCGCTCCAGCTGGCGGGTCGACATGCCGACATTCTGCGCCAGAATGGAGGGGCTGATCGGCTCCTCGATGTTGGCTTCCATCATCTGGATCACCATAGACAATTTGGGGTGGCGCACCCCGATCCGGGTCGGGATCGACAGGCGCTGCGTGTCCTGATCGGTCCGAATCGATGAATAGATGAGCTGATCGGCCACCGAATTGGCGATATCCTCGCCGTGATCATTGGCAATCAGCTTCAGCATCAGGTCGATGGAGGAGGTACCGCCGGCTGTCGACATCCGGTTGCCGTCGATGACAAAGACCGATTTGGTCAGCTCGACCTCGTCAAACTCCTCATTGAAACTGTCGGCATTCTCCCAGTGAATCGTGGCACGTCTGCCATCCAGCAGGCCCGCGCGCGCCAGCGCATATGACGCCGTGCACAGCCCGCCAACCTTCAACCCCTTGCGCGCTTCGCGACGCAGCCACGACAGCAGTTTTTTTGTGGTGGCTTCCTGCACCGAAATACCGGAGCACAACAGAATTGTGTCATCGCGCTGGAGTTCGATCAGGTCGTCATCCACCTGAAAGGATGTTCCGGCCGAACAGCTGACCGTGCCGCCGCCTTCGGCCAAGAGCATCCAGGTGTAGACCTCGCGGCCAATCATCCGGTTGGCAATTCGCAGACATTCCAGCGCCGAGGCAAAAGACAGCATCGTAAAACGGTCAAGCAAAACAAAGGCATAACGCCGGGATTGGGGGCCTTTGGTCGGGCTTGGTGTTGGCTTGCTCTGCGTCTGCATGGCCAGCGTCCTCATTCAATATTTCTGTTCTTCGCAAGGGCGGATTTTGCGAAATTCGGGCACCGTGTTCATAGCTTCGCGGTGTCGTCAAGACTTTGCAAATCTAAACTGGTCAGCCGGAGTGTGATTTCGTATAGATGGCGTTCGTTAACTTTGAGACCTCTTATGCGGAGACACAGCTATGAGTGAGTGGCAAAAATCGACCTGGCGCCAAAAACCGCGGGTGCAAATGCCAGAATATACCAACGCCGACGCGCTGTCGGCTGTTGAGGCTCAGCTGTCAAAATATCCGCCGCTGGTATTTGCCGGTGAGGCGCGGCGGCTGAAACAACACCTCGGCGCGGCCGGCCGGGGCGAGGCATTCCTGCTTCAGGGCGGCGACTGCGCCGAAAGCTTCGACCAGTTCAGCGCCGATGCGATCCGCGATACCTTCAAGGTGATGTTGCAGATGGCGATGGTGCTAACCTACGGTGCCAAGGTGCCGGTGATCAAGGTCGGCCGCATGGCGGGCCAGTTCGCCAAACCTCGCAGCGCACCGACAGAGACCGTGAATGGCGTCGAGCTGCCCAGCTACCGCGGTGACATCATCAACGATCTGGCCTTCACCGAGGCCTCCCGCGTGCCGGACCCGCAGCGGATGCTGCAGGCCTATACTCAGGCCGCCGCGACGCTGAACCTGATCCGGGCGTTCTCGACCGGCGGTTATGCCGATGTGAACCAGGTCCATGCCTGGACGCTGGGCTTTACCGAGGGCGAGAAGGCCGAAAGCTATCGTGAAATGGCGAATCGCATCACCGATACGCTCGACTTCATGAAGGCGGCCGGCATCAACAATGATACCGCGCACACCTTGCAGTCGGTTGACTTCTACACCAGTCACGAAGGTTTGCTGCTGGAGTATGAAGAGGCGCTGACCCGTCTGGATTCGACCTCCGGCAAATGGCTGGCCGGCTCCGGCCACATGCTGTGGATCGGCGACCGGACCCGTCAACCGGATGGCGCACACGTGGAATTCTGCAGCGGCGTGCTGAACCCGATTGGTCTGAAATGTGGTCCGACCACAACGGCCGAGGATCTGAAGGTTCTGATGGCCAAGCTGAACCCGGAGAATGAGGAAGGTCGTCTGACCCTGATCGCACGCTTTGGCGCAGGCAAAGCCGGCGAACACCTGCCACGCCTGATCAAGGCGGTTCAGGAAGAGGGCGCCAAGGTGACCTGGGTCTGCGACCCGATGCACGGCAACACCATCAAATCCTCCACCGGCTACAAGACCCGCCCGTTTGAGAGCGTCCTGCGCGAGGTTCGCGACTTCTTTGCGATCCACACCGCAGAGGGCACCATCCCGGGCGGCGTGCATTTCGAGATGACCGGTCAGGACGTCACCGAATGCACCGGCGGCGTGCGCGCCGTCACCGATGAGGATCTCAGCGACCGTTATCACACGGCCTGCGACCCGCGCCTGAACGCCAGCCAGTCGCTGGAGCTGGCCTTCCTCGTTGCGGAAGAAGTCTCGCAGCTGCGCGCCCGCACCGCGGAGCGTCAAGCCGGCTGATCACCCACAGATCCACCCTGATCATCAGGATGGCACCTAGCAATGGACCCTCACCCCATCCGGGTGAGGGTCTTTTTATTCAAAGGGTTGGGAGAAGTTTCTGATGCACCTTAGCCAGAGTTTCGGCAGCGATCCGCAAGGCGCCACCAGCCCCGTGGGCGCAGTACCTTGAACATGGCGACAGGGTCGTTTGCGCATCTGACAAAAGGGAAACGCCCCGGACCTTCTGTCGCGGGGCGTCTGCTTTCTAGCTATGTCCAGTAGCGCGAAAGTATCTCGGGAATATGCTGTGCCGTCTCAGGCCTCAGTCTTTGCTGACCACCAGTCGCAGGTGGCTGCCGCGCTTCTTGGCGGGCTGTTTTTCGGCCTTTGGCGCCACGTCCTTCGCGCTCGACATCTGGCGGCTGCGCTCAATCAGCGAACGCGCTTCCGTCATCACGCTCGGCTCTGGCTCAAACCGCGCCTGGGTCTCGGCAAACCCCGGATTGGGTGTGTTGACGTCCTGCGGTTTACGCTGGGGTGCGACCGGATCAGCGGCGCGTGGCTTGGCCTTAAAGGGGGTGTCGCCCTTATGGCTGACCTGACGGATCTTTGTTTCGGTGATGGAGAACCGCTGTGACGTGCCGGTCGGGTTGCCTTCGGAGATGAAAACACCCAGCGCACGGCTGATGTCGCCCAGATCGCTGCGCAGCGGCAGCAGCAGCATCCGCGCCTCACGTGCACCGCGCAGACGGTTGTTTTCGGTCTGAAGCGTCAGTTCGATGATGGCGGGCGTGTCGAACATGGTTTCCATTGCCGCGCTCATCTGTTTGCGCGCCTCCGGTGTGAAGAAAGCGGTGATCGGCATGCCGCGCACTTCCATGCCAGCCATTTCATTCACCCGCTGTCCGGCAAGACGGAACCGGGCGATACCGGGCGCGATCCGTTCCAGAATAAAGGTCTGGGGCAGGATGTTCTCCAGCCCGCGCGGGTCAATCTGCGACCGGCTGGGAATGTCATCACCCCGGCGCAGGGCGGTCCAATAGGCCTCCGCCTGACGCATGGGCGACAGCGATCCCGCAGCACGGAACCGGTCCATTGCCACAACCTTAGTTTGACCATCGGTCTGATCGTTATCTTTGCGGCCGCCAAAAAACATCGCTGTCATCCTCGCTGGATCCGGCTGGGTCATGCGCCAAGCTAAAGTTGGTTGCCTAACGATTAATGCCGAATTGGTTATCCTGAAGTTAACATGCCACAATCTTATTCAATTTTGGACTACTTCTTTAATCAATGGTTAACACTTTAGGATAGGACCGCGCGCTTATGGACTTGTCGGCTGCCCGTTTGTAAACCTTTGACCACGCAAAACTGCGCCTTGGGCGCCTCGGAGGGCAGCAGGACATGACCATCCATTCAATGACGAGCTTTGCAGCGGGACAGGGCAGCATCGGCGCCCATAGCTGGTCGTGCGAATTGCGCTCGGTCAACGCCAAGGGGCTGGATCTGCGGCTGCGCATTCCGGACTGGCTGGAGGGGCTTGAGACCAACCTGCGTGGCCAATTGAGCAAGGCGCTGTCGCGCGGCAACGTCTCCATGACCCTGCGCATCAGCCGCAGCGAAGCCGCCGCAAGCGCGCTTGAGATCAACCAGCCGGCGCTGGCATCGCTGTTGCAGGCAATTGCCGAGGTGGAGCGTCAGGCTGATGCTGTCGGCATTGTGCTGGCACAGACCACGGCGGCCGATCTTCTGGCGCAGCGCGGCGTGTTGGAGCAGGCCAGCAGTGCCGATGATCCCGCCCCGATCGTGGCGGCACTGAGCGCAGATTTCGCCGCAATCCTGTCCGACTTTGTTAACATGCGCGCCAGCGAGGGCGCCGCGCTGAAGACCGTGCTGATGGACCAACTGGACCAGATCAGCACGCTGCGCGATGAGGCCGCACGCCGCGCCGAGGCGCGCAAGGATGAGGTTGCCGCAAACCTGCGGACCAATCTTGCGCGGGTTCTGGACAACAGCGACGGCGTCGATGAAACCCGTCTGGCACAGGAACTGGCGCTTCTGGCGGTGAAATCCGACGTCACCGAAGAATTGGACCGGCTCACCGCCCATGTTGCGGCAGCGCGTGACCTTCTGGCCAAGGGCGGGGCGGTCGGGCGCAAACTGGATTTCCTGATGCAGGAATTCAACCGCGAGGCCAACACACTCTGCGCAAAAGCACAGAACAGCGATCTGACGGCGGTCGGGCTTGAGCTGAAGGCGGTGATCGACCAGATGCGCGAGCAGGTCCAGAACATCGAATAACGACACAGAATAACAACAACGTCATAAGACATAAGGAGAGCACGCCATGGCAGATCGGCGCGGCCTGTTGATCATCCTTTCTTCGCCCTCGGGGGCCGGGAAATCCACATTGGCAAAACGACTGCGGTCCTGGGATCCCAGCATCGAATTCTCCGTCTCCGCCACCACGCGCAACCCGCGCCCGGGCGAGGTGGATGGGCAGGACTATCATTTTATCACCACCGATGCCTTCAAAACTGCGGTGAGCGAAGGCGACATGCTGGAACACGCTCATGTGTTCGGCAATTTCTACGGCTCGCCCAAGGGGCCGGTAAAGGCGGCGATTGATAGCGGGCGCGACGTGCTTTTTGATATCGACTGGCAGGGCGCCCAGCAGATCCGCAACTCGGATCTGGGCCAGCACACGCTGTCGATCTTCCTGCTGCCCCCCTCGATCTTGGAGTTGCGCCGTCGTCTGGAAAGCCGGGCGCAGGACGATGCCGCTACGATCACCCGCCGGATGGAGAAAAGCTGGGACGAGATCAGCCACTGGGGCAGCTATGACCACGTGCTGATTAACGATGACCTCGACGCAACCGAAACACAGCTGAAGACAATTATCACCGCCACCCGCCTGCGCCGGATCCAGCAGCCCCATCTGATGGACCATGTGCGCGGCCTGCAAAGCGAATTTGAGGAGCTGTCATGACCATCTATGCCCTGGGCGACAAGACCCCGAACATCCACGCCGACACCTGGGTCGCGCCCGACGCCAACCTGATTGGCCTTGTGGTGCTGGAGGAGGGGGCCTCGGTCTGGTTTGGCACCACCATCCGGGCCGATCACGAAGAGATCCGTATCGGTCGCGGCTCCAACGTGCAGGAAAACTGCGTCATGCACATTGACGCAGGCTACCCGCTGACCATTGGTGAAAACTGTACCATCGGCCACAAGGTAATGCTGCATGGCTGCACCATCGGCGACAACTCCCTGATCGGAATGGGTGCGACCATTCTGAACGGTGCCAGGATCGGCAAGAACTGCCTGATCGGTGCGGGCGCCCTGATCACAGAGAATAAAGAAATCCCAGATAACTCTCTGGTCATGGGCGCACCCGGCAAGATTGTCCGGGATGTTGACGAGGCTCTGGTGCAGTCGCTGCGCCAGAGCGCTGAGCACTACCAGGAAAACATGCGTCGTTTTCGCAACGAACTGACAGAGGTCTGACACGTGAGAAATTCCAAAGGGTCGCTGATGCGGCCAGATCCCTTGCCCTTCAGCGCGAGCCATCCGGTTGTGACACCGCTCAGCCCGTCGGTGGTCTATGCCAGCGAAACGCCAGATGCGCTTGATGACCAGTACGAAGGGCGGGTGCACGGCTATACCTACTCCCGCGAAGGCCATCCCAATGCCGATGTGGTCGCCAAACGGCTGGATGCGATGGAAGGTATGCCCGGCGGTGTCGTGACCGGCTCCGGCATGGCGGCGGTTTCGGCCGTTCTGCTGGGCCTGCTGAAAACCGGCGATCACGTGATTGGCGGCAATCAGCTCTATGGGCGGTCGATGCGCCTGATGGCCGAGGATCTGCCGCGTCTGGGCATTGAAACCACTTTGGCCAATCCCGGTGATGTGGCCGCAGTGGAGGCCGCGATCCGCCCCGAAACCAAGATGATCCTGGTCGAGGCGGTATCAAACCCGACGCTTGCCGTCGCCGATATCGACGGGCTGGCCCGGCTCTGCAAGGATCGCGATATTCTCTTGGTGGTGGACAATACCTTTACCACGCCGCGGGGCTTTCGTCCCTTTGACCACGGCGCCGATATCGTCATCCATTCAATCACCAAGCTGCTGGCCGGCCATTCCGATGTGATGCTCGGTTATGTCGTGGCCAAGGATCCTGAGATCAACACCCGTCTCAGCGTCTATGTGGTGACCACCGGCATGACGCCCAGCCCGTTCGACTGCTGGCTCGCCGAACGCGGTATGCTCTCGTTCGAGCTGCGGTTTGAACGCGCGCAGGCCACGGCGGTGACGCTGGCGGACCATCTGGCGGGGCTGCCGGGGGTGAAGCGGGTGATCTACCCGACCCGCAAGGATCATCCCGATCACGAGCGCGCAATGGCGCTGTTGGAGGGCAGGGGCTGCAATATGGTCAGCTTCGAGCTTGAGGGCGGGCGCGCTGCCGCCAATGCCTTTACCCGGGCGGCAGATGGGCTGAACTTTGCCCCGACCCTTGGCGATGTGGGCACAACGCTGTCGCATCCGGCCTCTTCCTCGCACCGCGCCCTCAGCGCGGAGGATCGCGCAAAACTGGGGCTGAGCGAAGGGTTCTTCCGCGTCTCGGTCGGGCTTGAGGATCCGGCAACGCTCTGCGCTGTCTTCACCGAAGCGGTCGCGGCTGCCATGTCATAGTTACAATTGATTTGTAACACGGCCGGCACAGCTAAAACGCGAGGGGCACATGACTGACGATCTGATTAACGGTTTCATGGAGGCCATCCCATTGCCAGCTGTGCTGGTCGATCAAAGCGAAAGGTTCATCGCCGCAAATGCGGCGGCGACCACGCTGCTGGGCGCCAATCTGGTCGGGCGCCATTTCGCCACCATCCTGCGCCAGCCCAATGTGGCCACGGCGATCGAAAGCTGCCTTTACGACCGCAGCGCCAAAACCGCGCGTCACCTGTCCAATGATGGCGCACAGGACACCACGTTTGAGGTGGCCCTGCGCTATGTGCCGGGCATCGGCGCCGTGAATGGCGGCGCGGCGCTGATCAGCCTCACGGATATCACCGAGCGCGAGCAGGCGAGCCAGATGCGGCGTGATTTTGTCGCCAATGTCAGCCATGAACTGCGTACGCCGCTCACTGCGCTTATGGGGTTTATCGAAACGCTGCGCGGTCCTGCACGCGATGATGCTGCGGCACGGGATCGGTTTTTGCAGATCATGCAGGATGAAGCCAATCGGATGAACCGGCTGGTTGGTGATCTTCTGTCGCTGAACCGGGTCGAAAGCGAGGAGCGGGTGCGCCCGCGCGAACAACTGGATCTCGGCGCTCATCTGGCCTCGACCCTGAAATCGCTGGAGCCGGTTGCAGAGGCCGCCGAGGTGCAGCTGACGCTCGACATACCGGAGACGCCAACCGCCGTTACCGGCGATCCAGACCAGTTGCAGCAGGTCTTCACCAATCTGGTTGAGAACGCGATCAAATATGGCGGTGATCACGTCACGCTGCGGTTGCGGACCCGTGATCGTGATCCAGCGGTCCGCGCCGCTGCTGTCAGGGTCGAGGTAATTGACAATGGCAGCGGGATAGACCCCGTGCATCTGCCGCGCCTGACCGAACGGTTCTACAGGGTGGATACCCACCGATCCCGAGAGCAGGGCGGCACCGGTCTGGGGCTGGCGATTGTCAAACATATCGTCAACCGCCATCGCGGCCGCCTGCGGGTTGAAAGCAGCGCCGCCACTGGCACCGTCTTTACCGTCATCCTGCCGCGCTGAGCCGGCCACCGGGGCGCCGATGTCGCCTAAGCCGCGCCAACAGCCGCCAGCGATTAACAAAAACCGGGGCACCCGGAGCGTTTTGTCACAAAAATCCGCCAGAAATCCGGGTTTGTCATACAGCTGTTACATAGCTGTCACAAAAGGCTCACGCGCCGCCCTTAGGTGAGGGCGCAAGATCATCACGGGATGATCCTGAAAATTGACACCCAAGGAGACACAGATGTCCTTTGTGAAACTCACCGCATCCGCCCTGGCCATTTCGGCTGTTTCTGCCACTGCTGCGGCAGCGCGCGATCAGGTTCAGGTTGCCGGTTCTTCGACCGTTCTGCCCTATGCCTCCATCGTGGCCGAAGCCTTCGGCGAGAACTTCGACTTCCCGACACCGGTTGTCGAATCCGGTGGGTCCTCGGCTGGCCTCAAGCGGTTCTGCGAAGGTGTTGGTGAAAACACCATCGACGTGGCCAACGCATCGCGCCGCATCAAGGACAAGGAAATCAAGGCCTGCGCCGAAAACGGCGTGACCGATATCATCGAAGTTCAGATCGGCTATGACGGCATCGTGTTTGCCAATGACATCAAGGGCAACGCCTTTGAATACACGCCGACCGACTGGTTCCTGGCGCTCTCCGACGAAATCCTGGTTGATGGCAAAATGGTCGCCAACCCGAACAAGACCTGGGCCGACGTCAACAGCGCCTTCCCGGCACAGAACATCCAGGCCTTCATCCCCGGCACCAAGCACGGCACCCGTGAAGTCTTCGAAGACAAGGTGATCCTGGCGGGCTGTGAAGCCACCGGCGCATTCGAACACCTGCTGGCCCACGCCGAAGGCGACAGCGACAAGGCCAAGAAGAAAGCCGCCGAGAAAGCCTGCATCTCGCTGCGCACCGATGGTGTGTCGGTGGACATCGACGGCGACTACACCGAGACCCTGGCGCGGATTGAATCCAACAAGGACGGTATCGGGGTCTTTGGTCTGGCGTTCTACGAGAACAACACCGACAAGCTGCAGGTTGCCACCATGTCCGGCGTGGTTCCCACCACCGAGAGCATTGCCGAAGGGGAATACCCGGTATCGCGTCCGCTGTTCTTCTACGTGAAGAAAGCCCATATCGGCGTGATCCCCGGCCTGAAGGAATATGCTGAATTCTTCGTCGCCGATGAAGTTGCCGGTCCCGATGGCCCGCTGGCGGAATACGGTCTGGTTGCCGACCCCGAGCTGAGCAAGACACAAGCCGTGGTTTCCGAAGAAGAGGTCATGGGCGGCAATTCCTGATCGCTCGGCCAGAATGAGACAACGGGCCGGGGCATCTAGGGTTGCCCCGGCCCATTTCACGACCACCAAATGAAATACCCCTGCATGTCGGCGCGTCCGACGCCGCAGGAGCGGAGTTTCCGCCCCACTCAAACGGAGTAGCTGATGCCGACAGTCTGGCTCGTTATTGCCCTGATCGCCCTTTCGGGGCTGGGCTTTGTGCTTGGGCGCAAGCGTGCGCTTGCTTCGGCCGGGGGCGACGCCAAGGCGTTGCATTCCCTGCCGGCCTACTATGGTCACAACGTGGCCTTCAGCGCGCTGGTGCCTGCCCTTGCCGTGTTGGCGATCTGGACATTGGCCCAGCCCATGGTGATCGAAAATCGCGTCTCGGCGATGATCCCCGCCGAGATGGTGCCGGAGAACTCCACTCTGGGTCTGGTGATGAGCGACGTGCGCCGTCTTGCCGACGGGCTGGATCAGGCGGTGGCGCAGGGGCTGCTCTCGCCGGATGAGGCGCGCAGCCTCGACAGCGGTGAAACGGATATTCGTGCCCGCCTCGGCGACATCGGCGTCGCCCTCGGGTCTGAAGTCCGCCCGGAGGTTCTGAGCGCGGCCCAGAGCTATCGCAGCCAGTCAAACAAAGGCCAGATCATCATGTCGGTGATCGTCGGTCTTCTGGCGATTGTCGGCTTTGCCTGGGCCTATGGCCGCACGCATAAGGATTTCCGCGCCCGCAATGTGGTGGAACAGGGGATCATGGCACTGCTGGTTCTGGCGGCCAGCCTCGCGATCCTGACCACGGTCGGTATCGTTTTCTCGATGCTGTTTGAGAGCATCAACTTCTTTGGCCTTCACGCCTGGTCAGATTTCTTCTTTGGCACCACATGGGCGCCAAATTTCCGCGGCGACAGCGATCTGTCGATCCTGCCGCTGCTGTGGGGTACGCTTTATATCTCTGCAATCGCCCTTGCTGTCGCGGTGCCTGTGGGCCTGTTTGCCGCCATCTACCTCTCAGAATACGCCGGAAGCACCACGCGCGCATTTGCCAAACCGCTGCTGGAAATCCTCGCAGGTATTCCGACCATCGTTTACGGCCTGTTTGCGCTGCTGACGGTTGGTCCGCTGCTGGTCAAGGTCTTTGGCCAGGGTGAGGATGGTCTGCTCGGCGTCGAATGGATGAGTGGTGCGACCTCGGTGCTGACCGCCGGACTGGTGATGGGCATCATGCTGATCCCCTTTGTTTCCTCGCTCTCTGACGACATTATCAACGCAGTGCCGCAGGCGATGCGTGATGGCTCGCTCGGGCTTGGCGCCACCAAATCGGAAACCATCCGCCAGGTGGTCCTGCCGGCGGCGCTGCCGGGCATCGTCGGCGCGGTGCTGCTGGCGGCCTCACGCGCCATTGGCGAGACGATGATCGTCGTGATGGGGGCAGGGGCGATTGCCAAGTTCTCGCTCAACCCGCTGGAATCAATGACCACGATCACCACCCGTATTGTCAGCCAGCTGACGGGTGATACGGATTTTGCCAGCCCCGAAACGCTGGTTGCCTTTGCTCTGGGGCTCACGCTGTTCGTGCTGACCCTCGGCCTGAATGTCCTGGCGCTCTATATCGTGCGCAAATACCGGGAGCAGTACGACTAATGACCGATATCAGCCAAAACACTCCGGGAAACACTCCTGGGCCAAACGCTGGTGCCGAACGGCGCCATGCAGGCTCGCTGTTGCAGCAATCGGATCGCACCCGCAAGCGCAACGCCGCCGAGCGCCGCTTTCGCGGCTATGGCATGGCCGCAATCGCGGTTGGCCTGCTGATGCTCGCTGTGCTGGTGTTCACCATCGTCAGCCGGGGCACCGGTGCCTTTCAACAGACTTTCATCACGCTTGAGGTGGAGCTGCTGGAAAGCAAGCTCGACAAATCCGGCACCCGTGATCTGGAGGCCATCAAGAAGGTGACCACCTTTGGCTACGCGCCGCTGATCAAGAACGCGATGGAAACCAAGGTGGCCGAGCTTGGCATCCAAACCGGTCTCAAGCCCAAGGAACTGGCGGGCCTCCTGTCCAAGGACGCCGCCGCGCAGCTGCGCAGCTTTGTGCTGGCCAACCCCGACCAGATTGGGGAAACGGTTGCGTTCCGCTTCCTCGCCTCCAGCCGTGTCGACGGCTACCTCAAGGGCCGGGTCAGCCGCGACAGCATCGCCAACGACAAGAGCATTTCCTCCGAACAGCTGGATCTGGTCGATGCCTTGGTTGCGGCGGGGATCGTGGCCAAGACCTTTAACCTGGATTTCATCACCGGTGCGGATGCGTCTGACGCGCGCCCCGAAGCCGCGGGCATGGGGGTTGCGATGATGGGGTCGCTGTTCATGATGCTGGTGGTGCTCGCGCTGGCGCTGCCGATTGGCGTAGCCGCGTCGATCTATCTTGAAGAATTTGCACCGAAGAACTGGCTCACCGACGTGATCGAGGTGAATATCTCCAACCTCGCGGCGGTGCCGTCCATCGTGTTCGGTATTCTTGGCCTTGCGGTGTTCATCAACTACATGCACCTGCCGATGTCGGCACCGCTGGTCGGCGGTCTGGTGCTGACGCTGATGACCCTGCCGACGGTGATCATCTCCACCCGCGCCGCATTGAAGGCTGTTCCACCGTCGATCCGCGACGCGGCGCTGGGAGTGGGGGCCTCGCGGATGCAGGCGGTGTTCCACCATGTGCTGCCGCTGGCGGCACCGGGGATCCTCACCGGCACCATCATCGGGCTGGCGCAGGCCCTTGGCGAGACCGCACCGCTGCTGCTGATCGGCATGGTGGGCTTCATCGCCTCCAACGCGCCGGAAACCATTGCCGACGGCCTGCTGGCGCCAAATTCCGCCATGCCCGCGCAGATCTACGAATGGGCAAAACGTGCCGATCCGGCATTTTACGAACGCGCCTGGGGCGGTATCATCATCCTGTTGATCTTCCTCGTGACCATGAACACAGTGGCCGTGATCCTGCGCCGCCGCTTTGAACGCCGCTGGTAAGAGGGGCAGCCGAAATGAACCAGATGACTGCATTGGACAGAGACGTGCACACAGAAAAAACCAAGATCGCCGCCAAGAATGTGAATGTCTATTACGGCGAGGCCCACGCGATCAAGGACGTGAACGTCGAGATCGAAGACAACACCGTCACCGCCTTTATCGGTCCGTCGGGCTGCGGCAAATCCACGTTCCTGCGCTGCCTGAACCGGATGAACGACACCATCGACATCTGCCGCGTGACCGGTGATATCTCGATCGACGGCGAGGATATCTACGACAATCGCGTCGACCCTGTGCAGCTGCGCGCCAAGGTTGGCATGGTGTTCCAGAAGCCGAACCCGTTCCCCAAGTCGATCTACGACAATGTTGCCTATGGCCCGCGCATTCACGGCCTGGCCGCCAATAAGGCCGAGCTGGACGAGATCGTCGAGAAATCCCTGCGCCGTGGCGCCATCTGGGATGAGGTGAAGGATCGCCTGGACGCGCCCGGCACCGGTCTGTCCGGTGGCCAGCAGCAGCGCCTGTGCATTGCGCGCGCCGTCGCGACGGAGCCGGAAGTGCTCTTGATGGATGAGCCATGTTCGGCGCTGGACCCGATTGCAACCGCCCAGATCGAAGAGCTGATCGACGAGCTGCGCAACAGCTATTCGGTGGTGATCGTCACCCACTCGATGCAGCAGGCCGCGCGCGTCAGCCAGAAAACCGCCTTCTTCCACCTCGGCAACCTGGTGGAGTTTGGCGCGACCGGCCAGATCTTTACCAATCCCGAAGATCCCCGCACCGAAAGCTATATCACCGGCCGCATCGGCTGATCGTGAGGACCAAAGACATGCCAGAGCAACATATCGCATCCGCCTTCGACCGGGATCTGGAAGCCATTCAGGCGCAGATCATGAAAATGGGGGGCCTTGTCGAGGCCGCCATCATGGACGCCGCTCGTGCACTCGAAACCCGCGACGAAGAGCTCGCCCAGCAGGTGCGCAACGGCGACAAGGCCATCGACGGGCTGGAAGAGCTGATCAACGAAGAAGCCGCCCGCGTCATCGCCATCCGCGCGCCTGCTGCGGTCGATCTGCGGCTGGTGCTGTCGGTGATGAAAATCTCCGGCAATCTCGAACGTATCGGCGATTATGCCAAGAACATTGCCAAACGCACCGCCGTTCTGGCGCAGGGGCCCAGCGTCTCTGAGAGCGCCGCCGCCATGCGCCGTATGGCGCGCGAGGTCGAGCTGATGCTGAAGGACGCGCTGGATTCCTACATCCAGCGCGACGTGGAACTGGCGCAGGACGTGATCGCCCGCGACAAAGACGTCGATCAGATGTACAACGCGCTGTTCCGCGAATTCCTCACTTTCATGATGGAAGACCCGCGCAACATCACCCCCTGTATGCACCTGCATTTTATCGCCAAGAACGTCGAGCGCATGGGCGATCATGTCACCTCGATTGCCGAACAGGTGGTCTATCTGGTGACCGGCGACAAGCCCGAGGATGACCGGCAGAAAGCCGACACAACATCCTCTGTGCCGCAGGAGGTCTGACCATGGCTGCCGACCAACCCACCGTTCTGGTGGTCGAGGACGAATTGGCCCAACGCGAGGTTCTTTCCTATAATCTTGAGGCCGACGGGTTTCGTGTGCTGCGCGCCGAACATGGCGAAGAGGCGCTGCTGGTTGTCGAAGAGGACATGCCCGATATCATCGTGCTCGATTGGATGATGCCCAATCTCAGCGGCATCGAAGTCTGCCGTCGGCTGAAGTCGCGCCCCGAAACCCGGAACATTCCGATCATAATGCTGTCGGCCCGTTCGGAAGAGGTCGACAAGGTGCGCGGACTGGAAACCGGCGCCGATGATTACGTGGTGAAGCCCTATTCGGTGATCGAACTGATGGCCCGCGTGCGCACGCAGTTGCGGCGGGTGCGCCCCTCGACCGTCGGGGTGCGGCTGGAATTTGACGATATCGTGCTGGACGCCGAGACTCATAAGGTCAGCCGGGCCGAAGCGCCGCTCAAACTTGGCCCGACCGAGTTTCGCCTGCTCTCCACCTTCATGGAGAAACCGGGCCGGGTCTGGAGCCGCGAGCAGCTCTTGGACCGGGTCTGGGGACGCGATATCTATGTCGATACACGCACCGTCGATGTCCATATCGGCCGGCTGCGCAAGGCGCTGACCCAACACGGCGGATCTGACCCGGTGCGGACGGTCCGTGGCGCGGGCTACGCGTTAGGGTAGCAACCTAACTACTTGAAAAATATGCGGCTTGCGGGATTGCTCGGGGCCGCGCTTCGCTGGATTGATCAGCCGATCTATCGCGGCAACGGGTCTTCCGGCTGCGCCTGACCAGCCAGCCAGTTGCGGAACTTGATCAGGGCGGGATCCTTTGACCGGGCCTCTGGCCAGACCAGATAATAGGCGCCCTTGCTCTCGGTTGCTGTCGGGTAGAGCGCCACCAGACGCCCCGTTGCGAGATCCTGCTCCACCAAATAATCCGGCATCAAAGCCACCCCAAGCCCATGCAGTGCAGCCTGGGTAATGGTTGCGAATTGGTCATACATGGTACCGGATAATCCATCCTTCAACGCGATATCATGGGTCTCAAACCATTGCTGCCAGGCCTTTGGACGGGTCTGGATATGCAACAGGGGCAGGGCGGTGATATCTCCCGCGGTCTCGATCTGCCGACCGTTTAGAAGCTCCGGCGCGCAGACTGGCAACATCTGTTCGTGCTTCAGCAGCAGCGCGTCAGTTCCGGGCCAGTCAGCAGTGCCAAAATGTATCGCCGCATCAAAGCCTTCGCTGACAAAATTAAACGGTTCAAGCCGGGTCGACATATTGATGGTCACATCCGGGTGCAGCCGGGCGAATTCCGGCAGGCGCGGCATCAGCCAGCGCATCCCAAAGGCCGGCAGAATGGCCAGGTTGAGCGTGCCGGCCAACGGCGCGGCCTGAACCCGCAACGTCGATTGCGCGATCTGATTGAGCGCCTGACGTATTTCGGCGGCGTAAGTCTGCGCTTCTGCCGAGAGCATGAGCCGCTTCTGGTCCCGCCGCACCAGATCCACGCCCAATTGTCGTTCCAGCGCCTGCAGTTGGCGGCTGACAGCGCCTTGCGTCAGAGCCAATTCATCCGCCGCGGCAGAGGCGCTGCCCAGTCGGTCCAGCGCTTCCAGCGCGCGCAGCGCGGCAATTGAGGGGAGAAAGCGTCTCGGCGTGGCCATCTATGAGCTTTTGTAATGTTTGCTTGTGGTTCTGTCGCTGTCATTCCTCTTACCGCAAGGTTAAGGTCGGCGGCAAGTTTTGGATCAGGAAGGTGATGACAAATGACCGAAAAACCCGCATTGCGCGCCAAAGATGCCCCGGATCTCGGCCAGTTCAACTGGGAAGACCCGCTGCGTCTGGATGATCAGCTGGGCGAAGATGAACGCATGATCGCAGCTTCCGCGCGGTCGTATGCTCAGGAAAAACTTCAGCCTCGGGTGCTAAGTGCCTATGAAAACGAGGAAACCGATCCCGAGATCTTCCGCGAGATGGGCGAGATGGGTCTGCTCGGCACCACCATTCCGGAACAATACGGCGGCCTTGGTGCAGGTTATGTCTCCTACGGTCTGGTTGCACGCGAGGTCGAGCGCGTTGACAGCGGTTACCGCTCGATGATGTCGGTGCAGAGCTCGCTGGTGATGTATCCCATTTACGCATATGGCAGCGAAGAACAGCGCCAGAAATACCTGCCCAAACTCTCCTCCGGTGAGTGGATCGGTTGCTTTGGCCTGACCGAACCCGATGCGGGCTCGGATCCCGCCGGCATGAAAACCCGGGCCGAGAAAACCGATGGCGGGTATCGTTTGACCGGGTCCAAGATGTGGATTTCCAACGCGCCCATCGCCGATGTCTTTGTGGTCTGGGCCAAGTCCGAGGCCCACGGCGGCAAGATCCGCGGGTTTGTTCTGGAAAAAGGCATGAAGGGGCTTTCGGCTCCCAAGATCGCCAACAAGGCGTCGCTGCGCGCGTCGATCACCGGCGAAATCGTCATGGATGGCGTCGAGGTCGGCGACGACGCGCTGCTGCCGCATGTCGAGGGGCTGAAAGGTCCGTTCGGTTGTCTGAACCGCGCGCGCTATGGCATCAGCTGGGGGGCGATGGGTGCGGCAGAGGCCTGCTGGCACGCCGCCCGTCAATACGGTCTGGATCGCAAGCAGTTTGGCCGCCCGCTGGCCAACACCCAGTTGTTCCAGCTGAAACTCGCCAATATGCAGACCGAAATCACCCTTGGGCTCCAGGCCTCATTGCGGGTTGGCCGCCTGATGGACGAAGCCAATGCAGCGCCTGAGATGATTTCCATCGTCAAGCGCAACAACTGCGGCAAGGCGCTTGAGATCGCCCGCAACGCCCGTGACATGCACGGTGGCAATGGCATCAGCCTCGAGTTTGGCGTCATCCGACATATGGTGAACCTCGAAACGGTGAATACCTATGAGGGCACACATGACGTCCACGCCCTGATCCTGGGCCGCGCCCAAACCGGTCTGCAGGCGTTTTTCTAAACAGATCGCATAACAAAACGTTTAAAAAGCGCATCGTTGTCTGACAACGGTGCGCTTTTTCGTTAACATCGTAAATCAGAGATGACTGGAGGCACGCGTTAATCAACGCCCAGACACTGATATTTCTGCAGGGCCGATTTGCAAAAACGCAAATCATGGACATCGCTTTATCCGCGCAAAGATTCTGACCGCTCTTTGCTGGGCGAGCATCCCTCTGTCGCACGCCGAAAGGTTAAAGGGAAAGACGTGACAAATCCGGTCTTTCGTTGCAAAACACACGGCTCCGCGCGCAAGTGGGTTAACGCGTTCATGAAGCGGTGCAGTCCAGAGCGACCAGGCGGGTGCGGGCACCGAGATTTTTGCACAGGGGTGTTGCAATGGGTAATAACCGTCATCGACCTGCGCCGCTGCAAAACACCAATGCCAGATCAGGGCAAAATCCGTCTGGCGGCGGGTTAATCCCATTGCTGACATGCAAACCCGGGCCAGCGTAACCTCCGATGGCCAGGCCAATCCTACCAAGCGTCCATGAAGTTCTGCATATTGGCAGGCGCAAATCTGCCAGATGGATCAACTTCCATGAACAAGCGGTAAAATCAGAATACCCGTGGTGTACGACGGGTGGTAGGACCGACATATAACACCTGTAATCAGTATTATGTATAATTTACATGATGCAGCGTCACTGTTGCAGGCTTGGCCGCAACATCGAACAGTTGCACAGCATATGTTCCAACGACAGCTGAGGCCCAAATGGATTTGCAAGGCAAAACAATTGTTATCACAGGCGCCGCTACAGGTATCGGGCGGGCTTTGGCGCTGACGATCGCCAAGCACGGCCCACGGCACATCATCTGTGCCGATATTGATGGCGCCAGTGCCCAGCATACTGCCGATGATGTTGGTGGCAGCGCCTTTGCCGTGGATGTCGGATCAGACCAGGCCATGGCGCAGATGATCGAGGCGATCGAGCGCGATATCGGCCCGATTGATGTTTTCTGTTCGAACGCAGGAATTCTCAGGATCGGCGGCCTCGAGACCTCCCTTGCGGATTGGCAGCGCAGCTGGGATGTAAACGTAATGGCGCATGTTTCCGCCGCCCGGCATCTCGTGCCAAGTATGCTCGAACGTGGCGGCGGTTATTTCCTGAATGTCGCCTCGGCGGCCGGCTTGCTGAACCAGATCGGCGCCGCCAGCTACGGGGTTACCAAACATGCCGCCGTGGGGTTTTCAGAATGGCTGGCGATCACCCATGGCGACCAAGGGATCGGTGTTTCCGTCGTTTGTCCGCAAGCGGTGAAAACTGCCATGACCGAAGGATTGGAACATAGCGCTGCGGCTGTAGACGGTATGATCACCGCCGAGGACGTCGCAAAGATCTGCGTAGAAGCCATTGAGAACGAAACATTTCTCGTGCTTCCACACCCAACGGTGGCAAGCTACATCCAGGCCAAGGCCGCCGATACTGGACGCTGGATCACCGGTATGCAGCGGTTGCGCGACAAGTTCGACGCCCCGAACTCAGAATAATGGCTGCATCAGGATTTGGCGATGGGCCGCATCAGACCTTCCTGAGCGACGCTCGCCACCAAACGGCCATCCTGCGTGAAGATAGATCCGCGATTGAAGCCGCGGCCGCCTCCGGCAAAGGGTGAATCCATCGTATAGAGATGCCAGTCGTCGAATTTCACCGGTCCATGGAACCACATCGCGTGATCGAGACTGGCCGTCATCGCCTGTCCCTTTACAAAGCTCAGACCATGCGGACGCAGCGCCGAGCCCAGCAAACCATAGTCAGAGACATAGGCCATCAGCACATGTTGCAGCTGCGGGCTGGCGTCCTTGGCGGCTTTCATCCTGACCCACATATGGTTGATATCACTGCATTTACCGGGATTGATCGGATCGCGCGGCTCAACATCGCGGATTTCGAACGGGCGTTCTCGGGAAAATTCTACGCGCAGTCGGCCATCCAGCGTTTCGGCAAGCTCACGTAGCAACACGTCACGAGATACCAGCGCATCGGGGGCCTTTACCTCCGGGATCTCATGCTGATGTTCCCAGCCCGGTTCATCAATGTGAAAGGACGCCGCGAGATTCAGGATCTGCTTGCCATTCTGCAAGGCGGTGACCCGCCGGGTGGTAAAGCTGCCGCCATCCCGCGCCGGATCCACCGCGTAAATCACCGGCTTTGACGGATCGCCCGGACGGATGAAATATGCGTGCAGCGAATGGCACAGACGATCCGGCACTGTCGCATAAGCGGCCATCAGAGCCTGAGCGATAACCTGACCACCGTAAATCCGGGTCGGCGTCTCACCACCGGATCCAATTCCGCGATAGAGGTTGCGGTCCAGTTCCTCAAGATCGAGGAGATTGAGCAAAATTTCAGCTGCGTCAGGCATTTGTTACGTCCTGTTGATCTTTGCGCGGGTCATCGGCTGTGCGTCACCCTGCCCTCATGGCGTGGCCGACAGGCAGGATTAGCCCGTTATCGCTCCGTGAACCAGCGCCTTTAGCTCCGCGCGTGCCGGATAGGAGCTGGATGGTGCCAGCTGTGTAAAAAACACGACACTCAGATCCAGCAGCGGGTCAACCCAGAAGAACGTCGACGCCATACCGCCCCAGCTGAAATCGCCCACCGATCCCGGACATCGCGCCCGCGCCGGATCAAGCACAACAGCGCCGCCGAGACCAAAGCCCATCCCCTCCATCGGCTGTTCCGCAAAGCTCTGCGGTCCCATCGACGCAATATCGCCTGGAAGGTGGTTTTGGCACATGAAATCAACGATTTGTGGACTGATCAGATGGTGTTTCCCCAACCGCCCACGCAACCGGATCAACTCAACAAAGCGCATATAGTCGTCAATCGTACTGAGCAGGCCGCCGCCGCCCGAGTGCATCTCGGTCCGGCCAAACGGCGTATCGACGTAGCAGTCAATCAGCCGCAGACTTTCGTCTCCCTGCTCTGCACCATTCAAATCCATGGCGTCGCCACTCAGCGGAGAATATAATGAAGCCAGACGGTTACCGGTTTCCGCTAAGGTGTGAAATGCGGTTTGATCCATGCCAAGCGGGTCAAATATCTCACGCTTGAGGAACGCCGCAAGGCTGTCACCGGTTACAACCTCAATCACCCGGCCAATCACGTCAATGCCAACCGAGTATTCCCAACGTTTTCCCGGTTCAAAAGCAAGCGGAAGCGAGGCCAGTTCCGTGACCTTCGTCGCAAGAATCCCCTGATCCGGTTTGAACATCAGATCTGTTTTCGACATTTCTTCTGCCAGCAAGCCCGGATTGAACGGGTAGCTCAACCCGCTGGTATGGGTCAGCAGCTCATGCAGCGTGGGCGCGCGGCAGGGCTGTGTCTGGTCAATATCGGTCGCGCCATCAATAAGACAGTGCATATCAATGAATTCAGGAAGAAATTCCGACACCGGCGCATCCAGATGTAACAGACCGCGTTCCAGCAGCAGCAGCAATGCAAGCGAGGTGACCGGTTTCGTCATGGAATAGATCCGTGTCACCGTATCGCGGGTGAATGGCAGATCTTCGGCGATATTGCGATGACCAACTGCGTAGAAATAGCATTCTTCGCCGCCGCGGTTGATCAGCAGCGAACTGCCGGCATATTTGCGGTGATCGACATAGCGATGCTGCCATCTTCTGATGTTTTCTAACCGCGCGGCATCCATGGGGGCTCCTGTCGTCAGATATCGGTAAGGTTCAGCCGATGAGCCTGGTCATCGCTGGCACGGTTTCACTGGTAAACCAGGGGGTATCATCCGATTCCGCTGCCATCGCCGCCTTGATCCTGGCGATCGTCTCGCCTCGGAGCTGCTGCTTGATCGCGCTGTAGGTTCCGGCGGGCAAGTCCGCCAGTGTCCGTGCTTCCTTCAGCGCGTATCCGAGCAGATCTTCGGCATCATCGGCAATGATATCAACGATATCAAAGTTGCGGGCTGCGATTGGCCCAATGGTCTGCCCGGTCAGCATCAAACGCCGCTGAATATTGGGGCTAAGGGTTGCCCGGGCGATCTCCAGCGGCGCCACGGGAAAATCCACCCCGGCCTGCACTTCTGCAAGACCAAACTTGGATTTAACCAGGGCGACACGCACATCACTGCAAAGGACAAAGAACAATCCACCGGCAATCGCCGCACCATTAACAGCCGCAACCACCGGCTTGGGACAGGCGTAAAGCGCGAGGAACGCCTCGTTCAGCCCATCCACGGCAGCCCGCTGACCTGCCAGATCGAAATCCTTCGCGGCTTTCAGATCGAGGCCTGCCGAGAACACCTTGAACGCGCTGGTCAACAGGATCGCACGGACGGAAGGGTCCTCTCCGAGTTCTTTGATTACATTGGCGAAATCCATCAGGAACTCGGGCGACAACGCATTGACCGGGGCCCGTGATAGTTTGAGTTCGACAACCCCGTCCCCATGTGACTGCCGGAACAACCAGTCGCTCTGTGTCATCTCTGCCTCTTCCCTTTGGGCTGGCGATCTGCTGCCAGCTGTTTGCGATATCATGCGTGGTTTGCCGACTGAGGTCGAGTATTTTGACCTACGTAAAACCACGCATAAAGCTATATCGCCCCCGCTTTGGCAAAGGGTTACCGCTAGGGGCGCATACTTAAGGTTTCGGCAGCAGAAATCAGCTGATCGGCGTAGCGCTGTTCCAGAACGGCGCGGCTTACGTGAAAGGACGGTCCACCGACATTCAGCCCGTAGACCCGTGTCCCGTTCAGCGAGACAACCGGCACCGCGATACCGTTCACATCCTCGCGCCAATCGCCATAGCCGGTGCAAAAGCCCCGTGCCGCATATTCCTCCTGCGCGCGACCCAGACAATCCTGCCGCGCCTGTTTTCCCTCAGGGTCAAGCGCGTCGGCGATCTTCAGGCTCTCCGTCCGCTGATCGGGTGACATGCCGGCCAGAATGGCGCGGCCAACGGCCGAGAAAAACAACGGCAGACGCATCCCGACATGTGCCGCAAGCGAGACATCCTCGCGCGAGCGATGCACCGCGATATAGATGACGTCAGCATGATGTGCTTCGCCTAATGCGCTGGTAATATAGGAATTTTCTCCATTCCTCAGGTCCCGCAGGATTTGCGAGGCACGGTCGCTGATATCCATTCCCGCCAGCACGCCATAGCCCAGACGCAGAACCCCTGCCCCCAACCGATACGTCCCCGACTGCGGATCCTGCACGAGGTAGCCCAATTGGCACAGGGTATAGGTCAGCCGCGATACGGTCGGCTTTGGCAGGCCTGTGCGGTCGGCCAGATCGGTGTTGGTCAGCTCCAGCTCATTGCGCCGAAACGCACGCAGCACATCCAGCCCCCGCGCCAAGGCGGTGACAAAATTGCGGTCTTTCTCCGCATCCGCTGACGCTGTGTGGTTGCTGTCCATGCCCTGTCCCCTTGGCCGCTTGGCCTAGTCAAAACTACGCGTCAACGCGGCGAGCCCGGCGCGCGCAAACTCCGGCACAAATGCGCCCAGTCGCGCTGCATGTTCGGGGTTTGACGCATTGCCATCAAGCCCTCTTTTGCGCACACCCTGCAGGATCGCAGCCATCCGAAAGAAGCTGAATGAGAGATAATAGCCAAAGTTATCAACTCCGGGCAAATCTCTGCGTTTACAATAGCTTGCAATAAAGGCTTTATCTGATGGCAGACCAAGCTCGCGCCGGTCAAGCCCGGCCAGTCCGCGCCCCTCGCGGCCGGGTGGCATCTGCCACTGCATGATGACCCCGGCGAGATCTGCATAGGGGTGGCCGATCGTCGACAGCTCCCAGTCGAGCACCGCACGACAGTTGGTTCCCTCTGCAGCAAAGATCATATTGTCGATGCGGTAATCACCGTGCACCAATCCGCGCTGCCCATCATCCGCAGGCATCTGCGCATCCAGCGCGGCGATCAGATCATCCATTTCGGCAATGGTTTCAACCTCGCTGGCGCGATACTGCTTGCTCCACCGCGCCAGCTGACGCGTGAAGTAATTGCCCTCGGGCCCGTAGTCGGACAGACCGACAGCGGTGACATCAACCCCGTGTAGCGCCGCCAGAACGCGGCTCATTTCATTCATCACCGCGCCACGCTCGGTCGGCGACAGATCCGGCAGTGACGGATCTGAGAAATTCCGCCCAACCACATGTTCCATCAAGTAAAAAGACGATCCGATGACGCTATCATCCTCGCAGAGATGATGCATCATGGCGACCGGCACTTCGGTGTTGCGCAACGCGGTCTGAACACGAAACTCACGCTCGACCGCATGGGCGGATTTCAGCAGCACACCGCGTGGTTTACGCCGCAGCACATATTGCCCCGCATCGGTCGACAACAGATAGGTGGGATTGGACTGGCCGTTCTGGAATTTGCGGGCTGTGACCGGCCCGTCAAAGCCCGGCAGCCGTCCGCGCATGTAATGCTCTATAGCGCGCAAATCCAGCGCCGCTGCGCCTTGTTCACGATCAGAGCCGCTGCGGTCTTTGCCGTTTGAACTGCCGCGTCCCATTATACGTCTCCGATTGTGGTAAACTCTGCCGCCAGCGCTCTGCCCGCGGCCTCGTAATCGGCGGCGATCTCCGCAACCAATGTGGCGACCGGCTGCACCTCTGTGACCGCCCCGATACCTTGACCGGATCCCCAGATCTCCTTCCAGGCCTTGGGCTTGGATGACCCACCGGCGAAATTCATCGCCGTCGCATCAGCGCTGGCCAGATTGTCGGGATCAAGCCCCGCCTTCTGAATGGAACCACGCAGGTAGTTACCAGAAACACCTGTAAACAATGAGGAATAGACGATATCATCGGCACTGCTGTCGACGATCATCTGCTTGTACGCCTGCTGTGCATTGGCTTCCTCAGTGGCGATAAAAGGTGACCCGGCATAGCCAAAATCGGCCCCCAACGCCCGGGCCGCCAGCAGAGAGCGGCCATTGGCGATTGCTCCCGACAGCGCAAGGGGGCCGTGAAACCAGCTGCGGATTTCGCTGATCAGCGCCAGCGGCGACAGCTGCCCGGCATGGCCGCCTGCCCCGGCGGCAACCGCGATCAGACCATCTGCGCCCTTCTCGATGGCCTTATGGGCAAAGCGATTGTTGATCACATCATGCAGCACGATGCCGCCGCAATCGTGAGCCACCTCATTCACCTCTGGTCGAGCCCCCAGTGATGTGATCCACAGCGGCACCTTCCAGCGATGACAGATCTCAAGATCACGCTCCAGCCTGGTATTTGACCGGTGAACAATCTGATTGACCGCAAAGGGTGCCGCCGGATGATCCGGGTTGTCCTGGTTATGGCGGTCCAGCGCCTCGGTGATCTGTTTTAACCAGGCCTCCAGAAGCGGCGGCTCGCCCTCAGCCTCACGCGCGTTCAGCGCCGGGAAGGACCCAACGATTCCGGCCTTGCATTGGGCAATGACGAGGTCGGGCACGGATATGATGAACAGCGGCGCGCCAATCAACGGCAGCCCAAGCCCCTGCAGGGCTTCGGGCATAGGCTGCCCACCCTGGGTGAGGTAATTTTTATTCATTTCCAGCCCCTTATCCAACAGAATTCAGGCCGCTTTCCGGTTGGAAAACAGATCGTTTGCAGAGCAGAATTGCATTTCGCAAATTCATTGACAACGCAAGATCTGCACAGAAGACTTGACGTCACACCGGCCAGGGTTCGGCCACCATGACAGGATAATCACTCATGCATGCGATGCTCTCCACCGCTCCAGGCGGCCCCGAAACCCTGCAGTGGAGCGCACAGGACGATCCCGTCCCCGGCCCCAGGGATGTGCTTGTGGCGATCCATGCCGCCAGCGTGAACTATCCTGATACTCTGATGATACAGGATCTCTATCAGATCAAACCACCGCGTCCCTTTGCGCCGGGCGGTGAAATCGCGGGCGAGGTTATCGCCCTTGGCAAGGACGTCGATAATCTGAACATCGGCGACCGGGTTCTGGCGCTGACGGGATATGGCGGGTTTGCCACCCATATCTGCGTCCCTGCCGCCAGCGCCATCAAGATTCCCGATCAGATGCCCTATCTCGATGCGGCTGGTTTTGTCTTTACCTACGGCACATCTCATCACGCGTTGAAGGAACGGGCACAGCTGCAACCGGGAGAAACCGTGCTGGTGCTGGGCGCCGCTGGCGGGGTTGGCTCTGCCGCAATCGAACTCGCCAAGGCCGCAGGGGCGCGTGTCATCGCTGCGGTGTCCTTCGCCGAGAAGGCGGCCTTCTGCGAGGAGATCGGCGCGGATGCGACGGTGATCTACGGCCATGCGCCCGACAAGGAGGACCAGATTGCCTTTGGAAAGAACCTCAAGGCGATGGCGGGGAAAACCGGGATCGATGTGGTCTATGATGCGGTCGGCGGCCCCTATGCCGAACCGGCGCTTCGCGCGATGGCGTGGCAGGGCCGCTATCTGGTTGTCGGTTTTGCCGCCGGCATCGCGAAAATGCCGATGAACCTGCCGCTCCTGAAAGGATGCCAGATCGTCGGCGTATTCTGGGGCGCCGCCGTTCAGCGGGCGCCAGAGCAGCATCGCACCAATGTCGGTGAGCTGTTTGAGCTCTATTGCAAAGGTGACATTCGACCGCGCATCCACGCGCAGTATCCGATGACCGAAGCCGCTGCTGCCCTGACAGAAATGCAAAACAGAAGCGTTCTGGGCAAGATCATCCTGACAAACACGCCAGATTGACACTGCTCGTCTAGAAGACAACGTTAGCGATAGCTCGCTTGCATATTATTCTAAAATATATATCAATATGAGCGAATTACGGCGGAGCAACCGCAGCGCTGACGGGCTGGCCAACCGATCCTGCGCCTGTCGCTTGGGCCAGCCAACGACGCGGCTGCAGGGCTGGAGACTGGCGGCCATCCCGACGAGCCCGCACCACGGCAAATGTCCTCCATTGGGCAGAAGACGGGCAATCGGGGCATCACAGAGTTATTGGATATCGACATGCACAACATCCTGGTTTTGAACGGCCCCAACCTGAACCTGTTGGGAACGCGCCAGCCTGAGGTTTACGGGCATGAAACGCTGGCGATGGTTGAACAACGCTGCATCAACCATGGCGCGACACTTGGGCTTTCGGTGACGTGCGAGCAGTCCAATCACGAAGGCGCACTGCTTGATGCGCTGCACGGGGCCCGCGGCAGCTACTCCGGGATCATCCTCAATGCAGGCGCCTATACCCATACCTCCATCGCGCTGATGGATGCGATTTTTTCCATCGCCCTGCCGGTGGTTGAAGTTCACCTGTCAAACATCCATGCACGCGAGGAATTTCGCCATCGCTCCTATATCGCGCGCGCCGCGCTTGGACAGATCTGCGGATTTGGGTCACAGGGCTATCTGATGGCACTTGATGCGCTCAACAGCCATTTGAATCAGGAAAAACCGGGATGAAGCTGCGTGCCTACATAGACTTTCTATGCGGGGCGCGGACGCTTGAGGAGCTTTGGCTGGAACACGTCAAACAGATGCAGGCCTTTCGTTTTGACCGGCTGATCTACGGCTATACGCGTCACAAGACCAAAACCTCGCTCGGTGACCCCGAAGATTTCGTGATCCTGTCCAATCACTGCACCGAATACGTGAAAGGCTTCGTAAACTCCGGCCTCTATTTCGACGCGCCGATGTTGCAATGGGCGCTGAACAACGAAGGGGCCGGCAGCTGGCGCATGGTGCAGGAGCAGATGGCAAATCAATGCCTGACACCACAGGCGCAGAAAGTGATCGATTTCAATACGGCTATGGGGGTAAAGGCGGGCTACACCGTCAGCTTCTATTCGGCCTCTCAGCGGTTCAAGGGCGCGATATCTTTGGCGGCGGAGGAAACCCTCAGCCAGGATGAGGTCGATGAGATCTGGGCAACGCATGGTCATGATATCGTTCTGATGAACAATGTCGCGCATCTGAAGATCCTCACGATGCCTTATGACCCCCCAAACCGCAGCCTGACAAAACGCCAGAGAGAGGCGTTGGAATGGGTTGGTGACGGCAAGACCACTCAGGATATAGCGGTTTTGATGGGGCTGACGCCTGCGACCGTCGAAAAACACCTGCGCCTGGCACGCGAGGCACTGGCCGTCGAGACAACAGCCCATGCGGTACTCAAAGCGGCACTTCACAATCAGATGTATATTATGGAGAACTGATAATCCCTATAATATATATTGAATATTACAGCTGATATTCAGAGAGTTTCTTCCAATTTTCGCAATCTATCTGAAATTGGGTATGGAATTCATTACTTCCCTAATAGGAGAACTACAGGCACACTTACCATGTTCCGTGAGTGGGGCTTTGGCCTGGGACGGCGCAGGGCATGACCCTTGGGATTGCAAGGCTCTCTAACCTGTCCGGTAGCTGCGCGTATTGTTCCGCGCCAGCGCCGGGATATTCTGAGGGGCTTGTTGCGGCCATTCGATGTCTTTCCCGACATGGGCGCGCGACAGGCCCCTCACCCTCTTCCGACGGTATGACTGCCAATATGATATGCGCCATGGGCTTTGCCATCTGGGCGCTGCTGACGCGCCCTGCCCCTGATCGCCGCGCCTCTCACATTGCGTTGTCACAAAGGAAAAGGCCGACGAAACGCGTTCGTCGGCCTTTAATTGTCTTACGATCGGGCGTTAGCCCGCGTCGGGCTTAGCCCTGGGCTGCCTTAGCAACCTCAGCTGCGAAGTCTTCTTTTTCGACTTCGATGCCTTCGCCGACTTCCAGACGTACGAAACCGGTGATGGTGGCGCCTGCTTCCTTGGCCGCTTCTTCAACGGTCAGGTCAGGGTTCACAACGAACTGCTGGTTCAGCAGGGTCGATTCAGCCACGAATTTCTTCATGCGGCCGACGATCATCTTCTCGATCACCTGCTCCGGCTTGCCGGATTCGCGGGCGATGTCCATCTGGACCTGCTTTTCTTTCTCAACAACAGAGGCGTCCAGCTCCGCTTCGCTCAGCGCGGCGGGGTTCACAGCTGCGATGTGCATCGCAATCTGCTTGCCGATCGCTTCGTCGCCGCCGTTCATGGCAACCAATACGCCGATCTTGCCCATGCCTGCGGTCGCAGCGTTGTGCACATAGGACACAACGGTTTCACCTTCGAGGGAGGCCATACGGCGCACGGCCATGTTCTCACCGATGGTGGCGATCTTGTCGGTCAGGGTTTCGGCAACGGTTTTGCCGCCCATGTCCGCTGCCAGCAGCGCGTCGACATCGGCTGCATTCACTGCGGTCTTGGCAATGCCGGACACCATTTCCTGGAACTCGGCGTTTTTGCCGACAAAGTCGGTTTCCGAGTTCACTTCGACGGCAACACCTTTGTTGCCTTCGACGACCACGGCGACCAGGCCTTCTGCGGCGGTACGGCCGGATTTCTTGGCCGCTTTTGCCAGACCCTTGGTGCGCAGCCAGTCAACGGCGGCTTCCATGTCGCCATTGGTTTCAGTCAGCGCCTTCTTGGCGTCCATCATGCCTGCGCCGGTGCTGTCGCGCAGTTCCTTAACCATGGATGCAGTAATTGCCATCTTAGGCTCTCCTCAATTCAAAAACGGATATGGGGCAGGTGATAGCCTGCCCCGCATGTCAACTCCGTGACAGGACGGATCAGGCGTCAGCGGCGGCGTCTTCAGCAACGGCTTCTTCTGCCGGTGCCTCTTCCAGGGCGCCAAGATCAACGCCTGCGGCGCCGAGCTGTGCGGACATGCCGTCCAGAGCAGCGCGGGCAACCAGATCGCAGTAAAGCGCGATGGCGCGGGCCGCGTCGTCGTTGCCGGGGATGATGTAGTCAACACCATCGGGCGAGCAGTTGGTGTCGACGATGGCCACAACCGGGATACCGAGCTTGTTGGCTTCGGCGATGGCCAGCGCTTCTTTTTTCACGTCGATGACGAACAGCAGGTCAGGAACGCCACCCATCTCGCGGATACCACCGAGCGAGGCTTCCAGCTTCAGCTGGTCACGCTCCATGCCCAGACGCTCTTTCTTGGTCAGGCCTTCGGCGCCGGACGCCATTTTCTCGTCGATTTCCTTCAGGCGGTTGATCGACTGGGAAACGGTTTTCCAGTTGGTCAGCGTGCCACCGAGCCAGCGGTGGTTCATGAAGTACTGAGCGGATTTCTCAGCTGCGTCTGCGATCGGCTGAGCCGCCTGACGCTTGGTGCCGACGAACAGAATCCGGCCGCCCTTGGCGACGGTGTCGCGGACAGCGTTCAGAGCTGCGTCCAGCATGGGAACGGTCTGGGTCAGGTCCAGAATGTGGATGCCGTTGCGTGCGCCATAGATGAAGGGCGACATGCGCGGGTTCCAGCGCTGGGTTTGGTGACCAAAGTGTACGCCTGCCTCAAGCAGCTGACGCATGGAGAACTCGGGAAGAGCCATGTATCTTTTCCTTTTCCGGTTTCGTGCCTCGGCGGGGGTCTCAGAGCGGATGCTCCAACCGGCGGTCTGCCAGGGATGTCTCCCCCGGTCAGGCCAATCCCCACCTGCGGATTGAATGGCGCGCGTATATGCCAGCGCTGAAGGATGCGCAAGGGCAAAAGATATATCCGCGCCCTGCCCCGGCCATTTCAGCGCGCGCCCTGCCCAATGCGCTGCCAAAGCGCGGTATGTCCGGCGCTGACCTCGGCTTCGCAGGCGGTCGCAAGGGCCTTGCGATCGGCGAAATCGGACACCCGCAGCGGAGTATGATAGTGCAGCACCACCTCTCCCTGACGCAGCGACGCCATTGTTTTCAGCAGATGTGAGCCGAAATCCATGTCTCCCCACCAACCATAAAACCGCGGATCCTCTCCATTTGGCGGGTAGAACACCACCGAAACCGGCTGGATCGAGATCATATCGCGCAGCTCGGGGTGAAAGAACGCCGCAAAAAGCGTTGTCTTGAACGGCAGCACACGCAGCCCGTCGGTCGATGTCCCTTCGGGAAAGAACAGCAGCTTGTGCCCCAGCAGCAGGCGCTGCTGGAACAATGCCGTCTGTTGGCGCGCTTCCCTTGCGTCGCGTTTGATGAACACTGTGCCCGTGGCCCGTGCCAGCCAGCCAATACCCGGCCATGAGGCAACCTCCGCCTTGGAGACGAAATAGATCCGCTTGCGGGCGTTCAGAGCAAAAATATCCAGCCATGACGTATGGTTGGCGACCACTGCGCCGCGTTGCGTCATCAATGAGCCTTCAGTGCGGAACCCGATGCCCAGAATACGAAAGGCATTGCGGCAGACACATTGCGTGATGAACGGCGTCACCGGCCGGCTGAGACCACAAAGTGGCCGTTCGATCAGGCGCACCAGCAGCAGCACCAGCAAGCCGCCAAAGACCAGCGTGCCCAGACATAGGCCGCGACCGAGGATCAACACCCATCCAATGGCGCTGATCTTGATCGGAGGCGGCGCGTCCTCTCCCTCCCAGGTGGTCATGGCTCGCTGCGCCCTGCCTCGTAGATCCGTCGCTGACGCGCGTTCATGCGTGCAGTGTCCAGCACAAGACAGATATCGGTGGTGTTGAAATCATGGTCGATATAAGCGCCATCGCCCACGCAGCCGCCAAGCCGCAGGTAGGCCTTGATCAGCGCCGGCGTGTCCAGCATGGCGCGGCGACGGTCCAGATCGCCTGCCGGGATCAGGTCCATGGATTGGTAGCTGCGTGAAACCGGCCGCAGGTCTTCCGGCGCGAGATGGTTGTGGTGCAGCGATGACAGCGCATTGGCCAGCGGCGCAACCTCCGTCCCATGAAAACTGGCAACGCCAAACAGCACCTCGATCTCATGCTCGGCCACATAGGCTGACAGCGCGGACCACAGGTGAAACATCGCGGTTCCGCCCCGATAATCCGGGTGCAGGCAGGAACGCCCCAATTCCAACAGCTTACGACCCGAAGCTGTCAGTTTAGAGAGGTCATATTCATCCTCGGAATAGAACTGCCCGGCCAAAAGCGCCTGATCGCCACGCAGCACCCGGTAGACGCCAACCACCGCATCGCGCGTCTGGTCCCAGAGCAACAGATGGTCGAAGAACGCATCGAAACGATCCTGCTCCAGCCCTGCCTCGTGATCCACCAGCGCGCCGCCCCCGCCAAGCTCACTGACAAAAACGTCGTATCTGAGCGCCTGCGCCGCGCGTAAATCCGCCGATGTCTGTGCCAGTTTGACCTGAAATGCAGGAGAACTGCCGCCCATGAGCTTGCTCATCAATGGTTTGCCTTGCGTGCAGCTAGCCTATAAGGCACGGCATGTGCAAGTTTCGTTCAAATTGGTGAACAGGCGTTAACCGTTCATCAACGCTTATGACGGATCAAAGACTGGAATAAGGGCCACCTGCGCGCTGTTGAACACCACCTTGCCCTGATCGGGAAAGTTAACGGTGATCTTGCCGGCGGCGTTGGACTGGACCTGCCCCGTCCCCCATTCCGGGTGGTTGGGGTGGGTCACGAACATGCCAGGGGCAAGTATAGCGTTGAGGTCGTTCATGCGTGATGGCCCACTTCGGAGGAAAGATATGTCAGTAGATAACGCTAATCTCGCGGCTTTGATAGGGTCGCGTATCTGTCATGACCTGATCAGCCCGATCGGCGCGATCAATAACGGGCTCGAACTGCTTGGAATGTCTGGGGATATGTCCGGCCCCGAGCTGGAGCTGATCTCCGACAGCGTGGCCAATGCCAACGCCCGTATCCGGTTCTTCCGGATTGCCTTTGGCGCAGCCAGCGAACAGCAGATCAGCCGCGCCGAAGTGGTGTCGGTCCTGGAAGACATCGGCAAGGGCGGGCGGCTGAAGTATCAATGGGCGCCGCAGGAGGCCTCGAGCAGGACCGAGGTGCGTCTCGCCTTTCTTGCGGCTTTGTGCCTCGAAACCGGCCTGCCCTATGGCGGCACGGTCAAGATCCTCTGCGCGGATGGCAAATGGACCGTCATCGGCGAAGGCAGCAAGCTGAATATCGATGATGATCTGTGGGCGCGCGTCAGCGGCGGCACCTCTTCGGCAACAGTGACCCCGGCGCTGGTCCAATTCGCCATGCTGCCCGAAGCGGCGAAGGATCTGGGGCGCACCGTGCGTGTGGAACAGACATTGGAGCGGGTGACGATCCACTTCTAACCCGCATCAGGCGACCGAAATATGAAAGCGCTGCAATCACTTGCAGCGCTTTTTTTATGTCAGATGGGTTGGATGCTGTCAGCTGCGGACCGCACCGTTCCCGCGCACCAGATATTTGAAGCTGGTCAGCTGCGCCGCGCCCACGGGGCCCCGCGCGTGCATCTTGCCGGTTGCAATACCGATCTCGGCCCCCATGCCAAATTCACCACCATCCGCAAACTGGGTTGAGGCATTGTGCATCAGGATCGCGCTGTCCAGCTCAGCAAAGAACTGCGCAACGGCGCCGTCATCCTCGGTGATGATACAATCGGTGTGCTGCGAATGATGCGCGCGGATATGGGCGATGGCCGCGTCCAGATCCTGGACCTGTCTGGCGGCAATGATCGCATCCAGATATTCGCAGCCCCAATCGGCTTCGGTTGCCTCTGTCATGCCATCCGGGCCCGGCAGACCAGCCTCGGCGCGGATTTCCACACCGGCGGCGGCCAGCGCGGTCAGCACGTCGCGCCCAATCGTATCCGCGATATCCCGGTGGATGAGCAAGCATTCCGCAGCGCCACAGATGCCAGTGCGGCGCGTCTTGGCATTCAGCACGATCTCCAGCGCCTTCTGCGGATCTGCAGCCTTGTCGAGGTAAATATGCACGATCCCCTCCAAATGCGCAAAGACCGGCACCCGGGCCTCGCGCTGGACAAGACCGACCAACCCCTTGCCACCACGCGGAACAATCACATCGACCGTATCGGTCATCGTCAGCAGCTCCTGCACCGCTGCACGGTCGCGCGTCGGGACCAGCTGGACCGCATCCTCCGGCAGATCGGCGCTGCGCAGACCCGCAACAAGGCAGGCGTGGATGGCCTGGCTCGAGTGAAAACTCTCCGAGCCACCGCGCAGGATCACCGCATTACCCGACTTCAGGCAGAGCGCGCCGGCATCGGCGGTGACATTCGGGCGGCTTTCGTAGATGACACCGATCACGCCAAGCGGTGTGCGAACACGCTGGATCTGAAGCCCAGAGGGTTGCGACCATTCCGCCAGCACTTCTCCCACCGGATCGGCCTGTGCTGCGACCGCCCGCAGACCGGAGACAATTCCGGCAATCCGGTCTTCATCCAGCGCCAGACGGTCCATCATCGCAGGCGACAGCCCCTTGGTGCGGCCGAAATCGAGATCCTTGGCATTGGCGGACAATATCTCTGCCCGCTTGTCCCAAACCGCATCAGCAGCGGCATTCAGCGCGGCGGTTTTGCATTCGGCACTGGCAACAGCCAGTTTTGCGGCGGCTTGCTTTGCACGTTTGCCGATGTCAGCCATCAGCGCAGCAATATCTTGCGTCTCATTCATCACTGGAAACCTTTTGTGGACCCACTTTGACACATCTGGTGGTCAGGCGGGGTCAGCCCTAACATAAATCACGGTTACAGCGCCATATCATCGCGGTGGATGACGGCCGCGCGCCCCGCATACCCAAGGATCGCTTCAATCTCGGCCGACTGGCGTCCCTGAATGGCGGCAGCTTCCTCAGCCGTGTACCGGCTGAGCCCCTGCCCCAGTTTTCGCCCGTCTGGGCCAAGGATGGCCAGCGGATCGCCGCGGCCGAAGTCTCCTTCGATATGTCGGATGCCCGCGGGCAGCAGGCTCTTGCCGCGACCTAGCGCCCGTGCGGCGCCTTCGTCGATGGTGATCACGCCACGGGTTTTCATCGCTGCAATCCAGCGTTTACGCGCCACCTGCGGATCACCCTGTGCCGAGAACCACGTGGACGGTGCACCGTCTTCCAGAAATTTCAGAGGGTTGTGTCGCGACCCTTCAGTGATTGCCATGGCGCAGCCAGCCGCTGTCGCCATCTTGGCGGCCAGCAATTTGGTGATCATCCCGCCCTTGGAGAGGCCAGAGACGCCATCCCCGGCCATCGCCTCGATCTCGGCTGTGATGTGATCAATCCGGTCATAACGCTGCGCAGTCGGGTCCAGCACCGGATTGGCGCTGTAAAAACCGTCAACGTCCGACAGCAGGATCAGCGCATCAGCTCCGACGGTCACCGCAACCTGCGCCGCCAGTCGGTCGTTGTCGCCATAGCGGATCTCATCGGTGGCAATGGTGTCGTTTTCATTGACGATGGGCACCACGCCAAGGCCGATCAACGTCTCCAGCGTCGCACGAGAATTCAGGTAGCGACGGCGATCGGTGCTGTCTTCGAGTGTCACCAACACCTGCCCGGTGGTGATCTCATGCGGCGCAAGCGCCTCCTCATAGGCGCGCGCGAGACGGATCTGGCCGACCGCCGCTGCCGCCTGCGATTGCTCCAGCGGCAGCTCCCGCGCGGCAAGATCGAGCACGCGACGCCCCAGTGCGATGGATCCCGAGGATACAAGGATCACGTCCTTGCCCATGGATTTCAGCCAGGCAACATCCTCTGCCAAGGCCCGCAACCAATCCGCCCGCAATGCGCCGCTGTTCCGGTCCACCAGCAGGGCGGACCCGATCTTGACGACAATACGCCGGGCGTCGGTCAGGGTTGCCACGTGCCCTGCTCCCCCTGAGGTTTCTGGCGCAGACGATCTTCGTCGATCTGCGTACGCATGGCACGCAGCACCTCGTTCAGACCCTCCCGGCTGACGCCGGACATCATGAAGACGGGACCGCCGACGGCGGCTTCCAGCTCGGCTTTGGCCTCCGCGCGTTCCTCATCATCAAGGGAGTCGACCTTGTTCAGCGCAGTGATGCGCGGCTTGTCCGCCAGCTCGCCGCCATAGGCCTCCAGCTCATTGATGATGGTCTGGTAGTCCTCCGCCACGGTTTCCGATGTCCCATCCACCAAATGCAGCAGAACGGCACAGCGCTCAACATGGCCAAGGAAGCGGTCACCGATCCCGCGCCCCTCATGGGCGCCTGCGATCAGACCGGGGATATCGGCCACAACGAACTCAACCCCGTCGATGCCAACAACGCCGAGATTCGGATGCAGCGTGGTAAACGGGTAGTCCGCGATTTTTGGCCGGGCGTTGGATGTCGCCGAGAGAAAGGTTGATTTGCCGGCGTTGGGCAGGCCCAACAGGCCGACGTCCGCGATCAGTTTCAGCCTCAGCCAGATGGTCCGCTCAATCCCGTCCTGACCGGAGTTGGCCCGGCGCGGCGCCTGATTTGTCGCGCTTTTGAAATGCAGGTTGCCAAAGCCGCCATTGCCGCCCTTGGCCAGGAGAAAACGCTCACCGACCTCCGTCAGATCCGCAAGAACGGTTTCCTGATCCTCATCCATGATCTCCGTGCCAACCGGCACGCGCAGCACGATATCATCGCCATCCTTGCCGGTGCGCTGGCGCCCCATGCCGGATTGGCCGTTCTTGGCAAAAAAGTGCTGCTGATAGCGGAAATCAATCAGCGTATTCAGCCCCTCGGTCACCTCGACCCAGACTGACCCGCCACGGCCGCCGTCGCCGCCGTCGGGGCCGCCATATTCCATAAATTTTTCACGGCGAAAGCTGACGCAGCCGTTCCCGCCCGCGCCGGAGCGAATGTAGACTTTGGCCAGATCGAGGAATTTCATGTCAGCTCCTTGCTGATGACCTGCCGCCACAGGCGGAGGGAAGATGGGTCGTGCCGCCGCTGTCGGGGGCTGTTGCCCCGACTTAACGCAAAGCGCGCGGCGCGCCAATCACAGTTTTCTGCTGTAGGTCCAGGTTGGCACCGTCGCATCGCGAGCGACCGAGAATGTTTCGGCGTCACCGAGATATTCAAAGCCACAATGGGTCAGGACACGCGCCGAGGCGGGGTTGTCCTGAAAAGCGCTGGCAAACATCGCGCTGCACCCTTGCGGATTGGTCTCGACCAGAGCCCGCAGCGCCTCGGAGGCCAGACCATTGTTCCAGAACACCGGCGCAATCCAATAGCCGACCTCGCTCTGGTCACGGTCAAGCCGCTTGAGGCTGATGATACCTTTCAGCTCTTCGCCACCATCTGCGGTGCCGTCGATGGCCCAGACATCTTCTTCGCGCTCTTCGTCGGTGGCGCGGGCAACAAATGCCTCGATCGCGCCGGGCGGCAGCGGGTGCGGAATGGCGGTGGTCATGCGGGCGACACGTTCGTCGCTCACGTAATGGGCAATCAGCCCCTCGTCGGATTTACGCAGCGGGCGCAGGACAAAACGTCCCGCATCGATCACAGGCTGTTCTGCTCTTTTATGATCCAAACTCATGCCCTCGCTCCTCTCGAAGAATACAAAACCGACCATCTGGCCGGGTAAACCTAGTGGGCCTTAACAAACTGACGCGCTCTGCCATACAGCAAAGCCGTTTAGAACTGGTTAGGGTTTGCGCCCCCGGGAAAATAAAAAGGGACCGGCGGTGTCGCCGATCCCCTGATTGTGTCTCACCTTTCAGGTTCGGCTTATTCAGCGGCCTCAGCCACTGGCAGAACCGAAATAAAGGTGCGGCCCTTGAGGCCCTTGTGGAAGGTCACAGCACCGTCGGTGGTCGCAAAGATTGTGTGATCTTTGCCCAGACCTACGCCTTCACCCGGCCAGAACTTGGTGCCGCGCTGACGAACGATGATGTTGCCAGAGATGGCCGACTGACCACCGTAGAGTTTCACGCCAAGGCGGCGACCGGCTGAGTCGCGGCCGTTACGTGAGGAACCACCAGCTTTCTTATGTGCCATTGTCTATCTCCTTAGCCTTTAGCCAATTCTTTGGCCTGCTCAACCCATTCGGGTTTCACTTTGACCGCGTCGATAGCAGCAATGTCAGCATCCGACAAGGCCGCGATCTGGGCAAAGCTGGTCAGACCGGCTTCTTCCAGTTTCTTGGCAGCAGCCGGACCAACACCGGTCAGCGCAGTCAGGTCGTCGCCCGATGCAGCCGGAGCGGCTTTCTTGGCAGCAGGCGCAGCTTTGGCAGCAGGAGCAGAGCCCTGGCCGCTGGCAGCTTTCACGCCGGACTTGTCAGCGCCGGAGGCCAGGATCTCAGTGATCTTGACCAGGGTCAGCTTCTGACGGTGCCCCTTGGTGCGCTTGGAGGAGTGCTTACGACGGCGCTTCACAAAGTGAATGACCTTCTCGCCTTTGATCTGGTCGATGACTTCGGCCTGAACCGCAGCACCATCCACAAAGGGCGCACCCACAACCGGTGCATCACCACCGAGCATCAGAATGTCGTTGAACTGGATTGTTTCGCCAGCATCAGCAGCCAATTTTTCCACGCGCAGCATATCGCCGGCCTGAACTTTGTACTGCTTGCCGCCGGTTTTGAGGACCGCAAACATATGCGTCTTTCCTTTTCTACCCGCGTCCTACGGTCCCGGATGTATCCTGCGATACGGTCGGTGTTTCGGCCCGTGGGCCACCTCGAACAGCGCGCCCCCTGGGGGCGTATGACAAATAAACCCCGGCACAGGGAATCCGGGCCGGGATGCGGGCTTATGCGGCGAATTGAGCAGCGTGTCAACCCTGCGCTGCCCCTACGCCAGTGGCCAGTGTCGCGCCGTGTTTTGCAGGGATGTTTCACACTTCGGGCGCGGATTGCCCCTTACAGATCCTGCGCCGGTTCAAGCCCCTTCAGACGATAGGCCAGAAGTTCAAAGCGGTTGGCGGTGATCTCGAAGGTAACCGCATTCAGCAGCTCATAGACCCGCTGCATCAACGGATGCTCCAGCGCGGCGATATATTGCTCCAGTTCTGCGTCGCTGAACCCCTGATAGGTATAGGCATTGGCTGCCAGATTGGCCGCCTGCATCGCCATCCGCGTCGACGCCTGCTGCTCCTTCATCAATGCACGCAGCCCATCTGCATCGAGCTGCAGGTCAATCACCCCAGCCGCGCTGGCAGCCATCAGGAAGCGGAACTGGATCTCCTGCACCGCCTTCACCCCGGTGCCATCGGAATCCAGCGCCAGCCCCATGCGTTGAAACAGATGCGGGCGATCACTGCCGTCCGCCACCAGATCGGAGATAATGCGCATGCCCGCCTGCTGCTTGGTTTCGTCATCCTCCACCATGTGAGAGGCGTTCTCCGCTTTCACCAGACGTGCGCCCAACGGGCTGGCGTAGAACTCCGCCGCATGGGACAGCGCGTCCTCCTCAAGCGTTTCCTCCAGAATGCCAAGGGCGATCTCGCGCATTTCCCTGCGGTCAAAGACATCCTGCGACAGCTCTACCCAGGCTGCGCCAAAATCACCGGCATCAACACCCAGCATACCCGGTGCCATCTCAGCCGAGAGTGCAATACTGTCCAGCGCCACGTCAAAACCAGTTGTTTCAAGGAACGCGACAACCCGGTCACGATCCGCTGCCTGCGCGCCGGAGAATGCAAATAACGATGCAAGAACAAGGCCCAAGAGCGGTTGCATCAGAAGTTTTCGGAGGGGTGAAAGCTGTTTCATACCACGAAATCTAAGGGTTTTATCGCGCGAGACAATGAAAATTCCGATTTCCTGCAGAAAGCGCAAAATCCCCCCTTGCGCGCCCAAGCTTTCCACTTTAAACGGCCCTCACCCCCCGCGGAGAGGTGCCGGAGTGGTCGAACGGGGCGGTCTCGAAAACCGTTGTTCCTTCACGGGAACCCAGGGTTCGAATCCCTGTCTCTCCGCCATTATTCCAGACCACATCCACAGACCACGCCTATGGTATAGGCTGACAGATCACCTAATGATCCTGCTGCATCGGGCGCTTCACAGCCTGATGTTGAGGCAACCGGGGCTGTCCGCAACACGGGCGATCGTTTCGGGCACTTTTCCAGCAGCCTTCACATCTTGCATCTGCATAAGCAGTAAAAAAACGTCACCCGACCGGGGGACGTTTCAGAAGCTGGGCAACATGTTGCGACGGATGCTAGCCAAATAGATCGTGGGCCAGTTCCAGGGCGTCGATCAGCACGTCGACCTCGTCCTTGGTGTTATACATGGCAAAGGACGCACGACAGGTCGCCGCAACGCCAAGGTGATCCATCAGCGGTCCGGCGCAATGTTGTCCTGCGCGTACCGCGACACCCTTCTTGTCGAGAATGGTCGAGATGTCATGTGCATGTGCCGCGCCTTCCAGTGTGAAGCTGAAAATAGCAGCCTTGTCAGCGGCTTGACCTTGGATATTGACCCAGTTCAGACCGTTCAGCCGTTCGCTGGCATAGGTGGTGATCGCCGCCTCATGGGCTGCGATATTCTCCATGCCGATAGCCATCATGTAATCCAGCGCAACACCCAGTCCGATCATCTGTACGATGCCGGGCGTGCCGGCCTCGAATTTCATCGGAGCGTCATTGTAGATCACCTGATCGCGGGCAACCTCCTTGATCATGTCGCCGCCACCCATGAAGGGGCGCATTTCAGCCATGCGCTCCGGGCGAATGTAGATGGCACCGGAGGAGGACGGCCCGTAGAGCTTATGACCGGTAATCGCATAGAAATCACAGCCCATATCCTGCACATCCACGGGCAGATGAACCGCCCCCTGCGAGCCATCAACCAGAACCGCAACGCCGCGCTGGCGGGCCTCATGGCAGATGGTTTTCACATCAACGATGGTGCCCAACACATTGGAACATTGGGTAACAGCAATAAGCTTTGTCTTTGGACCGATGGCGTCCAGCACGGCCTGCGGATCAAGGCTTCCGTCGGCTGCTGTCTCCACCCATTTCAGAACCACGCCCTGACGTTCACGCAGGAAATGCCATGGAACGATATTTGCGTGATGCTCCATCACGCTGAGAATGATCTCATCCCCGGCCTGAAGCTGCGGCATGGCCCAGCCGTAGGCGATCGTGTTGATCCCCTCCGTGGTCCCTGAGTTCATGACGATGGTATTTTCGTCGCCCGCATTCAGGAACCTTGCAATGGTGCCCCGAACGCTTTCGTATTTCTCGGTCGCGAGATTAGAGAGATAGTGCAACCCTCTGTGAACGTTTGAGTATTCCTCAGAATAGGCGCGCGTAATTGCGTCAATTACAACCTGGGGCTTCTGTGCAGATGCGCCATTGTCCAGATAGGTCAGCGGTTTGCCATTCACCTGACGAGACAGGATCGGAAAATCGGCGCGGATTTTTTGGACGTCATACATGGTCGGGAAGCCCCAGTAGTGCCGGGGCCTGCGCCCCCAAAAGCAGAGAGAGAAGAATGACGATCAAAACCGCCGACATCAGAACCGAGCCGATGGCCCGCCAGATGGATGTAAACTGATGCGCTTCCTTGATAAACAGCAGAAAGATTGCCAGCATCATGAAATTCGCGAGCAAGGCGATCAAGGATGCCGCCAGCGGCAGCACCAGATGCAGCAGCATCACCGCCACCAAAAGCGCGATCTGCACGGCATTCAGCCAGACATTGACCGCCAGAATATCGCTGAACTCCGCCTTGCCGCCAATCCAGCGACCGGTCCAGGTCAGAAGCGCCGTCACGGCCAGATGCAGCGCAAAAACCGCACCAGCATAGTACAGGGGTTGAATGGCGGCCAGTACCGCGATGTTGCCCGGAAGGATCAGATCGGCGAGCTGAAGGATCATCGTGTTGACAACCGCCGTCAACAGCAAGGCAAGAACAAGCACCCGGCGCGGCCAGTCAACGGACAGAAGAACCCGCGCCGCCGCTGTGGGAGCGCTGAAGGTAAGGCCCGCAAGTGACTGATAAGGGATCATTCTTTGCCCCAATACGCCTGAACCATCCCGCTGCCCCAGAACCACAGGAACAGCACAAACCATAGCCCGCCAACCAGATTGAGCTCCAGCCCCGGGCCGATGAATCCCGCGACAAGCCCGTTCAACAGCATCAGCGGACCAGCCGCGAGGAACGCCCAGAACAAGGCCAGACGTGCCTGCGCGCTGTCGCCAGAGCCGCCAAAGATCCGCGCGACGCCATGCGCCAGAAAGGCCACCCCGTAGAGGAGCAGCGGCGCAATGAAGATCAGCGCCAGCAGCGAGCCGCCCAGCAGCATGTTCAGCTCCTGCCCGCTCAGATGCGCCTCACGCGCCCGAGCTGGCATCTGAGCAATGAACGCCAGAGCGCAGCCGGCCATGAGCATGGCCAGCAGCCGATCTTCACGCAACCCCATGGCCAGACGCCGCGCATAAACCCTGCGCGGCCCCCTGTAGGTGGCAACAATGTCCTGACTGACGGACATCAGCGGCGCCGGGCCAGCCAGCCTTCCAGCCGGTCCACAACGCTTGCCGCAACATCGGCGTCTTCGATCTCCTCAACTGCTTCAGCAAGGAAGGCAAGGGTCATGAGATCGGTTGCTTCAGCCTGAGGAATGCCGCGCGACCGCAGGTAGAACAGACCCTCCTCATCGATCGCACCTGAGGTGGAGCCATGCGAACAGGCCACATCATCGGCGTAGATTTCCAGCTCAGGTTTGGCCAGAAACTGGCTGTCGTCATCCAGCAGAAGAGACTGAGAAATCTGATATCCATCAGTCTTTTGCGCGCCTTCCTTGACCAGGATTTTGCCCTGGAAAACACCGGTTGCCCCGTTGCGCAGAACCTTCTTGAAAACCTGGCGGCTCTCGCAGTTCACCGCATCATGGGTGATGAAGACGGTGTCATCGTGGTGGAAATCACCATCACCGACACAGGCGCCTGCGATATGCGCGACCGCATCATCGCCGGTCAGTTCAATCACCGCCTCATTGCGCGTCAGCACGCCGTTTACAGTGAGGGTGAAGGCCTTGAACACGGATTCAGTACCGAGGCGTGCAAACAGATGCGTTGCAGCCCGGCGCTCATGATCACGCCCCTGCGCCCGCACCAGATGCAGAGACCCGCCGTCGGCAACGTCGATTTCCATACATTTGTTGAACCGCGATGCAGCCGGGCCGTTTTCCAGAATGGTCGCTGATGCCCCGCTTTCAACACGGATCACGTGATGCAGGATGGCGTCTGACTCTTCTGCCGCGTGACGGTAGATCAGATTGACCGGTTTGGACGGGCTGCCGGTCACACGGATGGCGACACCATCGCTGGCAAATGCGGTGTTCAGCGCCGCCAGAGGGCGGGCAACAGGCGTCTGTCCGCGCGCTTCAAGAACGCCGTACAAATCCTTGGCCCAATGGATATCTTTGTCACAGATATCGGCGATGCGATCAATGCTGATGCCCTCCAGCGACAGATCGTCAGAGGCATCGGCATCAAAGACACCGTCAACGAACACGATCTTGATGCGATCAAATTCGTTGAACATCGGTGCTTCGCCAGCATCAAAAACTGCGGCCTTTGGTGCCACGGCGGCGGTCAGCGTGTCCGGGTGGGTGTATTTCCAGTATTCATCGCGGCGGTTCGGCAGGCCCAGTGTCTGAACCCGCGACAACGCCGCATGGCGCGCCTCGGCCAGACAGCCACCCTCCGGCATGGTCAGCGCCGCCAACCGTGCCTCGGTTTCGCTTTGTTTTCTTTCAGGAGCGGCCATTTACACACCCTCTGCCAGAATATCGGCATACCCGTTGTTTTCGACTTCCAGCGCCAGCTCGGGACCGCCGGTTTTGACGATGCGGCCGTCTGCCATGATGTGAACGACGTCGGGTTTGATGTGGTCCAGCAGGCGCTGGTAATGGGTGATCACCAAGAAGCCGCGGCCTTCGTCGCGCAGGGCGTTCACACCTTCGGCAACCAGTTTCATCGCATCGACATCCAGACCGGAATCGGTCTCATCGAGGATGCACATCTTTGGCTCAAGCATCGCCATCTGTAGGATTTCGTTACGCTTTTTCTCGCCGCCGGAGAAGCCGACGTTGACCGGGCGCTTCAGCATATCGGCGTCGATTTTCAGGGTCTTTGCCTTGGCCCGCACTTCCTTCAGAAAGTCGGAGGCGCTCAGCTCGTCTTCGCCACGCGCCTTGCGCTGCGCGTTTACGGCAGTGCGCAGGAAGGTCATATTGCCGACACCTGGGATCTCGACCGGGTATTGGAACGCCAGGAACACACCTGCGGCGGCGCGCTCTTCCGGCTCCATGTCCAGCAGATCTTCGCCAGCCAGCGTCGCCGCGCCGTCGGTGACCTCATAGCCATCGCGACCGGATAGCACATAAGAGAGGGTCGATTTGCCAGAGCCGTTCGGCCCCATGATGGCATGTACCTTGCCAGCCTCAACGGTCAGGTTGACACCTTTGAGGATCTGTTTGTCCTCTTCTTCAAGTTTGACGTGCAGGTTTTTGATTTCGAGCATTTTTTCCTCGTTTATATCTCTTCGGAGCAGCGCCCCGGTTGTTTCTGTGCCCCGAAGGGCGAATTCCTTAGCCGATCACTACGGCTGTTCCACTGGCAGAGACCATCAGCATGGACTGGCCTACCACCTCGTAATCGAGGTCGACGCCGACAACCGCATTTGCGCCCTTGGCCCGCGCACGGTCTTCCAGCTCTGCCAGCGCGGTTTCGCGCGCGTCCTGCAGCTTGCTTTCATAGGCACCGGAGCGGCCGCCGACGATGTCTGTGATCGAGGCAAAGACATCGCGCACCACATTGGCGCCCATGATCGCCTCGCCCACCACGATGCCCTTGTATTCGGCGATCTGGTAGCCTTCGACGGAGTTGGTGGTTGTGATGATCATTTTATTGTTTCCTCGCGATGATGCCCAAGGGCCTGCCATTACCCGACAGACCCTTCCAGCGAGATCGCAACCAGTTGCTGCGCTTCCATGGCGAACTCCATCGGCAGCGCTTGCAGCACGTCCTTGCAGAAGCCGTTCACCACCAGGGCCACGGCCTCTTCCTCGTCCATGCCGCGCTGACGGCAGTAGAACAGCTGGTCGTCGTCCACCTTCGAGGTGGTCGCCTCATGCTCCACGCGCGACGAGTTGTTCTTGACCTCGATATAGGGAACCGTGTGCGCCCCGCATTTGTCGCCGATCAGCAAGCTGTCGCACTGGGTGTAGTTGCGCGAATTCTTCGCCTTCGGGTGCATCGACACCAGCCCGCGATAGGTGTTCTGCGCCTTGCCGGCGGAGATCCCCTTGGACACGATGCGGGATTTCGTGTTTTTGCCCAGATGGATCATCTTGGTGCCGGTATCGGCCTGCTGCATGTTGTTGGCGATGGCGATCGAGTAAAATTCGCCCTGGCTTTCCTCGCCGCGCAGAATGCAGGAGGGGTATTTCCAGGTCACGGCAGAACCGGTTTCCACCTGGGTCCACATCACCTTGGCACGGTCGCCGCGGCAGTCGGCGCGTTTGGTCACGAAGTTGTAGATGCCACCCTTGCCGTTCTCATCACCGGGATACCAGTTCTGGACGGTGGAATATTTCACCTCGGCGTCTTCTTCGATGATGATCTCCACGACGGCTGCGTGCAGCTGCGCGATATCGCGGGCCGGTGCAGTACAGCCTTCCAAGTAGCTGACATAGCTGCCTTTATCGGCAATGATCAGGGTGCGCTCGAACTGACCGGTGTTTTCCGCGTTGATGCGGAAATAGGTCGACAGTTCCATCGGGCAGCGCACACCCGGCGGCACGTAGACAAAGGAGCCGTCCGAGAACACGGCTGAGTTCAGCGTGGCATAGAAGTTATCGGAGACCGGAACCACGGTGCCGAGGTATTTCTTTACCAGCTCGGGGTGTTCGCGGATCGCTTCGGAGATCGAGCAGAAGATGACGCCTGCCTTTTTCAGCTCGGCCTGGAAGGTGGTGCCGACCGAAACGGAGTCGAACACCGCGTCAACTGCGACCTTGCGACCTTCGGCGGGCATGTTTTCAGCCCCCTCGACGCCCGCAAGGATCATCTGTTCTTTCAAAGGGATACCGAGCTTTTCGTAGGTAGCGAGCAGTTTTGGGTCGACCTCATCCAGCGACTTTGGCTTCACCTCCATCGATTTCGGACGGGCATAGTAATACTGGTCCTGAAAATCGATTTCAGGATAGTCGACCATCGCCCAGGTCGGTTCTTCCTTCTGAAGCCAGCGATCATAGGCCTCAAGCCGCCAGTTCAGCATCCATTCCGGCTCCTCGTTCTTTTCCGAGATCAGCCGCACGATATCGGTGGTCAGCCCCTTGGGCGCGTATTCCATCTCGATATCGGTTTCCCAACCGTATTTATAGGCGCCGCCCACCTCGCGGACCGCATCGACCGTTTCCTGGTCAACGCCTTCTTTTACCTGAACATCATCCAATGCTGTCATGGTCATCTCCTGCACTCACGCCACCCGGGCGCGATGTTTCTTTTGTTTGGCGCACCAGCTTTCGGCAAAGCGCAGCACATCCGTTTCTGTTGTGTTCTGCCCAAGCGAGACGCGCACGGCGCTCTGGGCGGTTAACTCGTCATATCCCATGGCGGTGAGCACCGCGCTGGCGCGGACCTTGCCGCTGGAACAGGCGCTGCCGGCGCTAATGGCAAATCCGGCCAGATCCATCTGCATGACCTGGGTTTCGCCTTTCCAGCCCGGCGTGGCAAAACAACTGGTATTGGGCAGGCGCGCCGCTGATGTCCCAACAAAAATAGTGTCAGGGCTGCCCGCTGCAAGGGCGGCCTCCATTGTGTCGCGCAGCTCTGCCACACGTTCCCAGACACCATCCGCCAGCGCCCTTGCCGCAGCTTCCGCGGCCGCTCCGAACCCCGCGATCCCTACGACATTTTCCGTGCCGGAGCGACGCCCCATCTCCTGACCGCCGCCGGTGATCTGCGCCGCCAGATCGGTTCCCCGTTTCAGGACCACCGCGCCCACGCCCTTTGGCCCGCCCAGTTTGTGCGCCGAGATCAGCGCCATCGTGGCCCCCATCCAATTGAAGGCGACAGGCAGCTTGCCGAAGGCCTGCGTCGCATCGGTCACCGCCAGCCCTTCGGGCAGCTTCTGGATAACGCCGGTTTCAGAATTGGCCAATTGAACGGAGGAGCGCTGCGGATCAATCACCGCAACAGCGCCATCAGGTGAAACCTGCAAATCTTCGACGGACCAGGACCTTACGGCGTCATGCTCAACTGCTGCACCATGCAGATCGCGGCCGCTCATTGCCAGCGCGGCCCCTTCTGTCGACCCGGAGGTGAACACGATATCAGCACCATCCGCCCCAAAAGCCGAGGCGATCTGCGCCCGCGCGCGTTCAACCAGCGCCTTGGCGGCACGGCCTTCGGCGTGAACGGAAGAAGGATTTCCGCAAACCTCCATCGCGGCAACCATCGCGGCCTTTGCAGCATCGCAAAGCGGCGTGGTGGCGTTATGGTCAAGATAGACACGCGACATCGGCGGTGCGGATCCTTCTGTCTTGTCCCTCGCACCCATCAGGATGCTGTAACGAGGGCGTTCTTAAATCTACGAAACAGCGCAGGCCGCGCCGGGGTTAGAGGGGCGGATATCTCGGGCCGTCAGTCGTCGACCACCGCAAACAGGCTGGGCACCGCCGGACATGGCGCCAGATCGTTCTTGATCACGTCAGACAGGCGGGTCTGATGCAGGAACACATAGACATGGGCGCTCAGCCCTTCCCAGAGGCGGTTGGTCAGCGATTGCGCGCGACTCCCGGACAAGGCACCGGATGCGCCTGCGCCCTTGTGCATCGCATCAACCGTTTCATCAACTGCGCTCAGCACATCGACGATGCGAATGTCAGAGGGCGGATGCGCAAGACGGTAGCCCCCACCCGGACCGCGCACAGAGACCACAAGCCCGCTCCGACGCAGCTTCACAAACAGCTGCTCCAGATAGGGCAGCGAAATATCCTGACGTTTGGAGATATCGCCCAACACCACCAGACTGCCCTCCGGCTGCAAGGCGATATCTGCCAGCGCCACCATTGCATAGCGTCCCTTGGTCGAAAGTTTCATATTTTCAAATCCTCCGACCCTGGCGGCACAGCGAAAAGATTGACCTTGAACGCTGCAATGCGTATCTCAGCGAGACGGCAGCGAAACTTGACCTCTGCCATCAATTAGAACCGTTCTAAGGTGCCTTACGGAATTCGTCAAGTATTCCAGTCGGCATCCCCGAAAATAAGAGTAGGATCCACCCACCCATGCCTGAGGTCATTTTTCCCGGACCCGAAGGCCGCCTGGAAGGCCGCTATCACCCGCAAAAAGAAAAAGACGCCCCGATTGCCATCGTTCTGCATCCGCATCCGCAGTTCGGCGGCACGATGAACAACAAGGTCGTCTACAATCTGCATTATGCGTTCTACAACATGGGCTTTACGGTTCTGCGGTTCAATTTCCGCGGCGTTGGCCGGTCGCAGGGCGAATATGATCAGGGTGTTGGCGAATTGTCCGACGCGGCATCGGCGCTGGATTACCTCCAGTCGATGAACAACAACTCCAAACATTGCTGGGTCGCCGGTTTTTCCTTTGGGGCCTGGATCGGTATGCAGCTGTTGATGCGCCGCCCGGAAATCACCGGCTTCATCTCGGTGGCACCGCCAGCCAATATGTATGACTTCTCGTTTCTGGCGCCCTGCCCCTCCTCGGGTCTGATCATCAATGGCACCGCAGACCGCGTGGCGCCGCCCGCCGATACGGTAAACCTGGTGAACAAGCTGCACGAGCAGAAGGGGATCACCATAACCCATACCGAAGTTGAAGGCGCCGATCACTTCTTCCAGGACCCTTATATGGATCCGATGATCAGCAATGTCTCCGACTATGTGAAACGGCGGCTGACAGAAAGCTCCCGCTGATGAGCACGATCGAGACGCTGGCCCAGAAACTGGCCGCCGACACGCTGAAGGTTCAGGACGCCACTGGCGAAGAGCGCCTTTACATGGAGGTGAGCGAGGTTCTGGGGGCAGCGTCTCAGTCGCTTGAGGAAGCCTTCCTCACTGAAATGCGGGTCCGCCTTGCCGAGCGCAAAGCGCGTGCCTTTCTCAACAGCAAGATCAGCGCCGCCAAGGCCAAGATCGCATCCAGGGCCCCAGAGAATGACTGACCAATCGACGCGGCTTGCCAGCCAGTTCCGTTTCTTGCTGGAGGCGGACAAGCTGCGCCGCGTGGAGCGTCAGAACCTGATCCTGGATGGCTCACGCTGCGAAAACTCCGCCGAACACAGCTGGCACCTGGCGGTTTATGCGCTGGTGCTGGCCCCCTTTGCGCCTGCTGATGTCTCGGTTGAACGGGTCGTACAGATGCTTTTGCTGCATGATCTCGTCGAGATCGACGCAGGCGATCACCCGATTGATGGGGATGTTGACTGGGAGGCGGTTGCCAGCGCTGAAGCGGTGGCCGCAACCCGGCTGTTCTCGCTCCTGCCAGCCGATCAATCAGCTTTTCTGCATGGGCTCTGGCGCGAGTTCGAGGCCAGCCAGACACCTGACGCCCAATGGGCAAAGCGGATTGACCACTGCCAGCCGATTTTCCAGACGCTCTACAACGAAGACGTGCCTGCGGCACATATCGAGGTGGTGCGCGGCAATCTCTTTGGCGGACGCGCTGCGGCACTGCAGGACGCCTTTCCCGAGGTATTTCACCACGCCGTCGCCTGCCTGGAAGGCTTGCAGCCACAGGATCCGCTCACCGCACCTCTCAGCTTCCTAAATGAGGTCGACGGGCTGAAGACGGTCCTGCGCGCAACGACGCTTGCCGATGGCAGCCGCCGCGAAAACTCGGCCGAGCACAGCTGGCATATCATGCTCTATGCCTGGGTGCTGGCCCAGCACAGCCACGCGCCCGTCGACATGGCCAGGGTGCTGCAGATGCTGATGCTGCATGACATCGTGGAGATCGACGCGGGCGATGTGCCGATCCACGCAACCCTGTCGGAGGCTGATCAGGCCGTGATCGCCGCCAATGAACAAGCCGCCGCAGAACGGATTTTCGGCCTGCTGCCCGCCGCGCAGGGCGAGGTCTTTCACCGTATCTGGACGGAATTCGAAGCCGCCGAAAGCCCCGAAGCGATCTATGCCAAGGCGATTGACCGGGTACAGCCTGTGCTGCTGAACCTGATGTCAGGCGGCGGCAGCTGGCGCGCGTATAATGTCACGCTGGAGCAGCTGGAGGCCCGTGTCGGCCACAAGGTCGCCCGTGGGGCACCGGCGGTCTGGGACCATGTGCGCGCCGCTGTCGCTCCCTGGTTTGCCGAAAATACCAGCGCCTGACCCCGGCGCTGCGCGGGCTGGTTCCGCGCGCAGCCCATCCTCAGCGGAGGCCTGATCATGCCACTCCATTATCTCTATCTTGTGCTGGCGGTTGCGGCAGAGACCATTGGCACCACTGCGCTACAGGCCAGTCAGCAGTTCACCCGGCTTGGCCCGTCACTGCTGGTGGTGGTCGGCTACGGGCTGGCCTTCTATCTGATGGCCCTGACGCTGCGCCACATGCCGGTCGGGATTGTCTACGCGATCTGGTCCGGCCTCGGGATTTTCCTCATCGCCATCATCGGCTGGGTCGTCTTTGGCCAACGGCTTGATTTGCCAGCGGTTCTGGGGCTGCTGTTGATCCTTGCCGGGATTCTGGTGATCCATCTGTTCTCCAGCACAACCGGCCACTGACGGCGCAACCGGCGCGTCACCGAATAGCCGCACACCGCCGGACGACCCACCGGATCGCCCCTGCGCGCGCAAAAAGATGTATTTCCTCTGGTCTTTGGCCAACGATCACGCTATGCGCGCGTCAACTTCCTTACAAAGGCTGACGTCATGGACCTGCGCAACATTGCGATCATTGCTCACGTGGACCACGGGAAAACCACCCTGGTTGATGAGCTTCTGAAACAATCCGGCGCCTTCCGCGAAAACCAGGCTGTGGCGGAACGCGCCATGGACAGCAACGATCTGGAACGCGAGCGGGGCATCACAATTCTGGCCAAGGCCACTTCGGTGGAGTGGAATGGCACCCGGATCAACATCGTCGACACTCCCGGCCACGCCGATTTCGGCGGCGAGGTCGAGCGGATCCTGTCGATGGTCGACGGGGTGGTGCTGCTGGTTGACGCCGCCGAAGGCCCGATGCCGCAGACCAAGTTCGTGACCTCCAAGGCGCTGGCCCTCGGCCTGCGCCCGATCGTGGTTGTGAACAAGGTCGACAAGCCCGACGGCGAGCCTGACCGCGCGCTGGATCAGTGTTTCGACCTCTTTGCCAACCTTGGTGCAGATGATGATCAGCTGGATTTCCCGTCCATGTATGCCTCCGGTCGCGCCGGTTGGGCCGACATGGAGCTGGACGGCCCGCGCAAGGATCTTTCTGCGCTGTTTGACCTGATCGTCAAACACGTCCCCGCCCCAAAGCAGATCGAGCAAAAAGGCGAGCCTTTCCGTATGCTGGCAACCACGCTGGGCGCGGATCCTTTCATGGGCCGTATTCTGACCGGTCGCGTTGAATCCGGCACCCTGAAGGCTGGCGACAGCCTCAAGGCGCTGAGCCGTGACGGTGAGCTGATCGAGAACTTCCGCTGCACAAAAGTGCTGGCGTTCCGTGGCCTCGGTCAGCAGGCCATCGACGTGGCGGAGGCCGGCGATATCGTCTCCATCGCGGGGATGACCAAGGCCACCGTGGCCGACTCGCTGGTGGATACTTCGGTGACGGAGGCGCTGCCCGCCCAGCCGATTGATCCGCCGACCATCACCGTGACCTTTGGCATCAACGACAGCCCACTAGCCGGTCGCGATGGCAAAAAGGTTCAGTCCCGTGTGATCCGTGATCGCCTGATGAAGGAAGCAGAATCCAACGTCGCGATCCAGATCTCCGACACCCCCGGTGGTGAAGCGTTTGAGGTGGCCGGTCGCGGCGAACTTCAGATGGGTGTTCTGATCGAAAACATGCGCCGTGAAGGCTTCGAGCTGTCGATCTCGCGCCCGCAGGTTCTGTTCAAGGAAGAAGACGGCGTTCGCATGGAGCCCGTCGAAGAGGCCACCATCGACGTTGACGATGAATACTCCGGCGTTGTGATCGAGAAACTCACCGGCCACCGCAAAGGTGAACTGGTCGAGATGAAGCCCGCAGGCGCTGGCAAGACCCGCATCATCGCGCATGTCCCCTCACGCGGTCTGATCGGCTATCACGGCGAGTTTCTGACCGACACCCGCGGCACCGGCGTTCTGAACCGTGTGTTCCACGGCTGGACCCCGCACAAAGGGTCCATTCCCGGCCGTCGCGCTGGTGTTCTGATCTCCATGGAGAACGGCACCTCGGTGGCCTACGCCCTGTGGAACCTCGAAGAGCGCGGCAAGATGATGATCGGCGCACAGGAAGACGTCTACACCGGCATGATCATCGGCGAGCACAGCCGCGACAATGATCTGGAAGTGAACCCGCTGAAGGGCAAGAAGCTGACCAACGTCCGCGCCTCCGGCACCGATGATGCCGTGCGTCTGACCACGCCGATGAAGCTCTCGCTGGAAGAGGCGATTGCCTATATCGACGATGACGAGCTGGTAGAGGTAACCCCGAACTCCGTGCGTCTGCGCAAGCGCTACCTGGATCCGCATGAGCGCAAGCGGATGGCCCGCGCCAACGCCTGATCCTGACCGCTCAGCTGGAAAAAACAAAGGCCGCCCGGCAATATGGGCGGCCTTTTTGCTATCTGCTGCCTGCGTGCTACCCTTTGCAAAATCAGGCGTTTAACCAGGGAGAGACAGCATGCGCAAGCTACAGGTTCAAGGCGTCCACCACATCACCTTGACCGGCGCTGACCGGCAGACATCCATTGATTTCTGGGAAGGTGTCCTTGGGATGCCCTTCATCTTTGACCAACCCAATCTGGATGACCCGGACGAGGGGCATCTCTATTTTGATCCCGGCGATGGGCGCCTGATCACCGTCTTCACCAACAAGCGCCGTACAGCTGACCGTCGCCGCACCCCGACGGAGCCGGGATGCGTCCATCATCTGGCTTTCAACGTCTCAAAGGCGACATTTGCCCAGGCGGTCGAGCGGCTGGACGAACGCGGCATCGGGCATTCAGGACCAAAGGATCGGGGATTTATGGATTCGATCTACTTCAAGGACCCGATGGGGCTTCTGATCGAGCTTGCCTGCTATAAATTCGAACCGCCAATGGGATGCTCCCACGCCGATGTGATGATCACCGCGCATCGTGTCCGGGTGGCCGCAGGGGACGCCCATATTCAGGAAATCCATCTGGCCGAGGCGATTGAGCAGCTTGTTCAGCAGCGCCAGCCCTCGCTGTCGGATAACCGCGCGCCACGCGATCCCTATTGATCGACCGGCCGGGCTGGCGCAAATGAAAAAAGAGCGGCCAGAAGCCGCTCTTTCATCGTTCCTGGAGGCATCGTCCCTTAGGGGATCCGACGCGCAGGTATGTCGCGCTCATTCGGTGATTTCGACCACCATCAGCTCCCGCTCGGAGGCGTCGCGCGCATGGCTCAGCGCCTCCTGGTATTCTGGGCTGTTGTAGCAATCCACCGCCGCATCGACGCTGGGAAAGCGGGCTACCACATTGCGCGGGCGTTCCTTGCCTTCCAGCTGTACAAACCGACCGCCACGGGCAATGAACTGCCCTCCGTGTTTGGCAACGGCCGGTCCCGCCAGCTCGGCGTATTTGCCGTAGGCCTCGGCATCGGTGACGGTAACATGCGCAATCCAGAGTGCGGGCATCTGAGCCTCCTTTGGTGATGATCTTCCCGGCAGCTTAGGCAGATTGCGGGAAAGACCAAGGTTTTTTTGACCAGTTGGTCAGCCTGCCAGCAGCGCCTCGGCCGCCTTGATCGCCTCTTCGGCGCCTGAGAAATCCTTGCCGCCGCCCTGCGCCATATCGGGACGACCACCGCCGCCCTTCCCGCCAACAGCCGGAACCGCCGCTTTCAGCACATCTACGGCAGAGATCTCGCCGGTCAGATCGTCGGTGACACCCGCGGCGACCGCGACCTTGCCGTCATCATTGGCAATCAACAGGATCACGCCTGAGCCGATCTTTTGCTTGTGGGCATCTATCAACCCGCGAAGATCCTTGCCAGAGACGCCTTCCAGCGCCTGCCCGAGGAAGGTTTTACCGCCGATTTCCTTGGTTGCGGATCCGCCTGCCGCGCCGCCGCCCATGGCGACCTGCTGTTTCAGCTGGGACACCTCGTTCTGCAGCGCCTTGCGTTCATCCATCAAGGCTTTCAGCCGGTCCATGACTTCGGCCGGCTGGGCCTTCAGGACGCCTGCAACCTCGGCCATACGGCCTGCTTCACGCTCCAGATGCTGCACCGCTGCCGCACCGGTCAGCGCCTCGATCCGGCGCACGCCGGCTGAGGATGCGCTATCGCCCAGAATGACAAAGGTGCCGATGTCACCGGTCTGCTTCACATGGGTGCCGCCGCACAGCTCAATCGAATAGGTATCGCCGTCCTGACCCTTACCCGTCGCTGCGCGGCCCATGGAGACAACGCGGACCTCATCGCCGTATTTCTCGCCAAACAACGCCTGCGCACCCAGCGCGCGCGCATCATCCGGGGTCATGATCCGGGTCGAAACCGGCGTGTTCTGACGAATGAAATCGTTCACCTCGGCGCCGACCTTGGTCAGTTCCTCTGCGCTCATCGCCTTGTTATGGCTGAAGTCGAAGCGCAGCCGGTCCGAAGCATTGAGCGAGCCCTTCTGCGCGACATGTTCGCCAAGCGCGTTGCGCAGCGCCTCATGCAGCAGGTGGGTGGCCGAGTGGTTGGCGCGGATCTTGCTGCGGCGGTCGTGATCCACTTCCATCGCAGCACCCTGCCCGACGGCGATGTCGCCCTCGGTCACCTCGGCGATGTGCAGGAACAGCCCCTCTACTTTCTTGGTGTCGGTGATGCGGGCTGCACCGCCCTCAACCGTCAGGACGCCACTGTCGCCAACCTGACCGCCGCTTTCGCCGTAGAACGGCGTCTGGTTCAGGATGATCTGCACCGTGTCGCCCTTAGCGGCGGTTTGGAGCTGAGCACCGTCCTTGACCATGGCCATGATCTGGCCCTCGGCTTTCTCGGTTTCATAGCCGAGGAAGTCAGTTGTACCGACCGCGTCAACAATGTCGAAGTAGACCTTCACATCCGCCGCTTCGCCAAGACCGATGCCGCCAGCACGGGATTTCTCCTTCTGCTCCTTCATCGCCGCATCGAAGCCATCGGTATCGACCTCGATCTCCTTGGCGCGCAGGGCGTCCTGAGTGAGGTCGAGCGGGAAACCGTAAGTGTCATAGAGCTTGAACGCAGTCTCACCCGGTAGGACGTCGCCCTTGCCCAGATCGACGGAGGCTTCGTCCAGCAGTTTCAGGCCACGGTCCAGCGTTTTGAGGAAGCGGGTTTCCTCCTGCTCGAAGGTCTCTTCGATCAGCGCCTGGCCCTGGCCAAGCTCAGGATAGGCGGCACCCATCTTCTGCACCAGCGACGGCACCAGCTTGTGCATCACCGGATCGGTGGCGCCCAGAAGCGAGGCATGACGCATCGCCCGGCGCATGATCCGGCGCAGCACATAGCCGCGGCCTTCGTTCGACGGAAGCACGCCTTCGGCAATCAGGAAGGAGCAGGAGCGCAGGTGGTCCGCGATCACCCGGTGATGCACGTTGTGATCCCCGAATGGGTCGGTGTTCGTCGCGTTCGCGGACGCCTCGATCAGCGACCTGAACAGATCCGTTTCATAGTTGTCATGGGTGCCCTGCAGCAACGCCGCGATCCGCTCCAAACCCATACCGGTGTCGATGGACTGCATCTCAAGATCGACCATTGAGCCATCGGCGAATTTCTCGTTCTGCATGAAAACGAGATTCCAGATCTCGATGAAACGGTCGCCGTCTTCCTCCGGCGAGCCCGGAGGGCCGCCCCAGATGTGGTCGCCGTGGTCGTAGAAGATCTCGGTGCAGGGACCGCAGGGACCGGTGTCGCCCATCTGCCAGAAGTTGTCAGAGGTCGCGATGCGGATGATCCGCTCCTCCGGCACACCCATCTTTTTCCAGATCTCAAAGGCTTCGTCATCGGTGTGATAGACGGTGGTGTAGAGCCGGTCCTTCGGAATATCGAATTCCTTGGTGATCAGCTCCCAGGCAAAGGGGATCGCTTCATGCTTGAAATAGTCGCCAAAGGAGAAGTTGCCGAGCATCTCGAAAAACGTGTGGTGGCGCGCGGTATACCCGACGTTGTCGAGGTCGTTGTGCTTGCCGCCGGCGCGCACGCATTTCTGCGCTGTGGTCGCGCGCTTGTAGTCGCGGGTTTCCACGCCGGTAAAGCAGTTCTTGAACTGCACCATGCCCGAGTTGGTGAACATCAGGGTCGGGTCGTTGCGGGGCACCAGAGGGCTGGAGTCAACCACCTCATGCCCCTGTTTGGCAAAGTAGTTCAGGAAGGTGGAGCGAATATCATTGAGCGTCGGCATAATCGGGATCTCTCGGCTGGCTGTCTCAGCGGTTCGGGAAGATGTATCCGGCCCCAGTGAGCCTGTCCAGCGCCGCGGTGCGGAAAGGCGCCGTGAAACCCGCATGAAAAAGGGCGCGGAGTGATCCACGCCCTGATTTGATCAGATTTTTCAGCCTGCGCCGGTGTTTATCGAGCAACCGCTGCCCTTTTCATCACCCGGCAAGAGGCGTCATCAGCCTTGTGTCAGGCTTCCAGAATATCGTCATCGGCGCCGTCAGGACGGTGGAACTCCAGCCCGTGCGCCGCGCGGATCTTATCCTCGATGTCATAGGCGATATGGGGGTTCTCCCGCAGGTATGTCTTGGCGTTTTCACGCCCCTGCCCGATCCGTTCATCACCATAGGAGAACCAGGCCCCGGATTTCGCGACAACACCAGCCGCTACGCCCAGATCCAGCAGTTCGCCCATCTTGGAGATGCCTTCGCCATACATGATGTCGAATTCAACCTGTTTGAACGGAGGCGCCACCTTGTTCTTCACGACCTTGACGCGGGTTGCGTTGCCGACCACCTCGTCACGGTCCTTGATCGCGCCGATGCGGCGGATGTCCAGACGCACCGAGGAGTAGAATTTCAGTGCGTTACCACCGGTTGTTGTTTCCGGCGAGCCGAACATCACACCGATCTTCATGCGGATCTGGTTGATGAAGATCACCATACATTTGGAGCGGCTGATGGAGCCGGTCAGCTTGCGCATCGCCTGGCTCATCAGGCGAGCCTGGACGCCCACATTGCTGTCGCCCATGTCGCCTTCCAGCTCCGATTTCGGAGTGAGGGCTGCCACGGAGTCCACGATCACCATGTTCACCGCGCCGGACCGCACCAGAGTGTCCGTGATTTCCAGGGCCTGTTCGCCGGTGTCGGGCTGCGAGATCAGCAGCTCATCAAGGTCAACACCCAGTTTCGCCGCATATTGCGGGTCCAGCGCATGTTCCGCATCCACAAAGGCGCAGACGCCACCGTTCTTCTGCTGCTCTGCAATGCAGTGCAGAGTCAGCGTTGTCTTGCCCGAGCTTTCGGGACCGTAAATCTCGATAATGCGGCCCATCGGCAGACCGCCAATGCCAAGCGCAATGTCCAGCCCCAGCGATCCCGTTGAAGAGGCCTCAATCTCGGCCAGGGGATTACCATCGCCCAGCTTCATGATCGAGCCCTTGCCAAACTGCCGCTCAATCTGCGCCAGAGCGCTGTCCAGCGCCTTTTGTTTGTCGCCGCTCTTCTTATTGTCTTTCATGGTCAAAAGATCCGCCATAGTCCCTTGTCCCTTTCTATGTGTCACACCCGCGACCGGGCGGCAATCACTGCTTTGTTCGCCTCTTGTTCTATATGAGATCAAAAAGAGAACATTGCAACGGAAATCTTACATGATCACTCCCATACCGATCTGGTGGCCAAGAGGGTTAAGAGAGTGTTATCCAAGGGAGACACCGATCATTTGCTGCGGAAATTTCACGCTATGCTCATCTTTTTCAAGGAACGGCTGGCTCTGCTGAGCGTGCCCAAAACCGGGACAACCGCCTATCACGCCGCTCTGGCCAGCCGTGCCGACATGGTGTTTGCCAATCCGCCGCAGCTGAAACACGCGCCGGTCTATCGCTACAATCGCTGGATTCGCCCGATGCTGGCAAAGGTCTGTGACGCCGAGATGGAGCTGGTTGCCGTCATGCGTGAACCTGTCAGCTGGCTGGGCAGCTGGTACCGGTTTCGTCAGCGCGACGATCTGCGCGATCATCCCAACAGCACCCAAACCATCAGTTTTGACGATTTTCTGCGAGACGCCTGCAAGGGCAAGCCGCCAGCCCATGCCGACGTCGGCAGCCAGGCGAAATTCCTCGAGCCGCAGCCCAATGGCTGCGCGGTCACTCATCTGTTTCGCTACGAGGCCCCAGAGACTCTGCAGTCATTTCTACAGGAGCGGCTACAGACCCGCATCGACCTGCCCAGACTGAATGTCAGCCCGAAAGCGCAGTTACGCCCAAGCGAGGCGGCGCTGGAAATTGTCCGGCGTAAACGCGCGGCGGAGTTCGACCTTTACGACAGCCTGACCTAAGACACGCGGGCGACCGGCCAAAAGGGGCGGCAGACGCCACCCCGGGCCGCTCCGGGGGGACTGCCTAGTGTAGCTGCTCATGTACGGTTTCGGTCAGCTGGTTCAGCGAGAAGGGTTTGGGCAGGAACACCGAGTTCGGCACCGACGGCTCTGCCTCGCCAAAGGCCCCCTCGGCGTAGCCCGAGACAAAGACGACGCGGGTGTCGGGCCGTGTCTTCAGCGCCTCACGCACCCAGCTCGGCCCATCCATTCCCGGCATCACCACATCGGTGACAAATACATCAACGGTCAGACCCGGATCTTCGAGCGTGCGCAGCGCGTCCTCAGCGGATTCGGCTTCGAGAACCGTATAGCCGCGCATCCGCAGAGCCCGCGAGGCAAAGGCCCGCACCGGCGCTTCGTCTTCGACCAGCAGAACAACCCCCTCGCCGTGCTGTGCCGCAACCGGTTTGGCAGCTGGGTTCACGGTGACTGTGGCTTCTGGTTCGGGCTGCGTGTTGACAGGGAAGAACAGAGTGAACTGAGTCCCCTGATCCTTGATCGAGTCGACAAAGATGTAGCCGCCCGTCTGTTTGATAATCCCATAGGCGGTTGAGAGACCCAGACCGGTCCCCTCACCTGTCCGTTTGGTGGTATAAAACGGCTCGAACACCTTCTGCAGCTTATCCGGCGCGATACCGACACCCTCGTCGGAGACTTTGACTGTGACCCAGTCACCGGCGGGGACCACCGCACGGTTGCGCTCCAGCGGTTCATCCAGAACCACCGCTTCGGTCTCGATACGGATCTCGCCGCCCTGTGGCATCGCATCACGTGCGTTCACCACCAGGTTCATCAGCACCTGCTCCAGCTGCCGTTTGTCGGCGCGGATCGACCGCATCACCGGATCATGGCTGAGCGTCAATGTCACCTTCTCACCAACCAAGCGATTCAGAAGATGGGTCAGATCCGACAGGGTATCGCGAACATCCAGCACTTCGGGCTGCAGCGTCTGCTTGCGTGAGAAGGCCAGGAGCTGGCTGACCAGAGCGGCCGCGCGGTTGGCATTCTCGTGGATCTGGATCAGGTCGCCGAAATCCTGGTCGCCCTGATCGTGCCGCAGCAGCAGCAGGTCGCAATGCCCGGAGATGGCTGTCAGCAGGTTGTTGAAATCATGCGCCACACCGCCGGCCAACTGACCAATCGCCTGCATCTTCTGGCTTTGAACGAACTGCGCCTCAAGCGTCTTCAGCTCGGTGGCATCGTTCAAGACCGCAATCAGAACGGTCTCACCCTCTTCGATCACACGGGTGAGTGTCACCTGAACAAAGACTTCCTTGTCACGGCGGGTGAGACGCAGGAATTCGGATTTATGCGAGGCCTGACCCTCGGCGGTATCGCGCAGCCAGTCCGACATCGGACGGCCAAGTCCATCCATCAGCTGGCCGATATTCAGGTTGCCGCAGGAGCTGATACCAAGCAGGTGCATCCCCATTTTATTCGCCGAAAGCAATGTTCCCTTGGGATCCACCTTGACGAAGGGCACCGGCAAGCTCTCGAGCGAGGCCTGACCGACTGAGGCTTCGCTGGCATCCAGCTGCAGAAAATACAGTTCGCTCCGACCCTGGCTGCGGTTCTTCTCGCAGACCAGAACCTCGATCAGCCCGCTTTTGGTGCTCATCGTGTTGATCTGCCCGGACAGCACCGGCAGCGAGGGGAAAAGACGATCAGTGGATTTGACCCGTTCCCCGATCAGGCTGCGCGCGGCTTCATTCATGAACAGGACGGCGCCGGTCCGGCCAATGGTCAGCATCGGGATCGGCACCGCATCGGCGCCACGGCTGGTTGTCGGACGATCGGTGATTTCTTCGACCCGCCACAGGAAGCTGCCGCCCTGCATCTGATGGACCGCCAGCCGCACATGGCCGCGTCTTGTCACGATATCCTCGCGCGCCGCGCCATCGACACGCGCGCGGCTCTGCATCCGAAAGAGCACGGCCGAAGGATTGGCCAGGATGGACCGCAGTGTCCCTGCCAGCGTTTCGGTATCAACATCGGCAAAACGCTTGCGCGCGGCCCCGTTCGAAGCATGGATCATACCGTCATCGTCACAAACGAAGGTTGCGGTCGCATCCTTGTCGATAAAGCCGGTAAGAAGCGCTGTCGCCACCGCCCGTGCGCGCAGACGTGTGCGGGCCTGTATCAGCATCATCAGGGCCACCGCAATCAGCGTCAGGCCAACCGTGACCAGCCCGCGGGTGATCCAGTCCGGGGTCTGTAGCAGCCAGGGCGCCGTGATGACCATGGCCGACAACAGCAAGACCGCCGCCAGACGAGCGTGTTCTGGCGTGTAGACGCGCAATTGGGGAACGGGTGAAGCTTGGCGACCGTTCATTGCGGCTCCCTCGATGAATTGATCTGCTTATATCGAGACGAATTAAGTTAAAACTGCGTTAAGAATGCAGCGTATGGCTTGCATATAGCGTGGTCAATCGTCGCCCAAACGGACCATCACGGCAACATAGAAACCGTCGGTTCCATTGTGGACCTGCCAGCCGTGATCCTGTTGCAACTGCCAGCCCGGATTCTCGGCCAGAAACCGATCCACCTGCGCGCGGTTTTCCACATCCAGCATCGAGCAGGTTGCATAGGCCAGCACACCGCCAGCGCCAACCAACTGGCTGGCATCGCTGAGGATCTGCGCCTGGATCCCGCAGAGCTCATCCAGTTTCTCCTGCGTGAGCCGCCACTTGCCCTCGGGCGCACGCCGCCATGAGCCGGAGCCGGAACAGGGCGCGTCGCAGAGCACCAGATCGAAGGGCGCGCGGGCTTCCACGTCACCGGGGGCGAGCAACGTGATGGCGGCTCCGGCACGCGCAGCACGGGTCGGGAGATCCTTCATCCGCTGAGGCGCGATGTCATGGGCAAAGACGTCCAGACTGGCCCGGGCCGCCATGGCCAGGCTCTTGCCGCCGCCGCCTGCGCAGAAATCAAGGACGCGCAGGCCATCCGCCAGCGGCAGTGCTTCGATCACCGCCTGGCTTGCCGCGTCCTGCAACTCGACCAATCCGTTTGTATAGGCATCGCTGTTGCGCAGCTTGCGAGCGCCTTCGGTCACAGAGAGGGCCGTGGCCGCCGCCGGATGTGGTTCAGCAAGGATGCCCTCTTCTGCCAGTCGCGCAATCGCTGTGGCCTGATCAGGATGGCTGCGGTTGACGCGCAGATGCACCGGGGCCCGCTCCTGCAATGCGCGTGCCGCAGTCTCGGCGGCGCTGCCAAGGCTGGCTTCAAATGCAGGCCAGAGCCAGTCGGGCATGTTCAGCTCTTCAGCCTGCCCCATCTGCGGCGCGGTCTGCAACAGCGCCTGTTCGGCGGCGTCCAGCGGCGCCGGTGCGTGGCCCACGCCGGTGAATATATCGGCCGGATCAACCTCTTCTGCGCGCAGAGCCCCCAGCATCAGCTGTCGACCGGTCGTATTGCCGTCAGAGACAGGTGCGGCACCACCGCCGCCACCAAGGGCTGCATAGGACCGCAGGCTGCGCAGCGCGTCAAAAACATGATCCCGCACCGCTGCCCGGTCCTTGGACCCCGCAAATCGGCTCCGCCGCGCCCAGGCCGTCAGCTCCTTCTCGGCAGGCTGTCCCGTCAGGATCTGATCAAGGATCTCAATCGCGGCCTGACGGCGGGCAGCCGGGGTCATACCCCGGCCTCTGGGTAATGGCGGTTGGTCATGGCGACGATGGTCATCGGGGGATCTCCCTGGCTGGCTCAGCCAATACGGTAGTTCGGGCTTTCGCGGGTGATCTGCACGTCATGAACGTGGCTTTCCTTCAGACCAGCGCCGGTGATGCGAACAAATTCGCAGTTCTTGCGCATCTCGTCGACCGTGGCACAGCCGGTGTAGCCCATGGCGGCCCGCAACCCGCCAACCAGCTGATGGATCACCGCCCCGGCCGAGCCTTTATAGGCCACCTGCCCTTCGATGCCCTCCGGCACCAGCTTGTCGCTGGCCGCATCCTTCTGGAAGTAGCGATCCGCAGACCCCCGCGCCATTGCGCCAAGCGAACCCATCCCGCGATAGGATTTGAACGAGCGCCCCTGATACAGGATCACCTCACCGGGGGACTCATCCGTGCCCGCAATCATCGAACCGACCATCGCGCAGGACGCCCCTGCCGCGATCGCCTTGGCAAAATCGCCGGAGAATTTGATGCCACCGTCGGCAATGATCGGAATATCACCGGCAGCGCCTGCGCAATCCATGATCGCGGTCAGCTGCGGCACCCCGACACCCGCCACCATACGTGTGGTGCAGATGGAGCCGGGACCAATGCCGACCTTCACGGCATCCGCACCAGCATCAATCAGCGCCTTGGTTGCGGCGGCTGTGGCGACGTTACCTGCCACGACCTGCACCTTGGAGGACAGCGCCTTGATCCGCTTCACCGCGTCGATGACGCCTGCCGAATGGCCATGGGCCGTATCCACAACGACGATATCAACACCTGCATCAATCAGCGCCTCGGAACGGGCAAAGCCGCTGTCGCCGACCGAGCTGGCCGCCGCGACACGCAGGCGCCCCAGATCATCCTTGCAGGCGGTGGGGTTCAAAACCGCCTGTTCAGTATCCTTGAGTGTCAGCAGACCTGTCAGCTTGCCAGCCTTATCGGTGACCAGCAACTTTTCGATGCGACGCGCCTTCATCATCGACTTGGCCTCTTCCAGCTCGGCCGGCTCATGCAGCAGCGCGAGATTGTCAGAAGTCATCATCACCGAAACCGGCGTATTGTCGTCAGTGGCAAAGCGCATATCGCGGTTGGTCACGATGCCAACCACACGGCCGTCATTGTCCACAACCGGGAAACCGGTGACGCGGTAGCGCTCCTGCAGAGCCTTGGCATCCGCCAGGGTCTGATCGGCGGTCAGGGTGATCGGGTTGTAGACGATGCCGCTCTCGAAGCGTTTCACGCGGCGCACCTGGCGGGCCTGCTCTTCGAGGTCGAGATTCTTGTGAATGACACCCATGCCGCCGGCCTGCGCCATGGCGATGGCCATACGCGACTCTGTCACCGTATCCATGGCAGAGCTGAGCAGCGGTATGTTAAGGGAGATGCCACCGGTCACCCGCGTGCGGGTATCCGCAGTGCTCGGCAGAACGCTGGACGCAGCCGGTACCAGAAGAACATCGTCGAATGTGAGAGCCTCACGAATCTGCATTTGTCATCCCCATGCAAAACCCCGTTTGGCGATGACCCTATGGCACAGAAGCCGAAGGGGGAAAAGAGGCCGAACCGGAAAATCGGAAGAATTGCGCGGGTTTCTCTTGCCGGTGACGAACGGCCCTTGGCGTGACTCTACGCCCCGACCGCGCCTCCGCACACCCGTCGCCCGGCTGATCTGTATCAAGGCAGGCCCGCCGCCAATCCGCCACCAAGGGCGCGCGGACAGAGCAAACAGGAGACCCCGATGATTTACCCGCTATCCGGCATTGTTGTTCTTGACCTCACCCATGTTCTGGCAGGTCCCTATGCCTCGATGACGCTCAAGGATCTCGGCGCAAGGGTCATCAAGGTGGAGCGACCGGGCCTGGGTGATGATACCCGTGCATTCCCGCCCTTCAAGGACGGCGAAAGCGCCTATTTTGCCACCATCAACCATGGCAAGGAAAGCATCGCGCTGGACCTGCGCGCCGAGGAAGATCGCGGTATCTTCGATCAGCTGCTGAACGAGGCCGATGTGATCCTCGAGAACTTTCGCCCCGGCGTGATGGAGCGGCTGGGCTACGGCTGGGAGGCGTTGCACAACCGGTTTCCCAAGCTGGTTTATGGCGCCGTCTCGGGCTTTGGTCACAGCGGGCCTGACCGGCTGCGCCCGGCCTACGACATGGTGGTGCAGGCGCGCGGGGGTGTGATGTCGATCACCGGCGAGCGCGACCGCGAACCGGTTCGCGTCGGCGCCTCCATCGGGGATATCGCGGCTGGCATGTTTCTCTGTCAGGGGGTTCTGGCCGCGCTTTATGCGGTGCGCGGCGGCGCGCCGGGGCAGAAAGTGGATATCTCGATGCTCGACAGCCAGCTTGCGCTGCTGGAACATGCAGTGGCAATCACCTCCGTAACGGGTCAGCCGCCGCGTCCTTCGGGCGCCCGCCATCCGTCGATCACCCCGTTTGAAACCTTTCACGCCAGCGACGGTTTGTTCGTGATTGCTGCCGGGAATGACGCGCTCTTTGCCACCCTCTGCACCGCGCTGGAACTGCCGCTGGCCAATGATCCGCGCTTTGCCGACAATCAGTCGCGCTGTGAAAATGCCCGTCTCCTCAAACGGTTGATCGAGGCGGTCACGCTGGATCAGCCGGCGAGCCACTGGATCGACCTGCTTCAGCGCGCAGGTGTGCCCACCGGCCCGATCCAATCGGTGGCCGAGGTAATGCAGGACCCGCAGATCCTGGCGCGCAATATGCTGGTGGATGTCTGCGACAAAGACGGCACACCGAGGTTCAAGGCCGCAGGCAATCCGGTCAAACTCTCCGAGCTGCCCGATGCAACGACCCGCAGGCCCGCTCCGAAACTGGACGAAGACCGGGCCGACATCCTGCGCTGGCTGGCTGCGACTACGGGCGAGTCTCCGGCACGGACCCCTTAGATCGCCGTGACGCCGCCAAAGGGGCGCCAGTTTTGAGCAAATGCGCTCAGAAATGACGCCCGGAGACCGCAAAATGACGCGCGCCGCCTTCCCTCGCGCAAAAAACGCCATATGCTCCGCCCAAACCGCGCAAGCAAGATAGGTACAGGCATGGCAAACGATCCCGTCACCGAGATCCCGACCGAGACCGCAACTGATCCCGCGTCCCATCCGCTGGTGGTCTTCACCCCCTCGGGCAAACGGGGCCGGTTTCCGGTTGGCACCCCGGTTCTCACCGCGGCCAGACAGCTCGGCGTCGATCTGGATTCGGTCTGTGGCGGCCGAGGCATCTGCTCGAAATGCCAGATCACGCCCTCTTATGGTGAGTTCTCCAAACATGGAGTCACCGTCGCCGATGATGCGCTGACCGAGTGGAACAAGGTCGAACAGCGCTACAAGGACAAACGCGGGCTGATCGACGGGCGGCGGCTGGGCTGTCAGGCACAGGTGCAGGGCGATGTGGTGATCGACGTGCCACCTGAAAGCCAGGTCCACCGCCAGGTGGTGCGCAAACGCGCAGAGGCCCGCGAAATCACCATGAACCCCTCCACCCGGCTCTATTATGTCGAGGTGGAAGAACCCGACATGCACAAGCCCACCGGCGATATGGAGCGGCTGATCGAGGCGCTGGACAGCCAGTGGAACTTGAAGGGGGTCAAAACCGACCTGCATATCCTAAGCGTGTTGCAGCCTGCCCTGCGCAAGGGCGGCTGGAAAGTCACCGTGGCCGTGCATCTGGGCGATGCAAACCACCCGCCCAAGATCATGCACATCTGGCCCGGCTTCTACGAAGGCTCGATCTACGGGCTTGCTGTTGACCTCGGTTCCACCACCATCGCCGCGCATCTGTGTGATTTGCAGACCGGCGAGGTCGTGGCCTCCTCCGGCATCATGAACCCGCAGATCCGCTTTGGCGAAGACCTGATGAGCCGGGTCTCCTATTCGATGATGAACAAAGGCGGCGATCAGGAAATGACCCGCGCCGTGCGCGAGGGCATGAATGCGCTGTTCACCCAGATCGCGACTGAAGCGGGTATTGACAAGGCGCTGATCGTCGATGCGGTCTTTGTCTGTAACCCGGTGATGCACCACCTGTTCCTTGGCATTGATCCGTTTGAGCTGGGCCAGGCGCCCTTTGCCCTGGCGACATCCAATTCGCTGGCTCTGCGCGCAAGCGAGCTGGAGCTGAACATCCACCCGGCTGCCCGTGTCTACCTGCTGCCGTGCATCGCTGGCCATGTCGGCGCTGATGCTGCTGCGGTGGCGCTGTCGGAAGCCCCGGACAAATCCGAGGATCTGGTGCTGGTGGTCGATGTGGGCACCAACGCCGAGATCCTACTGGGCAACAAGGAAAAGGTTCTGGCCTGCTCTTCCCCCACCGGCCCAGCCTTTGAAGGCGCGCAGATTTCGAGCGGCCAGCGCGCCGCGCCCGGTGCGATCGAACGTGTCGAGATTGATCCCGTCACCAAGGAGCCGCGGTTTCGCATCATCGGCTCTGAGCTCTGGTCCAATGAGGACGGTTTCGCCACGGCTGTCGCCACGACCGGGATCACCGGCATCTGTGGCTCCGGCATCATCGAGGCCATTGCCGAGATGCGACTTGCGGGCATTCTGGATGCCTCCGGTCTGATCGGATCTGCCGAACAGACCGGCAGCACGCGCTGCATTCAGGACGGGCGCACCAATGCCTATCTCCTGTGGGATGGCTCGGCCGACGGCGGCCCGACCATCACCGTGACCAACCCGGATATCCGCGCCATCCAGATGGCAAAGGCCGCGCTCTACTCTGGCGCGCGACTGCTGATGGACAAATTCGGGATAGACAAGGTGGACCGGGTTGTCCTTGCCGGTGCCTTTGGCGCGCATATCTCAGCAAAACATGCGATGGTTCTGGGCATGATCCCGGATTGCCCGCTCGACAAGGTTACCTCGGCCGGCAATGCGGCAGGCACCGGCGCACGGATCGCGCTCCTCAACACCGCTGCCCGCGCCGAGATCGAGGCCACCGTGCAGCAGATCGAGAAGGTCGAAACCGCTGTGGAACCACGCTTTCAGGAGCATTTCGTGAATGCCTCCGCAATCCCCAATTCCATGGAGCCATTCCCGATCCTCAACAGCATCGTCACCCTGCCGGATGTCAACTTCAACAGTGGCGGCGGTGACAGTGGTGACGACGGCGGACGCCGTCGCCGCCGGCGCCGTGGCTAGCGTCTGTTGACGGTTCAAATTTGCTGGTTGGAGGGCGGTTGTGCGCTTGACCCTCCCCGGCGAAACCGGTAATCAGCCCTTATTGGCGCGGGTATGGTGAAAAGGTATCACGGCAGCTTCCCAAGCTTTAGTTACGAGTTCGATTCTCGTTACCCGCTCCAAAGTCTCCCAGATCAGAACACTGCGCCAAGCCATTGATCTTTCGCTGGATTTTGCGGCGCGTGATTGGCGTTTCCCACATAGTTACGCCGCAAGTCGACTTGCGACCTGCCGCCATTCCTTCTACCGACAGGGCCATGGATCTGATTTTTCACACCCCGCTCAGCCCCGAAGCGCAACGCCATCACGGGCTGGAGACGCCGCAGCCGCTTGCCATGGCGGATCGGGTGCGGTTCTCTGAATTGGACATTCTGCACCACGTCAATAACAAGGCCTATCTGAGCTGGTTCGAAACCCTGCGCGTGGCCTATTATGATCGGTTTTTTGCGCCCCATTTCACGGGCATGCCCACGCCACGCAATGTATTGCGCAACGCCAATGTCCATTATGTCAAAGAGATGGTGCTGGATGAGAGCTATATCGCCACCGCCCGTGTGGTGTCGTTCCGGCGCACTTCATATGTCATGGAACAACAGATCTGGTCAGGCGATCTGCGTGCCAGGATGACAGGAGTCATGGTGCTGCGCTCGCCAGATGGACGCGCAGGCTATCCGCTCCCCGACAGTTTGCGCGCCGCCCTGATGGAGCAGGACGGCGCAGTCGCAGAGGCCTGAGCCGAGCAGCAGATGGTCACATCACTTAAGGCGCCCAATGCACTGTCATTTCTGACAAAACCGCCTGAATCGGCGCCTCTTCGGGCGGCAGAGATTTTGCCCGTTCCAATGCCTCACGCTTGGCATCGCCATAAATCACCAGATGTTTTGCAATCGCAGCGTCCAATACACGCGCCGACAGGCTGACACGCGGTTCGGGCTGGCTGTCGGGCCGCATCACCGCCAAAATCGGCGCATCCGCAGCCAGAGCCTCGGCCAGCCCGGAGACGCCGGGAAACAGCGAAGCGGTATGCATGTCCTCGCCCATACCAAGCAGCACCACCGACAGCGGCAGATCCGGCTGGATCTGGCTTTCGACTTCGGCCAGCACCTCCTCGGGCGCGCGCGCGGGCACATGGAACGGCAGAAACCTCGCCGCAGCGGCGCGGTTGACCAACAGCCGTTCACGGATCATCCGGGCATTGGAACGCGCGCTGTCAGACGGCACCCAGCGTTCATCTGTCGCCATGAGGCGCACCCGCGCCCAGTCAATATCGGCAGCGCAGAGGTCGTCAAAAATCGGCGCAGGCGTGGTGCCGCCCGCAACGGCAAAAGACGCGCTGTCATGATGCAGCAGATGGGTTTTCAGGTCACCGGCCAGTTGATTGGCCACATCAATGGCCAGCATGTCCCGATCAGCATATTCGATAATATTCATGGGTTGATCCCCCGCCATTCCCGTTGATCGCGCCGCATCAGAAGATCCGCATCCCCCGGCCCGGTGCTACCGCTATCATAGGGTTTTGGCACATCTCCGCGCGATGTCCAGCCCGCAATGATGGGATCGGTCCAGGCCCAGGCCGCTTCGACCTCGTCGCCGCGCATGAACAACGTCTGATTGCCCCGGATCACATCGGTGATCAACCGCTCGTAAGCATCCGGCGCGCCGTCGATATCGGCCCCCAGCGCCTGGGCAAAGCTCATATCCAGCGGCACGTCGATCAACCGCATACCGCCCGGCCCCGGCTCCTTGATGGTCACCTTGAGGGTGATGCCCTCATCCGGTTGCAGGCGAATGGTCAGCAGATTGGCATGGCGCCCGGCATCAGCACCAAAGATCGAATGTGGAGCATCCTTGAAAAACACATTGATCACCGAGGATCGCGCCACCAGCCGCTTGCCGGTGCGCAGATAGAACGGCGTGCCCGCCCATCGCCAATTGCTGATATGCGCCTTCAGCGCCACATAGCTTTCGGTGGTCGAGCGCGGATCACCGGCGGTTTCGCGATAGGAAAGATCCGCACCCGGCTCCGCCCCCTCAACAGAGGTATATTGGCCGCGCACGATATGGTGCGGTTCCACCGGTTCCAGCGCCCTGATCACCTTAAGCTTTTCGTCACGTACTGCGTCGGGATCAAACTTCGCCGGAGGCTCCATCGCAATCAGGCAGAGCAACTGCATCAGATGGTTCTGCATCATGTCACGCATCGCGCCGGATTTGTCGTAATACGACTCCCTGCCGCTTACACCCACCGATTCAGCCACTGTGATTTGAATATGATCAACATACTGGCTATTCCACAGAGGCTCAAAAAGCATATTGCCGAATCGGATCGCCATCAGGTTCTGCACTGTCTCTTTGCCCAGGTAGTGATCAATACGGTAGATCTGGCTTTCATCGAAATGGCTGGCGAGCGTACGGTTCAGCGCCTTGGCCGAGGCAAGATCATGCCCGAACGGCTTTTCCACCACGATTCGGGTGTGATCATCGGCCAGTTCATGGGCCCAGATCTGTTCGGCCAGCGGTGCAAATAGAGTTGGCCCGACGGAAAAGTAGAACACCCGCACACGGTCCGTCGTCGGCCGGCCCAATTGCTGCGCCAGCGCGCGCCAGCCTGCTGTCTCGGTGGCATCAATGGCAAGATAGTCCAGCCGCGCCAGAAACCGCTCAAGCTCAGCGGCGCGCATCGCCAGATCTGTGGCGCCGCTCTCATCCTGCAAGGCGCGGCGGACCAGATCGCGATACCCGTCACTGCCAAGGTCGCCCCGCGCCGCGCCCAGAATACGGGCATCCTGTGGCAGCTGGCCCGCGCAATGGCGCCGGAACAAGGCGGGCAGAATCTTGCGCTGCGCCAGATCGCCGGTACCGCCAAATATGACCAGATCGAAGGCCTGAACCGGAATAACACGAGAAACCATGATGCGCCTTCTCTCACCCCTGAGATTCCACGCCGCGGCGAGATGCGCCTCAGGCACATGCACGCGGCCGCAAACCGTCACAGAAGCGGGCGCCAACCAGCTGGGCCCACCTGTTTTCGGTTCTATTCGGCGCCAGTATAAGCAGTTGCCAGTGAAAGAAAACAGCTCTCCGGCACGCCGAAGTAACAGCAGCACAGCTGGAAAGCGGCCGCAGGTAAGATGGCTCAGCTCTGCTCAGCCCCCAGCGTCTTCACCGGGGACCGTGCAATGGGGCGCTGTCAGTGGATCTGCAACACGCCTTTGACGTGGCGCCACTCTCCGGGGCTGATCATCTTGCGATGGGTAAATCGGACAGAATGAAGCGGGCCGTCGATCTCACGGTGCCAGAATTCAATGAATTTGAACAATCGCGGATGGTCCGGTGCAAGATCATAATCCTGCCAGATAAAGGTGTTCAGGACATGGGTGTGATCCGGCATATGATAGGTCATCTCTGCCGTGGTCAGACCGTAACCCTTCAGCATCAGTTCGGTTTCGCTTTCCTTCATTTCAGGTCTCCCTTACGGATCCCCCCATTCCACACTAGCACGCAATGGGTTAATTCTGAACGAATACAGCTCCTTGCCCAAAAACATCGGTCATTGACCGGGTGAAAACCCCTGCTTGCTTGCGCCTTATATGCCCTGTCTGTTAAGGTGCTGGCACAATATATAGACCCAATAATAACAACGGGCAGCCAACGTGAACGATACGCCGGAAACTCCTGAAAACATGGACGAAAACAAACCCGCAAGGCCCAAATACGACGGCCCGACGGTGTCCATCGAATCCGAGATGCGCACATCGTATCTCGATTATGCGATGTCGGTTATTGTCAGCCGCGCCATTCCCGACCTGCGCGATGGTCTGAAACCGGTTCATCGCCGGATCCTCTACGCCATGCATGAGGTCGGAAACTCGCATGACAAACCCTATCGCAAATCGGCGCGTCCGGTTGGTGATGTCATGGGTAAATACCACCCCCATGGTGACTCCGCGATCTATGACGCGCTGGTGCGAATGGCGCAGGATTTCTCCATGTCGCTGCCGCTTCTGGACGGTCAGGGCAACTTCGGCTCGATGGACGGCGATAACCCGGCGGCCATGCGTTACACCGAGGTGCGGATGGACAAACCCGCAGCCTCGCTGCTGGCGGACATCGAAAAAGAGACGGTCGATTTTCAGGACAACTACGATGGCAAGGACCGTGAACCCACGGTACTGCCCGCGCGTTTCCCGAATATGCTGGTCAATGGCGCTGGCGGTATTGCCGTCGGCATGGCCACGAATATCCCTCCTCACAACCTCGGCGAGGTGATCGACGCCACGCTTGCGCTGATCGAGGATCCCGATCTGACCAGCGAGCAGCTGATCGATTATATCCCCGGCCCCGACTTTCCGACCGGCGCGCTGATGCTGGGTCGCTCCGGTGCCCGCAAGGCCTATCTTGAGGGGCGCGGCAGCGTCATTATCCGTGCGAAGACGCGGGTCGAGGAAATCCGCAAGGACCGCTATGCCATTGTCGTGGATGAGATTCCCTATCAGGTGAACAAGGCCGCGATGATCGAGAAAATCGCCGAGCAGGTGCGCGAGAAGAAGATCGAGGGCGTCGCCCACGTGCAGGACGAATCTGACCGCAACGGCGTGCGTGTGGTCGTGGAACTGAAACGCGATGCCACCGCCGAGGTGGTGCTGAACCAGCTCTACCGGTTCACGCCGATGCAGACGCATTTCGGCTGCAACATGCTGGCGCTGAACGGTGGGCGTCCCGAGCAGCTGACGCTGCGCCGGTTCCTGACCTCCTTCCTTGATTTCCGCGAAGATGTGATTGCCCGGCGCACCGCCTATGATCTGCGCAAAGCGCGTGAACGCAGCCATATTCTGTGCGGCTTGGCAGTTGCTGTCTCCAATGTGGATGAGGTGGTTGCGACCATCCGTGCCTCTGCGGATGCAGCCGAGGCGCGGCACAAGCTGATGACCCGGCGCTGGCCGGCCGTAGATATTGCGCCCTATATCCGTCTGATCGACGACCCGACCCATACGATGAATGACGATGGCACCTATAACCTCTCCGAGGTTCAGGCCCGCGCCATTCTGGAACTGCGGCTGCAGCGTCTGACCCAGATCGGCGTCAAGGAAGTCACCGACGAGCTGGAACAACTGGCGGGTAAGATCAAGGAATACCTTGAAATTCTCTCCTCGCGTGAGCGGATCCTTGGCATCATCTCCGACGAGCTGCGCGAAGTGCGTGACAATTTCGCGGTTCCCCGTCGCACCGAGATCGTCGACTGGTCCGGTGATATGGACGACGAAGATCTGATCGAACGCGAAGACATGGTCGTGACGATCACCAGTGGCGGCTATATCAAGCGGACCCCGCTTGCCGATTTCCGCGCGCAGAAGCGCGGCGGCAAGGGTCTGTCAGGGATGCAGACAAAGGAAGAGGATGTTGTCACCAACCTTTTTGTCGCCAATACCCACACGCAGCTGTTGTTCTTCACCACTGATGGCATGGTCTACAAGCTGAAGACCTGGCGTCTGCCACAGGGCGGCCGTACCTCAAAAGGCAAGGCAATCGTCAATATCCTGCCGATCCCCACCGGGGTGTCCATCGCGGCGATCATGCCCGTCGATGTGCCGGATGACGAATGGGAAAACCTGCAGGTGGTCTTTGCCACCAGCGGCGGTGATGTGCGCCGCAACCGGCTGTCGGATTTCACCAATGTACGCCGCAACGGCAAGATTGCGATGAAGCTGCCCGAGGATGGTTCGGTCAAGCTGGTCAATGCCCGGATCTGCTCCGAAGATGATGACGTGATGCTGTTCACCGACTCCGGTCGTGCGATCCGCTTCCGCACCACTGATGTGCGGGTCTTCAACTCACGTGAATCGACCGGTGTCCGCGGCATCCGCCTGACTGGTGATGACCATGTGGTGTCGATGTCGGTGATCCGCCATTTCGAAGCCTCGCCCGAGGAACGCGCCGCCTATCTCAAGATGCGCCGCGCGGTGGCAGGTCTGACTGATGATGGCGAAGGTGACGAGGAAGAGGCCGTCGCAGGCGCCATCAGCCAGGAGCGCTATGCCGAGATGTCGGCCTCCGAGAACCTGATCCTGACCATTACCTCCGGCGGCTCGGGCAAGCTCAGCTCCAGCCATGATTACCCGGTACGTGGCCGCGGTGGCATGGGTGTCACCGCAATGGACAAGGCGATGCGCGGCGGTGCCATTGTTGCCTCCTTCCCGGTTGAGATGGATGACCAGATCATGCTTGCCACCTCCAAGGGGCAATCGATCCGGGTGCCGGTTGATGGCATTTCCTTCCGGTCGCGCTCCGCCGGTGGCGTGCGGGTGTTCAACACTGCCAAGGGCGAAGAGGTTGTCTCGGTTGCCTGGATTGCCGAGCAATCCGACGATGACGACGATCTGCCAGACGCGGATACCGCCGCCAGCGCAGAGGCCTGATCCCGCCCGGGATCATCTGCCAAAACTTCAAAACGCCACCCTCGGGTGGCGTTTTCGTTAATCAAAACCTAAGCAGTGTCTGTCATTCTTCCTCCCACAAACGCCATCGCGAAGGGAGGCACCATGAACCTCTATCACTGCTCGATCGACCTGCATCATGAGGCCAAGGCGCTTGCCTTTGCCAACGCCGTGGACCAATGGATGTCTTATCTGCGCGAGCGTGAGGTGATCCAAGGCTGGCGCCTGCTGCGCCGCAAGCTGAACCTCGCCAGCGACAAGCACCGGGATTTCCTGCTGGAAATAGAATTCGCCAATATGACCCAACTGGATCAGGCGTTTCGGGTGCTGGGCGAATTGGACGAGCATGTCGAGCGGCTCTACGCAAATGTGAATGCGCTGATCGCCTCGGCTGATTTCGGGCTTTATCGCCCCTTCCCCGATCCCGAACGTGCCGAGCGGATGGCGCTGATCTGACTGGCAGGACTCCGGCCGGAACAGACAAATAAGCCCCCGCCAGTTTTCGGCGAGGGCTTTGAATTACTGCGCAGGATCTTGAACCAATGCGCGCTTACAGCCCGTAGAGCGCGCCGAACTTCTGTTCCAGATAGGACAGCAACGGCTCCGGGCTGGGCGCCATGCCCGCAGCATGAGTGATCGTCTCGACCGGGCTACGCAACCCGCCATGGGTCTGCAGGTTATCCCGCAGCCAGCTGGTTGCCGCCACGGTATCACCCGTCGCCAGCTGCGCTTCCAGATCCGGCACTGCCTGACGCAGCGCGTCATAAAGACAGCCGGCATAGACATTGCCCAGCGAATAGGTCGGGAAGTATCCAAACAGCCCCACCGACCAGTGCACGTCCTGCAGGCAGCCGTTGGATGGCTTATCAACGGCATAGCCAAAATCAGCGGCAAAACGGTCGTTCCAGGCTGCCTCCAGATCCTTAACCTGCAAATCGCCGGACATCAGCGCCCGTTCCAGATCAAACCGCATCATCACATGCAGGTTATATTGCAACTCATCCGCCTCGGTGCGGATATAGCCGTTATGCACCGCATTCACGGCCGCATAGAAGGCATCAGCATCCGCAATGCCGAAATCACCAAACTGCAGCACCATCTGATCGAACAGCCAGCCGGTGAAGGCACGGCTGCGGCCCAGCTGGTTCTCGTAGATCCGGCTCTGGCTTTCGTGCACCCCCATCGACACGCCACGCCCCAGCGGCGTGAACAGATAGGCATGGTCAATGTTCTGTTCATAGGCGGCATGGCCCACTTCATGGATGGTCGAGTAGAAGCAGTTGAACGGATCCTCATCGCTGGTGCGGGTGGTGACGCGCACATCAAGCCCGCTGCCGGAACAGAAGGGATGCACCGCCTTGTCGACCCGGCCGTGGCTCATCTGATAGCCGAAGGTCTCGGCCAGCGTGGTGGTCAGGGCCATCTGTTTATCGGCATCGAAATGACCGCTGACGCCTTTGGGCGTGGGGCGGTCCAGCACGCGGGCGCGCAGCTCCACCAGACGCGGGCGCATGGCATCAAACAGCGTCGCAATTTCCGCCCCTGTGGTGCCGTGTTCATAATCCGCAACCATCGCGTCATAAACATCGCCCCCGGCGGCGAGTGCCTGCCCCTCTTCGCGCTTCAGGGCAACCACCTCTTCCAGCACGGGCAGGAAGGCTTCGACATCCTCGGCGGCACGGGCAGCCGCCCATTTGCCCTGCGCCTCGGAGGTAACGCGGGCGATACGTTTGGCGAGATCTCCGGGCACTTTCACGGCGCGCTCGTAGCTTCGGCGGATCTCGCGCAGCTGGGCGGCACCGATCTCATCGGGCGCCTCGGCCTGCTCCAGCCAGTCAGCGACCTGCGGATCAGAGCGGCGGGCGTGCAGCACAGCCTCGATGGCGGCCATTTCCTCGCCCCGCTGAGGCGCGGCACCGCGCGGCATCATCGTCTCCTGATCCCAACCCAAACGGCCGGCAATCTGGCCAAGCGCCTGGGTGTCACGCTCATAGGCCATCAAATCGTCAAATGCGCTCATTCTCAGTGATCCTTAATCGAAGTTGCAATCGGATAGCCCGACAGATACCGCGCCCTGAGGATCAGGACCCAGAGGCAAACAGCCATCAGCTGATGCAGGATCGCAACCTGCCAGGGTGCGGCATAGAGCACGGTGACAATACCCAGAACCATTTGCAACAGCAGCGCCGCAAAGACCGCGTTAAAGGCAAAGCGCGTCCGCGGATGGGCGCTGCCTCTGCCCCGCAGCCAGACAACAACGCCAAAGGCCAACAGGAGATATCCGCTGACGCGGTGAATGAACTGCACAAGGCCGGGGTTTTCAAAGAAATTGGTCCAGAGTGGCTCCAGCATGAAGGGCTGCGGCGGCAGGATCTGCCCCCCCATCAGCGGCCAGTCGGTGTAGGAACGGCCCGCATCAATACCGGCGACCAGCGCGCCCAGAAGGATCTGCAAGAAGCTGAAATGCAATAGCCCGGTCGACAGGCCGAACAGCTTGGCCTCCTTAGCGCGACGCGCCTGCATCAGATCGCGATCCTCGCGCCCCAGCAGGAACATATACCAGGAAATGAACCCCAGAATGACAAAGGCGAGCCCCAGATGCGTCGCCAGCCGGTAAGAGGCAACCGAGGTCATGCCTTCACCCTGCGTGACACCCGATTCCACCATCCACCAGCCGATCGCGCCCTGCACGCCGCCCAGAACACCCAGTAGCGCCAGACGTCCGGTCCAGCCGACCGGGATCTGCCGCGCCAGCGCAAAACCTAGGAACCCCAGCGCCCAGACCAGACCAATAACGCGGCCCAGTTGGCGATGGCCCCATTCCCACCAGTAGATTTCCTTGAAGTCGGCCAGCTGCATCCATTGGTTGGCAATGCGCCACTGGTCGATTTCCTTGTATTTGTCGAACTCCGCCTGCCAGTCTGCCTCGGTCATGGGGGGGATCGCGCCGGTGATCGGCCGCCATTCGGTGATCGACAGACCGCTGTCGGTCAGGCGCGTCAGCCCGCCCACCACGATCATTGCCACCACCAGCGCAAAGAGCACCGCAAGCCACGCGCGGATTGCCCCCCTTGCGCCACGGCGGGCACGGTCGATGCCGCCCGGTTGCGCCTGCGGGCGCTCCTGCGGCTCATTGCCGGACACCTCTTCGAAAATGCTGCGCTTGCTCATGCTTGCCTCTTCCAATTTCCCGTCAAGCTAGGCCGCAGACGCGACCCCGTCCAGTGGGCGACTATGGCGCAAATCGGCCCGAAGTCGCGTCTCAGTCGCGTTTTTCTTTCCAGCGGACCATCTGTCGCATGATCCCGTGCAGCATCTGCACATCGGCGCGGGTCAGCGGCATCCGGCTGAACAGGTTGCGAAACACCGTCTTCATGCTTGGGGCCTTGTCCGGCGGAAAAAAGAAACCAGCCTCGTCCAGCCGTTCCTCATAGTGATTGACCAGCGCATCAACATCGCCATGAGTGGCCCAATCCGATTTGCCAAGGTCGGTGACAACCGGCATCACCTCAGTCACCTGCCTGCGCCATTCATAAGCGGTGAGCAGGACGCATTGACCAAGGTTGAGCGAGGCGAAATCCGGGTTCACCGGAACCGATATGATGGCATTGGCTCGGGCGATGTCCTCATTCTCAAGGCCCGCCCGTTCGGGTCCGAACATCACGGCCACCCGTTCGCCAGCTGCAATTTTCTCCGCAGCCAGCTTCATCGCCGCCTCGGGGCTGTAGACCGGTTTGGTCAGCTCACGCGGGCGCGCCGTCGTCGCAAAGACAAAATCGCAATCCGCGATGGCGCCTGCCAGATCTTCGGCCAGCTGCGCCTCATCCAAGAGCCGCCCAGCACCAGAAGCCATGGCCACCGCCTTGGGGTTCGGCCAGCCATCGCGCGGGGCCACGATGCGCATCCGGTCCAGCCCGAAGTTCCACATCGCCCGGGCGGCGGCGCCGATATTCTCGCCCATCTGCGGGCGCACGAGGACAAAAGCGGGTTGAGGGGTGTCGCTGGGCATCCGTTTCTCCAAAAAATCTGCTCTGCTCTAATCGGCGCGGGCCTGATGGGCAAGGCTCGGTCGCGGGACTTCTGTGCAAACGCTGCTATATTCCCGCATAATGAGCGTAGCATCACACGGAAATATCCCACCCGGGATGTCGCCAAATCCTTGCGTCCAGTGGCAGATGCGCTAAACACCGACAACCACTGAACAGGAGCCCTCCCGATGGACAGCCCCGCTGACGCCCCCGAAACGCCGCAGATCTATCTGACGACACCTCCCAGTTTTGAGCTTGGCCGGTTTCCCGACCAGCTGGCGCGGGTGCTGGATGAAGTGGAGATCGCCTGCGTCCGGCTGGAGCTGGCCAGCCGCGATGAGGACACACTGAGCCGTGCCGGCGATGCGCTGCGCGCTGTCGCCCATGCCCGCGATGTGGCGATTGTGATCACCGATCATCAGATCCTCGCCGAGCGTCTCGGCCTTGACGGCGTGCATCTCTCCGATTCAGCCCGCCCAGTGCGCGCCGCGCGCAAGGCGCTTGGCGCCGATGCCATTGTCGGCAGTTTCTGCGGTGCCTCACGCCACGACGGGCTGACCGCTGCCGAAGCCGGCGCTGATTACGTCAGCTTTGGCCCGATTGGCACCTCCGGGCTTGGCGATGGCAATCAGGCGCAGAAAGATCTGTTTGAATGGTGGTCGCAGATGATTGAAGTGCCCGTGGTCGCCGAAGGCGGGCTGACCGTTGATCTGGTCCGTGATCTGGCACCCTATACTGATTTCTTCGGTATCGGCGATGAGATCTGGCGCGAGGAAGATCCTCTGGCGAGTCTGCGGCAGCTGATGGCCGCAATGGAAGGCTGAGACCGCCCATTTTGTCTGGCCAAGGCCACATATCGGAAACGAAGCTGACCGGCGCCACCGCCGGTCAGAGGAACAGACGCTCCACGCACCAGTATCCGCCGATCAGCGCGATGGTGAAACTGGCGGGGATGGCAACCCGGCCGCGGTATTTCGGATGCCGCCAGAACCAGAACCCCAGCAGCCCATAGGCCGCGCCGACAACGGTCAGCTGCCCCAGTTCAACGCCAACATTGAACCCCAGGAGTGCCGGCAGAAACTGCGCCTCAGGCAGGCCGAATTCGTCCAGAACCGAGGCAAATCCCAAGCCGTGCAACAGGCCAAAGCCAAAGATCACCAGAGTGCGCCAGCTGTGCAGCTTGCGGGCAAAGATATTCTCAACCGCGACAAACACGATGGATCCTGCGATCAGCGGCTCAACTATGGCCGGGTTGATCTGCACCAGCCCCAATGCCCCGAGCGCCAGCGTGATTGTATGCGCTACGGTAAAGGCACTGATCTGCCATATCAGCGGCCGCAGCCGAGTGCTGAAGAAGAACAACCCCAGTACAAACAGAATATGATCCAGCCCCTTTGGCAGGATATGCGTATACCCGACCGGCACATAGTCGACGAAGGCCTCGCTTGGCGTCTTGGCCAGCCCGCCGGACAGCGGAATGGTTGGCGTGGTCTCGCCACCTTGCAGATAGCCGGTATAAGGACCTTCCACACCGTTCTGACGCAACACCACACCGCCTGATCCCTTGGGCCAGCCGATCTTCAGCCCGCGTGCACCGGTGGGAACCTCGCCCGACAGCTGCAGGATACTGCTGCGCGGCAGGCTGACGTCACCCGGCTCCGGGATCACGATCCCGACCACCTCCAGTGCGATATCGCCACCCGCCTCGATCCGCAGCGCCTGCAGCCAGTCTTCGGCAAAGACCTGAACCATCGGTTTCAGCTCATCCGGGCCAAGCCCGCGCAGGTCGTCATAGTCCCGCGCCTGATCAACGGTATCCGTATCGGCCACACCATCAAGATCGATGCCTGCGACAAATGCCTCGGCGTTCAGACGCAGGTCCATCTTCAGCCGCCCGTCGGCAATTTCAAAATCCGCAATCGTCGGCGTGACTTCATGCGCAAAAACACTAGAGTAGGAGAGGCTCCAGAAGAGCCAGACCAGCAACAGACGGCTCAGCTGGGGGAGCCTGCGACCGGCGTGGCTAAGACATCGCACCGGAGCCTCCATCGACGCCGCGCGTTGCCCGTCTCTGTCATCCTTCGTCCCAGCCAGAGGTCCCATCTGCGCCATGCGTTCTGTCCACCCTGTTGTTCTTATTCTGCTCACGCTCGCCACCAATATCATCGGCGGCCGCGCCCTTGCCCATGAGTTTTGGATTGCGCCAGAAAAATATCAAGTAAAATTAGGCGCCTCGGTGCAGGCAGATCTGCGGAACGGGCAGATCTTCAGCGGGTCGCGCCTGGCGTATTTCGACCGCAATATCGCCCGCTTCGAGGTCTGGGATCAGCTCGGTGCCCACCCCTACGCTGGCCGGATGGGAGATATGCCGGCATTGCAGCTCGAGCCACCGGCCGAGGGGCTGCTGATGGTGGTCCACGAAACCACGCCGGACACGCTGACCTACAAGACCTGGGAGGAGTTCGCAAAATTTGCGGCCCATAAGGATTTCGCCGATATCAAGTCCCGCCATGCCGCGCGCAACCTGCCGGATGCGGGCTTTGCAGAGCGCTATACCCGCCACGCCAAATCGCTGGTTGCGGTGGGCAACGGCGCCGGGGCGGATCGCGCAACCGGTCTGTTGACCGAGTTCGTCGCGCGGGCCAACCCCTACAACGACGATCTCACCGCTGGCCTGCCGGTTGAGCTGCTGTTCGAGGGGACCGCGCGCCCCGACGCCCAGATCGAAGTGTTCGAGCGCAGCCCAGATGGCAATGTCGCTGTCACATTGACCCGCAGCGATTCCCAAGGGCGGGCGACGATCCCGGTCAAATCCGGTCACGTCTACCTGCTCGACGCCGTGGTGCTGCGCAGTCTGGACGCCGAGGCGGGTGCGTCCGATGATGGCGCTACCAGAAGAGGCCCCATACCGGTCTGGCAAACCCATTGGGCGGCGTTGACTTTCGCCGTTCCCTAGATCGGTTGCGCCTTGCGGGGGCGGGAAAAACGCGGCAATACGGGATTTATGACACAGGTTCCGCACTCTCCCGCTTCACCTAGATCTGAGGCTCCGGCCGCCTTGGGCGTCGGCACCGCCGCAGATCAGCCTGACATCCTCTGCATTGGCTCCGTCCTCTGGGACATTATCGGCCGCTGCACGGCTGAAATGCAGCGCGGATCCGATATGCCCGGACGTATCAGCCGCCTGCCCGGCGGTGTTGCGATGAATATCGCGATGACACTGGCCCGCTTTGGTCTGCGTCCGGCCCTGCTCAGCGCAATCGGGCGCGACCCGGAGGGTGACGAGCTGGTCCATGCCTGTGCCCATCTCGGCCTGATCACCGATCATCTCTACCGCTCGGAAGATCTGCCCACCGACCGCTATATGGCCGTCGAAGGTGCCAACGGTCTGATTGCCGCGATTGCCGATGCCCATTCGCTTGAAGCCGCAGGTGCCAAGATCCTGCGACCGCTCAGCGATGGTACTCTTGGCAGTGCGGAAACGCCCTATACCGGTCCCGTCGCGCTTGATGGCAATCTGACGCTGTCGCTGCTGGACGACATCACTGCCGACCCGATCTTTGCCAAGGCGGATCTGCGCGTCGCGCCCGCCTCTCCGGGCAAGGCCGAACGCCTGCGCCCCTTTCTGCTGCGCAGCTGTGGCACGCTCTATGTGAACCTCGAAGAGGCCGGCCTGCTCTGTCAGGACGACTTCACCGACAGCGCCACCGCCGCCCGCGCCATGCTGGATCGCGGCGCAGCGCGGGTACTGGTCACCGATGGTGGCAGCACCGCCACCGAAGCCGACCACAACGGCCTGATCACCCAGGCCCCGCCGCGCGTGACCGTGGCGCGCGTCACCGGCGCCGGTGACACTTTCATGGCCGCTCATATCGCGGCCGAGGCCCGCGGCGAAGACCGCGAAACCTCCCTTGCGTCGGCATTGAAAGCCGCTGCCACCTATGTTTCAGGAGAACCACCCCTTTGATCAATATGACATTTTCCGCCGAGGTCGCCGCCGCCCGCGACTCCGGCCAGGCCATCGTTGCGCTTGAAAGCACCATCATCACCCATGGCATGCCCTATCCGCAGAACGTCGAAGTCGCCGCTCAGGTCGAAGACGACATTCGCGCCGCAGGCGCGGTGCCTGCCACCATGGCCGTGATCGAGGGCGTGCTGCACATCGGCCTTGAACCCGATCAGCTGCAGGCGCTTGGCCAGGCAAAGAACGTCGCTAAGATCTCGCGCGCGGATATGCCGGCCTGTATCGCCACAGGCGGCACCGGGGCAACAACCGTCGCAGCCACCATGATTGCCGCACGGCTGGCCGGGATCAGCGTCTTTGCCACCGGTGGCATCGGCGGTGTCCACAAAGGCGCCGAGACCAGCTTTGACATTTCCGCCGACCTTATGGAGCTGGCCCAGACCCCGGTAACCGTGGTCGCCGCAGGCGCCAAGGCGATCCTCGACATCCCGAAGACGCTCGAGGTGCTGGAAACCCAAGGCGTGCCGGTCATCGCCTATGGTCAGGACAGCTTCCCTGCGTTCTGGTCCGCAACCTCGGATCTGGCCGCCCCCCTGCGCATGGACAGCGCCGCAGAGATCGCCCGTGCCCATGCCACCCGTCAGGCGATGGAGCTGCCCGGTGGCCAGCTGATCGCGAACCCGATCCCGGCAGCAGACCAGATCGCAGCCGAGGATCTGGCCCCGGTTCTGGCCCAGGCCCAGTCCGAAGCGGACGCGGAAGGCATCAGCGGCAAGGATGTAACCCCCTTCCTGCTGCAACGTATTTTTGAGCTGACCGAGGGCCGCTCGCTCACGGCCAATATTGCCCTGGTGCGCAACAATGCCCGTCTCGCAGCGGAAATCGCCAAGGAATTGGTCAACTTGAAGCAATAAAAGGTCTTTCTGCGCAGCTGCCCATTGCGGTTGCGCAGTTCCCTGCCTAGCTTCCTTACGTTCCTCTTTGGTGAAACGCACAGATGACCACGCCCTTCGACGACGAAACCACCCCCCGCCGCCCCGGCCTTTTTGCCCGGCTGCGGTCGTCCTTCTTTACCGGCATCGTGGTCATTGCCCCGGTTGGCTTGACCATCTGGCTGCTATGGACCGTGATGGGCTGGATCGACGGGGTTGTGCTGCCGCTGGTGCCGCATACCGTGCGGCCAGAACAGTATATCGGGATCAACCTGCGCGGCGTCGGGCTGATTATCTTCCTGCTGTTCACCATTGTGGTTGGCTGGATCGCCAAGGGAATCATAGGCCGTTCGCTCATCGGCTTTGCCGAGAGCCTGGTGGATCGCATGCCGGTGGTGCGCTCGATCTACTCCGGGATCAAGCAGATCTCGGAAACCGTGTTTGCCCAAACCGAGCGCAGTTTTGATACCGCCTGCCTGATCCAGTATCCCCGCCGCGGCATCTGGGCGATCGGCTTTGTCTCCACCACGGCCAAGGGCGAGGTGGCCGACCGCGCTGAAACCGGCGGCAACCTTCTGTCGATCTTCGTGCCGACAACGCCGAACCCGACCTCCGGCTTTCTGCTGTTCTTCCCCGAAGAAGACGTCATCATGCTGGATATGAGCGTGGAAGAAGCTGCAAAACTGGTGATTTCCGCCGGGCTTGTCTATCCGAACGCCAAGGATCCGACCAAACCTGTCGACCCCAGCGCAGATTAAGCCTCCGCTTAAGCCCCGGCCGTTTCCTTGACGGGCGGCCGCATTTAGCCAAACATCTCGGCCAGATCCACTGTCGATGTGACGCCGATGGCGGCGCAATCCTGTTCCAGAAAGCGCTCCGCTGCGGCCCGGCCTGCCGCCTTCAGCTTTGCCAGGATCTGCGGGATCGGGATCAGCTTGGTATTGACCGATAGCTGCCGCATCAGATCATCATCAGCGATCATATGCACCAGCACCCGCTTCATCTGTCCCGGCTCCAGATGCCCGTCGGCCAACAGCCGCTGAACAAAGGAGATCGCCCGCAACTCACGCAGCAGCGAGGAATTGAAGCTGATTTCATTCACCCGGTTCTGGATCTGCTGCGGCGTCCGCGGCAGCTCATCGCGCTCCAGCGGGTTGATGCTGACAATCACCACATCCGACGGCAGCTCAGGCCGATACAGCGGAAACAGCGCCGGATTGCCGGTATAGCCGCCGTCCCAATATGGTTCCAGACGCCCGGTCTTGGGGTCCTCTATCTCGATCGCCTGAAACAGGTTGGGCAGGCAGGCCGAGGCAAGAATTGCATCGGTTGTGACCTCGTCACCGGAAAAAACCCGCACCTTTCCGCTGCGCACCGAAGTGGCGCAAATAAACAGCTGCGGCCCCTGATCCGCGCAGACCTCGGCAAAATTGAATGCCTCCACGACAGGCGTCAACGGATTGCGATAAAACGGCCCGTAGCTGTAAGGCGACAGGATCTGCCCCATCGCCTCACGCGGGGAAAACGGCGCGATCCAGTCCAGCGCTCCGAGCAAAGGCGCCGCATCAAGCCCCGCCAGCCAATGGGCAAAGCGCAGATCGCCGACCGCTCCCATCCGCTGCCAAAGCTGATCGAGACAGGCGCGCGCACCGGCAGGACCGCCATGCACCAGCCCGGATTTCAACGCAGCCCCGTTGAGCGCTCCGGCAGAGGTGCCGGTGATGGCAGCAATCTCCAGCTCGTCGCTTTCAAGCAGCCGGTCCAGCACCCCCCAGGTGAACGCCCCATGGGCGCCACCGCCCTGAAGGGCCAGGTTGATCCGCTTCGTCATCTCTGCCTCCCGATCGGCGCGTCCCCGCCGCGGAGCCATGCCCGCTGCGTGTCACCTTTCTCAAAATACTCCGGGGGTGAATTGCCCTGAACAGGTGCAAGAGGGGGCGGGCCCCCTCCCCGGTTTCCGCGCGGCCTACAGCGCGGTCCAGCCACCATCGACGCTGAGCGTGGTGCCTGTCATCTGGGCTGCCGCATCAGAGCAGAGGAACACTGCCGTGCCACCAAGCTGCTCCACGGTCGCAAACTCGCGTGAGGGCTGGCGTTCCAGCATCACCTTCTTGATGACCTCTTCGCGTCCCATATTGTACTTTTCCATGGTGTCCGGGATCTGCGCCTCGACCAGCGGGGTCAGCACGTAACCGGGGCAGATTGCATTGGCGGTGATCGGCTCTTCTGCGGTTTCCAGAGCCAATGTCTTCGTCAGCCCGACAACGCCGTGCTTGGCTGCGACATAGGCGGATTTGTAGGGCGACGCCGTCAGCCCATGCGCCGAGGCGATGTTGATCACCCGGCCCCACCCCGCAGCGCGCATCATCGGCAGCGCTGCCGCCGCCGTGTGGAACGCCGATGACAGGTTGATCGCCAGGATGGCATTCCATTTGTCGATCGGGAAGTCCTCAACAGGTGCGACATGCTGGATGCCCGCATTGTTGATCAGAATGTCGCAGCGCCCAGCCGTGGTGATCAATGCCCGGCAGGCCTCTGCATCGGACATATCGGCCTGAATGTAGCGCGCCTTGACGCCGAATTCTTCGGCGATCCCAGCTGCCAGCGCATGGTCCTCATCCCGGTCGGTAAAGGAATTCAGCACCACATCCGCCCCGGCCCGCGCCATTTCCCGCGCGACCCCAAGCCCGATGCCGGAATTCGACCCGGTAATCACCGCGCATTTGCCCGTCAATGTCATCTTGCTCTTCCCTTCCTGTAAAAAACCTGATTGGTGCAACTGTGACATGCTGCACCTGCAAAGGGAACGGCAATCCCGGCCGGAAAGTTGCGAGAAACCGCGGCAAAACGGTCCAGATGCTGGCCCGTGCAACAACCGCGTGCAAGAGATGTGTGCCGAAAGGGCACCGCCACCGGGGCCGACCATCGTCCGGCAAGCCCGTCAAATATATCGCGAAGCACCGCACAAAAAAACGCCCGCACGAAGCGGGCGTTAAGTTATTGAGGCAGGTTTCATACAGGCAAGAAACCTATCGAGCAGTGAGACCTTTATAAGCAATTTCCCCCGCTCATCCAAGCTAAAAGTTTGAATTGACGCGGCAGCGCCGTTAGCGTTGGTGTTCATGAAAATAAGGCCAGAGCGGGATTGTTGCAAAAGTGCGTCCAGATTTTTTCTTTAGAGTTCGACCGGCCTTGGCCGGAATCATCCTCAGCGCATGCGCAAATTTTGCACAGGCAGAATCAGCGCATGGCATAGCTATGTATGGGGACCCGGCACTACCACCGGATTTTGTGTCTTTACCCTATGCAAATGCCGATGCCCCCAAGGGCGGCACCGCGGTCTTCGGCAACACCGGCGGTTTTGATACGCTGAACCCGTTTGCCCAAAAAGGCACCCCGCCCTGGCAGCTCCGTTTCTGGGGATATGAGAGCCTGATGGGGCGCTCGGCGGATGAACCTTTCACCCTCTACGGGCTGCTGGCCGAATCGATTGAGGTGCCAGAGGATCGCGCCTGGGTTGAATTCACCCTGCGCCCCGAGGCCCGATTCTCCGATGGATCGCCTGTCACGGTCGAGGATGTCATCTGGTCCTACCAGACCCTCGGCCAGGAAGGGCATATCCGCTACCGCCGGTTCTGGACCCAGATCGACAGCATCGAACAGACCGGAGAGCGCAGCCTGCGCATCACCTTCAACGAAGACAACCGCGAACTGGCGCTGATCGCCGGGCTGCGTCCGATCCTGAAAAAGGCGCAGTGGCAAGGAAAGGATTTCGCCGAGTCCGGCCTGCAGGAAGCCCCGATCGGCTCTGGCCCCTATACGGTGGCGGATTTCGAACCCGGTCGTTTCATCCGTTTTTCCCGCAACCCGGAGTACTGGGGACAGGATCTGCCGCTGCGGCGCGGCACCAATAATTTTGATGAGATCCGGCTCGATTTCTATGGCGACCAGACCGTCCTGCTGGAGGCCTTCAAGGCCGGGGAAATTTCTGCGATCCGCGAATTCAACGCCGCCAAATGGGACAAGGCCTATGATTTTCCTGCGGTGACCTCCGGTGAGGTGATCAAGACCGTCATCCCCAATGGCAACCCTTCGGGCATGACCGGTATCGCTATGAATACCCGCCGTGCCCCATTCGACGATTGGCGGGTGCGCGAAGCGCTGATCCAGGCGTTCAACTTCGAATATATGAACGAAACGCTGACAGGTGGCACCCAGCCGCGGATTTCTTCCTATTTCTCGAACTCCTATCTGGCCATGCAGCCGGGAGCTGCCGACGGCAAGGTGCGCGAGCTCTTGACCCCGTTCAAAGACAGCCTGCTCCCCGGCGTGATGGAGGGCTATACGCTGCCGGTCAGCGACGGGAGCGAGCGCAATCGCAAGAACCTGCGCACCGCAACCAAACTGCTGGCGGAGGCCGGATGGACGGTCCAAGACGGCATCATGCGCAACGCAGATGGCGAGGCGCTTGAGATCAAGGTGCTGTTGACCCCCGGCAATCTGGGCGAAGGCGAGATGCGCTCGGTCGTGGAAATCTATGCCCGCGCTCTGGAACGTCTCGGTATCGCGCTGGAGGCCGACATGGTGGACAGTGCCCAGTTTGTCGAACGTCAGCAGGAATTCGACTACGACATGACCTTCTTCCGCCGCTCGATGTCGCTCAGCCCCGGCAACGAGCAATATCTTTACTGGGGCAGCGACGCTGCGCAGCAGCCGGGATCGCGCAATCTGATCGGGATCGAGGACCCTGCCGTGGATGCAATGATCGACGCCATGCTGACCTCCAAAAGCAAAGAGGATTTCACCGCCGCCGCCCGCGCGCTTGACCGTCTGCTGACCGCAGGACGCTATGTGATGCCGGTCTGGCAATACGCCGAAGGCCGCATCGCCCATCGCAAGGAGTTGAAATTCCCCGAGCGTCTGCCCGTCAGCGGCGATGGTATCAGCTACATGCCAGAGGTCTGGTGGTATCAGGCCGACTGACCAAGCCACAGCAAAAGCTGACAGAAGCCCGCCCCGGTCATCGGTGGCGGGCTTTTTTTCGGCGAGCCAAAACGGTTGACGCAGGAATAGTATTTCCGTATTTCGTGAAATATGGAAATAAAGCTTACATCACAGCTTTCCGCCTTGGCCCACCCCCAGCGGCTGGCGCTGTTTCGTCTGCTGATGCGGCGATATCCCGATGCGGTTCCCGCAGGCGAAATCGCGACGGCGCTGGCACAGAAGGCCAATACCGTTTCCGCTTATCTTTCAACGCTCAGCGCGGCGGGGCTGATCCTGTCGCAGCGGCAAGGCACGTCTCTGCTCTATCAGGCACATCTGAACGGGCTGCGCGGGGTGTTTGATCAGCTGCTGTCCGACTGCTGCCAGAACCGCCCGGATATCTGCACCCCGCCGGATCACGAGACGGCGCTCATCCCCACGGCTGAGCGCCCGCTGAATGTCCTCTTCATCTGCACCGGCAACTCAGCCCGGTCGATCATGGCCGAGGCGATCCTGACCCAGGAGGGGCATGGCCGCTTCATCGCGCATTCTGCTGGCAGCCAGCCCGCGACAGCCCCACGACCCGAAGTTCTGGCGCTGCTGCGCGCCAAGGGTCATGACACCGCCACCTTGCGCTCCAAACATCTCAGCGCGGTCTCCGGCGAGGCTGCGCCGCAGATGGATTTCGTCTTTACCGTCTGCAATCACGCCGCAAATGAAGCCTGCCCAGCCTGGCCCGGTCAGCCCATGAGCGCCCATTGGGGCCTGCCTGATCCCGTGATGACCAAAGGGACAGAGGCGCAGAAACAGCTTGCCTATCAACAGGCCTACGGGCTGCTGCGAAATCGCATCCGGGCCTTTGCGGCGCTGCCTTTTGACACACTCAACCGACTGTCGCTGCAACATCATCTGGATGATATCGGCCGTCACAAAGCCACCGAACGCTCCTAAGAAACGGGTTTCCCATATGAATATCCTCGTCCTCTGTACCGGCAATTCAGCGCGGTCTATCCTGCTGGAAACGCTGCTGAACACCCATGGGAATGGCCGTGTCCGCGCCTTTTCCGCCGGATCCAAACCCGCCGGAAAAGTGCATCCGCAGTCATTGGTTCTGCTGAATGAGAAAGGCCATGACACAGACGCGGCCCGGTCAAAAAGCTGGGACGAATTTGCAGGCCCCGATGCCCCTGAGATGGACCTTGTGATCACCGTCTGCGCCTCCGCCGCAGGCGAAACCTGCCCGATCTGGCCCGGCGCGCCGCTCCGCGCCCATTGGGGTATCGAGGATCCGGCCGCCGCCGCGGAGCCAGATTGGGACGCTGCCTTTCAGACCGCCTATGCGCGGCTGGAGCGCCGCGCGCTGGCCTTCCTTGATCTGCCGCTGGAGACGCTGGATCGTGACAGCCTGCGCCAGGAGCTGACACGCATCGGAGAGCTGCCATGACCACGCAGAAGCTGATGGCCGAGGGGCTAGGCACCTGTTTCCTGCTGATTGGCGTCGTGGGCTCCGGCATCATGGCCGAAACCCTGTCGGGCGGAAATGTCGGGCTGGCGCTGCTGGCCAATGCGGTGGCAACCGGCGCGATGCTCTATGTGATCATCACCACGCTGGGGCCGATCTCGGGCGCGCATTTCAATCCGGCTGTGACGCTGGCCTTTGCGCTGCGCGGTGACCACAGCTGGCGCGCGGTTCCGCCCTATCTGGCGGCGCAGATCATAGGGGGCATCCTCGGCGTCTGGGCAAGCCACGTGATGTTCGATCTGTCGATCCTGCAAAGCTCCAGCACAATGCACCGAACCGGTATGGCCCAGTGGTTCTCCGAAATCCTCGCGACATTTGGATTGCTCTTCGTGATCTTCGGCGGGTTGCGATCGCGGCCCGAGGCCGTGCCGACGCTGGTCGCCTTCTACATCACAGGTGCCTATTGGTTCACTTCCTCCACCAGCTTTGCCAATCCGGCGGTCACCATTGCACGCGGGTTCAGCGACACCTTCGCCGGGATCTACCCCGGCCATATCCTGATGTTCATCGTGATGCAGGTGATCGGCGTCGGGCTGGCGCATCTCCTCTTGCCGCGCCTGTTCCATCCCAGCTGACCCTGCCCCTGACGCGAACCCGGATCCCGGCAGAGATCGGCACCGATCCCGTCAGCCGCCTCTTGCTATTGCTGCGCCCCGGCCGGTCCACCCCGTGCCGGGGCGCAGCACGTCTGACGCGGACTTTCTTTTTTTGCAAAAAATGCTAGCATAAATACCCACGCGCAATTTTGACCCGGAGGGACCCCCCCATGCCTGTTCAAACAGCCCGCGCCAGCTGGTTCGACAGGATGCCCCGTCTCAAGCAACGGTTTCCGCATCTGCAAACTCGCTCGGCCCCATCCCTGTTCGACGACAAGGATAAGTTTGTGGCTTATCTCGCCCGAACGCACCATCTGACGCTGACCGAAGCGCGTGAGGAAGTGGATGATTTTCTCTACACGGAAAGCCTGCACCGCGAGCTGGAGCATCAGCTGAACTGATCTCTGATCCCGCATGGCTTAGGCACGCGCCAGGCGATGGCGGTTGCCTTGGTGGCGCGCGAACGTCTGCAACCTAAATCATCCTGATTGCATCAGGCTGAGCATGGTCCGGCAGCGCGCGGCCCTCGCTGCGCCTGCGATGATCAGGACAGGGATGTCACCCAGAGGATACTGGCGTCTTCGTCGCTGAGCGAAATCACGTTATGGCCCATCGCCGCATCATAATAGGCGCTGTCACCGCGCCGCATTTCGATCGGTTCATAGAACTCGGTATAGAGCCGCACGACGCCGGTCAGCACGTATAGGAATTCCTCGCCATCGTGGCGCACCCAACCATCAAACTCGTCCATCGAGCGCGCCCGAACGCGGGCGCGATAAGGCAGCATCCGCTTGCGCGTCAGGCTGTCGGCCAAGAGTTCATGTTCGTAGGTGGTGGTCGCATGGGCAGACCCCTGACCGGTCTTTGTGACCGTCAGACGCCCGTTCACCTGATCCCGCTGCGGCTGCGTAAACAGCTGTGGAACCGAGATCTGAAGCCCGACGGCAAGCTTCTTCAACGCCTCGTAAGTCGGTGACATCTGGCCATTTTCGATCTTTGACAGGGTCGATCGGGCCAGGCCGGCCTGATTGGCCGCATGTTCCAATGTCCAGTCCCGCGCCTTGCGCAGCTCACGCACACGGGCGCCCAGATCCAGCGGCTCGGTTTCGGCAGCCTCGCCCGACGCACGAGCAATAGTGATGAGCGATTTTGGATCACGAGAGGTCATGCTTTTTCCTATAGGCCGGGGCGCGCCATCTTGCAACGCGTGGATTGCCAAGTTAGCCAATCGACATGCAATCCCTGTTTGACAGCGGGCCCTTCGCGCCCTGCCCCGCGCCGTTCAATCTGGCTGACCACGTGCTTTACCAACGTGGGTCGGCCCAACCTGCCGCCGCGGATGCCATGGCACTTGCGGTTCTGGCGGTTCAGGCAAACGCCGAAGCGTCGACGTCACCGGGCCAGCAGCCAAGCCCCCAGGTGCAGTCCTGGACCTATGGAAACCTGCGGGCCGCTGTGCGTGGAACCGGTACGGGATTGCTGGCGCAAGGTTTGAAACCCGGCGACCGGGTGTTGCTGCGCCTTGGCAATACGCCGATCTTTCCGATCGCCTATCTGGGCGCCATTGCCGTGGGTCTGGTGCCGGTCCCCACGTCATCGCAGCTGACCGAACCGGAGGTGGCACGTATTATCGACGACCTGTCTCCGGCCGCTGTGCTGCGCGATCCCGAGGTTCGGTCGGTACCACATCCCCACGAGATTGACCGCGACTCACTTGAGGCAATGCAGCGCCACGCTCCGGCAGAAGACAGGTTTCAGATACCCCTCGGCGACCCTGATCGGCCCGCTTATATCGTCTATACCTCCGGAACCGGCGGAAATCCGCGCGCGGTTGCCCATGCCCATCGCGCCATCTGGGCGCGGCAGATGATGATCCGCCACTGGTATGATCTGCGCCCCGACGACCGGCTGCTGCATGCCGGGGCCTTCAACTGGACCTTCACCCTCGGCACCGGTCTGATGGACCCCTGGAGTATCGGCGCGACAGCTCTGATCCCCGTGGAGGGCACGCCAGTGACCGCGCTGCCGGAGCTGTTGCGTCAGCATCGCGCCAGCCTCTTTGCCGCCGCGCCCGGTGTCTATCGCAAGCTGCTGCAAGCTGACGGGTTGCCTGATCTTCCGGCCCTGCGCCACGGTCTGTGCGCCGGGGAAAAGCTATCGGGCCAACTGGCTCGGAGCTGGCATCAGACCACCGGCACGCAGCTCTATGAGGCCTTTGGCATGTCGGAGTGCTCCACCTTCATCTCCTCGGATCCGGCGCGTGATCGCGATGCGGCTGAGGTCGGCGATACCCTGGGGTGGCCGCAGCCGGGGCGACGGGTTGCCATCCTCGATCCTGACGGCAATCCGGTCCCCCGCAACACCCCCGGCGTCATTGCCATTGATCGCCACGATCCCGGGCTGATGCTGGGCTATGTCAACGCGCCCGAGGCGACCAGGGACCGCTATAGGGGCGACTGGTTCCTGACCGGTGACCTTGGCGAAATGACGGGAGATGGCCAGATCCGCTACCTCGGTCGCAACGATGACGTGATGAATGCAGGCGGCTATCGCGTCTCCCCGCTGGAGGTGGAGGCCGCGCTGATGGCCCACCCCGATCTGGAACAGGTTGCCGTCACCTCGGTCGAGGTGAAACCCGACACTCATATTATCGTCGCGTTCTACACCGGTGCCAAAGACGTGACCGCCGAGGCGCTATCGACTTTTGCCAAGACCCGGCTGGCACGATACAAACAGCCCCGCGCCTATCTGCGCCTCGACGCGCTGCCCAGCGGAGCCAACGGAAAACTGCTGCGGCGCGCCCTGCCCGATTGCTATATTCGACACCAAAGGACCCCGTCATGAGCCTCGTTAAGCTGGATATCCTGTCCGACCCGATCTGCCCCTGGTGCTATATCGGCAAGACCCACCTGGACAAGGCGCTGGCCGACGTCGGCGATCATCCGTTTGTCATCGAGTGGCATCCGTTCCAGCTGAACCCTGACATGCCAGGCGAAGGCATGGATCGGCGCGCCTATCTTGAGGCGAAATTCGGCGGCAAGGATGGCGCGGTCCGGGCCTATGCCCCGGTCGTTGAACACGCCAGCGCGGCCGGGCTGGAGATCAATTTTGAGGCCATGGAGCGCACCCCCAACACGCTGGACGCCCATCGGCTGATCCACTGGGCCGGGATCGAAGGCAAACAGGGCGCCGTGGTCGATGCTTTGTTTGACGCCTATTTCGTTAAAGCGCGGGATATTGGCGACGCCGAGGTCCTCGCCGATATCGCCGAAGCGGCCGGCATGGACCGGGCCGTCACCCTGCGCCTGTTGTCCGGCGACACAGACGCCGAGGAGATCCGCAGCCGCGATGCCCATTCGCGCAAGATGGGGATCACATCTGTCCCGACATTTGTGGTGGCCAATCAGCACGCCGTTCCCGGCGCCCAACAGCCCGAACTGTGGAAACAGGTTATCGCCGACATTCAGGCGCAGCTGGACCAGGACGCCGCTCCAAATGCGGAGCTGACCTGAGGGGCGCACGGTAACACACTGAAATACTATAAAAAACAATGAAACCGGATCGCTGACCTCTGGCGGTCCGCTTCGCATCTGGCTTACGACGCATAAAGATGCACATAATTCTGTGCGCCCCCGCTTCTGGCCCAATCCCGGTGGATATGTTAGCGCGGACAGAGTGACGCCCAGACAGCGCCCGATTACCGGGGCTCCTGATGTGTCACCAGAGGTTTCAAATGACAAAAGATATTCACATCAGCATGTCAAAAGCTGAGTTCATTGCCCTGATTGCGATGATGTTCGCAACCGTTGCATTTTCCATCGACGCCATGCTGCCAGCCCTGCCCGAAATCGGTCAGACGCTCAGCCCTGACAACCCCAACCGTGCGCAGCTGGTCATTGCCGCCTTCGCGCTTGGCATGGGGATCGGGACCTTCTTTACAGGCCCGCTTTCCGATGCCTTTGGGCGCAGGGCGGTCATTTTTGCTGCGGCTGCTCTTTATATTCTCGCCGCGCTGGCGGCCTACGCTAGCTCTTCTATCGAAATGCTGCTGCTCAGCCGTGTGGTCATGGGGCTTGGCGCTGCCGGTCCGCGTGTCGTGGCTCTGGCCATCGTGCGCGATCTCTATTCCGGCCGGGAAATGGCGCGGATGATGTCCATTGCCATGCTGATCTTCACCCTGGTCCCGGCCATCGCGCCGATGCTGGGGGCTGGTATTATTCTGCTGACAAGCTGGCGCGCGATCTTCCTGGCCTTTGCGCTATTTGCGATCATCATCATCCTGTGGATGGGGCTGCGCCTGCCCGAACCCCTGCCGCGGGAAAATCGCCGTCCGTTCCGCCTGCCAAGCCTGCTGGCTGCCGTGGCCGAGATGCTCCAGCACCCGACCGTCCGGCTGTCAATGATGGTCCAGTGCCTGTGCCTGGCGATGCTGTTTTGCATGATCACATTGGTGCAGCCGATCTTTGACGTGGTTTTTGACCGCGCGGCCAGCTTCCCCTTCTGGTTTGGCTTCATTGCCGTGATGTCTGGCACCGGCAGCCTGATCAATGCCTCCGTTGTGGTCCGCCTTGGGATGCGGCGCATGGTGACCTGGGCGCTGGGGGGGCAGATCCTGCTGTCAGCGATCATGCTGAGCCTGGGCACGCTGAACCTGCCGAATGATGTGATGTTCGGCCTCTTTGTGGCCTGGCAGACAAGCGTCTTTTTCATGGCTGGGCTAACCCTAGGCAACCTCAACGCAATGGCGATGGAACCGATGGGTCATATTGCAGGTATGGCAGCCTCGATCGTCGGGGGGGTCTCCACCGTCTTTGCTGCCGCTGCGGCTGCAACCGTCGGGCTTCTGTTTGACGGCTCCATTGCGCCACTGACCGGGTCGATCCTGCTCATGGTCGCCGCAGGCTTTTTCATCATGCTGCATATGGCGCGGGTTGAGAACCGGATCGCAGCCGAATAATCCCGCCCCCAAGAGAATGAAAAACAAAGCCTCTCCAAAATGTTGGAGGGGCTTTTTCACGTTCTCACTTCAAGCCGATCAGATCAAGCCGATCAGCTGGTTTTGGCCCTGGCCTTCTTCTTCTCGGCAACCACTTTTTCCGCCAGATCCCGCGCGATGGCAAAGGCACCTTTGATCTTGTCGCCGTCTTTCTTCCAGTCCCGACGGACGACAATCTTGTTGTCTTTCACCTTGGCCAGCCCATCCTGGGCCTGGATGAAGTCCACCAGCCCCTGGGGTGATGCGAATTTATCGTTGTGGAACTGGATCGTTGCCCCCTTGGGCCCGCCGTCCAGTTTGGCAATGCCAGCGCGTTTGCACATTGCCTTGATCCGCACCACAAGCATCAGCGTATTGACCTCCTTCGGCAGCGGACCGAAACGGTCGATAAGCTCCGCCGCAAAGCCTTCCAGCTCCACCTTGGTGCTAAGGTCGGAAAGCCGACGATACAGACCCAGACGCACATCCAGATCGGGTACGTACTCCTCTGGGATCAGGACCGGCACCCCTAGGTTGATCTGTGGCGCCCATTGATCATCGCTGCCGGTCAACCCTTCCAGCTCACCAGATTTGATCTTGGCAATCGCCTCTTCCAGCATGGACTGATAAAGCTCATAGCCCACATCACGCATCTGGCCGGATTGCTCCTCGCCCAAGAGGTTGCCAGCGCCGCGAATGTCCAGATCCTGTGACGCCAGAGAGAACCCCGCGCCCAGCGTATCCAGCGACCCCAACACCCGCAGGCGTTTCTCGGCTCCGGGTGTCAGACGCACCCGCGGCTTGGTCGTGAGATAAGCATAGGCGCGCGTCTTTGACCGGCCCACGCGGCCCCGGATCTGATAGAGCTGCGCCAGACCAAACATATCGGCACGATGCACGACCATCGTATTGGCGGTCGGAATATCGAGGCCGGACTCCACGATTGTGGTCGCCAGCAGAATGTCGAACTTACCATCGTAAAAGGCATTCATCCGGTCATCCAGATCCCCGGCGGCCAGCTGGCCGTGAGCGATGACGTAGCTCAGCTCGGGCAGCTGCTCCTTCAGAAAGGCTTCGACATCGGGCAGATCGGTGATGCGCGGCACCACGTAAAAGCTTTGCCCGCCACGATAATGTTCCCGCAGTAGCGCCTCGCGGATGGTGACGGCGTCAAACTCGCTGACATAGGTGCGGATCGCCAGACGGTCCACCGGCGGCGTGCCGATGATCGAGAGGTCCCGCACCCCGGTGAGGCTCAGCTGAAGCGTGCGCGGAATCGGCGTCGCGGTTAGCGTCAGGACGTGAATGTCGCTGCGCATCTGTTTCAGCCGTTCTTTATGCGCGACCCCGAAATGCTGTTCCTCGTCGATGATCAGCAGGCCAAGGTTCTGAAACCGGATCGATTTGGCCAAAAGCGCATGGGTGCCAACCACGATATCAACCGTTCCGCGAGCCATGCCTTCGCGGGTTTTCGCCGCTTCCTTTGCTGAAACAAAGCGTGACAACTGCCTGACTTCCAAGGGAAACCCACGAAACCTCTGGGCAAAAGCCGCCGCATGTTGACGGGCAAGCAGCGTCGTCGGCGCGACAATGGCCACCTGCACGCCGGACATCGCCGCAATGAAGGCCGCGCGCATCGCAATCTCGGTCTTGCCAAATCCAACGTCGCCGCAGATCAGACGATCCATCGGCGAGCCGGACTGCAAATCCTCCATCACCTCGGCAATGGCACGCAGCTGGTCGTCGGTCTCCTGATAGGGGAAACGGGCGGAGAATTCCTCCCAGGCGTGCGGCGGCGGATCCATCATCGGCGCCTTGCGCAGCGCCCGTTCTGCGGCCACACGGATCAGCCGATCCGCCATCTCGCGGATGCGTTCCTTTAGCTTGGCCTTCTTGGCCTGCCAGGCACCGCCGCCGAGCCGATCCAGAAGCCCCTCGTCGTGGCCGTATTTGGACAGCAATTCAATGTTTTCGACCGGCAGGTACAGCTTTGATTGTTCTGCATATTCCAGCAGAATACACTCATGCGCCGCGCCAGCGGCGGTCACCACCTCCAGACCCTTGTAGCGGCCAATCCCATGGTCCACATGCACCACCAGATCACCCGGGCTGAGCGATTGGGTTTCGGTGAGGAAATTCTCGGCCTTGCGCCGCTTCTTGGGCGCGCGGATCAGCCGGTCACCCAGCACATCCTGTTCGGAAATCACTGTCAGATCGGCGGTCTCGAATCCGTGCTCCAGCGCCCAGACCGCCAGATGCAACCCAGATTTGCCGATCCGGGTGCCATCGCGGATCGCGATCACCTCGGCCAGGCCCTCATCCTCGATCAGGCCGGTCAAACGCTCTCGGGCGCCCTCTGAATAAGAGGCAACAACCACCGGACCCACCTGCAAACGCGCTTTAATATGATCTGCCAGCGCACTGAACAAGCTCACATTTTCCAGCTGTCGCTCCGGCGAGAAATTGCGTCCTATCCGCCCACCGGCATCAATCACCCCCGGCCCGCTGGCCTGTGGCAGCGGATGGAACTGGATCACCCGGTGATCCGCGATCGCGGCCTCCCAAGCGGCATCATCCAGATACAGCAGCCCCGGCGGCACCGGTTTATAGACGGTATCCATCCGCCCCTTTTGCGCCATCGCGATCTTGCGCGTCTCATATTGGTCCGCGATGCTGTCCCAACGCGCCAACCGAGCCGGTGTCACCTGATCGTCCAATGTCACCGTGGCTGACGGCAGATAGTCAAACAGCGTTTCCAACCGCTCATGAAAGAACGGCAACCAATGCTCGATGCCCTGGTATTTTCGCCCGGCTGAAACCGCCTCGTAAAGCGGATCATCGGTGCCCGCTGCGCCAAACTCAATCCGGTAGTTCTGCCGAAACCGGGTCACCGCCGCCTCATCAAGGATCACCTCGGAAACCGGCGCCAATTCAACCACGCTCAACTTTTCGGTGGTCCGCTGGGTGGCGGGATCAAACCGCCGGGCCCCATCCAGCACATCCCCAAAAAGATCCAGCCGCACCGGGCCGCTCTGTCCCGGCGGATAGATATCAATGATACCGCCCCGCACCGCAAAATCTCCCGGCTCCATCACCGTCGGGCTCTTGGTGAATCCCATCCGTGTGAGGTAGCTGCGCAGCCCCTCCTCGTCGATTCGACGGTCCACTTCGGCGGTAAAGGCGGAATCCTTCAGAACCTGTCGTGCAGGCAGCCGCTGGGTCGCCGCATTCAGCGTGGTGAGCAGCACAAATTGCCCCGGCATCTGATGCACAAGCGCCGCCAGCGTCGCCATCCGGGCCGCGGCAATATCTGCATTGGGCGACACCCGGTCATACGGCAGGCAATCCCAGCCCGGAAAGCTGATCACCGGCATGTCGGGCGCAAAAAAAGCCAGCGCCGCCCGGGTCGCTTCCATCCGCTTGTCGTCGCGCGCCACATGCAGGACAGGACCATTGCTGCTGGCCGCCTCTTTCAGGATCAGCCGCGCATCAAAACCTTCTGGTGCGCCGCCCGCGGTGATTGCCCGTTGCGCCATCTACGTCTCTCTTTCGTCGTCTGCCCGCAGGCGATTAGCCGAGGAACCCGATTTGAAGGTTCTGATACATGCCCCAGAGCGCGGTGACAAAAATCGCCACCATCCCCACCAGCTGAATGAACAGCCGGCTGAGTGTCAGCTGCCGGATCAGGGTTTCCCCCGCCAGCCCTTCGCGGTGGATCCGGCGCGCGGAGTTCCAGTTAATTAGGCCGACAAACCCCATGGGAAAGGCCAGCAGGAACACGGCCTGGGCAAATTCAACACCGTAGTAAAACCCCAGCATCCCCAGCATGGCGAGCACAAAACAGGTCATGCCCAGCACCCAGTGGCCCGATACATCGGTGATATACATCATCCGGTTCACATTGACCCGCGCAATCGCCTCCAGATCCAGCGCTGCCTGTCCACCCTGCTTGCGGGCGCGGTACACCATGTCAAACGGCACCCCCATCACCCAATGGCTGGCAGAGGACCAGACAACGGCCAGCGCGATCCAGTACCACAGGTTGGAAAAGGACCGCAGATCAATCAGCTCGGTCAAGGTATGAAACAGATCCACTGCGCGGCCCTTCTCTCGTCCAGTCTTTGCGCCCCTATATCCCCCGCGCGGCGCCCTGGCACAAGGGGTGGCCCCGCGCCGCCATAAGATGGGGACATTTGGCGCGGCGAATCTGTCACTTGTCGCCGCCGTCATTCCATGCGACCCAAAGGGAGACCACCGCGACCGCCCCCGGTCGCGCCAAAGACCTGCGAGGACCCGATGAAGCCGACCGTCGCCCCATTTCCCGCTGCCCGTCCACGCCGACTGCGCAGCACCTCTGCCCTGCGCAATCTGGTGCGTGAAACCACCTTGACCAGCGACGATCTGATCTGGCCGGTTTTTGTCCGTGACGGCGAGGCGATCGAGGAGCCGATCCCCTCCATGCCTGGTGTCACCCGGCGCAGCATCGACAAGGTGGCCGAAGCCGCCGTCGACGCGCAGGCGCTTGGTATTCCGGCGATCTGTCTGTTTCCCTATACCGACCCCGCGCTCAAGACCGAGGATTGCGCAGAAGCCTGGAGCCCCGACAATCTGGTCAACCGCGCCATCCGCGCCATCAAATCCGCCGCACCGGATATAGCGGTGATGACCGATGTGGCGCTGGATCCCTATAATATCAACGGCCATGACGGCTATGTCGTCGATGGCGAAATTGTCAACGACGAAACCGTCGAGGCGCTGGTCAAGATGACCGTGGCCCAGGCCGATGCCGGTGCCGATATCATTGGCCCCTCCGACATGATGGATGGTCGCATCGGCGCCATGCGCCGCGCGCTTGAAGCGGCGGGCCACCGCAATGTCACCATCCTGTCCTATGCGGCCAAATACGCCTCCGCATTCTACGGACCCTTTCGCGATGCCGTCGGCGCCTCCGGCGCGCTAAAGGGGGACAAGAAGACCTATCAAATGGACCCGGGCAATACCGATGAGGCGCTGCGTATGATCGAACGCGATCTGAGCGAAGGCGCCGATATGGTGATGATCAAACCGGGGCTGGCCTATCTCGACATCTGTCAGCGGGTGAAATCCACCTTTGGCGCGCCCACCTTTGCCTATCAGGTCTCCGGCGAATACGCGATGATCGAGGCCGCTGCGCAGAATGGCTGGATCGACGGCGAACGCATCATGATGGAAAGCCTCATGGCCTTCAAACGGGCGGGCTGCGATGGCGTGCTGAGCTATTACGCCCCGGCTGCGGCGCGGCTGCTGAACGGCTGATCCGCATCGGACCGGTGGCCTCTTTCGTGCATTGCGCGGGCAGCGGATCGCCTAAAATTGACGGCAGGAAGCCGCTGATTGCGGCGGTCGCAGTGATGACAGACGGCAGCTTTCCGCGTATACCATGCCACAGAGCCAGAGAACTGGCCGCAACTGAACAGTGACAGGCCGAAATGACAGCCCGCGCGGCGCCGGCCCCAGAAAACAGGCAAACAAGATGAGCAGCTCTTATTCTTCCCGTTTGACCCGGCGCGGTTTTGCGCTTGGCGCCCTCGCCGGTGCCGGTGTCACCGCCGCCTGCGGCAATGGCATCGGCAACAGCAATGCCAGCAAGATCGACGCCCGCGTCGATGCAACTCTCAGCCAGATGTACAGCCAATACCCCGGCGCCGTCGCGCTGGCCGAAAAATCAACCGGCATGCTGGTGATGCCACTGGTGACCGAGGCAGGCTTCCTTGTCGGCGGTGCCTTCGGCCGCGGCGCGCTACGCATCGACGGCGTAACGGTGGATTATTATTCCACCGTAAAGGGGAATGCAGGCCTGCAGATCGGCGCACAGCAATACGCCCATGTGCTGTTCTTCATGACCCAGGAAGCACTGTCGAACTTCCGCCGCTCCTCCGGCTGGGCCGCGGGCGCCGATCTGGAATATGTGATCCGCGACGAAGGCGACTCGCTGGCCGCCGATACCAATACGCTGAACAGCCCTATCCTGGCAGCGGTCTTCGGACAGGCAGGGCTGCGTCTTGGCGCCACCCTGGAAGGCACCAAATACACCCGCATTATCCCCTGACCCCTGTCCGCGCGCGCCCCGGCGGAGCGGATCAGCCAGGCTGGCAACGCGCGCGGCATGAAACAGGGTTTCGACTGTCGCGCGGCTGCCTATCTTCTGGCCCGAAATATCCCCGCCGGAGGCATGGCCTTTCCATCAGGAAAGGCCATTTTCATACCTACCTACTCAAAAGGCCTTCAGGCGTTTGAACAGGCTGGAGGTGTCCCAGCGGCCGCCGCCCAGTTTCTGGACATCCTTGTAGAACTGATCGACCAGCGCCGTAACCGGCAGGCTCGCGCCGGTTTCCTCCGCCGCATCCAGACAGATGCCCAGATCCTTGCGCATCCAATCGACCGCAAACCCATGCTCGAAGTGATCGTCCAGCATGGTCTCATGCCGATTGACCATCTGCCAGCTGCCTGCCGCGCCCTGGCTGATCACTTCCACCACAGCCCGACCATCCAGCCCCGCCTTCTCGGCGAAATGCAGGGCCTCGCTCAGCCCCTGAACCAGCCCGGCGATGGCAATCTGGTTGCACATCTTGGTCATCTGGCCAGCGCCGCTGTCGCCGATCCGGCGGCAGATCCGCGCATAGGCGCCGATGATCGGCTCTGCCTTGTCATAGGCGGCCTGATCACCGCCGCACATGACCGAGAGCACGCCATTCTCCGCCCCCGCCTGTCCGCCGGAAATCGGCGCATCGACAAAAGCCAGATCCAGATCCGCCGCAGCGCCATATAAGTCGCGCGTGACCTTCGCCGATACGGTGGTGTGATCGACAAAGATCGCCCCCGCGTCCATGCCGCCAAAGGCACCGTCATCGCCCAGGCAGACGCTGCGCAGATCATCGTCATTGCCAACGCAGGCCATCACGAACTCAGCCCCTGCCGCGGCCGCACGCGGCGTTGCGGCGGTGCGGCCACCATGTTCCTTGGCCCAAGCCTCTGCCTTGGCCGCAGTGCGATTATACACCGTGACCTCGTGACCGGCAGCCACCAGATGACCGGCCATCGGATAGCCCATCACTCCCAAACCCAAGAATGCAATCTTCGCCATCTGCTTTCCCCCTGATGCGTCTTGTCCTATGTTGGCGCCACCCTAGCAGCCGCGCCGCCCGGTGCAATCTGCGAGGGCGACAATCTGCGCCATAACCGGGCCAATAACGCCAAAAACCTGAGGAAACGCACCACCGATGGGACTTCTCTTTCGCTGGCTCCTGCGCCTTGCCGCCGCTTTGATTCTGCTTCTGGTGATGGGGCTTGGTCTGGTCTATTTCCTCGCCGCGCAATCCCTGCCCGACTACGACAAGGAGATCACCCTGCCCGGCCTCCTCGCACCGGTGGAGATCGTGCGTGACAATGCCAATGTGCCGCATATCTTCGGCAGCTATGGCGCCAGCGATGAAGATGTCTATTTCGGTCTGGGCTATGCCCATGCGCAGGATCGCCTGTGGCAGATGACCACCCTGCGCCGCACCGCCATGGGCCGCCTGTCGGAGATCTTTGGCAGCCGCACCGTACAGGTCGACACGCTGATCCGGCGGCTGGACATCTACCGGCTGGCGCAGCAGTCGGTCGCTGCGCAAACGCCTGAGACGATGACCGCCCTGCGCGCCTATTCCGCAGGGGTCAATGCCCGGCTGCAAGAGATCAACGAGGATGCGCTGGGGCGAGGCGCACCTGAGATGTTCCTGTTCAATGTGCCCATGGCGCCCTGGCAGCCCGCCGACAGCATCGCGGTTATGAAACTGATGGGCCTCAAGCTATCAGGGCACATGCAGGAGGAAATCCTACGCGCCCGTACCTCTCTGGCGCTGCCGGATCCCAGCCGACTGAAGGACATCCTGCCCGATGCCCCCGGCAATGGCGTGGCGGCCCTGCCGGAATATGCCGCGCTGTTTCCCCAGCTGCCCCGTCATGCCAGCACCAGCACCGATGGCAGCCAGACGCTGCCCTTCATGCCGATTGCGCCGCGCGGGCTGGCCGGTGCCTCCAACGCCTGGGCTGCGGCACCCAGCCGGTCGGCGGCGGGCGGTACGCTGCTGGCCAATGATCCGCATCTGGAGCTGACGGCACCCGGTCTGTGGTATCTGGCGCGGCTGGAACTCGGCACCGGCGGTGTCATCGGCGCCACCATTCCCGGCATTCCCGCTGTGATCTCCGGCCGCTCGGACCTACTGGGCTGGGGGGTGACCTCCTCTTATATGGATGATCAGGATCTGTTCATCGAACAGCTGAACCCGGACAATCCCGAGGAATACAAGACCGCCGACGGCTTCAAGCGGTTCACCAGCCGCCCTTCGATCATCAATATCAAGGATGAGACGCCGGTCACCCTGACCCTGCGCTGGACCGACAATGGCCCGGTGCTGCCCCGCTCGCTGTTCGATCTTGCGTCGATCACACCGCCCGGTCATGTGGTCAGCCTCGGCTGGACCGGCCTTAGCGGGCAAGACACCTCGATGAGCGCCGCACTCGAGCTGATGCGGGCCAATACGGTCGCAGAGGCGATCGCAATCGGCGAAGGCTATTTCGCCCCCTCGCAGAACCTGACCCTTGCCGACAGGACCACGGTCGCGCTCAAAACCGTGGGCGCCATACCGCAGCGCGACGCACGGCACCAAAGCCAGGGCCGGATGCCGAGCCAGGGCTGGCGCCCCGAGAACCAGTGGCAGGGCCGCGCACCCTATGCCGCCAACCCGGAATTTGTCTCGCCCATCGGCGGCATTCTCGGCAATACCAACAACAAGCTACTGGACCGCCCCTTCCCCAATCATGTGTCCTACACCTGGGGCGATACCCAGCGGATCAACCGCTGGAAAAAGCTCATGCAGGACCGCCAGGTCCATACCCGTGACAGCTTTATCGAGGCACAGCTCGACACCGTGTCCTATACCGCGCGCACCCTGCTGCCGCTGATTGGTGCCGATCTGTGGTTCACGGGAGAGGCCGCCCCCGAGGGTACCCGCGAACGTCAGCGCCAGATCGCCCTGACCCTGCTGTCAGAGTGGAACGGTGAGATGAACGAACATCTGCCGGAACCGCTAATCTATGCCGCCTGGGTTCGGGCTTTGCAGAAACGCCTGATCACCGACGATCTCGGCCCGCTGGCTGCTGAGTTCACGCAGGTCGATCCGCTGTTCCTTGAACGGGTCTTCCGCGATGTCGAAGGCGCCTCGGTCTGGTGCGATATCCGCCAAAGCGCACCTACAGAGAGCTGCACCGAATTGGCCCGCCTGGCCGTTGATGATGCACTGATCTGGATCGAAGAAACCTATGGGACCGCATTGGAATCCTTGCGCTGGGGCGATGCCCATCAGGCCACCCAGAACCACGAAGTGCTGGGCGACGTGCCCCTGCTGCGGGTTTTTGTAAACATCCGTCAGTCCACCAGCGGCGGCGACAACACGCTGCAACGCGGGCTCACCTCCGGCAAAGGCGAGCACCCGTTCAGCAACGTTCACGCCGCCGGCTATCGGGGGGTCTATGATTTTGCCGATCCTGACAGCTCCGTTTTCATCACCGCCACCGGCCAATCCGGCCATTTCCTGTCGCGGCACTACGACGACATGTCCCAGCTCTGGCGGCGCGGCGAATATATCCCGATGTCACTGGACGAGGATTTGGCCCGGGCAGCAGCCGTTGGTATCACCCGGCTGATCCCCGCGGCCCCCGCGGAATGAGGCGGGCGATCCGGCGCCCGCAGCCAAACGTATCTTTTTCAAAACAAAATACCCCGCAACCGGTCCGGTTGCGGGGTATTTTCTAGACGAACTGCGCGACCTGATCAGAGCGCCGCGAAGCGATTCTTCTGTGTCTCGGTCCACAGAACAGTCAGTTCGAACCCGGTATCGGTCTGGGTTTCGCTTTGCACAACATCCTGTTCAAACAACCAGGCACGCTGCTTTCCTTGCGCAAATGTCAGGGTGATATCATCCTCATGCCGGATCAGCCGCAGCTTGTCGGTGATATCCGCCAACAGCCCATCCAGCCCCTCGCCGGTGATCGCAGAGATGGCATGAATGCCATCTTCACGCTCCGCGCGCTGGCGGCGGGCCTCGGCCTCTTCCTCATCCAGAAGATCAAGCTTGTTCCAGACCTCAATCCGCGCACGGCTGTCATCAACCCCGAGCGAGGTCAGAATGCTCTCGACATCCGCCGCCTGGTTCTGGGTCTCATCATGGCTGATATCGCGTACATGCACGACCACATCGGCGGCCAGCACCTCTTCCAGCGTTGCTCGGAACGCAGCAACAAGCTCGGTCGGCAGATCAGAAATAAACCCAACCGTATCCGACAGGATGATTTCCGGCCCATCCGGCAGCTCAACCCGGCGCATGGTCGGATCCAGCGTGGCAAAGAGCATGTCCTTTGCCATCACCTCGGCACCGGTCAGCCGGTTGAAAAGCGTCGATTTTCCGGCGTTGGTATAACCCACCAGCGCCACAATCGGATAGGGAATCTTGGCCCGTGCTGCGCGATGCAGCGTCCGGGTTTTCACCACCTTGTCCAACTGCCGGCGCAGCCGAACGAGCTGCTCGTCAATGGCGCGCCTGTCGGCCTCGATCTGGGTTTCGCCGGGTCCGCCGACAAATCCCAATCCGCCACGCTGCCGCTCCAGGTGGGTCCAGGCCCGCACCAGTCGCGTGCGCTGATAGCTGAGTGCCGCCATTTCAACCTGCAACACCCCCTCACGGGTGCGCGCCCGGTCCGAGAAGATCTCGAGGATCAGCCCGGTCCGGTCAAGGATTTTGACCTTCCAGGCCTTCTCAAGATTGCGCTGCTGAACCGGCGACACCGGGCCGTCGATCAGGACCAGCTCCACCTCTTCGGCCTGGAACATCGCCTTCAGCTCTTCGATTTTCCCGGATCCAAACAGCATCCCCGCATGCGCCTTTGGCAGGCGCACGACGGCCGATCCGATCACCTCGATGTCGGGCAGAGCCTCGGCCAATGACACACCCTCAGCAAGGGCGGACACCGGATCGCGGCGATCGCGGTCTGATTTGATATCGGGATGCACCACCCAGGCACGGGTGGGCGTCCGGTCATGCTCCATCAAGAGGCGTCTTCACCTTCATACAGGCTGATCGGCTGGGCAGGCATGATCGTCGAGATGGCGTGTTTGTAAACCAGTTGCGACTGCCCGTCCCGACGCAGCAGGACACAGAAATTGTCAAACCATGTGATCACACCCTGCAACTTTACGCCGTTGATCAGAAAGATGGTGACCGGAACCTTGGTTTTACGAACGTGGTTCAGGAAGGCATCCTGAAGATTCTGTCTGTCCGAAGCCATTATTATTATCTCGCCTTTGTTCTTGTCGCGCTGCGGACCAGCGCCCCGTTAATGAATACTATGAACGCAGATAGTCGGAGTTTCCACCCGAAAATTACTCATATGACATCCACGGTAACCATGATTGATCAGCTGCGCCAGAGGTTTGGTGTCATAAGGGCAATGATCGCCAATGTTTCCAGCCGTCCCAACACCATGGCAAAGCACAGGATCAGTTTTGCGCTGGCTGTCAGATGGATCAGGGCGATGGGTTCGGATCCTGCGACCTCGGTCAACGGGCCGGTTGTGGACAGGGTCGCAATGGTCAGGATCAGCGCCTGTTCGAAATCCGAACCAACTGCGGCCAGACTGATGCTGATCACCGCCAGTGACAGCGCAAACAGCATGAAGAACACCCAGGCGACAAAAGCCCCGTTGCGTTGCAGTCGCCGATTGCCCTTGCCCTCGTTGCTGACGGAGGACGGATGCACCAGCCGTTCCATCTCGCGCAAGCCGTTCAGATAAAGCGCATAGACCCGCAGCAGTTTCACCCCGCCTGCCGTAGTGGCGACGCCGCCGCCAATCACCGCAAGCCCCAGTAGGATCATGCCCGGCGTATCCAGCCCCGACCATTGGCGGGCGGTTTCCCAGTCGGCGCTCTCGAACCCGGTGGTCGACAGGAACGACAGCACGGTAAAAGTCGCCCCCCACCATGAGTGCAGCCCCTGCATCAGATCACTGGTGGTTGCGACATCAAAACTGGCGATCCAATGGCGCAGGAACAACAGCAGAGGCACGCCAAAGACGATCAGCAGGCCGATGCGGAACTCCGGGTCGCGATCCAACCGGCTATGGCCGCTGGTCACCGTATCGGTCGAAAACGTCAGCCGAGACAGGGCAAAGAACATGAACAGGAACATCACCATTTCCCCGGCGATGCCACTGGCGCCATTTTCCACCCCGCCCACCGCCGAGATCCCGGAGGTGGCCAGCACCGACATCGCATGTCCCAGCGCAACAAGGGCGGTCTCGCCCGTGATGATCAACAGGATCCACAGAACCAGCGTCAGCCCGGCATAAAGCGGCGCCAGGGTTTTGGTCACCACCACCAGTTTGCGACGTGGATCAGCCCGCTGCATATGGAGCGGCGTCTCGGTGCCGCGTCCCGGCTCCCCCCGCGCGGTCACCTCAAATCCCCCCAGCGACAGCGGCGCCAGAATGGCCGAGGCCGCAACCCACATCAGCAGCCCACCCAGCCAGCCCACCATGGCCCGCCACAGATGCACGCTCGGCGGCAGGCGGTTGGGATCGGCAAATACATCCGCCCCGGTGGTGGTGATCGCGCTGACCATATCGAAATAGGCGTTGAGATAGCTGGTGTTGCCCAGGGCATCCTGTACCGGAACCGCCAGGAATGCGGGCAACACGGCAAAGCTCGCAAGCAGCGAGGTGAGCTGCCCCGGCATGCTGTACCGCGGCATCCGGTTGCCCATCGACAGCCCGACCAGCACAACCAGCATCAATCCCAGCACACCGGAATAGAAGAAACTGCGCGAGGTCTGGTGATCATCCAGGATCAGCGCGTGAACGGCAGGCACCCACATCGCCAGCGCGGCCACCATCAGGATCAGCAGAAAGAGCGGCAGACGCAGCAGGCCGCCTGTCTTTTCCATCGGCTGTTTGCGATGACGCGCCATGTTAGAAGAAGTCAATCGAGACCTGCATCAGGCGCTCAACCTCCGGCACATCCGCAGCCATTGCAAAGAGCGCAATCACATCGCCCTCCTCGATCCGCATTCCTCCGGTCGGCCGCATCACCTTACCGTTCTTGCTAACGGCGCCGACCAGTACCCCTTCGGGGAACGCGATGTCGCGGATCATCTGCCCAGCCATGGGAGAGGTCGACATCACCTCGGCCTCGATCACCTCGGCCTCGGCATCGCCGATGGAATAGACCTGTCGCACCCGGCCATAGCGGATGTGGCGCAGGATCGAGCTCACCGTTGTGGCCCGCGGATTGATATAGGCGTCGATCCCCAGCGGCGCCATCAGCGGCACCAGCGTCGGATCGTTGATCAGTGCAATCGCCAGCGGGCAGCCTTCGGCCTTGGCCCGCACAGCGGCCAGCATATTGACCTTGTCATCATCGGTGACCGCCAGCATGGCGTCGGCCCGGTCGATCCCCGCCTCGATCATCAGGCTGCGATCAAGACCATCGCCGTTCAGCACGATGGTTCGCTCCAGCGTCTCGGCGGCGCGTTCGGCACATTTGCGGTTGCGCTCAATCATCTTGGCACGGGTGCGCCCAGTCCGGGCCTCCAGCGCCTTGGCCACCTCAAGCCCGACATTGCCGCCGCCAACGATCACAACGCGATCCTGACGTTTCTGTTGTTTGCCAAATACTTCGATCGTGCGGCTCACGTCATCAACATGGGCAAACACATAGGCGCTGTCCCCCACAAACAGCTGATCTCCCGGCTCTGGCGCAAACAGAGTGCCATCGCGGCGAATGCCCACAACGATGGCCCGCAGCGTCGAAAACAGATCCGTCAGCTGTCGCAGCGGCGTGTTGACCACCGGACAGTCCTCGTCAATCTGCACGCCCAGCAGCTGCGCTTTGCCGTCCATGAACATCTCTGTATCAAAGGCGGCAGGCGCCGAAAGACGCTGCATCGCCGCCGCTGCCACCTCGCGCTCGGGGCTGATCACCACATCAATCGGCAGATGGTCGCGGCGGTAGAGATCCGAATAAATCGCTTCGAGATAGCTTTTTGAGCGCAGTCGCGCGATCTTGCGCTGGATCGAAAAGACCGAATGAGCCACCTGGCAGGTGACCATATTGACCTCATCCGAATGTGTGGCCGCAATGATCATGTCTGCGTCACGGGCACCGGCGCGAGTCAGCACGTCCGGGTAGGAGGCAAACCCGGCAATCCCCTGCACATCCAGCGTATCCGTCGCGCGGCGCACCAGATCGGGATTGTTGTCCACCACGGTCACGTCATTGTGCTCCCCCGACAGGTGCCGGGCGATCTGCCAGCCGACCTGACCTGCGCCACAGATAATAACCTTCATGTGCTTGTTCCTCAGGGCGCTGCTGCGCGAAATCGCGCGTTTTGAATGACAGAAGCCGCCGGAACGGTCAATTCAATTGTCTTACCGCCCGTTCTGGCGCACAATCAAAGGATGTCCATAAGAAATCATATGCTTGCCGCACTGCTGGTGACATCAGCGCTGGCGGCCTGTGGCCCGGTTCCGGTCTATTACCGCGCCGGTGCGGATGTAGCCCGGCGCGATGCGGATCTCCTCGCCTGCGAGGTCAGCGCCCTGCGCGACGCCCCGGTGGCCACCCAGATCCGCCAGCACCCGCCGATCTTTCGCCCCGGTGGCGAGGTTTGCCGCAACGGGCGTTGCTATCACCGGGCCGGCTATTGGGAGGATGGCGGCATCTATACCGTGGATGTCAACGCCGATCTGCGCCAGCGGGTCGAGCGGTCCTGCATGGCCGCGAAGGGCTACGAAAACATCGCCGTAAAACGCTGTCCGCAGTCGGTGGCGGATGCCGTCGGGGCGCGGCGCGCCGCAACCCTGCCTCAACTCAGCCAGACCTCCTGTGCGATCGAACGCCGTGGTCAGTCGCCACAAATTGTGGCGACGACGCCCTAAGGCTCAACCACGGCGTACCGAGCTTTCAGTCAGGAAACCCTGACAACCCACTGATAAGCAGGGGATATGGCCTGAATCAGACCATATCCTCCTCGGTTTCCTTCTCAACATGCGCGATCCGCGCGCCTGCCTTGTTCGAGGTGACAACCCCCAGCGATTTCAGTTTGCGGTGCAAAGCGGAGCGTTCCATCCCGACAAAAGACGCGGTGCGGCTGATATTGCCGCCAAAGCGGTTGATCTGTGTCAGCAGATATTCGCGTTCAAACGCCTCGCGGGCCTCCCGCAGCGGCAGGGTCGCCAGCGCCCCGGAAAGCACAACCCGGCTCTGGTCATCAACCGCTTCTTCATCGCGAGGCAGATCCTTTGGCTCAATCGGACCGCTGCTTTCGCCAAGGATCAGAACCCGTTCCACCATGTTCTTCAACTGCCGCACATTGCCCGGCCACAGCATGGTCTGCATCAGGGCAATGGCATCCTCGCTGAGCTTGCGCAGCGGCAGGCCCTGGCTCTGGTTGAAATGCGCGATGAAATGATCCGCCAGCAGCGGAATATCCTCGCGCCGGTCGGCCAGCGAGGGCACCGGAATCGGCACCACATTCAGGCGGTGATAGAGCTCCTGACGGAAGCGATCCGCCTCAATCTCGCGCTCCAAGTCCTTGTTTGTTGAGGAAATAACCCGCAGGTCAACGCGCACCTTATCGGCCCCGCCAACCCGCTGGAACTGCTGATCCACCAGCACCCGCAGGATCTTTGACTGGGTCCCAAGCGGCATATCCGCCACCTCGTCAAAGAAGATCACGCCGCCATGCGCCTGTTCCAGCAGCCCCGGCTCAACCCCGCGTTCGGCGCTTTCCCGACCAAACAGCACCTCTTCCATACGGTCCGGCTCGATACTGGCGCAGTTCACCGTCACAAAGGGGGCAGAGGCGCGATTGGACTGGGTGTGAATATAGCGCGCTGCAATCTCCTTGCCGCTGCCCGCAGGCCCCGTCAGCATCACCCGGCCGTTGGACTTTGTCACCTTGTCCAACTGGCCAATCAGCGCACGATAGGCCGCGGAGGCCCCGATCATCTCGCTCACGCCGGCATCCTGACGCTTCAGATCGGAGTTTTCGCGGCGCAGCTTCGAAGCCTCCATCGCGCGGCGAATAACCACCAGCAACTGGTCGATATTAAAAGGTTTTTCGATGAAATCATACGCGCCCTGCTTGATCGCGGCGACGGCAATTTCAATATTTCCATGGCCGGAAATGATCACCACGGGGATTTCCGGGTTGTCGCGTTTCACCACCTTCAGGATGTCGATCCCATCCATCTGGCTGTCCTTCAGCCAGATATCGAGGATCAGGAGCGCCGGCGGCTCGGCGTTGAGCGCGGCCATGCATTCCTCAGAGCTGCCGGCCTTGCGCGTTGCATAGCCTTCATCCTCAAGGATATCGGAAACCAGCTCACGGATGTCGCGTTCGTCGTCAACAATCAGAATGTCACTCATGTCAGACCTGCTTTCACTGTACTCTTATTGGGGGCTGCCGCCTCATGTGCGGCAGGCAGGCGGATCACGGCCATGGCGCCATAATGGGCCTGACCTTCGAACACCGGTGCGTCTTCCAGCACCAGCGTTCCGCCGTGTTCTTCGATGATCTTCTTGACGATCGGCAGGCCGAGACCGGTGCCTTCGTCACGGGTGGTCACATAGGGTTCAAACAATCGGGCACGGTCTTCTGGCAGACCGATGCCATTGTCGGCGATGGTGACCTCATAGCCGGTTTTCGTCGAGGTGACGGCAATGCGAATTTCCGGATCCAGATCCGGCACGCCACCTTTTTGCTTCAGGGTTTCAACGGCTTCGCCCGCGTTCTTGATCAGATTGGTCAAGGCCTGGCCGATCATGGTTGCATCCAGATCGGCAAGCATCGGTTCGGTGGGCAGATCGGCGGTGATGCGCAGATCAGGCTGGCCTGCCCGTTGCAGGGTCACCGCATCGCGCAACAGCTTCACCAGATCCTCTTCGCGGCGCTCCGGCTCCGGCATCCGTGCGAATTTTGAAAACTCGTCAACAATGCGGCGCAAGTCATTGGTCTGGCGCACGATCACATCTGTCATGGATTGCAGGAGATCGCTGTTCTCCTCCCCCAGCTTAGGCGCGAATTTGCGCTTGATACGCTCGGCACTCAGCTGGATCGGGGTCAGCGGGTTCTTGATCTCATGGGCAATCCGACGGGCCACATCGCCCCAGGCCGCCATCCGCTGGGCGCTGACCAGGTCGGTGACATCGTCAAAGGCAACCACATAGCCCTCAAGCCGCCCCTCCTCGCTGCGCCGTGGCGACATCCGCACCAGCAGGTTCTCCAGCTGCCCCTGGCGCGTCACCTTGACCTCATCCTGCACCACATCGGCGCCGGTTTCGCTCAATTCCACAAACAGCGGCCCAAACTCCGGCACGGCCACAGCCAGTGCCAGCGACTGACGATCGCCATTCCAATCCAGCAGGCGCTCGGCGGAGCGGTTCACAAAGGTCACCCGCCCCTCAGGGTCCAGCCCGACCACACCGGAGGTCACCGACATCAGCACGGAATCAAACAACCGGCGGCGGCGTTCGATCTGGCGGGTGTTCTCAAGCAGCGTGTCGCGCTGCTCGCGCAGCTCCAAAGTCATCTGGTTGAAATAGCGCCCCAGCTGCGAAATCTCGTCATCGCCGTCGTCTTCGGGCACCTGCACGTTGAGATTGCCCGCCCCGACCCGGCGCGCGGCAATCGTCAGCCGTCCGACAGGCCGCGACAGCCGTTCGGCAAACCACATGCCCAGCCACATCGCCGCAAGGATCAGGATCACCGCAAAACCGAGGTACAACAGCACAAAGTCAAACAGAACCCGCCCGCGTTCGCTCTCCAGCTGCTGGTAGAGATGCGCGGTTTCCTTGGTGTCATCCAGGAGGCTCAGCAACTCACCGTCCACATCACGGCTGACATACAGGAAGCGGTCGACAAACGCATCCAGCCGCACCAGCGCCCGCAGTTCGCTGTTTTCCCAGTCCTGGATCAGCGTAACCCCGTTAAACGACGCCTTGCTGATGTCAGCGGCGCGCGGCTCTTCAAAGTCAAACTCATAGGAGCGTTCGCCACGGGCCCGGATGGCCCCGGCGCCATCCACCACATAAGCCTCCTGAAGGCCGCGTTGGATCTGCAATTGCCCCTGTGTCAGCACCTGGCGCAGCTGCCCGTCGCTGATGAAGAAATTGCGGTTCCGGCTGTTGTCGATATAGCGCGCCAGCGCCACCGCATCCTCCGACAGGTCGCGCTGCTGCTGCTCCTGATAGGCCTCAGCGGCGGCAAGCGAACTTCCCACGACCTGACGGACCCGGTCCGAAAACCAGCCCTCAAGGCCCACGTTCACGGTCAGCCCGGCAAACAGCGCCACAATCACGGTGGGCGTCAGCGCCAGAAAGGCGAAGGCCCCGATCAGCCGCAGATGCAGCCGGGAACCCGCGGATTTGGCCCGTCGGGCTGCGATCAACCGCCCAACCTGCGTCAGGACCAGTGCCGCGACAGCCAGTACATAGATCAGATCAGCCAGCAGGATCAGCCGCAGCGACAGCGAGGCGACCCCTTGCGAGAACGGGCCGATGATCAGAAATGTCGAGAGCGCCAGCACAGGCCCCAGAACAACCAGCCCAAGCGCGCCGACATTGCGTGCCCTGCGGGTTCTGCGCCAGCGGTCAAGGGCCGCAAATGGCCCGTATGCCGAGCGAAGATGTGACCTCTGCGCCACGTACCGTCCCCATCCTGATGTGCGACCATTCTGGCCGACCGCCACATATCGTGATCGTCACCAGCGCGAACGCTGATCTGCCACGGTTCTGTGGCTATATTACATCAGTTTGCGACGGCGTGTCACCTCAATATCAAGGTCGGTGATCTTCTTGCGCAGCGTATTGCGGTTAATACCAAGTAAATCCGCACATTTTGCCTGATTTCCGCCGGTCATCGCGAGCGATAATTCAATCAAAGGGGTCTCAACCTCCCGCATCAACCGGGCATATAGGCCGGGTGGCGGCAGCATATCGCCGTGCAGATCGAAATAGCGCTGCAAATGGCGCGCCACTGATTCCGACAGTTTCTCGGTACTGAGGGCCGCACCGCTGGCTGCCAGCGGCTCCCCGCCCGATTGCGCGCCCAGCGCACCGTTGACTTCATCCAGGCTGATGTCCTCGCTGCGGGCGGTCAGCGCCAGACGCCGCATCACATTCTCCAGCTGGCGCACATTTCCCGGCCACGGGAACTGCCGCAGCGGTTCGCGCGCTGCCTCGCTCAACCGGCGGTGCGGTGCGCCATCATTTTCGGCCCGCGTCAGGAAATGCGCGCAAAGCAGCGGAATGTCATCCACCCGCGCCCGCAGCGCAGGCACGGGGAGCTCCGTGCCGCTGATCCGGTAATAGAGATCCTGTCGCAGCCGCCCGGCCTCCATCGCTGCGGTCAGATCCTGCTGGCTGGTGGCGATGAAACGCGGCTGGTGGTCTCCGGGGGCATCCATCATGCGAACGACGCGTGCCTGTGCCTCCTCGGAGAGATCCGCCAGCTCATCCAGCAGCAGCGTGCCGCCACGGGCCTGCGCCAGCAACTGCGCCGGACCATCGAGCGAGGCGAGATCAGCCGCCTCAGCCCTGACAAACGGCAGGGTGCGCCGATCCGAAAGATCATGCATGGACCGCGCGATCAGGGATTTTCCAGTGCCGCTCTCGCCGGTGATCAACAGCGGGATATCGGTGTTCATCACCCGCGCCACCAGACGGTAAAGTGTCTGCATCACCTCGGTGCGCCCCACCAGTGGCAGGTCCTCATGGGTCTCGCCGCTATGAAGGCCGAGATCGCGCGCGCCCTCCCCCTGCGGCGTCGAACGCCCCTGCCCCTGCGTTTGCCGCCGCTCTGTCAGCGCCTTGGCAGTCCGCTTCATCAGCTCCGGCAGGTCGAACGGTTTGGGCAGGTAATCATAGGCCTCGGCCTCAGCCGCCTTGATCGCTGTCATGATGGTGTTCTGCGCCGAGATCACGATCACCGGCAGCCCTGGCCGGTCATCGGCGATCTTGGGCAGCATCTCCAGCCCATTGCCATCCGGCATCATCACGTCGGAGATGACGACATCACCCTTGCCCTCGCCAACCCAGCGCATCAGCGTCGTCAGAGAGGAGGTCGCATGCACCTTGCACCCGGCCCGTGTCAGGGCCTGTGTCAAAACCGTGCGGATAGTGCGATCGTCATCTGCGACCAGAACGGTGCCGTCCATGATGTGCTACTCCTTGGGTGCGTCTGCGGTATGGTTGGGATCATGTGGAAACGGTGCCGGGCGTGGCGCCGTCGGCACGCGCGACAGCGACAGGCGAAACACCGTCTGCCCGGGTTCGGAACTGACCGAGATCCAGCCCTGATGATCGGCAATGATCTTGCTGACCAGCGCCAGTCCCAGACCAGTGCCATTCTCGCGGCCAGAAACAAACGGATCAAAGATATCATCGCGGATCGCCTCAGGCAGACCCGGACCGTCATCGGAAATCTCAATCTGCAGCGGCAACAGCTTGCCCGACCCATCACTGCGCCGCAGGCGGAACGAATGCTCATAGAAGGTACGGATGCGAATGGTTCCACCACCGGGATCGGCGGCCTCTGCTGCGTTCTTCAGCAGGTTCAGGACCACCTGCAACAGCTGGTCCCCATCGCCCCAGGCCATCGGCAGCGAGGGGTCGTAATCCTCGATGATGGTCATCTGCGCGCCAAACCCCAGCAACGCAGAGCGGCGCGCCCGGTCCAGCACATCATGGATATTGACCTCCTGAAAGGCCGGGGCCGAGAGGTTGCCGAATTGCTCCACCTGTTCCAAGAGTTTCACGATCCGCCGACTTTCGCTCACGATCAGATCGGTCAGCTCCAGATCATCCCCCGACAGCCCCATGGACAGCAGCTGCGCCGCACCGGTGATCCCTGCCAGCGGGTTCTTGATCTCATGGGCCAGCATCTCGGCCATACCGATTGCGGATTGCGCGGCGGATTTGGCCGAATGGTTCTGCGTCAACCGCCCGGCCAGCTCGCGCGGGGAGAGCAGGATCAGCATCCCCCCCTGAACGCCCTGCACCCGCGCCACCTGTACATTGCATTGCAGCGGCGCCCGCCCGGGGGTGCCGACGTCGATATCGTTGACAAACAGCGGCGTGCCATTGTCGCGGGCGCGCTCCACCGCCTCGTCAATGGCCGGGGCAATGATCACATGCTGCCAGATGCCCTGACCCAGCAGCGCCTTGCGCGAGGTATTGAGGAAGCCCTCACCGGCGGAATTCACATCCGCAATCCGGGCCTCGCGATCTATGACAAAGGCCGGGATCGGCAGCGACGCCCAGAGCGCGCTGTCTGCACCGTTCCAATCGACCTGCGTGGCGCCGGTTTTTCCGCCCTCTGCCTGCGTCATGCCGCCTGCCCGCCCATGGTTTGTGGCCCAAGATCCGGCCCAGCGCCCCCGGTCAGCGCCGCAGGCAGGAGGCTGAGCACCGTCTTGGGGTTCTTGGCTGTCAGCACGTCCCGGCGCAGCTGAGCAGGAGTGGCGGCCTCATCCATATACCAGCCCAGATGTTTGCGTGCGACCCGCAGGCCAAGATCCACGCCGTAAAAGGCGATCATCGCCTCGTAATGAGCGCTGACCATCTGAACCAGATCCGAACCGGTCGGCACATCGGGGGCTGCACTGCCCCAGATGTCATGCGCCACCTCAGCCAGCAGCCAGGGCTTGCCCTGTGCCCCGCGCCCAATCATCACGCCATCCGCACCCGAGAGTGCCAATGCACTGCGGGCCGTGGCCGTATCCACGATATCGCCATTGGCCAGCAGCGGAACCGTCAACGCAGCTTTCACTGCTGCAATGGCCTGCCAATCTGCATTGCCCTTGTAGAACTGACACCGGGTGCGGCCATGGATGGTGACCATCTGCACCCCAGCCTCCTGCGCGCGATAGGCCACATTGGCGGCGTTCAGACAGCTGTCGTCCCAGCCAAGCCGTGTCTTCAACGTCACCGGCACCGAGACCGCAGCCACCACCGCCTCAATCAGCGACAGCGCATGATCCGGTGTCTTCAGCAGGGCCGAGCCGGAATAACCATTGGTCACCTTCTTGGCCGGGCATCCCATATTGATATCAATCAGCTTTGCGCCCCGGCTTTCCACCTGCCGCGCGGCCTCTGCCATCCAATAGGCATCGCGCCCGGCAATCTGCACCGCCGTATTCTCCACATCCGCACTCAGCTCGGCCCGTTCACGCACGCCGGGCTTGGCCTGCACCATTTCCTGACTGGCAACCATCTCGCTCACCATCAGCCCGACACCAAAGCTGCGCACCAGATCGCGAAAGGGGCGATCGGTGATTCCAGCCATCGGCGCCAGCGCGATGGGAGGGGTCAGAGAGGTGGAACCGAGAGTGAAGGACAACTGCCTAATCCTTGTGCATATGTGGTGTTTCTATCCGAAGCAGCCTCTATGCGACAATGAAACCCCTGGCGGCAAGGCTGCTTCTTTTGGCAGTTGCCTAATTTTTAGGCACTTTACCCAGGGTGACGCGCTGCCATTGCCTCCCCTTGCATCACCTCCTAAACATTTGCGACCCAAGAAAGAGCCATCCCATGCCGTCTGCCCCCCTACCCACCGCGCCGGTTACCACCGCAGCTGATCCTGCGTCCCACCAAACCGCAGCGCTGATTGTTGCCGCAGGCAAGGGCCTGCGGGCCGGCGGCGGTCTGGCAAAACAATGGCGCCCCCTGATGGGACGCCGGGTAATCGACTGGACCATTGATGCCTTCCTACGCGCAGGCGTTCAGCGGATTGCCCTCGTTCTCGCTGCTGAGGATACCGATCACTGGCAGGAGTTTGCATCGCGCGCGGAGCTGCTGCTCACAAAGGGTGGCGACACAAGGGCGCAGTCGGTGGCCAACGGGGTGGAACTGCTCAATCAGCACGGGCTCCACAGGGTTCTGATCCATGATGCCGCCCGCCCCTGTGTCTCTCCCCGGGTGATCCGCGATGTGATGGCCGCGCTTGATAACCATCCGGCCGCCGCCCCGGCGCTGGCGGTGACCGATGCGCTGTGGCGCGGGGATGGTGGGACGGTGACCGGCACCGAGAACCGCGACGGCCTGTTTGCTGCCCAGACCCCGCAAGGCTTTCACCTGCCGCAGATCCGCGCCGCCCATCAGCAGCTTGCCGCATCCGGCGGCGACGCTGCAGACGATGTGGCCGTGGCCCGTGCGGCAGGGATTGACGTTGCCATCATTCCGGGCGACCCAGACAATATCAAAATCACCCGCCCGGAGGACTTTGACCGGGCTGCGCGCATATTAGGGGGCGACATGGATGTAAGGCTTGGCAATGGCTATGATGTTCACCGGTTCGGACCGGGGGATGAGGTCGTGCTCTGCGGTGTGCCCGTGGCCCATGATCGCGGCCTTCAGGGCCATTCCGACGCCGACGTCGGGCTGCACGCCATCACCGATGCCCTCTATGGTGCGCTGGCAGAGGGCGACATAGGTCGCCACTTCCCGCCCTCGGATCCCCAATGGAAAGGTGCCGCCAGCGATATCTTCCTGCGCCACGCCGCCGATCTGACCCGCTCCAAGGGCTATCAGATCTCGAATGTGGACTGCACGCTGGTCTGTGAATTCCCCAAGATCACGCCCCATGCCCCCGCCATGCGCGCGGCGGTGGCCGAGATCCTGTCGATTGATATCTCCCGCGTCTCGATCAAGGCGACCACCTCCGAACGGCTTGGCTTTACCGGTCGCGGCGAAGGCATCGCCGCCCTCGCCACCGCCTGCGTGGTGAAATCATGAAACGCTCGCGCCTCGCCTTTCTGATCGGCACCGTGGGCGGCATCGGCTACATGCGTCCGGCACCCGGCACCTGGGGGTCGCTTGCTGCGCTGCCCATGGCTTTTGTCCTGCACCAGCTGGGCGGTTTCCTCCTGCTGGCGCTGGCAACCGTGATCTGCATGGTGGTCGGCGTCTGGGCGGCGGAGGCGATGACCCGCAACCGCGAAAACATGGATCCTTCCGAATTTGTGCTGGATGAGGTGGCAGGCCAGTTTGTTGCCCTCTGGGCGATTTCCTATCCCGCCTGGGCGCATGACATTGCCATCACTGCACTCTGGCCCGGCTGGATTGCCGCATTTGTGCTGTTTCGCCTGTTTGATGTGTGGAAACCCGGCCCCGTTGGCTGGGCCGACCGTCAGAAAGGGGCCACAGGGGTGATGATGGATGATATTATCGCAGGCATCCTTGCTGCCATCGGTGTCGCCGCGCTGGCCGGCCTCACCCATGGTGTACTGGGCCTGTAAATTGCAGAGGTAAGTCCATGGACGCGTCCGACATCATCCGCAAGGCCAGCGCAAAAGGCCTGACCATCGCCACCGCAGAGAGCTGCACCGCCGGTATGATCGCCGCTGCGCTCACCGATGTGCCCGGCTCCTCGGCGGTGGTTGATCGGGGCTATGTCACCTACTCAAATCGCGCCAAGCAGGAGATGCTGGGTGTGCAGGCCGCGACACTCGAGGCTCTCGGCGCGGTCAGCGAGGAGGTCGCGATCCAGATGGCAGAAGGCGCCCGCAGCCGCGCCCGTGTCGATATCGCGGTGGCCGTGACCGGGATCGCAGGCCCCGGCGGCTCCGAACACAAACCGGAAGGCCGCGTCTGTTTTGCGCTGGCAGCCGGGGACCGCAGCACCCATGTCGAAACCGTCGATTTCGGCGCCCTTGGCCGCGACGCGGTGCGACGGGCCACCCGCGACTATGCGCTGACACTGATCCGACAGGTGCTCTGAACCCGCTGACGCAAATCACCGCCCATCTGCCGCAATTTCATATTCTGTGCGCAGATTGGGCAGCACCCCCTCGATTGTGCTCATTTTTTCGGCATTTTGACAAAAGCCTGCTTTTTTAGCGCCAACATCAAACCTGCCGCTTTTTTCAACGCTGCAACTCCGCTTTGTCAGGCCTCAGATAGAAATCAGCCTGAAATGCGGAAGGAACGGCGATGAACGCAGCCGATACAGCTTGGATTATTGTGGCCACGGCCCTTGTCCTCTTTATGACTTTGCCGGGGCTAGCCCTGTTTTACGGCGGGCTTGTCCGTGCCCGCAATGTGCTCAGCGTGTTCATGCAGTGCTATGCGATTGCCTGTTTGATGAGCGTTCTATGGCTCGCCTTCGGCTATTCCATCGCCTTTGGCAGCGGCACCTCCGGCATCTGGGGCGGGCTGGACAAGATGTTCCTGTCCGGCGTCACCGCCGACAGCCTGTCCGGCACCCTGCCCGAGGTGCTGTTCTTTGCCTTTCAGATGACCTTTGCCATCATCACGCCCGCGCTGATCGTCGGCGCCTATGTCGAGCGCGTCGGCTTTGGCTTTGTGCTGGTCTTCTCCGGCCTCTGGATGCTTCTGTGCTACGCGCCGGTGGTGCATTGGATCTGGGGCGGCGGCATGATGGCCGATGGCGGCATCTTTGGGGAGACTGGCGTGCGCGACTTTGCCGGTGGTATCGTGGTCCATGAAACCGCCGGTCTGGCTGCGCTGATCATCGCCGTCTTCCTCGGCCCGCGCAAAAACCGCACCACACCGCCGCACAACCCCGGCTATGTCTTCATCGGTGCCGCGATGCTTTGGGTCGGCTGGTTCGGCTTTAACGGTGGCTCGCAGCTGGCCGCTGACGGCGGTGCGGCAATGGCGCTGACCGTGACGCATATTTCTGCCGCGACGGCCTCTCTCACCTGGGCGCTGTGGGAAAAGATCAAATACGGCAAGGCCTCAATGGTCGGTCTGGTCACCGGCACCATCGCGGGGCTGGCCTCAATCACGCCGGCCTCTGGCTTTGTAGGTCCGGTTGAGGCGCTGATGATTGGCGCTGTCGCGGGTATCCTCTGTCAGGAAGCCGTGAATCTGGTGCGCAATGTGCTGAAGATCGACGACACGCTTGATGTCTTTGCCGTGCACGGTGTCGGCGGCATCTTTGGCACCATCATGATCGCGCTCTTTGGCCAGGGCACCTGGCTGGCACAGCTGGGCGGTCTTGCGATCGTCGGTATCTTCACCGCCGTTGTGACTGTTGTTCTGGTCAAGGTTACCGCCGCGATCACCCCGCTGCGCGTCGATCCGGAGACCGAGACAAACGGCTTGGACATCTCCGTCCATGGCGAACGCGCCTATGATATGACCAGCTGAGGACGCAGCACCAGCCGCCATAAAAAAGAAACGGGCCTGCATCGCGGGCCCGTTTTCTTTCAATAACTTACAATGCGTTCCTGATCAGCCATACAGCTCCGCCGCGCGCCGCTCAAACGCCCGCACGATCCGCTGCATCGCCTCGTTGAAGACCACACCAATAATGCCCTGCAACACTGCGTTCTTGAACTCAAAATCCACGAAGAAGGACACGTCGCAGCCGCCATCCGCACGGTCGGCAAAGGCCCAGTTCGACTTCATATAGCGAAACGGACCGTCCAGATATTCGGTGTCGATCTTCTTATCCTCGGCGTAGAGCGTCACCCGGCTGCCAAAACGCTCGCGGAACACCTTGAAGGAGATCACCAGATCCGCCTCCATCACCTCCGCGCCCCCCTGCGGCACCCGGCTACGGATCCGCGCCGCCGCACACCAGGGCAGAAACTTCGGATAATCCCCGACATCAGCCACCAGATCATACATCTGCTGTGCCGTGTAGGGCATTGGCCGGGTTTCTGAATGGGTAGGCATGAGTGGCGCATTTCCTGCTATGATCATCCGGCGTCATGTCATATGAACGCGCGGGAATTTCAAGGGGGCACCCATGACACAGCGGCCATATGTCATCGATGTGATGATCTCAGCCAAGGCCATTGCGGCCCGGATCGAAGAGCTTTGCGCCGAGATCCAAGACGAATTTCAGGGCACCGACAAACTGGTGGTGGTGGGGCTGCTGCGCGGCAGCTTCGTCTTTATCGCAGATCTCGTGCGGGAACTTGACCTGCCGATCGAGGTCGATTTCCTCGAGGCGTCCTCTTATGGGGACGCGATGGAAAGCAGCCGAGAAGTTCGCATTCTCAAGGACTTGCGCGGCGCAATTGAAGGGCGCGACGTGCTGGTTGTCGAAGATATCGTCGACACCGGTCATACCCTGAACCATGTCACCCATCTGCTGCGCAGCCGTCAGCCTGCACGGTTGAAGTCGATCGCGCTGCTGGACAAACCATCACGGCGTGAGGTCGATTTCCGCTCTGACTGGATCGGCTTTGAGATCCCGGACGAATTTGTGGTGGGCTACGGAATCGACTACGCGCAGCGCAACCGCAACCTGCCCTTCATCGGCAAGGTCCGCTTCACCGATGAGGGCTAAGCGCCGCACGGAACTGCCCGGCCGGTATCAGAGCACCTAACATGGCACCGAGAAAGGCGCGCAGACACCGCGCCTTTTTTCATGCGCGAGGGAACCGGCGGCCCCTTGCCGATTGTCGCACCCCGGTCAGCACAAAGCAGCGCAGGCGATTTGCCAAAACCGGCAGGCTCCCCCATGTCTTGGTCAAAGCAGAGATCACGAGGAGATCCGCCATGACGACGAAATACCTTGCCGCCGCGGCCACTGCCGCCGCGCTGAGCCTGACGCCCGCCCTTGCCCCGACCATCGCCAATGCGGCGCCGCCAAAATGGGCTCCGGGCCATAATAACAGCGCCGCCCATTACGCGCCTGGGCAAATCAAGAAACAGTATAAGAAGCGCCACAAGACGCGGGAGCGCATCAGCGGCGACTATATCTATATCGACGATTACGCGCGTTGGGGTCTGGCACCACCGGCTCCCGGCCACCGCTATGTGCGCAAGGATGACCGCATCTATGAGGTGGTGCGTGACACGCTGGCAATCGTAGGGGCCGTCGCACTGGTCGAAGCCCTGACAAACTGACGCTTGAGCGGATTGAACAGGTCCGCGCAAGGGCCTGTTGCAACACGCTAATCGCTCAAAATCTCGGCGATAACCTCGGCAAAGATGGCAACCCCGACCGGGATTGCCGCATCCGGGAAATCATAATCGGGATTGTGCAGCTGCGGCTGATCCAGGCCGGAGCCGAGCCAGAACATAGCTGCCTTGGCCTGCTTGCCAAACTGGCCAAAATCCTCGGACCAGCGCTGTGGCTGCGCCCGCATCCGAACGGCATGGCCTGCGCGCGTGCAGGCGCGCCGCAGCAGCGTCACCGCCTCGGCGTCATTGGTGCAGGCCTCGAACACATCATCAAACCTGATCTCACAGCCAAGGCCGCTCTCAAGGCAGGTGCTCTGTACCAAAGTCGTGGCGGCTGTGATCAGCTCCGCCATGCGCGTATCATTCACCGTGCGCAGCGTGGCCCAGACCTCCCCTTCGCCGGGAGCGATGCCAAACGTGGCCTGCCCCAGTCGCGCATGGGTCAGCGTGACCAGCGCGTAATCGGGGCCAAGATCCCCACCACCCCCCAGCGCGACCAGCCCCGGAAGCAGCTGCGCCATGGCAGATGCAGGCGAAATTCCATCCTGCGGCGCCGCCGCGTGAGAGGTCCGGCCAGTCAGCTGCACCCGCATCCCCCGCGAGGCACAATTGGCGGCACCCGCGCAGAGCGCAATCTCCCCAACCGGCAGCCCCGGCAGATTATGCAATGAAAACGCGTAGTCAGGCGCGATAGTGGCAAAGGCCGGGTCGCCGATCACCGCAGCGGCCCCCTTACCGGTCTCTTCGGCCGGCTGGAACAGGAGCACCACCCGCCCGCGAGACGGGCGTCGGGCTGCCAGATCCTCTGCCAGCGCGGCGACCATCACCATATGGCCGTCATGGCCGCACAGATGGCCACGCCCGGCATGGCTGGACCTGTAGGGCTGCTCCGACAGTTCCTCGATTGGCAGGCCATCGAGCTCGCAGCGGATCATGACGGTCGGCCCCGCCTGTATGCCCTGATAGACTGCAGCAACGCCATCGCCGCCGAGCCCGGTCAGCAGCTGGTCCGGCTGGTACTGGCGCAGATAGCGCGCCACCACCTCCGCCGTCTTCTCCTCGGCACCCGAAACCTCGGGGATCTGGTGCAGGCGATGGCGCAGCCCGGTCAGCCGCGCCAGACGCTCCGGTGTCATGCCTGGCCGAGCTTGGCGTTCCGTGCAGCACGCAGCCGGGCAAAATCATCCCCCGCGTGATAAGATGACCGCGTCAGCGGCGTCGCCGATACCATCAGAAAGCCCTTGCCATAGGCGGCCTTCTCATAGCTCTCGAATTCTTCCGGCGTCACAAAACGGTCCACCGCATGGTGCTTCGGCGTGGGCTGAAGATATTGGCCGATGGTCAGGAAATCGATATCCGCGGCGCGCATATCGTCCATCACCTGCTTTACCTCCTGCGCATTCTCGCCAAGGCCGACCATGATGCCGGATTTGGTGAAGATCGCAGGATCCAGCTCCTTTACCCGCTGCAACAGCCGCAGGGAGTGGAAATAGCGCGCACCGGGGCGGACACCGGGATAGAGACCGGGAACGGTTTCCAGATTGTGGTTGAACACATCCGGGCGGGCCTCCACCACGGTTTCCAGCACCTCAGGGGCGCATTTCAGAAAATCCGGTGTCAGGATTTCGATCGTGGTTGTCGGGCTGCGATGGCGGACCGCGCGAATGGTCTGGGCGATATGGTCTGCACCGCCGTCTTCCAGATCGTCGCGGTCGACGGAGGTGATCACAACATGGTTGAGGCCAAGTTTCTGCACCGCATGGGCGACGCGACCCGGCTCAAACGCATCCAGCGTATCGGGTCGGCCGGTGGCGATATTGCAGAAGGTACAGCCGCGGGTGCAGATTTCACCCATGATCATCATGGTGGCGTGCCCCTGGCTCCAGCATTCGCCAACATTCGGGCAGCCGGCTTCCTCACAGACCGTGACGAGGTTGTTCTCACGCATGATCTTATGTGTTTCCGCGTAGCCTTTGCCCCCTGGCGCCTTGACCCGGATCCAGCTCGGCTTCTTCGGCTGAGCATTGTCAGGACGATGCGCCTTTTCCGGGTGGCGTTGCTCGGGGATTTTCAGATCTCGCACGTCGATGTTCCCTTGCGGCAATGGTCTTTTGGTCTTCGTAACATAGTTGCAATCGCTTGGCACGACCAGTTCTGCACCTGACGACGAAGGCAAAACAGATCAGCTCTGCACCGTAATAATCTGTCTTGATTAAGATATTTGCGCGCAATGCAGAATTTGCAACCCTGCCCGCCGGTTTTGCCTTCCACGCTATTGCAGGATCAAACCCGCCTCCGAGTCGGTCAGAAAGCGGCGCATGACCACAGCGATGCGGCGCCACCCGGACACCGCTGCACCAGCGCGCGAATACCCCATTGCGGGCGATTTAGAACTATTATAAGTCACCGCCCGACACCGAATTGATCAACTAGGAGCCGATGATGAAAGCTGGCGTAAAACTGCCCGACGTGACCTTCCGCACCCGTGTTCGCGACGAATCCGTGGGCGGCCCGAACCCGTTCCGCTGGGAAGACAAAACCACCGCTGACTATTTCGCGGGCAAGCGCGTAGTGCTGTTCTCCCTGCCCGGTGCTTTCACCCCCACATGCTCGACCTATCAGCTGCCCGGTTTTGAAAACGGCTTCGCCGACTTCCAGGCCGAAGGCATCGATGCGATCTACTGCATGTCGGTGAACGACAGCTTCGTGATGAACAAATGGGCCGAATCCCAGAACCTGAAGAACGTTGGCGTGATCCCCGACGGGTCGGGCGAATTCACCCGCAAGATGGGTATGCTGGTGGCCAAGGATAACCTGGGCTTTGGCAACCGGTCCTGGCGCTATGCAGCCATCGTCAACAACGGTGTTGTCGAGGCATGGTTCGAAGAGCCGGGCCTGTGCGACAACCACGGCGAAGATCCCTATGGCGTCTCCTCCCCGGAGACCGTTCTGGAGCACCTGAAAACCGCCAAGGCTGAGGTCGCCGCCTGATCCGCGCGACCCCGGTCAGGTCCGGACCGGCCAGAGAAAATCCGCAAACCCGGTGCCGCATGGCGCCGGGTTTTTCTATGTCAGGCCATGGGTTCAGCCGATAAGCTCATCCTGCGCCTGCTGGGCGTCATAGTGAAGTTTCAGCTGTTGCAACGCGATGCGCAGCACCACCTTGCCTGACCGCGCCGACCAGCCCAGCTGGCGTTCGGCCGCCTCCAGCCCTTCCAGATGGCAGCAACAGCGCATCACGATGTCGCTCAGCCCCTCGCCAAGCGCGTTGAGCGCGGCAGAGGCCCGGCGTTTGGCGGCTGCCGCGGCCTGTCCGGGTCGGCGACGGCGGGCGGCGGCCGGACTGCAATCGCCATCGGCAAACTGCGCCACCGATTGCGCCAGATGATCGCCGACCTGCGCCAGTTCGAAATCTTCGCGCAGCCGCTCACCGGCGCGCACCAGATCGCTGGTCAGAAACGGCGTCCCATCACGATCCGTCAGCCGCGCCAGCATATGCAGCGGCGTCTCACCCAGCCCATAGCGCGCCCGGCGTGGACGACGCGGACCGCGACCAACCTTGCGCGTCGCCAGGCTGGCGCTTTCCAGTCGGGAACGGGCGCGGTTCTCGCGGCGGGCCACAAACTGGCTGAGCGCGGTGCGCCCTTCGGGTGTGATATGATAGCGGCTGAGCCGCCCCGGCGCCGGACAGGCGATCCAATCGCGCAGCGCCATGGCCTCGGCCAGGATGCGATCCACCACGACCTTCTTGTCACCGCTTGCCGCCTCCCGCACGACAACCGCTTTCTCCATGCCATCCGCCACCGCGAGCACCGCGCCCTGCGGGTTCAGACAGGTCAGGATTTCGACCACCTCGCTCTCGAAGGCTTCGGCGCAGGCGGGCACTGTGCCCAGGGCCAGGGCACGGGCCGACATTGGCCTGGGCCCCGGCATCGTTTCGGCGTAGTGGCGGGCCGCCAGCGACGCCAAGGCGCCATCGACCAGCGGATCGTCGCGTCGGGTTTCGACCCGTCGGACCTGTCGCAATACCGTGGACGGGTGGCAGCCCGCCTGTTTTGCAAGATTGCGGATCGAACGGCCCGCTTCGGTGTGTTCAAGATATCGGCACGCCTCCTCAGGCACCCATTCCGGCAAGCCGGATACAGCCATAGTTTGCATTTTATCACCCCACATGTGATCATTCGAAACTATCCTCCCACTGGCCGCCTACGTGTTATCCACAGACACCATTCACCGTACTGGCCTGATTTTTCTGGATAGTCTCAGTCAGAGCATCATTGGTTTCAAATTTTCATCAATCAATATCGAATAGACCGTTCGCCGAACCGGCCCCTTCGGCAACACCCGCCTCAGTTGTGTTACACAGCGCTATCAACAGAGCTGGAAAGGACATGACGATGCAGGATATCTTTGGTCATCTGGCCGCTTTGCGCCGCCCTCGACTGTTGGTGCGGACCGCGCGGATCGGCGCGCGGGACTATAGTCGGCGGCGCGATTTGAAACGGGTGCTGGGCTATGGCACCCTGCCGAAACCGGCCGCTGCGGTGATGCGGCTGCTGGATCTCGAACACGATTACAACCGCCAGCGCGAGTCCGGCGATGCCGGGTATTCACTGACCCGCCATGTCGATGTGCTGATTGCCCTGATGGGCGAGGCCGAGGGGCTGCGCCGCCCGACCCTTAAAGTCGCCTGAGACCGTCGCCAGACAGGATGGATCCCAGGGCAGACCACCGGCCCGTAACGCAAAACGGCGGCCCCGAGGGACCGCCGTCTGCCTGCCAGCCGGGCTGGCATATATCAGAGTGCCGCTCTCAGCCGGTCTTACATGAAGGCATCGGGCATCGAGGCTTTCTTCTCGGCGACATAGGCCTCCAGCCTGCTCAGCACTTCAGGATCGAGCGGCGGCGCCTGATAGGCGTCGAGCAGCGTTTCCACCCGGCTGCTGGCCAATGCAACGGTGTCACGCGCACCTTCTTCTTCCCAGGTTTCAAAGGGCTTGTAGTCCAGCAGCTCGGATTTCCAGAATGCGGTCTTGAAATTCGCCTGCGTATGGGCGCAGCCAAGGTAGTGACCACCGGGACCAACCTCGCGGATGGCGTCCATGGCCTGGGCTTCCTCGTCCACGGCAACACCTTTGGCAAGACCATGCAGCGCGCCCAGCTGATCGGCGTCCATCACGAACTTCTCGAAATCGGCAACCAGACCGCCCTCGAGCCAGCCGCAGGAGTGCAGCTGGAAGTTCACGCCCGACAACAGGCCCATGTTGAGCGAATTGGCGGTTTCATAGGCCGCCTGCGCGTCGGGCAGCTTGGAGCCACAGAACGATCCGGCCGAACGGAACGGCAGGTTCATCCGGCGTGCAAGCTGACCGGCCCCATAGGTCACCAGCGAGGCTTCCGGCGTCCCGAAGGTCGGCGCACCGGAGTTCATGTCGATCGAGGATACAAAGGCGCCGAAGATCACCGGCGCACCGGCGCGGATCAGCTGGCTATAGGCCACGCCTGCCATCACCTCGGCCAGAACCTGTGTCAGCGTACCGGCAACCGAGACCGGTGCCATGGCACCGCCAACGATAAAGGGCGAGATGATGCAGGCCTGGTTGTGGGCGGCGTAGACCTCCAGCGCACCCATCATCACATCGTCAAAGGTCATTGGCGAGTTGATGTTGATCAGCGAGGTCATCACGGTGTTGTCGCGCACGAAATCCTTGCCAAAAAGGATCTCGCACATCTCGATGGAATCCTGCGCCCGGCTGGGCTCGGTCACCGACCCCATGAACGGCTTGTCGCTCAGGGTCATATGCGCCATCAGCATGTCGAGGTGGCGTTTGTTCACCGGTACGTCGGTCGGCTCGCAAACGGTACCGCCGGAATGGTGCAGCCATTTGGACATATAGCCCAGCTTCACGAATTTCTGGAAATCATCCAGCGTCGCGTAACGGCGCCCGCCCTTGGCATCGCGCACAAACGGCGGGCCATAGACCGGTGCCAGCACCATGTTCTTGCCGCCGATGACCACGGATTTCTCCGGGTTGCGGGCATGTTGGGTGAATTCGGACGGGGCCGTCTTGCATAGCTCGCGCGCCAGGCCGCGCGGGATCCGAACCCGCTCGCCATCAATCGTGGCCCCGGCCTCGCGCCAGCGCTCCAACGCGCCGGGGTTGTTCACGAAGTTGACACCGACCTCTTCGAGGATGGTTTCGGCGTTGGCTTCGATGGTCTGCAGCGCCTCTTCGCTCAACACTTCGAAATTCGGAATATTCCGCTCGATGTATTTTGCGGTATCAATCTTGACGCCGGTTCGTTCTGCGCGACGGGCGGCACCACCGCCTCCACGAGCGCGACGGCGCGGTGCTGCTGGAGCTGCTTCTGTCATGGTTGTTCCTCACCACAGGCATTTCGTTGCTGGTGTGATTATAGCGCCCAAGACCAAAGCCGCCGCAGGATTACGGCCATTGAAGTTGAAAAGCGACATTCCCGACAGGTTTCTCGCGCCTGCGGCCCGATATCGGCCGTAAGAGGCCGCGCGACAACCGGATCAGAGATTGTGCAAACGCGGCCCGAAACACGAAAATACCTTGCGAATTTCGCGCCGCTGCCCTATGGCGCGTGCATGACAGAGACATCCCACGACCGCCTTCTCATCATCGACTTTGGCAGCCAGGTCACGCAGCTGATTGCGCGCCGCCTGCGCGAACTGAATGTCTATTGCGAAATTCACCCCTACCAGAATGTCACGATGGATTTTGTGCGCGAAATGGCGCCCAAAGCCGTGATCTTTTCCGGTGGCCCGGACAGCGTGACCCGCGAAGGCAGCCCCCGTGCGCCGCAGGAAATCTTTGACCTTGGCGTGCCGATCCTGGGGATCTGCTATGGTCAGCAGGTGATGATGCACCAGCTGGGCGGCAAGGTGCTCTCCGGCCATGGCACCGCCGAGTTCGGTCGCGCCTATGTGACGCCGACGGTCAGCAGCCTGCCGCTGCTGGATGGCTGGTTTGCAGATGACAGCGACCGCGAACAGGTCTGGATGTCTCACGGCGATCATGTCAGCGAAATCGCGCCCGGTTTTGAGGTCTACGGCACCTCGCCCAACGCGCCTTTTGCCATCACCGCCGATGTGTCGCGCAATTTCTACGCGGTTCAGTTCCACCCGGAGGTGCATCACACTCCTAATGGTGCGAAACTCTATGAGAATTTTGTCAAGATCGCAGGTTTCACCGGCGACTGGACCATGGGTGCCTACCGCGAACAGGCGATCCAGGCGATCCGCGATCAGGTGGGCGACAAGAAAGTCATCTGCGGCCTCTCCGGCGGCGTTGACAGCTCGGTTGCGGCGATCCTGATCCACGAGGCCATCGGCGACCAGCTGACCTGTGTGTTCGTGGACCACGGGTTGCTGCGCAAGAACGAGGCCGAAGAGGTCGTCACGATGTTCCGTGACAACTACAATATTCAGCTGATCCACGCAGATGAAAGCGATCTGTTCCTGGGCGAACTGGACGGCCAGTCCGACCCGGAAACCAAGCGCAAAATCATCGGCAAACTGTTCATCGACGTGTTCCAGAAACACGCCGACACGATCGACGGCGCCGACTTCCTGGCGCAGGGTACACTCTACCCGGATGTGATCGAATCCGTGTCCTTCTCGGGCGGGCCGTCTGTCACCATCAAGTCGCACCACAACGTCGGCGGCCTGCCGGAGAAGATGGGCCTGAAGCTGGTCGAGCCGCTGCGCGAGCTATTCAAGGATGAAGTCCGCGCGCTTGGCCGCGAACTGGGCCTGCCGCAAAGCTTCATCGGTCGCCACCCCTTCCCCGGACCGGGCCTTGCGATCCGCTGCCCCGGCGAAATCACCCGTGAAAAACTGGAAATCCTGCGCGAGGCGGATGCGATCTATATCGACCAGATTCGCAAGCATGGTCTCTATGATGAAATCTGGCAGGCCTTTGTGGCGATCCTGCCTGTTCGCACCGTCGGTGTGATGGGCGACGGCCGCACTTATGACTATGCCTGCGCCCTGCGCGCGGTGACATCTGTCGATGGTATGACTGCCGATTATTACCCGTTCAGCCACGAATTCCTGGGTGAAACCGCCACGCGGATCATCAATGAGGTCAAGGGTATCAACCGCTGCACCTATGACATCACCTCGAAGCCTCCGGGCACGATCGAGTGGGAATAATCTAAGCCCCTGAAACCCCGGCCAACTGGCCGGGGTTTTTCTTTTATAGAAAGCCCTGAATTTATTCTACTTTCACTGATGTCTTAACAGTTTCAAAAACTCTATTTGCGAGGTTTCAGTGAAGTTCTATTGGGAGAATCTCTGGAATGATTATCTGCCATCCGCTCAAACTGATTTTCATTAAGACCAAGAAGGTTGCTGGAACCTCGTTTGAAATCGCACTGTCCAGCTATTGTGATGAAAGCAGCATCATCACACCAATCAGCCCAAAGGATGAAGAGAGGCGGAGGGCGTTGGGCTATCCCGGCCCTCAGAACCATCAGACCCAGACTTGGCCGGATGGAAACGGGGGCACGCAGGTTTTCTTCGATCACATGACCGCCGGACAGATCCGCGCCGCAGTTCCTCAGGATATCTGGGAGACCTATACCAAAGTAACGATCCGGCGCGATCCCTACGATGCCATGGTTTCCCGCTACTACAACGAGGCGATGGATCAGAGAGATGTTCCGCTCGATATCTTTGTCCGACGCTACCGCAGCCTGTTGAGCGAAAACCGCCGTATTGCACCACTGGATGGTTCGAATTCCGCAGATGTCGTGCTGCGCTATGAGCATCTAGAGGAGGATATAAATGCGCTCGATATCGACGGGCTTTGGGAGCGGTTTTCGAACCTGAACGCCAAGGCGCCGATGCCTGCGAAAACTGGCGCTGATGCGCCCAGGCTCTTCACAGCCCACCCGGAAGCGGCGGACGTGATCGAGGTCGAGGCCGTCGGCGAAATTTCCCGGTTCGGCTACACCCGCCCGGCACTGGCTGCCGCAGTCCCAACGCTTGCCACGCAGGTGTCAGAAAACGCTCAACAACGCTTAAAGCCTGAATTCATCTTCACCCTCTCAGCCGGACGTACGGGCACCGCATGGCTTGCGAAATTTCTGGGTGAGAACCTGAATATCCCGTCGGTGCATGAGCCGCTTGGCGCGAATGACTATGGCATTCGTATGCCCGGTATCGGACACATGCGTGGGTTCAATACCTACGGGATGAACGCGAATGTCTGCGACTTCTGGGAGGGCAAACTGGGCAACCTGCAAGCCCCCTATGCGGAAAGCAACCATACATTGGGCAAATGCGGGTTGATTGAGGCACTGGTGGAACACGGTTTAGCGCCGCGAACCAGCGTGATCATCCTGCGCCGCAACCTTGGCAAACAAATCGCAAGCTATGTGAACCGTAATGATTTCTGCAATATTACAATACCTTGGCAATGGTACCTGCATCCGACCTACAATCACAAGATCCTCGACCCCGCGCCGTTCGAGCAAATGGGCGAAATCGGCATGGCGATCTGGTATGCGCTGGAGATGGAAGTGCGCTACGCCTACTACAAACAACTCTACGGCGACCAACTCCACTTTATCGAAACCACGCTGGAGCAGGCCACGACGCCGGATGGCGCTCGAAACCTGCTGCGAGAGCTGGGCCACACCGCAGGAGCGATCCTGCCTCAGAAGGTCAATGCGTCGCCACAAGTCAGCGCCACGACCAATGCGCTGGTTGAAGAAATCGAGACGCTGCTGTCACGTTTGGGGTTTGATGCCGACACGATAGCGAAGGAGTATATCGAGCGCGGGAACCGGCTGGACCTCCCCTCACTGCCCCACACGGCAATGCTCAAGCAGACGGTAGCCGCCGAATAGACGCCTGTTCTGCGCGGCCCGGATCCGCGACCGCCGCCGCGCAGAGATGACTTGACCCGCCTGCTAAATTAGCCCTTCTTCGTGACCAACGGGCAAAGGGGCGGCCATGGCGCAGGGTGAGTTAAGAATAGGCACGGCTGCGCTCTGGATGGTCGGGGCGATTGTCTCGTTTTCCTCGATGGCCATCGCTGGCCGCGAAGCCGGGTTGAGCCTCGACACCTTTGAGATCATGACCTATCGCAGCGCCGTCGGGCTGGTGATTGTTGTCATCTGTCTGACCGCCACCGGCAGCTGGGGCCAGGTGCGGCGCGATCGGCTGGGCCTGCATCTGATCCGCAATGCCGCCCATTTCACCGGACAGAACCTGTGGTTCCTTGCGGTAACGCTGATCCCGCTTGCACAGGTTTTTGCGCTGGAGTTCACCTCGCCGCTCTGGGTGCTGCTGCTGTCACCGCTGCTGCTGGGCGAGCGGCTGACGAAGCCCCGCGTATTGGCCGCCGCGCTAGGCTTTGTCGGCATTTTGATCGTGGCCCGCCCCAGCCCGGAGACGCTGAGCCTTGGCGTTTTTGCGGCAGCGGCCTCAGCCATCTTCTTTGCGCTGACCATCCTCTTCACCAAAAGGCTGACCCGGCACGAGCCCATCAGCTCCATTCTGCTCTGGCTCACACTGCTGCAACTCGGCATGGGGCTGGTTATATCGGGGTGGGACGGGCAGATCACTCTCCCAAATGCCGCAACGGCACTTTGGCTGCTGATTATCGGCTGCGCCGGGCTTGCGGCGCATTTCTGCATGACCAAGGCGCTCTCCATTGCCCCGGCCACCGTTGTGGTTCCGATTGATTTCGCCCGACTGCCCACCATCGCCGTGGCCGGAATGTTGATTTACGGTGAAGCGCTTAACCTCTGGGTATTGATCGGGGCTGCGGTGATTTTCTGCGCAAACTACATCAATATTCTGGATGCCGCCGGACGTTTCCGCGCGCCCCGCCGACACGGTCATTCTGCCTGATTTTCTTGCCGTTGATTGCCTTTGCGTCAACATTGACCGAAAAAATCCCCCTTGCTAGCGTTTCGCAATGTAAAACCAGGCGCCCAAGTCTGGACAGGGAGGAACAATGAAACGCTATCTTGCAACGTCAGCAGCGCTGGCGCTGGCTTCCGGCGCAGCTATGGCAGGCGGTCTTGACCGCACCGGCCAGCCCGTTGGGATCATCTTTGAAAAAGGGAACTACGCAGAGCTCTCGTTCTCGCACACCAACCCGGATGTAACCGGCACGGACGTGCGGACGCTCAACCCTGCCGGAACCCCGAGCGGCAATGTCGCACTGAGCTTCAACCAGATTTCCGGTGGCATCAAATACGACCTGAACGACCGCGTATCGTTCTCGATGATTTTTGACCAGCCGTGGGGGTCGGACGTCAGGTATCCGAGCGCAGATGCCAACCCGATCACACCCGGCTCTTTCTTGCTTGGCGGAACCACAGCGATTGCCGATTCAGAAGCAATCACCGGGATCGTTCGCTACAAGTTCAACGAGAATTTCAGCGTGCACGGTGGTATTCGTTACCAGCAGATCAAGGGCGACATCACCCTGAAAGGGCTTGCCTATAACAGCCCCTTGACACCCGGCAATGATCTCGACGGTTATAACGTCAGAGTAGCGCGTGATGGCGCAGTTGGCTGGCTGGTTGGTGGTGCCTATGAGCGTCCCGACATCGCCCTGCGCCTGGCTGTGACTTATCAATCTGAGATCGAGCATACCTTCGCCACCACCGAAAGTCTGCCGGATGTCCCGGGCACGACCTTCAACGGATCGACGACAACCAAGACTCCTCAGTCGCTTAACGTTGATTTCCAGACCGGTATTGCTAAGGACACGCTCCTGCTGGCCGGTATTCGCTGGGCCGAGCATAGTGTCGTCAAACTACGCCCCAGCACTGCCAATGTCGATCTGATCGACCTGTCTGACTCGGTGTCCTACACGCTGGGTGTCGCGCGCCGGTTCAACGAAAATCTAGTCGGCTCGATCAGCCTCGGCTATGAAGCCGAAGACAGCGACAATCTGGTGTCGCCGCTGGCCCCGACCAATGGCTACAAGAGCATCTCAGTCGGGCTGCAATACACCAAGGATCAGTTCAAGATCTCGGGCGGCGTGCGCTATACCGACCTTGGCGATGCCTTTGCTGAGACCGGAACGCCGGATGTCGCCCGCGCCTCCTTCAGCGGCAACAAGGCGGTCAGCGTTGGCGTGAAGTTCGGCTACTACTTCTGATCCTGGCGTAGACCTGCGTGCGCCACAGGCAGCGCTGGAACAAAGACAGGTACAGGACCAGTTCTCCCCCGCATCCTATGGTGCGGGGGTTTTGCGTGGTCCATCGCCAGCCGCCGCGCCCAGGTCCTCCAGCGCTGCCGATTGACCCGCAGGCCCGGGGCGATTAGCAAGGCAAGGAACCAGAAGGGACCGGATTTCACATGCTCTATTCGTCTGCCGAAGATTGGCGCAATGCGGCGCATAAGCGGGTTTTGTTCTTTGGCATGTCCGGACTGGGCAAAACCTATATCAGCAATATTCTGCGCGGCGCGGGCAGCTGGTTCCACTACTCGATCGATTATCGGATCGGCACCCGATACATGGGCGAATATATCGCCGACAACGCCAAGGCAGAGGCGATGAAAGTGCCGTTTCTGCGCGATCTGCTGCTGTCGGATTCGATCTATATCGGCTCCAATATCAGCTTTGAAAACCTGACACCCGTTGCCTCCTATCTGGGCAAGCCCGGCAATCCGGCCAAGGGCGGGCTGGCAATGGCGGAATATACCCGCCGCCAGGACCAGTTTCGCACCGCGGAACTGAACGCGCTGCGCGATACCGGTTATTTCATCGACCGGGCCGAGCGGCTCTATGACTATCCAAATTTCATCTGCGACACCGGCGGCAGCATCTGCGAATGGGTCGATGCCAATGATCCAAGCGATCCGCTGCTGAGCGAGCTTGCTAAACACACGCTGATGGTCTGGATCAAGGGGGACGACGCCCATACCCAGGAGCTGATCCGCCGGTTTGATCGCGCCCCCAAGCCCATGGCCTATGAACCGGCTTTCCTCGCCCGCGTCTGGCAAGAGTATCTAAAGGAAAACCACCTATCTGAAAACGAGGTGGACCCTGACAGCTTCATCCGCTGGACCTATGCCCAGGCGCTGGCCCATCGCCAGCCCCGCTATGCCGCCATGGCTAAGAACTGGGGCGTGACGGTCACGGCGGATCAGATTTCGGGCATCCGCAACGAGGCCGATTTCACAGATGTGATTGCGGGCGCTCTTGAGGCGCGCGGCTAGGCCTTCTACATCACAGCGCCAAGACTCCGTCCAGAACGGGCGGAGCATAGACCAAAGGACACGATATGCCGATCAAGATCCCTTCTGACCTGCCCGCCTATGACGTTCTCACGAACGAAGGCGTGATGGTCATGTCACCGGATCAGGCGGCCCGTCAGGATATCCGTCCGCTGCGCATCGGCCTGCTCAACCTGATGCCGAAGAAGATCCAGACCGAGAACCAGTTTGCCCGGCTGATCGGTGCCACCCCGTTGCAGATCGAGCTGTCCCTGATCCGCATGACCGAACATCAGACCCGCAACACCGCCGCAGAGCATATGGCGGAGTTCTACCGGCCGTTCCAGGAGATCAAGGACGAGCGTTTTGACGGTCTGATCATCACCGGCGCGCCGATCGAACATCTCGAGTTCGAGGATGTCACCTATTGGGATGAGCTGTGTGAGGTCTTTGACTGGACCCAGACCAATGTGCATTCCACCTTTGGTGTCTGCTGGGGCGGCATGGCGATGATCAACTATTTCCATGGGGTGAAGAAACACCTCTTGGATCACAAGGTTTTTGGCTGTTTCCGGCATCAGAACCTTGATCCCGCATCCCCCTATCTGCGGGGGTTTTCCGATGACTGCGTCATTCCCGTGTCGCGCTGGACCGAAATCCGTCAATCCGAAATTGATGCCCGACCCGGCCTGCGCAGCCTGCTGGGCAGCCCCGATGCCGGCCCCTGCCTCATTGAGGATCCCAGCCACCGTGCGCTCTATATCTTCAACCATTTCGAATACGACAGCGATACGCTGAAGCAGGAATATGATCGCGATATCGCCAGCGGCACGCCGATCAATATTCCGATGAACTACTACCCGGACGACGATCCCAGCCGCAAACCGCAGAACCGCTGGCGCAGCCACGCGCATCTTCTTTATGGCAACTGGATCAATGACATCTACCAGTCCACCCCGTTTGATATGGCGCAGATTGGGCGTTAAGCGCGTGCTGACAGCCGGTCTGATTCTGGCGCTTGCGGCTGGCGGAACGCTGTGGCGGGCCAAGGCTCGCGAGGCGGACGCCATCGCCGCCTATCCGCCGCTCGGCAGCTTTGTCACGGTTGATGGCCAGCAGCTGCACCTGCTTGATCTGGGGCAGCCGACACCCCGGCCCGACGGGCTGCCTGCGGATGCGGCAGCGCCGGATCTGGTGTTGATCCACGGCGCCAGCGGGCACATCCGCGATATGACCTTCCGGCTGGCCCCGGCCCTCAGCAGCCGCTTCCGGGTGATCATCGTGGATCGCCCCGGGCTGGGCTATAGCGATCCCACCGGTGGCGCGCAGGCGTCCCTCAGCAAGCAGGCCGCCATCATTCGCCAAGCGGTTGCCGCTCTGGGTGCAGAGCATCCCATCGTGCTGGGCCAGAGCTATGGCGGCGGTGTCGCCCTCGCCTGGGCGCTGGATGCGCCCGACAGCCTCTCGGCGCTGGTCACGGTCGGCGCGGTCTCCCATCCTTGGCGGACGCCGCTCAGCACCTTTTACAAGGTCACTTCCTCGCCGCTGGGCCAGCGGCTGGCGGTGCCGCTGCTGACCGCCTATGTGCCCGAAAGCACCATTCGCGACACCCTGACCGAGGTCTTTGCACCGCAGGCCGTGCCAGCGGGGTATTTCGAACATTTCGGCCCGGGGCTGACCCTGCGCCGCTCCGCGCTGCGGGCCAATGCCCGCCAGCGGGCCGACCTTCTGGCCGAAATCAGAGCGATGGCCCCCCGCTACGGCGATCTCAGCCTGCCCATTGAGGCGGTTCATGGCAGCGCCGACACCACGGTGGGGCTGGATCTGCACGCGCGCCAGCTGGAGCGCGATGTCCCCTCGCTGAACCTCACGGTGCTGGATGGCGTCGGCCATATGCCACATCAGGTGGCCACCGATGCGGTTGTGGCGGCAGTAGACCGGGCGGCGGCGCGGGCAGCTACGGCACGGAATTTGCGTTAAAACGATTCACATTTCGCCGCAAAGCCCCATATAAGGGACAGAAGACAGAAGGAATTTTCTATGCCCCTGCCCTTTGACGGCGCAATCAGCGCGTTCTACGAGACCAAGGCCCCAGAGGAAATCCGCGCCGCGATCAAAGCTTCGCAGAAGGATGACCTGCTGGATCCGGGCTTTCCCTATGACACGCGGATGAGCCGCAAGCGCTATGAGAAAGAGATGGCGCGGCTTCAGATCGAACTGGTCAAGATGCAGTCTTGGGTGCGTGAGACCGGGGCACGGGTCGCCATTCTCTTTGAAGGGCGCGACGCCGCTGGCAAGGGCGGCACCATCAAACGGTTTCGCGAAAACCTGAACCCGCGCGGAGCGCGGATCGTGGCGCTGTCAAAACCCAGCGAGCGGGAACAGACCCAGTGGTATTTCCAGCGCTATATCACCCATCTGCCCGCCGCAGGTGAGATCGTCTTCTTTGATCGCAGCTGGTACAATCGCGGCGTGGTCGAGCCGGTCTTCGGCTTTTGCACCGACGGTCAGCGCGAACGGTTCTTTGATCAGGTCAACGGCTTTGAGGAGGCGCTGGTCGAGGATGGGATTCAGCTGTTCAAGATCTGGCTCAACGTCGGACGCGCCGAACAGCTGCGGCGGTTCATCTCGCGCGAGACCGATCCGCTGAAGCAGTGGAAACTCAGCCCGATCGACGTCAAAGGTCTGAGCCTCTGGCAGGAATACTCCACCGCCATTACGGATACGCTGACACGTAGTCACACCGAGCACGCCCCCTGGACCATCGTGCGCTCCGACGACAAGCGCCGGGCCCGGCTGGCCGCCATTCGCCGGGTGCTGCACGCCGTCGATTACACCAACAAGGACGCCAAAGCGCTTGGCGATCTGGATGATTCCATCAGTGGCGGACCGGATCTCTGGGATGCCTAAGCGGGGGTATCACCACGGCAACCTGCGCCAGGCGCTGGTCGAAGCCGCACTGAAGCTGATCGAGGCCAAGGGCCCAACCGGCTTTACCCTGTCGGAGGCGGCCAAACAGGCCGGCGTCACCCCGGCCGCGGTCTATCGTCACTTCAACGGGCGCGAGGATCTGATCGCCGAGGCAGGCCGTCAGGGCTATGTGATGTTTGCCGATCTGATGCAGCACGCCTATGACAAATATCAACCTTCGGCCCTGGCAGCGTTTGAAGCGACGGGCCGGGCCTATCTCGCCTTTGCGCGCAAACATCCAGGCCATTACATCGCGATGTTCGAAAGCGGGATCTCCGTCAACCGTACGCCTGAGCTGGCCGAGGCCGCCAACCGCGCCCGTGCCATTCTGGAACGCGCCGCCGCAGATCTGAGCAAACATATCCCGGCCGAAAAACGCCCGCCCGCCTCGATGTTCTCGGCGCATGTTCTGGCGATGAGCCATGGCGTGGTGGAGCTCTATGCCCGGAACTCTCCCGGTGCGGCCTCCCCCTTCCCGCCCGAGGATCTGCTGGAGAGCGGCATCGGCATCTACCTGCGCGGACTGGGCCTGATCGAACCGGACAGCTAAGACTGACCGCTGCGCAGGCTCAGGCAGCATTCGAACAATCCACACAAAGAAAAGGCCGCAGATTGCTCTGCGGCCTTTTCCAAATCCATGTGATCCAGCGATTAACGCTTGGAGAACTGGAACGAACGACGCGCTTTGCGGCGGCCGAATTTCTTACGCTCGACAACACGGCTGTCGCGGGTCAGGAAGCCTGCGGCTTTCAACGCGCCACGCAGCGACGGATCGTACAGCTGCAGTGCTTTGGAGATGCCGTGCTTGACCGCGCCGGCCTGACCGGAGAGGCCACCGCCCTTGACGGTTGCGTAGACGTCGAATTCGCCTTCGACACCGGCAACCTGGAACGGCTGGCGCAGGATCATCTGCAGCACGGGGCGTGCAAAATATGCGTTCAGCTCTTTACCGTTGACGGAGACCTTGCCGGAACCCGGCTTGATCCAGACGCGGGCAACCGCGTCTTTCCGCTTACCGGTGGCATAGGCACGGCCCAGCTCGTCGCGAACGGGTTCGCGCACGATGGTTTCTTCGGCTACGGTTTCTACGCCTGCAACGGCGCCGAGCTCTTCGAGAGTGTTGATCTGATCAGCCATCGGTCTCAGCTCCGGGTGTTTTTCTTGTTCATGGATTTGACATCCAGAACCTCGGGGGACTGGGCTTCATGCGGGTGCTCGGCACTTGCATAGATGCGCAGGTTGGTCATCTGCTGACGCGACAGACGGTTGCCGGGCAGCATCCGCTTGACGGCCTGATAGACAACGCGCTCGGGGTGGGCACCGTCCAGGATTTCCTGTTTGGTGCGGGATTTGATACCACCGGGGTGGCCGGTGTGCCAGTAGAAGTGCTCTTCGCGCTTCTTGCCGGTCATCTGGATCTTGTCAGCGTTGATCACGATGACATTGTCGCCCATATCCATGTGAGGAGTGAAGGACGGCTTGTGCTTACCACGCAGGCGCATGGCGACGATCGAGGCAAGACGGCCCAGCACCACGCCTTCGGCGTCGATGATGATCCACTTCTTCTCGATGTCTGCCGGTGTAGCAGAGAAGGTTTTCATAGCAGGTCAATCCTGTTTGACGTGAAGGGCACCCCCAAAACGGCGCGCCCGAATTCGATGGACGGGGTTTACGGCAGGCCTGCGCATAGGTCAACACCCTGAAATCATATTAAAACGTTTAAATACAGTACCTTACAAAATAGGTATTATAATACCCCATATTTGAACACCCTCGGATACGCTCCTGCCCCGATCCAGACCGCATCTGTCGTCGCGGAACAGGTCTGGGCTCCTTTTCAGCCGGTGTTTCACACGCTAAAGCTGCACCTGAAAGACAAATTATAGGATCCTACTACATGTTTCGAAAACTTGCTCTGGTTGGCGCCCTGCCGCTGGCCCTTGGTGCCTGCATGCAAAACGCCGAAGTCACCGCTCCCCCGGTGACGGTCGCGCTCAAGAATCAAGGCTCAACAGCGCCGCGCGTTCAGGGCTACAAAGAGCTGACCTTCCGCACGCATGTCGTGCTGGACAAGGAAAAGATGAAGGCGACAGGCGGTCAGCCCAGCAGCGCCAACATGCGCGAAGTTGTAGGCGCCCGGTGCACCGTCGAAAGCGCCGAATTCAAGGCGACATTCATCACCCCGGCTCTCGTCAACGTTCCGGTGCTCAAACGCCGTCCGACCCCGGCCTATGTGCAATGCGACGCGGGCCAACAGTCCGGCCAGACCACGCTTAAACCTGAGCTGAACGGCACAGTGGTTGGCGGGGCCTCGGCAGCAGGTCTTCTGGCCGCTGCCATCACCGCTGGCATCGCTGCTGGTCGCGACAACTGGTCTTTTATCGGGAACCACACCTCGGGCGTGTCGATCCTGGTCGAATAAGCACACCGGTCGATCACCGCTTACATATAAGGGGGCCTGAGTGTTCAGGTCCCCTTTTCCTTTGCCAAACAGCCCACCTCGAGCCGGGCAACAGTTCAGACGCTGATCTGCTCCGGTGGGTTGTCGAGCAGTGCGCGCAGCCGCAGCATTGCCTCCTCAAACCGTTTGGGCGTGACGTGGCCGTTCACCGCGATCCGCACCGCATTTGGGGCGCGGCCGTCGCGCAGGGCGAATTCATCGGCCGAGCGGATCTGAACCCCCTGCGCCTCTGCCGCGCGGGTGAACGCGGCTGAACGCCAACCCGATGGCAGCCTTAACCACAGGAAGGGCACGCTGTCCGACCAGACAAGTTCAAAACTGCCCAGAGCGTTGACGGCAATGCGGACGTATTTGGCCATCTCCTTGCGGACATCGCGCACCAGCTGCGGCGTGCGGGGGTCGGACAGCAGGATACGGGTCAGCTCCGCCAGTGGCTGTGCGATTCCGAAATAACTGTATTCCGCCGTGCGCCGCAGATCGGCGCCACGCCCCTTGGGGGCGAGTGCGAATCCCACCCGCAGCGCCGGTGTTATCGTCTTGGAAAATGAGGTGACATGCCAACCCAGCTCAGGAGCAAGCACGCGGTAGCTTGGCGCACGCGCCTCCCCCATCCGGTAGCAGTCATCTTCTATGATCTGAACCTCGTGGCGCCGGGCGATCTCGACAATCTCCTTGCGACGCTCCAGCGGCGTATAAAGCCCGGTCGGATTATGCACCTCCGGGCTGGTGCATAGAACGGTGGCGCCTGTCTTGCGAATGGCGAGTTCCAGTGAATCCGGCAGGATGCCCTTGTCATCCATCGCCACCCCCACACCCCGGGCGCGCGCCAGCTCTGCGGCGCGCCGAAACCCAGCATATGAGAGATCTTCGACCAGAATCGTCGGCTGCGGCCCCTCAAGCACGGTTTGCAGCACCGTCAGGATGCCGTTCTGCCCGCCGTGGGTCAGCACGACGTCATTCTGATGCACATTGCCCAGCAGCTCATCCGAGAGCCAATCGGCAACCACCTCGCGTACCGGTTTATAGGCATCGCGTGTGGGGTAGTTCAGGAATTGCAGCGGATCGCCCTGGGACACTTTCACCATCGCCTCGCGCAATGCCGCAACCTGACCAACATCCGCGAGGCGGGGACTGAACAGGCTGACGTGGCCGGGATTACTGGCCTCCAGCAGATGCAGCTGCCGCGACCAGACATCATCCAGCACCTTGGTTTCCGGTTCCGCCACAAAAGTCCCGCGCCCGACCTCCGCCTGCAACAGCCCGTCATCGGTCAGGAGCGAATAGGCCCGCGCCACCGTGCCGGGGGTGATCTTCAGCTGATAGGCCAGCTCCCGCACCGGCGGTAGCTTTGTACCGATACAAAGTGTGCCATCTTCAACCGCCGCCCGGATGGTATCAGCCACCCGTTGATATTTCGGCCCGGATCGCCCGGAAAGATCAGCCGGCAGCTCGTTTGGCCAAATTGTACCCATTACAATCCTTTCTTGGACAAGACGTCGCGCAAATTGTACCCATTGATTGTGATATTAACACAGGATTGTATCAATACAATAGGAAACTGCCATGACACAGAACGCAACACCCTCTTCGCCCGACATGATCTATCTTTCCAGCCGCCCCACCCTGCCGGTGCTGGCTGAGATCGCGGTCTCCTTTGCGGTTCTGGTCACCAAATGGACCGTGCGTCAGCGCACGCGACAGGCATTGCGTCAACTGCCGCCGGAACTGCTCAAAGATGTTGGGCTGACCCGCGAGGACGCCGAGTATCAAGGGACTCTTCCGTTCTGGCGCCCATGATCCCCGGGCAACGGAACCACCTGATGACCGGGGCTTGCCCCGGTCTTTTTTATGGCACGATGGTGTTCATTTTACAAAAAACCCCTTGATCGAATCCCGCCCCCACAATAGATGCCCCCTCACTTTCGGTACCGATCCCAACCCCGGACTCTTATCCGGGGGGGCGCTAAGGGCCGGCTGGATTGTCATCTACTGGAACGAAGGGGAGTGTCATGACGGACGCCAACCTCTTCCAACTGGGGATCGGTCTGGAGACAGGCGCCCAAGAGGAAGATACCGCCCGCAGTGCAACCACTGCGATCGTAAACTCACTTGTGGATTCGGATCGCGAAGACCATTTCATCCGTCGGGATGGAAAGGTATTTGCCGGAACCCATCTCATTATCGAGGTCATGAACGGCAGCGGTCTGGATTGCGAAACCCGCATTCAGAACGCCTTCCGCAAATGTGTCGAGGTCTGCGGCGCGACGCTGCTGCACATCCATACGCATAAATTCTCGCCGCAAGGCGTCTCCGGCGTGGCCGTTCTGGCCGAAAGCCATATCTCCGTCCACACCTGGCCCGAGATCGGCTATGGCGCCTTTGACGTCTTCATGTGCGGCGATGCCGAGCCCTGGAAAGCGGTTGACGTGCTGAAAGAAGCCTTCGACACGCCGACGGTTGCGGTGCGTGAACTGCTGCGCGGCGAGGAGTTCCTGGCAAAGGGCATCCTGACCAAGGAAGTGGCGGCATGAGTGATCACACCTGGATCACCGAAGGCCTGCACGCCCATTACGCCCAGCGTTTGCGCGTCGATGAGATGCTCTATGACAGCAATACCGAGCACCAGCGTCTGAAGGTGTTTCAGAACGGCCAGTTTGGCCGCGTTCTGACGCTGGACGACGTGGTGCAGACCACCGAAGGCGATAACTTCATCTACCACGAGATGCTGACCCACGTGCCGATTCTGGCCCATGGCAATGCAAAACGGGTGCTGATCATCGGTGGCGGCGATGGCGGCATGGCGCGCGAAGCGCTGCGCCACCCATCGGTCGAGCATGTCACCATGGTTGAAATCGACGGCGGTGTGGTGGAATTCTCCAAAGAATACCTGCCGATGCTGAGCGATGGCGCCTTTGATGATGCCCGCCTCAATCTGGTGATCAACGATGGTGCGCTCTTCATGAAAGAGAACACCGAGAAATTCGATGTGATCATCGTCGATTCAACCGACCCGATCGGCCCCGGCGAGGTGCTGTTCACCGATACTTTCTATGGCCACGCAGCCCGTTCGCTGACTGAGGATGGCATCATCGTGACGCAGAATGGCGTGCCCTTCATGCAGGGCGATGAGCTGACCGGCACCCTGCGGGCGTTTCAGGCGCTGTTTGCGGATGCCTCCTGCTATCTGGCCACCGTGCCGACCTATGCGGGTGGCCCGATGGCGTTCGGCTGGGGCAGCCATTCGGACAAGGCGCGCAGCGTGAGCCTTGCGGATCTGGAGGCACGTTTTGCCGCCGCGGGGATCGACACCGGCTATTACAACCCGGAGGTTCACAAGGCCGCATTCGCCTTGCCGAACTATGTGAAAAAGCTGTTCCCGTAAGGGGCAGGCATCAGGGGGCTTCGGCCCCCTTTTTCGTTGCTCTCCTGGCAAAAAATCACGTCGCACGGACACCGGACCTTCGGGCCCTGGCAGCCTGCCCGTCGCCTTGCGCTCCAAATCCCCCTTGGCGTGACTGCTGCTTCTTGCTAGGCGCGGCGGGAGCGAAACAAAATCTGGCAGGCCCCATGCAGCGCGACCCTATCCTAGTTGTTGACCGCGACACCGGAGACACCTTTGAAGAGGTCGTTCTGGGTGAAAAATGGATCCGCTGGGCCTATCAGAACGCCAGCGCAAAACCTGTGGAAAAACTGTTGTTCCGCTCCGCCCTGATCAGCCGCCTGATGGGAGCATGGTTTGATTCGTCCCTCTCCAGAGGGAAGATCCAGACCGTGGTCGACGACCTTGCCATCGACATGAGCGAGGCAACGGAACCGACGGAAAACTATGCAACTTTCAACGCCTTCTTTGCCCGCCACCTGAGGCCGGAGGCACGCCCCTACAGCGACGATCCCAGCGAAATCGTCAGCCCCGCCGATGGTCGGGTGCTGGTCTTTCCCGAGCTGGCGGAGGATGTCTTTGTCCCCGTAAAGGGGCATCCGATGTCGGTGCGGACCATGCTGCCCGGTATTTCTGACCGCTTTGTTGGTGGCGCGTTGGCCATCGTGCGGCTCTGTCCTGCGGATTATCACCGCTACCACTTCCCGGCCGCCGGTCGCATCACCGCCGCGCAGGATATTCCGGGCGCGCTGCATTCGGTGAACCCCATCGCGCTTGGCGCAGGTCCGGATGTCTTTGGCGAGAACAAACGCAGCTGGACCCTGATCGACACAGACACCATTGGCAGCTACGCCTTTGTCGAGGTCGGCGCCTTTGGCGTTGGCTCCATCGTCAACACCCGCACCTCGGGCGCGGTGCAGAAGATGGACGAAAAGGGCTATTTCAAATTCGGCGGCTCCACCGTTGTGGTGGTGTTCGAACCGGGCCGCGTGCAGTTCAGTGACGATCTGGTCACCAATAGCGCCAGGGGCCGCGAAACCCTGGTGAAAGTTGGCCAGCCGCTGGCCACTGCGCGCTAGGTCCTACCGGTCTGGCGGGATGGCATAGGTCATGGTGGAGCGGGCCACCGGACGCGGATCCCCTTCGGAGAATAACAGCACATCGCCCACCGCCAGCTGGCGTCCCAGTTTCAGCAGCTTGCCTTCGGCAATCAAGGGCGTGCCGCCTGCCGGTTTGCGCATGAAGTCGAACGAGGCATTGGTGGTCACCGCCAGCGCCTTGCGCCCCAGCCGCGACAGCACCAGCGCATAGATGGTGACATCGGCCAGACCAAACATCGACGGTCCTGAAACGGTCCCACCGGGGCGCAGGTGACGTTCATCCACCAGAAGCCGCATCGTGATCCCGTCCTCATCCAGCCGGTCAATCACAAAATCATTGGCCACCTCTGCAAACACCTCATGCAGATAAGCTCCCAACCCTGCGGCATCAAACGCCAAGCCCATGCTGTCTCTCTCCCTCACTGTTGCCGGTTCCCTGCGAGCCGATGTCGCATGGGGTGGCGGCGCAATACCGGTTCCCCCCTAAGTGCAACATGTTCTAACGTTGGCCTTAATCCGGGGAGGGACACAAGATGACAATTTTGGAACGTCACGACAGCAACGGCATCGCCACGCTCCATCTCAACGCGCCCGAGCGGCTGAATGCGCTGTCGGACGGGATGCTGGCCGCACTTCAGGGGCAGATCGACAGCCTGCGCGACGACGACGAAACCCGCGTCGTCATCCTCGCCGGACGGGGCAAGGCGTTCTGCGCGGGCCATGATCTGCGTGAAATGACAGCCGGGCGGCAGGCCGAGGATGGCGGACAGGCTTATTTCGCCGATCTCTTTGCCCGCTGCACCGAGGTGATGCTGGGGCTGCAACAGATCCCGCAGCCGGTAATCGCACAAGTCCACGGTATTGCCACCGCAGCCGGCTGCCAGCTGGTGGCCTCCTGCGATATGGCCGTCGCCGCCGAGGGCACACGGTTTGGCGTCAATGGCGTCAATATCGGCCTGTTCTGCTCCACTCCCATGGTGGCGCTGACCCGGAATATCTCGCGCAAACATGCCTTTGAAATGCTGACCACCGGCGATTTCATTGACGCCACCCGCGCCGAGGAGCTGGGGCTGATCAACCGCATCGCCGCAGCTGAGGATCTGACCGAGACCACAAATGCCCTCGCCCAAACCGTGGCAAGCAAACTCGGCGCCGCCGTCAAGATCGGCAAACGCGCGTTTTATGACCAGCTTCAGCTGCCCACGGCCGATGCCTATGCCCACACCGGCGCCGTCATGGTCGAAAACCTGATGCTGCGGGATACCGTCGAAGGCATTGATGCCTTTCTGGAAAAACGCGACCCGGACTGGAAAAATCGCTGATCTGCTCAAAAAATCTAAAAGACATCGAAAATTTTAGTCTTTGTTTACGATTGGTGATTTATTGTTTCCATGTCAGGTCTTTCAAACAAGGCAAGATCATGGCAAAGATTGGGCAGGGTTGGTGAGACATGGTCACGAACCCCAGCACAATTAGGGTCGCTGATGCGGACCGTCCCTCCACCGGGTCTCTCCCCCGGCCAGACAGTTCCCCAGCGACCCCAATACCCCTCCCGCTCAGATCAGTCGACATTTCCACTGCTTGCAACAGGCTCGCTTGGCCCAAAAGCACCAGTTTTTCGTGCCGATCTGCACAAGCCGCACCGCGCAATATTGCGTGACGGCCCCAGCTGCCCTATGTGGCGGGCATGACAAAAACATTGCATATCGTGGGCGGCGGCATGGCCGGCTCAGAGGCCGCATGGCAGGCCGCACATATGGGCGTAGAGGTGGTGATCCACGAAATGCGCCCAAAGGTGGAAACCTTTGCCCATCAGACCGGCAATCTGGGCGAGATGGTCTGCTCCAACTCTTTCCGCTCAGACGATGACGAGCAGAACGCCGTGGGCCTCCTGCATTGGGAGATGCGCGCAGCTAACGGGCTGATCATGTCCACCGCCGAACAACACCGCCTGCCCGCCGGCGGCGCACTGGCGGTGGACCGCGAGCCTTTTGCCGAAACCGTCACCGCGCGGCTGAAAGCGCTGCCGAATGTCACCGTTTCCTATGAGGAAATCACCGAGCTGCCCGCCGATGGCCACTGGATCTTTGCCACCGGCCCGCTGACTTCGCCTGAACTCGGCAAGGCCATTCAACGTGAGACCGGCGCCGAGGCGCTGGCCTTCTTCGACGCCATCGCCCCGATCATCTACGCCGACAGCATCGACATGTCGCAGGCCTGGATGCAGTCGCGCTACGACAAGGGTGAGACCGAAGAAGAGCGCACCGCCTATCTCAACTGTCCGATGGACAAGGATCAGTATGAAGCGTTCATCGACGCGCTGCTGGCCGCCGACAAGACCGAATTCCACGAGGGTGAGACCGCAGGCTATTTCGATGGCTGCCTGCCGATCGAGGTGATGGCCGAACGCGGCCGTGAAACCCTGCGCCATGGCCCGATGAAACCGGTGGGGCTGACCAACCCGCACCAGCCGGAGGTCAAGGCGCACGCGGTGGTCCAGCTGCGGCGCGACAATGCGCTGGGAACGCTGTTCAACATCGTCGGCTTCCAGACCAAGATGAAATACGGCGCCCAGACAGAAGTGCTGCGGATGATCCCGGGGCTGGAAAACGCCAGCTTTGCCCGCCTCGGCGGCATCCATCGCAACACATTCCTGAACTCCCCCACCCTGCTCGACGCGCAGATGCGGCTGAAATCAAAACCGCACCTGCGGTTTGCCGGCCAGATCACCGGGGTCGAAGGCTATGTGGAAAGCGCCGCCATGGGCCTGCTGGCCGGCCGTATGGCCGCTGCCGAGATCCTGGGCCAGGAGCTGCCAGAGGTGCCGCAGGACAGCGCCATGGGCGCCCTGATCCATCACATCACCGGCGGCGCCGAGGCCAAGACCTTCCAGCCGATGAATGTGAACTTCGGCCTGTTCCGCCCGGTCGATGGTCTCAAAGGCGGCCGCCGTGGCCGCAAGGACCGCTACAAGGCCTATACCGACCGGGCCAAAGCCGCGTGGCAGGACTGGCTTGGCAACTTTTCCTAGACGCTTCGGGCGGCGAAGGCATAAACTGTCGTCATGAGCAAAAAGTTCCTCGACAAATCCTATGACCTGGAAACACCGGAAGCGACCCTGGCGCATTACGACCAATGGGCCGCTTCCTACGATGCTGAAATCGCCGAGAACGGTTACGCGACGCCGGGACGGATTGCCCTGGCGCTGGCGAAATTCCAATCGGACATGAGCGAACCCGTTCTGGATTTTGGCTGCGGCACCGGCCTGTCAGGTCTGGCGCTGCGCCTCCAGGGGTTTGAAACCGTCGACGGGATGGAGCCCTCCGCCCGGATGCTGGAGCAGGCCCGTGCCAAAGACGCCTACCGCCAACTGACGCAGATCGACGCCGCCGACCGCCAGCCGATCCCCAAGGGCGCTTATCGTCTGATCACCGGCTGTGGCGTTCTGGGCACCGGTGCCGCTCCGCCTGCGGTCTTCGACAGCATCCTGCACGCCCTGCCGCGCGGCGGCCTCTTTGCCTTTTCCTACAATGATCACGCACTGGAGGATCCCGCCTATACCGGCAAGCTCAACGAATGGCTGGATTGTTCGGCGGCACGGCTGCTGTTTCGGGAACACGGTGACCACCTGCCCGGAATCAACCTGAAGTCCACCGTTTATGTGATTGAGAAAGCGTGACATTCGCAACCCGATTTGCGCCATCCCCAACTGGACCGCTGCACCTCGGCCACGCCTATTCGGCGCTTCTGGCACATGATATGGCGCGGGCAGCGGAGGGCATTTTCCTGCTGCGCATCGAAGATATCGACCAATCCCGCTCCCGGCCCAGCTGGGAGGCGCAAATCTATGACGACCTGCATTGGCTCGGCCTCCGCTGGCCGCAACCGGTGATGCGCCAGTCCGAACGGCTGCCACGCTATCGCGCCGCGCTGGATCAGCTTGCGGCAATGGGGCTCACCTATCCCTGCCGCTGCAACCGCGCCGATATCGAGGCCGCCGCAGGCGCGCCGCAAGAAGGCGTACCGCAATTCGGCCCCGACGGGCGCATCTATCCGGGCAGCTGCCGCAGCCGCGCAATGGCCGACGCCGCACCACAGGACGTGATACGGCTCAACATGGCAAAAGCGCTGGATGCGGCCAGCCTGCGCAGCTTCTCGGAAACCGGCCTATCCCATCAGGGCCGGCACCGGCTGAACCCCGATCAGCTGCTCACCGCGGCCGGCGATATTATCCTCGTCCGCCGCGGCATGGGCAGCGCCTACCACCTCTCCGTAGTGGTCGATGATGCCGATCAGCAGATCACCCATGTCGTGCGTGGAGAGGATCTGTTCGAGGCTACGCAGATCCACGTGCTGCTCCAGGCACTGCTCGGCCTGCCGACACCCATCTACCACCACCACGGGCTGATCCGCGACGATCAGGGCAAGCGACTTGCCAAGCGCGACGATGCCCGTGCTCTCGCCAAATACCGCGCCGAAGGCGTCAGCCCGTCGCAGATCCGCGCCATGGTCGGCTGCGCTGCGGTGCCCGAACAGACATCTTCTGGCTAGAAATATCCCCGCCGGAGGCACGGCCCGCACCGGGCCGTCCCCTTCAGCCGGTTGCTGTCAGACCATCGGCGCCATCAGCTCGACCTCATCGCCATCGCGAAGGGCAGTATAAAAACAGCTGCGCCGGTTGGTGTGGCAGGCAGGCCCGGTCTGACGCACCACCGCCAGCAGGCAATCGCGATCGCAATCCACGCGCAGATCGACCAGTTCCTGCACATGTCCCGAGCTTTCGCCCTTGACCCAGAATGCCTGCCGCGACCGCGACCAATAGGTGACCCGGCCACTGTCCAGCGTCTGTTTCACCGCATCGGCATTCATCCAGGCCATCATCAGGACCTCGCCGCTGCCCTCCTGCTGCGCGATGCAGGGGATCAACCCGGCCTCATTGTACTTTAGGCTAAGAGGATCAAACGACATGGCAAAAACCTTTTGCATCTGGAGACTGGCTCCCTATGTATTGGGAACAGCACGTAAGGGAAAGCCCGAGGTATCCGATGTCCGGCGAGACTGATCTGATAAAACTCTACTCCGCACGGATCCTGGCCCTGGCCGCCGATATCCCGCATCTGGATCGTCTCGACGCCCCGGATGTTACGGTGAAAAAACGCTCGCCCCTGTGCGGCTCGACCGTGACCGTCGATCTTCGGATCGAGGATGGCGCGATTGTCGGATTTGGTCAGGACGTCAAAGCCTGTGCGCTTGGCCAGGCCTCGGCAGCGGTTGTCGGCGAGGTCATCCTGGGTCGCACCCTGCCCGAGGTTGAGCGGGCCCGCCAGCAGCTGAAGGCCATGCTGACCGAAGATGGCCCGGTTCCGGACGCGCCGTTTGACGGGTTTGAAGTCCTGATCCCCGCCCGCGAGTTCAAGAACCGCCACGCCTCGATCATGCTGGCGCTCGATGCCACCTATGAGGCTATGCAGACCCATCAGGAACAGAGCTGCGCCTGATGGCCGCCTGCCGATCCAGCGTTACAAGTTCAACACGTTGGATCAGTCGCGCACGCCAATAAGGCAGATCCGCAGTCATGATCCAAGGCCGCCATCTCAGCCGCCGATTGATATGCCTGTCTCACCAGCGCCCGTGACGACAGCCAGAACAACCCGTCCAAAAGGACCACATGAAAAAACCGCCGCACACCTGACAGGTGGCGGCGGCAGTATGCTCTCTCATGCGGGACCCGAACGGGGCCTGTTGACCTGAGGCAGGTCGGCCAGACCGGCAGGCAAACCGGGCAGGCTTGGGACAGGCGGCCCCGTCCGGCATAAAGAGTGCGATCAGGAAATCTCAAAAACTCAAGGCTGGTCGCCCGGCGTCATCACAGCAGACCCGGCAGGTGCAACCCCGCGACCAGCATCACAACCAGTGCCGCCGCGCCAATGGCGTCTTGCAACAGTGTCGATTGGGCATTCTGAACAGTCGTCTTGATTTGGGTCATCATGGTGCATCCTCCTGTCTGTCTTGCGCTCGCTCTCTGGCGTGTTGTTGCCTATTTGTTCTCATATTCAAACGCAGCTGTAAAGAACTTTATGAGAACATTTGCGAACACATGAGAACACGGCGCAAAAACACAAAGCAGCGTCTCGATCATAAGGGCCGCCGCTGATGAAGGTTTCAGCTCAGGAAGACGTGCTAACCGACAGAAATCAAACGGATCGCCTGATCCTGTTTCATCAGCCACAGAAGAACCCGCGCCGCCTGTCCGCGCGGGCTGGACAGATCGGGATCGCTGGCCAGCAGGGCCCGCGCGTCGCTTTGTGCAACAGCCATCAACCCAGCCTGACGGTCCAGATCGGCGATGCGGAATCGCGGCAGCCCCGATTGTGCGGTGCCGATGACATCGCCCGCACCGCGCATCTCAAGATCGGTTTCGGCAATGCGAAAACCATCCTCGGTCTCGCGCAGGATCTCCAACCGTTTCTGGCCGCCCTTGCTGAGCGGCGCCTGATAGAGCAGCAGACAGGTCGAAGCCGCATCGCCGCGCCCGACACGGCCGCGCAGCTGGTGCAGCTGTGCAAGGCCGAATATCTCGGCCCGCTCGATCACCATGATCGACGCGTTGGGCACATTGACTCCGACCTCGATCACCGTCGTGGCCACCAGAACCTTGGTCTCTCCAGCCTGAAAGGCAGCCATCGCCGCGTCTTTCTCCGCCGGGGGCATCTGTCCGTGAACCAGCCCGACCACGCCCTCTCCCAGCGTCGCCCGCAGATGTTTGAACCGCTCCTCGGCGGCGGTCAGGTCCATCACCTCGGATTCCTCAACCAGCGGACAGACCCAGTAGCATTGCCGCCCGGCTTCGATGGCGCCGCGCAGATGGCTGACCACCTCCTGCATCCGCTCGGTGCTGATAACCGCAGTCTTGACCGGTTTGCGACCGGGCGGTTTTTCATCCAGTACCGAAACTTCCATATCGCCATATTGCGTCAGCGCCAGCGACCGCGGAATCGGTGTTGCGGTCATCACCAGCACATCCGCGCCTTTGCCCTTTTCCGCCAGCTCCATGCGCTGACGCACGCCAAACCGATGCTGTTCGTCGACAATCGCCAGCCGCAGATCCCGAAACACCACATCCGGCTGAAACACCGCATGGGTGCCGACCAGAATATGAATGTCCCCCCGCGCCAGCGCCGCGCATTTTGCGGCCCGCTCCCGGCCCTTGTCGCGGCCTGTCAGGATTTCCAGAACCACGCCTGCGGTTTCCGCCAGCGGGCGCAGCGCCTCCAGATGCTGACGGGCCAGAATTTCTGTCGGCGCCATCATGACACCCTGCCCGCCTGCTTCAACTGCGACCAGCAAAGCCATGAAAGCAACAAGAGTTTTGCCAGCGCCGACATCGCCCTGCAACAGACGGTTCATCCGCGCACCAGCCGCCATATCGGCGGTGATCTCCGCAATTGCGCGGGCCTGCGCATTGGTCGGCCGATAAGGCAAGGCCGCAAGCACCCGCGATTGCAACGCCCCGCTGGCCAGGCTGCTGCGCCCCGGCAACGTCCGATCCCGCAGCCGCGCCAGCGCCAGTGTCAGCTGATGGGCAAACAGCTCATCATAGGCAAGACGTGTCCGACCGGGTGCCTCTGCTGCCAGCGCATCCGGCCCATCGGGGTTATGCGCAGCGCGCAGCGCCTGCTGCCAGCTTGGCCAGGATTCCTTGGTGATCTGCGAGGGATCTGCCCATTCGGCCAGCTCCGGCAAGCGCGATAGCGCGCTTTGCGCCGCCTTGAACATGGTTTTCTGCGACACACCATGGGTCAGGTGATAGACCGGCTCAAAATCGGGGATCTCGGCAGCCTCTGCCAGCGGCAGCATATGGTCAGGGTGCACCATCTGCGCCATGCCATCAAACAGTTCCAGTTTGCCCGACACCACCCGGCGCGCCCCCTCCGGCAGCTGGGCCTCCAGATAGCGGCTGCGACCGTGGAAAAATACCAGCTGGAATTCCTCCTCGGCGTCGCTCACCTGGATCCGGTAGGCGCCCCCCTTGTTCCGCGCCGGCCGATGCGCGCCGATGGTCACCTCAACCGTTGCAACCGTGGGAAAATCAAGCCCGCGAATGCTATCGCGCCGCCGTCGATCCACCACCGAATAAGGCAGCGAAAACAACATGTCACGCGGCGTTTCTATATCAATCTGCGCAAAATGCTGCGCCGTCTTCGGGCCGATACCCTGAAGCGTTTCCAACCCGGCAAACAGCGGGAAGAGGATCTCTGGTCTGCCGCTCATGCGCCCGCAATCAGCTCCAGCCAGCCGTCTTCGTCGAGGATCCGCACGCCAAGATCGCGAGCCTTCTGCTCCTTTGACCCCGCACCGGGACCTGCGACCAGAATATCCGTCTTTTTCGACACCGAGCCGGCCACCTTCGCCCCCAGGGCTTCGGCGCGTGCCTTAGCTTCGGCGCGGGTCATTTTCTCCAGCGTCCCGGTAAAGACCACCGTCAGGCCGGTGACCGGGCTGTCGTTCTTCGGAGCTTCGGGCGGAATGATCGTCAGATGGCCGCGCAAGGCGTCGAAGGCCGCCCGCTCATCGCTATTGGCAAAAGCATCGGAAAGCGACAGACCCAGCGTTGCGCCAATGCCGTCGATCCCGATCAGATCCTCCCATGCCGCGGCGGCCTCCGCAGGCACGTTCAGCGCCGCAATGGCCCGGTCTCGCGCTTCCTTGATGCGGGCGCGACGGCCCTGCTGGGCTGCTGCAACCCGCTCGGCCTCCTCGGCCTCATCCGCTGCGCGCTGCGCCAGGGCGGCCGGGCGGGCCAGATCAACAGCCGCCGCCATCGCGTCCCAATCCGCATAATGCAGCGCCAGATCGCGCGCGCCGACCTCGCCCACGTGGCGAATGCCAAGACCAAAGATCAGCCGGGCCAGCGCGATGTTGCGCTTCTCGTCAATCGCGGCGAAGAGGTTGGCGGCAGAGGTCTCGCCCCAGCCATCGCGGTTTTTCAACTTGGCCAGATTCTGCGCATCCCGCGCCTGAAGGGTAAAGATATCGGCCGGCGTTTTGATCGCCAGACCCGCGTCACTGTAAAAGGCTTCGATCTGCTTGGCGCCCAGACCTTCGATATCGAAAGCCTTGCGCGAGACAAAATGCTTCAGCTTCTCAACCGCTTGTGCCGGACAGATCAAGCCGCCGGTACAGCGTCGCACCGCGTCGCCCTCCTCACGCACGGCCGGGCTGCCACACTCTGGGCAAACGGTCGGAAAGGCGAAGGCAACCGCGCTCTCGGGACGTTTGGACAGATCCACATCGGCAATCTTCGGGATCACATCCCCGGCGCGGTAGACCTGAACCCAGTCGCCGATCCGGATATCCTTGCCGTCGCGGATCTCTTCACCCTTGGAATCCAGCCCGGCGATATAATCCTCATTGTGCAGCGTCGCATTGGAGACAACAACGCCGCCCACCGTCACCGGCTGCAACCGCGCCACCGGGCTGAGTGCGCCGGTCCGTCCAACCTGGATGTCGATGCCCTCCAGCCGCGTCCAGGCCAGTTCAGCCGGAAATTTATGCGCAATCGCCCATCGCGGGGTGGTTGAGCGGAAGCCGAGACGGTCCTGCAAGGCCAGCGCATCCACTTTGTAAACCACGCCGTCGATATCGTAGCCAAGCGTCGCCCGCTGTTCCTCGATCAGGCGATAATGCGCAATCAGCTCGGTTGTGCCCTTGCAATATTTGGTCAGCGGGTTGGTCTGAAAGCCCATGCCCTTCAGGCGTTCAAGCGCTGAAAACTGCGTATCGGCGAGCGGCTCCGACAGCTCGCCCCAGCTGTAGGCAAAAAAGCGCAGCGGCCGCGACCGGGTGATTTCAGCGTTCAGCTGCCGCAGGGATCCCGCCGCCGCATTCCGCGGATTGGCGAAGGTTTTGCCACCCTGTGCGGCGTGCCGCTCATTCAGCGCCGTAAAATCCGCATGGCTCATGTAGACCTCGCCACGCACCTCAAGCACCGCCGGAGCATCGTCGATCCGCTGCGGAATATCGGCAATGGTCAGGGCGTTTTCGGTGACATTCTCCCCCACCGCCCCGTCGCCACGGGTGGCCGCATGGATCAGCCTGCCCGCTTCATAGCGCAGCGACAGCGACAGCCCGTCGATCTTCGGCTCCGCCGTATAGGCCAGCGGGTCCTCGGCGCCGAGGCCAAGATATTTGCGCAGACCTTTGTCGAAATCGCGCACGTCCTCGTCGTCAAAGGCGTTGCCCAGCGACATCATCCGCTGTGCATGGGTGATCTTGCCAAAGCCGGAGGCTATTGGCGCACCAACCGTCTCCAGCTCGGTTGCGATCTCAGCCAGATCGGGAAATTGCTCCGCCAGCGCGCGGTAGCGGCGTTTCTTAGCGTCATATTCCGCATCGCTGATCTCGGGATCGTCGGCCTGATGATAGGCAAGATCGGCGGCGCGCAACTGCTCCTGCAACGCCATAAATTCGCGGCGCGCCTGATCCTTGGTCAAACCGTTCAAATCGCTGTTGCCTGACTGTGTCACGTCTGTCGCCTCGCTTTATCTTAGCTAGGTGATAGGACGGTGACGCCATCGCGTCCAGCCACAGCGCAGGTGACAGACGTGAAAAATCCCGCCGTAGCGGGATCGTTCGGGAACCGGGTGAGATGAAGGTCGCGCCGGATCAGGCGCCAACAGCCATCCGGTGACCCCCAGTCAGCTGATCGTCCTGCGGATCGCGCAGCACATAGCCGCGGCCCCAGACTGTTTCGATGTAGTTATCGCCACCTGTCGCCGTGCTCAACTTCTTGCGCAGCTTGCAGATAAAGACGTCGATAATCTTCAGCTCGGGCTCATCCATGCCGCCATAGAGATGGTTCAGGAACATCTCCTTGGTCAATGTGGTGCCCTTGCGCAGGCTCAGCAGCTCCAGCATCTGGTATTCCTTGCCGGTGAGATGCACGGCCTTGCCTGCAACTTCCACCGTCTTGGCATCCAGATTGACCGAAATCTTGCCGGTGTTGATAATCGACTGCGAATGCCCCTTGGAGCGGCGGATGATGGCGTGAATACGGGCCACCAGTTCCTCGCGATGGAAGGGTTTGGTCAGATAATCATCAGCGCCAAATCCAAAGCCCTTGATCTTGTTTTCGGTGTCATCTGCACCGGACAGGATCAGAATGGGCGTCTCGATACGGGCCATGCGCAGCTGCCGCAGCACCTCGTGGCCGTTCATATCGGGTAGGTTAAGATCCAGCAGGATCAGATCGTAATCGTAGAGTTTAGCAAGATCGATCCCCTCTTCGCCGAGATCGGTCGAATAAACGTTGAGGTTGGCATGAGTCAGCATCAACTCAATGCTCTTCGCCGTTGTTGGATCATCCTCAACAAGAAGAATGCGCATATTATTTTCTCCGCCTGTACACTGTTTCCCTCAGGTCGAATTAACCTTGGTGGAAAAAAGTTAATGGCCCGTTACCATGATGGTTAATTTGCGCGTTCACCTCAAGTCTGAATGATTTTTTTGCGTCAGGATTTACGATAGTCTTTGAGACGGGTGGCTTTCAGGGCGTCCTCGCCAAAGTCCGCAACAGCGGAAACCCAGCTGCGAAACTCCTCTTCGGAGAGGCTGTATCTGCGCAATGCCTCGCTTTGCGGGATCAAGCCGTAGAGGACTCCGCGCACAACCGCCGCCTTGCGTGAGGCCACCCAGCGCCGCGTGGTCTTTGGCGGCAGATCCGCGCGCGTCATCACCGTGCCATCCGGCAGGGTCACAGCGCGCGGGCCATCGACTTTCTTCAAGAACATCTTTTCTTCCTTCGTGTGGAGCATAGAAATTGGTCCGTCCCCACATTTCGCGCAAACGCCTTAAGGAGGGGTGAACCTGCCCCCTTGAGGATCATTAGGATTTTCCTATATTCTGCGGTGTCTTTCCCACATATCCGAGGAGTCGCCTGATGGCGCAGGATGCCAATCCCCAACTGAATTCGCTTGGCTTTGCCAAACCACCGTCGGAGACGCGGGTGGTTGTCGCCATGTCGGGTGGCGTCGACAGCTCTGTTGTTGCTGCACATTTGGCCGATGAAGGCTATGATGTTGTGGGCGTGACGCTACAGCTCTACGACCATGGTGCGGCGCTTGCAAAGAAAGGCGCCTGCTGTGCGGGGATCGATATCCATGATGCGCGCCGAGTCGCCGAAGAGCGCGGCTTTCCGCATTACGTGCTGGATTATGAGAACATTTTTAAGGATGCGGTGATCGATGAGTTCGCCGACAGCTATCTGGCTGGCGCAACCCCGGTACCCTGTATCCGCTGCAACGAACGGGTCAAGTTCAAGGATCTGCTGGAAACCGCCCGCGATCTGGAAGCCGACTGCATGGCCACCGGCCACTATATCCAGCGCAAGGATGGGCCAAACGGGCCCGAACTGCATTCGGCCGAGGATGCCAACCGCGACCAGAGCTATTTCCTGTTCTCCACCACCCCCGAGCAGCTGGACTATCTGCGATTCCCGCTGGGACATCTGCCGTCAAAGGACGCCACCCGCGAGATGGCGGCACAATATGGTCTGGCGGTGGCCGATAAACCCGACAGCCAAGACATCTGCTTTGTTCCCAATGGTGATTATGCCAGCGTGATCGAGAAACTGCGCCCCGGCGCGGCGGAGCCGGGGGACATCGTTCATGCCGATGGCCGGGTGCTCGGCCGTCACAACGGTGTCATCCACTACACCATCGGCCAGCGTCGCGGCCTCGGCATCGGCGGGCTGAGCGAACCGCTTTATGTGGTGAAACTGGATGTGGACAAGAAACAGGTCGTCGTTGGGCCCAAGGACTTGCTGGCCACCCGCACCATCCCGGTGCGGGAAATCAACTGGCTCGGCGATGAGCCTTTCACCAGCCGCGACGAATGGCATCTGAAGGTCAAGGTCCGCTCGACCCGGCCCCCGCGCGATGCGGTGATCCGTCCGATCTCGGAGACCGAAGCCGAGGTCGAACTGCTGACCCCGGAAGAGGGTATTTCCCCCGGACAGGCCTGCGTGTTCTATGCTGAGGAGGGCAGCCGTATCTTTGGCGGCGGCTGGATCTGGCGCGGCTACTGACACGGCCAGTAACACGGTGCGTCTGTCAAGGAAGGCGCAGCCTCCGCGCGATACGCGCGGCTTGTCCTTGACAGGCCCTCCCCAAATCCAAAATCGAGATAGCGCCTGAGGGCAGACCTGCCCTTATGCGCATCTCAGCAAAATATAATCCACCACAACACCACGCCCAACGGCACATGCTCAGTTACCCGCATTGCGGCGCGCACCGCGCGGGTGCATAGCGCCCGCGCTACGAGAGGCCACCTGCCGGAGGCTCTGCATCCGGCAGGCTTCAGGAGACGGCGGAGGCCTGCGCAGACAGACGATCCAACACTGCGCGGGCCGCGCGCAGACCGGGGTCTTCGCCCCCCTCGCCCAGCCGCTCCATCGTGATGGCCATGGCAGAGGATTGCGCGGTAGGCGCCGCCTTGACCTTGATCAGCGCCTTGGCGATAGCCTCCGGCGTACACTCAGGGCCGAGGCATTCCGGCACCACGCGTGTATCGCTGACCAGATTGACCAGCGTGACGGTGTCAATCAACGCCATGCGCCGCATGATATGCCAGGTGAGCCACTGGAATTTATAGGCAATCACCATTGGGGTGCGCGCCGCCGCCAGCTCCAGCGAGACCGTACCAGAAGCCGCAAGCGCCAGATCCGCCGCCGCAAAAGCCGCGCGTTTATGCGCCTTGGCCACTTCACCGTCCAGCGTATTGGGGTCGATCACCACCGCGGTATCCGACCATTCCGCAAGATGGCTGCGCACCAGATCGGCAACCGGACCCGCAGCAGGCACCACGATCCGATACTCCGGGTGGCTGTCCTGAAACTGTTTCAGGGCCGCACCGAATACCGGCGCCAGACGTGTCACCTCAGAGCGCCGCGATCCCGGCAGCGCCAGAATGCAGGGCGCCTCCTCCAGCTGGTACTGGCTGCGAAAGGCGGCAATCTCCTCCGCCGTGGCCTGTGGCTCCCCCACAACGGGGTGGCCAACGAAATCGCACTCCATGCCAGCCGCTTCCATATAGGGCGGCTCAAACGGCAGCAGCGCCAGCACATGATCGATGACCTTGGCCATCTTCTCCGCCCGCTTGGGGCGCCAGGCCCAGACCGATGGCGCCACATAATGTACCGTGCGAATACTGCTGGCTTCTTTCACCAATGCGGCGACCCGTAGGGAGAAATCCGGGCTGTCGATGGTGATCATCACATCCGGCTTCATGTCCAGAACCGCCTCTGCGGTTTCGCGAATGCGGCGCTTCAGCTGACGGTATTTCGGCAGCACCTCGGCCAGTCCCATGACCGACAGCTCCGACATATCGAAGCGCGACTTTAGGCCCTGTTCAGCCATCAGCGCGCCGCCAACCCCCTCAAAGATGATATCCGGGCAGAGCTGCCGCAGACCTGCCATCAGCGCACCGCCAAGGCGGTCCCCAGAAGGCTCGCCTGCGAGGATGAACACCCGTAGGCTCATGCGCTGCGCAGCCAGAGAAACAGCCCGAGCCGATTGCAGGTGGCCACCACCTCATCCTGATCGAGCACGATAACACCGCCTGCCTCCAGCACGATCCCCGACAGCCCAGCCTTGGCCGCCAGCTCAACCGTCTGCACGCCAATCGTGGGCAGATCCGCGCGGCGGTCCTGTCCGGGTTTGGGCGCCTTGAACAGCAGACCTCCGGTGCCGTCAGGCCGGTTCTGCAACGCCGTCAGCATCCAGTCGGTGCCAAAGAGGTTCTCGACCGCAATCGCCTGTCCGCGCCGCACCGCGCAGGACTGGCCGACATCGGCGCGGCACATGGCCTCGACAACCTCTGCGCCGCGTTCTGCATCGCGCCGGTCCAATTCGCCGGGCTGCACCTCGGTCGGGATGCCCTCGGCCATCACCAGATCCGGTGCTACCTCATGGGCGGCGCGCACGCACATGCCCGCCTGCTCAAAAAGGCCGATGATGGCGCGCAATGCCCCGTCGTCACCTGCGGCAATCGCCCCCTGCAGAATCGGAACCAGCGGCATGGTCTCGGCATCAATCTGCGATGGATCAATGGCCGGGCGGCGCACTGCGCCCGCCAGGCAGATCTCGCGCACACCGCTGGCCGACAGGCGCGCGATAAAGCTGCCGAGCTGTTCCAGGCGAAAGGTCAGCTCCGGCTCAATGTGATCGGGCTCGGAGCCGCGCATGGCACAGACCAGCGGCCGGTCGGACAGGCGCGCTGCCAGTTCGGCAGGCAGTGCGCCCTGCCCTGCAATCAATGCCAGCATGGTCTCAGCCTCCCGGCGTCAGGAAAGAGCGGTCACTCTCGCCGGTAATGAAATCAACGATTTCCTGCACGTATTCGCTGTCGCTCTCTGCGCCAAGACGGCGCGCGCGCTCCTGAAACGTGCCCTCGCCCTGGGCCAGCATCTGAAAGGCCGCCCGCAGCGCGGTGATATCCGCACGCTGCACGCCCCGGCGTTTCAGGCCGACAAGGTTCAGCCCGTCCAGCTCACCGCGCGGCGCCTGAACCAGCCCGTAGGGAATCACATCATTGGTCACCATCGTGACCGCGCCGACAATGGCGCCGTGACCGATGCGCACCCATTGGTGAATGCCGGACAGGCCACCGATGATGACGTCATCTTCCAGCACGCAGTGGCCCGCAACCGCAGCGGAATTCACCACGATCACACGATCTCCGATCTGCGCATCATGGGCGATGTGGCAGCCGGCCATAAACAAGCCGTCATCACCGATCCGCGTGATCCCGCCGCCGCCTTCGGTGCCGGCATTCACCGTCACATGCTCCCGGATGCGGTTGCGCTTGCCGATCACGGTCTTGCAGCGCTCGCCCTTGAACTTCAGATCCTGCGGAATCTCGCCCAGCACGGCAAAGGAGAACACCGTGGTATCCTCTCCGATCTCGGTATCTCCGGTGACGACCACATGGGATTTCAGCTCAACCCGGTCGCCGAGCACGACCTCAGGGCCAATCAGGCAGAACGGGCCAATGACGCAATCGGCGCCAATCTTCGCCCCTTCTTCGACCACCGCGCTGGGATGGATCCGGGTCATCTGTGTCAATCCTTCTGCACGTCGATCATGGCCGAGAACTCGGCCTCCGCCGCAGTCTCACCATTGACGGTTGCAACACCCTTGAACTTGAAGATCTTGCCACCGGGCTTACCACGTGTGGTCTCCACCCGCATCTCCAGCACATCGCCGGGGATCACCTTGCGGCGGAATTTGCACTTGTCGATGTTCATGAAATAGATCAGCAGCTCGGTGTCGATCATATCCATGCCTACGCCCAGCATCACGCCCGCAGTCTGTGCCATCGCCTCGACGATGGTGACGCCCGGCATAATCGGCGTGCCCGGGAAATGGCCCTGGAAATGCGGTTCGTTCATGGTGACGTTCTTGATCCCGCAGGCCGAGGAATAGCCGTCGATCTCGACCACCTTGTCGACCAGCAGAAACGGGTAGCGATGCGGCAGGATCCGCTGGATCAGGTGAATGTCGGCGCTTTTCAGCTCGGTTGTCATTGCGGTTTCCCCGTTTTCTGAATGTTAGGTATGTCCTAGCAACTGCCCACAGCTTCGGCAAGCGGCAGACCCGGCGATGGCTGCACGGTCGGCGCCCTGCCTCCGCCTGAGGCAATCACCAGCCGGGCGCGGTAAGCCTATTCGCCGGTGGCCTCGGGCAGGCTCTCACGCCCGTCGCCGAGCACTTCGTTCACCCGCGCAATCGCCAGATCGGTGACATCCGCGGCATCCGCGCTCAGGAACACGCTGGCGTGTTCCAGAATGGCTCCGGCTCCGGCTTCCAGCATGATCTGTTGCAGCACAGGCAGCGAAGCGGTGAAGAAATCACGCCGCGCATCTTCGCCGATCTGGTTGATATCGCGCAGTTTCTGATCCTGTTGACGACGGGTTTCCTGCACCTTTTTGTCAAAAGCATCGGCCAGCGCGCGAAACGCCGCAGGATCCATGCTGCTGCGGCGCTCGGTCAGCTCAAGTTCCTCTGCGCGCAGCTCCGCCTCGATCCGGCGGTTTTCGGCCGTCAGGACCGCACCCTCGGCATCCAGTTCCTGGGAAACACGCTGACCAAAGGCGCTCTCGGCATAGAGCCGCTCGGACTGGATGGTCAGCAGCCCGGTCTGCGGTGCGCCCAGCTGCAATGTCTCGCCAAAGGCAAAGCCCGCCCCCGGCAATGCCGTCTCCTGCGCCATCGCAGGCAGCACCAGCAGCGGCAGCATCGCAAGCCCGCGCACAAAAGGCGCCAGCATCTCCGCCAGCGCCCCCGTGTGCCGTGTGTCCACAGCTCGTGTCATTGCGATCAGAACCGCGCCTGCAACGTCAAATCAAAGCTCTGCTCCTGGTCGAAGTCTTCTTTCTTCAGCGCCTTGGAGAAATTGAACCGCAAAGGGCCAAATCCGGTTGTCCACAACAGCGAGAAGCCGACCACATGACGGTACGACCCGCCGCGCCCGACAATATTGCCGCCCGCCGCGCCGGTATCGGCATTGTTCAGACCCCAGAGGTTGCCCACATCATAGAACAGACCGCCTCGCAGGCCGATCTCTTCTGGCAGGCCCAGCGGGAATTCCGCATCAAAGCGGGCCGCCGCGTAATAATTGCCGCCGAGGAAGTCGTTATAGGTCCCGCCTGCGCCATTGGGCGACTGGTCCCGTGGACCGATACCACCCGGTTCAAAACCACGCAGGATATTGGGCGACAGGACAAACCGATCAATGGAGCGGCTGAAGCCATCCCCCTGCCAGGCAAAGGCGCCTGCCTCGATCGTTGCCCGCAATGTCACCTCTTCGTTGAAGACACGACGCTGGGCGATGATCTTTGCGGTGGTGCGCAGATATTCGGAATCCCCGCCAAGCCCGGCATAATCGGCCCCAACCTGGAACAGATAGCCCGAATTCGGATCCAGTCCGTTCAGGCGGCTGTCAACAGTATAGGTAAAGCCGATGGAACTGGCGTTGATCGCACCCTGGTTGATCTCGCTACGAACCACAGGACCGGCCAGCGGGATCCCGGCGGAATCATCACCACGGGTGATCATCTCATCCTCATCCCAAGTGTACCGGATCTGAAGGCTGCTGTTTTCCGAGGTTTGGAAGGTCAGCGCGGGCGAGAAGAACGCACGTTTGGTGTCGTAAAGCGCAAAGCTGGAATCCGTCTCAGACAGACCCAGATCCAGATCAAGACGCAGGTCGCGCCCCAGAAGATAGGGCTCGGTGAAGCCAAGCGTGTATTCCTCGGCGTCCTGAGCGGTCGAGATATTGAACGACAGGCGCTGCCCCCGACCAAGGAAGTTGTTCTCCGACAGGCCGATGCTGAGACCGAAGCCGTCGTTGACCGAGTAGGCACCACCAAGGCTCAGTGCACCCGTTGGCTTTTCCTCGACGTCCACATCGACAACCACCTCACCGGCGCTGCTGCCTTCGCGCACGTCCACCTCGGCGGTTTCAAAGAACCCCAGCGCACGGATGCGTTCAGCGCTTTCGCGGATTTCGCGCGGATTGAACGGGTCGCCCTCGACGGTGCGGAACTGCTGACGGATCACCCGGTCCAGCGTGGTTGTGTTGCCTTCGATGTCGATCCGCTCAACGAACACGCGCGGACCACGGGTCAGCACAAAATCCACGTCCAGCGTCAGCTCGCGATCATTGCGGCTGATCCGCGGCTCGGCCCGCAGGAAATCAATCCCCTTGCGGATCGCATATGTTTCCAGGCGCCGGATGGCATTTTCCACCACGCTCGGCGAATAGGTTACCCCAGGGCGGACCCTCAGAACCTTGCGGAACTCATCGGCGTCAGCTTCCGACATCTCGCTGGTGACCGAAATTTCGCCAAACTCGAACTTCTGGCCCTCGCTGATATCCACCACCAGGAAGGCGGCGTCGCGTTCTTCGGTTACCTCGGCATTGGTGCTGTTGATACGCACGTCAACATAGCCGCGCGACAGGTAGAAATCGCGCAGCACCTGCTTGTCGAATTCCAGACGGTCCTCGATCAGCGTATCGGCGCGGATGAAGGTGCGCAGCAGACCGGCCTGTTTGGTCTCCAGCACGCGGCGCAGACGCCGATCGGAATAGACGCGGTTGCCGATGAAGGACACGCGCTCGACCTCGATGGTGTCACCTTCGGAGATTTCGAACACCAGATCGACACGGTTGTCACTGCGGCGGATGATGCGCGGTGTCACGGTTGTGGCCAGACGTCCCTGTGCGCCATAGGCTTCGGCCAGATTGGAGGCGTCACGCTCGGCGACCGTGGGGTTGAACACCCGGCGCGGCGCCGATTCGATCAGCTCGGCCATGGCATCGTCCTTGATGCGGCGGTTGCCTTCAAAGCTGATCTTGTTGATGGTCGGAAATTCGGTGACCTTGATCACCAGCGTATTGCCCTGCGGAACAATCTCGACGCTTTCGAATACGCCGCTGTCCAGAATGCGCTGATAGGCATCGTTGAGCTGCCCGGCGCTCACCGATTTGCCCCGCTCAATGCCGGTATAGGCCACAATTGTTGAGGTCTGGATGCGTTGATTGCCCTCGACCTGAACGTTTGTGAAACTATAGCTCTGCGCCACTGCGAACTCTGGCGTCAGGACAAATCCCAAGGCAACAGCCAGCGCTACAGCAGATGCGTTTCTATACAAAATATGGGCACCTAATTTGCGCCCCCCACAGGATCTACCTGTGTGCTTCCCCCGAACCATCAGTCAAAACCCGATTTTTTTACAGCTTAATCCGTGCGTATCGGGTTTATCAGCGCTTGTCAAAAACAACAAAAAGGCGCGTGGGAGGACCCCACGCGCCAGATTGCTTGCAACAGGTTGAAAACTCAGAGACTGCCGATCCAGGCCCCGGCCACCAGCGCCCCCAAAATCGTCGCCACAGACATGGCGCGGTCCCAGTTCAGGCGCATAAAAAGACCCAATCCCGTATTGGTAATATGCAGGCTGCTCATGGCGTCCACTCTCCCGTTTATCTAAAAAAAGATCCCACATCCGCCACAACCGCGCCGCGATCTGCGGCACCGCTGCCCACCGGCGGCTTACCAAAGGATTAACAGGGGAATGTGGCGACAGTTTGGCGCGCCCTGCTGCTGCGGGATCTGCCGACCAGCCGGATCGTGGCCGGTCGGCAAGAAAGCGCCTAGCAGAAGATATCGTTGAAAAGCGCAAACATCATCAGGCTGAGGATGGCGGAGATACCAACCGCCATCAGTACCCGCATCACCGCATCATTCGGCGGCTTACCGGTCACCGCCTCATAGGCGTAGAACATCAGATGCCCGCCATCCAGCGCCGGGATCGGGAACAGGTTCAGCAGGCCAACGGCAGTGGAGAGCACGGCGATAAACCGAATGAAGCTGGCCGCCCCCTGGCTTGCCATCGCACCAGAGGTCTCGGCAATGCCAATCGGACCCGACAGGTTGCAGGTGCTGATCGCACCGGTGATCATATGTTTCAGCCCGGAAAGCGACATTTCGACCACGCCCCAGACCTGCGCCGCACCACCGCCAAGCGCCTCTCCAAGGCCCAGGCTCTCGGTCGCAGGCTCAAACGCCAGACCACCGACAATGCCCATACGCCAGCGGGTGGCAAAGCCGCCATCCGCCTGCGGCTCATCCACACGGCGGGGTGCCAGAGCCATCTCGAATTCTTCGCCAGCGCGCCAGACCTTCAGCAGCAACACCTTGCCCTCGGCGCTTTCAACCGCGCGTTTCAGCTGGTCAAAGGCAAAGATCGGCGCGCCATCCACGGCGGTGATCACATCGCCCGGCTGCAGGTCGATGTCAGACGCGGCACTGCGCGGTGCCACGCCACGCACATGCGGCGGCCAGGGATACGGTCCCTCGACCTCGGTCTGCTGGCCGTCGCGCAGCACGGTATAGGTTAGCGGCTGCTGTTCCGGCACCGCATCGCGGAAGGCCGCAAAGGCAGTGTTATCCTCCAGAGAGGGAACATCGACACCGTTGATCTGCAACAGCGCGTCACCTTCGCGCAGGCCGGTTTGCAGCCCCGGCAGCGGCACCAGCCGCTCCACCGTCAGCGGATCGCGCATGGTGCCCTGCACCATGAAAACACCGGCAAAAATCAGCGCGGACATGATGAAGTTGAACACCGGCCCCGCCGCGACGGTGGCCGCCCGCGCCCAAAGCGGCGCGCCGTGCATCGTGCGCCGCAGCGCCACCGGATCAGCCGCCGCATCCGCCATTGCCGCGCTATCCTTGCCCGAGGCCGCATCCGCATCACCTAGGAACTTCACGTAGCCACCAAACGGCAGCAGCGCCACCTGCCAGCGGGTGCCGCGCTTATCCACCCGCGAAAACAGCACCGGACCGAATCCCAGCGAGAAGACCTCGGCATGGATCCCGGACCAGCGCCCGACGATGTAATGGCCATATTCATGCACAGCCACGATCACCGACAGGGCCACCACAAAGCTGGCAATCACATAGAGATACCCGCCAAACTGCGGAAGAAAGGAGACGAGATCCAAGGGCTTACCTTACATATTTCAAAATTTCATTGTCGGCGTCCATACGGGCGAGATGGTCGGTCCGGCGCACCGTATCAAGTGTCATTGCCTCATCTAGCCCGCGATCGGCACTGTCAAATTGATCCAGCACCCGCGCCACCACTTCGGCCATGTCCAGAAAGCCGATGCGCCCGGCGATGAAATGATCCAGCGCCCGTTCCTTGGCGGCATTGAACACCGCCCCCATCAGCCCGCCCCGCGCCATCACATCATAGGCCAGCCGCAATGCCGGATAGCGCGCGGGATCAGGCGCCCGAAACGTCAGCTGCGCCAGCCGCGCCAGATCCAGCCGCTCCACCGGCAGCTCGCGCCGTTCGGGCCAATGCAGCGCATAACCAATGGCATGGCGCATATCCGGCGCGCCGAGATGCGCCATCAGCGCACCATCGCGAAAACCGACCAGCGCGTGAACGATGGATTCAGGATGCACCACCACTTCGATCTGGTCTGGATCGACGCCAAAAAACTCACGGGTCTCAATGACTTCCAGCGCCTTGTTGAACATGGACGCACTGTCGATAGTGATCCGCTGGCCCATGTCCCAATTGGGGTGCGAGGAGGCCTGTGCCACCGTGGCGGTCTTCAGCTGCTCCAGCGGCCAGTCGCGAAACGCCCCGCCAGAGGCGGTGATCACCACACGTTCCACCGCCGCGATGTCTTCACCGACCAGCCCCTGAAACACAGCCGAATGTTCGCTGTCCACGGGCAGGAGCCGCGCATTATGGCTGCGGGCGGTCTCCAGCAGCAGCGCTCCGGCGCAAACCAGCGATTCCTTATTCGCCAGCGCCAGAGTCGCGCCCTGTTTCAGCGCCTCGAGCCCCGGAGCAAGGCCGGCCGCGCCGACAATCGCCGACATGACCCAATCCGCAGGCCGCGCCGCCGCCTCGACCAGCGCCGCCTGCCCGGCGGCCGCCACGATGCCCGAACCGTCCAGGGCGGCCCGCAGCTTCGGCAGCTTGTCATCATAGGCGGTCACGGCGATATCGGCACGCAGCGCTCTGGCATCCTGTGCCAGCTGGGCAATATTAGCGCCACCGGTCAGCGCCACCACATTGTAGTCACCGGGGGCCCGCCGGATCAGGTCAATCGTATTCTGACCAATGGATCCGGTGGCCCCGAAAATCGAGATCTTGCGCATCAGATCGTCCCGCCGGGCAGACCCCACAGGCTGAGTACCAGCAGCACCATGGCCGCCGCGCCCAGCATACCGTCAAAGCGGTCGAACAGCCCGCCGTGGCCCGGGATCAGGCCGCTGGAATCCTTCACAGCCATCTTGCGTTTCAGCGCGCTTTCGGCAACGTCACCGGCCTGGCTGGCCATGGAGACCAGCACCGACAGCAGCACGACGCCAAAGCCAAGCCCGCCCTGCACCGCAAAGACCGCACCAACAGCTGCGGCCGCGATCCAGCCCGCAGAGGTGCCGGACCAGGTTTTCTTCGGGCTCACACGCGGCCAGAATTTCGGCCCGCCAAAGGTCTTACCCGCGAAATAGCCCGCAATATCCGTGGCCACCACAACCGAGATCAGCCAGATCATCCAATCCAGCCCCAGCGCGCTGCGCATCCAGATGAACGCATAGGCCGCGAACAGCACCCAAAGCGCGAAACCGATGTAAATGCCCCGGCGGATGTCGATGGCCAGCGCGCCCAGCACCGCCGGTATCAGCAGCAGGCCAAGCGCCCAGCCGCCGCCCATCAGCGCTGCGGCCAGCACCGCCCCCATCGACAGGACGCCGAGCGGCAGCGCCAGCCCCTGACGATCAGGCACCACCATGCGCAGCAATTCCCAGATCATGCCACCACAGGCCGCCGCGATCAGCAGGTCAAACACCACGCCCCCGCGCCACACGGCCCAGCCCCCCACGACGATCATTACGATGGCGGAGATCACCCGCGGCATCAGATCGGCCCAACGTCCCGCGGCGCTCATGTCTTCACCGCGCCAAACCGGCGATCCCGCTGCCCGTAGCTGCGGCACAGCCGGTCCATCTCGTCGGCGGTGAAATCCGGCCACAGCGTGTCGATGAACTCATATTCCGCATAGGCCGACTGCCACAGCAGAAAGTTGGAGATCCGCGCTTCACCGCTGGTGCGGATGACCAGATCTGGATCGGGCAACACATGGGTATCGAGATAACGTGGCAGGGTTTCCTCATCCACATCCGCAGGGTTCAGGCGCCCCGCTGCCACATCCTCGGCCAGCCGTTTGGTGGCCCGCGCCACCTCGTCACGACTGCCATAATTCAGCGCGATGGTCAGGTGGGTACCGTCATTGCAGGCGGTCTCCTGCTCCAGCTGGTCCATCAGCGCGACCAGCTTTTTGTCCAGCCGCACCCGGTCCCCGATGAAACGGACCCGGACATTGCGCTGCGACAGCGCTTTCATCTCCTTGGAGATATAGCGGCGGAACAGGCTCATGAGGCCTGCGACCTCCACCTGTGTGCGCTTCCAGTTCTCGGTCGAGAAGGCAAAGATGGTGAGGTATTTCACCCCCAGCGCGGGGCAGCATTCCACCACCTCGCGCACCCGTTTGGCGCCCGCGTGGTGACCGAACAGACGCGGACGGCCCCGCGCCTGTGCCCAGCGGCCATTGCCATCCATGATGATGGCAACATGTTTCGGGCCGCGTTCCGGTGCGGGGTCGCTCTCATCCGGCGCCAGGACGGTGTCTGTGCTCTGTGACATAAGCAGGTGTCAGACCTGCATAATTTCGGCTTGTTTGGTTTCCAGAGCAGCGTCGACAACCTTAATCATCTTGTCGGTCAGCTCCTGAACTTCGCCTTCCCAGAGCTTCTGGTCGTCCTCGGACATGCCGTCGGCCTTGGCTTTCTTGATCTGGTCCATCCCATCGCGGCGCACATTGCGGATCGACACCCGCGCGTGCTCGGCATACTGGCCGGCCACTTTGGTCAGCTCGCGGCGACGTTCTTCGTTCAGCTCGGGGATCGGCAGCATGATGATGGTGCCATTGAGCTGCGGGTTGATGCCCAGACCGGATTCACGGATGGCTTTTTCGACCTTGCCGACCAGCGCCTTGTCCCAGACGTTGATGGTGACCATGCGCGGCTCCGGCACGTTGACGGTGCCAACCTGGTTGATCGGCGTCATCGAGCCATAGGCGTCCACCATCACGGGCTCCAGCATCGAGGCGGAGGCACGACCGGTCCGCAGCGACGCGAATTCGGTTCTGAGATTGGCCATGGCACCATCCATGCGGCGCTGTAGATCATCGGTATCGAGAATAAAATCGTCAGACATTCTGCTCTCCCCTGACTTGAGGCGGTGTTTGCATTGCTCATAAGACATTGGTGCGGCGTTGTATAGCGATCTTGCCGCAGATTTGAAGCGGCCACAGGCAGGGTTCTGCCCTTCTCCGGGACGGCCCGGCACCGCAGCCGGTCAGCCGCTGTCGCACAAAACCGGCCGCCAGCGCCGCGCGCCACATGAAAAAACCGCGCGCCGGATCTCGATCCGGGCGCGCGGCTCATCGTGCATGTAGCAAGGGCAAGTGCGCCCCCTCCCACCCCGGCGCGGTTAGCCGTGAACCTTCGTGTAGGTCCCCTTGCCCGCCAGAATGCCCCGGAAGCCGCCCGGCTCATCCAGCGGGAACACCATCAGCGGCAGGTTGTTGTCGCGCGCCAGCGCAATGGCCGAGGCATCCATCACCTTCAACCGCTTGGCCAGAACTTCGTCGTAGCTGATGGTGTCATAACGCACCGCGTCGTCATGCTGCGCGGGATCCTTGTCATAGACACCATCGACGCCATTCTTACCCATAAAGATCGCCTCGCAGGCCATCTCATTGGCGCGCAGCGTGGCCGCGGTATCGGTGGTGAAATAGGGGTTGCCGGTGCCTGCGGCAAAGATGCAGACCCGTTTCTTTTCAAGGTGACGCACGGCGCGGCGGCGAATGTAGGGCTCGGCCACCTCATCCATGCGAATGGCCGAGATCACCCGGGTAAAGACACCCAGACCTTCCAGCGCCGACTGCATCGCCAGCGCATTCATCACCGTGGCCAGCATCCCCATATAGTCCGCCGTTGTCCGCTCCATCCCCTGGGCCGAGCCGGACAACCCGCGGAAGATATTGCCGCCGCCGATCACCATGCAGATCTCCACGCCCATGTCTCGCACGGATTTCACCTCCTGCGCGATGCGCTGGACGGTCGGCGGATGCAGGCCAAACCCCTGGTCCCCCATCAGCGCCTCGCCTGAGATTTTCAGCATCACACGTTTATAGGTTGCCGCCGGCGTGGCCTCCGGCTGATCGTTTGTAAGGGGCATGTTGCGCTCCGGAATATGACGGGGTTAATTTGCGCGCAAAATGAAGCAAATCGGCGGCAGGATCAATGCGGCCTGAGATGTTTTTCGGCGCCCCACCGCAGCAACGCTCCGCGCGCCGCAGAACATCCAAAGAACAGGACGCCCGCATGACCACCGCAACCCAGCTGCCAGACATCCCGCCCCACCAGCCGGTGCTGATCGCCGGGCCAACCGCCTCCGGCAAATCGGCGCTTGCGCTTCAGATCGCCGAAGCTCAGGGCGGCGTGATCGTCAATGCCGATGCCAGTCAGGTCTATGACTGCTGGCGGGTGATCACCGCCCGCCCCTCGCCCGAGGAAGAGGCGCAGGCCCCGCATCTGCTCTATGGCCACCAGCCTTATGACGCCGACTATTCCGTCGGGCATTGGCTGCGCGAGGTGCTGCCGCTGCTGGACCACGGCCCCCGTCCGATCATCGTCGGTGGCACCGGGCTTTATTTCAGCGCCCTCACGCAGGGCCTTGCGGAGATCCCTGCCACGCCGGCCGAGGTCCGGGCGCAGGCCGATCTGCTGTCGCTTGAGGATATGCGCGCGGCGCTGGATGCCGCGACGGCTGAGCGGATCGACCTTCTCAATCGCGCCCGGGTGCAGCGCGCCTATGAGGTGCTGACTGCGACCGGTCGCGGCCTGGCCGACTGGCAGGCCGAAACACCGCCGCCGCCGCTGCCACTGGATCGCTGCACCGCGATTGTTTTTGACACCGACAAGGAATGGCTCGAAGCGCGGATCCGCCGCCGCTTTGATGCGATGATGGAGGCCGGTGCGATGGAGGAGATTGCCGCCATGCAGGATCGCTATGATCCCGCGCTGCCCTCCTGCCGCGCAATTGGCGTGCCGGAGCTGATGGCGCATTACCTGGGCGCGATGACCGAGGCGGAGGCGCGGGAGCGGGCCTCGGTTGCGACCCGGCAGTTTGCCAAACGTCAGCGCACGTGGTTCCGCGCGCGAATGAAGCAGTGGACGCCCTACCGTCCGGCCTGAGGGCCGTCCGAACAGCCTCGAAAACACCGTTCGAACGACGCCTTGGTACTGCCCGGCACCCCGGCTTGCGTCCGGTCGATAGCGCTTTCGCTGGCCAGAATGACATCGGCGGCACGGTGCGCGGAACAGATGTGGACAAAATGTCCAGATGACCGCGCGTCATACGCACATTGTTGCCCAAACCCCATGCAGAGACCTGCAATTCTATTAAATCCTTAAGCATTTTTCGGCAAAAACTTGCCAGAATCAATTTTTCATGTCCATTTGCGCCAACCGAAAATACGAGCATCACATATCAACCAGCCTATGCCTTTTGACCCCACCCATATCGGCGAGATCACAGTCGCACCGCTGTCGCAGCTGACTCCCGATGGGCCTTGGCAGGTCGAATTGGCACATGACCGCCCCGAAAATCTGCTGATCTGGATCACCCGTGGCCAGGGGCGGGTCTTTCTGAACGGGCAGCAGCGTGGCTTTGGCCCCAACAGCGCCATCTTTGTTCCGGCCGGGACCCTGTGGTCGCTGGAGCTGGGTCGGCAGTGCATCGGGCAAGTCATGAATGTGCCCACCTCGACCCCGATGGATTTCCCCGATGCCGCCGACACGCTGCGCATCCCCGATGCTCAGGATCAGGCGGTGATCAACAGCATGTTCCAGGCCATGCAGGCCGAACAGCAGGATCGCCCCGCGCTGTGGTATCGCGCGATGCAGGCCCATGGCACGTTGATCGCAATCCACATCCGCCGCCTGATGGCGGAACGCAGCAGCACCAGCGGCAAACCCACCGCTGCCCAGCGGCTGGCTCAGGGCTATTGCGGGCGCATTGTCGAATGCTATGCCCAACATGCCAGCATGGCCGATCATGCCGCCGCGCTGAATGTGACGCCGACACATCTGACCCGCGTCTGCAAATCCGAAACCGGCAAGACGGCGGGCGCCCTGCTGACCGAGCGCCAGCTGCACGCGGCGCGCAGCCTGCTGATCAACTCTGAATTGCCGATGCGCGATATCGCCTCGACCCTCGGCTTTGGCAGCGCCGCCTATTTCACCCGCTTCATCACCCAGCACACCGGTGAAACCCCAAGCCGTCTGCGCAAACAGGCGCGCGAAAAGCTGAAACGCGCCGCCTGAGATATCAGGCCGCACCAGATCTCCCCCGCACCGTGTCCACCGGGGGCGCAGCGGCGCCGCGCCTGCGCGCCTGCACCACCTCGCGCCGAATTCCCCAGCCCCTGGACCGCGCTAAACGTCCACGAGTCACCCCGGCGACAGACGCGCGGCCTACCGGCAGACTGTGCACATATGCCCAGTACTAAAACTTTCGGACTGGCCTCCCTTGGGGAAAAACACAAAACCGACACCAACAATGTCGCAAAAGTCATGCGAAACGTCGACTTCTTACATTGACCTAACCCGCGATCTGGGGCCGAATGACCAGACGGGGAAACAATCTTTGAACACAGCACCTCAAACGGCGCCAGCCAGCTCAGATGGCCCGCCGTTCCAAAAGCGAAAACTTGCGGTGCAACAGGGAGAGCCACATGACAAAAGACACCATCACCGGGACCGATATCCACCCGGCGGCAAAGATGTATGCGACAGAAACCCTTGCTGGGAAGATGGATCGACGCGAATTCATGGTCCGCGCCACCGCGCTTGGCGTCAGTTCGGCTGCGGCATACGGCCTCCTTGGGCTTGACGCCCCTGTTCAGGCCGCAGGTCATGAACAGACCGGCGGCACCCTGCGCATGCAGATGGAAGTGCGCGCCCTGAAGGATCCGCGCACCTATGACTGGGCGCAGATCGCAACCTTTACCTCCGGCTGGCTGGAATTCCTGGTCGAATACAACAGCGATGGCTCCTTTGAGCCGCTGTTGCTGGAAAGCTGGGACGTCAACGAAAACGCGACCGAGTTCACCCTGCATGTCCGCAAAGGGGTGAAGTGGAACAATGGCGACGATTTCACCGCAGAGGACGTGGCCCGCAACATCACCGGCTGGTGCGACAAGAGCGTCGAGGGCAACTCGATGGCAGGCCGTATGGCGTCGCTGATCGACGCGGAGACCGGCCAAGCCGCCGAAGGCGCCATCACCGTTGTCGACAGCCATACCGTGCTGCTGAAAACCAACACCCCGGACATCACCATCATTCCGGGGATGGCTGATTATCCAGCGCAGATCACCCATGCCAGCCATACCGGCGACACCATGCTGGAGAACCCCATCGGCACCGGCTACATGCTGCCTGAGTCGATGGAAGTCGGCGTGAAAGGCGTCCTCGTACGCAACGAAGACCACGAATGGTGGGGCACCGCAGCGGGCAAAGGCGGCTATCTGGACCGGATCGAATTCATTGATTACGGCACCGATCCGGCGTCGTTCCTGGCGGCCTATGAGGCCGAAGAAATTGATATGAATTGGGAATCCGTGGGGGAATACGTCGATATCTTTGACGGCATCGGCCTGAACCGCTCGGAAATCGCCTCCGGCTTCACCATCGTGATCCGCCCCAACCAGCTGGCCGAGGTCAACGGCACCAAGCCTTATGCCGACAAGCGCGTGCGCCAGGCGATTGCCATGGCGGTGGACAACACCGTCTGCCTTGAACTGGGCATGTCCGGCTATGGCATTCCGGCAGACAACTGCCATGTCGGCCCGATGCACCCCGAACACGACCCGACTGTGACGCGGCTGCCGTTTGACCCGGCCAAGGCCAAGGCGCTGATGGAAGAGGCAGGCATGCTCGACTATGAGCACGAGCTGCACTCCATCGACGACGACTGGCGCCGCAACACGACCGACGCGGTCGCAGCCCAGCTGCGTGACGCGGGCTTCAAGGTCAAACGGACCATTCTGCCCGGCTCGACCTTCTGGAACGACTGGGCGAAATACCCGTTCAGCTCCACCAACTGGAACCACCGCCCGCTCGGCACCCAGGTTCTGGGACTGGCTTACCGCTCCGGCGAAGCCTGGAACGAAGCCGGTTTTGCGAATGAAGAGTTCGACAGCCTGCTGGCCGAAGCCAACGCACTTGCAGATGTCGATAAACGGCGCGAAGTCATGGCCAAGCTACAGGCCATCATGATTGACGAAGGCGTTACCATCCAGCCCTTCTGGCGGACCGCCATCCGCCACCACACCGACAATGTGGTCGGCGTCGACAAGCACATCGCCGATCTGCCCCAGATCTACAAATGGGCTTTCAAGGCCTGATCTGACACAGCGGGCCGCGCCGCACGGCGCGGCCCAAAGCTTCTGGCCGCAAGAAAACGCTCAAAAGCCTGGCAGGCCGCCGACTGCGGCCTGACCATTGGCCTAACTCAAGGCGTACAGCCACCAACGGGAGCATTCCATGGGACTGTTCATCCTCAGGCGCGTCGGGATCATGATCCTGACCGCGCTCTGCCTGACCTTCATCGTCTTCACGCTGACCAATCTCTACCCGAACCTTGAAAAACTCGCCAAGACCCAAGGCAACTTCCGCATGTCGGACGAGGCGGTTGCCAGCTGGCTGGAAAAGGGAGGGTATCTGCAACCGATGCCGGTGAAATACGGCCAATGGCTGGGAGTGCTGCCGGGCTGGACCACGGTGACAGATGAGGGGACCACAGGACGCTGCATCACCGGGGTTCAACCCGCCGAAGAGGCAGCAGCTGCCCCACGTTTCTGCGGCATTCTTCAGGGCGACTGGGGCCATTCGAGCGTTTTCAAGGATGATGTCAGTTCCATCATTGCAACGCGCCTTGGCAATACCGGTTTTCTGATGATGTGGGTTCTGATCCTGATGGTGCCCTCGGCGCTCTTGATCGGGATCCTGGCCGGGATGCGCGAAGGCTCCGTCACCGACCGCACACTGTCAACCGCCTCGATCCTGACCACGGCAACCCCGGAATATGTCTCCGGTGTGATCTTCATGGCGGTCTTCACCTCCTCTGCCGTTGGCTTGAAATGGTTCAAGGGCACCGCAAATTCGGCGATGGTCGACGCCAATTTCGAAAACTTCTTCCTGCCGGTACTGACCATCGCCCTTTATGGCATCGGCTATATCGCCCGGATGACCCGCGCCTCCATGACCGAGGTGATGACCGCACAGTATATCCGCACCGCCCGGCTCAAGGGCGTCAGTTTTCCAAAAATCGTCATGCGTCACGCGCTGCGGAATGCGCTGATCGCCCCCTTCACGGTGATCATGCTGCAGTTTCCCTGGCTGCTGAACGGCGTGGTGATTGTCGAGACCCTGTTCAACTACAAGGGCTTCGGCTGGGCGCTGGTCGAGGCGGCTGGCAATAATGACATCGAACTGCTCTTGGGGATTTCGGTGGTCTCTGTCGTTGTTGTGCTGCTCACGCAGCTGATCTCCGACATTGGCTATGTCTATCTCAATCCCCGTATCCGGATTTCCTGAAGGAGGAACGCAGCATGGACCCTCTCAGCTGGACCGGAAGTCTTGCCTTTCTGAACCCGGTGCTGATCCTTGCCCTTGTGGCACTGGCGCTCTGCATCATTGCCTGGCTGGTGCTCAGCATCGTCACGGTCAGCCCGACAACAATGATCAACGCCCATGGCAGCGCCGGTCTCGCGACCACACCCGATGTGCTGGCCGGCAGGGCGGTGCGCCTCAGCTTTCTTGCGGTGATCGGACTGATCCTGATCTATATCCTCTTCGGCGTGCTGTTTGGCGCCAGCGGCGGCATCGTCGGTGCCATGGCGCGGCTGCTGCTGCCGGTCTGGATCGCGCTGGTGGTGCTGTTTGCGGTGTCGATGACCTTCAAGCGGCGGCTCGGTCTTTATGGCAAGCTGTTCGACAGCCCAATCGGTATGATCGGCTTTGCGCTGGTGATGTTCTGGGTCTTTACCGGTGTGCTGGGCGCGATGGATCTGATCTCACCGCACGACCCGCTGACCCAGGTCAGTGGCCTCAAGAACAAGCTGCCCGGCACCCCCCTGCCCGGCGCCGAGGCCGACAGCGGCATTGCGGCCTGGTATCTGCTTGGCGGTGACAACCTGGCGCGCGACGTCTTCAGCCGCCTGATAGATGGCGCCTGGGTGGTGGTGCAGATCGCGCCGCTGGCCACGGTGTTTGCCTTTATGGTGGGGATCACGCTGGGGCTGCCTGCGGGCTATTACGGCGGCCTGTGGGACACGGTGCTGTCCTTCCTCGCCAACCTGATCCTGGCCTTCCCGGTGATCCTGCTGTTCTACCTGCTGGTCACCCCGGAGATCATCGCAACCGGGCTGCCGCAATATATCGCCGTGGTGCTCTTTGCCTTTCCGCTGATCTTTGTCGGGGTGCTGATCCACTCGCGCTTCCGCACCCGGCCGCAGCACAGCGCGCTCTGGCTGGCCGTTGTACTTATCCCGGGCCTTCTGGGCTATCTGTCGCTGATCAATGAGGCGGGATCCAAGATTACCTTCTGGCCGCTCGATCTCTTTGACGTGCCGGGCGGTATTCTGGTGGTCTTTGTCTCGGTTGTCTTTGTCAATTCGCCCACCGTGTTCCGCATCGTGCGCGGGCTCACCATGGACATCAAGACCCGCGACTATGTCGCCGCCGCCCAGACCCGGGGGGAACGGCCCTGGTACATCATGCTGTGGGAAATCCTGCCCAATGCGCGCGGGCCGCTGATCGTCGATTTCTGCCTGCGCATCGGCTACACCACCATCCTCCTCGGCACGCTGGGCTTTTTCGGACTGGGCCTGCCACCGGAAAGCCCTGACTGGGGCAGCACCATCAACGACGGGCGCAAGCTGCTGTCGGTCTACCTGCACCCGCCGCTGCCGCCGGCGCTGGCGCTGCTGAGCCTGGTTCTGGGGCTGAACCTCCTGGCCGATGGCCTGCGCGAAGAAAGCCTGCGCGATTGATCCGAACCGGTCGGACCGGGGGCCAGCCCCCGGTCCCCCGGGATATTTTGGGGCCAGAAGAAGGGCAGACCACCCTTCCAGCTCCAACAGGGAGATAAGATGATGAACAAACTGGCAGATTATGACGGCCCGATCCTGGAAATCGACAAGCTGTCGATCTCCTTTTTCACCCGGTTGCGCGAAATTCCGGCGGTGATGGATTTCTCCGTCACCGTGCAGCCCGGCGAAGCGGTGGGGCTGGTCGGGGAATCGGGCTGCGGCAAATCCACAGTGGCGCTTGGCGTGATGCAGGATCTGGGCAAGAACGGCCGCATCACCGGCGGCTCCATCAAGTTCAAGGGCCGCGATCTGAGCGAGATGAGCGCCGAAGAGCTGCGCGATGTGCGCGGCAATGAGATCGCGATGATCTATCAGGAGCCGATGGCCTCGCTCAATCCGGCGATGAAGATCGGCAAGCAGCTGATGGAAGTGCCGATGATCCACGAGGGCGTCAGCAAGGAAGAGGCCTATCGGCGCGCGCTGGAGGTGGTGAGCGATGTCCGCCTTCCCGACCCTGAGCGGATGCTGAATTCCTTTCCGCATCAGCTGTCGGGCGGCCAGCAGCAGCGTATCGTGATCGCCATGGCCTTGATGTCGAAACCGGCGCTGCTGATCCTTGATGAGCCGACCACCGCGCTCGACGTGACGGTGGAGGCCGCCGTGGTCGAGCTGGTGAAGGATCTGGGCAAGAAATACGGCACCTCAATGCTGTTCATCAGCCACAACCTCGGGCTGGTGCTGGAAACCTGCGACCGGCTCTGTGTGATGTATTCCGGCGAGGCGGTGGAGCGCGGCTCCATCCATGATGTGTTCGACGAGATGCAGCATCCCTATACGCAGGCGCTGTTCCGCTCGATCCCGCTGCCCGGCGCGGATAAGAATGCCCGCCCGCTGGTGGCGATCCCCGGCAATTTCCCGCTGCCCCACGAACGCCCGCCCGGCTGCAACTTTGGCCCGCGCTGCGACTATTTCGTGGCCGGGCGCTGTGATGCCCAGGATATTCCGATGGCAGCCGTCCATGGCAACGACCGCCACCACACCCGCTGTCTGCGCCATGATGAAATCGACTGGAACGCCCCGATTGCCGCCGCTGTGCAAAAGGAAAAGCCCGAGGTCGGCAAGGTGGTCCTGAAAATCGACAATCTGCGCAAATATTACGAGGTCTCGGCCAATGCGCTGTTTGACAGCGGCGCGCGCAAGGTGGTGAAGGCCAATGAAACCCTGAGTTTCGAGGCCCGGGAGAGCGAGACCCTGGCCATCGTCGGCGAGAGCGGCTGCGGCAAATCCACCTTTGCGAAGGTGCTGATGGGGCTGGAGACGGCGACCGATGGCGCCATCGAACTGGATGGCAAGAATATCGAAGCCACCCCGATCGAACAGCGCGACACCCGCACGGTGTCCGATGTGCAGATGGTGTTTCAGAACCCGTTCGACACGCTGAACCCCTCGATGACCGTGGGCCGTCAGATCATGCGGGCGCTGGAAATCTTTGGCATCGGCGACAGCACGGCGGCGCGCCGGGAGCGGATGCTGGAGCTGCTGGATCTGGTCAAGCTGCCGCGGGCTTTTGCCGACCGGATGCCGCGCCAGCTGTCAGGCGGGCAGAAACAGCGCGTCGGCATTGCCCGCGCCTTTGCCGGTGGCGCCCGCATCGTGGTGGCGGATGAGCCGGTCTCGGCGCTGGATGTCTCGGTGCAGGCGGCGGTCACCGATCTGCTGATGGAAATCCAGCGCAAGGAGAAGACAACGCTCCTGTTCATCTCCCACGACCTCAGCATTGTGCGCTATCTCAGCGACCGGGTAATGGTGATGTATCTCGGCCATGTGGTGGAACTGGGCACCACCGATCAGGTCTTTGCCCCGCCCTATCACCCCTACACGGAGGCGCTGCTGAGCGCCGTGCCGATCGCCGATACCTCGGTTGAGAAACGCCATATCGTGCTGGAAGGCGATATTCCCTCGGCGATGAACCCGCCGCCCGGCTGCCCCTTTCAGACCCGCTGCCGCTGGAAGTCGAAGGTGGCCGATGGGCTCTGCGAACGCGAGGTTCCGCCGGTCCTCACCCTTGCGGGGGGCCATCAGGTGAAATGCCATCTCGACGATGCCGAACTGGCCCAGATGGAACCGGTGATCAAAATCGCCGCCGAGTGATCGGCGGTCAGGGCGCCTGCGAAACGATCAGCCCAGCAGCAGCATCACGATGATCAGCAGGTTCATCGAGGCAAACTGCATCAGTCGCGGCATATCGTGGCGGCGCAGCACGGCATAGGCGGCCAGCGCAATAGAGGCCGCCGCCCCGGCGAGAGAGGCGCCGCCGATCAGCAGCCCGATCTGGCCGGTATTGGGTCCCCAGGGCGCGCCGGGCGTATAGATCCCCTTGAGGCCGACACCGATCAGGATGCCCAGAATGGCGCCCGCCAGCGTGAACTCCACGCCGCGGATCGCCAGCGGTGCGCGGTCGGCAATCACACTGTCAACGATCTGCGGCGACGGGCCGGACTGGGGCTGCCATTGCATCTGGTTCAGGCGTTCGTCGAAGCGTTTGAAAGACACCGGGATATTCCTCTTCTGAAGCTTCCGATTAGTTGCCAAGAGATTAAGGCAACTTTCTGGCAGTCAGACGGAGTTAACGCGGCATTAAGGAAGATTATCAGCGTATTAATGCCGATCCCCCGGACAATCGGCAAGCTGCTGCCGAAACTGCGTAGAATTTCAGATTTGAAGCTCAGATTTCAAACAGAGAAAACACGCAGACCCCCGGTCAATTGCGCCCCCAAGCGCGCAGGCTCAGCGTGGTCAGGCTGCTGCGCGACGGTCACCCTGGCGCAATCCCCTGCCGGAGGGGCTTAGCTGCCCCAGATCTTCTTCACGTAGTTCTGGGTCTCGCGGTAGGGCGGCACACCGCCATGTTTGCGCACCGCTTCGGGGCCTGCGTTATAGGCCGCCAGCGCCAGCCGCCAGGATCCGAACTTGCGGTATTGCCGGGCGAGATAGCGCGCGCCACCTTCCAGGTTCTGCCTGGGATCGGTGGCGTCCACCCCAAGCGCCTTGGCGGTGGCGGGCATCAGCTGTGCCAGCCCCAGCGCGCCCTTGTGGGATTTTGCCGTCGGGTTCCAGCCGCTTTCCTGCTGCACCAGTCGCAGAAACAGATCCTCCGGCACGCCGTGTTTCTGCGCCGCGGCCCGCGCAATGTTCAGATACTGGCCCCGATATTTGCCACTATACGGCAGGCTGCCGTGTTTGGAGGGCGTATGGATGGTGGGCGGTTGCAGGCGGATCGAATTCTTGTACTGCCCGGCAGCGCGCTCATCCAGAACCCGCGCGTGCGAGGCAAACAGCTTGCGCTGGCTCTTTGTGCTGAACATATCTGCCGTTGCCATCTGGCCCGATACAACACCGGCCAGCGTGACCCCCACCAACAGCCTACGCATAAAACGCCCTGCCCTGTCCCTGTTTTTCCGTATCCTGGATTGCGCGAAACTATATCCGGATTGACTAAAAAGAAAAGAACCTTCGCGTTTCCTGCGGCTGCGGCCGGTGATGCGGGCGCCTCTCGCGCAAAATATGAGGATGACCTCAGATATCGCGGCCAGCCGACTTTCATGTGGCGACCCGGAGCGGTAGTGTGGCCGCCAACCCGGCGCGACCAGATTCGGACCGGACAGATTTCATACCCCGACGGGGCCCGCCGAAACCGCTGAGCTGGAGGGGTAGACCACCCGGCTTTTGCTGATTTTCGCGACTCCGAACGACCAGACCAAGAGGACAGACCCATGGCAGGCTCAGTCAACAAAGTAATCCTGATCGGCAACCTCGGCCGTGATCCCGAAGTGCGCAGTTTCCAGAACGGCGGCAAGGTCTGCAACCTGCGGATCGCAACCTCCGAGACCTGGAAAGACCGCAACACCGGCGAGCGTCGTGAAAAAACCGAATGGCATTCGGTCGCGATCTTCTCCGAAGGTCTGGTGCGCGTGGCAGAACAATATCTGCGCAAAGGCTCCAAGGTCTATATCGAGGGCCAGCTGCAAACCCGCAAATGGCAGGACCAGAGCGGCCAGGACCGCTACTCGACAGAGGTGGTCTTGCAGGGCATCGGCGGCACGCTGACCATGCTTGATGGCCGCAACGAAGGCGGCCAGGGTGGTGGCAGCGGCTATGGTGGCGGTCAGGGCGGCGGCAGCTATGGCGGCGGCGGTGGCTACGACAGCGGCCCCAGCGGCGGCGGTCAGGGCGGCGGCTTCGGCGGCGGCAACCAGGGCGGCGCATCGCATAATATCGACGATGACGAGATCCCGTTCTAAAGGCGAATCACAGTCACGAACCGGCGCCAAAAGCCCGGTCGACTGGTGTTTTTCCTGCGCAGACCTCCATCGGTCTGCGCATTTTTTTTTGCAAAACCCTTAGTTCCCATAGCGATAGCGGCGGCGATTGATCCCAGCCAATAACCAGCAAAACAAGGCGATTTTGAATTCATCTTTTATCTAAAATCTCTATCGGGCGATAAAATACATATTCTATTAGCACCTCGAACCTACGGTTTTGCGGACCGATAACGTTAAGCCGGAGCGTAGAGTATGATCAGCCGACTGTTGCAGCGTATGTCCATCCGGGCAAAGATTATGACCCTCATCGGGTTGCCTCTCCTTATTATTATCGGGATATCCGGCGCGGTGCTGTACACGCTGAACAAACGGGCGAGTTTCGACACCACGCTGACCCGGGACATCATGCTGACCGCGAGCGAGCTGGTTCATAATCTACAGCTGGAGCGCGGCATGTCTGCGGAGTTCCTCGCCACCGAGGCGACCGCGCTCCCTGCCCGGCTGGAAACCCAGCGCCAGACATCGCAGGAGTTGCGCGAGCATATGCTGGAGGTGATCGAAACCGCCGATCTGTCACAGTTGCACGACAACACGCGTGTCTTCGTCAGTCTCGCCCATGACGAGCTGGAAGCCCTGGATGACATGCGCCTCAAGATCGCGGATCGGGCCATCAGCGCGCCGGAAGCGGTCGAATTCTACAGCAAACTGAACCTCCACCTGCTGGAAACCGCCCTTGCCTTTGAGGTGCTGGTCCACGACACCGAACTGGCCGAGCGTGCGATGGCCTTTACCTATTTTCAGATGGCCAAAGACGCCTATGGCATCCAGCGTGCGGTCGGTGCCCAGGGCTTCGCCAATGGCTGGACCGAAAACCTGCAATCACGGATGCTCATTTCCTATATGCAGTCAAAAGAACGCATGCGCGTTTTCCATGAGCTGTCCGACAGCGAAAGCGTCGAGCTTTTTGACGGGCAGGCCGCAGGCGAAACCTATCAGACCTTTGCGAATATCCGGTCGGATGTGCTCGCCGGTCGCACCCCTCAGGACCTGACCGCCGAGGAGTGGTTCGAGATCGCCACCAATGCGATTGAGATTGTCAAAGAGGTCGAAACCGAGATCCGCGATCAGCTGATGGCCGATTTCGAGGCTTTCGACAGGTTCAACAACAATGCCTTCTACCAGACGTTGGCTGGCCTCTCTTTTGTGATCGTGGCGATAAGCCTTGGCGCGCTGGTGATGGCCCGCGATATCGCAGGCGGGGTGCGGATGGTAACCACCGCGCTGGAGCGCATCAGCTCCGGTGAGCTGGAGATCGACATCTCCGGCAAATCGCGCAAGGACGAGATCGGCAATATCGCGCGACAGGCCGAAATCCTGCGCGGTCACGCCCTCGAAAAACGCGCGGCCGATGATCATCTGGACCGCGCGATGGCCGAACAGAAACTGGTCTCCGACGCCATCGCCGAAGCGCTGAGCCAACTCAGCAACAAGGTGCTGGTCTACCGTCTGAAAGACCATTTCCCCGAAGATTTCAAAAGCCTGCGCATGGATTTCAACGAACTGGCCGCCTCGCTACAGGATGCCATGAGCACCGTCCGCAGCGCCGCCCTGTCGGTTGGCGACGACAGCCAGACCATTGCCGCCAATATGGATGATCTGTCCCGGCGCACCGAATCGCAGGCCGCCGCGCTCGAACGCTCCACCCATGCCATGAACGAGATCACCACCAGCGTTGGCGAATCCGCCAGCAACGCCAAGGAGGCCGAGACCATTGCCGGCACCACTCAGGACAAGGTCAACGATTGCGAAGAGATCGTTCAGAAGACGGTGACCGCGATGGAGGAGATCCGCGCCTCCTCCGACGAGATTTCCCAGATCACCAAGGTGATTGAGGATATCGCCTTCCAGACCAACCTCCTGGCCCTCAATGCCGGTGTCGAGGCGGCGCGCGCCGGTGAGGCCGGTCGCGGATTCGCGGTGGTCGCCAGCGAGGTGCAGCGGCTGGCACAGCGCTGCTCCGATGCGGTGTCGCAGATCGACGAAATCACCGCCCGCAGCTCGGCGCAGGTCAATACCGGATCCAGCCTCGTCGGCTCTGCCGGCAGCGCCATGTCCGAGGTCAGCACCCAGGTGAGCGCGATTTCCGAACTGATCGTCTCGATTGCAAAGGGGCTGGAGACCCAGTCGACCCAGCTGAGCGAGGTGAACCACGCCGTCGGCGAGATGGAACAGATGACCCAGACCAATGCCGCCATGACCGAGGAGACCACCGCCTCGGCTACACAGCTGTTCCAGCAGGCACGCGAGCTGAACACGATGATCGGCGCCTTTCAGCTGGAAGGCACAGCAGCCCCCGCCTCAACGCAGGAGGAGCACAGCGACGCGGAGATGGCGGCGCAGATGGCCGCCGCCGCCGAGCATGACGCCGCAGATATCGAAGCTGGCGTTGACGACGACGAATCCTGGGTCGCCTGATCCTCAGGCCAGCCAGGCCAGATCCTCATCCGGCATATGACACAGCCCCCGCCATGGCAGGGGCTGTCGTCAGTTGAACGGCGTGCCGAGCAGCGCGCCGTCGCGTCGGGATCAGGTCTGGGCCAGCGCCGCCCCTCAGGCCGTCACCGCTGCGCCAGCGCCTCCCGCAGCACCTCCAGCACCGCCTCCGGCGGCACGTCCCCGGTGACAAAAGCATGGCCGATGCCGCGCGCCAGAATGAACCGCAGCTGGCCATCGACCACCTTCTTGTCCTGCCCCATCAGCGCCAGCAGCACCTCGGCATCCGGCAGGTCGCCGGGGATATCGGCGAGGTCGGTCTTCATCCCCATCGCCTTCAGATGCGCCCGCACCCGGCTGGGGTCTTCCTGGCTGCACAGGCCCAACCGCGCCGAGAGCTCAAACGCCAGCGCGCAGCCGATCGCCACCCCTTCGCCATGCAGCAGCCGGTCACCATATCCGGTGGCCGCCTCCAGCGCATGACAGAAGGTATGGCCAAGATTAAGCAGCGCGCGGTCGCCCTGTTCGGTCTCGTCACGCACCACGATATCGGCCTTCATCTGCACCGAGCGGGTCACCGCCTCCACCCGTGCCGCGCGCGCACCGGCCGCCAATGTCGGCCCCTGCGCCTCCAGCCAGTCGAAAAACGCCGCATCCCCCAGCAGCCCGTATTTGACCACCTCGCCATAGCCGGCCAGAAAATCGCGCGGCGTCAGCGTGCTCAGCAGCGCGGTATCCGCCAGCACCAGCGAGGGCTGATGAAAGGCCCCGATCAGGTTCTTGCCCTGCGGCGCATTGATGCCGGTCTTGCCGCCGACGGAGCTGTCGACCTGCGCCAGCAGCGACGTCGGGATCTGCACAAACCGCACCCCGCGGCGCAACACAGCCGCCGCAAACCCGGCCAGATCGCCGATGACGCCGCCACCAAAGGCGATGACGATGTCATTGCGCTCGACCTTCTGCTCCAGCAGCCATTCCACAGCGCGGCTGAACTGCGGCCAGCCCTTGGTGCTTTCTCCGGGGGGCAGCGCCAGCGCCGCCATCTCGATCCCCGCCTCCGCCAGCCCGGCCTGCAAGGCCTCCAGATGATGGGCAGCCACCGTCTCATCGGTCAGCACCGCCACTTTCGGACGGCGCAGCAATGGTTGCAGCCGCGCGCCCACATCCGCAAGAAGATCCGGCCCGATCACCACGTCATAGGCCCGCTCGCCCAGGTCGACATGCACAACCCGTTCCAAGCTGAACTGCACCATCATATCCACTCCAGCACGTCCGGGCGGGCGCGCAGCGCCTCGATCACCCGGTTCACCATTTCATCTATCGACGCCTGCCCGTCCGACACCACGGTCAGATCCGCCTGCGCATAATAAGGCACCCGTTCATGATAGAGCGCCGACAGCGTCGCATGGGGATCCTTGGTGCGCAGCAGGGGCCGCGTGTCGCGGTGTTTGACCCGGTTCCACAGCACCTCAAGATCCGCATTCAGCCAGATCGCAACCCCGCGTTCGGAGATGATCCTGCGGTTTTCCTCGGCCAGGAACGCACCACCGCCGGTGGACAGCACGCCACGCTCCTCATCCAGAAGACGCCGGATGACCTGGCGCTCCTTCTGCCGAAAGAACGGCTCGCCATCGCGGGCAAAGATTTCGGGAATGGTGCGGTTGGCCGCGGCCTCGATTTCGTGATCGCTGTCCAGAAACGGGGCCTTCAGACGGGCAGCAAGGGCCCGGCCCACGGCCGTCTTCCCTGCCCCCATCATCCCCACCATGACGATGGTCTTCTTCAGCGCTCCGGGCACCCGGCGGTCACCCGCGCCACTGAGTGTTTGCTCTTTTTCGCTCATTCTTCAGTGAATGACGTGATATTGCTAAAAAGGCCATATATAACTTGCACAAAAGCCAAAGAAGCAGTCAGCGGGACACCCATGGGGCGATTGATCAAATACCTACTTTATTTAGTTATACTGGCAGCGATCGGATTGGTGATCTATGCCTATGTCGGGCCGTGGTTCGGGGCGGATTTCGACGCCCCCACCTCCGAGGTCCGCAAACCGGTGGTTCTGAATGCCGACTAGAAAACGGCGCGGTGAGTCGGCCCCTGCGCGCTCTCCCTCGGGCAGAGAATGCGAGGCCGCCCCCGCCCTGATCACCCAGCGACTGGCGCAGATCGCGTCTCTGACCCGCCCCCTGACGCTGAGCCTCGGGGTGGCGGTCGGCGTTGGCCTTGCCGCTTCGGCCCCGGCACAATCGCCCGCGACCACGCGCCCCCCCGCACCCGCTGCCACGCCCCCATCAACCACGCCCCCCGCGGCCAAGACGCCGCGACCGGGCAGCCGGGCCGCAAAACCGGATGATCCGCTCGCCGCCATCGACTGGCTGGCCACGCCGGCGCCGGATGCAGGGCTGCCCGGCACCGTTCTGCTGGAACCACCCGTCGCCGGGTCTGCCCAACGCCCCGAGGTCACCGTGACGCCGCTCGCCAGCCTTGTTGCGCCCGTCGGCCTTGTCAAACCCGCCTCCACCGGACTGCCTGTCGACCTGTGGCGCGGCAGCAGCGCCGAGGAGCTGGCCACCCTGCTGGCCGCCGTGCCTGTGCGCAACTCCCCGGCGATGCAGTCGCTGATGTTCACCCTGCTGCTGTCGGAAACCCGCCCGCCTGCCGAGGGCGGCGAGACGCTGCTGCTGGCGCGGCTGGACCGGCTGATGGATCTTGGCGCCCCGGACCCGGCGCAGGCCCTCGCCGAACAGGCAGGCCCCACCCGCAGCACCGCCCGGTTCAAGCGCTGGTTCGACGCCACCCTGCTGACCGGTGACGAGCAGACCGCCTGCCGTGCCCTGCAGGAACAGCCGCATCTGGCGCCCGATTACGCCGCCCGCATCTTCTGCGCCGCCCGGCTCGGCGACTGGCCGACCGCCGCGCTGCTGCTGGAGGCCGCCCATGCGCTTGAACTGGTCGACAGCCGCCAGCTCGACCTTCTGGACCGCTTCCTCAACCCCGATGTGTTCGAGGATGCCGCCCCCCTGCGAGCACCCAAATCGCCGGATCCGCTGACCTTCCGCCTGTATGAAACCATCGGAGAACGCCGCCCGACCGCCAATCTGCCCCGCGCGTTTGCAGCGGCAGATCTGCGCGATATCGCCGGCTGGAAGGCGCAGCTGGAAGCGGCTGAACGGCTGACCCGCATCGGCGCGCTGAACCCCAATCATCTGCTGGGGCTCTACTCCGAACGCGCCCCCGCCGCGTCCGGCGGCATCTGGGACCGGGTTGCGGCGCTGCAACGCTTTGAAACCGCACTCGAAACCGGCAGCGCCGAGGCCGTCAGCAAGACCCTGCCAAAGGTCTGGCAGGCCATGCGCACCGCTGAGATCGAAACCGCCTTTGCCGATCTTTTTGCCGACCGGCTGGCGCGGATCCCGCTGGAGGGCAGCGCCGCACAGCTGGCCTGGCGCATCCGCCTGCTGGCCCCGACCTATGAAACCGCCTCCCACAGCCTGCCGGATCTGAAGGGCCACGCCGCCTTTGTCGCGGCGGTGGCGCAGGGCGTGCCGACGGCCGAGCTGGCACATAGCGGTCTTGAGCAGGCGATCGCCGCCGCCTTTGCCCCCGAAAGTGCTGCCCCCCGCAAACTTCAGCGCCTGCTGGACAATGGCCAGCTCGGCGAATCGATCCTGCGCGCGATGCAGCTCTTTGCCCAGGGCGCCGAGGGCAATCTCGGCGATCTCACCGATGCGCTGGCAACCTTCCGCGCCGTCGGACTGGAGGATACCGCCCGCCGCGCCGCCTTGCAGCTGCTGCTGCTGAACCGTCGCTAGGCCCGCCGCCATGGCCCCTCCCCGATGAGCAGCCCCGCCAATGCCCCACAGGATGATCTGCAATGGATCTCCACCTTTCTGGATGCGCAGGCCGCCGATCTCGGTGCAGCGCGCAACACCTTGCTGGCCTATGGCCGCGATCTGAAGGATGTCGCCAGCTGGCTTGCCCATAAAAACCTCGGTTTTGGCAGGGCCTCCCGCGATGATATCGAGGCCTATCTGATCTCCTGCGACGCCGAAGGGCTGGCCCGCGCCACCCGCGCCCGCCGCCTCTCCGCGATCAAGCAGATCTACCGCTTTGCCTTTGACGAAGGCTGGCGCAGCGACAATCCCGCGATCCAGATCAAGGGGCCGGGACGCCAGAAGGCGCTGCCCAAGACCCTTGAGGTGATCGAGGTCGACCGGCTGCTCTATGCCGCCCGCCAGTCCGGCCGCAGCACCGCCGACCGGCTGCGCAACACCTGCCTGATGGAGCTGCTCTATGCCACCGGCATGCGGGTGAGCGAGCTGGTTGGCCTGCCGGTGGCGGCTGCGCGGGGCGATCCGCGCATGTTGCTGGTGCTGGGCAAGGGCGGCAAGGAACGCATGGTGCCGCTGTCGCCGCCGGCCCGCGATGCGCTGGCGGCCTGGCTTACCGCGCGCGACACCGCTGAGGAGGCCGCCGTTGCCAAAGGGGCCGCCCCCTCGCGTTTCCTGTTCCCGTCGCGTGGCAAATCCGGCCATCTGACCCGGCATCGGTTCTATCTGCTGATCAAGGAATTTGCCGTCGCCGGGGGCATCGCGCCCGAAGCGGTGTCGCCCCATACCCTCCGCCACGCCTTTGCCACGCATCTTCTGACCAATGGCGCCGATCTGCGGGCGATCCAGGCACTGCTTGGCCATGCCGATATTGCCACCACCGAGATCTACACCCATGTGCTGGACGCCCGGCTGAGCGAGCTGGTGCTGGACCATCACCCGCTGGCCCGCCCTGCCGGGGCTGCCGATCACCCCGCCCCACCGGGTAAAACCGACCTGTCGGGAACAGAATAGCTCCCGCACGGCGCGAGCGCGCCACCTCCCCCCTTGCGACAGGGCGGTCGGCACCCCATAACCATGGGGATCACAACATTTCTTTCGGGACTCTTATGGACAGCACCACGACCTTTGTCGATTCCACCTTCTGGACCACCGCCGGCGCAATTGTCTTCCTGCTGGTTCTGTCAGGGTTTTTCTCTGGCTCCGAGACCGCATTGACAGCCTCTTCGCGGGGCAAGCTGCGTTCGCAGGCCGACAAGGGCTCCAACGGCGCCAAACGTGCACTGGCGATCACCGAAGACAGCGAACGGCTGATCGGCTCGATCCTCTTGGGCAACAACCTGGTGAATATCCTCGCCACCTCGCTGGCCACCGCGCTGTTCACCCGCGCCTTGGGCGAAAGCGGTGTCGCGCTGGCCACCCTGGTCATGACCCTTCTGGTGCTGATCTTTGCCGAGGTCCTGCCCAAGACCTACGCCATCTCCAATGCCGAGAAAGCCGCCGCCGCCGTTGCCCCTCCGATTGGCATATTGGTCACGCTGCTGGCCCCCGTGGTGGGGGCCGTCCGCCTTCTGGTGCGCGGTGTGCTGCGTCTGTTTGGCGTACGCATCGACCCCAACAGCCACATCATGGCCGTCCGCGAGGAAATCGCCGGCGCCCTGCACCTTGGCCACTCCGAAGGTGTGGTCGAAAAGGAAGACCGAGACCGGATCCTTGGCGCCCTTGATCTCTCCGACCGCTTTGTCGAGGAAATCATGCTGCACCGCTCCAATATCGAGATGATCGACGCCAGCCTTGAGCCACAGAAGATCCTCGAACAATGTCTGACCTCACCGCACACCCGCCTGCCGGTGTTCAAGGACGAGCCGGAGAACATCATAGGCGTGCTCCATGCCAAGGATCTTCTGCGGGAGATGTACGCCCAGATCGGCGGCCCCGACGGCGATGCCGCCTCGCTGCGCAACTTCAATATCACCAGCGTGACCAAACCGCCCTATTTCGTCCCGGAAACCACCACACTGGATGAACAGATGCGCCAGTTCCTGCGCGCCCGCACCCATTTTGCGCTGGTGGTCGATGAATACGGCACCCTACAGGGCCTGATCACCCTGGAAGACATCCTTGAGGAAATCGTCGGCGAGATCACCGATGAATTCGACCCGGATGAGGAAACCGTGGTGAAGAAAACCAGCGACGGCAACTACCTGGTCGATGGCGCCACCACCATTCGCGATCTCAACCGCGCAACCGACTGGTCGCTGCCCGATGACGAGGCCAACACCATCGCCGGTCTGGTCATTCATGAAGCACAGACAATCCCCGTCGTGGGGCAGGTCTTTTCCTTCCATAATTTCCGCTTTGAGGTCACCGCGCGCGACGGCAACCGCGTGACGGAGCTGAAAATCCGCCCGCTGCAATAACGCAACCGCGCCCCCGCATTATCAGGCCGCCGCCCCACCGGGTGGCGGCTTTTTTTGATGCAGCGCACAACGGCTGACGCCCGGTTCGTCCTTGCAGCGCTCAATCCCGACGGCAGATGTCGCGTTTTTGCTGGACTACTAAACACATCTGTCCAGAATAACCGCAAACAGCCAGTGGGGGATGCAAGATGAAGACGACAACACGGGTAGCGGTGATCGGTGGCGGCGTTGTGGGGTGCTCGGTGCTCTATCACCTGACCAAGCTCGGCTGGTCCGATGTCCTCCTGCTGGAACGCTCGGAGCTGACCTCAGGCTCCACCTGGCACGCGGCTGGCGGCTTCCATACGCTGAACGGCGACACCAACATGGCGGCGCTGCAGGGCTACACCATCAAGCTCTACAAGGAGCTGGAGGAGATCACCGGCATGTCCTGCGGGTTGCACCATGTCGGCGGCGTCACCCTCGCGGACAACCAGGAACGCTTCGACATGCTGAAGGCGGAGCGCGCCAAGCACCGGTTCATGGGGCTGGAAACCGAGATCATCTCTCCCGAGGAGATCAAGAAAATCGCCCCGGTCACCAATATCGACGGCATCATCGGCGGTTTGTATGACCCGCTCGATGGCCACCTCGACCCCTCCGGCACCACCCACGCCTATGCCCGCGCCGCGCGCATGGGCGGCGCCACGATTGAAACCCACTGCAAGGTGATCGAGACCAGCCAGCGCCCCGATGGCAGCTGGGATGTGGTCACAGACAAGGGCACAGTGCACGCCGAACATATCGTCAACGCCGGCGGCCTCTGGGCGCGCGAGGTGGGCGCCATGGCCGGCATCTACATGCCCCTGCACCCGATGGAGCATCAATATATCGTCACCGACGAGGTGCCGGAGATCGCCGAAATCATCAACGCAGGGGGCGAGCATCCCCATGTGATGGACCCGGCCGGCGAAAGCTACCTCCGTCAGGAAGGCCGCGGCCTCTGCATCGGCTTCTATGAACAGCCCTGCAAACCCTGGGCCGTCGATGGCACGCCATGGGACTTCGGCCATGAACTGCTGCCCGATGATTTCGACAAGATCGAGGACAGCATCGCCTTCGCCTACAAACGCTTCCCGGCGCTCGAACGCGCAGGCGTCAAATCGGTGATCCACGGCCCCTTCACCTTTGCCCCCGACGGTAACCCGCTGGTCGGCCCGGTGCCGGGGATGCGCAACTACTGGTCAGCCTGCGCCGTCATGGCCGGCTTTAGCCAGGGCGGCGGCGTCGGGTTGATGCTGGCGCAATGGATGGTTGAAGGCGAATGCGAGCGCGATACCTTTGCAATGGACTGCGCCCGCTTCGGCGGCTGGATCACTCCGGGCTATACTCGGCCCAAAGTCATTGAAAACTATCAGAAACGATTCTCCATCGCCTACCCGAACGAGGAGCTGCCTGCGGCCCGCCCGTTCCGCACCACCCCGATGTATGACATCTTCGATGGCATGGGCGCGGTCTGGGGTGCCCAATACGGGCTGGAGGTGCCGAACTACTTCGCCACTGGCGACGAGCCGCGCTATGAAACCCCCTCCTTCCGCCGCTCCAACGCGTTTGAGGCCACTGCACGCGAAGTCAAAGCCGTGCGCGAAAACGTCGGCATCAACGAGGTCCACAATTTCGGCAAATATCGGGTCAAAGGCGCCGGCGCCCGCGCCTGGCTCGACCGCATCATGGCCGGCCGGTTGCCACAGCCGGGCCGCCTGTCGCTGACCCCGATGCTGTCGCCCAAGGGTCGCCTGATCGGTGATTTCACCATCTCCTGCCTCTCCGAGGACGAGTTCCAGCTCACCGCCTCTTACGGCGCGCAGGCCTACCATATGCGCTGGTTCCTGCAGAACCTGGACGCGGGCGTTCAGCTGGAAAACATCTCCGACACCCGCACAGGCTTCCAGATCGCAGGCCCCCGCGCGCGCGCGGTCCTGCAAGCCTGCACAAGGCAAGACATCTCGGACATGCGCTTCATGGATGTGCGCCGCCTGAACTTGGGCATGGCCGACTGCATCGTGCAGCGGGTCAGCTATACCGGGGATCTGGGCTATGAAATCTACTGCGACCTGCCCAGCCAGCGTGCCCTGTGGGATGCGCTGTGGAATGCTGGCCAGCCCCACGGCATGAAGCCCTTCGGCATGCGGGCGATGATGTCGCTCAGGCTCGACAGGTTCTTCGGCTCTTGGCTGCGCGAATTCTCCCCCGATTACACGGCGGCGGAAACCGGCCTCGACCGCTTTATCTCCTTCAAGAAACCCGTTGATTTCATTGGCCGCGCCGCGGCTGAGGCGGGACGCGACACACCGCCAGCCCGCCGACTCTGCGCCTTTGAGGTGGAGGCTGACGACGCAGATGTGACCGCCTATGAGCCGATCTGGCTGGACGGCGCAGTTGTGGGCTTCTGCACCTCCGGCGGCTACTCCCACCACGCGCAGAAATCCATCGCACTCGGCTTTGTCCCCACCGACCGCGCTGAAGAGGGTCTGGCGGTCGAGATCGAGATCCTGGGCAAGATGCACAAGGCCCGAATGATCACCAGGCCGCTGTTTGATGCCGACGGTGCCCGGATGCGCGGCTGACAGCAGCAGGCGGGTCAATATTTCTGACCCGTCTCCCCCAGTGTTGCCATGTCAGCGCGCGCCGGGCCGCCGCTTTCGCGCAACAGATGGGTCCTGCCCCGGCCCCAATGTTTCGCACGCGAAACATTACGTCAGCCTCACTGACCTGCCCTGTCACTTTTGCTGGACCCCTCTCCTCTTCTGGCCCTAAATATCCCCGCCGGAGGCTTCCGACAGCGCGGCACCACGCCAGGGAGGCGACAGATATGACCGCCATCGCCATTCTGATCCTCGCTGCCGGCAGCGCCTCGCGGATGCGCGGGCGTGACAAACTGCTGGAGGAGATCGACGGAACACCGCTTCTGGCCCGGATCTGCGGGGCTGCCCTTGGCACCGGGCAGGACACCTATGTCACCTTGCCAGCCGCACCCCACCCAAGAGCCCAGCTGCTCAGCCGCGCCTGCCCCGCTGCAACAGCGCTCTTTGTGCCGGACGCGCAGGAGGGCATGGCCGCCTCCATTCGCTCAGGCATCGCAGGTCTGACCAAGAGCTACGAGGCGGTGATGATCCTGCCTGCCGATATGCCGGAGGTGACGCAAGCCGATCTGGCGCAGGTCGCGGGCAGCGCTATGGCGCTGCCAGACCGGATCCTGCGCGCGACCGGGACAGCAACCGGTGCAGCCACAGGCTCAATCACCGGGGCGCAGGAGCGGTTTGGACATCCGGTGGTCTTTCCCCGCCGGTATTTCGCCGCGCTCGGCCAGCTCAGCGGCGATCAGGGCGCCCGCGCGGTTCTAAAGGCTGCACAGGATCAGGGAGAGACCATTCACCCGGTGCCGCTGCCCGAGGCCCATGCGCTCACCGATCTGGACACGCCCGAGGCGTGGACGGCCTGGCGCCGCGCGCGAACGACATTCAAAAGCGATTAGGCCACAGGGCTAGTGGATGAACCACTGCGCCCCCGCCTTGCACCCCGGCCGTCGGCGTGACGGCTGCGCAGGGGGCGCACCGGGCACCGGCGGCCGTGTCTGCAACTCGGGAAACAGCATCAGCACCTCATCGCGCTGGGCGCGATCCAACCCGCGCTGGGACTGGTCGGCAGGCTGAAAACACTCGATCCACGCCCCGTCGGCACAGACCACCTGATGGTCCTCACAGACAAAATGCAGGTAATCGATGCTGGTGGTCTCTACCGCATCGACCCCGGACAATCCGGTCAGATGTTTGGCCGCGACCAGTATCTCGCGATTCTCGAAATAAAACGCGGTCTTGTCATTGCCGATCAGCACCCGATGGCTCGGGCTGAGCAGCAAATCGCGCTCCGGCATCCCATTGCCAAGCGACCCTGCCGCGATCAGCACCGGTTGCAGATGTGCCGCCGCCTGCAGGGCGCTGCGATCCAGCCTCCGCCGCCCGATCCAGCGAATGGGCTGCAGACCGTTGTCGCGGGTCATCACCCGATCGCCAACGCTCAGATCCTCGACAGCACAGCTCCCCTGAGGGGTCGCAACAGTTGTTCCGGGCGTAAAGCAAGGCACGTCATGATCTCCGTCCAAAAGCCCGACCACCCCGGTCGCACAGCCGTGCAACCGGTCCCTAGCCTGCCTTGGTATTGCAAAGGGGCGCCACACCTCGGGGTACAGCTTTGAAGAGAGCGCCACTCATCCTGTGGCAGCATGGGATTACCCTACGCGGGCAAATCTGCCTAAAAAAGAACAAAATCTTAATCAGCGTGCATCCGCCGGCCCGACCGACCGATGATCCCCTCCCCAGAAGCCGGGGATTGTTTCCGGTCTGACCGCCGTCACCGGGCGATCCCGCAGAAACTGCCGTCACCGCCGCGAAACAACCGCCGTTTGTCGCCATCCTGCAAACAATGGCAGATCATCAGAGCGCACAGCCGCCCTCTGTCAGATCCATCACGCGAACCGCTGGGCGCAGGGGTTGTCCCATGGCGCGCAACAATGGGGAGAATTTTAGACAACTTGTCGCCACCACGGGCTGATTTACGATTCGCCCGGCCCCGTGACGCCGCCTGAGGCGCCGACCAGCGCTCAGATCATGTCGCTGACCCGCTGGCGAAAGGTTGCATAGGCTGCGTCAAAACCATCGCGCAGGGCAGCATCGGGGGTGACCGTGCGCGCGATCTGCGGCGCGGTCAGAACCTCGGCGGGATCCGCACCTGTCACCGCCAGCCGGGCCAGTCGCGCCGCACCAAGCGCGGCGCCGAACTCGCCCCCCTGCGGGAGATGCAGCGGCAGGTCCAGCACCGTGGCCAGCAGCTTGACCCAATAGGGTGATCTGCTGCCGCCGCCGATGACCAGACAGCTGTCCAGCTCAGCGCCGGTGCTGCGCAGCGCCGCCAGACAGTCGCGCAGCCCGTAGCAGACACCCTCCATCACCGCGCGGGCCATATCCTCGGGCGTGGTCGCGACCGACAGCCCCTGAAACCCACCGCGCAGGCTTGCCGAGTTATGCGGCGTGCGCTCCCCGGAGAGATAGGGAAGGAATGTCACCTCGCCGGGGGGGCGCAGCTGATCGCCAAGACCTGCTGTCAGATCCGCAGGGCTGCGTCCGGTGATCCGTCCCAGCCAGTTCAGGCAATCGGTGGCCGAGAGCATCACCCCCATCTGATACCAGCGCTCCGGGATCGCGTGACAGAAGGTATGCACCGCCGTTGCCGGATCCGGGTGGAACCCGTCGCGCGCGGTCAGCACCACACCGGAGGTGCCAAGCGAGACAAACCCCTGCCCCGGTGCCATCACCCCGGTGCCACAGGCCGCAGCGGCATTGTCGCCTGCGCCACCGGCCACGGTCACGTCTTTGCCAAATCCCCAGCGCGCGGCCAGTTCGGGACGCAGGATACCACCAGGCTCGCAGCCTTCGACCAGATCCGGCATTTGATCACGCCGCATGCGACCCGCGCGCAGCAGGGGCTCCGACCAGTCCCGCGCCCCCACATCCAGCCAGGAGGTGCCTGCGCTGTCGGACATGTCGGCCACATGGCGCCCGGTCAGATGCAGGTTCAGATAGGCCGCAGGCAGCAGGACCTTGGCCGTATTGGCAAAAATCTCCGGCTCGTGGCGCTGCACCCACAAAAGTTTCGGCGCGGTGAACCCCGGAAAGACGATATTGCCGCTCAGATCGCGGACCTTCGCCGTCGCGTCCAGCTCAGCCGCCTCAGCGGCGGAACGGGTGTCGTTCCACAGGATGCAGGGCCGCAGCACCTGATCGGCGCCGTCCAGCAGCACCGCACCGTGCATATGCCCTGCCACGGCAATGCCGCATATCTGACCATAGCCGGGGGTATCCCGCAGCTGGTCCATCGCGCGATCCAGCGCGGTGATCCAGTCGCCGGGATCCTGTTCCGACCAGCCGGGATGGGGGGTCTGCACGCAATACTGCGCCTCAGCCGAGGCGACGGGCCTGCCCGCCGCACCGGTCATCAGCGCACGCAGTCCCGATGTGCCAAGATCAATGCCAAGATACATATCTGTGCCCTCTCCCCATTACGCCATGGTTCCGCCGCCTCAGACGAAACGGTTGACCAGCGCCTCCAGCTGTTCCTGACGGCCAGAGACCGGCTGCGGATCAAGCGCCCTGGCCTCGGCCTGATCGGCGATGGCCTCCAGCGTTGCGCCCTCGGCCAGATAGGCCTGCGCCTCGGCAGTGGTCCAACCGGCGTAACGGTCGCGGCGCTTGGCCTCAAGGCTATCACTTTCCAGCAAGGCAGCGGCGGCGCGTAGTCCCCGCGCGCAGACGTCCATGGCCCCCACATGGGCCGCGATCAGATCCTCGGCATCCAGCGACTGACGGCGCAGCTTGGCATCGAAATTGGTGCCGCCGCTGGTAAAGCCACCGCCGCGCAGAATTTCATAATAGGCCAGCGCCACCTCCGGCACGTTGTTGGGGAACTGATCGGTGTCCCAGCCGGACTGGTAGTCGTTGCGGTTCATGTCGATGGAGCCAAAGATCCCCAGCGCATTGGCCATGGCGATCTCATGTTCAAAGCTGTGACCGGCGAGGATGGCGTGACCCTGTTCAATGTTCACCTTCACCTCCTCCTCAAGACCAAAGCGTTTGAGGAAGCCGTAAACGGTGGCAACGTCATAGTCATATTGATGTTTGGTCGGCTCCTGCGGCTTTGGCTCGATCAGGATCGCGCCTTTGAAGCCGATCTTGTGTTTGTAGTCGACCACCATCGACAGGAAGCGGCCCATCTGCTCCAGCTCCCGCGACAGATCGGTGTTGAGCAGGGTTTCATAGCCCTCGCGTCCGCCCCAAAGGACATAGTTCTCGCCGTTCAGACGATGGGTCAGATCCATGCAGGCGCGCACGGTGGAGGCGCAATAGGCAAAGACATCCGGGTCGGGGTTGGTGCTGGCACCGGCCATATAGCGGCGGTTGGAGAACATATTGGCCGTCCCCCACAGAAGTTTCGGGCCACCATCTGCCATTTTCTGTTCCAGCAGATCGCCCATCTGGTTCAGGCGTTTGTGGCTTTCGGCGAGGCTTGCGCCTTCTGGCCGGATATCGTGGTCGTGGAAACAGTAGTATGGCACGCCGAGGATGCGGAACATGTCAAAGGCGGCCTCTGCCTTCATGCGCGCCAGATCCATGGTATCGGCGGGGAACCACGGCCGATCAAAGGTCTGCCCGCCAAAGGGGTCGTTCCCCTCCCAAACAAAGTTGTGCCAGTAGCAGACGGCAAAGCGCAGGTGGTCTTCCATCCGTTTGCCCATGATCATTTCATCGGGGTTGTAGTGGCGATAGGCCAGCCCGTCGCCATCTGGATTGTAGGTGATTGCTGCGATGTCGTCGAAATAGCCAGCCATGGTCAGGCCCTCTCTTCTGGCCCGACCGCAGGCTGCGGGGGCATGTTGTGTTTGAAATGGACGGCGGGAATGATCTGCGCGGTCAGCGGGTCGAACGGCAGCCCGTCGCTGAGCGCGACAAGGGCCGCAAGGGCGGCGGTGATTTCCTGCGCCGGTTTCTGGTCGATCACCGCATCAATAAGGCCCTGCGCCACGGCATCGCGGGTCGCGGCGCAGAGTTCGTGGCTGATCACCACCGGAGGGTGCGGCCGTTCCGTCGCCGACAGGGCCGCGACCAGCCCCGGAATGCCGGCACCCAGATTGTAGACCCCGGTAATGTCGGGGTTTGCATCAAGCGCGCGGCGCAGCGCCTGTTCCAGCACATCGGGGTCGTCGCCTGTCTCCAGCGGTGGCAGCACCGGCAGACCGGGCGAGACCACATCGCAGAACCCGGCGTAGCGGTCGGCATGATCGCGGGCGCTGAGACTGCCGGTGATGGGAAGGATCCGGCCCCGCCCTTCGGAGGCCGCTCCGCGATGGGCCAGCACCATCAGGTCGCCTGCGGTGCGACCTGCGGTCCGGTTGTCGATCCCCACATAGGCATCCCGCGTGGTTTCCGGGCTGTCGGCGACCAGTGTGACCACGGCAACACCCCTGGCCCGCAGGCTGGTCAGCGCGGCCTCAACCTGCGGATCCTCCACCGCCACAAGGCAGAGACCGTCGTAATCCTCGGCGGCGCAGTTTTCGATCGCCCGCACCAGCGCCGCCGCATCAAAGGCAGGCACATGGGTGATGGTGATCTGCTGGCGCGCCTGCGCGCGGCGGGTCTGTTCGCTTTTGAGATGCTCATGCAGCCGGGCAAAGAAGCCCTCGCCCGCCATCGGCAGCAGAAAGGCAAACCGGTAGCGGCGACGGCGTGACAGATTGGCGGCGGTGATATCGCGCTGATAGCCCAGCTCGGCAATGGCGGCGCGCACCCGGTCCTGCGATTTTTTCGCCACCCCGCCGCGATTGTTCAGCACCCGGTCCGCCGTGGCGTAGCTGACCCCGGCCGCGGCAGCGACATCATGTAGGGTTGGTTTTCCCATCCTTGCAGCCCATCTGTTTCCGGCAGTTTTGACAGACGTATATCATTTTCTGATAGACGTCTATCATTTTGTCGATCAAGCCGCGGTCGCCACGATCTGACAGGTGGCTGATGGATCACGGGGGCAAGGTCTGAAACGCAAAAAGCCACCACATGCTGTGGCGGCTGTCATAAAACCATCTTGGTCTAGATGTTATGGCGGAGAGACAGGGATTCGAACCCTGGAGACGGTTCCCCGCCTACACACTTTCCAGGCGTGCGCCTTCGACCACTCGGCCACCTCTCCGTTGGGCGGACTTTTGACGGATCACGGAAGCAATTGCAAGAGCGAAAACAGGAAAAAATTCACTCTTGCAGAAACTTATTTGCAGCCCGCGCTCAAGCCCCCAGATGCAGGTAGACACGGCGGTTCTGCTTGCCCTTTTTTTCAACCTTTCCAAGGCGGATAGGACCAATTTCAGCGGTGCTGCGTACATGGGTGCCGCCGCAGGGTTGCAGGTCGATCTGCTCCTGCGTCGTGCCGATCCGCACCAGCCGAATGCGGCCATTGCCACGGGGCGGCGCCACCGACATGGTTTTCACCAGATCGGGGTTTGCATCCAGCTCCTCCTCGGTGATCCAGCGCTCGCTGACCTCCAGATCGCGGCTGATGAGGGCGTTGAGCGCATCCTCCAGCGCCTGTTTGTCCTCCGGCGCCTCGGGCATGTTGAAATCAAGCCGCCCCTTGTCGGCGCCGATGGAACCGCCGGAGACCGGCAGGGGAATCACCACCGAGAGGAGATGCAGCGCGGTATGGATGCGCATATGGCCAAGGCGGCGGTCCCAGTCGAGGGTCTGCGTCACCTCCTGCCCGACGCTGGGCAGCGGCTGGTCAGGTTCCGGCAGCAGGACAATGGCGCCCGCCTCCCCCTTTACCGTATTAGTGATCGTCAGGCGGTGCGCCCCTGCCCCATCGGACCAGCTGAGATGACCGGTATCGCCCGGTTGCCCGCCCCCGGTTGCGTAAAAGACGGATTGGTTCAGCACCAGCCCGCCTTCGGTTGTGTGGTCAATGATCTGCGCCGGGGCCTGTTGTGCATAGGCATCCGTCAGGAACAATTGCTCGGTCATCGATCGCCGTCTCCGTCTTCATCGCCGCTGTCGGCTGCATCGTCCCGGTTGGAGAGGTCCTCCAGATCCGGGGTTTCGGGGCGTTTGCTGGCGGGCGCCGCTGCCGCAGCCGGTGATGGCCGGGCCGCGCTGTCCTGAACAGATCCGGGGCCAGAGTCGGGGCCAGAGTCGGGCGCAGCTTCAGGCGCCGCGGCCGCCGCCGCCGCCCCGGCCAGCGCCTCGGGGTTGCGGATCCAGATATCGCGCTGGGCGAAGGGGATCTCGATCCCGGCCTCGTCGAAGCGGCGGGCGATGTCGTAGTTCATGTCGGATTTCACCGACAGGACCCAGTTCACATCGCGCAGGATCGCGCGGATCTCAAAGTTGAGACTGTCCGCCCCAAAGCCCTGAAACACCACCGATGGCGGCGGGTTCATCAACACCATCGGATGTGCCTTGGCGACCTCAATCAGGATGGCCTCGACCTTGCGCGGGTCGGTGCCGTAGCTGACCCCGACAGGCACGATCACCCGGCCCACGGTATTGCCGCGGGTGTAATTGGTGACGGTGCCGGTGATCAGGTCCGAATTCGGAACAATCACATCGGTGCGGTCGAAGGTCTCGATCCGGGTGGAGCGCACGGAGATATCGCGCACATAGCCCATCAGGCCGCCAACCTCGATCCAGTCGCCCTTGGACACCGGGCGCTCGACCAGAAGGATGATGCCGGAGACAAAGTTCGACACGATGGTTTGCAGACCAAAGCCGATGCCCACAGAGAGCGCACCGGCGACAATGGCGAGCGACGACAGATCCAGACCGGCCATCGAAATCGCCACCAGAGCGGCCAGAAAAATCCCGACATAGCCCATGCCGGAGACGATGGCATTCTGGCCGCCGACATCAATGCGGGTCTTGGGCAGCAGCGCGTTGCGCAGGCTGCCCTGCACCAGCCGGGTCAGACCGTAGCCGACGGCAAAGATGGTCACAAAGGTCAGAAAGGCGGTGGGCGAAATACGGGTGTCGCCAATCTGGAAGCCCTCGAGGAAGTTCGACCACAGCTCCGTCAGATCCGCAACGCGCGCGCCCCAGATCAGCGCCAGCATCGGCAGCGCCACCAGCGCCAGTGCAAAGCCGATCAGCGCCGTGAAGAGCGAGTCGCGGGCGGCGCTACCCTTGCCGGTGACAAAGCCGTAGAGATCGGCAAAGAACCGTTGCAGGACAAACAGGCCCGCCAGCATCGCCAGCGTCAGCATGGCCGGGTAGATCACCGCCTCGGCCGCGTTGAGATAGCCGACCGCAGCCAGCAGCGGCCCGGCAAAGCCGAGAAGGTAGATCGCCCGGCGCACCACCGCGATGATGCGATTGGCCCCGGCGGCGATGGCGCCTTCCTCGGGCTCCTCCTCGCTCTGTGCCTGACGCTGCTTGGCCCCGATGCGGTGCAGACGCAGCAGGATCAGCGCAGCACAGCTGATCAGCGGAAAGGCATAGACCGCGGAACTGCTGTCCGGGATGTTCTGGATCCGCTCGATGGTGGCAAAGACATCCTGCAGCACCAGGATCACCGCCATCATGTCGATCAGAAAGCGGGTCTCGGCCTGATTGCCCTCCTGTACGGGCAGCAGATCATTCTCGATCTGATTGGTATAGAGCTGCTCGCCCAGCCAGTGGAACGACAGCATGATAAAGGCCCAGGCCGGCACGGATTCGAGGAAGATGCTGCCGCGCACCCCAAGAATGCCCGAAAGATCGACCGCTGCGACCAGAAAGATAACACCGATCAGCGGCAGCAGCACCTGTAGCAGCGAGACGACAAAGGTCCAGACGCCGGTGCCCCGCGCGCCGTAGCGCCGCAGGTAATCACCCGCCAGATGCGCCCATGGGCGCCCGCGCAGGATCAGCAGCATACCGATCAGCACCAGCACAAGAATGCCCACCAGATCGCCGCTGATGCGTTCGCTGGTGGTGTCATTGCGCAGCTGCGACAGGGTTTCATTGCCCACGGCGCGGCTGGCGTGGACCAGATCCCGCAGCGCGCCGGGCCAATGTTCGGGGTTGAGCGGCGAGGTGCCGCGTTCAAACAGTCGTTTGGTCAGCCGTTCGCGGACAATCTTGTCGATCTCGTTGATCAGGCCGTCGGCGCGGCTGTAGGCCTCTTCGGCGACGATGCGCGGCACCCGCAGCTCATTGAGCTGCTGGGTCAGCGCGTCGCGCAGCTGGGCGATGTCTTCGGGCTCTTCCTCGCCCTCGCCCGGTGGGGCGCCAAGCGCGTCCAGCTGGCCCTGAAGGGTCTGGATACGCTCGCCGTTTTCCCCACGCTTGGTCTGGAAGGTCTGCCGGAATTCGGCCAGCTCGCTGCGCAGCTGTTCCAAGGCGATATTGGAGGCGCGGCTGGCATCAATGACGTTTTCGGCCCTGTTCGCGGTGCGCAGCCAATCCTCGTAATAGGATTTCGAACGCGCATCGAGCTGGGCCAGAGCGGGAAAGGCCAGGCTGATCAGAAGAACCAGCCCGGCCAGACATTTCACAAAACCACGCATGAGGGCGATCATACGTCCTCGAACACGCCGGGGATAGAGGCCGGGGTGTGAGTCATCCAATCCGGCACCGGCAGGTTCTTTTCACGCAGGAAGTCGGGGTTGAACAGTTTCGACTGGTAGCGCGTCCCGTAGTCACAGAGCACGGTGACGATGGTTTTGCCCGGTCCCATGTCCTTGGCCATGCGCACGGCACCGGCGATATTGATCGCCGAGGAGCCGCCCAGCACCAGACCCTCTTCGTGCAGGAGGTCGAAGACATAGGGCAGCGCGTCGCGATCCTCGATCTGGTAGCAGAAATCCGGTTTGAACCCTTCAAGGTTCTTGGTGATGCGCACCTGGCCGATGCCTTCTGCGATGGAGCCGCCTTCGGTCACGATTTCACCGGTGGTGTAGTAGGAATAAAGCGCCGCGCCCATCGGATCGGCAAGGCCGATTTTCACGCCCTTGGGCTGGAGCACATCGGCCACACCTGCCAGCGTGCCGCCAGAACCGACCGCGCAGACAAAGCCGTCCACCTTGCCGTCGGTCTGCTCCCAGATCTCGGGTGCGGTGGTTTCGATATGGGCCTGCCGGTTGGCGACATTGTCGAACTGATTGGCCCAGATCGCGCCATTGGGTTCGGTCTTGGCCAGTTCCTTGGCCAGACGTTCCGAATAGCGGACAAAGTTGTTGGGATTGCGATAAGGCGCTGCGGGGACCTGCACCAGCTGGGCGCCGGCCAGTCGCAACATGTCCTTTTTCTCTTCGGACTGGGTTTCGGGGATCACGATCACCGTTTTGAAGCCCATCGACGCGCCAACCAGCGCCAGGCCGATCCCGGTGTTACCGGCAGTGCCCTCGACGATGGTGCCGCCCGGCTTCAGATCACCGCGCGCGATGGCGTCCTTGATGATATAGAGTGCGGCGCGGTCCTTGACCGACTGGCCGGGGTTCATGAACTCGGCCTTTCCCAGAATCTCACATCCGGTTTCATCGCTGACGCGGTTCAGGCGGATCAGAGGCGTGTGGCCGATCGCGTCGGCCAGATCATGTGCAATGCGCATGGTATCCCTTTCGATCATTCCAGTTGAGGTGTAGCCAAGGCATTGGACAACCACAAGCCGAGATAGCGGCGCGCCGCGCGGTTGGCGGGGTCAGCCCTGCCGCAAGCGCTCACGATGGCGTGACAGCCAGAGGGCGGCGGTGACCAGTGGCATGTCCTGATAGGTCTGGTCATCTACGCCCTGTATCAGCGCCTCATAGGGCAGGATCTGGCTGCGGATATCTTCGCCCTCGCTCTCCAGTCCGCCGCCGCCGGCGATCTCGTCAAAGTCGCAGAGACCCACAAAAATATGCAGAAATTCGCCTGAGGCGCCGCTGGAGGGGTAGACCTGGGCGACGGTTTCCAGCTGGTCGATCTTCAGCCCCGCCTCCTCCATCGCCTCGCGGCGGGCGGCCTGTTCGGGGGTTTCGCCGGGGTCGATCAGCCCGGCCACCGGCTCCCACATCCAGGGGCGCTGGTTGCCCGCGATATAGGTGGCGGCGCGGAACTGTTCGATCAGCAAAACCGCGTCGCGGCGGCGATCATAGGGCAGCACCACCGCCGCCTGCCCCACCAGCGCGACGCCCCGGTTGATCACCGGGCTGAGGCTGCCGTCATAGCGGCGGAACTGCAGGTCCATCTCCTCCATCGCGAAGAAGTTGAGATAGGCGCGTTTATGCTGGTGGACGACGACGTCGCGGGCCAGATCGTGATCGGGATCGCCGGGGCGGTTCTGCGCCGCGAGCCAGGCGGCGGCGCGGATGCGGATCGGGCGGAACCGCTCGGCCACCTCGGCGGCGGTCAGGCGACCGCGATAGGCCATGACCTCCTCTGCCGCGCGCAGGGACAAGGCGCCCCATTTCTGCTGCCAGTCGCCCAGATCCCAGGCCGCCCCGGTCTGCCACAGGCCCGGCTCCGGGAAATAGACCTCCGCCGGGGCGCTGCCGCCTGCGTCCAGCGCGACCGTGACAGGGCGCAGCGTATAGTCGAACCCGCCTTCGTAGAAATTCAGCGCCGCCATATCGTCCGGGATGAGACCGCGCAGCAGCAGCCCCGGTGCGCGGTGGCCGACGCGGGCCTCTATCGCCGGGAAAGGCTGATCCACCACCGCAAAGGCACCGTGATCGGGCAGATGTGCAGGGGTGACATCCAGCGCGGCACCTGACCGCCCCAACACCAGTTCAAGCAGCGGCATATGGCGCAGCGTGCCATAGACAAAAAGATCAACCACGGTCTGTATCCTGTTGGAATTCTGTTATCTCAGCGCCAGCGTCTTGCGGCATTCTCGGTCACCAGACCGCTGAAGATGCCGCCGATCACCAGCGCCAGCAACACATGTGGCACCGCCATCAAGAAAAAGAAATCCAAACCGATGACAAAAATCGCCGAAAGCGCCTCAAACGGGCCGTCATAGCGGTTGCGCATGGCGAGGCGAAACATTTCCCAGGCGCCTTGCAGAAACAGCCCCCAGAGCACCAGCAGGGCCACACCGGTGACGCCGTTGTTGATCGCATTGACCACGCCGCGACCGACATGGCGGCCGACCCAGACCCAGCCGATCAGCGCGCCAAGCGCGGCGTTGAGCGGCACGAAATAGCCGAAATCGGTGCCCTCGGGCATCAGTGGCATGATCAGGAAAGAGGCGGCAATCGCGACAAGCGCCATGCTGACGGCGGCGATAAGACGGGCGGCTGTGGGCATGATCCGGGCTTTCGTTCAGCGGTGGGCCAGCGTGATCTGGGTCACGTCGCAGGTTTGCGCCTTAAACGCGGCGGCGCAGGAGGTGAGGTAGAAATTCCACATCTTTTTGAACCGATCATCAAATCCCATGGCCGCAATCTCATCCCAGCGACTGTTAAAGGTGGTGTGCCAACGCCGCAGCGTCTGATCGTAGCTATCACCGAATTCGAGCGATTTCATGACCTTTAGCCCGGCATTTTCAACCTGCTGGCGCAAGATCCCGGGTGCAGGGAGCATCCCGCCGGGAAAGATGTGTTTCTGGATGAAATCAACGCCGCGTTTGTAGACCGTCCAGCGCCGGTCGGCGACGGTGATGATCTGCAAGGTGGCCTGACCGCCGGGGCGCAGCCGGTCGTGGATCATCCTGAAATAGGCGGGCCAGTATTTTTCGCCCACCGCCTCGAACATCTCGATAGAGGCAATGCCATCGAAGGTGCCTTTGCAGTCGCGATAGTCCTGCATCCTGAGCTCGACCCTGTCGGAAAGCCCCGCCTTTTCAATGCGCTCGCGGGCGTATTTCAACTGTTCTTCGCTGATGGTCAGGCCCGTGACCCGCAGGCCGCGTTCGCGGGCTGCATATTCGGCAAACCCGCCCCAGCCGCAGCCGACCTCCAGCACGTGATCGCCGGCCTGCACGCCCATCTGGTCGACCATTGAGGCATATTTGGCGGTCTGCGCCGCCTCCAGGCTTTCCTGCCCGGTTTTGAACAGGGCGCTGGAATAGGTCATCGTGTCATCAAGCCACAGCCCATAGAAGGCGTTACCGAGGTCATAGTGATAGGAGATATTCGCCTTGGCCTGCGCGCGGTGATTGCGTTGCAGCCAGAAGCGGAACTGTTCATAGGCGCGGATCAGCCCGCGTCCCGGAAAGCCATCATAGACGGTTTCAGACCCCAGATGCACCAGATCCATGAAGGCCTGAAGATCGGATGTGCTCCACCAGCCATCAAGATAGGCATCAGAGAACCCCAGATCCCCCTCGCGGATCAGCCGGGCGAAACAATCGGGGTTGTGAATGCGCAGATCGGCCACCGGACCGGGGCGGTCGCCAGTGACACGGAACACCCGGCCGTCTGGCAGATGGATGTCCAGCTGCCCCACCTCTAGCGCCTGCAACTGGTCAAAGATCGCCGCGAAATAGCGCGGCAGATTGGCCTGTCCTTCGGTCTGTGTGAGCGCCATTCTCTCCTCCCCTAGACGGGTCCGGTGGGTTCACGGCCCCTGTCCAGAGAAAAGGCTAGGCCAAATCAGGCGCTTCTGGCAAGGGATCTATCAGTCCTCGGGCAGCTCGCGCTGGCCATAGACCTCAAGCGCGCGGGCGCGACCCTCTTTCAGATCAACGAAGGGGCTGGCGCGTCTGTCCTGAGGCGACAGCTCCCAGGACAGAGGTGTCGCGCGGTAGAAATCCAGCGCCGTCTGCGGCGGGCTGTCCTGACCTTCGGCGATCCACGCGGATTGGTAGCGGCCCTTGGGGTCGAATTTCTCCAGCTGGCCGTCGGGGTTGAATATCCGAAAAAAAGGCGAGGCATCGGGGCCGGAGCCGGCCACCCACTGCCAGCCCATGGCGTTGGAGGCCGGATCCCAGTCCACCAGACACTCCTCGAACCATTTCTGACCGATGCGCCAGTGGGTGAGCATATGTTTGGTCAGGAAACTGGCCACGATCATCCGGGCGCGATTGTGCATCTTGCCGGTCACATAGAGTTCGCGCATGGCGGCATCGACGAAATTGTAACCGGTCTGACCACGCCGCCAGGCCTCGACCCGGTCGTCGTCCTGCTCGGACCAGCGGAAGCTTTCCCATTCGGGGCGCCAGTTGCGGGTCAGGATATGCGGAGTGTGGAACATCAGGTGGTAGGCGAACTCGCGCCAGACGATTTCCTTGAGAAAATGCTCAGCGCCGGATTTGCCTGCGCGACGTGCCTCCAGCCCGTGATGCCACATGCGGCGCGGGCTGATTTCTCCCCAGGCGAGGTTTTCAGACAGGCCGGACGTGGCATCCACCGCGGGAAAGTCTCGGTCCTGTTTGTAGTCGGCCACGCGGGAGTCGAGGAATTCCGCCAGCCGCTCCTGCGCGGCATCTTCCCCGACCCGGCAATATTGCGCCACGATGTCAGCGCCGCGCCGCATATCAGCGGCGAGTTTCCAGCCGTCCAGATCATCAGAGGCGGGCCATTGCTCCGGCGCGGGTATTCGGGATGGGGCGGCGATCAGATCCGCGACATCGCGGTCGCGCACGGATTTCCAGTAGGGCGAATAGACCCGGTACATGCCGCCGGTCTTGGTCTCGACGGTCCAGGGTTCAAACAGCAGATGACCACCAAAAGACTGCGCCGCAACGCCCTGCCCATTCAGCTGTTCCTTGATGGTGGTGTCGCGGGCGATGGCGTCGGGATCATAGGCGCGGCTCCAATGCACCGCCCCTGCCCCGGTCTCCGCGATCACCTGCGCCAGCACCTCGGCTGCCGGACCACGCCGCAGGATCAGGCGGCTGCCGCGCTGCTCCAGCACCTTGGCCAGATGGGCAAGCCCCAGCCCCAGCCGGAACTTTGGCGCAGCGCCCAGATGTTCATCCAGCGTGTCAAAGACAAAGAGCGGGATCACCGGGGTGCCCCGGGCGACGGCCGCCTCAAGGGCGGGGTTGTCGGCGAGCCGCAGGTCTCGGCGCAGCCACCAGATCACCGGCGCCTGTCGCGGGGTATGGTCAGTCATGAAAGATCAAGGTCCCTGTATCGCTGCGGTTTTCACAACACGCGATCTAGGGCCTCGATCAACTGTGTCATCTCTTTTTTCGAGGTGTAATGCGTAAAACTGAGCCGCAGCACGCCGTCACCGGTGGAGACACCCATCGCGTTCAGGGCACGCAGGGCGTAGAAATCACCGCCCCCCGCCATGATGCCATGTTCGGCCAGTTCACCGGCTACGGCTTCGGCGGGGCGATCCAGCGCCAGTGCCACAGTGGGCGCGCGTCTGTCGGCATCAGAGGGGCCGATCAGGCGCAGATCATTGCGGTCCTTCACCATATCGAGCAGCGGTTGCAGCAGCTCCACCTCATGGGCGCGCATCAGATCGTGGACAAAGGCCCCCTGTGCCGCGCCTTCGGTCAACGGGCCGCCGTGATGATGGGCCAGCGCGGCGATGTAGTCGGCCATGCCCGCGCAGGCGGCGACCTGAGCGTGGTCCGGCCCCGCCGGAGTGAAGCGTTTGTAGAGCGTGTCACCGTTGAAGAAATGTCCCTGATTGGGCAGCAGCTCCCCCAGGGCGCGGCGGATCACCATCAGCCCCTGATGCGGCCCGTAGGTCTTATAGGCGGAGAACAGATAGATATCCGGCCCCAGCTCGCCGACATTGGGCAGGCCATGGGGCGCGTAAGAGACACCATCGACGCAGACAAAGGCGCCGGCCGCATGGGCCAGAGCGGTGATTTCGGTGACCGGGTTCAGCTCCCCGACCACGTTGGAACAATGCGGAAAACAGACCAGCCGGACGTTTTCGTCCAGAAGATTTTCCAGATCTGCGGGGTTCAGATGGCCGGTTTGCGGGTCGATCTGCCATTCGCGCACCTCGATCCCGGCATCCGCAAGGCGCCGCCACGGGCCGCTGTTGGCCTCGTGATCCTGATTGGTGACGATGATCGCCTCCCCCGGAGACAGGAACTGGCGAAAGGCCTGCGCCAGCACATAGGTATTCTGGGTGGTCGAGGGGCCAAAGCTCAGCTCATCCCGTGCCACCCCGAGGATGCCGGAAAGCCGGTGCCGCGCCTCGTCCATCTCGTCGCCCGCCAGCGTCGAGGCCTCATAGGGGGCATAGGGCTGCACTTTGCGTTCGGTATAAAAACGGGTGAGCCGGTTGATCACCTGCTGACAGGTATAAGAGCCACCGGCGTTCTCGAAAAAGGCCTGACCTTGCAGGTTGGGCGCTGCAAAGGCCGGAAACTGGCTGCGGACAAAGTCGATATCAAGGGCCATGGTCTCTCCTCTTTCTGTCTCAGAAGAAGTGACGGCGATGATGCGCAAGGTCAAGCGCGGAGAGACTGCGGCCACCGCTGACCTGATGTCATTTTCTGTCAACAGTGGCGGGTAGCTAGGGGATACATCAACACGAAAGGATGCAGATGATGGCCTATACGCCCAAGGATTTTCTGGTCTGGGGAGAAATCCCCGTCACCGACATGGACGGCGCGCGCAAGTTCTACGAGCATGTGACCGGCGCCGCGCTGGAACTGGTCAGCGATGGCCCCAACCCGATGCTGCTGTTTCGCCCCAAGGACCCGGCAACCGGGGTCGCGCTGAGCATCTATCCCGGCACCCCGGCCCCGGATGGTGTTGGCCCGACCCTGCATCTGGCCGCCGAAGGTGCGCTGGCCGATGTGATGACGCGGGTGACCGACGCCGGTGGGCAGGTGGTGTCAGAGGCGGTGCCGCTGCCCGACGGGCAGTTCTTCTACGCCAAAGACCCCGACGGCAATTCGGTCGGCTTCTATGAGGCCAAGAGTTGAACGGCAAACGCCCCGGAGTTCTCCGGGGCGTTTCGGGGCGTTTCTGGGCGTTTCTGGTCCGGGATGGCGGCGCGGGATCAGCGCGCCTCGGTCTGCAATCCGCGCAGGATCGCCCAGCACATCAGCAGCAGCACGATGGTGAACGGCAAGCCGGTGGAGATCACCATCGCCTGCAGGGCCACAAGACCACCGCCGAGCAGCAGCACGATCGCAACCGCACCTTCGAACACGCACCAGAAGACCCGTTGCGGCAGCGGCGCGTCGACCTTGCCGCCTGCGGTGATGGTGTCGATCACCAGCGAGCCGGAATCCGAAGAGGTGACAAAGAACACGATCACCAGAAGGATGCCGACAAAGGAGGTGATCGAGGCCAGCGGCAACTGATCCAGCATCTTGAACAGCTTCAGCTCAAGTGCGGCATCCTGCGCGCCGGTATAGCCATCAGCCACCACCTGATGAATGGCGGTGCCGCCAAAGACGCTCATCCACAGGACGCAGACCAGGCTGGGGATCAGCAGAACGCAGATGATGAACTCGCGCACGGTGCGACCCCGGCTGACGCGGGCGATGAACATGCCGACAAACGGCGACCAGCTGATCCACCACGCCCAGTAAAAGGCGGTCCAGCCCTGGCTGTAGTTGGCATCCTCGCGGCCGAAGGGCATGGAGAGCGCCGGCAGATACTGCACATAGGCCACCAGACTGTCGAAAAAGCCGGTGATGATCAGCAGCGTTGGCCCGACCAGAAGCACGAAGATCAACAGCAGGAAGGCCAGCCCCATGTTGATTTCGCTCAGAACTTTCACACCGCCATCAAGACCGCGCACAACCGAGATCAGCGCAACCGCGGTGATGGCGGAGATCAGCAGCACCTCGGTGGTTGAGCCAACCGGCACACCGAACAGCTCGTTCAGGCCCGCATTGGCCTGTGTCGCGCCAAAACCCAGCGAGGTTGCAAGGCCAAAGAGCGTGGCGAAAACCGCCAGAATGTCGATGATATGGCCGGTCCAGCCCCAGACCCGCTCGCCGAAGATCGGGTAGAAGGCCGAGCGGATGGTGAGTGGCAGCCCCTTGTTGAAGGAGAACAGCGCCAGCGACAGGGCAACAATCGCGTAGATCGCCCAAGGGTGCAGGCCCCAGTGATAGATCGTCGCCGCCATGCCCAGACGCACGGCTTCGGTGCTGTCCCCGGCCGCGCCGCCCAGCGGCGCCCAGTCGGTGCGGGCGCCATTTTCACCCATGCTCACACCACCAAAGGCGGTGGAATAATGGCTCATCGGTTCGCTGACGCCGTAGAACATCAGGCCGATGCCCATGCCGGCCGCAAACAGCATCGCAAACCAGCCGATGTAGGTATAATCGGGTGCCGCGTCGGCCCCGCCAAGGCGCACCTTGCCCCAGGGCGAGACGATCAGGAAGAAACAGAACAGCACGAAGATGTTGCCCGCGCTGAGGAAGAACCAGTCGAACGAGCTGGTCACGGCGGGGCGCAGCCAGCCAAAGAAGGTAGCCGCCTGTTCCGGCAGAACCAGCGCGTAGAACACAAACAGCATGATGCTGATGCCGGAGACCATGAAAACCGGGTTGTGGATGTCAAATCCAATCGGTCCCACGGATCCTTCCAGATTGTCCTGTCCGATTTCATATTCGGTGTCGATGACGGCGGCCTCACCGTCGGGGGCGGGTATGCCCTGATTGGCCGTTTCGTCTGTCATGGGTGTCCCTGTTCTGTCTTATGTGAACGTCCAGTGTCTCAACCGTCGCGCGCTGCGCAGGTTCCCGCCGATCGCGAAAAAAATGCAGCCCCCGCACGGGTGCCTCTCCATGACCGGCGCCCGTTGAGCAGGCGGTCGGGCGCGATCATCACAGCGCTCATGCCGACAACGATCGCCAATAGATCCGCGTCAGCCCAGTCACGCGCTGCGGTCAGGCAGCGGCTGGCGTGGCCATGGACAGATCACCAGCCTAGCAGAAAACCATGCAAATGTCGCGTCTTGTGGGGCGATCTGCGTGACAGCGGTGCAATCGCTGCGCGACATGCGCCCGGTTGCCGGGTCTATGACGCGGGGATTGACCGGCTGGCCCCACGGACGCGCAAAGAACGCGCAGGCTGGCTGCGCGTTCTGACAGGTTTCCCTGTGATCATTGCCCGATCAAACTCTGATCTGTCGACCTTCAGGCGAGCAGCCCCGTCAGCAGAGGCCGTGTCAGCCGTTCACATCAACGACAACGCGGCCCTTCACCTGCCCTTTCAGGATATCGGCGCCCAGCTGTGGCAGGTCGGACAGGGTGGCCGGCTGCACCATCGCCTCCAGCTTATCCATCGGCAGATCGGTGGCGATGCGCTGCCAGGCCCGCAGGCGGTTGTCATAAGGCTGCATCACGCTGTCGATGCCCAGAAGGTTGACGCCGCGCAACAGAAACGGGATCACCGTGGCGGGCAGACCGGCCCCGCCTGCAAGGCCAACCGCCGCCACCGAGGCCCCATACTTCATCTGGCCCAGAACCCGCGCCAGCATCGCACCACCGACCGCATCAATGCAGCCCGCCCAGTTCTCGCTTTCGAGCGGGCGCTTTACCGTCTCGTTCAGCTCTTCGCGCGGCACGATCTGGGTGGCGCCAAGGGCGGTGAGATAGTCGGATGTCTCAGGGCGCCCGGTGACCGCCGCAACCTCATAGCCGAGGTTGGAGAGGATCGCGGTTGCCACCGACCCCACGCCACCCGCAGCGCCGGTCACCAGCACCGGGCCGTGGCCCGGTGTCAGCCCGTGATCCTCAAGCGCCATGACGGCCAGCATTGCGGTAAAACCCGCTGTGCCAACAGCCATGGCCTGGCGCGTGTCGATCCCATCCGGCAAGGGCACCAGCCAATCGGCGCGCACGCGGGCCTTTTGCGCATAGCCGCCCCAATGGGCTTCGCCGACGCGCCAGCCGGTCAGCACAACCTTGTCGCCGGGTTTGTAACGCTCATCGCTGGAGGTCTCGACCGTGCCTGCAAAATCAATGCCCGGCACATGCGGATATTTGCGCACCAGTCCGCCGCCCGGACCAAGACAGAGGCCATCCTTGTAGTTCACGGTTGAGTAGTCCACTGCCACGGTCACCTCGGCATCCGGCAGCTGCTCGAGGCTGAGCGTTTGCACGGCGGCGGATGTCTCGCCGCTGTCTTCGTCCTTGGTCACAACCAATGCGTTGAACATGATGGGTCCTCCTCTGAATTCAACCTGACGCGCCAGGAGCGCGGACCCGCCGTGCAGCCGAAACGGCGATGGTGGGCGACTCAACTCTTGCCAATCAAATGTCAGACTTTTAAATGTCTGACAAATGATTTCTGCCGAGACGCGTGCTGCGCCACAGGTCATCACAGAGATCATCACACAGGCCAAGACACTGGCCACCACACAGGGCACCACACAGGGCACCGACATGAAGCTGAACCCCCGTAGCGCCGCCGATCTGTCGGCGCAGATTGCCGAAGCCATCCGCGATGCGATCATCAGCGGCGCCCTGCCTGTGGACCAGCGCCTGCCCTCGGAGGCCGAACTGGCCGAGCAGTTTCAGGTGTCCCGGCCAACAGTCCGCGAAGCCCTGAAGCGGCTGGCCGCGCAGGCGCTGATCCGCACCCAGCGCGGCGCCACCGGCGGCGCCTTTGTCAACCGGCTGAGTTTTGAGGATGCCTACGCCCAGCAGGTGACCACATCGACGCTGCTGCTGAGTATGAATGCTGTCAGTTTCGACACTGCCTGCGAGGCGCGCTATGCGCTGGAACGGGCCTGCGCGCCGCTGGCGGCGGCACGTCGGACGGCGGATCAGCTGGCGACCATGCGCGCCGAGATCTTTCGTCAGGGGCAGCCCGGGCTGACGGATGAGGCGTTCTGCGCCTCGGATGTGGCCTTTCACCGGGCGCTGGTCGATGCGGCGGGCAATCCGGTGTTGTCCTACCAGCTGGCCGGAGCGGTCGAGGCGATGCAGCCGCTGATGAACATGATCACCTTTACCGCGCGCGACCGCGCCCGGATGGTGGCACTGCATGGCGCCATTGCCGATGCGCTGGAGGGGCGCGACGAGGCCGCCGCCACTGCCGGGCTGACCGCATTGGAGGACGAGACCCGCACGCTGGCCGCTGCGGTCTTTGCCCGGCGGGCTGCCGAAGCGACCAGGGGCGACCATGGCTAAACCACCGCCCCGGCGTCGTGGTGCAGCCGCTCCCGCCGGGACGTATTTTATGTGTCATTTCCCCTTTAACTCCGTATCGGCACGGCCTATATTCAGGGTGTTCCTTCGGGAACTATGGACATAAACGCGCTCGTAATAAGCGGATCGGACCCGGGGGCGGTACCCGGCGACTCCACCAAACATCCTTCATTTGGGGATCATGGGGTCGAAACAGGATCGACGAACGTCTAAAGGGGTTAGCTTTGTCTCGGCTGTCTGCCACCGTTATCGGCGAAACTTGTACAATTGCAAATGACAATCGTGCTCCGGCAATGGCAGTAGCAGCGTAAGCTGTTAATGTCGCCGAAACTAAGTCCTTGCGCCTAGCCGCGTAAGGCGGGGTTCGCAGGTACCTGGCAACAGAAACCTGCACTTCCTCCTCGCCTACTCCAGACTTCGATCTTGGCCTCGGCCCTACCGCAATATCTGTTTCTCACAATGCAGGCATCTCGGTACCACAGGCGCCCCCTGACGCCACATCCGGGGCCACGCCGAAGGTCGATACACCAGCGCAGATGCGGGAGGCACCAGAGGCGATCAAACTCGACTGCGGGCAGCGCCAACCGGAGCGAATGCCCATTGAATTGTTGTTAACACTTGTGCTTCAGTCTCATGTCTGACGACGGTCCAGTCCCGCGTCAGGCGTTGTTTCGACCAATGCTGCAACCCTGAATAAGGCTGCCTGCGCAACCCCGATGCTTCAACCGGCGTCAGTTTCTGACCCTTAGGGAATAAATGAAAAACAGTGAACGGCTCTTTCGATGGTTTTACGATGTCTGGGTCGGTCTGGACCTCGACCAGATTGAGCCGATGTTTCATCCTGAGCTTGAGGTAAACGGCCCTCTGCATGGCGCAATCGCAATTGCCGCGGACTACCGCGAAATTGTCGGCACGCTGCACAATCTCATGGAGGATCTTGACCTGACCCTGACCCATGCGCTGGATGACGGCGACTATTGCGCGATCCGGGTCCACGTACGGTGCTATGGCCGCAGTTCGGATGACAAACTGGACTACTACGGCCAGCTGATTGTGCGGATGCAGGATGGTCAGATCCGGGAATTCCTGTCCAACTTCGACTATATGACCATGTTCGAGCAGCTCGGCCAGCTGCCACAGGACTGTCTGCCGATCTGCATGACCGGTGAGCGGCTGACCTGGATGGATGACACCTGACCAGGCAGCCGCAGGCGGCACTGTGAAGTTTCTGTAACCTCTCCGGTTTTCGGCCTTTCCACGGTCCGCGGCCACTGGCACTGGTCGCGCAGAATGCTACAAGGTCAGCGTCCAGCCAATGGTGCGCCTATGACCGACATGTCCGCAGACCCCGAGATTAGCCCAGTCCCCCCCCAGATCGCGATGGCGGATCTGATCCGGGTGTTTGGCCGCATTGGGCTGCTGTCCTTTGGCGGGCCTGCGGCGCAGATTGCATTGATGCACAAGGAGCTGGTCGAGGATCGCCCCTGGCTGAGCGAGGCCGGATTTCTGCGTGCGCTGTCGTTCTGCATGATGTTGCCGGGACCGGAAGCGATGCAGCTGGCCACCTACGCCGGCTGGCGGCTGCGTGGTGGCATCGGCGGGCTGATTGCAGGGCTGTTGTTTGTCCTGCCGGGTGCGCTGGTGATCGCCGCCCTGGTCTTTCTATACGTGAACTTTGGCACCCAACCTGTTGTTCAGGCGGCTTTCCTCGGCATCAAGGCAGCGGTGGTCGCGATTGTCCTTCAGGCGCTGCAACGGCTGGGAAAGAAGGCGCTGCATGGTGTCACCGATTATGGGCTGGCGGCTTTTGGCTTTGTTGCGCTGTTCCTGTTCGGGCTGCCGTTTCCGCTGGTGGTTCTGGCAGCTGCGCTGATCGGCGCGCTGGGGGCCCGGCCCGCGCCCCCCTCTCCCGCCGGGCCGATCGGTCACCGGCCCGAGGCCGCAACGCCGTTCTGGTCGACACTGCTGATCTGGGGCGGGCTCTGGCTGCTGCCGCTGGCTGCTTTGAGCCTGTTCGGCCCGCAGCTGCTGGCGGATATCGGCTGGTTCTTTGCCAAGTTGGCGGTTGTCACCTTTGGCGGAGCCTATGCGGTTCTGGCCTATATGTCGCAGACGGTGGTCGGGCAGTACCAGTGGATCGATACCGGCCAGATGATTGATGCGCTGGGGCTGGCGGAAACCACACCGGGGCCGCTGATTCTGGTGACGCAATTTGTGGCGATGCTGGCCGGTGCGCTGGCCTTCGGGGCATGGATGGCGATTGCGGCCGGGCTGGTCGCGCTTTGGGCGACCTTTCTGCCCTGTTTTCTGTGGATCTTTCTCGCGGCTCCACATGTGGAGCGGATTGCCAGCCATCCCCGGCTGGGCGCTGCGCTGCGCGCAATCACCGCTGCCGTGGTCGGCGTCATCCTGAACCTGTCGGTCTGGTTTCTGCTGCATGTGCTGTTTCGCGAAATTGCGGTTCTGGAACTGCCCGCGCTCACCCTGATGATGCCAGTCATGGCCAGCCTGAATGTCAGCGCTGCGCTTTTGGTGCTGGCCGCACCGGTGGTGGCGCTGGCCTGCGGTGGACGACTGGCGCTGATACTGCCGGTGATGGGCGGACTTGGCATCCTTCTGGCGCAGGTCATCTGAGCAACGCAATCCCAGCGCAAATGTCGGGCATTCCCCTGCTAGTGTCAGAAATTATTTACGAATCCCTAACGAGCGGGCCTTTAGTTTCCGGTAGAAATCCGTATTCTGAAACCAATAGAGACTTAAGGGTATCGGAATGTCCCGCGAAATTGACTATGGAAATCTGATGCATTCGGCCATGCGTGGTCTGATCCGATCTGTACTGGATGGGGTGGCTGAACACGGGCTGCCCGGAAATCATCATTTTTTCATCACCTTCGACACCTCGCACCCTGATGCGGAGCTGGCAGATTGGCTGTCGGATCGCTACCCTGGCGAGATGACCGTGGTCATGCAGCACTGGTTCGACAATCTGGAGGTCGGCGAGGACGGCTTTGCCATCACGCTGAATTTCGGCGATGCGCCGGAGCCTCTCTATATCCCCTATGACGCCATCAAGACCTTTGTCGATCCCTCGGTTGAGTTCGGCCTGAGGTTTGAGACGCCAGAGGATGACGACGACGCCGAAGAGATGATTGCCGAACTGGACGACGGCATCGAGATCGAGGTCGACGAAGACCCGGACGCGAAGAAGGCCGCCGACGTAGTATCGTTGGACAGTTTCCGCAAGTAACACGCGGTTCCACGCGCCCATTCATTCACATCTGACCGCTAAGGTTCGTGAACCGGTGCTTGCATCGGTGCGCTCCTGTGGGGCCACTGAATGGGCCGCGATAGACTGTGTCCCGTGCGGTGCAGCCCTGACATGCCCGGCAGCCGCGCATGTTCGACGCCGCCCGTGACGCCTTAGCTTTGCGCCACAAGAGACTGTTAATAAAATATTTCCCCGGATCCGGCGCGGCGGTCAGTGACGTTCGAGGAAAGTTTTCAGCTCCTTGCGCGGCAACCCGTTGCGATGGGAGGAATAGACCAGATCCAGCCCGCCCTCTGCCAATGTCCGGTCATATTGCTGCATCTCGTAGTCGCCATTGGGGCCGATGAACATCGAGAAAACCGTCAGCGTATCGCCCACGATGCGGCCCCAGACATAGGGTTCGCCCTTCATCGGATCGAGCTGCACGGTATGGCCAAACACATTGCGTTTCATCGCGGCGGCAAAGATATCGTCCCGCTCGGTCGGCTGGAACTCGACACTATAGGACTTGGTCTTGCGTCGCCCATCCTTCTTCAGCGAGGTGGTTGTCCATTGCACATAGAAGCCTTCATCGCTTTTGGCGATCGGGCCGATCTGCACGGTGGCATCACGGTGTTCCTCGCTGCCGTCAGCGTTGGGCACCACCAGAGAGCCCTGATAGCGGCCAAAGAATGGCCGCACATCAGCGGCCAGCGCCTGCCCGGCAAAGATCACGATCAGCGCAAGTGTCAGAAACCCGGCCTGAAGACGCATCTGCAGCCGTGATACACACCGCGTCGCCGCCTCGGGCGTGCAGTGGCGCCTGCCCTGTGAGATGGCCAAAGATGGCTGCAATGGTCGGTGTCTGAGCACAGGCGGATCCTTCGGTTTGGGCTGACGTCGGATTGTCTGAGCCTAATCTAGCGGTCTTCTGCCCCGGTGCAATGGCTCATCCCGCATTGGCCTCTATACCTCGGGTGCGGAATGGCTATGCTGCGCGAAACTGCGCAATTGCCTCGTGGTCCGGCACGGGGTAGACGGCATACCAACGCATACATTTAGTCATCATCAGACGGAGAGAGACTTATGTCCGATACCCGCACCGAAACCGACAGCTTCGGTCCGCTTGAGGTCCCTGCAGACAAGTACTGGGGCGCTCAGACCCAGCGCTCGATCATGAACTTCCCTATTGGCTGGGAAAAACAGCCCGTCGCCATCGTGCGCGCGCTGGGGGTGATCAAACAGGCCTGCGCCATGGCCAACAAGGCATCGGGCGCGCTGGATGCGACGCTGGCGGATGCCATCATCCAGGCTGCGGGCGAAGTGATCGAGGGCAAGTTCGATGACAACTTCCCGCTGGTGGTCTGGCAGACCGGGTCCGGCACCCAGTCCAACATGAACTCCAACGAGGTGATCGCCAACCGCGCCATCGAGATCCTCGGCGGCACCATCGGCTCCAAGGATCCGGTGCATCCGAATGATCACTGCAACATGGGCCAGTCCTCAAACGACACCTTCCCCACCGCGATGCATATCGCCACCGCGATGATGGTGCGCGACGTGCTGGTGCCGGGGCTGACGAAACTGGCCGAAGGGCTGGAAGCCAAATCCGAGGCCTTCAAGGATATCATCAAGATTGGCCGCACCCATACGCAGGATGCCACCCCGCTGACGCTGGGCCAGGAATTCGGCGGCTACGCCCATCAGATCCGTCAGGGTCTGGCCCGGGTCGAGGCGGCGATGCCCGGCATCTACGAGCTGGCACAGGGCGGCACCGCCGTTGGCACCGGACTGAACACGCAAAAAGGCTGGGGCGAGACGGTCGCTGCCAACATGGCCGAGATCACTGGCCTGCCGTTTGTCACTGCGCCGAACAAGTTCGAGGCACTGGCCGCCCATGACGCCATGGTGTTCCTGTCCGGCGCGCTCGCGACCATTGCGGGCAGCTGCTACAAGATCGCCAATGACATCCGCTTCCTCGGCTCCGGCCCGCGCTCCGGCCTTGGCGAGCTGATCCTGCCAGAGAATGAGCCGGGATCGTCGATCATGCCGGGTAAGGTAAACCCGACCCAAGCAGAGGCGCTGACCCAGGTTGCCGCCCACGTGATGGGCAATGATGCCGCGATCAAATTCGCAGGCTCGCAGGGCCATTTCGAGCTGAACGTCTACAACCCGATGATGTCCTACAACCTCCTGCAGTCGATCCAGCTCCTGGGCGATGCGGCGGACAGCTTCACCGAGCGGATGCTGAACGGCATCGAGGCCAATGAGCCGCGCATCGACAAGCTGATGAAGGAATCGCTGATGCTGGTCACCGCGCTGGCGCCGACGATTGGCTATGACAATGCCACCAAGGTTGCCAAGACCGCCCACAAGAACGGCACCACGCTGAAGGAAGAGGCCATTGCGCTTGGCTTCGTGGATGAGGCGACATTTGACGCGGTGGTGCGGCCTGAACAGATGATCGGTCCCAAGGGCTGATGGTGAAACCGGTCAATCTGAACCGGTATCGCAAAGACAAGGCGCGGGCCGAGAAAAAGGCCCGCGCTGACCGAAACGCCGTGACCTATGGCCGGACCAAAGCCGAGAAGGATCTCGACAAGGCGCGCAATGCGCAGGAGATCGACCGGCTGGACAAGCACCGGCGCGACGATGACTAACCGGCCCAGAAAACACTCTCTGACCCTGCGGGGCCACCGCACCTCGGTCTCGCTCGAAGATGAATTCTGGCAGGCCTTCCGCGAGATTGCAGCCGAAGACGGGCGCGCCATCAATGATCTGGCCGCCGAGATCGACGAAACGCGCGGCGTGGATTGCGGTCTGGCCTCGGCCATCCGCCTGCATGTCTTGCGACGCTTAAGGTCACGTTAATCAGGGCTTGGGATCGTATCGCCATACCGATGCCCGCCCCGCCTACCACCGACAGCTGACTGTTGCGGCTGTTCCAATCTCAGGCCACTGCCCGAGGTGGCGTGATCCGCCGCCAGAATCGCGACATCGAACGGCTGCTGGGTTGGGAGCGTTTTCGGCGCGAGCTGAAACGCAGGGGCGTTCATGCCGTTGGAAACGTAAGTCAGGTGATCCTCTTTTGCCATCAGGACGCATTGCGCATCACTCAGTGACGCAAATATCTTAGACGAAATGTGCCAATAAAATTCGAATTTTCTTGGCTAGCGCGGTGTCAGCTGCAGCCAGATCCCGTTCTTTGACCGAACCGTCAGATGGGCCACCGGGATCGGCTCTTTGCCTGATACCGGCGCCACCCGAAACCTTCGCAGGATCATCGACAGGATCAGCGGCCCCTCGACCATGGCAAACCCCGCGCCGGTACAGACGCGCGGTCCGGCCGAAAAGGGGATATAGGCCTCGCGCTGACAGGTCTTGCCATTCTCGGTCTGCCACCGCCCCGGATCAAACCCGTCCGGGTTCTCCCAGAGCCGCGTATGGCGGTGCAGGTGCCAGGGGCTGAGCACGACCTGAGCGCCCTTTGGCAGGGTGCGGCCACGAAATTGCTGCGGACAGGTCGTCTCGCGCACCATCATCGGCACCGGCGGGTAAAGCCGCAGCGCCTCGCGGAATACATCACGGCTGACCCTGAGCTTGCCCACTTCCGCGAAACTGTCGAGTGACAGATCCTGAGCCTCCGCCGCGATCCTGTCCTGCCAGTCGGGCGCAAGGGCCACCAGATAGAGTGCCCAGGCCAGGGCGGAGGCACTGGTTTCATGCCCGGCCAGAAAGAAAATCGCGACCTGATCGACCATCTCCTGGGTTGAGAACAGATCTCCGGTTTCGGGATCCGCCGTGGTCATGATCTTGGTGGCCAGATCATCCGGGGCGCCGCCTGCCGCGATGGTCGCCATCCGCTGTTGGGTGAGATCGGTGATCAGAGCCCGGATCCGCGCGGCGTTGCGGCGTGTGGCAAGGCGGTGAAACCGCGGCATCCAGCGCGGCAGCGGCACCAAGGCGGCAATATTGAGGATCGGCTGCGCCTGCTGATAGGCCCGAAAGCGATGAAAGACCTCCTGCGCCATATGATGCTCTATCGGGATCGAAAACAGCGTGCGAAAGATCACATCGGCCGCCGCGTGAGAGGTCACGGATTCGATTTCGACCGGGTGGCCGGGGGTTTCGCGCTGTTGATCGGCGAGCCGCGCCACTGCGGCCTCGGCGGCGTCATGGATAGCCGGATAGATCTGGCGCAGGCGGCCACCTTCAAAGGCCGGGTCAATGATCCGGCGCTGGCGCTTCCAGACCTCGCCATTGGTCAGAAACACCGAATTCCCGAGCAGCGGGCGCAGCCCCTCGCTGATGCGGCTGGATTTCGGGAAGCTCTCCGGGCGCTGTTTCAGCACCGTATCAACCAGATCCGGCTGATTGACCAGATAAGAGCGAAAGAAGGGTGTGCGAAACTCTGCCATCCAGGCGCGGTAGAGTTTGGCGGGCTGTGCCGATAGAAGATCGGCGCGAAACAGCCGCAGATAGCGCCAGAGCGAGACCTTGTCGGCGCGCGCGGGCGGCTTGGGCGGGGTTACCGTTGATCCTGCGGAACCGGGCGCCGAGCCGGGTATGGCTGTGGTTGGATCTGACGTTTTGCCTTTGCCCGCCATCAGTCCCCCAACGAGGTATATTTGGACGCGGTGACATCAATCCGGGACCGCGAGGGGTTGCGGTTGCGATAGCGGCTTTCGAGCGTCCTTGGCCCTGCCGTGATCTGAAAATAATCGTAGTCCCCCGGCCGGTCGAAGGCGCAGAGATATTGAAAATGCAGCCGGAAAAACCGCCACCGCAGCGCGGCCCATCGTTCCGGGCTGAGGGTCTGGGTAAAGGCCGCCGAGATCACCAGCGGCCAGCGTTTTGTCGCGGGAGCAACGCCGCTCACGGCAACGGGATCACAAAGCGCAAAGGCACAGCCATCTCCCGGCGCCGTGACATCTACCCAGCACAGATCCCCGCGCCCGGACAGGTCGTGCAGATCACGGCGCAGCCGATGTGCCTCGGGCAGGAAGGAGACCATCGGGACCACCTGGCCGAGGCTCAGAAAGCCGAGGGTGGCATGACGTCCGGCCAGCCCGCTGCGCTGCACATCGGCCAGTACGCTGACCCCGATATAGGCGCCGGAGGAATGACCGACGACCAGCACCTCGTCATAGCTGGGGTCACTCAGGGCGACGGCAACCTCCCCGGCGAATTGTGCAATACGCTGTCCCAGTTCGGGCGCATAGGCGCCGCGCAGCGCGGCGGAATGGGCGTAATCATGCATCAGGTAATAGGCAAACAGCCGACCGTCCTGACGCCGGAACCAGCGCATCAGCGCCGCCGCCGCAATCAGCCCCAGCGCCCAGAACACCACCGCTGCCGCCGCAGCAGCCCAGCCCGCGGAGAGACCAAGCCAGGCAACAGCGCCCTGCCCGAGCCGGGCGATGGTCACGGCAAGCAGACAGGCAAGCACCAGCTGGAGCAGCAGCATACCCACAGGATAAAGCGCCGCGATCACCGGACCTTTGCGCAGCCACATGAGCCGCCGCAGGGTGCCGGTGGAGATATAGATCCAGGCGGTGCGCAGCATCTGCCAATAGGTCTGCGCAATCGACGGCGCCATGCTGCCCTGAACAATGTCCGACCAGATCAGCACATCAACATCGGTGTGGACCTCGCAGCCCTCGATCTGTGCGGTGACCTGCCAGCCGAACCCGTGTGTTGCGGCAGCTGCCTGCGGTCTCTCAGATCGGGGCGAGAGCGACAACTGGTAGCCGGAAATCTCCGCCTGCCGGGCGCCCTCCGTCCGGTAGAGCTCGCGGTAGCGGCGCGGTGGCATCGGATCATAGCCGGGGATGTAGAACAGCTTGCGGCGGCGCACGGGCGGATCCTGCCCGTCGCACGGGGAGGCGCCACTCTTTTGCGCACCGGGCTTGCCAACGGCGGATGTCTTGGTTGCTTGCTCTTGCACGGACTGCGCGACCCGATTTGCCTGTTTGTCGTCGCGCCAGCTTAGCGGTGCCGTGCAAAAAGAGTAAGCCCCGCCGGACCTCTGTCAGACGGGGCGATCTCGGGCGGGGATGTCGTGGCAACGGCGCAAAGGGACCGCCAGCCCGGACGGCAGGTCAGCCGAGGGTGGCCAGCGCCGGGAAGGTCTCAAGCAGCCAGAAAGAGAACTCAGAGAACAGGCCGGTGACCAGCATGAACCCGACAACAATCAGCAGCAGGCCCATGAACTTCTCGATCACCCCCATGTAGGGTTTGATCCGGTTCATCAGGACCATCGACCGGGTCAGGAAGATCGCCGCCAGCAGGAACGGCACGCCAAGACCAAGCGCGTAGATCCCGAGCAGCAGCGTACCGCGCGCCACCGATGCCTCGGTCGCCGCCAGCGAAAGAATGGCACCGAGCTGCGGGCCGATACAGGGCGTCCAGCCAAAGGCAAAGGCGAGCCCGAGAATATAGGCCCCCACGGCGGAGCCGCCGGATTGATCGGTTTCCATCCGCGCCTCGCGGTCAAGGATCGGAATGCGGAAAACCGACAGGAAATGCAGGCCGAAAATGATTACGACAACGCCTGAGATCTGCGCAAAGAGTTCCTGATTCTGCAGCACAAAGGCACCAAAAGCCGAGGCCGTGAACCCAAGCAGCAGAAACACCGTCGACAGCCCCATGACAAAGAACAGCGCCGCGACGATGGCCTTGCGCCGGGCATGGGTCGTGCCCTGAATCTCGCCAATGGAAACGCCGCTCATATAGGCCAGATAGGGCGGCACGATGGGCAGCACACAGGGCGACAGAAAGCTGATCAATCCAGCCGTCAGCGCCACCAGCATGGCAGGGATCAGCCCTGCGTCGATGATTTCAATACCAAACATGCCCAATCCTTAGACCAGCCTCTTGCAAAGGTCACGGGGGGGCCCGGTCACAACCTTGTGGACAGGATGAAACAACCGGATTATCTGCAAGGTATGACCGACACCAAAGAGACTCTGGACGCAATCGGGCTGCTGTGCCCCCTGCCCGTACTGAAGGCGCGCAAACGCCTGAAACCATTGGCCTCTGGCATGGTTCTGGAGGTTCATGCCGACGATCCGGCAGCGGTGGTGGATATCCCGCATTTCTGTCATGAGGCGGGCCATGAGCTGCTGGAAATCCGCGACAATCCGAAGCATCAGACCTATCTGATCCGCAAAGGCGGCTGAGCCTATCAGCCCGTGCAACCCTCTGTTCAGGGTACGGACATGGACAGGCTGTGCGCCTGGGCGGGCTGGTGATCGCCAGCGCCTAGGGGAGCGGGTTTTCCGCCCCCTCTGGCAGGGCCTCGGTGTCCTGGCTGAAGATATTGATCCAGACCGCATCGACGCGCTGCCAGATTGAACTGACATACATTGCGGCGGCCTCTGCATCCCCGCCGGTCTGGTCCGGGCGGGCATAGGTGGCACGATAGGCGAGCAACGCGCAATCGGGTGCCAACGACAGGACGCGCGCCTGCTCAAGTCTGAACCATGCCACTGTGGGTCCGTTGGCCAGCTGTTCGCAATGATCGTCGCGCCCGGCAAAGCCGCTGGGGTAGACGCCCAGAAACTGCGGATGCAGCGCGGCGCGGTCCGCGGCAACATCACCCCGCTGCAACGCTGTCCAGACGGCGGTTTCCGCCGCCAGCAGCTGCTCCAATAGCGGATCCATCACGGGGGGCTCGCTCTGCATGGAGGTGCTCCTGATGTCTTGGGGCCTGACATGAAAAAGGCGGGCTAAACGCCCGCCTTTCTTTGGTTTTGCTGATCAGCTACCAACCGACCACCAACCGCGCCGCTTGGGCTTGGGCGGGCTAACCGGCTCCGCCTCTGCGCCTGCCAGGGCAGGTTCGGCCTGGTCCTCAGGCGCCGCTTCGCTAGGCGCTTCGGCAGCGGTCTCCGTCGGCGCCTCGACGTGATCTGCGGCCACATCCTGCGCGGTCGCTTCATCGGTCTCGATCGGGTCGGCCGTTGCCGGTTCGGCTGGAACCTCCTGCGCGGCGGTCGGCTCAACCTCCGCTGCGTCTGGCTGTTCGGGTGTGGAGACGGTGTCTGCCGCTTGGGTTTCTTCCACCGGAGCCGCCCCGTTGAGAGCTGCTGCTGGTGTGGGTGCCACCTCCTCCTCGGTCGGGGCCTCCTCTGCCGCCACCTGCTCATCCGAAGGCTGCGGGGCGGGATCCGCCTCCTCTGCGCCGGCTTCGGCCGGTGTCTCACCATCGGCTGCCACGGTCTCATCGGTCTTCTTCTTGCGGCTGCGCGAACGGGTGCGGGTGCGGGTGCGTTTCTTCACCTCGCCCTCACCCTCCTCGGGTGCGGCGTCCTTGCCTTCGGCGGCATCAGCTTTGTCGTCGCTGTCGTCTGCGTCGCCATCTGCCGAGTCTGCGGCCTTCTGGTCATCAGATTTCGCATCCGCCTGAGCGTCGCCGTTGGTCTCATCGCCCTCACCGCCGGAGGACTTCCGCCGCCGCCGACGACGACGCTTGCGCTTGGGTTTGTTGTCCCCATCGCCCTCGTCGCCAGAGGCTTGGGTCTCTGCGACATCCGCATCACTGGTATCGGTCTCGACCTCATCATCGGCCTCCTCGGCCGCCTCGTCGGCGTCGACCTGATCCATGATCGAGGTATCAACGGATACCACCGGCGTCGTAACAACAGGAACCACACGCGAGGCGGTCTTGAACTTCTCGAGCGAGAAATCCGGGCTGACCAGATGCGGGTCACCCTCGATCCGCACGGACAGGCCGTAACGGGTTTCGATCTGGGCGATATGCTCGCGTTTCTGGTTCATCAGATAGTTGGCAATGCTGACCGGGCAGCGCACCAGCACCTCGCGGGAACGACGGCGGGTGCCCTCTTCCTCGATCTGGCGCAGGATCGACAGCGCCAGCGAGTCATCCGACCGGATCAGACCGGTGCCGTGACAATGCGGACACGGCGCGGTGGTCGCCTCGATCATGCCGGGACGCAGACGCTGACGCGACATCTCCATCAGGCCAAAGCCGGAGATCCGGCCTACCTGGATACGGGCGCGGTCGGTCTTCAGCTTGTCCTTCATGCGCTTTTCGACGGCGGCGTTGTTCTTGCGCTCGTCCATGTCGATGAAGTCGATGACGATCAGACCGGCAAGGTCACGCAGACGCAGCTGGCGCGCCACCTCTTCGGCGGCCTCCAGGTTGGTCTTGAGCGCGGTTTCCTCGATCGAGCCTTCCTTGGTGGCGCGACCGGAGTTCACGTCGATTGCCACCAGCGCCTCGGTCACGCCGATCACGATGTAACCGCCGGATTTCAGCTGAACGGTCGGATTGAACATCGCACCGAGGTAGCTTTCGACCTGGAACCGGGCAAAGAGCGGCAGCTGATCCTGATAGTTTTTCACGTTCTTGGCGTGGGACGGCATGATCATTTTCATGAAGTCCTTGGCGATGCGGTAGCCGCGTTCGCCCTCAACCAGAACCTCGTCGATCTCGCGGCTGTAGAGGTCGCGGATCGAGCGTTTGATCAGATCGCCCTCTTCGTAGATCTTAGCCGGTGCGATGGATTTCAGCGTCAGTTCGCGGATCTGCTCCCACAGGCGCTGGAGGTATTCATAGTCACGCTTGATCTCGGATTTCGTGCGTTTGGCACCGGCGGTGCGAACGATCAGCCCCGCGCCGCTCGGCACGTCCAGTTCAACCGCGATATCTTTCAGCTTTTTGCGGTCGGCGGCATTGGTGATCTTGCGCGAGATACCACCACCGCGCGCGGTGTTGGGCATCAGCACGCAGTAGCGGCCAGCCAGCGACAGATAGGTGGTGAGTGCTGCGCCTTTGTTGCCGCGCTCTTCTTTCACGACCTGAACCAGCAGGACCTGACGGACCTTGATGACTTCCTGGATCTTGTAGCGACGCGGGCGCGGTTTGCGCACCGGACGAATGTCTTCGCTGTCGTCTTCCTCGGCAACAGATTCGATATTCTCATCCTTGGCCGTCGCATCGGCAGCGGTCTCGGCATCGTCGCCGTCGTCATCGGCAGCCGCATCAGAAGCGTCTTCTGCCTCTGCCGCGAGATCGTCAGCGGAGCTGTCGTCCTGTGCTTCCGGCTCTGGCGAAGCTTCCTTCACCGCTTCTTCGACAACCACCTCTGCGGCGGCGGTCTCATTGCCGTCTGTGGCCTCGGGCACATCCGCCAGCTTGGTGTCGGCTGCGGCCATGTCATCGGTCAGGTCGATGGTTTCCATACCCGCGATGTCGGCGCCGCCTTCGCTGGCCTCCGGGCTGACATCCTTCGTCTCGACGACATCGGCGGATTTCACCTCGGCAGCCCGAGTGCGACCACGACGCGACCGCGACTGGCGCTTGGCAGGCCTTGCCTCTTCCTCGTCATCACGGGCGCGCTGTGCCTCGGCATAGGCGCGCTCTTCCTCCATCAGGGCCTCACGGTCGGCGACGGGGATCTGGTAATAGTCGGGATGAATTTCCGAAAAAGCGAGGAAGCCATGGCGGTTGCCGCCATAGTCCACAAAAGCTGCCTGCAGCGAAGGTTCGACGCGGGTTACTTTTGCGAGGTAGATATTGCCAGCGAGCTGACGTTTGTTTTCGGATTCAAAGTCAAATTCCTCAACCTTGTTTCCATCGACCACCACAACGCGGGTCTCTTCCGCGTGGGTGGCATCAATAAGCATCTTCTTTGCCATGAGTCCTTGGTGCACCTGCCGCGCACGCGCGCATCTGGCCCGTTTCCGGGCGGACGTGAACGATTGGGGTGGTGTCTTGTCTGGGCGATGTCTTGAGGCGCGCGATTGGCCCATGCAGTACAGCGGTTAGCCCCGGAACATCTGTCCGGCCCTCCTGCCTGTCTGCTGTTCTCTCTCGCGCGCGTCATCGCGTTTCTTCTCCGACAGGTGGGAATATCCGCGCCCTGCCCTGATTATATCCCTGCTGGGAAACCCCAGTCAGGTGCTAAACTGCCCCGAAATACTGCGGGGCCAATCGGTCTGACTTTGCTTTCTCGGATCTTGCCGGACAAAAACAAAGGCAGCGAATCTCATCAAGAGGGGCAGGATCACTCTAGTCCCGTCCCCATTTAGGCAGCATAAGACCTGTGGATAGGTAATGACAATGGTCATTCGTCACACCTGCAATCTAAATGCTATCCTCTTGGTTCCTTGGCTGAAAATCATGAATATTCCGTTACCGGAACGACAAGGACCGCCCCCAGGAGGGAGGCGGCCCAATCTTGGTTAACGCGCGGTTTGGCGGTCAGGACAGATAGTCGGAGCGTTGCAGCCCGTATTTGGCCATCTTTTCGTTGAGCGTCCGGCGCGGCAGGCACAGCTCATCCATGACGCTGGCGATGGACCCTTTGTGGCGCCGCATGGTGTTGTCGATCAGCATCCGTTCGAAGGCTTCGACATATTCCTTCAGCGGCTTGCCTTCGGTGGTCATCACCGGTTGCATATCCTCGTGGTCCGACATCAACAGCGATGCAATGGTCCCCGAGCCACGGCGCGACTGAAGCACCGCGCGTTCGGCGATATTGATCAGCTGGCGCACATTGCCCGGCCAGGGCGCCTGCAACAGCTGCGCGGCCTCCTGGGCGCTCACCTGAGGTGCGTCACAGCCGTATTCTTCGGAAAACTGTTCGGACAGGCGGGTGAACAGCGTCAGGATATCCTCGCCGCGCTGGCGCAGTGGCGGCACGGTGATCCGAAGCGCGGCAAGCCGGTAGAACAGATCCGGGCGCAGCGCGTCTTCGCAGGTCTTGCCGGCTTCCTGCAGGTTGGAGATCGCCACGATGCGTGTCTCCCCCGGAATGCCCTGCTCATTGATGACGCTAAGCAGCTTGGCCTGGAGCGTTTCGCTCAGGGCTTCGACATCTTCCAGCACCAGGGTGCCGCCACGGGCCTCCTCAATGGCGGGGAGCGAGCTGTCTTCGGGCTGCATCGGACCGAACAGGCGTTTGGACAGCGCCTCCTCTTCCAGCGCGGCGCAGGAGACCAGCACGAATTTCTTGCCCGCCCGGCTGCCGACCGCGTGCAGCGCGTGGGCCACCAGCGTCTTGCCGGTGCCGGTTTCGCCGTCGATCAGCACATGGCCATCCGCCTGCCCCAGATCCAGGATATCCTCGCGCAGGCGCTCCATCACCGGGCTGGAGCCGATGAGTTTCTTCATGATGGTGCTGCCGTCGGAGAGCTCGCGCCGCAGCACCCGGTTGTCGAGCGTCAGGCGCCGGGCCCCGGTGGCGCGCTTGGCCAGTTCCGACATGCGATCCGGGTTAAAGGGTTTTTCGAGAAAGTCGAATGCGCCAACCCGCATCGCCTCAACCGCCATCGGCACATCGCCGTGACCGGTGATCATGATCACCGGCAAGGCAGAGTCGCTGCCCATCAGTTTCTTCAGGAACTGCATCCCGTCCATGCCCGGCATCTTGATATCCGAGATGACAATCCCGGGATAATCCGGCCCCAGCACCTTTAGCGCGTCCTCGGCGCTGGCAAAGGTCTCGGTGTCATAGCCAGACAGCGCCAGCCATTGGCTGATCGACTGTCGCATATCCTGTTCATCATCGACGATCGCGATTTTCATGGCCTGTGCCATTCGCGTGCCCTCCATCCAGTGATACCGCGCTATTCCGCGGCCTCGATACCGTCCACAAGGATCGGCAGTTGCATTTCAAATACGGCGCCACCGCTCTGCCCGTTGCGGGCGGTCAGCCGACCGCCTAGGTCGTTCACGATACCCGAGGAGATGGCAAGCCCCAACCCAACCCCGTCCCCCGGCTGCTTGGTGGTGTAGAAGGGTTCAAACAGGCTGCCGAAGTCCTTGATCCCCATCCCGTTGTCGCGCACCGACAGAGTGGCTGTCTCGCCCGCCGCCAGCAGGATTTCGACCTCCGGGTCTTCGACTGACTTTGTAGCATCTAGTGCGTTTCGCAACAGGTTCACCATCACCTGCTCAATCCGCATCCGATCGCCCATCACATAGACCGGTTCCTCGGGCAGGATACGGGCGATCTTGACGTGCCGCTGACGCAGCTGCGGCTCCATCATCGACAGCGAGGAGGCAAGCGCATCGCCCATATTTACGGGGCTGAACGTATCACCGCCCTTGCGCGCGTAGGACTTCAGCTGGCGGGTGATCGCGCCCATCCGTTCAATCAGATCGTCGATCCTGCCAAAGGAGGCCAGCGCCTCCTCGGGGCGGTTGCGATTGAGCAGCAGCCGCGCCCCCGCCAGATAGGTTTTCATCGCCGCCAGCGGCTGGTTCAGCTCGTGGCTGACGGCCGCCGACATCTCACCCAGAGCGGCCAGTTTCGAGCTCTGCGCGAGGCTCTGTTCGGCGACTGCGAGGGTCTCCTGCATGCGTTCGCGTTCGGCAATTTCCCGCTGTAGCCGTGCGTTCAATACGCGAAGCTCTGCCGACTCGCGCTGGAACAGCGCCATGCGCAGCGCGGTGCGACGGCTCAGCGCATAGAAAGCCAGCGCCAGCAGAATGGCGAATCCCATGATCTCAAGCGCCAAAACCGTGTTCACCCGCTCGCGGATCGACGCGTAGGTGGTGAAAGAGGTCAGCCGCCAGCCCTGAAACGGGATCCGGGATTCCAGCCGCATCACCGCTTCGCCCTGGAGATAGGCATCGGCGGGCAGCGCGGTCCAATCCGTGGTGGCCCGGATCGCCCGCTGAATGGCCCCCTCAGGGGTCTGCAATTGCAGCGCATCCGCCTCCGACAGGCCGCGCCAGCGCGACTCTGTCGCCAGAATGATGGTGCCGGTGCTGTCGGACACCATCACCGCATCCGAAATCCCTGCCCATGCGCGCTCGAACTTCTGCAGATCGACCTCCACCACGATCACCCCGAGGATGCCGGAGGTGTCGACGATGCGGCGCGAATAGGTGAAACGATAGCTGCCGACCTCGCTGCGGATCGCCGAGAACACGGTGGTTTTGGAGCGCAGCGCGTCGACGAAATAACCCGCATTACGGTGAGTTTGGCCCAACCGGTTGCGATCGGTGGCAGCCACGGTGCGCCCGTCCTGCGCCATCAGCATGATGGAGGCGGCGCCGATTTCCTCGACAAAGGAGATCAGCCGCTGGGTCGAGAGCGAAAAATCATTCGATTGCAGCGCCGAGATCAGTGCCTGATCCCGCGCCAGAAGCTGCGGCACGATGGCGTGGCGCCCCAGCTCGCTCACCAGGTTGCCAGAGTAGAGCGCAAGACGCAGCTCAGCCCGGTTGCGGGTGCTTTCGGTGAAGCGATCGGTCAGCGCCCGATTGGTGACCCAGACGGTCACCGCAGCGACGGCCATAAGCAAGAGCAAAGCAAGACGCACCCGCCACGAGGTCGTGCGGGAGCGCGGTTTTCCAGAGGATAGAGTTGCGTCACGCGCGGCAGTCATAGGCAAAACCTAACGCAAGCCGCCGCGCATTCACAAGTCACGCCGCAGTGACTAGCCCGGCCAATGCGCGGAACACTGCCGCCCCGTCGGTGCCCCCGTGGCCTGCATCCGCAGCCCGCTCCGGGTGAGGCATCATGCCCAGAACCCGGCGGTTTTCCGACAGGATACCGGCGATATCGGCAACCGAGCCATTGGGATTGTCGACATAGCGGAAGGCGACGCGGTCCTGATCCTGAAGGGCGGCGATGGTGTCGGCATCGGCATAGTAGTTGCCGTCGTGATGCGCGATCGGCACGCCGATCACATCACCTGCCGCATAGCCTTCGGTAAAGACGCTGTCGGCTGTCGCCACCTGCAGATCGACGGTGCGGCAGATGTATTTCAGACCGGCATTGCGCAACAGCGCGCCCGGCAGCACGCCGGTTTCGGTCAGAATCTGGAAGCCGTTGCACACGCCGATGGCATAGCCACCGCGATTGGCATGATCGACAACCGCTTGGCAGATCGGTGACTGGGCGGCAATGGCGCCGCAGCGCAGATAGTCGCCATAGGAAAACCCGCCCGGCACGCCAACGATATCGACACCCTCGGGCAGCGCGCTGTCCTTGTGCCAGACCATGGAGACGTCACAGCCCGCCTGTTCAAACGCCACCGCCAGATCGCGGTCGCAGTTGGACCCGGGGAAGACAACAACAGCCGCCTTCATCCCTGCATCTCGATGCTGTAGGATTCGATCACGGTGTTGGCCAGCAGCTTTTCGCACATCGCGGTCACATCCGCCTCGGTGGCATCATCCGCCAGATCGAGGTCGATCACCTTGCCCTGACGCACGCCGCCCACCTTGTAAAAGCCCATGGCGCCAAGCGCGTGGCGCACGGCCTCGCCCTGCGGATCCAGAACCCCGTTTTTCAGCATTACATGCACGCGTGCCTTCATCGCATTTTCCCTCAGGTTTCGATGGCAAAGCCCGGATTAGGGGCCTCTAAGTTAGATAGTCAAAATCCCGCCCTTTGGTCAGGGCGGGATCCATGGATCAGGTCAGTTTACCAGCGTCGGCTTGCCGCTCGCCGGCGGGTTGTTCGGCATCACGCCCAGACGCCGGGCCACCTCGGTATAGGCGTCGGTCAGATTGCCAAGGTCGCGGCGGAACACATCCTTGTCCAGCTTCTGACCGGTTTTCATGTCCCACAGACGGCAGCTGTCGGGGCTGATTTCATCGGCGACGACCAGACGCTGGAAATCGCCGTCATAGATCCGGCCGATTTCGATCTTGAAATCCACCAGCTTGATCCCGACCGCCAGCATGACACCGGACAGGAAGTCGTTCACCCGTAGCGCGAGGCTGAGGATATCATCCATATCCTGCTGGCTGGCCCAGCCGAAGGCGGCGATATGCTCCTCGGTGACCAGAGGATCCCCCAGCGCGTCGTCCTTGTAGCAGTATTCCACAATCGGGCGCGGCAGCTGGGTGCCCTCGTCAATGCCCAGGCGTTTGGAGATCGACCCGGCCGCATAGTTGCGCACGATCACTTCCAGGGGAATGATCTCGCAGCTGCGCACCAGCTGTTCACGCATATTGAGCCGCTTCAGGAAATGGGTCGGCACGCCGATCTGCCCCAGACCTTGCATGAAGAACTCGCTCAACAGGTTGTTGAGCACGCCCTTGCCTTCGATGACATCCCGCTTTTCCGCGTTGAAAGCGGTGGCGTCGTCCTTGAAGTACTGAACGATGGTGCCCGGTTCGGGACCTTCATAAAGTGTCTTCGCCTTGCCTTCGTAGATCTTCTTGCGACGTGCCATGCGGAGCCTTTCGGGAAAAAAGCGGGAATCTCATGCCCGGGAACTGTCGCCCTCATACGGCAAGGGGGGCCGTGCCGCAAGCTTGGTCCCTGCCCGCCCGCAATCACGATTGGGGAGACGGGCTTTTCGTCCCTGCGGGCTTGCTGTGCTATGATGGCCCGGCGTGGTCGGGGAGCCACGCGGATTCTGGGATCAATTGCCCCGCCCGCCTCTTGTTGGCGCCGCGCGCCATCCACATATCACAATGATCTACGACACTTATCGCCCTGAGGGAGGATCCATGACCACTTTCGACGACCGCGAACACGCCTTTGAAGCGAAATACGCCCATGACGAGGAAATGCAGTTCAAGGCGCAGGCCCGCTGCAACAAGATGCTCGGGCTGTGGGCCGCTGGGCTGCTGGGCAAAACCGGCGCTGATGCCGAGGCCTATGCGCATGAGGTGATCAAATCCGATTTCGAGGAACCGGGGTTTGAAGATGTGCTGCGCAAGGTCAGTGCTGACCTGGAAGGTCGGGCCACCGCGGATGAGGTACGCCAGAAGCGAGCCGCCCTGCTGCCGGAGGCCAAGGACCAGGTTCTGAACGACAGCGCATGATTTTACGCGCATTTCACGCAGGACCGGCAGCGATGGGACTGGCATTAACCGGGTGACAATCCATCAGGTGTAGCGTGTCGATTGGCGACCTGCCATTTGACACAAGGATGCTGATGCCCAGCCTACTGTCCCCTGCCGCCCGCATCTTTGCGCGGACTGCCGCACGCGGTCTGCGCCTGATGCTGCCTGTCGCCGTCATGATCGGCTGTCTGGCATTGCTGCAGGCCCATGTGGCGCTACCCGATCTGGCGGAACTGCGCGGGATATTGCGCTCTCTTGCGCCGTGGCAATGGGGCGCTGCGCTGATGGCCACCGCGGTAAGCTTCTGGGCTTTGGGCCGCTATGACAGCGTTGCGCACAGGCACCTCGGGACCGGGCTGGATGGCCCGCAGGCGCGGCGCGCCGGTATGATTGCCATCGCGGTGTCGCAAACCCTTGGGTTTGGTCTGGTCACCGGCGCCTTTGCCCGCTGGCGCGTGCTGACGGGGCTGCGCCCGATCCGTGCAGCCCAGCTGACCGGAATGGTCGCCATCACCTTCCTGATTGCACTGGCGGGTATCTGTGGCGGCGCCCTGATCCTGAGCCCGCCCCCGGTGTCCAGCCCATGGCTGGGATCGGCTATTCTCCTTGCAACTTTCGCCATGACCGCTGCCATGGTGGCGGTGCCGGTGGTGCGGATCGGCCGGATGACCCTGCGCTGGCCCTCGCTGACGGCGATTTCCGCGCTTGGGTTCTGGGCCATGATCGACGTGGTGGCAGCTGGCACAGCGCTGTGGCTGCTGCTGCCTGCCTCTGTCGAGCTGTCTCTTGCTGCAATGTTGCCCGCCTATTTTCTGGCGCTTGGCGTTGCGATCCTTTCCTCGGCGCCCGGCGGCGCCGGCGCATTCGAACTGGCGCTTTGCGCGATGTTGCCCGCAGATATCACCCCCGAAGTTATCGCGGCTATCCTCGGGTTTCGTCTGGTCTACTACCTGCTGCCCGCGATCATCGGCGGGATCTGCCTCGGGTGGCCTGCGCTGGCCGAACTGCCACGACGATTGGCAAGCAATACGCCCGACGCTGAGCTCTCTGGTCCCGAAGACAAGCAGGCCCTCAGCGGCAGTCGGATGCGCCCAGCAGCACAGCTGCCGCAGATCCGCCGTGTCGCCGAAACCGCCGTGATCCAGCAGAATGGCGGACATCTGCATGCTTTTGGCTTCAATCAGGTGGCGCTGCTGGACAGCCCGCAGGCCTCAATCGCGCTCTTTGGTGCGGTGAGCGGTCATCTAAGCGAACTTCTTCCGGGCCTTCACCACCATGCCAAACACCGCAATGCCGTTGCCTGCCTCTATAAGTGCACGGCCCGCGAGGCGGTTGAGTGTCGCCGTGCCAGCTGGCGGGTGCTTCGGATCGCGCAGGAGGCGGTGCTTCACCCCGCGACCTTCAGAGAAACAGGCTCAAGCCGGCGGCAGCTGCGACGCAAACTCCGGCAGGCCGAAAAGGCGGGCGTCTGCGCCCTGCCCGCAGCCGCCGAGCTGCCGATTGAACAGATGAAAGCCATCGATGCCGCCTGGCAGTCCACCCACGGACAAGCCAAGGGCACGACGATGGGACGGTTTCAGGCAGATTATCTGGCACAGCAGCAGGTGTTTATCGCCTGGCATGACAAGCGCATGGTCGGCTTTGTCAGCTTTCACGCCATCGCACATGAATGGTGCCTCGATCTGGTGCGCCTGCTGCCCGATGCCCCCGATGGCACCGGCCACGCGCTGATCCGCGCGGCGCTTGCTGCGGCGGCGGAGAGCGGCGTTTCGCGACTGTCACTCGCCGCGGTGCCCGATCATCGTTTTGCCAAGCGCCTGGATCCCGGCTTGCGCCGCTTCAAGACCAGCTTTGCCCCGACGTGGGAAGATCGCTATGTGGCCGCGCCCTCATTCCTGCACATGCTCATCGCCCTTGGCGAACTGCTGCGGCTGGTCCATCATCCTGCGCCGCTGCCCCATTGGCCCAGATCGACCGAAACCGATGGCAGCGACGACACAGCACCGCGCGATGGCGACCGTGGACCGGATGGCGAGCGGCTGAACGGCAGCGTTGCCGACACAAACGCCCGGACCGAAGAGAGCCTGTGGCGCAAATTCGAGCGCCGCGCAGCAGCTGCCCGCGCGGCCCGAAAGCAGGCCTCGGGAAGATGGTCCGACGTGGCAGATCGCGATGATCCGCCGCCCGATGGTGATCGTCTTCATAATGAAGATGAAGAAAATGAAATTGCCCTCACCCGCCGCGCATGACAGACCGGGCCATTGACACAAGCCGACCCCAGGTGCCGATAGCGGCGAGCCGCGGCCCAACCACCGACATCACCCCACAGGAACATCCCATGACAAATACTTTCACAACCCTGCTGGAAACCAAGGACGCCCTGCTTGCCGATGGGGCCACTGGTACCAATCTGTTCAATATGGGACTGCAATCCGGTGACGCGCCTGAACTGTGGAATGTGGACGAACCCAAGAAGATCACCGCGCTTTATCAGGGATCGGTCGATGCAGGCAGCGACCTGTTTCTGACCAACACCTTTGGCGGCACCGCAGCCCGGCTGAAGCTGCACGACGCGCAGCGCCGTGTGCGGGAGCTGAACATTGCCGGCGCAGAGCTGGGTCGCAATGTCGCCGATCGCTCCGAGCGCAAGATCGCGGTGGCCGGATCCGTTGGCCCGACCGGCGAAATCATGCAGCCGGTGGGCGAATTGAGCCACGCGCTGGCCGTCGAGATGTTCCATGAACAGGCCGAGGCCCTGAAGGAAGGCGGCGTTGATGTTCTGTGGCTGGAGACGATCTCCGCGCCCGAGGAATTTCGCGCCGCGGCGGAGGCGTTCAAACTCGCCGATATGCCCTGGTGCGGCACCATGAGCTTTGACACCGCAGGGCGCACCATGATGGGCGTGACCTCATCCGACATGGCGGAGCTAGTCGAGGAGTTTGATCCGGCACCGCTGGCGTTTGGCGCCAACTGCGGTACCGGTGCCTCGGATATTCTGCGCACCGTGCTTGGCTTTGCTGCGCAGGGCACCAGCCGCCCGATCATTTCCAAGGGCAACGCGGGCATTCCCAAATATGTCGATGGTCACATCCATTATGACGGCACGCCAGCCCTGATGGGCGAATATGCCGCCATGGCGCGCGATTGCGGCGCCAAGATCATTGGCGGCTGCTGTGGCACCATGCCCGATCATCTGCGCGCCATGCGCGAGGCGCTGGATACCCGCCCTCGCGGCGAGCAGCCAACGCTGGAGCAGATTGTCCAGATCCTCGGGCCGTTCAGCTCAGACAGCGATGGCACCGGCGAGGATAGCGCGCCCGAACGGCGCAGCCGTCGCGGCCGTCGGCGCGGGTAACACCCGCCCGAACGGCATTGCGTTTTCAGCCCGAAGCGGTCTCAGGATGGCTTCGGGCGATCACCTTCGCGGCCCTGCCACGACTTTTAGAACAGCGCCAGCTGATCCCCGGCCTGTGCCGGTTTTGCAAAGAGATCACAGCGCAGCTGAGGCGCGCGCTGCGCAAGGCCCAGCCGTTTGCACGCGGCATTGAACCGGTTGGCGATCACCGTCGCATAAGGCCCCTCGCCACGCATACGATGCCCCCAGCGCGGGTCATAGTCCCGCCCTCCGTGCATTTCGCGCAGCCGTGCCATGACTTTTTCGGCGCGCAGCGGCACATGCTCCGCCAGCCATTCCTGCCAGAGCTCCGACACGTCACGCGGCAGCCGCAGCATGATCCAGCTTGCCGCATCGGCGCCGGCATCGGCCCCGGCGGCCAGCAGCGCCTCCAGCTCATGGTCGGTCAGCCCCGGCACGACGGGCGAGGTCATGATACGCACCGGGACACCCGCCTCAGACAGGCGCCGGATGGTCGCGAGGCGACGGGCAGGCGTCGGCGCGCGCGGCTCCATGCGGCGCGACAGCTCCGCATCCAATGTGGTGACGGAGATGCCAACCCGCACAAGGCCACGCCCGGCCATGGCCGACAGAATATCAAGATCCCGCTCAATCAGGGTCCCCTTGGTGACGATGGCGACCGGATGGGAGAACTGATCCAGCACCTCCAGACAGGCGCGGGTCAGCCCGAGATCACGCTCACACGGCTGGTAGGGATCGGTATTGGTCCCGATGGCAATCGGCGCCACCTTGTAGCGCGGCTGCGACAGTTCGCGGCGCAACACCTCGGCGGCATTGGGGCGCGCGATCAGCCGGGTTTCGAAATCCAATCCCGGCGACAGCCCCAGATAGGCATGGCTGGGACGGGCAAAGCAATAGATGCAGCCATGTTCACAGCCGCGGTAGGTGTTGATAGAGCGATCAAATGGCAGATCGGGCGATTTATTATAGGAAATCAACGAGCGCGCCACCTCATGCCGGATATCGGTTTCGATCCTCGGCGCGCCGCCATCATCGCCGTCATCACGCGAATCCTGCAGCCCTCCCCAACCGTCATCAATGACATCTCGTGCCAAATCAAACCGCCCTGCCGCATTGCTGAGGCTGGCGCGGGCTTTGCGACGTTGTGGCGGTGGTGGCAAGATCTCGGTCATCGGGGCATCTTGCCGCAAAGTTGAGAACAAATAAAGAACAAACGCAAGAAACCGAAGATTTCCATGCGAAATCTTCATTATTATTCCGCCATTTTTGCGCCTATACGTCGGTTCGGACCAAGGCAACGTCGCAAACAATGCAGTCTCTTGGGGTCAATCTGGACCAATACGAGTTAAACGAGGCCAAACCGGGGTCACCCCGCCCAGTCAAGGAATACACCCATGTCGGAAGACGCAGATGACATCATCCTGGCAGATCTCAATGACGAGGAACTCGTCCAGCAGATGTTCGATGACCTCTATGACGGCCTCAAGGAAGAGATCGAAGAGAGTGTCAATATTCTGCTCGAGCGCGGTTGGGCACCCTACCGGATCCTGACCGAGGCGCTGGTAGGTGGCATGACCATCGTGGGCGCCGACTTCCGCGACGGCATCCTGTTTGTGCCCGAGGTGCTGCTGGCGGCCAACGCGATGAAGGGCGGCATGGCCATCCTGAAGCCGCTGCTGGCGGAAACCGGCGCGCCGCGCATGGGCTCCATGGTGATCGGCACCGTGAAGGGCGACATTCACGACATCGGCAAGAACCTCGTCTCCATGATGATGGAAGGTGCCGGTTTCGAGGTGGTGGACATCGGCATCAACAACCCGGTCGAGAACTATCTGGAAGCTCTGGAAGAGCACAAGCCGGACATCCTCGGCATGTCGGCCCTGCTGACCACCACGATGCCCTATATGAAGGTCGTGATCGACACGATGATCGAACAGGGCAAACGCGACGATTACATCGTTCTGGTTGGCGGCGCGCCGCTGAACGAAGAATTCGGCAAGGCAATTGGCGCAGATGGCTATTGCCGTGACGCGGCTGTGGCCGTGGAAATGGCGAAGGACTTCGTTGCGCGCAAGCACAACCAGATGAGCGCCTGATTTGGCACGCAAAGGACGCGCCGCCCGCCTGACTGAGCGGGCGGCGTTCCAACCGCCCACCGGGCGGTCGCTTGAGGAAACCTCCCTCACCGAGCGGGGCCTAGCCGCACCTTTGAGAAAAACGGGCCGTATCCTGTTGATTGCCTGCGGTGCGCTGGCCCGGGAAATTCTGGCTATCAAAGATGCCAACGGGCTTGATCACATTGATCTCACCTGCCTGCCGGCCAAGCTGCACCTTTACCCTGAACAGATTGTTGATGCGGTGGACGGGGCCGTCGCCAAACATTCCCGCGTCTATGACAGCATCTATGTCGTCTATGCCGATTGCGGTACGGGCGGCGCGCTGGAGCGCAAATGCGCCGAGCTCGGTGTCGAGATGATTGCCGGCCCGCATTGCTATTCGTTCTTCGAAGGCAACGACAAATTTACCGCCCATGGCGAGGCCGGAGAGATCACCGCCTTTTACCTGACGGATTTTCTGGTGAAGCAATTCGACGCCTTTGTCTGGCGGCCGATGGGATTGGATAAGCACCCGGAACTGCGGGACATGGTGTTCGGCAACTACACCAAGCTGGTTTACCAGTCGCAGATCGATGATCCGGCACTGGTTGAGAAAGCTGAACTTTGCGCCAAGCGCATGGGGCTGGCGTTTGAACATCGCCACACCGGGTATGGGGATCTGAAAACCGCGGTGCTGGCCTGGAGCGATAAGACGGCGCGCGATTAGACCGCGCGCCGCAGGTTTATCGGAATGGGTGGCTGCCCTGACCTGCTCAGGCGTCTTCCAGCGCGCTCAACTGCGCGGTTGTTTCGGCCTCGTAGGCCGCGATGGCCTGACCGTCCTGCGCGGCGCTGACCCGCTCCACCCAGGCCTTGATCACGGCGCTGTCGGGCATCAGATGCGGCGCCCACTGAAATGGCGACGCCAACAGGATATCGGCGAGGCAGAGCGTATCGCCCAGCAGGAAGTCACCTTCGGCCAGCGCTGTTTCCAGCGCCGTGCAGACTTCAGCCAAACCGCGATATGCCCCATTGATGGCCGGATGATCCAAGCCTGAGAAGGCCGCCACCAGAACCGGATCCAGCACGCCGCCGGCGTAGGTCATCCAGCTGAGATAGCGGCCACGATCCGGCGCGCCGATCTTGGGGCTGAGCGGCTGACCGTACAGCTCATCCAGATACATCATGATGGCAGCGCTCTCACGGACACCCTGCCCCTCATCGGTGACCAGATAGGGGACTTTCCCCTCGGGATGAGGATTGCGTGGATCACGGCGACCGGTGCCATCAAAGCGCTCTACGCTGACGGGAACGACCTCGACCGCATCCAGTTTGCCGATGAGCATAAGCTGCGCAATGACACGAGAGGAGCGGCTGTTGGGGCAATGATAAAGCGTCGGCATTTCAATGACTTTCCATTTGTTATGTTGCTGATGGTAGTGATATGCGACTACCCTCCTGCCAAATTCTGTCAGGATGTTTGCGGATAGATGGACCCATGCCTAAAACAGATCGCCTTTTTCGTCTGCTGCATCTGATCCGGGGGTTGCGCCCGCCGGTCACGGCGGCCCGGCTTGCCGCCGCGATGGAGGTGTCGGAGCGTACGATCTACCGTGACATCGACAGCCTGCGCGCGGCAGGGGCGCGGATCGAGGGAGAGGCGGGGCTGGGTTATACGATGACCGAAGATCCGGCGCTGCCGCCGCAGACCTTTTCCCAGATCGAGCTGGAAGCGCTGACCCTTGGGCTGTCGGATGTGAATCAGCGCGGCGACCCCGATCTGGCGAAGGCAGCGACAGATGCGCTGGTCAAGATCCTCGCAACATTGCCCGAACGCCAGCAGCGGCAGGCCATGCATGCGGTCAATCTGGTCCATCGCTATTATGCACCGGCCAAACCCACCATTGACATGACCCTCCTGCGCGAAGCGATGTGGGCGGAGGAGGCGCTGGATATAGGTTATCGCGACCTGAAAGACGCCCGGACCACGCGGCGGATCTATCCGCTGGCGCTATCCTATCACGACCGCAGCGTGATGCTGCTGGCCTGGTGCTGCAAACGCGAGGATTTCCGCAGTTTCCATGTGACCCGGATTGATGGTTACAGCAAGACCGGAGAAAGCTTTCGCCCCCGGCGTGTCACCCTGCTGCGTACGTTCATTGACCACCTTCATTCGCGGGATCGCGGTGGCGAAGGCGCGGCCCGATGACGGGCGATGATCACCCGGGACCGGCCCGCTGGATCAGACGGCCGCCGCTGCCGTTTCGCGAATGCGCTGGACCATGGCAGTCAGCCCATTTGAACGCTGCGCCGACAGATGATCATTGAGACCCAGCCGCGCCAGTTCGGCCCGCGCGTCGACCGCCAGCACCTCCTCAAGGGAGAGGCCGTTATACAGCGCACGCAATACCGCGATCAGCCCGCGCACGATCATCGCGTCGCTTTCACCATCGAAGCGGAACACACCGTTTTCGATGGTGGGATGCAGCCAGACCTGACTGGCGCAGCCGTCAACCTTGGTTGCGGGCACCTTCAGCGCGTCTTCCAGCGGATCCATCGCCTTGCCCTGCTCGATGACATGGCGGTAGCGATCTTCCCAATCGTCGAGAAACTCGAAATCTTCGACAATCTCTTCAAAGGCGGCACTGGCCATGGGGGTGTTCCTCGTCTGGTTTTGCGGCCCGGTGTCCTGCGCTGATCGACGCAACCACCGGCACCGCTGGACCTAAGGCGCAAACAATGGCTTTTCAACTGCTTTTCAAGTGGCTTGCAATCGGGTAACCACATGCGAGGACATATCGAACGGGTGAACCATCATGCAACGATCTCTCGCACTCCTCCTGATTGGAGCCGTGGCGCTATCTGGCTGTGGGTTTCGCGATTCGCGGGTGAACCCGTTGAACTGGTTTGGCGGCTCCGATGAGGTCGAGGTGCAGGAGACCAGCGGTGAGCCGGTCAATCCGCTGATCCCGGTGAAGACCCGCGTCAGCGTCTTTGCCCGCCCCGATGCGGTGGACAACAGTGTGCTGGTGCAAAGCGTCAGCGAGATGCGGGTGGAACGCACGCCAACCGGCGCAATCGTCTATGCTACCGGCATTGCCGCGCGGCAGGGCGCCTATGGGGTCGAGCTGCGCCTGGACGAGGCCGATCGAGACGTGCGCACCCGTGACGACACGCTGGATTTCACATTCCGCGCCACCTACCCCGAGTATCGGACGGCTGTCGGCAGCGACCGCACCCGGACCTTGCGGGCTGCTTTCAGCCTCAGCAAGCAGGAGCTTTCCAGCGTACGCAGCATCCGGGTTGTCGCCGCACAGAACGCACGCGAAAGCCGCCGCTGAGGTTCACGCCCAACATAGGCTGAATATGCAAAAGGCGCCTGCAACGGGCGCCTTTATTGTTTTATGTCCCGGTGCCCCGGCGACGTGATCGGGCAGCGATCAGAGGGTTACAACCTTCACGTATTGCCCCTTTGCAGCCAGCGCGATCTCGCCGTTGCAGAGACGCAGCGCATCGGCGCCAAACACCTCGTGACGCCAGCCATTAAGCGCGGGAACATCGCGCTGACCGGCCGCGATGGCGTCCAGATCGGAGCTGGGGGCAATCAACTTGGCCGCAACACCGGAGGCCTCGGTCTTGGCCTTCAGGAGCACCCGCAGCAGATCGGCGAGCGCCGGATTCACCTGCATTTTCTCACGGCTGCGATCCGGTTGCGGCTGTGATCCCGTCGGGCAGTTCACGCCCTTGGCAACCGCCTGAAGGATGCCTTCGGCGATTGCGCCCTTGCGGGCCTCGCGCAGCAGCAACCGCGAATTGCCGAGGTCTGAGCTGTTCTTCGGCTTGGTCGAGGCCAGCTCCACCAAGGCGTCATCCTTGAACACACGGTTGCGCGGGACATTGTTGGTCTTGGCGTAGCTCTCGCGAAAAGCCGCCAGCTCGCGCACGATTGCAAGGAATTTGCCGGAATTGGTGCGGGTTTTCACGCGCCGCCACGCCTCTTGCGGGTCGACATCATAGGTCGCCGGATCGGTGAGCACCTGCAGCTCTTCAGCCACCCAATGGGCGCGTTCGGTGCGCTGCAGCTCGGCCGCGAGATGTTCGTAGATCTGGCGCAGATGGGTCACATCCGCCAGCGCATAGGTTTTCTGCGCCTCGCTCAGCGGGCGACGCGACCAGTCGGTAAACCGCGAAGTCTTGTCGACCCCCTGTTTGGCGATCTTGCGCACCAGTGTCTCATAGCCCACCTGTTCGCCAAAGCCGCAGACCATCGCCGCGACCTGCGTGTCAAACAGCGGCTTGGGAAAGACCTGCGCGTCAACCCAGAAGATTTCCAGATCCTGCCGCGCGGCATGGAACACCTTGACCACATTCTCGTTGCGAAACAACGCATAGAGCGGTTCCAGAGAAATCCCATCAGCCAGCGGATCAACCAGAACGGCGTCAGTCTCTCCGTCACCGGAGAAGGCCAGCTGAATCAGGCAGAGCTTGGAATAATATGTCCGTTCACGCAGAAACTCGGTATCCACCGTGACATAGGCGTGCTGCGCTGCAGCTTCGCAGAAGGCCTGCAGTTCTTCGGTAGAGGTCAGAGTTTTCATCAATTACGGCTTTTTCTTTATCTGAATTATTGGGCCGTGATACGCGCTTGTCCCGGTCAATGCAAACATGTGCAGAGGGGGCCAGAGGATTTCAGCCCCGCCGTGATGTAGCAGGCGCACAGTCGCTGACAATGTTCAATTTACGTGATGACAGGGCAATCAAACATTCATTTTCGGAATACCTAACGGATGGCTAGGTTGGTCATATAGCCAAAAAGGAGCATGACCGATGACCGCCCTGACCCCCTGTGAAACCAGCCCCCTTGCCCTCGCCTGCCCCGGGTTGTCCGCCGCCAGCCTGGCAGCAGTGGCGCTTGTCCTGGTGCTTGGCCTGCCCGCCCTGATGGCCCCGTCACCACAGGGGGCGACGCCGGACTGGCATGGCAACAGCGCGACACTGCCTATGCCAGGACCGAGCAATTAGACCGGGAAGATAGTCGTCGGGGCAGATCGTCAGGGCAGATAGACTGGCGTGCGATCTCCGGCGGCATAGCGACGCAACACGGCCGGATAGAGCTGATGCTCCTGCACCAGAACTTTTGCGGCCAGGCTCTCCGGCGTGTCGTCAGCAGCGACATCGACCCGCGCCTGCCCCAGGATCGGCCCGTCGTCGAGCACGGCCGTCACCTCATGTACGGTGCAGCCATGCTGGCGGTCGCCCGCCGCGAGTGCCCGTGCATGGGTGTTGAGACCGGTGTATTTCGGCAGCAGCGAGGGGTGAATATTCAGCATCCGCCCCTGAAACTGCGATACAAAACCATCAGTCAGAACGCGCATGAACCCCGCCAGACAGACGATATCCGCGCCGGAGGCAAGGATCGGCTTGACGAGTTCCGCCTCAAATGCGGCGCGATCCTTGCCATAGGGTTTGTGGTCCACCACCGCAGTTGGAATGCCTGCGGCGGCAGCCTTAGTCAGGCCACCGGCGCTGGCGATGTTGGACAAGACCAGACAGGGCCGCGCCGGATGATCGCCGGTCATGCTTTCGACCAGCGACACCATGTTGGAGCCGCCGCCCGAAATCAGGATCGCGACCTTCTTGTGGCTCACAGCAGCTTGCCCGAATAGCGCATACCGGCGCCTGCTGTGACGGTGCCCAGACGCGAGACGGTCTCGCCCTCGGTTTCCAGCACCTTCACCAGTTCATCCGCGCGGTCGGCAGAGACAGACAGGATCATGCCAATGCCGCAGTTGAAGGTCTTCAGCATCTCTGCCTCGGCAATACCGCCAGTCTCGGCCATCCATTTGAACACGGGCGGCAAGTCCCAGGCATTCAGGTCGATGTCAGCGCCCAGATCCTCGGGCAGGACACGCGGCAGGTTTTCGGTCAGACCACCGCCGGTGATATGAGCCAGCGCATGAACGCCGCCCGCCCGCACCGCAGCCAGGCATTGTTTTACATAAAGACGGGTCGGCGTCAGCAGCGCCGCACCCAGCGTGCCCTCGCCGAAGGGGCAGTCCGCGTCCCAGCCGAGGCCGGAGACGTCAACCAGCTTGCGCACCAGCGAGTAACCGTTGGAGTGCACGCCGTCAGAGGCCAGCCCCAGAAGCACGTCGCCTTCTTGCACGTCGGCAGGCAGCGCGCTGCCGCGTTCCATTGCGCCCACCGCAAAGCCGGCCAGGTCGAAATCCCCTGCGGGGTACATGCCCGGCATTTCGGCCGTCTCACCGCCGATCAGCGCACAGCCAGAGCGCACGCAGCCCTCGGCGATGCCTTCGATGATGCGGGCCGCCACGTCGGTTTCCAGCTTGCCGGTTGCGAAATAGTCGAGGAAGAACAGCGGCTCAGCACCCTGGCAGACCAGATCGTTGACGCACATCGCCACCAGGTCGATGCCAACGCCATCCACCACACCGGTGTCGATGGCAATCCGCAGTTTGGTGCCGACACCATCGGTGGCGCCAACCAGAATGGGGTCGCTGTAGCCTGCGTCCTTCAGATCGAACAGCGCGCCAAAGCCGCCAAGGCCGCTCATCACGCCAGAACGGTTGGTCCGTTTCGCGGCGGGCTTGATGCGGTCCACCAAAGCGTTGCCTGCATCAATATCCACCCCCGCGTCCGCGTAGGTCAAACCGTTCTTGCCGCTGGTCATCTCAGTGCTCCTTCAAAGACGTTGGGCAGCCTTTAGCGCAAGGCGCATCAGAAGGGAACTAGGGAATCCGCTGCGCCATCCCGGACGGCGCAGCAGGCTGTTGTTCAAGACGGGACAGCTGTCTCAGATGCCAAACTGCCAAGGCGCTGCCTGATAGGCAAAGGCGTCCCCCTGCCGCAGCACCCGGCCCAGCGCCGGGAAGTCGAGATGCGCGCCAGTGACCAGCAGGTTGTCCGCCGCCGCCCGGTCCATCATCCGCCGCCGTGTCTGAGCGGTCTGGGCCGGATCGGTGTCAAAGGCGATGGTCCACTCCGGCAGCGCGAACTGCAGCGCGGCGCTGTGGATCAGGTCACCCCAGAACAGCAACCCCTCGCCGCCCGCATCCAGCATGAAGCCGGTATGGCCCGGCGTATGGCCCGGCAGTTCCAGCGCGGTGAAGCCAGGCGCGGCCTCGCCCTCGCCCTGTAGGAGGCGCAGGCGGTCCGCATAGGGGGCAACCGTGCGGCGCGCCATTTCAAAGAAACCGCGGTTGCTTTGCGGTACGCCCGCCATGATGGCATCGTCATGCCAGAAATCCCATTCCCGCTGCGCCACGACCAGCTCAGCACTGGCAAAGGCCGCATCACCGTCGGGCGTGATCAGCCCGCCGGAATGATCCGGGTGGATATGGGTCAAGAGTACAGTATCAATACTCTCCGGCGCGACGCCCGCTGCGGCCAGTCCGGCACCCAGCGCCCCCAGCCCCGGCCCCATCAGCTGCGCGGTCCCGGTGTCGATCAACAGCTTCTTCCCGCCCCGCTCCACCAGGTAGCCGTTGACAGGGATCTGCAACGCATCGTTCTGAAGCCGGTGCAGGCCCTGTGCCAGGACGGTTTCGGCCTTGGCAGCATCGTAGTCGTTGAAGAGCTGCGTCCCCAGCGGCAAGTGGCCATCCAGCAATACCGTGATTCTGGCATCCCCAAGTGTGAATGCGTGGATAACCGGGCTCGCCGTTACAGCCCCTTCTGCCGCCCAAGCCCAGCTGCCGCCCGCGAACCCGGTTGCCACTGCCGCGGGGGCCGCTACCAGCCCGCCCAGAAATGCCCTGCGATTGATTGTCATAAGAAACTCCAATATCTGTTTCAGGAAATATTCCCGTGCACCGGACTTAAGGCCGTAATTTCACGGCTTGCAGCCCGGCAGCACCGATAACTGTTATTAGCAACTCTTATAGGCCACCATGGACAAACTGACGCTGCTGGAAACCTTCACCATCGCCCTGGACGAAGGCAGCCTGAACCGCACTGCCCAGCGCCGCGGCATTACCCAGTCTGCAGTTAGTCAGCAGATCAAGCAACTAGAGGCGCTGATGGGCCAGCAATTGCTGCATCGCACCGCCAAGGGCATTCACGCCACCCGCGCAGGCGATCTGGTGTTCAGCCATGCGCAGGCCCTGCTGTCCGGCTACAACCGCATGACAGCGGAAGTGGACGCCCTGGAAGGCAGCGTCTCCGGCACCTTCCGCATCAGCGTGAACTCCTTTCTGGGGCGCAGTGTGATTGGGCCGATGCTTTTGGATCTGAACCGCGAACACCCGGACCTGAATATCGTGATGCGGCTGGAGGACCGGCTGGTCCATGTGGTGCGCGAAGGCTACGACCTTGCGATCCGCACCGGGAGGCTGGGCGACACAGACGGATTTGGACGCAAGATCTCCACTCTGGAAACAGTGCTGTTTGCCACCCCGGACTATCTGGACCGCGAAGGTCGCCCGCAAACGCCGGAGGAGCTGAAACGACTCAAGTTCATTCAGCACCACGAGGATCAGACCCGCGGCTTCTTTCCGCTGCGCCGCGGCGGGCAGGAATACCCGGCACCGGTGCAGGTTGGTTTCACCGCCGACGACCCGGACCTGATCATGCGCGCCGTCAGCAGCGGCTCCGGCTATACCCGCGCGCCCCGTTTCATGGTGGAGGATCAGCTGGCCAGCGGGGAATACGAACAGGTTCTTCCCGGCTTTGAAGCCCCTTTGAAGGACGTGTTTGCCGTCTACCCGTCGCGCCGCACGCCAGACCGCCGCCGGGACCTGACCATCGAACACACCGTGGCACGGCTGGACGCCCTGCTGCGGCCCCAAGCGGCGGAAACACCGGCGCCCTCTGCAATCACCGCTTGACCTTGGCTGCCCCATTTCCTAACCAACCTGTGGCGGGCCTGTAGCTCAACGGTTAGAGCAGAGCGCTCATAACGCTTTGGTTGCAGGTTCGAATCCTGCCGGGCCTACCATTCCTCCGCTACAGATCAGGGTGATACTACTGCCGGAGCACCCGCAAGGAATTTGACGCGCGTCAACTTGCGTGACACAGTCCACATCCTGCGCGGCGCACTGCGGCGACGGGCGCTGGCATTCAGACCGCAAGGATGCCCCCGGACGCCCCCTCTCCGTACGCCCAAGGACGACAACAAGGACCGCGACTGATGAGTGATCCCAAGATCAAGAACATGGATGAATTCGCGGCCGTTAGCGGCATCTCCCGCCCGACGCTGTCGAAGTTCTTCAACGATCCGGCCAGCGTTCGCACCTCGACACGCAAGCGGATTGAAGATGCGCTGGAGAAATTCGACTACCGGCCCAATCTCTATGCGATGAACCAGAACCGGCGGCTGACCAAGACCATCGGCATCGTGGTTCCAAATCTCACCGATCCGTTCTTTGCCAAGATCGCCGGCCATATCGAAGATCATGTCATCGCCGCAGGCTATCGGCCGGTATTGCTGGGATCAAACGGCACGCCGTCACAGGAATTGGAGAACCTGACCAATCTGCGTATGCTCAAACCCGCCGGTGCGCTGCTGGCGCCCCTTGGGCGCGGGTCCGAGGTCCCGCAGATCCGGCAGTTCTGCGAAGAGGTGCCGACCGTCCTGTTTGATGCCAATCTGGAAGAGACCGGTGCCGCCTTCATCGGCTCGAACAATCAACAGAGTATCGGCACGATCGTGGAGTATCTGTGCCGCACTGGCGATGCGCCAGCCTTTTTCGAGATGAAGACGCCGACGAACCCCAATGCGGTGAAACGGCGCAACGCCTATATTTCCGCGATGCAACAGCTGGGTCACGAACCCGAGCTGATCCAGGTCGAAGGTGACGGCTGGGATTTTGAAGAGATCGGCTTTCGCGAGGGCACCCGGGTGCTGTCTGGTCAGCGACCGCAAACCGATACCATCCTGTGCAGCAATGACCGGCTAGCCATCGGGCTGTTGTCCGCTGCCTATCAGCAGGGGCTGCGCGTCGGCCTTGGGGATGGCTGCGCCCTGCGGATCGCAGGGCATGATGACCACCCGTTTTCCCGCTACACCTGCCCGACGCTGACAACCGTTTCGCAGGATTACACCGCAATCGCCCGCACCAGTGCCGAAACACTGGTGGCCCGAATCGAAGGCAGCGCGGCGGCGGCGCCCCGCCGGGAAATTCTGTTTGACGGACAGCTGGTCATGCGCGGATCCGCATAGGCACTCCCATTCATCCAGCTCTTTCAAAACTTTACGCGCGTTAAATTTAAATTGACGCGCGATGATCCGTTCCGGTATCCTCACGTGGCAACATCCAATCATGGGAGGATAAGGATGTACCTTAAGAGCGCATTGCATGCGGCAACGGCCTTGACCGTTTTTGCCAGCACCGCCGCCTTTGCCGATACGATCACAATCGCCACCGTGAACAACGGCGACATGATCCGAATGCAGGGGCTGACAGAGGATTTTACCGCCAAGACCGGCCATGAGGTGGAATGGGTCACGCTTGAGGAAAACGTGCTGCGGCAGCGTGTCACCACCGACATCTCGGCCAAGGGCGGTCAGTTCGACATCATGACCATCGGCATGTACGAAACCCCGATCTGGGGCAAGAACGGCTGGCTGGTCCCTCTGGATGATCTGCCTGCCGAGTATGACGTAGACGATATCCTACCCGCCATGCGGGGTGGCCTGTCCCATGACGGCACGCTTTATGCGGCGCCGTTCTACGGCGAAAGCTCCATGATCATGTATCGCACCGACCTGATGGAAAAGGCCGGTCTTGAAATGCCCAGTGCACCGACCTGGGACTTTGTCGCCGATGCGGCACGTCAGATGACCGACAGGGACAATGAAATCTATGGCATCTGCCTGCGCGGGAAAGCCGGCTGGGGGGAGAATGCGGCCTTCCTTACAGCGATGTCCAACTCCTTTGGTGCGCGCTGGTTCGATGAAAACTGGGTGCCTCAGTTCGACAGTGATGCCTGGTCGAACACGCTCAATTTCTACATCGACCTGATGAATGACGCAGGCCCTCCCGGGGCATCGGGCAACGGGTTCAACGAAAACCTTTCGCTGTTCCAGCAGGGCAAATGCGGCATGTGGATCGACGCCACAGTTGCGGCGTCTTTCGTGACCAATCCGAATGATTCCACCGTCGCAGACAAAGTCGGCTTTGCCCTCGCGCCGGATACCGGGCTCGGCAAACGCAGCAACTGGCTCTGGGCCTGGGCGCTGGCCATTCCGGCAGGAACACAGAAGGAGGCCGCCGCAAAGGAATTCATCCAATGGGCCACTTCGAAGGACTATATAGAGCTGGTCGCCGAGAAAGAAGGCTGGGCCAATGTCCCGCCGGGTGCGCGGACCTCGCTCTATGACAACCCGAACTACAAGGATATCCCCTTTGCCAAGATGACACTGGACAGCATCCTGTCGGCGGATCCGAACAATCCGACGGTTGATCCGGTGCCCTATGTTGGGATCCAGTTTGCGGCAATCCCAGAGTTCGCAGGCATTGCGACCGAGGTCGGTCAGGAGTTCTCGGCGGCCCTCGCCGGGCAACAGACCGCTGACGAGGCGCTGGCCAAGGCGCAGGCGCTGGCCGCAGACGAAATGGAAGCGGCAGGGTACTGACGCCTCCTCCCTCCCAGAGGGCGGCGCCACGATCTGGCCGCCCTCTGGCCCCCCGGAACTAACAAGCCAATATTGCTCACGACGGCCTCAGCCCCCGGCGAGAATGGAGATTTGCCATGGCGACCCAGCATTCCCGGTCGGCAGCACGCATCATGATGGCCCCCGCAGTGATCCTGCTTCTGGGCTGGATGCTGGTCCCGCTGACGATGACGCTCTACTTTTCCTTCAAGAAATATCTGCCCCTGCGTGGTGGCGATCTGGGCTGGGTGGGATTTGACAACTACGTCCGGTTCCTGTCCTCCAGCTCGTTCTGGCCAAGCGTTCAGGCGACGCTGATCATCGTTGGTGGAGTGCTCCTCATCACCGTGATCCTCGGCGTGTGCCTCGCGCTGCTGCTTAATCAGCCGATGTGGGGACAGGGCATCGTCCGCATTCTGGTGATCGCGCCGTTTTTCGTGATGCCAACGGTCTCTGCGCTGGTCTGGAAGAACATGTTCATGGATCCTGTGAACGGTCTCTTTGCTCACCTGTGGAAGGCCTTCGGAGCCGAGCCGGTGTCATGGCTGTCCGAGGCCTCGCTGCAATCCATCATCCTGATCGTCAGCTGGCAGTGGCTGCCCTTTGCCACGCTGATCCTGCTGACCGCGCTCCAGTCGCTGGACAGCGAACAGCTGGAGGCTGCTGAAATGGATGGCGCCCCGCCGGTTGCACGCTTCGGCTATATCACCCTGCCCCATCTCAGCCGCGCGATTACCGTCGTGGTGCTGATCCAGACCATTTTCCTCCTGTCGATTTTCGCGGAGATCTTCGTCACCACCCAAGGCTCGTTCGGGACCAAGACGCTGACCTATCTGATCTATCAACGCGTTTTGGAAAGCCAGAACGTCGGATTGGGATCCGCCGGTGGTGTCTACGCCATCATCCTCGCCAATATCGTTGCCATCTTCCTGATGCGCATCGTTGGCAAGAACCTCGACGCATAGGAGGCCACCATGGCACGAGCCGTTACACCTAGACGCAAAGCCATCAATACTGCGCTGGCCTGGGCAGTTGGGTTGCTGATCTTCTTTCCAATCCTCTGGACCATTCTGACCAGCTTCAAGACCGAGGCACAGGCCATCAGCGATCCGCCCGTCTTCCTGTTCTTTGACTGGACGCTTGAGAACTACAGCATCGTCCAGGAGCGCTCCGACTATATGCGCTTTCTGTGGAACTCGGTGATCATTGCCGGCGGCTCCACCATATTGGGGATAGTCATCGCCGTTCCCGCCGCCTGGTCGATGGCCTTCGTACCCTCGAAACGGACCAAGGATATCCTGCTGTGGATGCTCTCGACCAAGATGCTGCCAGCGGTCGGCGTGCTGTACCCGATCTATATCCTGTTCATCAAAATGGGTCTTCTGGACAACCGCTTTGGCCTGGTTGTGGTGCTGATGCTGATCAACCTGCCGATCATCGTCTGGATGCTTTACACCTACTTCAAGGAAATCCCCGGCGAGATCCTTGAGGCGGCGCGCATGGATGGCGCCACCCTGAAGGAGGAGATCCTCTATGTGCTGACGCCCATGGCCATCCCCGGCATCGCGTCCACGCTGCTGCTGAATATTATCCTGGCCTGGAACGAAGCCTTCTGGACGCTGAACCTGACGGCGGCGCAGGCTGCCCCCCTGACCGCCTTTATCGCCAGCTATTCCAGCCCGGAAGGCCTGTTCTACGCGAAACTGTCAGCCGCCTCGACCATGGCCATCGCGCCGATCCTCATCCTTGGCTGGTTCAGCCAGAAACAACTTGTCAGCGGCCTGACCTTCGGCGCCGTGAAATAAGGAAGATACCCCATGGGACAGATCAAACTTGAACGCGTGACCAAGCGCTTTGGCTCCGTTGAGGTTATCCCGCCGCTGGACCTGACCATTGAAGATGGCAAATTCACCGTCTTTGTCGGCCCCTCCGGTTGCGGCAAGTCCACGCTGCTGCGGCTGATTGCTGGGCTTGAGGATATTACCACCGGCACCATCCGCATCGACGGGCAGGATGCCACCGACATTCCACCGGCCAAACGCGGGCTGGCGATGGTATTTCAGTCCTATGCGCTCTACCCGCATATGACAGTGCGCAAGAACATCGCCTTTCCGATGAAGATGGCGGGCATCCCCGCAGATGAGCAGAAGCGACGCATTGAAAATGCCGCGGCGGCGCTGAACCTCACCGATTATCTGGATCGCCGACCGGGGCAGCTGTCCGGCGGTCAGCGCCAGCGGGTCGCCATCGGTCGCGCCATCGTGCGTGAGCCCGCAGCCTTTCTGTTCGACGAACCGCTGTCCAATCTGGATGCCGCCCTGCGCGTCGGGATGCGTCTTGAAATCTCCGAACTGCATAAGCGCCTTGCCACAACCATGGTCTATGTGACCCATGATCAGGTTGAGGCGATGACCATGGCCGACAAGATCGTGGTCCTGAATGCCGGGGTCATCGAACAGGTTGGCAGCCCGCTGGAGCTCTATCGCGCACCGCGCAATGTATTTGTGGCAGGCTTCATCGGCTCGCCCAGAATGAACCTGCTGACCGGACCGGCGGCAGCGGCGCAGGATGCCGCAACGATCGGCATTCGACCCGAGCACATCGCGATTTCCGAGACCGAAGGATCGTGGGAGGGAACCATCGGCGTTTCCGAGCATCTGGGCTCCGATACGTTTTTTCATGTTCAATGTGAGGCCTTTGACGATCCGCTCACTGTTCGTGCCGGGGGCGAACTCGATCTTCGCTATGGAGCGCGCGTTTTTCTGACGCCCGATATGGCGCATCTGCATCGGTTCGGCTCTGACGGGCTGCGGATCGGATGACGCGGCTGCTTGGAAAACGTGCCCTGATCACAGGGGCCGCGCGTGGCATCGGCGCGGCCTTTGCCGAAGCATATCTGCTCGAAGGTGCACGGGTGGTCATCGCCGATATCGATCATGCGCGCGCCGAGGCTACCGCTGCGCGTCTCGGCGACGCCGCCATTGCCATCGAACTTGATGTCACCGATCAGACCAGCATTGACCATGCGCTTGCCCGCACGGTGGAGGCGCTGGGAGGCCTGGATATCCTGATCAACAATGCCGCCGTGTTCACCGCAGCGCCGCTGGTCGAGGTCACGCGGGAGGCCTATCAGCGCACCTTTGATATCAATGTCTCCGGCACGTTGTTCATGATGCAGGCCGCCGCGCGGCAGATGATCGCGCAGGGCAATGGCGGCAAGATCATCAACATGGCCAGCCAGGCCGGCCGCCGGGGAGAACCGCTGGTGTCGGTCTACTGCGCAAGCAAGGCCGCGGTGATCAGCCTCACCCAATCTGCCGGACTGAACCTGATTTCGCATGGCATCAATGTGAACGCCATCGCGCCCGGAGTGGTCGAGGGCGAGCATTGGGACGGCGTCGATGCTTTCTTCGCCAGATACGAAGGCAAGGCACCCGGCCAGAAAAAGGCCGAAGTGGCGCAATCCGTTCCCTATGGCCGCATGGGCACCGCATCGGATCTGACCGGAATGGCAGTCTTTCTTGCCAGCGACGAAGCCAATTATATCGTCGCCCAGACCTACAATGTCGACGGCGGTCAATGGATGAGCTGATGCGGGAACACAAGCGGGAGGCAGCGGCCATGAAACTATCGAATGACACCCTGACACAATTGCCGCAAACAATCGCGCGCCCCGGCTACGACCGGGCACAGATCACGCCCGGCATCGTCCATATCGGGCTTGGGAATTTTCACCGGGCACATCAGGCCTGGTATCTCCACGCGCTGATGCAGCGCGGTCTTGCGATGGACTGGGGCATTATCGGAGCAGGTGTGCGCGCCGCCGACGCCAGAATGCGCGACCGGCTGCTTGCGCAGGACTGCCTGACAACTTTGATCGAACTCGACCCCACCGGGCGCTCGGCCGAAGTGATCGGCCCGATGATCGACTTTCTCCCCGTCGAGGCGGGCAACACAAGCCTGATCACGACGATGGCGAGCCCCGCGATCAGGATCGTATCGCTTACGGTGACGGAAGGCGGCTATTATCTGGACCCGCAGCAGGGTGGGCTTGACCTCATACACGAGGATATCCGTCACGACATCGCCCATCCGGGCCATCCTCGCAGCGTGTTCGGCGCCATCGTCGAAGCGCTGAGGCGGCGCAGAAGCCGCAGCCTGCCCGCCTTTACCGTGCAGAGCTGCGACAATCTGCAGGGCAATGGTCAGATCACCCGCACCGCCGTTGTCACCCTGGCACGACAAACCGATCCCGAGCTTGCGGCATGGATTGATCAGAACGCAGCCTTTCCGAACTCCATGGTCGATTGCATCGTTCCGGCCACCGGCCCGGCAGAGGTGGCACTGGCGCGCGGATACGGGCTTGAGGACAGCGCCCCGGTGACCCATGAGAATTATCGCCAATGGGTGATTGAGGATGATTTCTGCGCAGGCCGCCCCGATTGGGATCAAGTTGGTGCGATTATGACTGATGACGTGCACGGTTATGAAAGCATGAAGATCCGCGTGCTGAACGCAGGGCATCAGGTGCTGGCGAATGTCGGCGAGCTATTGTCGATCCCGACCATCGCCGATTGTATGGGTGACCCTTTGGTGGCGGCCTTCTTTCGCAAGGTCCAGCAGGAGGAAATCCTGCCCTATGTCGCGGCCGTCCCGGACATTGCGCCGAGCGATTACCTCAGCCTGATTGAGGCGCGGTTTTCCAACCCGGAGATCCGCGACACGACGCGGCGGGTGGCCTATGATGGCTCGTCTCGCCATCCCGGTTTTGTGCTGCCCATCCTGCGCGATGCGGTGCAGCAGGCCGGAGCAATTGATGGCTTGTGTCTTGTCGAGGCGCTATGGGCGCGGATGTGTACCGGCATTCGCGAAGATGGCAGTCTCATCCCGCCAAACGATCCGGACTGGGAGGTCCGTAATACCCACGCCGAACGGGCACAGCACGCCCCGGAAGCCTGGCTACAGCAGAGCGCGATCTACGCGGATCTTTCGGTTGAGGTGCCTTTCGTTCAGCGGTTTTCCCACTGGATGCAGGTCATAACGGCGCAGGGCTGTCGTTCGGCACTTCGCACCTATCTCGCCCCGGCATGAACATGTCCTATTGCGGAATGCTGGACCGGTCAGCGATTGGTCCCATCAACGGGCAGGCCGCTTGGAACGGACGCGGGCACTGATGACGTTTCGGCGCGGGCCTCTGCCCCGGTGAGTGCTGTGAGGAAAGCGATCAGCGCTGCGATGTCCTGATCGCTGAGGTCCCGGCGTAGATAAATATCCCGCGCGCGCGCCTGTCGCGCCATCTCGAACCGGTCCTGCTGTACCACAAAATCCGTGGCGGCCAGCCAGGGCACATCTGGCAATTGCAGATCGTCAGGCGTCCACGCCGAACGGCTTGCGACTGGATCGAGGTGATGCCGGATCATCCGGTCAAGCGTCGGAAAAGCGCCATTATGGCCATAAGGCGCGGTCAGCTCCACATTGCGCAGCATCGGCGTGCGAAAGCGGTAGGCATCTGACAGATCGTCGCTTTCTCCCATTCGACCGACATCCCGGACGTAGGGGTCAAAGCGGCGCGCGCGACCGGGGCCAAAGGCCGGTAGACCAAGGGCGTAGAAGTTCTGATCCGAAAACAGCGGCCCAGCATGGCAGCCGCTGCATCCGGCGCTGCCAAAAAACAGATCGGCACCGGCTTTTTGCTGCGCGGTCAGCGCCGTCGCATCCCCGGCCAGATAGGCATCAAACGGGCTGTCGAACGAGGTGAAATCCTGCACCATGAACTGGGCCAGAGCCTCCGCGATATCGGTTATCTGCACATCCTCAGGCGCCATGATGTGATCAAAGGCGGCGACAAACCCCGCCGCATATGTCGGCAGGCCGCGGACGCGTTTGGCAATGATCGGCCAGGCCAGATCAATCCGGTCGCGGCTGGCACCGATGATTTCATTCTCGCCGACATTCCCGGCCATTTCCACGCTGGACGTCATCGGAAACAGCGCCTGCGCCGCCAGCAGGGATTGCAGCCCGTCAGGCAGCCACTCCTCTGCCGGGGTGTTGAAGCCATTGCCATAGACCGGATCCGCGCTGATCCGCCCGTCGTGCATCAGAACCCGGATGGATTTTGCCCCGAGGTTCCAGAGCGCGGGCGCATTGCGGGGGATGCGTTTTTGCACCCGGTTGCGGCCCCTGGTGGAAACCCGCGCCCGGCCCAGCCCCTCGCCGCCTTCTCCAAGGCCTAAGGATAGTCCGTCAGAGGTGCCATGGCGCGGATGATGGCAGGTTCCGCAGCTGATATTTCTGTTCCCGGACAGGATCTTGTCGTAAAATAGCAGCCGACCCAACTCGGCCTTTGCGGGGTCTACGGGTAGAAAATCGCTTGCCCCCAGCGGCGGCGGAAACCGCGGATCAGTCGCAGCCGCCGACCCCGCAAAAAGGCCAAACGCCAGCACAACACAGGAGAGCACATGCGCAAGAGATGGAAACCGGTTCTGGCCGCGATGGCGCTGTCCACGAGCAGCCTGGCGCTGCTGGTCCCGCAGCCTGCGCGGGCCGAAATCGAGCAGGCGCGCGACCTGATGGAGGCCGGCGAATTTGCGGCTGCGCGCGAGGCGCTCTGGCCAGCAGCGCGCTCCGGCAACGCAGACGCTGAAGAGCTGATCGGGGTGATGTATGCCATGGGGCTGGGTGTTGACCGTGACGACCAGCGGGCCTTTGAATGGTATCTGCGCAGCGCCATGAAGGGACACCCCGGCGCGCAATCGGGTATCGGTTGGTACTATGAAATCGGCCGTGGACTGCCCGCCCCCGACTTGGTGCGCGCCTATATGTGGTACACGCTGTCGGCCATTGGCGGTGATCCCGATGCGGCGATCAGCCTTGAAGAAGTGGTCAAGAAAATGACCCCTGCGGAGATCGAGAAAGCGCATGTTCTGGTCGCGGACTATAAGGTCTGGATGTATCCGTTTCGCTAGCCAACGGGGCAGCGGCGCGGCTAGATCCCGCACCGCCGGTTGGTGTTGCAGCCGACTGATCAGTTCAGATCGGCGGCACGTGCCGCGTTGACGTCGGCTTCGGCCTTGGCGACTGCATCGGTCAGCGCGGTAAAGATCTCATCGCCGCGCGTCACGTTGGATTTGAACCAGTCATAGACCGGCTCGGCTGCGGATTTGAACGCCGCCTTCTGTTCGGACGTCGGAACATAGAGATCGCCGCCACCGGCAACAAAATCCTCATAGGCCTGGATCGACTTGCGCTTCGGCGAGGCAAATGTGGCCTGTTGCAGCGCGTAGAAGCCATCGACCACGACCTGCCGCATGTCTTCCGGCATACTGGTGAAGGTTTGGTTCGACATCCACCACAGCGCCCCCATATAGGCGTGTCCGTCCAGCGTCACATATTGCAGGCCAGCGTCGGGGAATTTCATGCCCATGATATCGGTGATGCCGTTCTTGGAGCCTTCGACCACGCCGGTCTGGAACGAGGTAAACAGCTCCGGCCAGGGGATCGGTGTCGGAGAGGCCCCGAGCGCCTTTACCAGCTCCTGCGGCAGGTCGGCGACGACCGTTCGGATTTTCAGACCTTCCATGTCGGCAGGTTCCGCGACCCGGCGTTTGGTATTGGCGAAGTTGCGCCAGCCGCCGGTGTTGCCAATGGTCATCAGGCGGATCGCATCGCCGGAATCCTCCAGTGCCATCCGGCGCATGGTGCGGGTGAAATCGCCCGACAGCACATGTTCGGCAATCCGGTCATCCGCCATCAGATAGGGCAGATCCAGCACCTGGACGTAAGGGAACAACCCCGACGCGCCGCCGGAGGTGGAAATATAGATGTCGATTGAACCATCCGCGACGCCTTGCAGGCATTCTGCCCCGTTGGAGCAAAGCTGGGTGCCGATGAACAATTCAACCTCGATTGCGCCATTGGAGGCCGCTTCGACGTAGTTCTTGAACACGACCAGACCGTCGTAATCCTCGTCATTCTCGTTGGAATTGGCGGTCGCGCGGATCTTGTAGTCTGCGGCGTAGGCCGACAGCGCGGTGCCTGCCATCAGGGCCGACAGGGCCAGTGTCTTCACCATTTTGCTGAGCATTCGTGTCTCCTCCTGTTGCTCTTTTATTCTGGGTATCGGGTCGTCCTTAGTTCAGAAATCCGGTCAACCGCGGAATGGTCAGCGAAATGGCCGGCACAAAGGTGATCAGAAAGATCACCGCAATTTCAATCGCAAGAAAGGGCAGGATCGCCCGGGCAATTGTTGTGACCCGCTCTTGCGAAACGGCGGCTGCCACAAACAGCACCAGCCCCATCGGCGGTGTCGCCAGACCAACCGTCAGGTTCACACACATGATGATGGCAAAATGGACCGAGTCGACGCCAAGATCGGTGAACACCGGTCCGAGGATCGGGCCAAGGATGATGATCGCAGGGCCCGCATCCAGGAACATGCCCACGACAAACAGCAAGAGATTGATCAGGAACAGCAGGATCAGCGGTTTTTCCGAGAGGGTGAGGATGAAATCCGCCAGCTGTTCCGGCGCGTGACTGAGGCTGACGACGGTCTTGAACGACATCGCGGCGCCCACCAGCAGCAGCACCACGGCGGAGGTGATCCCCGCCCTCGTGAACACCTGCGGCAGGTCCGCCAGCCGCATCGACCCCAGCACCAGAAAGCTGATCAGCAGCGCATAGGCCACCGCCACGGCAGCTGCCTCGGTCGGGGTGAAGACGCCGGCAAGAATGCCACCAAGGATCAGGACAGGCGTCTGCAACGGCACCACCGCTCGTTTGCAAATGGTGCGAAACGCCGGGCTGACCATCCGGCGCAGCCCTAGCATCAGCCCATGGGCAAACAGAACCGCGCCAAGGAACACCAGCCATTTGATCTGCGCTCCGGCCCCCTCGCCCAGCGGGACAAACTGTGCCAGCAACAGGCCAAGGTTGAGCCGCACCAGCCCAAAGGAGAACCAGCGCTCCATCGCGCCGATCTCAACGCTGTCGAACACCACCCGCCGTGCGGCCGGCAGCTCATACCGGTCGGCCATGGCGCGGACCATGATCATCAGGCCGACGCCGACCAGAACACCCGGAACGATGCCTGCGAGGAACAGCGCGGCAACGCTTTCGCCCATGACATAGGCATAGATGATCATGATGCCCGATGGCGGAATGATTGGCCCGATCACCGAACTGGCAGCGGTGACGGCCGCCGCGAATTTCCGGCTGTAGCCTTCGCGCTCCATCGCCGGGATCAGCATGGAACCCAGCGCCGAGGTATCGGCCACGGCAGAGCCCGAGAGGCCGGCAAACAAGATCGACGACAGGATGTTCACCTGCGCCAGACCGCCGCGCAGATGACCCATCAGCGCCTGCGAGAATTCGACCAGCCGAACCGTGATACCACCGCGGTTCATCAACTCGCCCGCCAGCATGAAAAACGGGATCGCCATCAGCGGAAAGCTGTCCATCCCGTTATAGAGGTTGCGATACAACAGGGTGAGATCGCGTTCTTGGCCATTCAGCCACAGCAGGGCACCCGGGGCTGCCAGAAGACAGAAAAAGACCGGCAGACCGATCAGCAGAAGAAACAGGAACAGCGGCAGGAACCAGATCAGCATCACTCGGCCCCTCCGATGGTCATGCCCGGACGGTCCGGCAGGCGATCACCCTGACCGAACAGTCGCACGATGCGTTCCAGGATCAGCTCGATATTGACCAGGATCAGCAGGCCCAGGCCCACCACAAGCGACAGCATCATCCAGCTGCGGGGCACCCGGTGCCAGCTGTCAAAACCGAGAGAGGTCGGAACATAGAGCGAGGCGGTGGCAAACCGCCCACCAAGACCGGTGACCTCCCTATATCCGATCTGAATACCAACGATCAGCACGGTCAGGCCAATCGCCAATAGCAGCAGCTGCAGCAGGTGGAACAGCCGCCCACGCAGCAGGGAGTCGATAACATCAATGGCCACAAAACCACCGTTGCGCAGTGCGGTCGGCGCCATCAGGCCGGTCATCCACAACATGCAGAACCGCGCGGCCTCATCCGGCCAGGGCAAGGCACTGCCCAGCACGTAGCGAAAGAAGACCTGAATCAGGATCGCCAGAACCATCAGGCCAATGGCAAAAACGCCCACCCATCGGCCGAGCGCAAGCAGGCCGGTGTTGAGCGGGCGCAGTATGTTCAGGACCGACAGAACTGCCGTCATCGCGTCTCTCTCCTCCCCCCAATGTGCCCGCACCAACCTCCCTTGGTGCAGGCAGCCGGTCGCTAGCGTGACACGGCGATCTGGCCCATCTGGCCCTTGTAGAATGTCAATGCGTCCCCTTCTTCGCGCATGGTGGCGCGGTCAACGTGACCCAGCACGATGGCGTGGTCTCCCCCGTCATGGATGGCTGAACGGGTGCATTCAAACCGCGCCAGACAGTTTTCCAAGAGCGGCACCCCGTTTTTGTTGCGCTCCAGCTGCAAATGGTTCAGCCCAAAAGCATCTTTTGCGACCTGCCAACACAGATCATCCTGATCCGCCGCCAGAACGTGGATGGCGTAGTGGCGGGCTCTCTCGAAATAGGGAAAGCGGCGCGAGTTGCGGTCGGGCGACCACAGCACCAGCGGCGGCGTCAGCGAGACCGAGGAAAAACTGTTGGCGGTGATCGCCACAACCCCCTGATCGGAGGCTGCGGTCACGATGGTGACCCCAGTTGCGAACCGGCCAAAGGCGTCGCGCAGCAGCCGCGTGTTGTCCGGTGCGGGAACAAAGCTGTGTTTGCCCTGCCCTGCATGTGCCGACATCATGCGACCTCCCGGCCCAATGCCGCCTCGTACAGGGTGAACCAGGTCGGGCGGTCCAGCTCGACCTTCAGCGCGTCAGAGGCCTGTTTGATCCGCTCCAGATTATTGGTGCCCAGCACCGGCAGGATCTGAGCCGGGTGCCGCAACAGGAAGGCTATGGCGACGGCGGCGCGGTCAACGCCTTGCGCGGCAGCAATCGCATCCAGCCGATCGGCCAATTGGCCGCTCCCGGTCATCAGCCCCCCACCGCCAAGCGGTGACCACGCCATCAGCGGATGCCCCTGCCGCTGATGAAAGGCCAGATCGCCGTTGGTGAAGGGGCTGATCTCGGACAAAGAAAGTTCGATCTGATTGGTGGCCAGCGGCGTCTTCATCGCCGATTGCAGCAGCTCCCAATCCCAGGGACGGAAGTTCGACACGCCGACGGCGCGCAATTTGCCTGCGGCGACCAGCGCGTCCAGCGCGGCCCCTGTCTCGACATGATCCATCAGCGGATCCGGCCGATGGATCAGCAAGAGGTCGATATGGTCGATGCCCATTTCCATCAGCGACGTCTCAACCGAACGGGTGATATGGGCGGCGGAGGTATCGTAATGTTTGACCGTCGCGTCCGCATAGCGCCCGACTGGAGCCACGATATCGCATTTGGTGACGATCTCCATCTGCTCACGCAGGGCTGGATTCGCCTTCAGCGCCCGCCCCAGGATCCCTTCGGCTGTATAGCCGCCATAGATATCTGCCTGATCAAAGGTGGTGATCCCCTGCGCCAGACAGGCCTCGATCTTGGCCTCGACATGGGCGGTCGAGGTATCGCTGTCATCGCCAAGACGCCACATGCCATAGACCAGACGGCTGAACTCCAGCCCTTCTGCGATCTCGATCCGTTCCATCAACGACGTTCTCCGTTCCCTAGGGGTGTCGCCGGGGTCGATTGCGGCACCCGGCCATATTCATGCGGCAGTGAGCAGGTTTTAAGATGTGGCATCACCCGCGCCCCGAAATGCCGCGCTTCCTCCAGATGCGGGTAGCCCGACAGCACAAAGGCGCGGATGCCCATCTTCTGGTAGGCTTCCAGCTTTGACATGACCTGATCGGTGGATCCGACCAGCGCCGCCCCGCAACCAGAGCGTGCCCGCCCTATCCCTGTCCAGAGGTTCGGTTCGATAAACCCGAATTCATCAGCAATATCGCGGTTCTTGGCCTGATGCGCCACGCCCAGCGAGGTGGCATCCAGCGCCCGCTCCCGAATGGCCTTGCCCTGCGCATCATCCAGTTTCGATACAAGGTGATCGGCGTATTCATAGGCTTCTGCCTCGGTGTCGCGGACAATGACATGCACCCGCAGACCATAATCAAGCGTACGCCCATAAGTTTCCGCGACGCTATGAACCGCCTGCATCCGACCGGCCAGATCTTCCATCTTTTCCGGCCACATCAGATAGACGTCGCAATGTTCACCGCAGAGCTCCAGCGCCGCCGGGGAATAGCCCCCAAAGTACAGCAGCGGCCCGCCGGTCTGATAGGGTTTCGCCGGATCGGTGGTCAGCCCTTCGAATTGGTAGACCTCGCCATTGTGGTTGATCTCATCCCGGGTCCAGGCCTGTTTCAGGATCTCCACCACTTCGCGCGAGCGCTGATAGCGAAAGCCGCTGTCGGCGGTCTCCCCCGGAAAATCGGAGGAGATAATATTGACCGTCAGCCGCCCCTTCAGCATGTGATCCAAGGTGGCCAGGGTACGCGCCAGCATGATCGGCTGCATCTCGCCGCAGCGCACCGCTGCCAGCATGTTGATCCTGTCAGTGATCGGCGCACAGCCCGCCACAAAGCTGAGCGTATCCTGACCCACCTGATAGGACGACGGGCAAAGGATATTACGAAACCCCTGCGCCTCTGCCTCTTTCACGATGTCAGAGCAATGCGCCCAGGACGACCGCAGGTCACCATCCGGTACACCAAGAAACTGGTAATCGTCCGAGCAGAGTGCCGCAAACCAGGACACTTCGACCGCATCAAGATCCGCGGATGTTACCGGAACAACGCTCATCGGTCTCTCCCTCGCAGTTGGCAACTTAACTCTTGCATAGCCTGCGCCTTGATGTAGATCAATGGTGTATCAATTTTTCTCACATGGTGACGATTGGCCCCATGCCCACTGCCCGCTCCACTGCCAGCGCGCTGCCGCTTTACCTTCAGATCAGCGAGTCCCTGACCCGTGAGATCGCAGCCGGGAGGTTGGCCGACGGGGAGCGACTGCCGCCCGAGCGTCAGCTGGCGCAGCAGTATGGAACCACCGTAAGAACCCTGCGCAAATCCCTGTCGGAGCTAGAAAAACAGGGGATGCTCGAACGGATTCAAGGATCGGGAAACTACATCCGCACCACCCAGTCAGTGCAAAGCGTCTATTCGATGTTTCGGCTGGAGCTGCCCGGCGGTGGTGGCTTGCCCACGGCAGATGTTCTGTCGGTGACCGCGCTCGCCAAGCCCGATACGCTGCCCGAATTTGGCAGGTCAGGCAGTGGCACCCGGATCAGGCGGCTGCGGTATCTCGATGATGTGGTGATCGCCGTTGAAGAGATCTGGCTGGATGGTGGCGCGGGACAGGTTGATGCCGGACAGCTGTCCGATTCCCTCTATAGATATTATCGGCTGCATCTGGGCTTCTGGATCAGCCGAGCCGAGGATCGGGTATCGCTTGGTCGGGTGCCCGACTGGGCGCCGACACGGTTTGGCAAGCCCCCGGGCGCGACGGTTGGGTATATCGAACGGCTAAGCTGGGCACAGGATGAGGCCGCCGTGGAGTTCTCACGCACTTGGTTTGACCCGGACAGGGCGCTTTATGTGCAGCGCCTGACGTAGGAGGAAACATGTCACACCCCACCACCTATGGAATCATCGGCTGCGGCATGATGGGCCAGGAACATCTGCGCAATATCGCCCTGCTGGACAACACGCGGGTCGGTGCGATCTATGAACCCAATGCGGCCATGCGCGAGATTGCCGCCACACTCGCCCCTGATGCAGCGTTCGTGGACAGTATCGAGGCCCTGCTGGCTGTAGCTGAGCTTGACTGCCTGTTGATCGCCAGTCCCAATTTCCGCCATCTGGAGCAGCTGGAGACCCTGGCCCGCCTGCGCCCGTTGCCGGTGCTGGTCGAAAAACCGCTGTTCACCAGTCTTGCCGATCTGGCACGACTGGACGGTTTTGCAGCAGATTATCCGGCCCCCGTTTGGGTGGCGATGGAATATCGCTATATGCCCCCCATTGCGGCTTTCCTGAAGCAGGCCCAGACAGCGACCGGCGGCATCAAGATGCTGAGCATCCGCGAGCATCGGTTTCCATTTCTCGCAAAAGTCGATGACTGGAACCGGTTTGACGCCAAATCCGGAGGCACCTTTGTTGAGAAATGCTGTCACTTCTTCGATCTGATGCGGCTGACGCTCGGTTCTGAACCGCTACGGGTTATGGCCAGCGGCGGTCAGGATGTGAACCATCTGGACGAACGCTATTCCGAGGGAACCCCGGACATCCTCGACAATGGCTACGTGATCGTCGACTTCAGCTGCGGCGCCCGGGCGATGCTGGACCTGTGCATGTTTGCCGAAGGCGCTGAATATCAGGAAGAGGTCGCCGCCGTCGGCCCCACAGGCAAGATCGAAGCCTTTGTGCCCGGACCGGGGCGGTTCTGGCCCACCCATCTGGGCGCGCCGCCGCTGCCGAAGCTGGTGACCTCGCCACGCTCCCCCAAAGGCCCTGTAAAACAAGAGATTCCTGTTGATCCCGAACTTCTTGAGGCGGGTGATCACAACGGATCCACCTTTTATCAGCACCAGAAGTTTCTCGAACTGGTCCGCGGCGAACGCGCAACACCTGAGGTGACCCTTCATGATGGGCGGATGGCAGTGCTCATGGGGATGGCGGCGCAGATCTCCATTGCCGAGCGGCGCAGCGTAGAGATCTCAGAGCTGATCTGAGCGCGCCCCGGTGACGGGGATATTACAAGCCGATCACGATATCGGCCTGTAGCCCACCCAGCTCGGCGCTGATGCCCAGCCGGAGCGTCCCACCATGCGCGCGCGCAATATCGGTGACAATCGCCAGCCCCAGACCAACCCCGCTGCCAAGATCCTGATTGCGGGCAGGATCAAGCCGGGTAAAGGGCCGGGTCGCCTCGGTCCGGTCCGCCTCTGCAATGCCAGGACCGTCATCCTCGACCCTTATGCGCAGGAATTTCTCGGTCATGGCAACGGACACCCGTGCGCGGGTGCCATAACGCACTGCGTTTGAGATCAGATTCTGCACGGCCCGACGCATCGCTGCGCCGCGCAGCATCACCTTGCCTTCGCCGCTCATCTCGCCGAGCATCACATCCTTGCCCTGCCGCCGCCAGCCATCGACCAGCAGCGTGATCATCACATGCGGATCCACTTCTTCCGGCTCGCTGGTGGAGACACCGCGCGAGAAGTCGAGAAAGGCATCCAGGAGCGCCTGCATCTCGTCGACATCCTGACGCAGCGGCTCGGCCTCCTCGTCATCCAGCATTGACAGGCCCAGTTTCATGCGCGTCAGCGGCGTGCGCAGATCGTGGCTGACACCGGAGAGCATCAGCGTGCGCTGCTCCATCTGACGTTCGATCCGCGCCCGCATGTCCAGAAAGGCGCTGCCGGCTGCGCGCACCTCATTGGCCCCGCGCGGCGAATAAGGCTCCGTTCGTCCCCGCCCAAAGGCCTGTGCCGCCTCCGCGAGCTGCTTGATCGGGCGCAGCTGGTTGCGCATGTAGACGAATGCGATGACCGTCATCAGGAAACCAAAGACGATCATGGTGACAATCAGCTGATGCGGCGCCGCTGCCGTCAGTCGCCGCCGGTCAAACACCAGCGCCAGTGGCCCGTGTTCGCTATCCAGCACCAGCTGCACCCGGCGCGTGTTGGGGAACTGGGCAGAAATGAACTGTGGCGCCGTCGCCTGCAAGGTGTCCCGCACCACCCGGCCCGAAAACTCCAGTAGCCCCATCTGATCCAGCGGTACCGGCTCCTCCGGCTCGAGAAAGCGCAGCTGCATCTGGAGCGGTCGCAGCAGCGGATCGGCCAGTTGCAGGGCCTCCTCGCGACTGCCAGCCGGTGCCAGCACCTGCTCCAGCAGGCGCAGCTCGCGCAGCATTGTGAGCGTCATCTGGACCGTCAGATCCTCAAGGTCACGCTTGATGAACACAACCGAAATAACCAGTTGCAGCGTTACGATCGGCACCAGCAGGATAAGCGCCGCTCGCCCGTAAAGGCTGCGCGGCATATAGTGTTTGAGCCATTGAAAGAACATGCGCTACACCTACCGCGCGACCCCGCCGCTGAAAAGCAAAACGCGCATCTTCCGCGCCCCGTTTATCACCAAGGATCAGAGCAGATGCAGGCACCCGACGATTTCAATCCCCCCGCAGGCATCGCGGAGAATGTCGAACCGGGTCTGCGCCGTATCCTCGCACCGAACCCCTCTGCGATGACATATCGCGGCACCAATACCTATCTGCTGGGCCACAGCGATATTGCCATCATCGACCCCGGCCCAATGAGTGACGCCCATCTGCGGGCGATCCTTGACGCCGTGGAACCGGATCAGCGCATCAGCCACATTCTGGTCAGCCACAGCCATCTGGACCATTCCCCCCTCGCCCGGCCGCTTGCCAAGGCCACCGGCGCGCCGGTCTACGCCTTCGGCGATGCAACAACAGGGCGAAGCGCTGTGATGACGGAGCTGGCCGCCGCCGGCCTCGCCGGTGGCGGTGAGGGCATCGATGTGGATTTCACGCCAGACATCAGGCTGCGCGACGGTGATATCGTGGCCGGCCCGGACTGGCAGCTGGAAGTGATCCACACGCCCGGACATCTTGGCAATCATATCGCTTTTGCCTGGAAAGACACCTGTTTTACCGCCGATCACGTGATGGGCTGGGCCAGTTCTCTGGTGTCGCCTCCCGATGGCGATCTGACAGATTTCATGGCTTCCTGCCAGCGATTGGCCGCGCGCAACTGGCGCGTCTTCTACCCCGGGCACGGCGCACCAGTTTGCGACCCTGCGGCCCGGCTCGCCTGGCTGATCACCCACCGCAAAGGGCGTGAGGCTGCGATCATGGCGGAGCTTGCGAAAGGACCGGCCACCGTGGCAGAGCTGACCGCGCGTATCTACACCGAAACCCCGGCCGCGCTGCGCATCGCCGCCGAGCGCAATGTTTTTGCCCACCTCGTTGATCTTGCAGGGCAATCCCGCGTCACATGCGCAGATCCTCTGTCATTCGGCGCACTGTTCGCTCAGCTCCCATAGACAACCGGATGACCGCAGATTTTTTCAAAAAATCGCAAAACGACTCTGGACCTCATCAGATCCGACCGCTATACGGCACAAACCGTTCCGGCGTAGCTCAGCGGTAGAGCAGTTGACTGTTAATCAATTGGTCGTAGGTTCGATCCCTACCGCCGGAGCCAAAGATTTCAAGGGCTTGGAGTTTACATCTCCAAGCCCTTTTCTTTTGTGAAGGCCGTCAGCCGGTGTCATGAGCCCTGAGACGCAGTACCAGCGGCACCATCGCCACCACAAGGACAGCGGCGACCAGAAACGGGGCACCGGGCAGATACCAGCCGGTCTCGCCGACAAACCGTTCAAACACCCCGGTAAGCACCAGCGGAGCTGCGACAGCAGCAACCGACGACAGCGAGGCGATGACGCCCTGAACCACACCCTGCTGATCCTCGCCAACCCGGTTGGCCGCAAATGCGGTGATCAGCGGCGGAGCCATATCTGACAGGGCGGCGATCGGCAGAAACACAATGACGACCCAGATGGCACTGGCAACGCCAAACCCGATCATGGAAATCACCGCCGCCACCATCGCGATGATCAGTGTTCTGAAATCCCCAAGGCGTTTGGTGAGCTGCGGCAGGATGCCCGCCTGTACCACGGCGATCAGAACACCATAGGCTGAAAGGGTCAGCCCGATGGTGAACCCGTCCCAGCCAAACACCTCGCGGCCCCAGAAGGACCAGAGTGTCGGGTAGACCAGATTGGCGAACTCAAAGACAAAGATACAGATCAAGGGGATCGCCAGACCGGGGATGGCAAAGGCGCGGAGGAGGGTCGCGAAGGGGTTGATATCACGGCGGCCAAACGGGCGACGGTTCTCCGGCTTCAGGGATTCCGGCAGAATGATCAGCCCGAACAGCACGTTGACCGCCGAAAGGCCCGCAGCGATCCAGAAGGGCGCGCTGATGTGCAGCCCCGACGCCATGCCGCCAATCGCAGGCCCCAGCACAAAGCCGATACCAAAGGCGGCACCGATCATCCCAAAGGCAGCGCCACGCTCTGCCGGTTTGGCGATATCCGATATATAGGCGGTCGCCGTGATATAAGTCGCCCCCGCCATCCCGGCGATGACCCGACCAACCAGCAGCATCCAATAGGTCTGGGCCAGCGCCATGATGACATAGTCGATCGTCAGGGTGACAAGCGCGAGGATCAGGATCGGCCGACGCCCATAGGCGTCGGAGAGGCTGCCGACAATCGGGCCGAACAGAAACATGGCGGCGGCATAGGCCGACATCATGATGCCGCTCCACAACGCGCCTTCGGCGGTACTTTCGGCCCCCACTCTCAGCATCAGATCGGGCATGATCGGAAACACGATGCCAATACCAATCGCATCAATCATCAATGTCGCAAGAATGAACAGAAAGGGGCCGGTCAACTTCATGGTGCTTGTCATTTTTGATCTGAAACAGCGCCAACACGCGGCACAGCACTTAGTAGCTGAGGCGCGCGCGCAATGGGTAACCCTATTTCCGCAGCTTCGCGGCTTTTTGGCGCAGCGGTACAAAATGGCATCCTCGACGGCGGGCGGGCGACGTCAGCCTTCGGGAAATCTCACCTCGACCCGCAGTCCGCGCTGATCTGGTCCCGACATCAACGCCAGCTCCGCTTCGTGCAGGTCTGCAATCGCTTTTACCATGGCCAGCCCAAGCCCTGCCCCGGCGGTGTTGCGGCTGCGATCGAGCCGGTAGAGCGGATCCAGCACGCGGCTGCGTTCAGCCTCGGGTATTCCCGGGCCAGTGTCGGTGACTGACAGCCTGCGACCGCTCAAGTCGATTGCAATGCTGGCCCCCTCGCCGGCGTGGCGGATTGCGTTCTCGATCAGATTTGCCAGAAGCTGCATGATCAGGCTGCGGTCCGCATTGATAGTGACGGCATCGCTGACGCGGCAGGACAGCTCTTGCCCGGCGTCCTGCGCCACCGCCTCGTATATTTCGTGCACCTGCTCCACGACTGTCGCCAGTTCGACGGGTGCAAAACCGTCCCGCCGCCGCTGGCTCTGCATCCGCGCAATCCGCTGGATGGCGCCAAAGATGGCAATGATATCATCCATCTGCGCAATCGCGGCCTCTCTATGGGCGGCCTGATCCTCGGCGTCTTCCGCCTGATCGAGATGCAGCCGCAGACGTGTCAGTGGCGTGCGCAGATCATGCGCAATATTGGCGGAAAAATCAGACATCTGCCGCATCGAGGACTGCAAACGTTCGGTGGCACCGTCAATCCGCGCAGCCAGTTCATCAATATCATCGCGGATCACCCGGGGCGCCAGCCGAAGATCAAGATTGCCATCGGCAATACGGTCAAATCCCGCGCCGATCCGGTTCAGACGTCGCTGTGCCCGGATCCCGAAGATCAATCCGATGACCAGCGCAGGCAGCGACAGGATGATGACGAAGATAAGGATGACGCCGGTAAGATCCGCGCCAAAGGCACTGACACCGGGCGCATAGACCAGAAGGCGGCCATTCAGCACCGCACCGCTATAGATGCGCCAGCCGAGATCGGCGTCGCTGTCAAACTCCACATCGAAGCCCAGCTGGCGAGCGGTACCAGGGTTCTGCCCCGGCTGGTCAGAGGATATATCGTCCTCTTCGGCTTCATCCTCGATCAGCTCAAAGATCCGGTCCAGAGTTTCCAGTGCCTCAGGTTGAAACAGCTGTTCGCCCTCCAGGATATCAAACCCCGGCCTGTCAAAAGCTCCCCGCAGCACGGGGCCGAGAACCTTGCCATCTGCGCGCAGAACGGCATAGCCGACACCGCTGTCGGAAAACACTTCGGCAGTCACGATCTGATCGGGGAAGCGACCGGTGCGTGTCAGCCGATCGCTGATGCGCTGATATTCCTCCCGCAGCGCCGCTTCCGTCTCGGCGCGGAACTCTTCGGTGATGACATCGTCAAGCAGCAGCCCGCCAATGGTCAGCAGAACCAGAAACGCCAGCGACAGGGCAATCGCCTGACGCAGGGCGCTCATCCGCAACAGGCTCTTTATGAAGGATCTAATCAAGGAACATATACCCGGACCCGCGCACGGTTTTGATGAACTCCGTTCCGAAGGGTTTTTCAATCTTGTTCCGCAAGCGGCTCATATGGGTTTCGACAACGCTGGTGGCGGGATCGAAATTAATGTCCCAGACCCGTTCAAGCAGCATGGCGCGGGTCTGGATCCGCCCCTTGGAACGCATCAGAACCTCCAGCAGGCGAAACTCCTTGGGGTTCAGCAAGACGGTCTGGCCATTGCAGGTACAGGTCTGGCTCAAGAGATCTAGCTCAAGCCCGCGATGAGAGAGCCGGGTCGTCATTTCTGCGGCCTCAGCCCGTCCGCGACGGCCCAGGGCGGTGATACGGGCCAGCAGCTCAGACATGGCGAAGGGTTTGCTGAGATAGTCGTCCGCACCAGCTTCCAGCCCCTCGACACGGTCCTCAACCGCGCCGAGCGCGGTGAGCAGGATCAAGGGGGTGGCAATCCGTGCAGAGCGCAGGGTTTTCAGCGCCGAAAGCCCGTCAAGATCCGGCGTCATCCTGTCAAAGATCAGGACATCATAGTCGCGGGTTGTTGCAGCCAGCAGCGCCTCGCGACCATTCTCGATCCAGTCGACCACATGGCCCGCTGCCATGAGGCCCTTGACCGTCCAGGTGCCAATTTCAGGATCATCTTCGAGCAGGAGAATTCGCATCAGGACTCCGCCGGTTTCAGCATCGCGCCCAAGTGACCAAGCAGGCCCCCTGGCGCTGCAATTGGGTGCCAGCTCGTTTCGGATGACCGGAGTTCAACGGATCACAATTAAGCTCCCCAAGGTTGAACCCGGCGCACCGGACGATCGGCCGTATCTGTCGACCGGCAAGTCGGCGACGGGATCTGGGCAGGGTTTCACGCCAACACACGATGCCCGCGCCCCTGCATGCAGCGGATAAGAATGGTGCGGCGCTGTTTGTCGCGTTCATTCTGCCCGTCAAGCGCCCCGATACCACCGCCGAGTGCAGCTCCGATCCATGCGTCATCGGCGCGGTCTCCATCCTCACTGTCTACCGCTCCGATGATGCCACCGATCACCGCACCTTGAACAGCGCTGGATTTCAACGTTTTGTCTACGTGTTGTTCGGCCAACGCACGGCAGGCGCCCAAATCGGAGTGAAACCCGACTTGCTGCGGCCCATCTAACAGGAGCGGTTTTTCATAGCTGTCGCCACAGGCTCCAAGGGCGACTGCCGCGAGGCAGCCAAGATATAGCTTTTTCATGAATGGTCTCCGGCCAGCCGCCTGATCTGTCTTTCTCGCGGCGGCAAGGATGGTCTAGGGAATACTTCGATAAGGTCGGAGCCCACGCTCCGGCCCGTCATCAGATCCGGACGAGGTAATCAGCCTTTGTGATCGTCATCCTCATCGTCGTCATCGTCGCAATCGCACTCATCATCTTCGAGTTCATCAATCAGGCTTGCGAAGTCCAGCCCGTCCTCGAACTCATCGTCCAACAGCTGCTGCATCATTTCGGGTGAGGCCGCGGTTTGGGTCGCGGTGTTCAGGATCGAGCCATCGGTGGCTGACACCACGATCTCTGTCAGGCTGGTCGGACTGGCGACAACCGCAACAAACACAGGCGTGTCGTGAAGGTCATCAAGGCTGATTTCCACCAGTCGGCCTTCGGCGTTTTCCAATGCTGTGCGCATGACCTGATCAAAGGTGACAGGCACGGCGAGCATATCCGCATAGGTCAGCTCGGCCTCTGCCACCTCGACCGGGGCCACCTCCGGCGCCTGCTGCGCGCGCAGACTCTGTGCGGCAAAGCCACCTGCAATCAGGGTTGCGGTCATCACGATACGTGTCGTTGTCTTGGTGATCATCTTCCATTCCTCTCATCTATTGCGCCAGGGCGGTGGACGCCGCGTCTGGCTGATGAGACGAATATGCAGGTCCAGTCTTACAGGGTCTCTGCGCGGAGCTTACAATTCTGTAAACTTGGGATTTTTTGGGCCACGGCATAGGATCTGTCGTGGCCCGAAGCTGTATTCTTTATATCTGGCAGAACCTTAGGCGAGGCTTGGCAGCCAGAGCACGATAGAGGGGAAAGCAACCAGCAAAGCGATGGTAATACCATCGGCAATGAAGAACGGCGTCACGCCCTTGAACACATCCTGCACCGTCAGATCGTCCCGCACACCCGCAACGACAAAGCAGTTGAGACCGATCGGGGGGGTGATCAGGCAGAACTCGGCCATTTTCACCACCAGAATACCAAACCAGATCGCACACATCGGCCCGGACATGCCAAATGTGCTTTCCGCCGCTGAAACGTATTCACCACCGTTGAGCGCCATCACCGCCGGATAGACCACCGGAAGCGTGAGAAGCAGCATACCGATGGCGTCCATGAACATGCCGAGCACCGCATAGGCCAGCAGGATGCAGATCAGGATCAGCATCGGCGACAGGGTGAGCGAGGTGATCCAGTCGGAAAACGCCGCCGGCAGTTCAGCAAAGCCAAGGAAGCGGACGTAGATCAGGACGCCCCAGATGATAGTAAAGATCATCACCGACAGTTTTGCGGTTTCCAGCAGCGCGTCCTTGAACTCCGCCCATCGCATCCCGCGATACAGCGCCATCAGAAACACCACAAAGGCCCCGATTGCGCCACCCTCTGTCGGGGTCCCCCAGGCATCGCCCCCAAAGGGGTTGTAGACAAACAAAATGATCGTCGCGACCACAAACAGGATCGGCAGCGCAGGCGGCAGCGAAACAAAGCGCTCGCGCCAGGTAAAGCCGGTGACAGCAGGGCCAAAGCCCTTGATCGTCATCGCCATTCCGATGATCAGCAAACCGTAAATCAGCGCCGAGAAGGCACCGGGGATAAAGCCTGCCAGCAGGAGCTTGCCCACGTCCTGTTCGACGATGATCGCGTAGATTACAAGGATCGCAGAGGGCGGGATCAGCGAGGCCAGCGTGCCGCCGGCCGCCACCACACCTGCGGCAAAGCGTTTGTCGTAACCGATTGCCAGCATCTCGGGGATCGCGATCCGGGCAAAGACGGCGGATGTCGCAACAGAGGCGCCAGAGACGGCGGCAAAGCCCGCCGTCGCAAAGACGGTCGACACCGCCAGCCCGCCCGGCACCCAGGCCAACCAGCGTTTTGCGGCCTCAAACAGCGCTTTGGTGAGGCCTGCGTAATAAGCGAGATAGCCGATCAGGATGAAGGTCGGAATGAGGCTCAGCGCCTGGCTTGAGACCTTGGAATGGGGCACCTGCCCTGCGGTCTTCACGGCGATGGTCAGCGCCTTCGTGAACCGCGCCGGATCATAGCCAAACTTGGCCCAGAAGATCCAGACAAGGCCGACCAGCCCAGCTAGACCGGCGGCAAAGGCCACCCGCATCCCCAAGAACACAGTTACCAGAAGAAAGCCGCTGACCCAGAGGCCAATTTCGATAGGTTCCATAGTCTGCCCCTTTAGTCGCGGTCACTGGCGGTGGTCGACACCCCGCCCAGATGTTCAGCCTCGGCCGCTGCCTGCTCTGCGGCGCTCTGCACCAGCGGAACCGCAGCCGGGCTGTCCAGCCCCAGAACCAGCGCGCGGCCATAGCCCCAGACCTGCAGCAACAGACGCAGGCACAGCACGCCAAATGCGACCGGCGCCAGCAGCTTGGCCGGCCAGATCGGCAGACCGATATCGATGGAGCTGTCGCGGCTCCACAGGGGGGCGGCAAAATCGAAGGAGCGCTGGAAATGCGACCAGCTGCCCCAGAGCAGCGCCAACATCAGGGCCAGGATCAATAACACCGAGAACAGCTCAAACAGCCAGAGTGCACGCCCCCGCAGCGACGAGATCACCAGATCCATGCGAATATGGCTGCCGTCGCGCTGAACAAAGGAAATGCCCATAAAGGCGATCAGCGGCATCACCTGTTCGATCCAGTCCACATAGCCAGGTAGCGGCGCGTTGAAACCATTGCGCCCGCCAACCGAGACCACCGCAAGTACCATCAGCGAGAACACCGCAAGACCACTGACCAGGGCCAATCCGCGTTCCAGCCGCAGCAGACGCCTGTCCAAACTGCTGATCAGGCTGTCATCTACCAGCACCGCCGCACTGCCTGCCATCGTCTGCCCCCGTCATAACTACTTTGCAATCACGTAAGAAAGGGCCGGCACAGCTTTGCCCGGCCCTTTCATCATTTGGATGAAAATCAGCTTCCCGAACGCAGGTCGCTCAGGGTTTTCTGCACCAGGTCATAAAGCTCCTGCGCAGGCAGCCCCTGCGCGCTCATGTCGGCGATCCACTGCTCGCGGATCGGATCGGCGGCAACCTTGCGGAATTCAGCCAGCTGATCCTCGGAGATGGTGACCTTCTCGACGCCTTTTTCGGCCAGAACACTGTCCCATTTCTCAAGCAGCACGCCATAGTTCGCAAGGTAATGGGCAATTGCCTCATCAACCGAGCTGTCCAGGGCTTCACGCTCGGCATCGCTCAGCGCGTCATAGGCATCGGTGTTCACGACCACCGGGCAGTTCACGGTGCCGGGGTTGAGGTTTTCGGTCCACCAGTCGGCCTTGTTGATGGTGCCAAAGCTGAGATGCGCGTGCTGGGCAAAGGCAACGGTATCGACAACGCCGGATTCCATCGCGTTATAGGCTTCTGTTGCAGTCACGGATGTCGGCACCGCGCCCACGGCAGAAAATGCCTGACCGATACCGCCGGTAGCGCGCACCCGCATATCCTTGAACTCACCCAGCTCATCGCGCGCCTCGCCGGTGCCGACGATATTGTACTGCGGCATGGGTGAAGTCATCAGCAGCTTGGCGTTCCAGCGCGCCAGATCCTTTTGTACGGCCGGATGTGCATAGACCGCATGGCTGACAGCGACTTCCTCTTCCAGCGTATTCACGCCAAGGAACGGCAGTTCCAGCACTGTGATCGACGGGTTCTTGTCGCGGTGGTAGCCCGCGCAGAACTGCGCCATCTCGAAGGCACCGATGGAAATCCCGTCAAGGTTTTCCTTGTTCTTCGACAGGCCACCATAGCTGATGTTCATTGTGAATTCGCCGCCGGTTTTCTCGGACACCAGCTCAGCCAGCTTTTCGACATGTTCGGTAAAGGCGCGGCGTTTGCCCCAGACAGAAACGTTCCATTCGGTGGCCGCAGCGCTGCCTGCAATGGACAGGCCGACAAGCGCCGCAGTTGCGGCGGTCAAATTGGTCTTCATGAGTACCTCCCAGTTTGTGCCCTTGTTCCTCTTGCGCCCCCCCCCTGCACCTTGGCGTCGCCGGGTGCCGGGCTTGCTGTGATCCTGCGATCACAGCCCTCAGGTCCGCAGAGTTGCGAGCATCTGGCACCACGCTAGCGCTAAGCCAGGGCGCTGCCAACCCCACAAGGCGCTGGTGCGCCATGGGCACAAAACCTGCCTGACAACCTGGCAGCGGTCCGCAGACGCGCCCGGCCCCATGGACCGACAGGCACCCGAGGGCGTCGTACCCTGGCACAGTTTGCCGCAGGCGATGGTGCCAGTCGGCGCCCGATGATAGCGCCAGCATCGCGCAGGCCGCTGATTTGCCAGCACGGGCGCTCCGGTCGATATTTACACCTAACATCATGATAAACAAAAGATTGATGTGCCAACGCCAGAATAAGTTTACTACCTCAGACCGACCTCGGAAATAGATTTACAGGTAAATCCTTATTCCTCTGACACTTATTTCCTTATTTTCAAGCTTGGGTATTATCGCTGTGGAGGACGGAAAAGGTTTGACACATCTCGCTGTGCGCTGTGGTGTGCCATTCCGAGAACAGACTGGAGGGAGGGACACAAGATGACCCAGGAGAGCGACAGCAAAGCCTATGCGCCGTCGGAGGAGACGGTTGCACGCGCCCATGTCAACGCTGCACAATACGACGAGATGTACGCCGCTTCGATGCGGGATCCCGAGGGGTTCTGGGGCGAACAGGGCAAGCGGATCGACTGGATCAAGCCCTTCAGCCAGGTGAAGGATGTGGATTTCACACTCGGCAATGTCTCGATCAACTGGTACGCGGACGGTACGTTGAACGTCTCCGCCAACTGTATTGATCGCCACCTGGACACCCGAGGCGATCAGACCGCGATCATCTGGGAACCGGATGATCCGGAAGAGCCTGCCCAGCATATCTCTTACAAACAGCTGCATACCCGTACCTGCCGGATGGCAAACATCCTGGAGACCATGGGCGTGCGCAAGGGCGACCGGGTGGTGATCTACCTGCCGATGATCCCCGAAGCGGCCTATGCCATGCTGGCCTGCGCCCGCATTGGCGCCATTCATTCCATCGTCTTTGCCGGCTTCTCCCCCGATGCGCTGGCAGCCCGGATCAACGGCTGCGACGCCAAGGTGATCATCACCGCCGACGAGGCGCCGCGCGGCGGCCGCAAGACCCCGCTGAAATCAAACGCCGACGCAGCCCTCTTGCACACAAAAGACACGGTGAAATGTCTCGTGGTGAAGCGCACCGGCGGTCAGACCACCTGGGTCGACGGGCGCGACTACGACTACAACGAAATGGCGCTGGAAGCGGATGATTACTGCAAACCGGCCGAGATGAATGCCGAGGATCCGCTGTTCATCCTCTACACATCCGGCTCAACCGGCCAGCCGAAGGGCGTGGTGCATACCACCGGCGGCTATCTGACCTATGCCGCGATGACCCACGAAATCACCTTCGATTACCACGACGGCGACATCTACTGGTGCACCGCGGACGTGGGCTGGGTCACCGGCCACAGCTATATCGTCTATGGCCCGTTGGCCAATGGCGCCACCACGCTGATGTTTGAGGGCGTGCCGACTTACCCGGATGCCTCGCGCTTCTGGCAGGTCTGCGACAAGCACAAGGTGACGCAGTTCTACACCGCACCCACCGCCCTGCGCGCCTTGATGGGTCAGGGCAATGAATGGGTCCAGAAATGCGATCTTTCCTCGCTGCGCACCCTCGGCACCGTCGGCGAGCCGATCAATCCGGAAGCCTGGACATGGTACAATGATGTGGTCGGCAAGGGGAAATGCCCCATTGTCGACACTTGGTGGCAGACTGAAACCGGCGGCCATCTGATGACCCCCCTGCCCGGCGCCCATGCGACCAAACCGGGTGCTGCGATGAAACCCTTCTTTGGTGTGGCCCCCGTTGTTCTGGACCCGCAGTCCGGCGAGGAAATCGACGGCAATGGCGTCGAGGGCGTGCTCTGCATCAAGGACAGCTGGCCCGGCCAGATGCGCACCGTCTGGGGTGATCATGAGCGGTTCGAGAAAACCTATTTCTCCGACTACAAAGGCTACTACTTCACCGGCGACGGCTGCCGCCGCGATGCCGACGGCGATTACTGGATCACCGGTCGCGTCGATGACGTGATCAATGTCTCCGGCCACCGCATGGGCACCGCTGAGGTCGAAAGCGCGCTGGTGGCCCACGCCGCCGTGGCCGAGGCCGCCGTGGTTGGCTACCCGCATGAGATCAAGGGCCAGGGCATCTATTGCTATGTCACCCTGATGAACGACCGCGAGCCCTCGGATGAGTTGATGAAGGAGCTGCGCACCTGGGTGCGGACCGAGATCGGGCCGATTGCCAGCCCGGATGTGATCCAATGGGCGCCGGGTCTGCCAAAGACACGGTCAGGCAAGATCATGCGGCGTATCCTGCGCAAGATCGCCGAGAACGATTTCGGCTCGCTTGGTGACACTTCGACCCTCGCCGACCCCTCCGTGGTCGACGACCTCATTGCAAACCGGGCCGACAAAGGATGATTGCTGACATGGAGACTGATGTTCTAACCCGCCCTGCGGTTCTGATCCTGCTTGGACCGCCCGGCGCCGGCAAAGGCACCCAGGCGCGCAAACTGGAACAGAGTTTTGGCCTTGTCCAGCTATCCACCGGCGATCTGCTGCGGGCTGCCGTCGCTGCGGGCACTCCGGCGGGCCTCGCGGCAAAAGCCGTAATGGAGGCAGGCGAGCTGGTCAGCGACGAGATCGTGATCAACATCCTGCGTGACCGGCTGGCGGAACCGGATTGTGCAAAGGGCGTCATCCTGGATGGCTTCCCCCGCACGACGGTCCAGGCGGAGGCACTGGACAAGTTGCTGGCGGAAACCGGTCAGCGGATCAACGCCGCTGTCAGCCTGGAGGTGGACGATGCCGCAATGGTGGCGCGGGTTGCCGGACGGTATACCTGCGCAGGCTGTGGCGAAGGTTATCACGACCAGTATAAGCAGCCACGCGTCGAGGGCACCTGTGACGCCTGTGGTGGCACAGAGATGACGCGTCGGGCGGACGACAATGCCGAAACCGTGGGCAGCCGTCTGGCCGCCTATCATGCTCAGACCGCGCCGCTCATCAGCTATTACGACGACAAAGATGTGTTGAACCGAATCGATGCAATGGGCGAGATCAACCAGATCGCGAACTCGCTGAGCAAAGTTGTACGTGCTGCAACCGCTTGACGAAGGTCAGCACCACGGCGTTCAATCAAAGCGTGTTGTCGAAAAACATTAATTACCAGACAGGTCCGCAGAAATGTGGGCCTGTTTTCAATCCTCTCTGGCTTTTGAGGGGATGCGTGCCACATTGGTAGCTGGTGGACATGGGCTTGTTCCCATGGCACCCAGCACAGAACTGAACCAAAGGCGCGCGAGATGTCCGAAACCAGCTTTATCCCCGGTCCCGACAGCCTGCGGGCCTACCGAGACGCCCTAGGGTGTTTCGGCACTGGCGTGACCGTGGTGACCACACGCACGGACCGTGGGCCGCTGGCAATCACAGCCAACAGCTTCACCTCGGTCTCGATGGATCCGCCACTGCTGCTCTGGTGTCCCGCCCGCGCGTCCAAACGCCACGATCCCTTTGTCTCTGCCACCCATTTTTCGATTCATGTCATGGCCGAGGATCAATTGGACATGGCGATGCATTTTGCCCGCAACGGCGAAGATTTTTCCTGTATTCCAGCGCGAGACAATGACGAGGGAATACCCGTTCTGCCTGATGTCATTGCCCGATTTGATTGCCGCACCCATGCCTGCCACGACGGCGGCGATCATAGTATTCTTGTCGGCGCGGTGCTGCGTACCACAAGCCGCCCGGGCAAGGGTCTGATTTTCAAACGCGGCCAATACGGCGGGTTTATGGAGCAGAGCTAGCTTCGGATCTCCAGATCTGTCGCCCCTCTGCACAGCCACGCCAAGGTCCTAGGACAGCGGATCTTCGCGCCGTTTTGCCATAAGTCCCGTCAAACGCGCCCAGTCAGGCCAATGCGCGCCCAGATCATTCAGCCGCAGCAGCGACGAACCCGTGCCAGCCCCCCGGTCTGTCCTCTCCCGGACAGTATGCCCGGACCAGTCAGCGCCGCCACCGCCCATCCAATCATCGGGATCGTCATGATCATCATCGATCTCGGTCTTGCCCGATGCCGCTGCGTCAGTCGCCCGAGCAGCGCCCGGCGTATCGATGGTCGGCCCGGAACCGCAACTGGCCGTCTGCGGCGCCGTCTCCCCCGTTGCGGTTTCGGCCCCGCCGGACAGCCCATCCGACCAGAAGAAATCCGGCTGGGTCAGCGATACCGGCAGCCGGTCCCGCTTCAGCTCCAGCCGTGGCACCAATCTGATCGCATTCTGGCGGCACACCGATACGCATAGCCCGCATTGCATGCAGTCCGCCTCTATGAAGTCCAGCCCGCCTCCGTTCTCCGCTCCGATCAGCGCATTGGTGGGGCACATCCAGGTGCAGGCCTGACAGAGGGTGCAATCCCCAGTCAGCTCGATCCCGCCATAAGGGGCGTCCTGCGGCAACGCGATGACATCAGTGTCTTGCGACAGGGTCACACTGGCAAAGAGCTGCAGCGCCTCGCGCCGACGGCGCGGCTTGGCGTTGCTCTCGGTGTCGACACGACGGTGCTCCATCACCGGCAGCTGCGCAATACCTTCCGCCAGCAGCTGCTCCAGATGCGCCGCCGAATGGAACAGGACCACCCGCCCCTCAAGCCCCAGACAAGCGGCCAGCTCCATCTCCCGGAGTTGCGCCAGACGCGCGTTCTCTTCAATTGCGGATTCCAGCAGCACCCAGTCAAACCCGTCGGAAATCGCGTGTAACAGATCCGCGTGACCAGCGCGTTCCAGACCGCTGGTGGCCGCAGCTGTGACATCCATACCCGCTACCGGGGGATGGTTCTTCAACCAGGATAGCTGCTCCACTGCGCGGGCATCATACATCACCAGCACCTGATCGGAGCGCGGCGCCGACGCTCCCAACCGCGAATGCTGCTGACGCCGCCGCACCGCCGCCTCACAGAGATCTGCCAGCGGCCAGCGCACCTGGCTTTCGGGGTTATACCGTCGATAGGAGGCACCGGGATGCGACACCCGGACCGCAGTCCGCAGATCAGCCATTTCGCGCACATTGGGTTGAGAGCGCAGGCAGAGTTGCACATTTTCCCAGACAGTCATGGCCTCTCCCTTCAGATTGAGAACCAAACCACAGCCGAAAATCCCCATCGTTTGATGAGATGAGGCTAACATGGAATTTCGACCTGTAACGTGTAATCGAAAATAAGACTCAACTTTTAACTGTCATTTATTCTGAAAGATCCGCCCTATCCGATCGGCGGTCACGCCGTTTCTGTCGGCGTCAACAGCTGCTGAAGGAACAGGGAAATGGGCGACCTGCCCACAGACCGGGCGCAACTGGTGCAGAACCAGCCGCCGCACCGGCTGCGGCGCAACAACGACGGCAGGGTCACAGACCTGTCTCCACCATCTGGCGAATCTTTACTGCCTTTTCAAAATGGTCCAGCTCATGATGCTTGATCCACCATTCTGCCGCCTCCATCAGCGCCTCGGGATCGTCATTCCGATTGGCAAAAAACGCATAGAAGGAAAGGCCAACGCCATCCCCCTTTTTCGCGATCTTGTCGTTGCAGACGGCGATGATCTTTGCCCTCAAACTGTCTCTCATAAGATGCTTCCGCCCCCACCGCTGGCCTGCCGAGACAGGCGAGGATCACAGCGCCCCATAGCGCGCCTGTGCGCGATACAATAGAAAAGCCCCCGCCCGCAGAACAGCGGACAGGGGCCAGATCACTGCACTGAAACTCAGTTCAGCGCGGCATCGGTGATGACATGGGTCCAGGCGCCTTCCGGCTCCTTGGTGATCACCGGACTTGAGCCGCCATCCAGCAGCGTCTTCACCGTGCGCTGGTAATCAGCCTCGCTCAATGCGCCGTTGCTGCCAGCTGTCAGCTTGGCGACTTCCGACATCATCCGCTTCTGATGCTCTTCGGTCTGCGCGCCCGAGGCATCATTGTCCAGGACGATCTCTGCTGCGGCGTCCGGGTTCTCCTCAGCCCATTTCCAGCCCTTCATGGAGGCCCGGACAAAACGCTGCATCTTGTCGACAAAGGCCGGATCAGAAAGCTTGTCTTCGAGAACGTAAAGACCATCCTCAAGCGTTGCCACGCCCTGATCCTCATATTTGAAGGTAATCAACTCATCCGGCGACACGCCGGCATCAATCACCTGCCAATACTCATTGTAGGTCATGGTCGAAATGCAGTCGGCCTGACGCTGCAGCAGCGGATCGACATTGAAGCCCTGTTTCAGAACCTCGACGCCCTTCTCACCCTTGCCCTCGGTGGAAATCCCGAGCTGGCTCATCCAGCTCATGAAGGGGAATTCATTGCCAAAGAACCATACCCCCAGCGTACGATTTGCCAGATCTTCAGGCGCTGCGATGCCAGTGTCCTTCCAACATGTCAGCATCATGCCCGAGCTTTTGTAGGGTTGCGCGATATTGACCAGTGGCAAGCCCTTTTCACGCGCCGCAAGCGCGGCCGGCATCCACTCGACCGTGACATCAGCACCGCCGCCTGCAATCACCTGCGTCGGCGCAATATCGGGACCGCCGGGCAGAATGGTCACATCGAGATTCTCGGCCTCGTAGAACCCCTGATCCAGCGCGACATAATAGCCCGCGAACTGGGCCTGCGTGACCCATTTCAGTTGCAGCTTCACCTCATCGGCAGCCTGCGCAACCGATGCCGTTCCCAGCGCCAATGCGGCGGCGGTCAGCAGTGTTTTCATCTGTCTTCTCCCTGTTGTTATGTCTGTTGTTCTTTGCGAATTCTGCGCGAATTTCCCTGTGTCTCCAAAGGTTTTTTCCAGTTTTTACGGGGCCGGGCAACGACGGCCCGCCCCCGCCTATCCCCGTTGCGACGGGTGCCAGAAAGTAAGCGTTTTCTCAACCAAAGCCATCATGCCGTAGAATGCCGACCCCGCCAATGCAGCCACCAGGATTTCGGCCCAGACCATGTCCAGCGCCAGCTGTCCGACCGAGGTCGAGATCCGAAATCCCATCCCCACCGTCGGTGAACCAAAGAACTCCGCCACAATGGCCCCCACCAGGGCCAGCGTTGTCGAAATCTTCAGACCATTGAAGATGAAGGGCAGCGCCGCAGGCAGGCGCAGTTTGAAGAACCCCTGCCAGTAGCTCGCCGCATAAGTCTGCATGAGATCGCGTTGCATGGCCGAGGTTTCCCGCAGCCCGGCCACGGTGTTCACCAGAACCGGGAAAAACACCATCACCACCACAACGGCCGCTTTTGACTGCCAGTCAAAGCCGAACCACATCACCAGAATCGGTGCGGTGCCGACAATCGGCAGCGCGGCCACAAAATTGCCAACCGGGAGCAATCCCCGCCGGAGGAAGTCACTGCGGTCCACCGCAATGGCCATCAAAAGCGCCGCAACGCAGCCGATGATATACCCAGACAGCGCCCCTTTGAGAATGGTCTGCTGAAAATCCTGCCAGAGAATGGGCAGGCTGGTCGCAAACCGCTCCGCAATGACCGAAGGCGCAGGCAGGATCACCAGCGAAACCGCAAGCCCCCGCACCAGAAGCTCCCAAACGACAAGAAGCGTCACGCCAAAAATTGCCGGGACAAGCAGCTTCACACCACGGGTATGGGCGCGTGGACCATTGGCCAGACGGCTGTTCAGCCACCAGCCTCCACACCAGACCAGCAGCGCAATCGCAACCATCGTCATGATCTGATCCCCTTGTTCTTCTGGCCGAAAATATCCCGGGTGAGCCGCGCAGCGGCGAGGGCAGAGCCCTTGGCCCAAACATCAATCATACGGTCACCCCCATCCGTTTCAGCACCAGCCGTTCGATCAGTCCCAAGAATGCAACCAACGCGGCGGCCAAGATCGCAGCCGCAAAGAGCGCCGACCAGATCTGTACGGTCTGCCCATAGTAGCTCCCCGCCAGAAGCCGCGCGCCTAGGCCCGCAACGGCGCCCGTTGGTAACTCCCCGACGATGGCCCCGACCAGCGATGCGGCAATGCCGATCTTGAGGGAGGCAAAAAGATAGGGAATCGAGGCAGGCAACCGCAACTTCCAGAACCCCTGCCCGACACTCGCATTGTAGGTCTTCAGCAGGTCAAGCTGCATCTGGTCCGGGCTACGCAAGCCTTTCACCATACCCACAACAACCGGGAAAAAACTCAGATAGGCCGAGATCACCGCCTTTGGCAGGATTCCCTGTACCCCGATGGAATAAAGAACCACGATGATCATCGGTGCCAGTGCAATAATCGGGATGGTTTGGCTGACGATGGCCCATGGCATCACCGACATATCCATCACCCGGCTGTGTACGATTCCAACCGCCAGAAGAATGCCCAGCCCGGTGCCGATCAAAAAGCCGAGAAGCGTCGCCGACAGCGTCACCTGACCGTGATAGATCAGACTGCGCTTTGAGGTGATCCTCTTCTCAACCGTGGTCTCCCAAAGCTCCACCGCCACCTGATGAGGAGCCGGCAGTCGGGGCCGGTCCTGCGACCAAACCTGTGTCACCACAGCGGGGTTGCCTGCAACCAGCCCAAACGCCGCCATATCTCGCCGCTCACGCGCGGTGGCCGGTGTCACCTCGGCACCCGCGCGTTCCGCAGCGTCCAGAACTCCCTTGATGTTCATCGGCACACAGGCCGCGTACCAGATCGCGGTTATTGCGGCGAGAACACTTAATATAGCAAGTGCGGTTTTCATGATCCTGCCCCTCCGGACCCAGCGCTCCGCGACCCCCTGTTTCTTCCACGAAAATGTCCCGGAAAATTGGAATCTTCCGGTGCCCCGCCCCGCAAACAGACCACATCAGTCATCGGCATGCCCCGCTCGCAGACCGTCACGAACACGATGCGCAATCTCGATGAACTCCGGGCTGTCGCGAATATCCAGCGGTCGGTCCTTTGGCAGCGGGCTGTCAATCACGTCATGGATCCGCCCGGGTCGCGGCGACATGACCACAATCTTGGTCGACAGATAGACCGCCTCCGGGATCGAGTGGGTGACAAAGCCGATGGTCTTGTTGGTGCGCGCCCAAAGCTTCAAGAGCTGCTCATTCAGGTGGTCGCGCACAATCTCGTCCAGCGCCCCAAAGGGTTCATCCATCAGGAGGATATCCGCATCAAAGGCGAGCGCCCGCGCGATCGAGGCCCGCTGCTGCATACCGCCCGACAGCTGCCAGGGGTATTTGCCGCCAAACCCGGTGAGTTCCACCAGGTCCAGAACCCGTTCGACCCGCTTGTCCTGCTCCGCCCTTGAGTAGCCCATGATCTCCAGCGGCAGCTTGATGTTCTTGGCGATGGTTCGCCACGGATAGAGCCCGGCCGCCTGGAACACATAGCCATAGGCCCGCTTGCGCCGCGCTTCATCGGGGGTCATGCCATTGACGCTGAGACTGCCACCGGTGGGCTGTTCCAGCGCCGCGATGCAGCGCAGGAAAGTTGTCTTGCCGCAGCCGGACGGACCGATAAAAGAGACAAAGTCGCCGCGGTTGATCTCCAGGCTGACATTCTTCAGCGCGTGCACCGGCCCGTCATTGGTCTGAAACGTCAGATCGAGCGCCTTCGCCTCGATGACGGGGCCAAGCGGGTTGATGTCGGAAGCGGCGGCCTGGGAGTTGAGCGCCTGGGTGGTCGTTTCCATGTTCATTTCTTCGCCTTGATTACACACAGGAAAACGGGCCGCCATAGCTGGCAGCCCGTCCCTGGATTACACACCTGTTGCCGGAATTCCCGACCGCTCCACCGGGCGCGGCGCCGTCAGCTCCTTCCAGGTCGACAGCGCCTTGTTCACAGTGGCATTGGCCTCGCGGGCGACGAACTTGCCATGGCCCTCCTGACAGCGGATCTCTCCGTCATGCACTGCCACATGGCCACGGGTCAGGGTAAAGCGCGGCAATCCCTTCACCTCATGTCCCTCGAACACGTTATAGTCGATCGCCGACTGCTGGCTGGCCGCGGAAATCGTCTTGCGCTTCTCCGGATCCCAGACCACCAGGTCGGCATCGGCGCCAACCAGAACCGCGCCCTTTTTCGGATAGCAATTCAGGATCTTGGCAATATTGGTCGAGGTGACGGCCACAAACTCGTTCGGGGTCAGTCGGCCGGTTTCGACGCCGTGGGTCCATAGCATCGGCATCCGGTCTTCCAACCCGCCGGTACCATTGGGAATCTTGGTGAAATCGCCAACGCCATAGCGTTTCTGCTCGGTGGTAAAGGCACAGTGGTCCGTCGCCACCACCGACAATGAGCCCGACTGCAAGCCGTTCCAGAGCGAGTCCTGATGCTGCTTGTTGCGGAACGGCGGCGACATCACCCGGCGCGCGGCGTGGTCCCAGTCCGTGTTGAAATACTCGCTCTCATCGAGCGTCAGATGCTGGATCAGCGGCTCGCCCCAGACGCGCTTGCCCTGCATGCGGGCCCGGCGAATGGCCTCGTGGCTGTCCTCGCAGGAGGTATGGACCACATAGAGCGGCACGCCAGCCATGTCGGCAATCATGATGGCGCGGTTGGTGGCCTCGCCCTCTACCTGCGGCGGGCGGGAATAGGCGTGCGCCTCTGGGCCGGTGTTGCCTTCTGCCAACAGCTTGGCCGACAGCTCCGCCACCACATCGCCGTTTTCAGCATGCACCATGGCTATGCCGCCAAGCTCAGCCAGCCGCTGGAAGGAGGCATAGAGTTCGTCATCATTCACCATCAGCGCGCCCTTATAAGCCATGAAGTGCTTGAACGTGTTGATGCCGCGCTCCTGGATCACGGTCTTGATGTCGTCAAAAACCTGCTCGCCCCACCAGGTCACCGCCATGTGGAAAGAGTAGTCGCAGTTGGCGCGGGTCGATTTATTGTCCCAGCGTTTCAGCGCGTCCAGCAGGCTCTCGCCTGGATTCGGCAGCGCAAAATCCACCACCATGGTGGTGCCCCCCGCCAGCCCGGCCCGGGTACCGCTTTCAAAATCATCCGAGGAATAGGTCCCCATGAAGGGCATTTCGAGATGCGTATGCGGGTCAATCCCCCCCGGCATCACATAACAGCCGGTGGCGTCCAGCTCCTCGTCGCCTTTCAGGTTCGGGCCAATCTCGGTGATTACCCCGTTCTCGATCAGCACATCCGCTTTATAGGTCAGATCGGCCGTCACGACGGTGCCGTTCTTGATGACTCTACTCATGGTAACAACTCCCTGGATTGGGGCGTGTTTCTACGCCTCCGCGTGTTCTTTCAGAACAGGTGCCCTGTTCCTCTGGTTGTTCTTCTGGCCGGAAACATCCCGGGGGAGCGGCCCGGCGGGCCGCGGGGGCAGCGCCCCCTTCACTGCACGCCGCAGATTGCCGCAACCCACACCCCAAACCTTTCCGGGGCGCATCTCACACGACGATCTCTGCAGTTTCCAGCACCGCATGTAGCATGACATCGGTTCCGGCGGCCGCCCAGTCCTTGGAAATATCCTCGGCTTCATTGTGGCTCAGACCGTCCACACAGGGGCACATGATCATCGCCGTCGGCGCCAGATCATTGATCCAACAGGCATCATGTCCTGCACCTGACACGATATCCATATGGCTATAACCGAGCCGCTCGGCCGCCGAGCGCACCGCGCTGACGCAGCCCTCATCAAAGGTGACAGGATCAAAATGGCCGACCGGTTCAATCTCCAGCCCAAGGCCCAGCTCGTCGGCGATCTCCTTCGCCTTCACCTCGTATTTCGACCGCATCGACGTCAGCTTTTCAAGATCGGGCGACCGGAAATCGACGGTGAAGACCACCTTTCCGGGGATCACATTGCGCGAGTTCGGGTAGACGTCACAATGTCCGACTGCCCCGACCGCATGGGGCTGATGCGCCATGGCAATCTGATGCGCCGCCTCCGTCATGCGCGCCATGCCAAGGCCTGCATTGACACGCATGTTCATCGGGGTCGATCCGGTATGGGCGTCCTTGCCCGTGACCGTACATTGCAGCCACCACAGGCCCTGGCCATGGGTCACCACGCCGATATCCTTGTTTTCCGCCTCAAGGATCGGCCCCTGTTCGATGTGCAATTCGAACATCGCGTGCATCTTGCGCGCGCCAACCTCTTCATCGCCCACCCAGCCAATGCGTTTCAGCTCGTCACCAAAGGTCTTTCCCTCGGAATCTTCCCGCGCATAGGCCCAGTCCTGCGTATGCTTGCCTGCAAAAACACCGGAGGCCAGCATCGCCGGAGCGAACCTCGTGCCTTCCTCATTGGTCCAATTGGTAACCACGATCGGATGTTTGGTCTTGATGCCTAGATCATTGAGTGTGCGGATGACTTCCAGCCCGCCCAGCACCCCAAGGACGCCGTCATATTTACCGCCAGTGGGCTGCGTATCCAGATGTGATCCCATATAGACCGGCATCGCATCGGGGTCTGTTCCTTCGCGACGGGCGAACATATTGCCCATCGTGTCCAGCCCCATAGTGCAACCTGCCGCTTCGCACCATGTCTGAAACAGTGCGCGCCCCTCGGCATCTTCATCGGTGAGCGTCTGGCGGTTGTTGCCGCCCGCGACGCCGGGTCCGATTTTTGCCATCTCCATCAGACTGTCCCACAGCCTGTCACCATTGATCTTCAGATTCTGTCCAAGCGACGTCATCTCAGCTTCCTTCCCTGTTGCCCTGCTTTTTTGCAGGGTCCCGCGGCTTTGCGCCTTGTCGGTGGCTTTGAAACGCTGGTCATGATTTGACCAACTGGTCAAACTCAGGCTATCACGGGTGGACATTCAGTCAAGAAATTGCGTCTAACAAGACAAGAAAACTCCGGCGCGCAGAGCCGGTTGAGCGAAATTCAGGCGCGCAGCGGTGTTGCGGCCACCAGCGAGAGCCCAAACAGCCCCATGCCCAAGGATCGCAACCCCACCCGCATTCAGAAAAAGAATCGCGCCACCATTCTGGAGGCCGCATTGGAAGTATTCTCCAACAGCGGATTCCGCGGCGCCACTGTCGACCAGATTGCCCGTGCCGCCGGGTTAAGCAAGCCCAATCTTCTCTACTATTTCCCCTCGAAGGAGGCGATTTTCACGGAACTGCTGTCGGGGCTGCTTGACACCTGGCTGGATCCGCTGCGCGCCATCGACGCCGAGGGTGACCCGCTGGAGGAACTGCTGTCCTATGTACAGCGCAAGTTGCAGATGAGTCGGGATTACCCGCGCGAAAGCCGCCTGTTTGCAAATGAAATTGTCCAGGGCGCCCCACGAATGCTGGAAACCCTGTCCAAGGATCTAAAACCGCTGCTGGAAGAAAAAGCGGATCTGATCGAAGGCTGGATGACAAACGGCAAGCTGAACCCGACCCATCCAAAGCATCTTCTGTTTTCGATCTGGTCGCTGACCCAGCATTATGCGGATTTCGATGTGCAGGTCCGCACATTGATGGGGGATGAGGATCCGTTTGATGCGGCACCAGAGCATCTAGACCGGATGTTCCGCCGGATGCTGACACCTCCCGGTTCCGGCAGGTCCTGATCCTAGCCAAACCCCCGTTCAACAGTGTGATGCGATCAATAGCAAACGGCGCGCCGATCAGGACGCGCCGTTTCCAATTATGTCAGTCGGGCAGCGTGTTAGGCCGCCAGCCCCCCTATTCGGCCGCCGTCACCGACGGATTGTTGGGATGGGTTGTCCAATTTGCATATTCATCGGACACCACTTTGCCCGTGCGTTCGTCGATCTGACCGGCGGGGACCTCCTCCATGGTGATGCAGCCTTCGACCGGGCAGACATTCACGCAAAGATTACAGGCGACGCATTCGTCATCCTTGACGGTAAAGACGCGGTCCTCGCTCATCGCGATGGCCTGATGCGAGGTGTCTTCGCAGGCGGCAAAGCAGCGACCACATTTGATGCAATCATCCTGATTGATCTTGGCCTTGGCGACGTAGTTCAGATCCAGATACTGCCAGTCGGTGACATTGGGCACGGCTTTACCAACAAAATCATCTAGACGGTTGTAGCCTTTGTCATCCATCCACTGGTTCAGGCCCGAGATCATCTCCTTCACCACGTTGAAACCATAGGTCATGGCAGCGGTGCAGACCTGCACGTTGCCTGCACCCATGGTCATGAACTCAGCCGCATCGCGCCAGGTGGTGACGCCGCCAATGGCCGAGATCGGCAGGCCATGAGTCTGCGGGCATCGGGCGATTTCGGCCACCATATTCAGCGCAATCGGCTTCACTGCCGGACCGCAATAGCCGCCATGTGTGCCCTTGTCGCCGATGGTTGGCTCAGGCGCCATGGCATCAAGATCCACCGATACGATCGAATTGATCGTATTGATCAGGCTGACCGCGTCGGCACCGCCCGCTTTGGCCGCCCGCGCTGGGTGGCGAATGTCGGTAATATTCGGTGTCAGCTTCACAATCACCGGCTTGGAGTAGTATTTCTTACACCACTCCGTGACCATCTGGATGTATTCCGGCACCTGCCCCACGGCAGAGCCCATACCACGTTCGGCCATCCCATGCGGGCAGCCAAAGTTCAGCTCGATCCCGTCAGCACCGGTGGCTTCGACACGCGGCAGGATATCCTTCCAGGCCTGCTCCTCGCAGGGCACCATCAACGAAACGATGATGGCGCGATCTGGATAGTCCTTTTTCACGCGGGTGATTTCTTCCAGATTCACCTCAAGCGGGCGGTCGGTGATCAGCTCGATATTGTTGAGCCCCAGAAGGCGGCGGTCCGCCCCCCAGATCGCACCATAGCGCGGACCGTTCACATTGACCACCGGCGGGCCTTCGGAGCCGAGGGTCTTCCAGACCACCCCACCCCAGCCGGCCTCAAAGGCGCGGCGCACGTTGTATTCTTTATCCGTCGGCGGCGCAGAGGCGAGCCAGAACGGGTTCGGAGATTTGATCCCCAGAAAATCTGCTGTCAGATCAGCCATTTGTCTGTTCCTTACACTGGCAACACAGGGCCGGGTCCGGCCCTGCTGCTGGCTTAGCCCATCAGGCTGGCGTGAATATCCATGGCCGCATCGCGACCTTCGGCGACTGCCGTCACTGTCAGATCCTCGCCGCCAGAGGCACAATCACCCCCGGCCCAGACCCCCGCGACCGATGTCCGGCCCTGCGCGTCCACCTTGATCTTGCGCCCATCAAGCGCCAGCGCGTCCGGCTGGCCCTCAAGCGTCTGCCCGATCGCCTTGTAGATCTGGTCAGCTGCGATCCGCACCGTCTCGCCGGTGCCGGTCAGCTGACCGCCTTCGCTGGTGGTATACTCCAGCTCGATTTCCGCACAGGCGCCATTCCCGTGCACAGCCACCGGCTGAACGTTGAACATCAGCTTTACACCCTTGGTGGCCGCAAGGTCCTGCTCGAACCGGCTCGCCCCCATGGCGTCACGGCCGCGGCGGTAGGCGATGGTGACATTCTCGGAACCAAGAAGCTTGGACTGCACAGCCGCGTCAACCGCAGTCATGCCGCCGCCGATCACCACGACATTGCGACCGACCGGCAGGTTTGCCAGATCATCGGCCTGACGCAGCTCGGCGATGAAATCGACTGCATCACGCACACCGTCCTTGTCCTCGCCCGCCGCCCGCAGGGCGTTCACACCGGCAAGACCGATGGACAGAAACACTGCGTCATATTCGGCCTTCAGGGCATCGAGGCTCAGATCGCCACCAAGCTTCTTGCCGTATTCCATGGCAATTCCACCGATCTGCAGAAGCCAATCGACTTCTTTCGCCGCAAAATCATTGGTGGATTTATACGCGGCGATCCCGAATTCATTCAGGCCGCCCGCCTTGGACCTGGCGTCATAAACGACAACATCATGGCCCAACATCGCAAGACGGTGCGCCGCAGAGAGACCCGCCGGACCGGCACCAACCACCGCCACTTTCTTGCCGGTTGTTTCGGCGCGGCTGAAAGGGTGCACGCCCTTTTCCATCAGCGTGTCGGTTGCATAGCGTTGCAGACGGCCAATCTCGACCGGCTTGCCTTCGGCCGCTTCACGAACGCAGGCTTGCTCGCAGAGGGTTTCGGTCGGGCAGACCCGCGCGCACATCCCGCCAAGGATGTTCTGTTCGAGAATAGTCTTCGCCGCCGTTTCCGGGTGGCCTGTCTGGATCTCGCGGATGAACTGCGGGATGTCGATGGAGGTTGGGCAAGCCGTAATACAGGGCGCATCATAGCAGAAATAGCAGCGATCTGCTGCCACCGCCGCCTCATGCGCCTCATATTGCGGATGCAGATCTCCAAAGTTGTCGGCAATTTCTGAGGCGGACAAACGCCCTGCCTGAACGCCGGATGCCTGATGGCTGGTCGCCATTGGGTGTCTCCCTGGATTTGTTTATTATGCAAACCAGAGTGCCACAGTTTGATTTTTTATCAACTGGTAAAATTTTTGAAATGACGTTTTTCTTAGCCTGCCCTGCCGAGCCTCCACTCAAGGCGTTAAAAACAAAAACGAAAACCGCGCCGCCCAGAATATGGGCAGGCGCGGCATCCCTCAATCTACCCGCGCGCTCGGGGGAGTATCGGTGTCAAAAAAGGTCAGGACAACTGATCTAAAACAGCGCCCGCAGCGCTGCCGACAGGACCATTCGCCTGGAGAGATTCAGCGCGCGGCTAAGCGCCAGCCACCTCAGGCAAGCATGGCCGTCGCTTCGATCTCGATCTTGGCACGGTCTTCCACCAGGTCTGCAACAACGACCATTGTCATGGCTGGAAAATGATAACCCATCACCGCACGATAGGCGGCGCCAACCTCCGCCTGATGGGCCAGATACTCCGCCTTGTCGGTGACATACCAGGTCAGCCGGGTGATATCGCTGGCCTGCCCGCCTGCCTGCTGCACCACGGTCAGGATATTCTGAAGCGCCTGGCTCATCTGGCCGATGAAGTCATCGGTTTCAAACACCTGATCCGCAGTCCAGCCAATCTGGCCACCGACAAACAACATCCGCCCCTCGCCGATCATGCCATTCGCATAGCCTTTTGCAGGTTTCCAGCCATCGGGGTGCACGTTGATTGTGGGCATTGGGGACTCCTGCATCGGCGGACGGGGGACAATTATCCGCCAATATCGGTCACCTGAGATGATACTTCAAGCTTAAAATTTACAGACCTAAAGCATAATCGGGATCAAAGGCCCAGAAACAACAAAGCCCCCCGCATTGGCGGAGGGCCGATGTCGTCACCTTGCAGTCACGCGCGGTCTGAGGCCGCCGTTACATGCCAAGCGCTTCTTTATACATTTCAAGAACCGCTTCTTCCTCGGCGATATCGTCCTTGTCCCGCTTGCGCAGGGCGATCACCTTGCGGATCACCTTGGTGTCATAGCCGCGCGCTTTGGCTTCGGCCATGATCTCTTTCTGCTGCTCTGCGAGATCTTTTTTCTCGGCATCCAGACGCTCGAACCGTTCGATAAACTGGCGCAATTCACCAGCGGTCACACGGTAGCTGTCGCTTTTTTCGTCTTCGGTCATATCCATCGTGGGCTCCGTCGGCAAAGGGTAGACATTCGGATCAGCCCTCCAGATACAAGTGCGCACCTCAGTCCGCAAGCAGTGATAGGACAATCCCGCGCAGCGCCCGCCCCAATAGGCAAAATCTGCCACACACCATAACCCACCAGGCCCGCACGGGTTGCCGCGGGCGCAGCAATCCGATAGGCGCTGCCCCTGAAAACGACCGGCGCATTGGCGCGCCGCCATCGGAGAGTGCGATGTACGAGATTCTGGTTTGGGCTGGTGCGGCTGTATCTGTGGCCGGTCTTTTGGGGCTGATGTGGAGCGTTCTGCGCGTGATGCAGGCCAAACGTCAGAAGCTGGACGACGACGCCCTGCGGGCCGTCATCCAAAAGGTCCTGCCCTATAATCTGGGCGCGCTATTCCTGTCGGTTATCGGCCTGATGCTGGTCATGCTGGGGCTCAGCCTGGGCTAAGCCCCGCCTTGCGGTGGCGCCGTTTTTTCCACCGTGTCGGTGACGCACTGCCCCCCCGGGCAGGCCGACCGTGACCATGACAGTCCAGCGGCTGACCGCCGGACACAGCGCCATCTTTCAAACCGGCATATTGTCGAACATATCCTCGGCGGATTCCTCGCTAAGGATCTGCTCCAGTCGCACCATGCGGGTCGGCACACGCCCACCCGCCACACGCAGACGTGCCAATGTCCGGTTAAAATCAGGATGCAGCGCAAGCCGATCCTGGCGATGTGCGGCCAATATCTTGCGTTCGAGCCCTTCGGCCCGCTGTATCAGACTGTCGATCCTGCTATTGTCGTTGGTCATTCCACACTCCTCCCTAGAGCCTGCGCGGCGGGCATCACCCGCGCCGCAACACGGGGGTATGAACCGGGACCGGGGGGCTAAACAACGCCCTTCTGTCCGCTCCCGACACCCCTTGTGTTCTGCACAAGTCATCGCGGTTCACCTCACCACAATCGCCACAGTAGCATAGTATCCGCAGCATGACTTTGAGCGAGATCAACCATAACGAGAAAATGAGCAGGTACAAGCCAGGGCACCGACCCCGCGCCCTGATTTACGGTCGATTTTTCGCAGCCCCGGGCGAATGCCCACTTGAACATATTCATTATTTAATATATGTAAGTGCCACAGCAGGAGGGTCCCCATGAAGCCGATCGTCAAAGCCTTTTTTGATGAACAGACAAATACCGTATCCTATGTGGTGCGGGAGCCGGACGGCAGCGCCTGCGCGCTGATCGATTCCGTGCTGGATTTTGATCATGCCGCAGGGCGCACCGATACCCGGTCCGCTGATGAGATGATTGCCTGGGTCAAGGCCGAAGGGCTGCGGGTGGAATGGATCCTCGAAAGCCACGTTCATGCCGACCACCTGTCGGCAGCGCCCTATCTTCAGGAACAGCTGGGCGGGAAGATTGGCATTGGTGCCAATATCACGCTGGTTCAGGACACTTTCGGCAAGGTGTTCAACGAAGGCACCGAGTTTCAGCGCGACGGCAGCCAATTCGACGCATTGTTCAAACATGGCGATAGTTTTCACATCGGCCAGATGCGCGGCGACGTGCTGCACACACCGGGCCATACCCCGGCCTGCCTCACCTATGTGATTGGCGACGCAGCCTTTGTCGGTGATACGCTGTTCATGCCGGACTTCGGCACCGCCCGCTGCGATTTTCCGGGTGGATCCTCTGAGGCGCTGTTTCAATCCATCCAGAAAATTCTCGCCCTGCCCGATGAGACCCGAATCTTTGTCGGTCACGATTACAAGGCGCCCGGCCGCGACGACTATGCCTGGGAAACCACCGTTGGAGAGCAGAAGGCGCTCAACATCCATATCGGTCAGGGCCGTCCCATCGAGGAATTCGTGGCCATGCGGGATGCCCGTGACGCCACTCTGGCCATGCCCCGGCTGATCCTGCCATCACTGCAGGTCAATATGCGGGCCGGCCGGATGCCAGAACCGGAGGACGACGGCCATGTCTACCTCAAGGTGCCGATCGACAAGCTTTGATCGGGCCTGACACACACTGCGCCGAACTGGGCACAAGCGGCCATAAACAAGGGATATCACGATGAATGCAGATTGGATCTGGGGACTGATTGGCGGTGCGCTGATCGGCTCAGGCGGGGCAGTTTATCTGCTTGGCAACGGCCGTATCATGGGCGCCAGCGGCATCCTTGGAGGGCTGATCGACGGCAGTGGGCGCAATACGTCGGGCGAGCGCATCGCGTTCATCGCCGGTGTCATTCTGGTGCCGCTGGTGATCTGGCTGACCGTGGCCGACGCCCCTGACACCCATCTGACCAGCAACACCGTGGTGATCATCGCAGCGGGCCTGCTGGTTGGTCTTGGCACCCGTATCGCCAATGGCTGCACATCCGGCCATGGCGTCTGCGGCATATCGCGGCTGTCGCTGCGCGGGCTGGTGGCAACTCTCATCTACATTCTTGCAGGCGCCGTGACATTGGCCCTGTTTCGTCATCTCTGGGGGCTAATCTAATGCGGGTACTGCTGTCCTTCGTCGCCGGCGGGCTTTTTGGTCTGGGACTGTTTCTGTCAGGGATGACCGACACGCAAAAGGTCCAGGGCTGGCTTGATATCTTTGGCAACTGGGACCCCACGCTGGCCTTCGTAATGGGCGGCGCGATCCTGCCGATGGCAGTGGCCTGGCAACTGACAGACGGACGCCGCCCACTGGTCGGTGGCTCCTTTCCCAGCCTGCCGCGCCAGGAACTGGACAGGCGCCTGGTGATCGGTTCGGTCCTCTTCGGGATGGGCTGGGGACTTGCCGGTCTCTGCCCCGGACCAGCAATGGCCTCGCTCAGCTATAGTGGGTTTGGAGGCGTCATTTTCCTGGTCTCGATGGGCGCCGGCATGATTGCGGCACCGCCCGTCGTCCAGCGACTGGACCGAACCGCAGCAAGCACGTAAAAGACAGATCCATGGATGCACGCACATTGACCCCCCGCTATTCCGTCTCGCCGCAGATTTCGGTTGAGGACCTGCCACAGCTGGCCGAGGCCGGTTTCACCACGGTGATCTGCAATCGGCCCGATGCCGAGGTACCGCCAAGCCATCAGGCCGAGGCTATCCGCGCCGCCGCTGAGGCGCAGGGGCTTCGGTTTGAGGTGCTTCCCCTGACCCACCAGACCATGACGCCTGAGAATGTTGCACAGCAACAGGCCTTTATTGAGGCTTCCGAAGGTCCGGTTCTGGCCTATTGTGCCTCGGGCACGCGCTGCTCGGTCATCTGGGCCCTTGGGCAAGCGCCGGTGATGCCGGTGGATGAAATCCTCGCCGCAACCGCGCAGGCGGGCTATCAGCTGGACGGGCTCCGGCCGACTCTGATCGCCGTCGCAACCCAATCCGCCCTTGCCGAAGGCGACAGCTGACGTCGTGGCCAAAGCCCGCAACGCCAGATAAGCTTCGCCATATAAACATATGAAAAATAAAGACAGTGCCGATCGTGCACTGTCTTTATTGTTTCTGTCGATAGCGGGTGTTCCACTGAGCTTTCGAAAGGGTCGCATTGCCGCGCACCGTGCGGAGACTGGCAGGACAGCATCAGGCGCGATGGGATTGCGTTATCGCGGTCAGCCGGTACCGCTGTTCAGCCCGGCCAGATCGGAGATTTCCATCGCGGCGGCGTCGGCGTTGAACTCGCCCAGCCCATCTCCGAATCCATCACCCAGACCGTCCCCCATGGGCATCGCGCCAAGGTCCGGCAATTCGCCAAGATCCGGCAGATCACCAGACATCGTATCACCAAGACCGTCGCCAAGCCCATCACCGAGGCCATCGCCCATTGGCATTCCGCCGAAATCGCCGCCAAGGTCGCCTCCCAGATCGCCGCCAAAGTCGGCTCCAAGATCACCGCCCAAATCCCCAAGATCGCCGCCCATATCGCCAAGCCCATCACCTAGCCCACCCATGCCGCCCATCGGGTCTTGCAACCCGTCGGCCGCTATGGAGAGATCCAGCGTCGGAGGTTCATGGTCGAGCGCAGCGGCATCGCCGCCCATATGAGTTGAGAATGAGCCCTGATCGGCCGCACTATCATTCACAAGTTTGGTCCGGGGATCTGTCAGCCGCACGGCGCGGGCGCCATTCATCTGCCCCAGACGTCCCTGCGCAACGGCTTGGCCGCTGATCGAGATCATTTCCGTCTCATAGAGATAGGCCTGATCCAGCGGCAGAAGATCCCCCTCCTCGAGCGAGGAGAATTCATTTGCGGGGATCTTCATCTTGCAGAGGATCGCGCGCAGCTCTGCACGCATTGACCCCATATTGCTGCCCAGTGACGGACCCGCAGCATGGGCCGATTGCCCGGCCTGCCCCAGATCCTCCGGCGTGGGTTCCGGCAGGATCAATGTCAGCCCGCCCTGCATGGCACCGCAGGCCAGATCCAGCGTCAGCTCAATCACCCGGTAATCTTCAGCCTCAAGACCCAGAACGAGGCTGCGCACATCCTCTACCTGCGCGCCGAAACGGTAGCCGGAGAAGATCGCCTCATCCTTTTGCTGGGCCAGCATGGAGACCACCTTGGCAAAGGTGCGCTCAAGAAAATCGGCAACCATGGCCGCGTCTGTCGGGGTATAATTACGTTCGCTCGGCGCCTTGCCCAGAACCTGCCCCATGGTCTGCTGCTGAATGAGGGCGGTCACGGTTGGCGCGTCCAGTGTCGCAGCACCGATACGCCCGTTCGGCCCGTCCAGTACCACCAGCAGATGCTTGTCCGACAGATGCGGTGGCAGATCTTCCGGAACACGGTTGGACTGGCGCGCGGCCAGCACAGCGACCGGCAGATCACACAGATCCGCCGCCGCCCGCGCAATCGAGCGGCGCAACGCCTTCAGGGTCAGGGAGCTGGTAAGCCCGCCTTTGCCTTCTTTGGTGGCGGCCAATTTGCGGGCCAATACGCCGCTGCCACCAGTCGCTGCCGATTCCGATTTCGTTTCAGACATAGGTTGTAAACCTGCCCCTCTCGCACCGCTTTGCCATAGGTCTACCCCAAGAGTGGTTACCAATAACTTTACGATAAACAGTTAAACCGGGTTTTCCCGACGAAGAGGTAAGGAAACCTGAAACGCGCCGCCGACCTCATCCGATAGGTAGGCCACATCACCGCCGAGTCGCTGCATGATCTCGCGACAGATCGCCAAACCAAGACCGGCGCCGCCTGCACGTTCTGGGCTAACTCGCGAGAATTTCTCGAAAATCATGGTCCGAAACTCCGCCGGGATTCCCTGCCCATTGTCGATGAAGTCAATGAACAACCAGTCACCGCTCTGCCGCGCCATGATACGCAGCTGCGGCTCTGCCGCGGTGCAGTATTTGTCGGCATTGGCGATCAGATTGATAAACACCTGTGCCAGCCGGTCCAGATCCGATGACAGCCGCATCTCATCCGTCGCGGCATCACGCTGAACCTTCAACCGCGCGGAACCATCCGCCAGCGCGGTTGCCTCCGCATGATCCAGTACATCGCCGAGCCGCCCGGCGCTGATGTTGAGGCTGACCTGACCGTTTTCCAACACGCTCAGATCCAGCAGATCGTTCAGCAGACGGGTCAGCCGCTGCGCCTCGTCATGGATGATACCAGCATAGCGGCTGTGATCACGGGGTTCGAGGTTCTCAGTGTCGCGCAGGATTTCGGAGAAGGCGCGAATAGAAGTCATCGGCGTACGCAATTCATGGCTCACCTGGCTAAGAAACGCATCCTTCTGCTGCGATAACTGGGTCAGCTTTTCGTTTGTTTCCTGAAGCTTGCGCGCGGTTCTTGACAGCTCTTCAGATTGCGCCTCAAGCCGGTTGGAATACTCGAGGATCTGCGCGGTCTCATCCGCCACAGCCAGCAGATCCTGCACCGACACCGACGATCCCCCCACAATCTGCCCCACCATGGCGTGGGCCGCCGCCGCCCCGATCGAGGCGCTGAGTTCGCGTTCCAGCCGCTCCAGAAACGCAGGCGTCGGCTCCGGCAACGGACCACGCCCTCCCTGCCGCGCCAATTCGCTCTGAAAGAACTGCTGAGCCTCGCCCGCGCCCAGAATACGCTGCGACATGATCATCAGATCCTCGCTTTGCGCAACCGAGCCGGTCCAGCCGCGCGGCCCCGACGAATGATCGAACACATGAACAAACTGCGCGCCCTGTAACCGCTCCAAAGGGCTCGGAAAGGTCAGCAATGATCCGATAAGAAACGCCGCCGTGTTCAAGGCCATCGACCAGAGCACCGCATGGACCGTCGGATCAAGGCCCTCGATCCCAAAGAGCGCATGTGGCCGCAACCAGGATAGGCCCAGCAGCCCCTCGGCCAGCACCCGCGCGGGCAACAGCCCACCGCCAAGCTCCGGCAGCAGCATTGTATAAAGCCAGATCGCAAAGCCGACCGACAGGCCGGCCAGCGCACCGCTGCGCGTGGCGCCGCGCCAGAACAGGCCCCCGACAAGGCTCGGCAGCATCTGGGAGATACCGGTAAAGGAGATCAGACCGATGGCGGCCAGCGCCGCACCGCCGCCCGATAGCGTGTAATAGAAATACCCCAGCGCCATGATGCCTGCGATGGACAGACGTCGCGACAGCAGCACCACATGCCGCACATCCCCCGAGACCGAGGCGCCCACCTCCTGCCAGCGCAGCCAGATCGGCATCACGATATGGTTCGACACCATCGTCGACAGCGCCATTGCAGCCACAATGGCCATGGATGTAGCCGAGGAAAACCCGCCAAGGAAAGACAGCATCGCCAACCCTTGCTGTCCCTGCGCCAGCGGCAGGGTCAGCACGAACAGATCCGGATTCGACCCGGCCGGGAGCAACTCCAGCCCGATGGCCGCAATCGGCACCACGAAGATCGAGATCAACAGCAGATAAAGTGGAAACGCCCAGGCCGCGACCCGCAGGTGGCGTTCATCCTCATTCTCGACCACCATGACCTGAAACATACGCGGCAGGCAGACAAAGGCGGCGGCAGACAGGAATGTAATGGTGGCCCAGCGACCGCCATCGACCTGCCACTGACCTATGCTGGAGGCGTCAATCCGCGCCATCGTCTCGCCCACACCACCCGCCACTCCCCAGACCACAAAAATGCCCACCGCCAGCAGGGAGATCAGTTTTACCACGGCCTCAAGCGCGACGGCGGTGACAACACCATGATGGCGTTCGTTGGCGTTGAGATTGCGCGTACCAAACAGAATGGCAAAGGCCGCAAGCCCCGCCGCCACCCAGAATACCGTCTGCGTTTCATTGACGCTGCGCAGCGGATCAGCCTCGGCAAAGATCGAGAAAGACAGTGTAATCGACTGCAATTGCAGCGAAATATAGGGGGTCGTACCAATCACCGCCAGAATCGTGACGCCAATCGCCAGAAGGTTCGACTTGCCATAGCGCGCAGACAAGAGGTCAGCGATAGAGGTGATCCGCTGGCTGCGACCGACCCGTACCAGCTTGCGCAGCCCCCACCACCAGCCGACCATTACCAGCGTCGGGCCGAGGTATATGGTGATAAACTCCAGTCCCGAACGTGCCGCATAGCCCACGGCGCCATAGAAGGTCCAAGCCGTGCAGTAGATCGACAGCGACAGCGTATAGATCAGCGGAGATCGCATCCATCTGGCGGCGCGACCGTGGCTGGCATGGCGGTCCGCCGCAAAGGCGACGATGAACAGAAGGGCGACATATCCCAGACAGACCAGCGCCAGAACATTGAGTGACGCCATCAGTCTGCGTCCCCGCCCCGGCGCGGCTCGCCACCCTCTGTCCAATGTTCCGCCCAGCGGCGCACCGCCAGTGCAAAGCCGAAGCTGGCCAGGATCAGCCCCGCCCAAACGACCAGGATATAGATCATTGCCCGCGACAGGGGCATACCCGACACCGTGTCGGGGGCCGGATAGGGATCAGGGTCAGGCCACATCAGCGGAACCGCAAACAGCAGCGCACCGAGCACCGGCAAGAATCGTGCGACATCCATCAGGCGACGGCGGCGGTAGGTCTTGCGCTCGACAAACGGCGCCGCGGTTTCACCCTCGCCTTCGGCCCCGTCGCCACGGATCATCCCTGGCGGGCCCGTTCGGCCAGATCGGCAGCGGCGGCAGCCGCCGCATCAGACAGTTTGGCCCGGTTCTGGGCAGCCTGCGCGTGCAGATCCCGCACAGCGGTCAGCACCTCATTGTTGGAAAACGGTTTGGTCATGAACCGCGTAACTCCGGCCTGTTCGGCCATCTCCCGGTCGCGCAGCTGCCCCCTTGCGGTCAGCATCAGCACCGGCAACCCCGGCAATCGCGCGCTCTCGCGCAGCTCGCGGATAATCTCCAGGCCGCTTTTGCCCGGCAACATCAGATCCAGGATCACCAGATCCGGCTTGGCTGCACAGATCACCTCTACCGCATCACTGCCATCGGCATGGCTGTCCACCTGCCAGCCGTCGCGGGTCAGCAGAAACCGGATTGCTTCGGTGATATTCGGCTCGTCTTCGACCAGAACAACATGCCTGCCCATTGTGTGGATAGTCCTCCCCTACGCCCGAACCTTCGCGGGGTCATTGCCCCCAGGCGCCTCCGTCCCTGGCGCAACAGTAGCGCTGCGCTTGCGCCGCTGTCAAAACTCTTCCTTCAGGATCGACGGCTCGCGCCGCGCCACACAGTCGCGGCGCGAACAGATCCGGCAGCTCGCGCCGACCGGCTGAGCGGTCTCGGCCACGTCACGCTTGGGCAGGATCAGCATCACAGCATGATACAACGGATCACTGTCGAAATCCGGTCGCTGATGCGGCCAGGAAACCGCCAGACAATCAAACCCGACTGCATTGCGCCCCTGTTGCACCACATCGCGGCGCACGGGTTCCTGCGGCCGCGACAGCGCCGTGTAAAGCGGCCAGAGCGGACAGGAGGCTCCAAAACGCGGCAGGGCGAACCCGGTCACAGGCTTGCGGAACAGGATCGACCCCGAGGCATCGCAGATCACCAGCCCTGCCTCCTGCCCCAGAACTTCAGGCGGCAAGGCCCCAAGCCGCCGCAGCACCGTCGGCAGGTCACAGTCGAACGCACGCGCCAGGGCGACGGGGGCCACGCCATCGCGGGCAAGCCGCTCGGCCAAATCTGTCAGCGGCATCGCCTCGGCATCGGCGCAATATTGCAGCAGCCCGGCGCGGGCAATGGCGGTTCCGGCGGCGCTGACCAACTCATCGGCCTGCGACAGCAGCGCCGCGATCAGCCCGGGGCGGGCGGCCACATCCGCAACTTCCAGTTCCACGAAGTGGTGCTCATGAGCGGCAAAGAACTGCTCCGCCTCTTCCTGCGGCATCCCCCGCCGTTCGACCGATGTGTTGCTCTCATCAAGAAAATTCACCAGCGCGCGGCTGCTCTCGGCCAGACGCCGGGAATCCTCGTTGAGGTTCTTGTGGAACCGATCCCGCCATTCGGCCTCCAGCTCGCCGGTTTCGGCGAGGATCGAGGCAGTCGACCGGATGGCGGCAGCGGTAGACAGCACCTCATGTAGCGAAGCCGCCAGCTGAGGATCATGTGTCAGCCGGTCCGACAACGTCTGGACCGTCCGTTCCAAGCTGGCAATCCGCAGTCGGCCTTGGGCCAGAACCTCGGCCCAGCCGGGAAAGCGGCCCGCAAATTCGTCTACCCGGTCCAGTTCGGCCACAGGTCGGGTTAGATCAGCCGCCGCCTCCCGCAGGGTCGCCAGCAACGCCACCTCTGCCCCTTCGGTCAGCATGGAGGGTTCAACCGCCAGCACCCGTGCAAGATCCACCAGCAGCTTACCGCCGATTCTGCGGCGATTGTGTTCGATCAGGTTCAAATAGGAGGCCGAGATATCGACCAGCCGGGCCAGCTCCGCCTGACGCAGTCCCAACATCAAGCGCCTCTCCCGGATACGGCTTCCTGTCAACGTGTCACGGCCCATGGCAATGCCCCTCTCAAAAACACGGTGGATCAAGGGTTTTCTGCAACGCAACATAAGTTTCTTTACAAAGAATCCTTAACACCTGTTCATTTCTTTACAGAATAAACCTGCATTTCAAGGGTTTTATTGCGCAATTTTACAAGCCGCGCCCATACTGATTTTGCACGAAAACGTGCGGGCGCCAGCGGAAGTGAGGAGCTGTTGTCGTCATTACACAAATGGGAGGATTACATGTCCAAGACTGACGTATCACGTCGCGGAGTCCTGAAGACCGGCGCCCTGGCAGGTGCCGGCGTTGCGCTTCCGACAATCTTTACCGCATCGTCTGCTGCGGCGTTTACCAACGAACCGACCGGCAGCAGCGTGACGCTGGGCTTCAACGTTCCGCAAACAGGCCCCTATGCCGACGAAGGCGCGGACGAGCTGCGCGCCTACAAGCTGGCGGTCGAACATCTGAATGGCGGCGGCGACGGCGGCATGATGAACACCTTCTCGTCCAAGTCGCTACAGGGCAACGGTATCCTGGGCAAAGAAGTCAAATACGTCACCGGCGACACTCAGACGAAATCTGACGCCGCCCGTGCCTCCGCCAAGTCGATGATCGAAAAGGACGGTGCCGTAATGATCACCGGTGGCTCGTCCTCCGGTGTTGCGATTGCCGTGCAGGGTCTCTGCCAGGAGGCCGGCGTGATCTTCATGGCGGGTCTCACCCACTCCAACGACACCACTGGTAAAGACAAGAAAGCCAACGGCTTCCGTCACTTCTTCAACGGTTACATGTCCGGCGCTGCCCTGGCGCCGGTGCTGAAGAACCTCTACGGCACTGACCGGAACGCCTATCACCTGACGGCGGATTACACCTGGGGCTGGACCCAGGAAGAATCCATCGCCGCCGCCACCGAGGCCCTGGGCTGGAACACCGTGAACAAGGTGCGCACGCCGCTGGCTGCAACCGACTTCTCGTCCTACATCGCCCCGGTTCTGAACTCCGGCGCGGATGTGCTGGTGCTGAATCACTATGGCGGCAACATGGTGAACTCGCTGACCAACGCGGTTCAGTTCGGCCTGCGTGAAAAGGTTGTAAACGGCAAGAACTTCGAGATTGTCGTACCGCTCTATTCGCGTCTGATGGCGAAAGGTGCGGGCGAGAACGTGAAGGGCATCCACGGCTCCACCAACTGGCACTGGTCGCTGCAGGACGAAGGCTCGCAGGCATTCGTACGTTCCTTCGGGTCCAAGTATGGCTTCCCGCCCAGCCAGGCCGCGCATACCGTCTACTGTCAGACCCTGCTATATGCAGATGCGGTGGAACGCGCGGGTTCGTTCAACCCCTGTGCGGTTGTCGAAGCCCTCGAAGGGTTCGAATTCGACGGTCTGGGCAACGGCAAGACGCTCTATCGCGCCGAAGACCACCAGTGCTTCAAGGACGTTCTGGTTGTGCGCGGCAAGGAAAACCCGACCTCGGAGTTCGACCTGCTTGAAGTGGTCGAAGTGACCCCGGCAGCGCAGGTGACTTACCCGCCGGATCACCCGATGTTTGCAGGCGGTGCCCTGGGCACCTGCAACAGCGGCGCCTGATCACGATAACCGGGGCGGGCACTCTCAACGGTGCCCGTCCCGTCACTCTCCCGGCTTGACCCTGCCCGACATGTCTAGACGACAGGACCAGCGCCAGCGGCGCTGAACAGCCGACTTATGCCAATTCCAGACGGACCAACCGAAGGTGGGGACAATGGACGCAATCCTATTGCAAATCTTGAACGGGCTCGACAAGGGCTCGGCCTATGCGCTGATCGCGCTGGGTCTGACACTCATCTTTGGCACGCTCGGCGTGGTGAACTTTGCCCATGGGGCGCTGTTCATGATCGGCGCGTTCTGTGCGGTCACCGTGCAACGCGTCCTGAGCCTCAGCTTTGAAACCGTGGATGAAACCCAGAAGGATTTTCTGGGCAATCCGCTCAAGGTGAAAACCCCCTATGTGGAGAGTTGGTTCGGCCCCGAGGTGGGCGGTGCCATCGTCGACTGGGCCGTGCCGTTGGCGATCCTATTTGCCATCCCGATCATGATTACGGTTGGCTATGTGATGGAACGCGGGCTGATCAAGCATTTCTACAAGCGCCCCCATGCGGATCAGATTCTGGTGACCTTTGGCCTCGCCATCGTGTTGCAAGAGGTGGTGAAATATTTCTACGGCGCCAACCCGATCCAGACGCCTGCGCCCGATGCGCTGAACGGCGTGATCAATCTGGGTGCGATCATCGGCCTCGACATCATCTATCCGGTCTGGCGCGTGGTCTATTTCGGCTTTGCCCTTGTGATCATCGGCGGCATCTTCTCCTTCCTGCAGTTTACCACATTCGGCATGGTGGTGCGCGCCGGTATGGCCGACCGTGAAACCGTCGGGCTGCTGGGGATCAATATCGACCGCCGCTTCACCATCATGTTCGGCATCGCGGCCGCCGTCGCGGGACTGGCCGGCGTTATGTACACACCGATCAACTCCCCCAACTACCACATGGGTATGGATTTCCTGGTGCTGAGCTTTGTGGTGGTGGTTGTCGGAGGTATGGGATCGCTGCCCGGCGCCGTGCTTGCAGGGTTCCTTCTTGGCGTGCTCGAAAGCTTCGCCTCGATGAATGAAATTAAATCCCTGATCCCCGGTATCGACCAGATCATCATCTATGTGGTCGCAATCATCATTCTGCTCACCCGCCCTCGAGGCCTGATGGGCCGCAAAGGTGTGATGGAGGACTAAGCACATGTTCGCACTCAACAAAAAAGACAAGACGCTGCTGCTGGTCGTTGCCATCCTGACCCTGTTTGCACCGTTCATCCTGAACCCCTTCCCGACGGGCAGCGCCCTGGCGCAGTTCAACGCGGGCTACCCGGACCTGATGCAGCGGTTTGTGATCTTCGGGATCTTTGCCATCGGCTTCAACATTCTCTTTGGCCTCACCGGCTACCTGTCCTTTGGTCATGCCGCCTTCCTTGGTGTGGGATCCTATTCAGCGGTCTGGATGTTCAAGCTGCTGAGCATGAACGTGGTGCCCGCCATTGTACTCTCTGTGATCGTCGCGGGTCTGTTTGCACTGGTGATCGGCTATGTCAGCCTGCGCCGCTCCGGCATCTACTTCTCGATCCTTACGCTGGCATTCGCGCAGATGTCCTTCAATCTGGCCTATTCGGTGCTGACCCCAATCACCAATGGCGAGACCGGCCTGCAGCTGACGCTGGATGACCCGCGCATTCTGGGCGTGTCGGCGACCGCTGATGGCTCGATCCCGGTGACCAGCCTCTTTGGCCTGGAGATGCGCTCGACCTTCGAGATGGTCGTGGGTCCGTGGGCCTTCCAGTTCAACGCGGGCTACTACCTCTGCGCGCTGATCCTGCTGGCCGCATTCTACCTGTCGATCCGTATCTTCCGCTCACCCTTTGGTCTGATGCTGAAGGCGGTGAAATCGAACCAGCAGCGGATGAACTACACCGGCCTGAACACGCGGCCCTACACGCTGGCTGCCTTTGTGATTTCGGGCATGTATGCCGGTCTCGCTGGCGGCCTGATGGCCTCAATGGACCCGCTGGCAGGCGCCGAACGGATGCAGTGGACCGCCTCTGGTGAAGTGGTTCTGATGACAATCCTCGGCGGAGCAGGCACCCTGATCGGGCCGGTTCTGGGCGCAGGGTTCATCAAATACTTCGAGAACATCTTCTCCAAGATCAACGACAACGTCCTGCACAGCTGGTTCAGCTTCATGCCCGACGGGATCGAGGATGCGATGGTCTTCATCGTCCACCCCTTCATCGGCAAGGGCTGGCACCTGACGCTGGGCATCCTGTTCATGCTGGTTGTGATCTTCCTGCCCGGTGGCCTGGTCGAAGGCGGACAGAAGCTGCGCGGCTGGATCCAGGGGCGCAAACACGAAAAAGACAGCCCCTCGGGCAAAACTGAACCTGCGGAATAAGGAGCAAGACCAATGGGTATCCTTGAAGTCAAAAACGTAGGCAAACGGTTCGGCGGCCTTCAGGCACTGTCAGAGGTGAACCTCAGCGTGCGCGAAAACACGGTCCATGCCATCATCGGCCCCAACGGTGCAGGCAAATCAACCCTTCTGAACTGCCTGGTGGGCAAACTGATCCCGGATACAGGGTCGGTGATGTTTGACGGCAAATCCGTTCTGGGCCGCGCGCCCTATGAGATCAACCAGATGGGCATTTCCCGCGTCTTCCAGACGCCAGAGATCTTTGGCGACCTCTCGGTGCTGGAGAACATGATGATCCCCTGCTTTGCCAAACGCGACGGCGCCTTTGAGATGAATGCGATCAGCGCCGTCTCCAGCCAGCGCGACATTCTGGAAAAGGCAGAGCATATGCTGGAGGAGATGAACATGGCCGACAAACGGCACATGAACGCGGCCTCCATGTCACGCGGGGATAAGCGACGGCTTGAGATTGGCATGTGTTTGTCACAAGAACCGCGCCTCCTGTTGCTGGACGAACCCACAGCGGGCATGGCGCGGGCCGATACCAACAACACCATTGATCTGCTGAAACAGATCAAGTCCGAGCGCGACATCACCATCGCGATCATTGAACACGACATGCACGTCGTATTCTCGCTGGCGGACCGGATCACCGTGCTGGCGCAGGGCAAACCACTGGTGGAGGATGATCCGCAAAACATCAAAGGCAACCCGAAGGTGCGCGAAGCCTACCTCGGCGAGTCGGCGTAAGGAGATCACAGATGAACGTCAAACCCGACTTTTCCAAACACGCCAACCACGCCACCACGGCCCCGGCCTTTCTCTCGGTCTGGGACATGCACGCCTATTACGGCGAGAGCTACATCGTTCAGGGCATTTCCTTCAATGTGCATGAAGGTGAGATCCTGGCGCTTCTGGGTCGCAACGGCGCTGGCAAGACTTCGACCCTGCGTTCCATCGCGCGCACGGGTTCACCGATGGTGACCAAGGGTGAAATCTGGCTCGATCATCAGCCGCTGCACACGATGTCCTCGCATGAGGCTTCGGCGGCGGGCCTGGGTCTGGTGCCGGAAGATCGCCGCATCATCCCCGGCCTGACGGTTGAGGAAAACCTGCAGCTGGCCCAGATTGCCCCGCCCATCGGCTGGTCGATCGAACGTCTATATGAACTGTTCCCGCGTCTTGGCGAGCGGCGCAAGCAAGAGGGCGTGACCCTCTCCGGTGGGGAGCAGCAGATGCTGGCCATCGCCCGCGCGCTGGCCCGTGACATCAAGGTGCTGCTGCTCGACGAACCCTATGAAGGTCTGGCCCCCGTGATCGTCGATGAGATCGAAAAGACCCTCATCCACATCAAACAGCAGGGCATCACCACCGTCATCGTCGAACAGAACGCAGTGCGCGCCCTGGAACTGGCCGACCGCGCGGTGATCCTCGACACCGGCGGCATCGTCTTTGATGGCTCAGCGGCCGAGGTTCTGGAAAACGAGGAACTGCGCGCCGAATATCTGGCCATCTGATCCAAACACTCCCCGTCGGGTCGGTACGAATGGCCGACCTTGGCACCTTGGGGCTGATGCCAGTGCATCAGCCCTTTTTTTGGTGCCGCATCCGCGCGGAATCCCGGACAATGAAGGCCTGCCACCACGAGACAGATCGGCATTGGCGCCTATCGGGCGGAATTCGCTTTGCTTTGCACAATAACAGCGGTTATCTGCCCGCATGACCGATCTCGCCTTTGAATTTGCCCCGGTGGGGCTGGCTTTGCTTGACAAACGGGTGATCCAGCGCTGCAACCGGCAGTTTGCCGAAACCTTTGGCGGCGCCAGCGCCAGTTATGTCGGCCTGCCCATCGCCGAGCTTTACCCCAGTCAGGAAGACTTCCAGCGGATTGGAGATCGGCTGCAACAGGCGGATGCGCAATCCGGCCACTATAACGACGAACGGATCATGCGCCGTCGCAACGGCGATCTGTTCTGGTGCCGGGTGCGCGGACGGTCGCTGACACCGGAGCAGCATTTTCGCAGCGGTGTCTGGAGCTTTGCCGATATTTCAGACGACCGACCGGTGGTCAGCCTCACCCCGCGCGAGCGGGATGTGGCGATCCTTACCTGTCGCGGGCTGTCGGCCAAGGAAATCGGTGCGGAACTGAACCTTTCGTATCGCACGATAGAAACCCATCGCGCCCATCTCCTGGTCAAATTCTCCGCCCGCAAGCTGCCGGAACTGGTGGCAAAACTGACCGGAATGCCGCTCTGAGCTCTGATCTGCGCGACGAGATTGCAAATCCTGCCAATGGCGCTCATGTTAGCGGCTATCTTGTCAGCGCTTTCCTTGTGGTAAAGCATACCCTATAAGCGCCTTCAATTCTTATGCCCGTAGGGATCTGCGGGCCTGTCGGAACCGGCTGAGGACAACAATGACAAATAAGACCCACGAAGCAGACGTATCCTTCATCAAAGCGCTGGCGGAACTGCTGCGCGACAATGATCTGACCGAATTGCAGGTCAAACGTGACTACGGCGAAGACGACAGCCTGAACGTGCGCGTATCGCGCCAGACCATGGCCGCGGCCCCTGTACAGGCTTATGCCGCACCGGCCCCGGTGGCCGCGGCAGCTGCCCCGGCGGCCGCCGCCCCTGCCGCAGCACCCGCCGCCGCAGAGGATCCCGCCAGCCACCCCGGCGCCGTTCCCTCGCCGATGGTCGGGACCGTCTACACCCAGCCCGAACCGGGCGCGCCGACCTTTGTAAAAGTTGGCGATCAGGTGGCCGAGGGCGATACCCTCTTGATCGTCGAAGCCATGAAGACCATGAACCACATCCCGGCCCCGAAGGCCGGCACCATCAAGCGTATCCTCGTCGAAGACGGCGCAGCGGTCGAATTCGGAACGCCGCTGGTCATCATCGAGTAAGGGTCCAACATGTTTGATAAGATCCTGATTGCCAACCGAGGTGAGATCGCGCTGCGCGTGATCCGCGCCTGCCGGGAAATGGGCATCAAGTCGGTTGCCGTGCATTCCACCGCTGACGCGGATGCGATGCATGTTCGCATGGCCGACGAATCCGTCTGTATCGGACCGCCGTCCGGCACCCACAGCTACCTGTCGATCCCCGCCATCATCTCCGCCTGCGAGATCACCGGTGCTCAGGCGATCCATCCCGGCTATGGCTTCCTGTCGGAGAATGCCAATTTCGTTCAGATCGTCGAAGACCACGGGCTGACCTTTATCGGCCCCACCGCGGAACATATCCGCGTCATGGGCGACAAGATCACCGCAAAGGACACCATGAAGGATCTGGGCGTGCCCTGCGTGCCCGGCTCCGATGGTGGTGTACCGGATCTGGAAACTGCCAAGAAAATTGGCGAGGACATCGGCTATCCGGTGATCATCAAGGCCACCGCCGGCGGTGGCGGACGTGGCATGAAGGTAGCCAAGACCGCCGCCGACATGGAACAGGCCTTCATGACTGCCCGCGCCGAAGGCAAAGCCGCCTTTGGCAACGATGAAGTCTATATCGAGAAATACCTGACCACACCGCGCCACATCGAGATCCAGGTCTTTGGCGACGGCAAGGGCAATGCCGTTCATCTGGGCGAGCGCGACTGTTCGCTGCAGCGGCGCCACCAGAAGGTTTTCGAGGAGGCTCCCGGCCCCTGCATTACCCCGGAGGAACGCGCGCGGATCGGCAAGACCTGTGCGGATGCTGTTGCAAAGATCAATTACATCGGCGCTGGCACCATCGAGTTCCTCTATGAAAACGGTGAATTCTACTTCATCGAGATGAACACCCGCCTGCAGGTGGAACATCCGGTCACCGAGAGCATTTTCGGTGTCGATCTGGTGCGCGAGCAGATCCGGGTCGCCGAAGGCCTGCCGATGTCGTTCACACAGGACGATCTGGAGATCAACGGTCACTCGATCGAGGTGCGGATCAACGCCGAGAAACTGCCGAACTTCTCGCCCTGTCCGGGCAAGATCACCCAGTATCACGCCCCCGGCGGGCTGGGTGTGCGGATGGATTCGGCGCTTTACGACGGCTATTCGATCCCGCCCTACTACGACAGCCTGATTGGCAAGCTGATCGTGCATGGCCGCGACCGGCCAGAGGCCTTGGCACGTCTCAGCCGTGCCCTTGGAGAGCTGATCGTGGATGGTGTCGACACCACCGTTCCGCTGTTCCACGCGCTGCTCGAAGAGAAGGATATCCACACCGGGCAGTACAATATTCATTGGCTGGAAAAATGGCTGGAAACCAATCTCGGTAACGCCTGATCATTTGGGGCGGCCTTGCGGGGCCGCCTTTTTTCTTTCCCGCTGCCCGATTTTTACCCCTGCCCTTTGCCTTGTATCATCGCGTTTTCCATTTCCCCGAACCCACGATCCCGTTTTAGACTAGCCTTATGACCCTCACGCCAGAACTGCTGCTTCACGCCTATTCCGTCGGCGTTTTTCCCATGGCCGAGAGCCGGGACGACCCCGACGTTTTCTGGGTAGATCCGAAGCGGCGCGGCGTGTTCCCGATCGGTGGATTTCATCTGTCGCGCTCGCTGGCCAAAACCCTGCGAAAGGGGGGGCATGAAATTGCCGTGAACCGGGATTTTGCCGCAGTGCTTGACGGCTGTGCCGATCGCGCCGAGACATGGATCAACCCAGAAATCCGCGCCCGCTACATTGATCTGCACCAGCAGGGCAACGCCCATTCGCTTGAGGTTTATCACGCAGGTGAGCTGACAGGCGGCGTCTATGGGGTTGTGCTGGGCGGTGCGTTCTTCGGTGAGAGCATGTTCTCCCGGCGCCGGGACGCGTCAAAGATCGCATTGGCCTATCTGATGGATCGGCTGCAACAGACGGGTTTCACCCTCTGTGATACGCAGTTCCTGACGCCGCATCTCGCCTCTCTCGGCGCGGTCGAGATCAGCCGGGCGCGCTATCGCCGCCAATTGCGGGAGGCGCTGGATATTGACGCGGATTTTACCGCCGCCCCCCTGCCCACGCCTCAGACGTTGGTGCAGCGCATCACCCAGATATCATAGCGGCTGTGATCCAGCGCGTTCAAAGCCGGGCTTGACGCGATCATCCAGCCGTCAAAATAAACCGTGGCATCATTGGGATTGCGCACCGTCACATAGGCATAGGCATCGCCGGTTGGGTTGTCGGCAGGAAAGCGGCATTCCTGCAGGCTAACGATCACGCCAAATATCTCAGCGCTGCCGCCCACCGGAATTTCCAGATCCTGCGTCTGACCATTGACCTTGTCGAGGCCGCGCAGAACGGCGGAGGTGCCATTTTCAGCAGCCCCCTGCGCGCAAGCGACACCCGTGGCTGTCACAAGTGCAAAAAGCGCCGCAATCAGACGCATCAGCCTTCGTCTCCGCTGCCTGCAACAAATTTCACCAGAAGCGAGATCAGGCTGACCGCGCCCTGAGTGTCCTCCACCGCGTCCCCCGCCTCAAAGGCAAAGGGCGATCCGCCGGGCATCACCTCAACGAAGTTGCCGCCAAGCAGGCCTTCGGAAGAAATCACCACCGCGCTGTCGTCGGGGATCTCGATCCCTTCCTTGACGGAGAACCGGGTATCGGCACGAAAGGTCTGCGGGTTCAGTTCAACACCGGTGACCGTGCCGATCTTGACACCGGCAAGACGGACATCGGTGCCGACGCTCACCCCTTCCAGAGACCGGAACGAGGCGTTCAGCTCATAAGCAGAGCCGGCGCGCGACAGACCGGCAGCCTGACCGGCATAGACGGCAAATCCGATGGCAGCGGCCAGAACCAGCCCACCTGCCAAAACCTCGGTAGTGTTATGCGACATGCTGTTTCAGCCCCTGCCTTTGGATGGGTCGACACCTGTGCCAACCGGCCAGCGCCGCTGGCGACGCTGTTGTCTCGATCAGATGTGACCGATGCTTATTCCGGCGACCATGCTTCATAGTCGCTGCGTTCCTTGGGAGCTCCGGCTGCGCGGATCGACCCGGCCGGTGCATAGGCCAGCATGGTGCCGGTCAGGTTTTCCTGATGCGGCTTTTCCCAGGGTTTATGCGCCAGAGGTTTTTCGGACGGCACTTCGTCAAACGTGCGGTGCAACCAGCCATGCCAATCTGCCCCGATGCGCGAGGCCTCAACCTCGCCGTTGAACATCACCCAGCGCTTGCTGTCGTCGGCATTGCGATAATACACGTTGCCCTGATCGTCCTCACCCACCTTGGTGCCCTTACGGGCGGTGAAGATACGCGTATTCAGGGTCGAGCCGTTCCACCAGGTCACAGCCCGCAAGAGAGAGTTCAGGATTCCCATCGGTTCCTCCGAAAATTTCGCTTCTGATATGGCGCAATTTACCGCCAAGGTCCAGACACGCTGCACCCGCCCATGGGGATTGTCGCAAAACTTCTCGGGCATTTGCACAATCGGGCCATAATTGCCGCCTAAGATGCGCGTGAATTCTTAACATCCGATAGCGAGGCCGCCCGTGCGCTTCATCCTTTCTCTGGTCGCGACCCTTATTGTCGCTGTTACTGTGCTGGACCTGATGCAGGTGACCAGCCTGATGATCCACGGCGACCGTGCCCAGCAGGGGCCAAAGACGATCCGCCTGGCCGAACCGGATGAAGGAGATTGGCAGCAGATGACAATGAAAACGCTGGACGCGGCGAAATCCATGCTGGGCCTGAATGCAGAACCAGAGAAAAGCGAGTTGCAGAAGCTGATGGAGCGGCGCCGCAAGGAAACCGCCCCTATGCGTAGTTTCGAGTTCTAGCCCGCAGTCGGCCCAGGCCAGAGTTCCCCTTAGGCCGGGGCCAGGGCCGTTACCTCGATCTCGATCCGAAACTTGGGATCAATCAGCCCGCATTCGATCATCGTGGCAGCTGGCGGGTTATCGCCAAAGGTCTGCGCCAACAGCGGCCAGCAGGGCTCGAACTCAGCGCGATCGGGCAGGTAGTAGTTCACCCGTACCACATCGGCAAAACTGCTGCCCGCCTGCTCAAGCGCGGCCCCAATGATATTAAGCGCTGACTGGCACTGCGCGACCACGTCGTCCCCCTGTCCCACGGTGCCTGCCACATGCACAAAGCCGCCCGCAACCACGGCGCGGCAATAGCCGATCTTGGCCTCAAATTCGCCTCCGGAGGAAATGCGTTTGATCATGTTCTCTGTCTCTTTCTTACCGAAAATCACATGGAAAAGCGGCGCAAGGTTACCCTCACGCCGCCTTTCAATCATCTCAGCTCTGCCATTGGCATCGCTACAAAGCTTAACCAGCTGTCGCCGACTCTTTTTCGGCGTCGGCGTGGATCATCAGCGGTTGTGCGTCCGAGTTCACAGCCTCTTCGTTCACGACCACTTTCTCGACGCTGTCCATTCCCGGCAGCTCAAACATGGTGTCGAGCAGGATATCCTCCAGAATGGAGCGCAGACCACGGGCGCCGGTTTTGCGTTCGATCGCTTTCTTCGCAATCGCACTCAGCGCTTCCTCGGTAAAGTCCAGCTCGGTATCTTCCAGCTCGAACAGGCGCTGATACTGTTTGACCAGAGCATTCTTCGGCTTGGTCAGAATGGTGATCAGCGCGTCCTCATCCAGATCTTCCAGTGTTGCCAGAACCGGCAGACGGCCGACGAATTCCGGGATCAGGCCGAATTTCAGCAGGTCTTCAGGTTCAAGCTTCTTGAAGGTTTCACCGACACCCGCATCGCTGTCATCACGCACATCCGCGCCAAAGCCCATGGCCGAGCCCTTGCCGCGCTGTTTGATGATCTTGTCGAGACCGGCGAAGGCACCACCGCAGATGAACAGGATATTGGTGGTGTCCACCTGCAGGAATTCCTGCTGCGGATGCTTACGCCCGCCCTGCGGCGGCACGCTGGCCACGGTACCTTCCATCAGCTTCAGCAGCGCCTGCTGCACCCCCTCGCCCGACACGTCGCGGGTGATCGAGGGGTTTTCCGACTTGCGGGTGATCTTGTCGACCTCGTCGATGTAGACAATGCCGCGCTGCGCACGTTCGACGTTGTATTCCGACGCCTGCAACAGCTTGAGAATGATATTCTCGACATCCTCGCCCACATAACCGGCTTCGGTCAGCGTGGTCGCATCCGCCATGGTGAAGGGCACATCCAGAATACGCGCCAGCGTCTGCGCCAGCAGCGTCTTGCCGCAGCCGGTTGGGCCGATCAGCAAAATGTTGGATTTTGACAATTCGATGTCCGAACCCGCCTTCTGAGCGTGATTCAGGCGCTTGTAGTGGTTGTGCACCGCAACAGACAGCACCCGCTTGGCCATTGCCTGACCGATCACATAATCGTCAAGGACCTCGCAGATGTCCTTCGGCGTCGGAACGCCGTCGGTGGACTTCAGCCCGGAGGCCTTTGTCTCTTCGCGGATGATGTCCATGCACAGTTCGACGCATTCGTCGCAGATGAACACGGTTGGGCCCGCAATAAGCTTGCGTACCTCATGCTGGCTCTTGCCGCAGAAGCTGCAATAAAGCGTGTTCTTACTGTCGCCGCTTGAGTTCGTTGCCATGGTCTACCTTTCCGTCCAGGGCGTGCATGCGCCTCCTGCGCCACCCGTAATATTGGCAGCTTATGCCACAGGCACAGCAGCCACAATCGCAAAGTGTGCCCCGATGACGACGGGGCACACCTGCCAGCTCACACCGCTGATCAGCTGTCCTCGTCGTCCAGCTTGCTGCGGTTTTCGACGATTTCGTCGATCAATCCGAATTCCTTCGCCTCTTCGGGAGACATGAAATTATCCCGCTCCAGCGCGTTCACGATCTTGTCGTATTCCTGGCCGGTGTGCTTGACGTAGATTTCGTTCAGGCGCTTCTTCAGCTTCAGGGTTTCCTCGGCGTGGATCATGATATCCGTCGCCTGCCCTTGGAAGCCACCGGAGGGCTGATGCACCATGACGCGGCTGTTGGGCAGCGAGAACCGCATCCCCGCCTCACCCGCCGTCAGCAGCAGCGAGCCCATAGAGGCCGCCTGGCCGATCACCAGTGTCGAAACCTTCGGCTTGATGTATTGCATGGTGTCATAGATCGACAGACCCGAGGTCACAACGCCGCCGGGGCTGTTGATATACATCGAGATCTCTTTCGACGGGTTCTCCGCCTCGAGGTGCAGCAGCTGGGCCACGATCAGGGAGCTCATGCCGTCGTGAACCGGACCGTTAAGGAAAATGATCCGCTCCTTCAGCAGGCGCGAAAAGATATCATAGGCGCGTTCACCGCGGCTGGTCTGTTCCACCACCATCGGCACCAGCGTGTTCATGTATGTTTCTCTTGGATCGACCATATTGACCTGCCTGCTTTGAATTGTATCGGCATCATAGCCGACTGAGTATTACCCGAGTCTTAGTGCCGCCACATTTGGGCTGCAAGGGGCGGCGATTGTTTTTGCGCTGGCCTGTGCCCTGCACCCGAATGCGGCCTCGGTGGCGCAAACAGTCAGGTCCGCGTCGAAAACCATCGCCCCGCCGTCGCAAAAGGTGGGATGCAGGCCGCAGATCGCGGTTAACAAGCAAAGATCACAGACCCAACCAAAACCGGTGTGTTACAGGTTCCCGAAATGATCGATGACTATTTTGTGCAAAAAGGGGCGTCGGCCAATCTGACGATCCCCTTTGACGGTGAGCCGCAGGATTTCTATTTCCTGCTGCTGCCGAAGGCGACGATGCTGCCCATCGCGGCCGCCGTCGAGCCGTTGCGCATTGCCAATCAGGTCACCAATACGCAGCTCTATCGCTGGTATGTGATGACACCGGATGGCGAACCGATCCGCTGTTCAAACGGGATGACCATCACGCCGGACCTGCCAATGGGTCCGCTCCCGGGGGATGCTCTGGCTTTTGTCTGCTCGGGCGTGGAACCGCAGAATGCCGCCAGTGAGACGGTGTTGAACTGGCTGCGGCGCGAACGCCGCTTTGGCCGCTCGATCGGCGGCATCTGCACCGGGGCCTTTGCTCTGGCGCAGGCTGGGCTACTGGGCGAGCATCGGTTCACCCTGCACTGGGAGAACCAGCCCGGTTTTGTCGAGAGATATCCGGACCTGCTCCCATCGCCCCGGATCTTTGAAATCAGCGATACTCTGATGACATGCGGCGGCGGCAATGCAGCCACAGATATGATGCTGAACCTGATCGAGGAACGCCATGGCAAGCAGCTGGCGATCATTGTTGCCGATATGTGCCTGCATGTGCGTACCGGCGGGCAGAGCACACCGCAGAAGTCCAATTACGCGGTCGCAATCGGCAGCCGCAACCAACGGCTGCTGAACGCGCTTCAGCTGATGCAGGAATCAATTGAGGAGCCGCTCTCCATCGGCGAGCTCTGTGATCGGCTGGATATCTCGCGTCGTCAGCTGGAGCGGCTGTTTGCGCGCTATCTCGACCAGAGCCCGATGCATGTCTACTTCGACATGCGGCTCAGCCATGCCTTTGCGCTGATGAACGAGACCTCGATGTCAGTGACCGAGATCGCGCTGGCGTCTGGCTTCAACAGCGCCACGCATTTCTCGCGCCAGTTCAAACGCAAGTTCGGCGCCAGCCCGCATTTTTTCCGCAAGGGGTGGAACTGAGCCGCAGCAGCCGCCGACAGCAGCAGTCTCCCCCCGTTGCGGATGAGCAGGCGGTGTCCTCAGCCGTCGATCTTGCGCCCCATGATGGCCAGCGACTGCTGGTAGACGGTTGCCGCATTCCATTCCTTCAGCACGCGGTAATTCGGCTCCCCCTGTTGGTAGCCACGCCCGGGTTTCCAGCCTTTCTTGCGCAGGAAATGGGCGGTTGAGGCCAGCGCATCCCCCATGTTGTAGAAATCCACCCGCCCGTTGCCATCCCAGTCCACACCGTAGTTGAGCGCATTCCCCGGCAGGAACTGGGTGTGCCCCAGTTCGCCGTGTTTGGCGCCTTTGGTCGCGCCGGTAATGGCGCCCTGATCCACCAGTTTCAGCGCACCAATGGCATGGGGTTTGAAGAAATCGGAGCGGCGGCAGTCGTAGGTCAGCGTCACGATGGCCGAGACCACCTGACTGTCACCCATGTAATTGCCAAACGCAGTTTCCATACCGTGAATCGCAATCAGGATCCCGGCCGGAACCCCGAACTTGCGTTCCAAGGCGGCAAAGAACTCCGCATTGCGTGCCTTGCGCTTGCGGCCTTGGGCGATGATCGTATTGGCGCCGCGGATCTGCATGAATTTCTCAAGAGAATAGCGAAAGCTCTTCTGGTTGCGATCTGCGGCGATGGTGCGGCTGGCGTAGCTGGTATTGGCCAGCGCGTTCAGCCCGGCCTGGCGGACGCCGGCGCGTTGCGCCTCCTGGGCGAAATCGCGTTTCCAGGTCTCAAACCCGGCAGAGGTATTGCCGCAGGATGCCGCCATCGCGGCAAGGGGAAGGCCAGAGGCCAGCATCGCGGTGACGGCGATGGCTGACAGCCGACGGCTGAGCAGCAGCGGCGCTCGACGATGAGTGGCGGCGGCATCTGAGGTGAAGGGGCGAAACAACTGGAACATCTTAAAAAACCTGAATCCGAAGCTTATGGGCTGAACCTTCAGTCTAGCTGAAATCTGCGTCGAGACCAGCCATCAGATCACCCCGGCGCAAGCCTATGTCCGACGTCAGTTCGCGGCCTCAGGCAAACGCGCTGCCCGCAGCCAGCGCCAGACCATCGGCGACAGCTGTCATCGCGTTCTCCGAATATAGCTCAGCGCGCGGACAGAGCTGCTGCATCTGCGTCTGCACCGCCGCAAGCAGGGCTGAACCCCCGACCAGAACCACCCGCGTGACCTGATCACCGCGCAGATCCGCCCGACGAAGGGTCTCGCGGGCGCAGGCGGTGATCTCGTCGATATCGCTCGCCAGGCTCTGCTCAAGCGTCTGCGTGTCCAGGGGCACCGACAGCCCCGGTTCCAGAACCTTCAGATCAATCACCGCGCGGCGGCGATCTGGGTGATTGACCGCGATTTTGCCCCGCTCAACGGCAAAGGCCAGATCGTGCCCCAGCTCATCTTCCAACACGGAGACAAGCCGTGCCAGTTTTTCAGGTTCTTCGGCATTGCGCGCCAGATCCTGCGCGGCGCGGCGACTGTCGGCAGCATAGAGGAAAGGGATCATCTGCCAGGTCGCCAGATCGTTGAACAGCCGGTTGGGTGCAGGCAGGCTGCCGCCACCAAAACTGTTGCGAATAGCACTGCCGCGCCCCAACAGCGGCATCACGTAATCAATGCTCAGCTGCCGGTCGAAATCGGTCCCGCCAAGACGCACGCCATGCGAGGCCAGAATACGCGCGGTCCCATCCCGTGACTGCTCAAAGGCTGTGAAGTCCGAGGTGCCGCCGCCGATATCAACGATCAGGCCGATGCCGGGCTTGGGCTGTGCCGAGCGCAGGGCCGCTTCGGGTTCCAGCATGAAACGGACCTCCTCAAACCCTGCGGCCAGATAGCAGGCGCGCAGGTCCACTTCGGCCTGGGCATCGCGGGCTGCATCCTTGCTGTGAAACAGCACCGGACGGCCTGACAGCGCATGGCTGAACGACTGGCCGGTTGCCGCCTCTGCCCGGGTCTTCAGCTCGGCCAGAAAACGGGCCACGATAGTGACAAAATCGACCAGCTCACCATTCAGACGACGCTTTTCATACATCAGCGGTGTGCCGAGCAGGCTTTTCAAGGCACGCATGAAGCGGCCTTCGTCCCCATTGATCAACGCGCGGGTGGCTGGCCGCCCGATAATCATCTTGCGACGATCAGGATCAAAGAACACGGCCGTTGGCAAAGTGGTTTCCCCCGGCTCGATCTCCACCAGCCAGGGTCGTCCGTTGACCGCAACACCGGCTGCCGAGTTGGAGGTGCCAAAGTCGATTCCAAGGGTGTTGGGAGTGGGCATGTCTGGCACCTGTCGCTGAGAAAGAACCGGCGTGAGTATCTGAAGACGTTGTGCAAAACAAGTGTTCAGACAGCGGCGGAACGACACAACTCTGGCGGAACGCAAACCACCCCCGCGATAGCCATAGCGGAGGTGGTGGGAGGCAGGCACCGCCTGACGCCTGCACTGAGGAGTGCTGGCGGGATCAGTCGGCGGTTGCGGCCTTCAGATAAGCGATCACCGCTTCGATATCGGCGTCTTTCTTCAGCCCGGCAAAGGACATCTTGGTCCCTTTCATGTATTTCTTCGGATTTGCGAGAAAGGCCGCAAGCGCGGCCTCATCCCAGACCAGCCCATTTTCTGCCGCCGCTAGCAGCGCCTTGGAATAGCGAAACCCATCAACATGGGCGGCTGGCGCGCCGATGATTCCGTTCAGGATCGGACCGGTTTTCGATTTCGCGCCCGCGCCGATCTGGTGGCAGGATTTGCATTTGCGAAAGGTCTTCTCGCCCTTTGCGACCAGCTCAGGGTCTGGGCCGATGTCTGGGGTAGCCTCTGGGGCGACGGCCTCTTTAACGGACGCGGTGTCTGCCGCTGCGGCGGCAACGGTCGGTTCGGCTGCGGTGTCCGCTTGTGTCTCAGCGGCATCGGTTTCGTCCGGCGTCACATCCAGCACCATGGCGCGCATGGTAATCTCGACGCTATCCTTGCAGCTCTCCATGCAGGGCGAAGCGGTCCAGAAGTGTTTTTCCGCTTCCAGCCGGTCATCCAGAATGAAGCCATCCGCATTGGGCAGCTTCACCCCGGCAAAGGTTTCGTCCGACAGCACAAACTCATCATCGACCAGGTCGTTGGAATAGAGAATATAGGCGACAATCGCATAGACCTCATCCGGGGTCAGAGATTGTGCGTCGCCAAAGGGCATGGAACGGTTCACGTAATCCCACGTGGTCGAGAGATACGGCCAGTAGCTGCCGACAGTTTTCAGCGGATCGTCATGGTCGAGCGTGCCCTGCCCGCCCGCGAGCTTGGGCCAATTGCCCACACCCTCGGCGAAATCGCCGTGGCAGACCGCGCATTTTTCGGCAAAGACCTCCTCGCCGGCGAAGACATCGCCCGAGCCTTCGGGCAGCCCGGTGCCATCGGGAGAGACATCGAGATCCCAGGCCGCGATTTCCTCCGGCAAGGCCGGGCGACCGAGGCCGAGTTTTTCCGCTGCGGCTGGCGTCACGACCATCGTGGACAAGACAGCCGCTGCAAGCAAACTCCGCCTCCCCTCGGTGGGCTTCATCACCACTTCAAGAAACCTCGACATTTTCCGCCTCCCCGTTTGCCTTGACCCACCAGGTCTGGATGGCGTTGTTGTGATAAATCGAATTCAGCCCCCGCACCTCGCGCAGCTGCGCCTTGGTTGGCTGCACATAGCCCGACGCATCGCGGGCCCGGCTTTGCAGCAGCATCTCGGACCCGTCCCAGTTGATATCCAGATAGAACCGGGTCAGCGCCTTGTCCGTTCCCGGTGCCGCCAGCCGCGCCTCGGTCCAGGTCTTGCCGCCATCCAGGGACACATCCACGCCAGTGATTGCGCCGCGCCCGGACCAGGCCAGGCCAGTGATCACCAGCGGCCCGTCGCCATGGGTAATCGGTGCCTGAGGGCTTGGGCTGGTCACAACGGATTTTGCGTCCATCTCCCAGGTCCACTTGCGGCTGATGCCATTGGCCAGCGTGTCGGTGTATTTCGAGGTTTCCTCGCGGCTCTCGACCGGACCTGCCATGACCTCGATCCGGCGCAGCCATTTGACCCACATGTTGCCTTCCCAGCCGGGCACCACGAGGCGCACCGGATAGCCGTGCTCCTTGCGCAGCGCCTCACCGTTGGCCTTGAAGGCGACCAGCACGTCGTCCATCGCCTTTTCCAGTGGGATCGAGCGCCCGTTGGAGGACGCATCCGCCCCCTCGACATAAACCCATTTGCCTGCGGGGTTTACGCCAGCTTCCTCAAGCAGGGTGCGCAGCGGGACACCGGAATATTCCATGTTGTGGATCATGCCATGGGTGAACTGCGCGCCATTGAGTTGCGCGCCGGCCCACTCCATGCCGGAATTCGCAGCACATTCGCAGAAATAGACGCGGTTTTCGCGCGGGAAGCGTTCCAGATCCGCATAGGTAAACACCAAAGGCGTGTCGACCAGGCCGTTGATCATCAGCCGGTAGTCATCCTTGCGCAGCTCAATCGCGCCGGAGTGATGACGTTCAAAGGCGCAGCCTTGCGGGGTGATGGTTCCGTCCAGCGCGTGGATCGGCGTGAAGTTGATCGAGCTGATGGTGTCCGCCGTCAGCCACTCCACATTGCGCCGGACCACGTCGCTTTCGTATTTGATCGGCAGGCCGTAGGGGGTGGTATCCACGCCGTCGCCAAGACCGGATGCCCAGTCCTGCACCTCTGTGATCAGCGGGTCGGGTGTCGCAGCGCCAGCAGAACGGCTCGCCACTGCCCCTGCCCCAACCGCCGCAGCACCGGCCAGAAACTGGCGACGCGACCGGCTGGTTTGCTTCGGTTTATCAGTCATCTCTGAATATCTCCTTACATCGAAAAATTCACTTTCGTGAATTCATCAGCGCAAAAATTTTTGGCGGATGCCGGGCTTAGGCGCCCGACACCTGCACGGAATTGTTCGGGGAAAGGGTAACGGTGCCCATCTTGCGAATGTGGCTTTCGACCACATCCCAGATCTGCGGGCCCTTGGTCCCTTCATTCACGCTGGCCCAGCCGGCAACGATATAGGTCTTGGCCGGGTCAATCGCCTCGCCGGTCTTGAGCAGTGTCATATTGCTGATCCGTTCGCCCTGCGGCTTGGTGATATCGATATGGTAGCCCATGCCACCGACGCGCACCATGTCGCCGCCCTGCTGGTAATAAGGGTCGGGATTGAAAATGTTGTCGGCCACATCCTCCATCACCACCTTCAGGAATTCGCCTGTCATTTCATTGCGATAAGCTGAACCATAGCTCATGGAGGTGACATTCCAGATATCCTCGCGGGTGATGTCATCGCCGGGCAGCAGGGATGGCCCCCAGCGCACCCCGGGCGACAGGGCGATATCAGCCTCCCGTTCGCTCAGCAGCGCATCGCAGATCAGATCATCCCAGGTGCCGTTGAAGTTGCCGCGCCGATAGAGCAGCTCATCAGTCTGGCCGATCACCTCAACCAGGTCTGCCTCATAGGGCGCGCGCTGATCGTCGATCAACTGGGTGATCACCGGATCGGGCGCAATCACATCGGCAAACACTGGGATCAGCTTATGCCGCAGCCCCATCAGCTGGCTGTCACGCACGTCCAGATCCACGCGGGAGACAAATTTACCATTGGACCCAGACGCAACAATGTGGGTCTGACCAACAAGAACCGGTTCCGGCAGCGCATCATGGGTGTGACCGGACAGGATCACGTCAATGCCACTGACCACACCGGCCATTTTCTTATCAACATCAAACCCGTTGTGCGATAGCACCACGACAACATCCGCACCCGCGGCGCGCACCTCATCAACCATGTCCTGCATATGCTCATCACGGATCCCGAAGGAGTATTCCGGGAACATCCAGCCGGGGTTGGCGATTGGCATGTACGGAAATGCCTGACCGATCACGGCAACCTTCGCGCCGCCACGGTCGAAGAACTTATAAGGTTTGAACAGCTCAGCCGGTTCATCCCATTCCGCATCAAAGATATTCTGGCCAAGTGCCGCAAAGGGCAGCCCCTCGACGATCTCATTCACCCGATCCGACCCCAACGTGAACTCCCAATGGAAGGTCATCGCATCCGGCTTCAGCGCGTTCATCACATTGACCATGTCCTGGCCTTCGGTGTGATGACAGGTGTAGGAGCCGTGCCAGGTGTCGCCGCCATCCAGCAGAAGCGCATCGGGGCGGTCGGCGCGGATCGCATTGATAATGGTGGCAACCCGATCCAGCCCCCCGACCCGGCCATACCCCTGCGCAAGCGACGCAAAATCATTATAGGTCAGTGCATAAGCTGAGGGGCTGCCATCGGCGATCCCATAGGCCTTGCGGAAATCCGCGCCGGTGATATGGGGCACATGGCCCTTGTTGTCACCAACCCCAAGGTTGATCGAAGGTTCGCGAAAATAGATCGGCTTCAGCTGGGCGTGGATATCGGTGACATGGATCAGACTGATATTGCCATAGGTATCAAATTGCAGAAGCTGGTCCTGCGTCAGACGTTGCTGAGCCGCCAGCCGACCCCAGTTGCCAAAACCAGAGGCGCCAACCAGCGCTGAGGCTGCCATGGAGACCTGCAAGAAATCACGCCGCGAGATCATTGGGTTATCTTTCTACTGAGACACACGATACATTCGCATGTTTGAATGAAACGAGAGGAAACGCGCCCCGCACCATTTCTGATACGGGGCTGCGCAAATCAGTTGCGGACAGACGGCGCCTCGACCGAGAGACCGTTGCCACGCGACGCGACATACAGCTCCAGAGCCACGAACTCAGCCGAACCCGGTTTGTAAGTCTCTGCACGGGTGTCACGTACACAGCCTTTGAACCGCGCATGGGCCGTGTTCAGCTTGGTGTTCTTCAAGCGATAGACCGGGAAGCCATTGATCTGGCCCTGGCTCAGATGGTCGGCACGGATCATGTTGCCATAGTTATCTTCATGGCAATTGGCGCAGGAGAGTTCCAGCTGGCCAGTGCGGGTGTAGTAGAGCTCCTTGCCCTGCTCCCAAGTAGATTGGGCCGGGCCGTCGATGGCCACGTTGACCGGCATGCCACGCGATTGCACTGAAATCAGCGCCTCCATGGCCGCCATCTTGCCGCTGGTGTATTTCCACTTCTCCGCGCCCATCTGGTTCTCGCGGCAGTCGTTGATCTGCATGACGAGGGTACGCATCTCGCCTGCATCCTCGTTCCACTTGGGGTAAACCGCGCGGACGCCGACCATGCTCTCTTCGACATCGTCGTGGCAGGAGGCGCAGGATTTCTCCGCGGTGCCTTCAACCTTGGACCATGCGTCCATTGCCTGATCGACAAAGACCATTGCAGGGTTGTCAAAATCATCCATCTGCAGTGCCTGCGTCTCATCCGAGCGGAAATGCCAGCCTGACATCACCTCGTCCAGCACATCAGCAACATGCGCGGGTGCGGCGGTCTTGGTGACCATTTCGATCTCGTCATTGACGACCAGCGTATCATCATCCGCCTCGGCAAAGGCGGTAACGGGCAAGGCCAGCGCCATGGCAATTGCGGTGATTGCCTTATTATTCATCTTGTTTCCTCCCTTGGGTGGTCGTCCCGCCCGGCGTTCCGGACAGGGCGTTTGCCTATGGATCCGGAAGGGATCAGCCGATCGCGATCGGTTTTTGTTCCGTGTAGACAGAACCGTCATCGTCGTACCAGGTGAAGACGAATTCACCCGCCTCGGGGACGGTGGCGTCGAACTGGAAGTAAGGGTTGGTGGAAATGGCGGGTTCCATGGCCACATCAACAACGGACTGACCGTTAAACTCGCAGGTAAAGCGATTGATGATCGACCGCGGAATGACGTTGCCTTCCTTGTCCTTGCGCTGACCGCTTTCCATGTTGTGGCTGATCAGCGTCTTGATGGTCACCGCTTCGCCTGCGGCTGCTTTCTTCGGGACTTTGACGCGGGGTTTTACACCGGATGCCATGTCGTTAACTCCTGATATCTATGGGGCGAACCTGACGGACAGGTCGCGCTTAGCCGCCGCAGCCGCCGATGGTCACCTTGACGGTCGCGCTTGCCTTGGCAAAGCTGCCGTCGGCCATTTTGGCAACCGCCACAATGTCTTGCGTACCTGCGAGGCGAATCCGTGTGGCGGCTGACTGGCTGGCAGCCAACGGACCAAAGGTAAAGGTCGCGACGCCCGGGGTCGGGTTGCCGGTCGCCAGGATCATGATGGCGGAAGCACCGGGCGCATCGACCTCGATCGGTACGGTATTGCCGTTTTCGGCGATTTCGGGCGCGGTCAGTGTCAGGCCGGTGTCGGCCATATCAGCGCCACCCGTGAACTCTGCAATCCGATCCTCGGCTGCAGCAACGACACGCAAGGGCAGCATGGTCAGGGCAGCGGCCCCAAGGCCAAGGCCAAGTGTGTCGCGACGTGAGAACTCCATCGTATGTCTCCTTTGACGTTGATGGCGCAAAAGATCCCGGTCCTTTGCGTCAGTCTTCTTTCAGGGTCGCAAGGAATGCGACCACATCTTCGATTTCCTGGGCGGTCAGGATCGGCGGCAGCGGCTCGGTCCCCGCCTCGCCCGTGTAGGCATCGCCCGGCCGGATGAAGCCATCGACCTTGTAAAAGGCGGGCATCATCGTGCCGTCGAATGTCATCTTGGCATTGGCCACCAGACCGCGCAGCTCCGCCTCGCTCCAGCGGCTGCCGGCACCATCCAGCGCAGGGCCGATTTCACCGTGAAACGGCACATCCGACAGCGCGGACACCTGATGGCAGGCCACGCAATTGCCCTTGGATTTATCGCCAACCAGCAATGCGCCGCTGGCGGCATCCCCGGCAGCTCCGCTGAGCGATACGGCAACAGCGCCGTCGTCGTCATAGGCGACCTCTTTCGGCGCGATCTCAGCGGCAAACGCAACTGTCCCGGCCAGACAGGCTGCCAGTGTCAGAGATATTTGCTTCATGTTTCCTCCCATTGGCTCCCACGCGCTTTGGCGTGCTTCGCTGGCGTTTACCCTAGGCGACCTCACCCGGCTAACGCAACATCAAATTCAGTAATTTGAATTTCATTATGTCGTTTCGACCGTTCAACCTATCCGGCCTCGTCTGCCCGACGGCACGCAGGCAAGGCCATCTTTGCTGCAAAGACGATCAAACCACCGGTATCAATCGGTGGAGCCGTTGTTCCGTTCCTGGATGCGGCGGGCATGGTAACGTTGAAAATCTTCTCCGTTATCAAGCAAATAGCGCTCTTCGTTCACCCATGTGAACATATCGAGCGTAGTGCCGACCCCAAAGGCACCGGGCATGATCGCCACCGCGGCCTGCGGCGCCGGAATCTCGGGCACCTCCTGCGGCAGGAACATCATTGTCGGGGTAAACAGAACGCCCCATTTTCGGGCCATGTCCTTCTCCGACAGGGTTTCACCGTCAAAATCCGTCACTTCGACATCGCCATATAGATTGAGCTGCACCACAAAGAAATTGTCGCCGATGTAGGTCCCGACCTCGGGTGTCGGGAACACCTCCTCGTGCATCTTGGTACAATAGACACAGCCCCTTTGTTCAAAGAACAGCACCAGCCGCTTGCCCTCGGCATTGGCCTCGTCCAGATCCTCGCGCAGATCCTTGAAGGTCTCGCGCATCCAGGGGGTCTTGTGCAGGCCATCATCGCCGAGCTCCACCGCCCCCGCAGAGCCGACACACAGCAGCCACAACAGTCCGATCATTAGTCGTTTCATCTCTTACCCTCCCAATACGGCCGCCATTCTGGGCCGCTCAGCCGATACTTGCAAAACCCGGGAACCACCGGATCATAGCCTCGGCAATATAACGCACGCTGCCCGTGGCGATCAGAACCGCAAAGATGATGAGCATGACGCCCATCCCCTTTTCCACCCAGGCAAAGGCAGACCGGTGGCGGGCCACAAACCTAAGAAAAGGCCCGGCAAACAGCGCCGCTACCACAAAGGGCGCGGTCATCGCCGCGCCGTAGACCAGCAACAGCAGCCCGCCGCGCCAGATATCGCCAAGGCCAGAGGCAATCATCAGGATCGAGGCCAGGGCCGGCCCCACGCAGGGTGTCCAGCCAAAGCCAAAGGCCAATCCCATCAAATAGGCGCCAGCCAAGGTCGCGGGCGGCGCGGTGCTTTCGATCCGAGCCTCGCGATAAAGCAGTGGAATCCGCAGGACCCCCAGAAAATGCAGCCCAAAGACCAGCAGCAATACCGCAGCGCCATAGGCCAGCACATCCATATATTGGCCAAACACCTGCCCCAGTGCGGTGGCTCCCATTCCCATCAGCACGAAGACAGTGGTCACCCCTGCGGCGAAGCAGATCGACGCCAGCACAAGGCGCCGCCGCGCGCCCAAAGCGATCTCGCCGTCGCTGCGCAGCTCCGCGATGGAAAGCCCCCCCATATAGGAGAGGTAAAACGGCACCATGGGCAGCACGCAGGGCGTGAAGAATGACAATAGCCCCGCAACAAGCGCTCCGAACAAAGAGATTTCCAGCATGTATCAAGGCCCCTTGCCATCTTCTGCGTTCGAACCAGACAAGACCACAGTTGCCGATCCACATCGCGCCGAGAAGTATCTTCTGTCGGCTGCTGGCGGTCGATCTCCGTGTGCAAGCCGCGATTGCCCAAATCAGGCACAGCTCCAACAAGATGCGCGGGCCGCCGGTCACCCCGGTAGAAACTTGTACTATTCACATATTCAAATTACGTAGTACATATAGACACCCTTCATGCCGACCCGTCAATCACCGGCCGTGGCTCAGACATCGTACTTCACGGCCCCCACACAGATCATCGAGACAAATCGCATCATGGCCTTTTCTTCGCTGACCTCCCTGCCCTATCGCAGCTGCCGCGCCGCTGCCTCGGCGCTGGCAAAGGTCGCTGTCATGGCGGCATTGCCGCTGATCGCATCGGCCAGCGATGCCGCAGAGCTGGTGATGGTCGAGCAGCCGGGCTGCGCCTGGTGCGAACGCTGGGACGCGGAGATTGCGCCGATCTATCCAAAGACCGCCGAAGGCACCTTTGCCCCGCTGCGCCGGGCAGATTTGCGCGACATGCCGAAAGATCTGACGCTGTCACGGCGGGTCACATTCACGCCAACCTTCTTGATCGTTGAGGGCGGCCATGAGATGGCGAGACTGGAAGGCTATCCGGGAGAGGATTTCTTCTGGCCGCTGATTTCCGGTCTGCTGCAGGCGCACGCAGGCTTTGTCCCGCCCGCTGCCGAGCAACCAGACGCGGGACACGCCCCCGACCAGCAGCCCGCCCCGATGGCCACCAATGGTTGAACCAGGAGAGAACACCGATATGGCCCTGCCACAGTTTTCCGCCGATATGGCCCCCGAAGATCTCGATACGATGGTGGACAATGCCACCCGCGCCTCGAATTTTCTGAAGGCGATCAGCCACGAGGGACGCCTGATGATCCTGTGCCATCTGGTGTCGGGTGAAAAATCGGTGACCGAGCTGGAAGAGCTGCTCTCCGCACGTCAGGCGGCGGTTTCCCAACAGCTGTCACGCCTGCGTCTGGAAGGTCTGGTCATTCCACGCCGTGAGGGCAAGGCGATCTATTACCGGCTGGCAGATGATCGTCCGCGCCGGATCCTGGAAGTGGTCTACGAGCTGTTCTGCAAGGAGGACTGACCGACGACCGGTCGGCCCGGCCACACTGGCAGCGGAACCTTCAGCCGCCAGCCCCGCAGCTCTTTCACCGGCGGAACCCGCACAAGATGCCCACCCCCCTGTCCGACCTCCTGAGCGATACGCAACTGACCGCCCTGCTGGGGGTGTTTGGCGGCGTCCTGCTGGGATTGGCGGCGCGGCTGGGGCGGTTCTGCACGCTGGGCGCCATCGAGGATCTGCTCTATGGCGGCTCGTCCCTGCGTCTGCGGATGTGGGGCATGGCAATCGGCATGGCAATCCTGGGAAGTTTTGGCCTCATGGCTCTAGGCTGGCTGGACCCGGCGCAGTCGCAATATCTTGCCATTCGCTGGATGCCGCTGGCCTCTATCGGCGGCGGCCTATTATTTGGCTATGGCATGGCCCTGAGCGGGATGTGCGGCTATGGTGCCATAGCCCGGCTCGGCGGCGGCGATCTGCGCAGCTTTGTCATCGTGCTGGTGATGGGCGTATCGACCTTTGTCGTGCTGACAGGCCCTCTCGCCCCGCTGCGCAACCTGTTTTTCCGGCAACAGAGCATCACCGATGATCTGCCCGCCGGCATCGCCCATCATCTGGCCAACCATCTTGGAGCGTCGGTCAGCGCTATCGGCCTAGCCATCGGCGGTGCGATCCTGCTGATATCCATCCTCGGGCGTGAGGTGCGCGAGTCTCCGGCCGCTATTGGCTGGGCTGCGCTGGTGGCGTTTGCCATCATCAGCGGCTGGGCAGGTAGCAGCCATATCGCGCGGACGGGGTTTGACGCGATACCTCTGGTCTCGCATTCCTTCTCCGCGCCGCTTGGCGAAACCATCATGTGGACAATGACCGGCAGCCTGCGGCCGATCAGCTTTGCCGTCGGCTCGGTCAGCGGCGTCTGGCTCGGTGCCTTTATCGGTTCGCTGATCAAGGGGCATTTCCGCTGGGAGGCCTGCGACGACCCGCGCGAGCTGCGCCGCCAGATCATCGGGGCCGCGATCATGGGGGGCGGCGCGGTCCTTGCAATGGGCTGCACGGTCGGCCAGGGGCTGAGCGCCTTTTCGCTGTTGTCGATTTCTGCCCCGGTGACCTTTCTGTCGATCTTTGCCGGGGCCGCTGTTGGGCTGCGCCAGCTGATCACCGGTTTTCGCCGCGCCGCCTGACTGTACCGCCTGGCTGCACCACCTGACTGCCCTGCCGCGTGGCTCGCACCGGCTGCACGACAATGTGACTGCGGTGCAGCCGCCGAGGCATTAACCTCGTAAGCAACGACAGGAGATCACCGCCATGTTTCAAAACGTGATGGGTCCGATGCCCCCCCGCCGCAGCCATCTGTTCGCTGCGGCACTGGCCTTCGTGCTGCTTGCCGCAACAGGGTCACATACGATGGTTGCGACCGCCGCACCGCTGGCCAAGCGCCAGGGCTGGGCCGTTCACCAGACCCGCAAGCCCTACCCGCAGCTGGTCGAAGATGTGATTGCGGCGACGAAGGCGCAGGGTCTTGTCGTGGTGACGCAGGCCGGGCCGACCAAGGCCGCTGCGGCCCGTGGCATTACCATACCCGGCAACCGGGTGATCGGTGTTTTCAACAATGACTATGCGGTGCGGGTCCTCAGCCATTCCACCGCCGCAATGATTGAAGCCCCGATCCGCCTTTATGTGACCGAAGGCGAAGATGGCTTGGCGACGCTTTCTTATAAAACCGCAACCCATGTCTTTGCCCCCTATCTCGATGAAGGCGGGGCTGATCTCGCCGATATCGCGGCAGAGCTGGACCAACATCTTGATGCCATTGCGCAAAATGCGGCGCGCTCGGCGCCTTGACGCTCACACCCGCGTGAGGAGGCTTGCAACCTTGCCCGGTTCCGGCAATTTGGCGGCACTTGTTCACGAAGGGTGGATTTCATGACACAGACCGACACCGCGGCTGCGACGGCCACAGAACCATTGCGCGCGGCGGATGTGCTGGCCCGGCGACTATATGCCGCCGGATGCCGCCATGCCTTCGGCATGCCCGGTGGCGAAGTGCTGACGCTTGTCGATGCGCTGACCAAGGCGGGCATCCGCTTTCACCTTGCCAAACACGAGAACAGCGCCGGTTTCATGGGCGAAGGCGTGCACCACAGCGATGGCGCACCGGTTATCCTTGTGGCCACGCTGGGCCCGGGGGCGCTCAATGGGGTGAACGTTGTCGCCAATGCGCATCAGGACCGGGTGCCGATGCTGGTGCTGACAGGATGTGTGGATGCGGCGGAAGCGGCCACCTATACCCATCAGGTACTGGACCACCAGGCGGTTTTTGCCCCGATCACCAAGGCCAGCTATCGCCTCGACGCCGAGGCTGCGGGTGTGATCGCCGACAAGGCGGTGCGGATCGCAACCGCGCCGCGCAATGGGCCGGTGCATATCGATGTGCCGATCTCCGTCGCCGATTCCCCTGCCGGCACCCACCGTCCTTGCCTCGCGCCTGCCAGAGCAACGCAACCGCAGCCCGCTGACCTGGCGCAGGCGCGCGCGTGGCTTACCGAGGCCGAGCGCCCGCTGGCGGTGATCGGTCTTGACGCTGTTGCCGAGGCCGCATCCGCGCCGCTTCTGGCCTTTCTCGAACACTACCAGATCCCTTTTGTAACCAGCTACAAGGCCAAGGGCATCCTGCCTGAGAAGCACCCGCTTTGCCTTGGCGGCGCCGGGCTGTCGCCGCTCGCCGATCGTCACCTGCTGCCGCTGGTGCGCGAGGCCGATCTGGTTCTTGCGCTGGGGTACGATCCAATCGAGATGCGCCCGGGCTGGCGCAACGCCTGGGATTGTTCCCGCCAGCGGGTGATTGATATCTGCGCCGAGGACAACACCCACTACATGCACGCGGCCACTCTGACGCTGGTTGCCGGTCTTGCGCCCAGTCTGCGTGCCCTGACGGTTGGGGCGCAGCTCGCCGATGACACACAGCCGTCCCCGCAGCGCTGGCCCGAAGGTCAGCCTGAGGTGGCCCGGGCAGCCCTTCGCTCCGCCTTCACCCCGCAGGCGGACTGGGGACCCGCTGCGATCGTTGCCGAATGTCAGGCCACCCTGCCCGGCGATACGCTGGCGACGGCAGACAGCGGCGCCCATCGGATCTTGCTCTCGCAGATGTGGAGCTGCCATGAGCCTCGCGCCCTGATCCAATCCTCGGGCCTCTGCACCATGGGCTGCGCGGTGCCGATGGCCATCGGCCGCAAACTGGCAGAGCCGCAGCGCACGGTTGTCAGCTTCTCCGGTGATGCGGGTTTCCTGATGGTGGCGGGCGAGTTGTCCACCGCCGCCGAGCTTGGCGTTGCACCGATCTTTGTTGTCTTCGCCGATGCCAGCCTCGCATTGATCGATCTGAAGCAGCGACAGCGACGGCTGGATAACGCTGGCGTCGACTTCGGCCAGCACGACTTTGCCGCGATGGGCCGGGCCTTTGGCGGCCATGGCGTCAGGGTCCGCGACCGCGCAGGCCTGCGCGCTGCCTTGCAAGAGGCACAGCAGGCCGAGCGTTTCACCGTCATTGCCGCAGAATTCGAGCGGGAGGCCTATGATGGGCTCATCTGACCGGACATCCGAAGCCAAGCTGCCTCATGGCCCGCTGACCGGCATCAAGGTGCTGGACCTGTCCCGCATTCTGGCAGGGCCGACCTGCACCCAGATGCTGGGAGATCTGGGGGCCAGTGTGCTCAAGGTCGAAAACCCGCGAACCGGGGGCGATGACACCCGGCAGTGGGGGCCGCCCTATGTGGTGGATGGAGACGGTCACCAGTCGGATCTGTCGGCCTATTTCATGGCCGCAAACCGCAATAAGCGTTCGGTTGAGGTGGACATCGCCACGGCCGAGGGCCAGCAGGTCATACGTCGTCTCGCCGCCGAAGCCGATATTCTGCTGGAAAACTTCAAACCCGGTGGGCTTGCCAAATACGGCCTCGACTACGAGAGCCTCCACGCAGAGTTCCCGCATCTGGTCTATGGTTCGATCTCCGGCTACGGCCAGACTGGACCCAATGCCCATAAACCCGGCTATGACCTGATGGCACAGGGCTATGGCGGGATCATGTCGCTCACCGGTGAGCCTGAGGGCCGACCGATGAAGGTTGGCGTCGGCATCGCCGACGTAATGTGCGGCATGTATGCCTGTGTCGGCATCCTCGCAGCGCTGCGCCACAAGGAACAGACCGGCGAAGGCCAGCAGGTCGATATCGCGCTGGTGGATGCGCAGATCGCCTGGCTGATCAACGAAGGTGTGGCAACACTCAACACTGGCAGCGCCCCCAAACGGCGCGGTAATGAGCATCCCAGCATCGTGCCATATGGGTTATATGAGACCTCAGATGGCCATGTGATCCTCGCGGTCGGCAATGACGCGCAATTTGGCCGCTTCCTATCTTTTCTCGGTCTGGACGGGCTGGCGCGGGACTCGCGCTTTGCAACCAACCCGGCCCGCTTGCAGCACCGCGACGCGCTCGCCGACATCCTGGTACCGGCGCTGCGCCAATACTGCACCGATGAGGTGATCGCCGCGATGGAGGCCCGCAAGGTGACAGCAGGACCGGTGCAGACGCTCGATCAGGTTTTTGCCTCTGATCAGGTGGCGGCGCGGGATATGACAATTGAAATGTCCTCGGCGGCGGGGCCGGTGCGGTTGCTTGGCAATCCGCTCAAATTCTCCCGGACGCCGGTGACCTACCGCCATGCGCCTCCAATCTGCGGTGCAGACAGCGACCTCCTAGCCAGGACCGCGGACCCGTTTTCGGAAGACGACAACTAAGACAGCGGCGCGCCGCCACCGAGAACAGGCAGAAGCCCCATCACCCGGGGGCGACTGCCTGCTCAATATCTCTGCTATCCCCTTAAGACACCGCAGAAAACGCCTGTTTCTCGGGCTTGCAACCGGCAGGATCTGGCCGAGTGTTACAGAAACTGGCGGTCTTCGGCCAAAGTCGCGCTGCACGGGCTTGCCAGATTACAAAAAATGCGGGAAATCGCTGTCAATCAATATGGTTGGCCCATTAATCCGGCGAGATTGCACACGCCGCTTCACCAAACCGCGAGCGGGCATCGCGAGACGCGCGGCCGTGCTTTAGGCTCGACGACAAAGCACCTCTGCTTTCGTTTTTGACACGGATCGGACAAACGATGATGCAAGATATTTTTGGCCAGGACACCAGCCTGACAAACGCCGCGGCGCTCGAGAACTGGAACTGCGTTCAGATGGGGGTGTTGTCTCACGGCGCTGCCGCGCCGCAACATCTGGGCGCCCTGCTGGAGGCTGCACCGGAGTTTGCCATGGCCCAGGCGGCCAAGGGCATGTTTGTGCTGCTGCTGGGTCGGGCAGAACTGATGCAGGCCGCACGCGACGCCTATGCTGCGGCCAAGGCCGCCGAGGATGGTGCATTGCCACGCGAACGCCACTATATCGCGGCGCTCGGTGCCTGGCTGGAGGGCCGTCCATCGCTGGCGATTGCAGAGATGGAGACCGTGCTGCGCAGCCACCCCGAGGACGCGCTGGCGATGAAGCTGAGCCACGCGATCCGCTTCATCCTGGGCGACAGCGCCGGTATGCGCCGGTCGATCGAGCGGGTCCTGCCCGCCTATGCGCCGGATCACGCCGGACGCGGTTACCTGCTTGGATGCCACGCCTTTTCGCTTGAGGAAACCGGCGCTTATGACCTAGCCGAAGCAACCGGGCGTCAGGCGCTCTGGATGGCACCGGATGATGCCTGGGGCCTGCATGCGGTGGCCCATGTCCATGATATGACGGGCAACTCACGTGCCGGGCTTGACTGGCTGACCGGTCGCGAAGAGGCCTGGGCACATTGCAACAACTTTCGCTACCACGTCTGGTGGCACAAGGCGCTGATGCATCTGGATCAGGGGCAGACCGAACAGGTGCTGGCGCTATACGATCACGAGATCCGCAAAGACAAAACCGATGATTACCGTGACATTTCCAACGCCACCTCACTGCTGATGCGGCTGGAGCTGGAGGGCGTTGCAATCGGTGACCGCTGGGAAGAACTCGCAGAACTCTGTGCCAACCGGACCGAAGACGGCTGCCTGATCTTTGCTGATCTTCACTATCTTCTTGCCCTGGTGGGCGATGATCGCAAGGTTGAGGCTGGCCAGCTGGTGCAGCGGATTCACGCTGATGCGCGTCGCGGCGCCAGCGAGAGCGATGGCCGCATGGCAACGCCAGGCTGCGGCCTTGCGCTGGGGCTCGAGGCCTTTGGCGAAGGTAACTACAGCGAAGCCTTCGGCTATCTCGCCAGCGGACGCAGTTCCCTGCAACTGGCAGGGGGCAGCCATGCCCAGCGGGACGTTTTCGAACGCGTGACCATTGATGCGGGCATCCGCGCGGGGCGTCTGGACGCGGTGGAGGCCATCCTCAACGAACGGCGCGCCCAGCGGGGCGGCGCCGAGGACAGCTATGCACAGGCGCGCCGTGCACTGATCGCTGCCGGACGTGGCGCGCCCTGCGCGCAAAGCGTCCCGGCAGAATAACAAAAGTAAGGACACAACAGCCTATGGCGACCATCTCGCCCTTTCCCGGTGCCAAGGGCACCGAGACCACTCCAGTGGCCAATCGCCCGGTTGCCCCGCAATCGGACGCGCAGACCCGCGCGCTTCGCGATCCCCGGCTGGATTTCTACCGCGGCATTGCGATGTTCATCATCCTGTGCGCTCATATTCCCGGGAACCGCTGGACCGGCTGGATTCCGGCCCGGTTTGGCTTCTCCGACGCGACGGAGATCTTTGTCTTCTGTTCGGGCATGGCCTCGGCCATCGCCTTTGGCGGCACCTTTGCCCGCCGCGGCTGGCTGATTGGCAGCGCGCGCGTGGTGTTTCGCTGCTGGCAAGTCTACTGGGCCCATATCGGCCTGTTTGTCTTTCTCGCCACCACCATGGCGGCGCTGGATCTCTACGGGGCTTTTGACAAGAGCTATATTGCCTCGCTGAACCTGTTGCCGTTCTTTGAAAACCCGGTGCCGCAGCTGGTTGGGCTGATGACGCTCAGCTACGTGCCAAACTACTTTGACATTCTGCCGATGTATCTCGTCGTGTTGGGGCTGATGCCGCTGATGATGGGGCTGGAACGCGTCGGCGTCTGGGCTGTGGCGGCCACCTCGATCGCGATCTGGCTGCTGGCCAACCCGTATATGATTGGCCTCGGGCCGAATGGGCTGTCGCTCTCCGCCGAACCCTGGTCGAGCCGCGAATGGTTTTTCAACCCCTTTGGCTGGCAGCTGCTGTTCTTCACCGGCTTTGCCTTCATGAAAGGCTGGCTGCCCGCCCCGCCGGTCTCACGCGGACTGATGATCATAGCCACGGCCTATCTGCTCCTGCTAGCGCCCTTCGGCTCCTGGAAAGTCTTCCTCTGGGTCGAAGCCTGGAACACCGGTCTGGCGGAGCTGATCCGACCGACCTGGCAGCTGACAGCCGAATGGCGGGAAAAAACCGACTTTGGCCTTTTGCGCTATGGCCATTTCCTGTCGCTGGCCTACCTCGGCTGGGTGGTTGCGGGTGAAGGCGGTCGCCGTCTGATCGCCTCCGGGCAATCCACGCCCGCCCGGATCTGGGCCGTGCTGCTGTCGCTGATCACCAAAGTCGGTCAGCAATCGCTTGCGGTCTTTGTGTTTTCCATGGCGCTGGCCCGGTTGCTGGGCTTTGCCATGGATCTCACCGACAGGTCGATCATGACCACTGCATTTTTTAACCTCACCGGGTTTGGCCTGATCATCGGCTGCGCCTATATCGCTGCCTGGTTCAAATCACATCCATGGAAAACCAAGAGATGAAAGAATTCTCGCGACGCACCTTTCTGGCAACCGCCCTGGCCAGCACGGCCCCGCTTGCGCTTGCCGCGCTGACCTCGCCTGCGCGTGCGACCGGAGGCCCTGCATTCTCGCGCGAAACGGTTGTGGCGCTGGCGCGCGAGTTGGCGGCCGCCCCTTACGCGCCCCGCCCCAGCGTGCCGCAGGACTGGCAGGAGCAGACCTATGAGGAATACCAGACCCGCTGGTTCCGCAGCCGCGATGCGCTCTGGTCGAAGACCCCGCGCAGCTACAATGTCGATTTCTTTCTGCCCGGCCTTTATTTCCCGCGCCCGGTCGAGATCTACACCGTGGAAAACGGCCTCGCCCAGCCGGTGGCCTTTGACCTCTCGCTGTTTGACAAAACCGACAAAGCCCCCGACCTGAGCGTCGACGACAGCCTCGGCTACTCCGGTTTCCGGCTGCGGACCGATCTGAAGGAACCCGGCAAGAAAACGGAATTCTGCGTATTCCAGGGCGCGAGTTATTTCCGGGCCATCGGGGCTGCACATACCTATGGGTTGTCGGCGCGCGGCCTGGCGGTGAATACCGCTACCTCCAAGGGCGAAGAATTCCCTGAATTCATTGCCTTCTGGCTCGAAGCTCCAGTTCCCGGCCAAAAGAACATGATCGTCCATGCGCTGATGGATTCGCCGTCTGTCACCGGGGCCTACCGGTTTGACATACTGCCGGGGCAAGACACGGTGATGGATGTCGAGGCGCGCCTGTTTGCACGTGCGGAACTGGACAATATCGGGCTTGGACCACTCACCTCGATGTTCCTGTTTGATCAGACCAATCGCAACCGGTTTGACGATTTCCGCCCTGCGGTTCACGACAGCGACGGTCTGCTGGTGGTCAACGGCAACGGCGAGACCCTGTGGCGCCCACTGGCCAACCCCAAGACGCTGCAGCTGTCGTCCTTTGTCGATGAAAACCCGCGTGGCTTTGGCCTGATGCAGCGCCCGCGGCTGCTGTCTGATTATGAGGATCTGGAAGCGCATTATCACCAGCGCCCGGCGCTCTGGGTTGAGCCGAAGGGTGATTGGGGCAAAGGCGCCGTTACGCTGGTCGAAATCCCGGCGGACAAGGAAATCTACGACAATATCGTGGCCTATTGGCGCCCCCGCGACAGCTACGCCCCTGGCTCAGAGATTGCCATTGACTATCGGCTGACCTGGGGCAACGGCCCGGATCTGCCGGTGCCACAGGTGATCAACACCGCCGCGGGCGCGCGCATCTTTGGTGATCCGGGTCGGATCATCACCATCGATTTCGCCGCCCATCCGCTGTTTGCCGGTGGCGTTGATGATCTAAAGGCGCATATCACGTCACCTCATGTCACCCCAACCGAAGGCGTCTTGCAGCAAAACCCGGAAACTGGCGGGGTGCGGTTGGCCTTTGCCTTTGACCCGGGCGAACGCGACCACGTCGAATTGCGCGCTGAACTGCGAAAGGGTGATCAGCCCGCCTCCGAAGTCTGGCTTTACCGGTGGACCAAATGACCAATTTCTCCCTGACCCCACCGGAACAACCGCTGGCTATGCCAGAGCAGAATTTCGGTGCCCATTTTCAGGATCACGCCTGCCCCTTACCCGGTGACAGCGTGGCAACCGGCGGACAGCCCAGCGAGTCAAGCCAGCGTCAGGTGGCGCTATGGCGTGTTCTGGCCTTCTCTCCAGCGATGGCCGCTACGGGGCTGTTGACCTGGGGTATGAAGGACTGGTTCGCGGCAGACGGGTTTTCCATGCTGGAGGTCGCACTTCTGGTGTTGATCGCGTTCAATTTCTTCTGGATCTGCTTTTCGGTCTCTACCGTTCTTCTGGGTCTCTGGGGCCTGTCCCAGCGCCCCCGCGCGCTGGGACGAGGCCGCCCGCAGCGGATGAAGGTCGCGCTCCTGATGCCGATCTACAACGAGGTCCCCTGGTATGTACTTGGCAATGCCCAATCCATGCTGGAAGAGCTGCACGCCCGCGGCGGTGTCCATGACTATGCAATGTTCATCCTGTCCGACACCCGCGACGATGCCATCGCCGCAGAGGAACGTGCCAGTGTCGAGGCCCTGCGCAGTATGCTCCCCGCAGGGGCCCAGCTCTATTATCGGCGCCGCGATGACAACGCAGGACGCAAGGTCGGCAATATCGCCGACTGGGTACGCCGCTGGGGCGCCGGCTGGGACGCGATGCTGGTGCTCGATGCCGACAGCCTGATGACCGGGCGCGCGATTGCCCATCTGGCCGACGCGCTGGCTCGTGATCCCGGCGCAGGTCTGATCCAGAGCTATCCGCAGCTGATAGGTGCGCATTCCGTCTTTGGCCGGATGCAGCAGTTTGCCAATGGCGTCTACGGCCTGGCTCTGGCCGAAGGTCTGGCGCGCTGGGCAGGGCATGAAGGCAATTACTGGGGGCATAATGCGATCATCCGCACCCGTGCCTTTGCCGCCTGTGCGGGGTTGCCGCCGCTGCGCTCTGTCTTTGGTGGTGAAAAGCTGATCATGAGCCATGATTTCGTGGAGGCCGGGCTGCTGCGTCGCGCCGGTTGGAGCGTGCAGTTCCTGCCCCGCATTCGTGGGTCTTACGAAGAAACTCCGCAGACGCTGATTGACCATGTGCTGCGGGATCGGCGCTGGTGTCAGGGCAATCTACAGCACCTGAACCTGCTCAACGCCAAGGGGTTTCGCGCCTTGTCACGCTTTCATCTGCTGCATGGGGCCATCGGCTACCTGATGGCGCCAGTCTGGTTCGCCCTGCTGGTGATCTGGGCGCTGATCGGACGTGGCGAGGAAGCCTCGGTCCTGACCTATTTCAGTGAAACCAATCCGCTGATGCCCTCCTGGCCGGACATGTCAGAGCCGCGCCATGTGCTGGTGATCCTGCTCATCTATGCCATGCTGCTCGCCCCAAAGCTTCTGGCCGTGGCGGCGCTGCCGATGACCGGGAGCCGCTTCTCCGACTATGGCGGCGCGGGCGCCTTTGCCCTGTCACTGTTGACGGAAATCCTGCTCGCGATCCTTTATGCGCCGATCCTGATGGTTCAGCAGATGATCGCGGTGCTGCGCACCGCCTTTGGCCTCCAAAAGGGATGGGCGCCGCAGGCACGCGACGGTGGCAGCTACTCCTGGCGCACGCTGTTCACCTGCCACGCGCTGGAAACCGTCAGCGGCATCGCGCTGTGGACGGGGATTCTTGCCGGCGTGGTATCCGTCTGGCTATTGCCAATCGCCGTATCGCTGATCCTTGCGGTGCCCCTTTCGGCCCTGTCGGGCGTACCGTTGCAGCGCTTTGCCAAAGCCCTTCTGGCCACCCGTGAGGTCCATAACGAGCCCCGCATCACCCGCATCGCCCGTGCCAGACGGGACAGGTTGCGCCTGGCATTGGAGCGATCCCCCGCCCATCCCACAGCCGCTGAGTAAAAAAGACAGTTCAGGCGAAAATATCCACAATTTGCATTAAATTGAAAATTCCGGCAGGAAACATCAGGTTTCGCCGGAATTTTTTATTGAGAATTCACAGCCGCCTCATCGACGCCATATGTCGCACTACTGCGACAGCGGGCGATCCTCGAACCAATCGGCAAGCCATGCGGCCCAGCCCTCCGGCACCCGGTGCCCGCCGTCGAAAAGCACCACGTCGATATCTGCGCCTGTACCGCAGGCCCATCGGCGCCGCAGGGTGCCACCTTCAGATCCGCTGTGGCTTGGCGCATGTGTCGTGCAGCCGTTGGTATCGCGCCACAGCTCAAGCCCGGCAAAGATATCTCCTTGCTGAAAACGACGATTGCCAAGGTATCGGCCTTCCAGCGGCACCACCTCATCGCGCCATCCATGAGTGTGCATCAAACGCACCGGACCGGTGCAGCTCTCAGGCTGCGGCCGCCAGAAACTGCCCGCAATCGTTGCGTAAGCGGCAAATTGATCGGGGGTTGCACAGGCCAGATAGCTGACCATGAAGGCACCTGCGGAAAATCCTGATAAAACAACGGATTTCCGGTCGATGTTAAACCTATGTTCAGCATCTGCCAGCACCGCCTCAAGAAACGCGGATTCGTCGCGACCACCGAAATCCGGCAAGAACGCCCAAGAGCGAGGGCCACCGGGATTACGCGGCAGCGCCGTGGGGGCGATCACCGCGTAGCCCCGATCGTTCAACCCATCGACCATCGCGCGATTGCGCAGTGCAGCCTCACCCGACCCGCCGTAGCCGTGCAGGAACATCACCGCCGGCAGCGCTTTCTCATCGCCGGTATCCGGCAGCACGATGTGATAGTCGCCCCCGTCAATCTGGCAGGCATCGGCGAGGGGCCCGCATCCAGCCTGTACCGCCGAGCCGAAAAGCAGGCCCGACAGAGCAACGCTTACGCCCGGCCAGAGGCGCCCCATACCTGCTATCACCCGTTTCATCAGCCCTGCCCCGTCCAGCGCGCGACCGGCAGATTGCTGCGCAGCCATCCCGGCCCGGCGGCGGAGCCGAGCATCCCCTCCGGCACGTCGATCACATTTGTATAACCGGCCGCGTCCAGCGCCAGCGTCACCCGGGCGGAGCGCACACCGCGCGCGCAGATCAGGGCCAGCGGCGCGCTGCGATCACCACCGGTGACGCGATCAAGCGCGGCCAGAAAATCCTCACGCCGCATGTCGATCTGATGGCTGCCCACTGGCACACCGCTGGCCCGCCACTCACGCGGTGTGCGGATATCTACCAGGATCAGCTCCCCCGCCTTGGCCCTGGCAAATGCGTCCTCAACCGACAGGCGGGGACGGTCATGGGCCGGGGGTTGCCTGCGCCACCATGTATATCCACCGCCCCCCGCAATGGCGATCCCGGCGAAGGCCACACCGGCCTGAAGCAATCGACGCCGCGAGATCAACGGATCACCCGCCTCCGCCTCAGCTGCCGGGTCACTGTCCGCGCCATCAGTCTGAGGGCCGGAGTTATCTGACCGTTTTGATTGAGAATGCGACATCTGGCCTCTCCCCGCGCTGCCGGCGCCGTCCTACATGACCCAAGACCTAGCAGGTTCCTGCAAAGTGTTCAGCCTGAGACATCCCGCATGGTGATCAAGTTGTTGTCAACCTGACACCGGGCCGCGCCAAATTGCTGCGGCGGGCAAAAAACTCACCGGATCGCTGCCTTTGCAGGGTTTGCAGGCGCGGTCGGGGCTGGCACAGTTGCGAAAAATTGCTTAGGCACCAAACGATCTGGCCTTGTGCATGGAGGAGAACCGCACGTGTCCCTGTTCCTGATTGCAGCCCTGCCCTTTCTCGGCGCGGTATTCCCCGCGCTATTGATCCGTGCCGGGCGCAATGCCTCGGCATCGGCGGCAGGCCTGACAACATTGCTCGCGTTTGTCGGACTGATGCTGCACGCCCCGGCGGTGATGCGCGGCGAAGTTATTCAGGCGCAATTCGACTGGCTGCCGGCGCTTGGGCTGAATGCCAATTTCTTTCTCGACGGCCTGGGCTTTCTCTTTGCCGGGCTGATCCTTGGAATTGGCCTGCTGATCATCCTCTATGCCCGGTTCTACCTGTCGCGCGAGGATCCGATGGGTAATTTCTACACCTATCTGCTGCTGTTTCAGGGCGCGATGGTGGGGATTGTCACCTCGGACAACATTCTGCTGCTGCTGATCTTCTGGGAGCTGACGTCGCTCAGTTCCTTCCTGCTGATCGGCTACTGGAAGCATCTGCCCGAAGGACGTCAGGGCGCGCGAATGGCGCTGACTGTTACCGGCGCCGGTGGCCTTGCCATGATCGGTGGCATGCTGATCCTCGGCAATATCGTCGGGTCTTATGATCTGACCGTGATCCTAGGCGCAAAGGAGGTCATTCAGGCCTCGCCGCTCTATCTGCCGGCCCTGATCCTGATCCTGATTGGCGCCTTCACCAAATCGGCGCAGTTCCCGTTTCATTTCTGGCTGCCGCACGCCATGGCCGCACCGACGCCGGTGTCAGCCTATCTCCACTCCGCAACCATGGTGAAGGCAGGCCTGTTCCTGATGGCGCGGATGTGGCCTGTGTTGGCGGGTACGCCGGAATGGTTCTACATCGTCGCAACGACGGGTCTGATCACGATGGTGCTGGGGGCGATCATTGCCCTGTTCAAGGATGATCTGAAGGCGCTTCTGGCGTTTTCCACCGTCAGCCACCTGGGCCTGATCACCATGCTGCTGGGGTTTGGCACCAAATTTGCTGCCGTCGCCGCCGTTTTCCACATCATCAACCATGCCACCTTCAAGGCGGCTCTGTTTATGAGCGCGGGCATTGTCGACCACGAGGCCCACACCCGCGACATCAAACGGCTGGGCGGCCTGCGGCACCTGATGCCGATCACCTTTGCCATCGCCACAGTCGCGGCCCTGTCGATGGCTGGCATTCCGCCCTTCAACGGTTTCCTGTCGAAGGAGATGATGCTGGAGGAAACCGTTCACACGGTCTGGGCGGGTTCACATTATCTGGTGCCGGGTCTAGCGCTATTGGGGGCCTTGTTCTCCGCCGCCTATTCGTTCCGCTTCATCGCCCATGTCTTCCTCGGGCCAAGGCGTGACGACTACCCTGCAACCCCGCATGATCCCGGCACCGGCATGTGGCTGGCCCCAGCGTTTCTGGTTGGTCTTGTCGTGCTGATCGGCCTGTTCTCGGCCAAGATCGTCGGGCCGTTGGTGGCCACTGCGGCCTCTGCCGTGATTGGTGGCGAGAAACTGCCCTATTATTCGCTGAAACTCTGGCACGGATTTACTCCGGCGCTTTATATGTCGATGGCGGCGGTTGCCGGGGGTGTCGTCCTGCTGATGCTGCACAAACCGCTGATGCGTATGTGGGATTCCGCACCGCGCCCGGAGGCGAAGGTAATTTTCGAGGCGCTGATCGGCGCGCTCACACGGCTTTCGCGTGCCATTACCGACGGTATGCACAACGGCTCGATGCCACGCTATGCCGGGATCATGATCACCTTTACCGCGGTACTGTCCTTCTATGCCTATCAATCCGGCACATTGGCGGCGCCGACCCGCAGCCTTCAGGATGTCGGGCTGATCCCGATCCTTGGCTGGGCCAGCCTGCTGATCGCAACCGGTTTTCTGGTTGCCATGCACCGCAACCGCCTGCTGGCGCTGGTGCTGATCGGCGTTGTTGGACTGGTGGTGTCGATGGGCTTTAACTACATGTCAGCGCCGGATCTCGCTCTGACGCAGATTTCGGTCGAAGTGGTCACCATCATTCTGATGCTGCTGGCGCTGAACTTCATGCCCAAGGAAACCCCGGTCGAAAGCTCTGGCGGCGCCCGCTTGCGTGACATCTCCATTGCCGGCATCTCAGGCCTTGGGGTTGCGGGGCTGATCTATGCACTGATGACCCGTGATTTCATCGGCGAGACGATTTCCGGCTTCCACCTTGAAAACTCCTACAAGGGCGGCGGCGGCACCAATGTCGTCAATGTGATCCTGGTGGATTTCCGAGGCTTCGACACCTTTGGCGAGATCATCGTTCTTGGCATTGCCGCGCTGGTGATCTTTGCGCTGACCGAGGCGGTGCTGGGCACCCGCGTGCGGGCCTATCTGCTGAACCGCAAGCCCGATCTGCCGCAGGCCGGTGACTCGCATCCGATGATGATGGTGGTGGCGACCCGCGTGATGATGCCGCTGGCGCTGATGGTGGCGGCCTATATCTTCTTCCGGGGGCACAATCTGCCCGGTGGCGGCTTTATCGCAGGGCTGATCGCGGCGATTGCGGTCATCATGCAATATATGGCGTCGGGCTTTGCCTGGGCGACCGAGCGGCAGCGCTACCCCTATCATGGCATCATCGGATCCGGTGTGCTGATCGCCGCCGCAACCGGCATGGGATCATGGTTCAGCGGCAAGCCCTTCCTGACCAGCGCCTTTGGGTACATCCACTGGGAACCGCTGGAAGAATTTGAATGGGCAACCGCTGCGCTGTTCGACCTTGGCGTGTTTCTGGCAGTTGTTGGCGCTGTGCTGCTGGCGCTGGAGAGCCTGTCACGCTTTGCCTGGCAGCCTGGCACCGACAGCACCCACGCGATGGATATCAACCCGGCCCGCGATGACGTGGCCATGACCGAGAACGAGGGCTGACTATGGAAATTCTAGTCGCTTCGGCCGTGGGCGTCCTGACCGCGGCCGGCATCTACCTGATCCTGCGCCGACGCAGCTTTCCCGTCATCCTCGGGCTGTCACTGATCTCCTATGCGGTGAACGTGTTCCTGTTTGCCACTGGCCGCTTGATGACCAACGCCCCTGCGATCCTCAATAAATACGAAGAGGTCCCCTATACCGACCCGCTGCCGCAGGCTCTGGTGCTGACCGCAATCGTGATCTCCTTTGGCATGACGGCCGTTGTGGTGATGATTGCGCTGGGGGCCTATCTGTCGTCGCAGGATGACCGGATCAATCTCAGCGATGATGATGCCAAAGTTGGAGATGACGCATGAACCACCTCGTGATTGCGCCGATTGTCCTGCCGGCAATCGTCGCGCCCTTTATTATCATGGTCCTGCGCTACCATCTGGACCTGCAACGGATCTTCTCGGTCGCCAGCAGCCTGCTGGTGCTCTGCCTGACCCTGGCGCTGGCAGCGCAGGCCGCCGACGGCACCGTGCAGGTCTATGAGCTGGGTGACTGGCCTGCGCCTTTTGGCATCGTGCTGGTGCTGGATCGCCTGTCGGCAATGATGATCGTCCTGACATCGGTTCTGGCGCTGGCTGTCGTGCTCTACGCGATTGGCACCGGCTGGGATTCTCGCGGCGCCAATTTCCACGCGCTGTTCCAGTTCCAGATCATGGGCATTCTCGGCGCCTTCATGACGGGCGATGCCTTCAACCTGTTCGTGTTCTTCGAAGTGCTGCTGATTGCCTCCTACGGGTTGATGATCCACGCAGGCGGCGCCAAGCGGTTTCAGGCCGGCGTGCAATATGTGGTCTATAACCTCCTGGGCTCGACCCTGTTCCTGTTTGCGCTCGGCACGATCTACGCCGTTACCGGCACGCTGAACATGGCCGATCTGGCGGTGCGCGTGGCCGAGATGTCGGGCGAGGAAACCGCCCTGCTGCGCGTTGGTGCGGTCATGCTGCTGCTGGTCTTCGCGATCAAGGCTGCGGTGCTGCCGCTGCATTTCTGGCTGCCCGCCTCCTACAGCCATGCCCCGCTGCCGGTGGCCGCGCTGTTTGCGATCATGACAAAGGTCGGCGCCTATGCAATCCTGCGGGTCTACACGCTGATCTTTGGCCCGGATGTTGCGATCACCGAAGGGCTGGTCGGCGATTGGCTGCTGCCTGCCGCCATGGTCACGCTGGTCGTCGGCGCCATCGGTGTTCTCGGCTCGCGCGAGATCGGGCGACTGGTCGCCTTTGGGGCGATCACCTCGATGGGGACACTGCTGATTTCCATTGCCCTGTTCACCCCTGCCGCAACCGGAGCCGCTCTCTACTACATCGTCCATTCGACGCTGGCGACGGCGCTGATGTTCCTGATTGCCGATCAGGTCATGGAACGTCAGGGCGGTGCTATTGCCGCCCTTCGTCTGATGCCGCAGAGCGGCTTGCTGTCGGTGATGTTCTTTATCGCCGCTATCGCGCTGGCCGGTATGCCACCAGTCTCCGGCTTCATTGGTAAGCTGCTGGTGATGGATGCCGCGCGCGATCATGACCTGGTCTGGTGGATCTGGGCGGTCATTCTGCTCGGCTCGCTTGTGACCATCGTTGGTCTGGCTCGTGCAGGCACGCTGATCTTCTGGAAAAGCCATGGCCTGCAGGCAACCGACGGCACGGTCGCATCCGATGCAGGTGACGAGGATCTTCTCGACGGTAACGCCACCCCAGCCCCAGCGGCGGCGCCGGTCCTGCCGCTTGTTGTCTGCTTTGGGCTGATGGGGGCGATTGTGCTGCTCACCGTCTTTGCCGGGCCGATGACCCGCTATGCCGACGCCACGGCGGCCCAGCTGTTCACCCCAACCGCCTACATCGAAACCGTCCTTGGGGGGCTTTGAAATGAAGCTGATGCGCCGCGTACTGCCACACCCGATCCTGACACTGGTGCTGACCGCAACCTGGCTGTTGCTGGTGAATGGCTGGTCGCTCAACTCGCTGGTGTTCGGGTTCATGCTCGGGGTTTTGATCCCCTTCCTGACACAGCCCTACTGGCCCCAACAGCTGAAGATGAAAGGCCCGGTGAAGATCATCGGCTACATCCTCATCGTACTCTATGATATCGTGGTGGCCAATCTGGTGGTGGCCAAGATCGTCCTGTTCAAATCCAATGCCAGCCGCCACCCCAATTGGGTGACGATCCCGCTGGACCTGCGCACACCCGAAGCGATCACGGTGCTGGCAGCGACCATCACCATGACACCGGGGACCGTCTCTGCCGATCTCTCAGCCGAAGGTCATGCGCTGCTGGTCCACTGCCTTGACGCGCCGGACCCCGAAGCGGTGCGCGACGAGATCAAGGACCGCTACGAACGCCGCCTGAAGGAGATTTTCGAATGATCGAAACAGCTGCAATCTTTGCGTTTGTCTGCTTTGCGCTGTCGCTGCTGATGAACCTGTGGAAAGTTGTCTCCGCCGAGGATGTCGCCGACCGGATCCTGGCGCTGGATACGATGTTCATCAACGCCATCGCGCTGATGGTGCTCTATGGGCTGGCGCTGGGAACCGAGATCTTCTTTGAGGCGGCAATGATCATCGCCATGCTGGGCTTCGTGTCCACAGTGGCCTATGCGCGCTTCATCCTGCGCGGCAATATCATCGAGTGAGGAGAGATCATGGACCTGTTCTTTGACATCGTGATCGCCGGATTTCTCGTGATCGGCGGCATCTTCGGTATCGTGGGATCATTTGGCCTGTTGAAGCTCAACGACCGCATGTCCCGGCTGCACGCGCCCACCAAGGCGACGACGCTAGGCGTTGGCGGTGTGCTGCTGGCCTCGATGACCCATGCCGCCGTCTACGAATACCACCTGTCGGTGCATGAGCTGATGATTACGCTATTTCTGTTCCTGACGGCGCCGATCACGGCAAATTTCATTGCCAAGGTTCACATCCACCGGCACGACACGCCAGACAGCCTGCCAGACGCAGGTAAAGATAAGATATGGGCGACGCATAAACTGCCCGAAAACGAAGTGATCGGCCCAGAGGTCTGATCTCCCAGCGCCCCCGCCCGTCCGGCGGGGGTCTTTCATCCGGGGCGGAGCCTGTCCGGGTGAGCCAGCCCAGCCCGGTGACACATAGATGATGCACGCAGCCCCCCTCCCCCTGACCAAAGACGTGGTATTGATCGGCGGCGGCCACACCCATGCGCTGGTGCTGCGCAAATGGGGTATGCGGCCCCTCGCCGGAGCGCGCCTGACCGTGATCAACCCCGGTCCGACCGCCCCCTACTCCGGCATGTTGCCGGGCTTTGTCGCCGGGCATTACGCGCGCGAGGCGTTGGATATTGATCTGGTGAAGCTGGCACGCTTTGCCGGGGCGCGATTGGTGCTCGGGGCGGCTGATCACATCGACACCGATAGACGCGAGGTCCATGTCTCGGGCCGCCCCCCAATTGCCTATGACATTGCCGCAATCAACCTGGGCATCACCTCTGCCATGCCCGATATGCCGGGATTTGATGACCATGCGATCCCGGCAAAACCACTCGGCCGTTTTGCGGAAAGCTGGGCCGCGTATCTGCACGGCGACAGCGCCGCCCATGTTGCGGTGATCGGTGGCGGTGTGGCCGGAGTGGAGCTGATCCTCGCCATGGCCCATGCGCTGCGGGCCCGGGGCCGGACGGTGCAAGCCACGTTGATTGATCGCAGCGAAATCCTGACTGACACCGGCACCAAGTCCAGCGCCCGGCTGCGCGCTGCGCTGCGCGGTCTTGACGTCACCGTGATAGAACACGCGAAGATTGCCCAGATCGAGGCCACTCATGTGTTGCTGGCGGACGGCCGCGCAATCCGGTCCGATTTCACAACCGGGGCTGCGGGTGCACGTCCCTACCCCTGGCTCAACGGAACCGGGCTGGACCTGCACGATGGGTTTCTCTCGGTTGATGCCTATTTGCAGACCAATCGCAAAGGCGTCTTTGCTACCGGCGACTGTGCTCATTTCAGCCCCGACCCGCGTCCGAAGGCCGGGGTCTATGCGGTGCGTCAGGCGCCGATCCTCTATCATAATCTGCGCGCCAGCCTGACGCGGGATCCGCTGCGCCGCTACCGCCCGCAGAAAGACTATCTGAAACTGATCTCGATGGGCGGCAAAACCGCTGTTGGAGAACGCTTTGGACAGACCTTTTCGGGCGGTTGGATCTGGCGCTGGAAAGATCACATCGATCAGGGCTTCATGGCGCAGTTCCGAGATCTGCCGCAGATGGATCAGCCGGCGCTGCCCCCCGAACACACCCATGATCTGCCAGAGGCGCTTGGCCATAAACCGATGTGCGGAGGTTGCGGTGCCAAGGTTGGCGCGCGCACGCTCAAGGCGACGCTCCGATCGCAGCCGCATAATCAGCGCACGGACATCACCCCGCTTCCCGGTGATGACGCCGCGCTGCTGATAACGGGCGGGCAAAGGCAGGTGATCAGCACAGATCACCTGCGGGCCTTTACCGCCGACCCGGTGGTGATGGCCCGTATCGCGGCGGTCCATGCGCTTGGCGATATCTGGGCGATGGGCGCCGAGCCGCAGGCCGCGACCGCCAACTTGATCCTGCCCCGACTGTCGGCGGAACTTCAGGCCCGGACCCTTGATGAAATCATGTCTGCCGCCGGTGACATCCTGAGGAAAGCCGGCGCCGAGATCGTTGGTGGCCACACCTCCGTGGGAGACGAGCTGACCATAGGGTTTACCGTGACCGGACTATGCGACGCGGCACCCATCACCCTGGCCGGGGCACAGCCGGGTGACGCCCTGATCCTGACAAAACCGCTGGGCACCGGGGTGATCATGGCGGCGGAAATGGCGGGAAAGGCCGAGGGCGCCTGGGTCGCCGCGGCATTGACGTCGATGAGCCAGTCGCAGGACAAGACCGCCGAGCTTCTGCACGCCGCACATGCGATGACCGATGTGACCGGATTTGGCCTGCTGGGCCATCTGCTGGGGATCTGCGAAGCCTCCGCTGTTGGAGCTGAACTGGACCTCGGGGCAATTCCTGCGCTGCCCGGTGCCGCTGCACTGACAGCACGCGGGGTCAGGTCCTCGCTCTTTGAAGAAAATGCCGCGCTTCTGCCGCAGATAACCACCGGCGGGCCACAGGATCTGCTGTTCGATCCGCAGACTGCCGGTGGCCTGCTGGCCGCACTGCCGCGCGATCAGGCCGAGGCGCTCTTACCCGAACTCCGCAGATACGCAGCTGAGGCCGCGATCATCGGCCATATCACCGGCTCTGCGGGCGCGATCACGCTGATCTGAAGTCGCGGCTATAGCCGGTCCAGCTCAAGACGCAGATCCGCGGCCAGCCGGTCAAGATCGGGCTCCCGCAGGTCGGTTGCCCCCAGGGTGGTTATCACATCGGCACCGATGGCCCGGCGCGCAGTCTCATAGGCGGGGTCGTAATGCTGCGTGATGAGCGCCTCCGTCAGCGCCGGTTTGTCGCCTTCGGCAATCCTCTGCAACCAGCCATCGACCACCGCATTGGAGCGATGTGCCCGCAACCCATCGAGACGCACGCGCAGCATCTCCGTGTTTGACAGAATATCATCATAACCCGCCAGCAAGTATCGACATCGCGCCGCCACGGGTGCGTGGATCTCGATCCGCGGAGCCCGTTTCATGGCCGCCCAGAGCTGCGGTGGGATGATCCGTGCGCCGATCTTGCTCGACTCCGCCTCCACCAGCACCGGGCGTTCCGGATTCATCCGTGCCAGTTGACCGGCCAATGCGGATTCAAACGCCTTCTGGCTGGGCTGCGGGGTCGGGTGATCGCCCAGCAGCGAGCCGCGATGATGTGCCAGCCCCTCAAGGTCCAGCACCTGTGCGCCAAGCAGTCCAACACGCTGGAGGATATCGGTTTTTGCGGTGCCCGTGTAGCCATCCAGCGCCACGAAACGATGCGGCAACGCGGCTTTATAGAGATAGTCATGGACCAGTCTGCGGTAACTTTGGTAGCCGCCCTCGACCACATCCGCCCGCCATCCAATCTGCTGCAACAGCCAGGTAAAACTGCCGGACCGTTGCCCGCCGCGCCAACAGTAGACCAGCGGGCGCCAGGATCCCGGATGATGGCTCAGCCGTTGCTCAATATGGTCGGCAGCATTGCGAAACACCTTCGCGGCACCGACCTTGCGGGCCAGAAACGGACTTTGCTGGACATAGATCGTGCCGACTTCGGCGCGTTCTTCATTATCCAGAACCGGCAGGTTTATGGCCCCGGGCCAGTGATCCTCAGCAAATTCGGCGGGACTCCGCACGTCGATGACACAATCGTAGTCTTGATCGAGAATTTCGGATAGCGATGTAAAACGAAGGGCCATGTCTGATGATCTACCGCGCCGCGCGCGCAAGGAAAAGTCGCATTCCCTTTATACCTTAAACATTTTATTATGGATCAAAGATTCGTTTGAAATTCTATCTATAAACCGATCACAGCCGGTTCCCGGATGTGAACTGGATGCTTTTTCCAGCGGGAGGCAGGACATGGCAGAGCCACAGATAGATACCTTGCAGTTCCCCGGTCATCTGATCCGGCGGTTGCACCAGATCTCTGTTGCCCTGTTTGCGGATCATATGGCGCGCAATGACATCGACCTGACACCGGTACAGTTTGCCGCGATTGACGCCCTGGCCCACGAACCCGGTGTTGATCAGGCAACAATCGCGGCCCGCATTGCCTATGACCGCGCAACGCTTGGAAAAGTGATCGACCGGCTAGAGGCCAAGGGACTGATCCGGCGTGATATTTCTCCAGCTGATAGACGTGCGCGCGTTGTCACCCTGACCGAGGCTGGCCAGTCGCTCCTGAACAAAGCCATGCCGATTGTCGAGGCGCTACAGTCCGAAATCCTGACCGGCCTCAGCCCGGCGGAGCAGGTTCAGATCACCACATTGTTGACCAAGGCGACCCAGATCGGCGACCGGCTGCGCCGCGCTCCGCACCGCGCGCAAACAGGCTCGCAGAAGGAATTCTGACCCCGCTATCGCGCAGAGACGGCCCGGCAGCCATATGGTGAGTAGCGGATAACAAGCTGCCGACGCAGGACCCGAACAGCACCGTCAACGCCCTAGCCAGATCGCGTGCAACGCTGGTTATCGACCATAGGCCTTGCGCGCGAGGTCGATGCGGGCTTCCAGCATTGTCATTTCTTTCATGATATCACGGCGTTTTGAACGGTCGCCGGTATCGGCAAGCTGTTGGCGCAGAACCGCAAGCGTGCGCGACAGCGTGACGAACTCCGGCACACCGCCGCTCTCCTTGATCAATCGGTTGACCAGCGCATTCTCCGGGTCGTCAACCGGTGGCAACGGTTTGCCCGCTCCTGACAGGTTGTCAAAAGCGCCATCGGCCTCCGCCTTCTGGATACGCGCGTTGATAAGGTCAATCAGGGGGTGATCCATAACGGTGTTATGCCGCAGCTGACAGGAAAAACAAAGACCGCGCCGAAGATACGGCGCGGTCCAGTCTGGGTTGTTGAGGCAGCGCAATAGCTGCGCCCGGTCACTTCTGGCGGATGCGGCCGTCGGTGTAGGGCTTATAGGGGGAGTTCTCGACCAGATACTCTGCCATGACATCCGCCAGATCCGGGCCAAAGTCATAGGCGTTCTTGTCGTCGCCTGCGAAGACCTTGTAGCCATCACCGCCATTGCGGACGTAGTTGTTTGTCACGACAACATAGGTCTTGGCCGGATCAATCGGCACGAAGCTGTCGCCTTCGCTCACCATGACCTCCTGAATGCGGCCCTCATTGGGTGCAACCGACGGATCCCAGGTGAATTTCAGACCAGCGACCTGCGGGAAGCGGCCCTTGACCTCTTCAACCTGGCTCACCCCGTTTTCCAGGGCCGCGATGACGTCCTCGCCAGTGATTTCAAAGGTCGAGAGCGTGTTCTGGAACGGCAGGACCGTCAGGACCTCTCCCATCGTGACCTCGCCCGGCTCCAGGCTCGCACGGATACCGCCCGAGTTGGCAATCGCAATGCTGACACCCTGATCCTTCACTCGGTCCAGCATCGCATCGGCCACCAGGTTGCCCATCTGGCATTCCTGAACACGGCAATTGTCGCGGTCGCCGTCAACAGCTTCTGCGCTCTCGGCCACAACCTTGTTGCGGATCTCGTCCAGCGGTTTGGCCAGCTCGGCGATGCGTGCGACGGTATCCGCATCCTCGGTGACGGTGCCATCCATAATCAGAGGTTCGCCAACCGCTTCGACGACATTGCCTGCATCATCGAAGGTCACGTTCAGCTCACCCAGGAACTTGCCATAGGCATAGGCCTGCACGATGGCCACATCATTGACCATGGTCGGGTATGGCCCTGAAGCATCTTCCGACGTGTTGGAAAGATAGGTGTTGCTGTGCCCACCCACGATGACGTCCACACCCGTGGTGCCCGCCGCAACGCGCTGATCCACGGCATAGCCCGAATGGCTCAGCACGATGATCTTGTTGACGCCCTCGGCGGTCAGCCGGTCGACCTCCCCCTGCACGGCATCAACCGGGTTGGTGAAGGTGATGTTTTTGCCCGGGCTGGCCAGATCGGGCGTATCCTCGGGAGTGAGGCCGATCAGGCCGATCTTTTCACCGCCGCGTTCGATCACGGTGGATTTCTTCAGCACATCGGCCAAGGCAGGCTCAGCGCTGACATCGGCATTGGACATCAGAACCGGAAACTGAACCGAATCCATGAACCCGCGCAGGACCTCGGGGCCATCATCGAACTCGTGGTTGCCGACGGTCATGCCGTCATAGCCAAGCTTATTCATCATCTCGGCGGCAACTTTGCCCTTATAGTAGGTGTAGTAGAGCGAGCCCTGAAACTGGTCGCCACCATCAACAAGAATGCTGTTGTTGCTGCGCGCGCGCGCATCCGCCAGCGCAGTTACCAGACGTGCCGATCCGCCAAAGCACTTGCCCTCGGCATTGTCCCCTTCGCGGCAGCCGCTGTCATACTTGCTGATCGGCTCAAACCGCGAATGAAAGTCATTGGTGTGCAGGATGGTCAGCTTGTAGTCGGCTGCGGCTACGCCCGCCGTCAGGCCAAGCGCGGCAACAGACGTCAGAAAACGCGTCATCATGGAAACATACTCCCTTATTATTTTTCTATTGCCGGATGGTGAGGGGAAATGCGGGCGCAGTCAAAGGGGAAAAATTCATCGCCGTGCTGTCTTTGCGTCAAGACCGATCATATTCAGCCTTGATTCACCTCTGCGCGCAGGGCATCACCGCGCCATGCTCATCTATAAAATCTTCCGCACCGACGAATGGACCACCCTTCAGGCAGAGGGTGAGACCCTCGGCGCCCCCATCGATCTGAGCGATGGTTACATTCATTTCTCCACCGCCGACCAGTCCCAGGAGACCGCAGCCAAGCATTTTGCCGGAGTTGACGGGCTTTGGCTGATTGCGGTCGATGCCGAGCGGCTGGGGCTAGACCTGCGCTGGGAAGTGTCGCGGGGCGGCGCCGAGTTTCCCCATCTCTACCGCAAGATGACCATGACTGATGTGGTCTGGGCGAGACCGCTGCCGCTGGTCGACGGCACCCATCAATTCCCGGAGGATATGGCGTGAGCCTCGTTGAACGTCTTACCCTTGGTGCGCTGCATCGCTGCGACCCGGAGACCGCCCATGGCTTGTCGATCAAGGCGCTGAAACTGGGGCTGACGCCCGCCCCCGGCCCGGTCACCTCCCAGCGTCTTGCGACCGAGATCGCCGGTCTGTCCCTGCCAAATCCGGTTGGCTTGGCGGCGGGATTTGACAAGAACGCCGAAGCACTGCGCCCGCTCTCTCAGGCCGGGTTCGGCTTTATCGAGGTGGGGGCCGCGACGCCGCGCCCGCAACCCGGCAACCCCAAGCCGCGCCTGTTTCGTCTGACCGAAGATCAGGCGGCTATCAACAGGTTCGGCTTCAACAACGACGGCATGAGCGTGATCGGCCAGCGTCTTGCGGCCCGCCCGCGCGATGCTGTGATCGGCCTCAATCTTGGGGCCAACAAGGACAGCAGCGACCGCGCTGCCGATTTTGCCAAGGTGCTAGCCCATTGTGGGGCGCATCTGGATTTTGCGACGGTGAATGTCTCCTCGCCCAACACCGAGAAACTGCGCGATCTGCAGGGCAAGGCCGCCCTGTCAGCGCTGCTCAGCGGCGTGATTGAGACGCGGGACGGGCTGGACCAGCGGGTGCCGGTGTTCCTGAAAATCGCCCCCGACCTTGACCGCGCTGGGATCGAGGATATTGCCGAGGTGGCGCTTGAAACCGGTATTGATGCGGTGATTGCCACCAATACAACGCTTGATCGCGACGGGCTGAACAGTGCACATCGTGGCGAAACGGGCGGCCTGTCTGGCGCGCCGCTGTTTGAGAAATCCACCCGCGTTCTGGCGCAGCTTTCTGAGCTTCTGGACGGTCGGGTGCCTCTGATTGGCGTGGGCGGCATCTCCACAGCCGAACAGGCCTATGCCAAGATCTGCGCCGGCGCATCGGCGGTCCAGTTTTATACCGCCATGGTCTATGCCGGACTGTCATTGGCCGGAGAGATCGCGCGCGGGCTGGACCAGCTGCTGGCCCGCGACGGTTTTGACACTGTCGCAGATGCCGTCGGCATCAAACGCGGGGACTGGCTATGATCACCTACTGGCACAATCCGCGCTGCTCAAAATCCCGTGCGGGCCTTGCCCTGCTTGAGGAGGCCGGAACAGCGGTCACCCTGCGCCATTATCTGAAAGATGCGCCCTCGGAGGCAGAGCTGGCGGAGGTTCAGGCCAAACTGGGTGTCACTGCAATTGAGATGATGCGCAGCGGCGATGCCACCTTCAAGGAGCAGAACCTCAGCTCATCGGATGATGACGCAACGCTGATCGCGGCGATGGCCGCGCATCCGATCCTGATTGAGCGCCCCATCGCCATTTCGGAAACAGCAGCCGTGATAGGCCGTCCTACCGAAGCGCTGAAAAAACTTCTCTGACAGGAGCCGCGAGAAACAGTGGCCGCCTGAAACAGTCGCCATCTGAAACACAGCTGCTCTCTTTCAGCCCAGCCCCGATCTATGCGCCGACCTGCGCTTCGAGCCGTGGATAGCGCAGACCAAGCGTCGCACCTCGCGCTAGGTTCAACACCATCAATGCCGCCCAAAGCCCGTGATTGCCGAGGAGCGGCACCAGAACCAACAGGGCCACAACGTAGACCGCCACCGATTGCAGCATCGCGATCCGCATGTCCCGCGTCCAGGTCGCCCCGATGTAAATCCCGTCGAACATATAGCTGGCCACACTGAGCAGCGGTAATATCGCAGCCCAGATCAGGTAATCCCGCCCGGCTGCCCGCACCTCAGGCGAAGTGGACATGACATCGATGAGCCAACCACCGCCCAGCCAGAACAGCAGCCCCAGTACGATTGCGCCGCCCACGCCCCATTGGCTGGTCACCACCGCTGCGCGTCGCAGCTGCATCCGCGCCTTTGCACCGACCGCGCTGCCCACCAGCGCCTCGGCAGAAAAGGCAAAACCGTCGAGCGCAAAGGCCGTTATCTCAACGAATTGCAGCAACACCTGATTGGCTGCGAGCGTCACATCGCCCAGATCGGCGCCGATGAACAGAAAGGTCGTGAAGGATCCGGTCAGCAGCACCGAGCGGATCATGATATCGCCATTGACCTGCATCATGCGTTTCAGCCGCACAGGATCGAACACACGGGCCCAGTTGCGCCACTGGCTGCCCGCAAAGGCATCGCGGCACAGCCACAGCCCCAGCGCAAGACCGCTCCATTCCGCGATCAGGGTTGCGACCGCGACCCCTTCGACTCCCCAGCCCAGCCCCAGCACGAACCAGAGATCCAGCAGAATATTGAGACCGTTCATCCAGATTTGCAGGGCAAAAACACCGCGTGTGCGTTCAACCGCGATCAGCCAACCAGTGACCGCATATAGCGCGATGGTCGCAGGGGCACCCCAGATGCGAATCTGAAGGTAATCCCGCGCCAGCCCCTCGACCTCGGCACTGGCAGGGGCCAGCGCAAAGGCCCCCCAGAACACCGCGACCTGTCCAACAATGAACACAAGGCCCGCAGCAAAGGCCAGCAGGATCCCCCGGGTGAGCAGCGCGCCCGTTTCTGCCCAGTCTCCAGCCCCGCGGGCCTGCGCGGCGAGACCCGTGGTGCCCATCCGCAGAAAACCGAAGATCCAATAGATCGTCGCCAGAATGACCGCACCGATGCCCACCGCCCCAATAGGAGCCGCCTGCCCCATCTGGCCGACAACTCCGGTATCCACGGCCCCCAGAATAGGCACCGTCGCATTCGAGAGTACAATCGGCAGCGCAATCTTCAGCACCCGCGCATGGCTGATCGGTTCCGGCACCTCGGCGCTGGCTGTGGACATGCGTTCTAGCCCTTGTCCCGAGGCGCGGCATCGGCCACGAAGTCCGGCGCGGCAGCCCCCTGTTTTGCCGCCTCCTGCGGCATCAGGAAATGGCCCGTGGCCTGGGCGAACAATTTGTCCTTGTGATCCTGCCAGGCCGCCACATGGACCGAGGCATAGCGCCGGCCGGACCGGGACACGGTGGCGCGTGCATAGGCATCTCTCGGCAGCCCGGAACGCAGGTAATCCACTGTGAAATCAATGGTCTTCGGCTGGCGTGGCAATTTACCTGCGGCCAGTTCCTCAACATCGAGCGTGCCGCTTTCGATGCGCTCCCACAGGTTGGCCCAGGTCAGGGTCATCACGGCTGTCACCTCCAGAAAGGCCGCTGTGACACCACCGTGGATGGCGGGTAGAAACGGGTTACCGATCAGCTTGTGATCGAAATTTAGCTGCGCCGTCAGCTCATCGCCGCGACGATCAAACGTGATGTTGAGAAAACGCGCATAGGGCACGGATTCCACAAGCGCGGCGAGGGCAGCGTCGCGCCGCTGCTTCACCACCTGAACGGGTTCGGGACGGGGGCGGCTCAAAATTTTGCCTCCACGGTAAAGGCGCCAACCGCCGTAGCGACGGGGTGTGCCTCATCCTCGTCCATCGCCGTCGCACGGACGAAGGCGACGTTGCGGGTCATGTGATGACAGGTCGCGCGGGTCACGATCCGCTGCCCGGGAGTGGCTGCACGCATGTAGTCGATACGCAGGTCGATCGTGGCGGTGCCGCCCGGCGCCGACGGGTGGCACATCACCGCCGCGCCGCAGCAGGTATCCATCAGCGCCGACACCGCGCCACCGTGGATCACCCCGGTTTCCGGGTCGCCGATCAGTTTCTCATCATAGGGCATCACGATCTCGGCCGTGCCATCCCCCAGTTCCGTGAGGGTCATCCCCAGTTCCTGCGCATGCGGGATGGCTTCTATGAACTGTCGCGCGAGCTGCGTCTTGTCGACCATGGGCTTCCCCGTTCCTATGTTTTCCTCTTTATCGGCCAGACCTTGGCCGAAGAGCAACCCCGGCGGTTGAACCCTTTGCCGGTTGTGCTTAGTTTGCGGGTAAGGGAGATACGGAATGACCGAACAGAAATTGTCATTCAAGGAGATGTGCAGCGAATTCGACGTGACCCCGCGCACGCTTCGCTACTATGAGTACATCGAATTGTTGCAACCCGATCGCGAAGGCCGGTCGCGGTTTTACGGTGCCCGCGAGCGGGCCCGGATGAAGCTGATTATGCGGGGACGCAAGTTCGGCTTCCAGCTCGAAGAGATCCGCCAGTGGCTGCTGATCTATGAAAACGAGGGCGATGAGGCTCAAAATCGCGCCTTTGTCGAAATGGCCGACCGCCAGATGGAAGAGCTGCGCAAGCAGCGCGAACAGCTCGACGAAGCGCTTCAGGAACTCCACGACCTGCGAGCCACCACGCTCAACCTGCTGAAACAAGACGCCTGATTCCCGCCGACCAAGCGTCAGGTCGGATCCGCTTTTGACACTCAACGCCCCGCCGACTGGTGGGGCGTTTGCCGTTCTGCGGGCTCGTCAGCACGTGATCTGCCGTCCATGTGACGGATGTTCCAATCAAAAAAATCGAACATAATCCACGCGAAAAAGCCCGATAATTTTATCGGTAATTTGAACGATCGCCCTATTTTAAGGGCTGATAGCCAAACCCGAAACGAAGTAACGTTGCGTCAGCTCGGTGGATCCTACGTCACCTCGGAAAGTGACGCAGCGTTCAACTTACGTCAACGTCAAGTTGCTGTTGTAAACGACGGGCAAGCTGCTCACCTTAGTCTCACAACCCAGCAGTTATGAGTTACGACGATGACCGATGAAACCAAGACCATCCGCCAGATGTGCGATGAGTTCGGCGTTACGCCGCGTACATTGCGGTTTTACGAAGCCAAGGAGTTGCTGTTCCCGATCCGCGAGGGTCAGAAACGCCTCTTTACCAAACGCGACCAGGCCCGGCTCAAGCTGATCCTGCGCGGCAAGCGGTTTGGCTTCAGCCTCGAGGAAATCCGGCAACTTCTGAATCTCTATCATATGGGCGACCAGCAGCTGACGCAGTTGACCCGCACCTATGACATCGCCTGCGACCGGCTCGCCGATATGGAGCGGCAGCGCGATGAGCTGAACGAGGCAATTGATGATCTGAAAGAGCAGCTGCGTTGGGGCGAACGTGTGATCGCCTCGATGAGCGCCAAACAAGAAGCCGCGGAATAGATCCCGGCCCCCATGCCTGCCTGTCCCAAGATGGGAGAGGCAACCAGACAGACACCGCAGAACCACAGCGAGGACCGCGATGCCCAGTTACACCGCCCCGATCAAAGACACTCAGTTCATTCTTCACAATGTTCTGAAGATCTCTGAAAGCGCCATTCCCGGCTATGACGAGCTGGACGCCGATTTCACCAATGCCGTGCTGGAAGAAGCAGGCAAGATCTCCAGCGAAGTCCTGCACCCGCTGAACACCGTCGGCGATACCGAAGGCTGCCGCCTTGAAAATGGCGTCGTCTACACACCGACCGGGTTCAAGGCTGCGTTTGAGCAGGTCAAGGAAGGCGGCTGGACCGGTCTCGACATGCCGGAAGAATACGGTGGCCAGAACATGCCCTATATCATGGGCACAGCCGTGGGCGAGATGTTCTCCGCTGCGAACCAGGCCTTCACCATGTATCAGGGCCTGACCCATGGCGCCGCGTCGGCGATCCTCGCCCATGGTAGCGACGCCCAGAAAGATACCTATCTGCCGAAAATGGTGTCCTGCGAATGGACCGGCACGATGAACCTGACCGAACCGCACTGCGGCACCGATCTGGGTCTGATGCGCACGAAGGCCGAACCGCAGGATGACGGCAGCTACAAGATCACTGGCCAGAAGATCTTCATCTCCTCCGGCGATCACGACATGGCCGACAACATCATCCATCTGGTGCTGGCCAAGATCCCCGGCGGCCCCGAGGGCATCAAAGGCGTGTCGCTCTTCATCGTGCCGAAGTTCATGGTGAACGAGGACGGCTCGCTCGGCGAACGCAATGGTGTCTCCGTTGGCAAGATCGAAGAAAAGATGGGCATCCACGGCAACTCGACCTGTGTGATGAACTACGACAGCGCAACCGGCTACCTGCTCGGCACCGAGCACAAGGGCATGCGCGCCATGTTCACGATGATGAACGAAGCCCGCCTCGGCGTTGGCATGCAGGGTCTGGCTCAGGCCGACGCCGCCTATCAGAACGCCTTGGAATATGCCAAGGACCGTCTTCAGGGTCGCGACGTGACCGGAGCCAAGAACCCGGAAGGCCCGGCAGACCCGCTGATCGTCCACCCGGACATCCGCCGCAACCTGATGGATCAGAAAAGCTTTGCCGAGGGCGCGCGCGCATTCATCCTCTGGGGCGCAAAGATGATCGACCAGGCGCATCGCGCCGAGGATAAGAATGCCGACGGGCTGATCTCGCTGCTGACACCGGTCATCAAAGGCTTCCTGACCGATCAGGGTTATGACATGACCGTTCAGGCACAGCAGATCTACGGCGGTCACGGCTACATCGAAGAATGGGGCATGTCGCAATACACCCGCGATGCCCGGATCGCGATGATCTACGAAGGCGCCAATGGCGTTCAGGCGCTGGATCTGGTCGGCCGCAAGCTGGCGCAGGATGGCGGCAAACATGTCATGGCCTTCTTCGAGATGGTGAAGAATTTCTGCAAAGAAAACGGAGACATCTCCGACGCTTACAGCAAGGAGTTCATCGACCCTCTGAAAGCCGCGTCGAAGGACCTTCAGGCCGCTGGCATGTATTTCATGCAAAACGGCATGACCAACCCGAACAATGCGCTGTCTGGGTCTTATGACTTCATGCACATGTTTGGTCACGTCTGCCTCGGCCTGATGTGGGCGGAGATGGCCAAGGCGGCACAGGCAGAGCTTGACGCCGGGTCTTCTGACGCCGCGTTCTACGAGACAAAAATCGCGACCGGGCGGTATTACATGGCACGCAGGCTGCCTGCGACGGCGCTGCACCTCAGCCGTATCCAGACCGGCGGCGACACGGTGATGGCACTGGCGGCAGACCAGTTCTGAAGCGCAGTTTGATCACCTCGGGGCCCCTTTTCGTGAGGGTCTCCGACACCGCCCCCGTCTGATCATCGGGGCGGCAGGATAACAGGCGATCCGGGCCATCCGGGGCGCCAGAACCAGGGCGTCGCAATCGGAGGAGAGACAATGCCCAAACGCTTTCGCCTCACGCGCCGCCTGCCGGTTGCCATGACCGAAGACGGCTATCGCCGCTTGCGCCGATTTTCGCAGGAGGCCGGCCTCGACGAAGGCGAAGCCCTCTCCTTCCTGTTTGAGAATTTCGACAGCGTCACAGATCGCGACAACCTCACCCACCGGCTGCGGCTCTTCAATGCCGAGCTTGAGGACCGCAAGAAATAGGCCGGCCCACACCGTCCAAAGAAAACAGATGCCACAAGGCACGAGACAGCCACCAAAGGGGAGCCCCATGAGCGCAGAGCAAAAATCCAGCTGGATGACCGAAGAGCATCAGATGCTGGCGGATATGACCGCCCAGTTCATCACCCGCGAATGGGCGCCGAAATTCGAGACCTGGCGCAAGCAAGGCATGATGGATCGCTCCACCTGGAATGAAGCTGGCGCCCTTGGCCTGCTCTGCCCCTCCGTACCGGAAGAATACGGCGGCGTCGGTGGTGATTTTGGCCATGAAGCCGCAATCCTGATCGAAGGCAGCCGCGCCAATCTCGCCAGCTGGGGCCACGGGATCCATTCCGGCATCGTCGCCCATTACGTGCTGGCCTATGGGACCGAAGAGCAGAAACAGCGCTGGCTGCCCAGGATGATCACCGGCGAGCTGGTCGGCGCTCTGGCGATGACCGAACCCTCCACCGGCTCCGACGTGCAGCGGATCAAGACAAAAGCGGTCAAAGATGGCAACGCCTACCGGCTGAGCGGTCAGAAAACCTTCATCACCAATGGCCAGCACGCCAATCTGATCCTGGTGGCGGCCAAGACCGACCCCACCGAAGGATCCAAGGGCATCTCGCTGGTGGCGGTTGAGACCGATGGCGCAGAGGGTTTCAGCCGCGGCCGCAACCTCGACAAGATCGGCTGCCATGCCGCAGATACCTCGGAACTCTTCTTCGACAATGTCGAGATTGCGCCGGAAAACATCCTCGGCGGCGCCGAGGGTCAGGGCTTCTACCAGATGATGCAGCAGCTGCCGCAGGAACGGCTGATCATCGCCTGTGGCGCCGTCGGTGCCATGGAAGGGGCGGTTGAACGCACGGTCGCCTATTGCAAGGAGCGCGAGGCCTTTGGCGGGCCGCTGACGCAGTTTCAGAACACCCGGTTCAAACTGGTCGAATGCCAGACAAAAACAAAGGTTGCCCGTGCTTTCCTTGATGAATGTATGGTCGAACATCTGCAGGGCAAGCTGACCGTGGAAAAGGCGGCGATGGCCAAATACTGGATCACCGATACCCAGGGTGAGGTGCTCGACGAATGTGTCCAGCTGCATGGCGGCTACGGGTTCATGCAGGAATATGCCGTGGCCGAGATGTGGGCAGATGCCCGCGTTCAGCGCATCTATGGCGGCACCAATGAGATCATGAAGGAATTGATCGCGAGGTCCCTGTGAGGCTTCGGGCTGCACATATAGACGCGGATGCCGGAAGCCTCCGGCGGGAGTATTTGGGGAAAGATGACAGGATGAGACGCGCCTCCCCCCGAGCTCTCCGCCTAATGGGTCGGCGCGCCGTCACCTTTCACGGTCATCGGCTCTCCAGCCTGTTCCGCAGGACCATGCTGACGCCATCTACCTTAATACGGAGTGAAGGTTCCGTCATCTTTCCAGAAATACTCCACGGGGGTGCGGGGGTGTGAAACCCCCGCTCCGCCAGCAGACACAGGGAGCAACATATGACACTCAAACTGCATTGTTTCGGTGAAAGCGGCCATTCCTATAAGGCCGCCCTGGCTCTTGAACTGGCCGGGATCGACTGGGAGCCGGTGTTTGTGGATTTTTTCAGCGGCACCACCCGGGGTGATGCCTTCCGTCGAGATATCAACGACATGGGAGAATGCCCGGTGCTGGTGGATGGCGATCTGACACTCAGCCAATCCGGGGTGATCCAGCAGTATCTGTCGGACACTTATGGCCGGTTCGGCGGCGTCACTGCCGAGGAAAAGCGCGAGATCCTGCGCTGGCAGCTATGGGACAATCACAAATTGTCCTCAAACGCAGGCTTGTGCCGGTTCCTGATGAATTTCCTGCCCGAAGACAAACGCCCGCAGGAGGTCATCGCCTTCCTTCAGGGCCGTCTGCGAGGCGCCTACGCGATCCTGGACAAACATCTTGAGGGGCGAAGCTGGATTGTCGGCGATGGGCTGACCAATGCCGATCTGACCTGCTGCTCCTATCTCTATTACCCCGAACCCTTCGGCTTTGATCGAGCCGAATGGCCCCATATTGACGCTTGGCTCTCGCGGCTGAGCGCACAACCGGGCTGGAAAGCCCCCTACGACCTAATGCCCGGCAACCCGTCGGACCGAGCCTGAGGAGACTGATATGACCGAAGCCTATATTTACGACGCCGTGCGCACCCCGCGTGGCAAAGGCCGCAAGGATGGATCCTTGCATGAAGTAACGGCCGCGCGTCTCTCTGCGGTGGCGCTCAACGCTCTGAAGGAGCGCAACAATCTGGAAGGCCACGCAGTCGAGGACGTGATCTGGGGCAATGTGACCCAGGTTGGCGAACAGGGCGCCTGCTTGGCGCGGACCGCTGTTCTGGCCTCTGATCTGGATGAATCGATCCCCGGCGTGTCGATCAACCGCTTCTGCGCCTCGGGTCTGGAAGCCGTCAACATGGCCGCCAACCAGGTGCGGGGACGTGCTGGTCATGCCTACATCGCCGGCGGTGTGGAATCCATGAGCCGTGTCCCCATGGGCATGGACGGCGGTGCCATTGCTGTTGATCCGGCGATTGCCATCGAGAACTACTTTGTGCCCCAGGGGATCTCGGCAGATATCATCGCCACCGAGTATGGTTTCTCGCGTGATGATGCCGATGCCATGGCGGTGGAATCCCAGCGCCGGGCGAAGGCGGCCTGGGACGACAAGCGTTTTGCGCGCAGCGTTGTCCCGGTGCGCGATATCAACGGGCTGACCATTCTCGATCACGATGAATACATGCGACCCGGCACCGACATGCAGTCGCTCGGCGGTCTGAACCCCTCGTTCCAGATGATGGGTGAGCAAATGCCCGGCTTCGACAAGATCGCGATGCTAAAATACCCGCATCTGGAGCGGATCAATCACATCCACCACGCGGGCAACTCTTCCGGTATCGTGGATGGCGCCGCTGCCGTACTGATTGGCGACAAGGAGTTCGGCGAGGCGATGGGCCTGAAACCGCGCGCCCGTATCAAGGCCACAGCCAAGATCGGCACCGACCCCACCATCATGCTGACCGGCCCCGTGCCCGTCACCGAGAAGATCCTGCGCGACAATGGCATGGAGATTGGTGACATCGACCTCTTTGAGGTCAACGAGGCCTTTGCCAGCGTCGTCATGCGGTTCGAGCAGGCCTTTGGCGTCGACCATGACAAGGTGAACGTCAATGGCGGCTCGATTGCTATGGGCCACCCACTTGGTGCGACCGGCGCCATGATCCTCGGCGCACTGCTGGATGAGCTGGAGCGCAGCGACCGCGAAACCGGTCTTGCGACACTCTGCATCGGGTCCGGCATGGGCGCGGCCACCATCATCGAACGCGTGTAACCCAGGCGACAGGAGACTAAGATATGTCTGATTTCACAATGAAAAAAGACGCCGACGGCGTCGCCATCATCACCTGGGACTGCCCCGGCAAAAGCATGAACGTTCTGAACGGTCAGGCGATGCTAGACCTCGACGGGCTGGTTGACGACGCGCTGGCAGATGATGCCGTCAAGGGCATCGTCATCACCTCGGGCAAAAAAGACTTTGCCGGCGGCATGGATCTCAATGTGCTGGCCAAGATGAAAGAGGATGCCGGTGACGAACCCGCCCGTGGTCTGTTCGAAGGCATCATGAAAATGCACCACGGTCTGCGCAAGATCGAACGGGCCGGCATGGATCCGAAAACCAACAAGGGTGGCAAACCCGTGGCAGCAGCCCTGCCCGGCACAGCTGTTGGCATTGGTCTGGAACTGCCGCTGTCGACGCATCGCATCTTTGCGGCTGACAACCCCAAGGCCAAAATCGGCCTGCCGGAGATCATGGTCGGCATCTTCCCCGGTGCAGGCGGCACCACCCGTCTGGTACGCAAGATGGGTGCAATGAACGCTGCGCCCTTCCTTCTGGAAGGCAAGCTGGTCGATCCCCAAAAAGCCAAGGCCGCAGGCATCATCGACGAAGTGGTCGAGGATCCGCTGGCCGCCGCACGCGCCTGGGTTCTGGAGGCAAAAGACGCCGATATCGTCAAACCCTGGGATGCCAAGGGTTACAAGATGCCCGGTGGCGCGCCCTATCATCCTGCGGGCTTCATGACCTTCCTTGGTGCAGCAGCCATGGTGCATGGCAAAACATTTGGCGCCTTCCCGGCAGCCAAAGCGCTGCTGAGTGCGGTCTATGAAGGCGCGCTCGTGCCCTTTGACACCGCGCTGAAGATTGAGGCGCGCTGGTTCACCCATGTGCTGATGAACCCTTCGTCCGAGGCGATGATCCGTTCGCTCTTCCTCAACAAGGAAGCGCTGGAAAAAGGCGCTGTGCGCCCGGCGGGCATCGAGGATCAGTCGGTCAAGAAAATCGGCGTTCTGGGCGCTGGCATGATGGGGGCCGGTATCGCGCTGGTCTCCGCTCAGGCCGGAATGGAGGTTGTTCTGATCGACCGTGATCAAGCCGCCGCCGACAAGGGCAAGACCTATACCGAAAGCTATCTCGACAAGGGCATCAAGCGCGGCAAAGTCACGGCCGACAAGAAAGAGGCGATGCTGTCACGCATCACCGCAACCCCTGATCTGGACCATCTCAAGGGCTGCGATCTGATCATCGAAGCGGTCTTTGAGGATCCCGGCGTCAAGGCGGAGATGACCAAGAAGGTCGAGGCGATCATCCCCGACGATTGCATCTTTGCCTCCAACACCTCGACGCTGCCGATCACCGGTCTGGCCGAGGCCTCGGTGCGCCCGGAGCAGTTCATCGGCATTCACTTCTTCTCACCGGTGGAAAAAATGTTCCTGGTGGAGATCATCAAGGGTGAGAAAACCGGCGACCGCGCAGTGGCCAAGGCGCTGGACTACGTGCGCCAGATCCGCAAGACTCCGATCGTGGTCAATGATGCCCGGTTTTTCTACTGCAACCGTTGCATCATCCCCTACGTGAACGAAGGCGCACGGATGATCACCGAGGGCGTTGCCCCTGCGTTGATCGACAATGCCGCACGCCAGTTGGGCTTCCCGGTCGGTCCGATCCAACTGACCGATGAGACCTCGATTGACCTCGGTGCCAAGATCGCTCGCGCCACCAAGGCGGCAATGGGCGATGCTTATCCCGAAAGTGCTGCGGATGATCTGATCTTCTGGATGGAAGAACAGGGCCGTCTGGGGCGCAAGTCCAACGCTGGTTTCTTCGACTATGACGACAAGGGCAAGCGGCAGGGTTACTGGAAGGGCATGCAGGAGAAATACCCGCTGGCCGAGGAACAGCCGGACCTGATCGAGGTCCAGGAACGCCTGATGTTTGCACAGGTCCTGGAAGCCGTGCGCGCGCTGGAAGAAGGTGTTCTGATGGACATTCGCGAAGGGGATGTTGGCGCGATCCTGGCCTGGGGCTTTGCGCCCTGGTCCGGTGGCCCGCTGAGCTGGCTGGACATCATCGGCACGCCATATGCTGCCGAGCGCTGCGACCAGCTGACCGCGAAATATGGCGAACGTTTCACCTGTCCGCCGCTGCTGCGCGAGATGGCTGAGAAAGGCCAGACTTTCTATGGCCGGTTCAGCCCGGAGGCCGAAAAGGCCGCCTGATTGAGGTCAGATGACGTCTGAAAGCTCTGAAAGCGGCGCCTCCGGGTGCCGCTTTTTTCACATCAGGAAAGCCGCCTAAGTGGTTATGAAAAATAAAAACCGCCTCCGATATGGTGACGGTTCTGTCTCTGTTTTCACTTGTTGGATTGCAGCGCGGTCTAGACCATCGCTGCGTATTCCGCAGCACCATGCCCACCAGGACCCATCGGCAATGTATTGGCCCAGACGCTTTCCTCGGTGATCATGTCGATCACCAGTTCGCGGGCAGCGTCGGGGTCCAGAACCCGATAAAGCTCGGCATAGGCGCTGGTGTCGAACGACAGAATGTCACGCGGTGACACGCTAAAGCTCAGCAGACCCGCCTCCAGATAGATGACCTCATCCTGTGCAAACCGTGGCACCACGATCTCGACCCGTGTGTCAGGCTCGACCCGGCCAATGCCGCGGTACCCTTCCAGCGCGCAGGCGGGTACGACAACAAACGGATCGCCCTGCCCATCACAGGCAAGATCGCTCTCGATCAGGATCCCCTGGTTCGGCATCACCCAGAGCGGCGCGCGATTGTTCAGCGCATCCTGCGGAATATGAACCGGGCATGTCAGCGGATTGGGTCCACCGCTGGAAAGCAGGATAGTTTCGCGGTGGATATCGACAATGGGCTGCATCCCATGGTCGAAGGTCAGGACCATATCGCCTACGGCCAGAGCCTCAATCGGGCGCCAGCCAAGATGTGAGGCCACAAGGGTGCCCGACAGGATCCCGCCCTGCCCGGCTGCGACCAACGGGTACTCTGTTGCCAGAGCCTCGGCCATCGGAGAGAGCTTGCGTTTCAGCAGCCAATCCAGCATCGGTTTTCCCTTTCACCAAGGCAGCCATACGTTCTGCATGACCCGTCACGTTACCCGTCCGATAGGCGGCCACTGGCGCGCCCACGGGAGAGATTATCATGGTCGCGGATCGAAGATGCGCCATTTTGGCGAAGACTTCGGACCCTGCGTCGTCCCATGTGATTCCATCTCTCGACTACTGGTCTATCGGTGAATCGTTAAAAGAGTATTCAAACTGGGCAAGATCCGCCTCGCAGGCCTGAGCCACCGCCGCGCGGGCCGCGTCGGTATAGGCGTCCTGCCAGCCTCTGGGACGGTCTGAGACATTGGCCCGTGGCAGCTGCAGCTCAAAACCCAGGTGATCAAAGAGCGGGGCCGCATCGCATGCGAAATGTTCCAGGCGGATATAGCAGTCGCATTGTTCGCCCCCATCCGCGCGCCGCATATATGACCGCGCCGGATGTGCACGAAACGCTGCAAGCATCCGGGGATCGCTGGCAAAATCGGGAAATGCCAACGCTTTGGCCAGGGCGACCGAGGGGTGATCAAAGCTTTGCTCGCGCAGCCAGTGATAGAGGCTCAGCACCCGATCAAACGGGTTCCGTACCAGCGTAAAGGCAAAGAGACCGCGCAGCTGCGCCTCGGGCACCAGACCGTCGATATCGGCAAGAGTTGAGTGTTTCCACAATCGGCCCCGGGTTTTAGCGTCTCTGAGGCGTCGCCGCCGCTTGCTGGCCTTGGGCGTGTCGCCGAGCATGAGATCATCTGCCATGGCCCGCGCTTCCAGCGCGAGGGACAGCGCGGTGCCCCCGGTCTTGGGGATATGTACAAAGACATAGGAACGGCCAGGCGACAAGATCATGACAGGCAGGCTAAGCGGTTTGAAGACCAATGGAAACCTCGGCCCTGTCAGACAAAAATGTCTTACGCCTTTCATTGGGGGCAACTTTGCGCAATATCTTGCAACCACGTCGCATGAATCATCTTGGAGGGGTCGAAATGGGTTGGATGTCGGACGAGTCGGGACTGGAGAAAACCGCCGCCAACTATGTGCCGCTGACGCCGCTGTCACATCTGCGCCGGGCCGCGCATGTGTTTGCCGATGTCCCTGCCGTCATCTACGGCAGCCATCGCAAGACCTATGCGGCCTATTATGATCGCTGCACGCGGCTGGCCTCGGCGCTTGCGGGAATGGGCGTCCGCCCCGGCGACGTGGTGGCGACCTTGATCCCCAACCTGCCGGCCCAGGCCGAAGCCCATTTTGGCGTGCCTGCCTGCGGTGCCGTTCTCAACACGATCAACACACGTCTCGACGTCAGCACGGTCGCCTATATTTTCGACCACGGAGAGGCCAAGGTCGTGCTGGTCGACAGCCAGTTCCTGCCACTCGCCGAAGAGGCCAAAGCAGCCTGCGACGGCCCGGGACCGCTGATCATTGAGGTCCCGGATGATCAGGCAGCCTATCCGGCGTCCGGTCGGCACCCGGTCTACGAGCATGTTTTGGCCGCTGCCTCCCATGATTTCGACTGGATCATGCCGCAGGACGAATGGGAAAGCCTTGCGCTCAACTACACCTCCGGCACCACGGGCCGCCCGAAAGGCGTGGTCTACCATCACCGTGGCGCCTATCTGATGACCATGGGCACGGTGATTTCCTGGCGCATGGTGATGCAGCCGAAATACCTTGCCATTGTACCACTGTTTCACTGCAACGGCTGGAACCACACCTGGATGATGCCGGTTCTAGGTGGCACCCTGGTGTGCTGTCGCGATATCACCGCGCCCGCGATCTACGATGCGATTGCCGACGAAGGGGTGACCCATTTCGGCGGTGCGCCAATTGTGCTCAATATGCTGGTGAACGCACCCGAAGAGGACCGGCGCAGCTTTGATCACACGGTCGAGGTCTTCACCGCCGGCGCCCCGCCCGCCCCGGCCACCCTGCAAAAGATCGAGGCTATCGGCTTTCATGTCACGCAGGTCTACGGGCTGACGGAAACATATGGCCACGTCACCGAATGCCTGTGGAAAGGCGGCAGCTGGGACACACTGGACCAGCAGGGCCGGGCCGCGATCAAGGCGCGTCAGGGCGTGGCCTTCCCGATGATGGATCACATTACGGTCATGTCCGACGATATGCAGCAGATTCCGATGAACGGTCAGGATCAGGGTGAGATCGTGATGCGCGGCAATTCGGTCATGAAGGGATATCTGAAGAACCCCGAAGCCACCGCCGAGGCCTTTCAGGGGGGGTATTTCCATTCCGGCGATATCGCCGTGCAGCATCCCGATGGCTATATCCAGATCGCCGACCGCGCCAAGGATATCATCATCTCCGGCGGCGAGAATATCTCCTCGGTGGAGGTTGAGGGCGTGCTGATGGGGCACCCCGATGTGAACCTAGCCGCGGTGGTTGCCAAACCTGACGAAAAATGGGGCGAAGTGCCTTGTGCTTTTGTCGAGTTGAAGCCTGGCGCGGAGGTTGATCCTGCCGAACTGATCCGCTTTGCGCGCGAAACGCTGGCCGGTTTCAAAGCGCCAAAACAGGTGATTTTCCAAGAACTTCCCAAGACATCGACCGGAAAGATCCAGAAATTCGAACTGCGCCAGCAGGCCAAGGCTCTCTGACCCGGTTTCCTGACCAAAGCAGGCGCGAACTGCCGCAAAGTCAATTGCTGACGCTGGGGGCTGCGTGCTATTTGATCTGTGAACAATCGACGGTGAGGACGCGCCCCATTCATGACGGCATTGCGGGAATATCAACGGCTGGAAGCTGCTGCGCTGTGGCGGGCTGCCCCTGACGCGCAGCGGCGCGATGTGATCGTCTCGGTTGGCGACGCGACCCTGACCATTGCGGATATGAATGACCGGCCACTGGCCCATTGGTCACTGGCAGCATTAGAGCGACAGAACCCCGGCAGTTTCCCCGCGTTGTTCCACCCTTACGGCGATCAGGGCGAAACGCTGGAGATCGCCGAAGATGAAACCGCGATGCTGGACGCAATCGACCGTTTGCAATCCGCCCTCACCCGCGCTCGTGCCCGCCCCGGTCGCCTTCGCTCGGTGACGCTGCTGTCGGCGCTGGCTGTCGTGACCGGTCTGGCGGTGTTCTGGCTGCCCGATGCGCTGCTCTCGCATACGGTGAATGTGGTGCCGGACATCAAACGCAAGGCGCTAGGACAGGCGCTGCTTGGCCGGATCGAACGGGTGTCAGGTCAGGCCTGCAGCACATTGGAGACCGCGCCCATTCTGGAACGTCTCGCAGAGCGGCTGGATGTGCGTCAGTTGGTGATCCTGCGCAGCGGCGTGGCCAGCAGCCTCTATCTGCCAGGTGGCATCGTGCTTCTGAACCGCGAGCTGGTGGAGGATCACGAAGATCCGGCGGTAGCAGCTGGCGCGGTACTGGTGGAGCGCGCCCGTGCGGTGGAAAAAGACCCCCTGGCCGAGCTTCTGGCCGCGGGCGGCATTCGCGCCACCTTCAGGATGCTCACAACCGGTGAACTGACCCGTGCAACCCTCGACCGTTATGCGGAAACCGTCATTAGCGCGCCGCGCCCCACGCCGGACGAGGCCACGACACTCGCTGAATTTGCCCGTGCTGCCGTTCCCTCCAGCCCCTATGCCTACGCTCAGGACATTACCGGTGAAACAGTGCTCGGCCTGATCGAGGCCGATCCGATGGCGGGCCGTGACTTGCAGCCGGTACTGAATGACCGCGACTGGGTGCAGCTACAAAGCATCTGCGGCTGATCCAACAGTACCGGTGTGGAACACATCGCACCTCTGACACGATGCGTTGAGATTTCTGCATCCTGTCACCGGGCCGCTGCACGCAATACTGACGCAAACGTCAAGCATTCGGGATCCCGATCGGAACTTCACCGCGAACGAGGCCAGGGTCGGCAGAATGCGACGGAGCTGACATACCCTTTTTCCTGCTGAATGGCTGCTACAGATACCTGAAGACGAGTTCCAAATCAGCCATCAACGGTTGTGTTGTGCATGTTTCCCCACTATCTGCACGTCATCTGTAATGGAGTTTTCATGTCCCGGTAAGGAAGGGAGGCAGCGCGCCTCCCGGAGCACATACAAAATCGCAAACATCGCCGTCACTTTGTAGCTGACGGGTCGGTTTGATGTGCTCACTCGTTTCCTACCATCGGCGCCCAAAATTGACTTGGGCCAGAGACATGAAAGTGAAAACCCTATGACGAGGGATTACTCAGACTTCCTTCCGCGTCGCGCGCGCGACACCGGATCACAGGCGAAACTCAGCCCCCTTCAGGCACTAGGATGGCAACCGTTTTTCACCCAGCAAGTTAGCGTGGAAGACATGGCCGCGACACCTCCTGTTCGCGTTGTCGAAGTGCATCGCAGCGGGCTGCACGCCCTTGGTGACGGCATCGATACCATCCTTCCGCCCAGAGCCGATGTGACTGTCGGCGACTGGCTGTTGCTGGACCAGTCGCACCCGCGGTCCAGTCGGGCTCTTGAGCGTACCAGCCTTATCAAGCGGCGCGCGCCCGGCACCGACCGGCAGGAACAACTGATCGCGGCGAACATTGATACGGCCTTTATCGTCACGTCCTGCAATCAGGACTTCAAATTGGCCCGGCTTGAACGCTATGCCTCCTTGGCGTTCGAGGCGCGGATCACGCCCGTCATCGTCCTCACGAAAACCGACCTCTTGGCGGATCCTGAAGACTACATTGACGCGGCCCACGCGGTGTCGGACATAATCGACGTCGTCGCACTTGACGCGCGCGGTTCTGCCCCGAAGACAGACCTTGCGACCTGGTGCAAGCCCGGCAAGACGGTAGCGTTCCTTGGCTCATCCGGTGTTGGGAAATCGACGCTGGCCAATGCGTTGCTCGACAGCCAATCCATCGAGACCCAGACCATTCGCGAGGACGACGCGAAGGGGCGGCATACGACGACGCGGCGTGAGCTTCATGCTATGCGCAATGGCTGTCTGATCCTGGACACGCCGGGCATGCGGGAATTGCAGCTCACCGATGCGGAGGACGGAATCAATGATCTCTTTGCCGATATTCAGGAGTTGGCCGCGCGGTGTCGATTCAACGACTGTCAGCACGAGACCGAGCCGGGATGCGCGATTCTGACGGCTGTTGATGATGGCGTTCTCGATGCCCGTCGGCTTGGCAGATGGCGTAAGCTGATAGCGGAGGACGCGTTCAACTCCGCGAGCCTTGTGGAACGCAGGTCGCGCGACAGGGCGTTCGGAAAAATGGTGCGCGGCGTCAAGAAAATCAAAGATGTCAGGAGGTAAGACGATGACGCAGTCGAAAGCAGGTCAAATCGTATGGCACGATCTTTTCACATCGGACAGGGCGTGTTCGATGGCATTTTACCAGCACGTGGCCAAATGGACGTATGAAGTCGAGCGGGCGACGGATTTTGCCTGGGGAGGCGGCGAGAAGGATTTCATCCTCGCCCTCTCCGGGGACGAAGCGGGTGCGGGGTTGGCCGAGACGCCTGCCGAGCAGGAAAATGGCTGGATCGCCTACATCGAGGTTCCCGACGTGGACGCGGCGGTCAGACGCGTCGCCACGCTCGGAGGCAAGATCGTTCGGGAGCCATTCGAGGTGCCGGGTGTCGGTCGCAATGCACTCGTCCGCGATCCGCTCGGTGCTCTGGTCGGGATTTCGCTGTCCCGGCACAGCTTCCCTGTTCCACACCGGCAGTTCGGCCCTGACGTGTACGTCGGCATCGGGACTGACTTCCCGCTGGCGTTCTATGCAGAGCTTTTTGGATGGAAGGTCTCTCCCGAGCAGGACACGGATTGTCTTGCACTCCTCGGGCCTGAGGGCGATCTTGTTGCACTCCAACATGCCGCGACCTGGCCAACCGATTCAAATGCAGCTTGGGTCCCGTGCATCAAGGTTGCTTCAGTCGCCGATGCCTGCCGTGCTGCTGAAGCCAAAGGCGCGTGTCTGGCTCCTGTGGATGTGAAGGGAACTGTTCAAGCCCGTAACCCCATTCTGCGTGATCCAGACGGCGCGCCGTTTGCTCTTGGCATCGAATAGACGACCACTTTCTAGCAGTTCGCCTCTTCTTCACAGGAACTGCAGAGCGGGCATTTGTACGCGCTGCAGTATCCGTAACTCAGGGCTCACTGCCCGCTTTCGCTGCGTCGCCCATGGATGGCCGCTCTAGTTTTCTTCGCAAAGATCAGGGGTAAGCTGCTCTGGCGTAGTTTGCGAAGCGTCGGCCAACGCCTGCTCAATCTTTGCGATCTACTCATTCTTTTGCCTACCAAAGTACCGCAGAGTCCGTCACTCCCAATTCGCAGGCAATCCTTGCAAGGGAGCTTCCCCGAACTCGAAGATCGGCGTTGCGGCGGTCACGTCTATCTAACTGCTGCTTTGTGGGCTGACGCATATTGGCACAATGGCGCGGCGCAATTGTTAGGACAATACAGAACGTCCGCGAGCCATTTGCCGATACTGCGACCATGTTGTGAAGGAGGAGTTCGGCCGGGGCCGTGTTGGATTAACGATGAGACGAAAAAGTCAAATATCTCTGACGTTCTAAAAGCGGTTGGCGCAATCATAGCGCCGCGCCAAGCCGCCCCCGCTCCGTTGCGTGAACGCAGATTGGTCAAACAACGTGGCTGACCGGACCCACCGTCGTGATTACTTGCTCAGCCGCGCGCCAGAGAACCCGGCCGCGCGCACTGTCGACAGGGCCGCTTGCGCCGCCTCCCCGACAAAAGGCCCTGCCAGAACGACCTGCAGGCTCTGACCATTGCGGTTGACCCGACCCAGACGCACCGGCAACCCCTTTTGGCGCAACCGTTGAGCCACGGCGTCGGCCTGACTTACATCGGCGAGGGTCGCCGCGCGCACATACCGCGTAGCCGGAGATGACTGAGGTTTGGCCATCGAAGCCGAGGCCGCGCGCGCTGATGTCGCATCGCCGGAAGGCGCCGACCGGGTCGACAGACGGGTGACCAGGGTCTCCTCATCGGTGCCCACGGACGTGCTCGCATCTCCTGCAAGCTGTCTCTGCGAAAGCTTCACAACCGGTCGATCGACCGGACGGCGAATGCCTTCGCGGGGGACGGTGCGCGTCCAGATCGCGCCGGTTTGCGGCCCGCGGTTCGGATTGTAGCGATCCTGATGGATCACCCGCACATATCCCGCAGGCACGCCATCGTTGGCCGCCGCGAGTACGCCGCCCAGCGACATCTCCGCCCGGCGCGGATTAAGACGGTCATCCTCCCATGCGCGGCGATACCCCTGCGGCACTACCAGCCCTCGGCTCAGGCTGCGCTCCTGATAGACATGCTTGGGAACAACGCGGGTGTTGGGATCCAGAACCGAGGACAGGCGGCTGCTGCCCCACTGCGGGCCGCATCGCACATTGCCCGTCTGGTTGATATATTGCTGGCTCAGGGCAGACGCGCCGGGACAGCGGCCAAAGCCCGGCGCCGAACTGGCCGTGGTTACGGTGCTGAGAGGCGGACGATAGGCATCATCCAGTGGCTGCCGGCGCGGCAGCTTCGCCGTTGATGTGCCAACCCGAAGCGGCTTTGCCTGTCGCACGGCACTGCGCTGCGGCTTGGTGGTGGTGACGGTCTGCGGCGCGCGCGCTGCTGCAACCGGCTCTGTAGTTGCAGTTACGGCGCCTTCCAGATTATTCGCTCGCTGCCCCTCCGGCAGGGTGATCAGCTCCGGCACCGGAGCCGAAGTGGCTCTCGGCGAACTGGGGGCCGCAGCAAGCTCAGTGGGCTGGAAGCCGCAAAGCTGTTTGCGGCTGCGGGTTACCCTCGGCACCCAGGTGACATTGCCGTCGATCCCCGCCCGAATGAAAACACAGCCGCGACTGTCGATATATTGCTTGCCTGCAAAGGAGGCGGGCGGAAATTCTGCCGGCGGTTCGGTGGGGCGGATCGACTGCGCCTCTGCTGTGCCGAAGCAGGCCGCTGCGATCAAAGCACTTGCAATAATTCTAGTAAGCGTCATCCGAGAGCCCCACAACATATGGCCGCAGGATGCCCGAAAAGCGAATCTGAGTAAAGCAGGGTTTCCCCGATTTAACGAAAGATCCCAGAGACATCGCGACCCTTACCCTCCCCGCACCCGGGTGTGTCACCCGACGGACATGGAAAAGGCGCCTGTTGCCAGACGCCCTTGCCTTGATGGCCGTGCCTTGTGTCCATGCCGCCCCAAGAACTGCACGCGGGCCGCAGGCTTATTTGGTGCCGAACATCCGATCACCCGCATCGCCGAGCCCGGGCAGGATATACCCCTTCTCGTTCAGCTGCCGGTCCAACGAGGCCGTCACGATCGGCACATCCGGATGCTTCTCCTTCATCAGCTCCACCCCCTCGGGCGAGGCCAGCAGGCAGAGGAAACGGATGTCATTTGCTCCGGCCTCTTTCAGCAGGTCGATGGCCGCGGCCGAACTGTTGCCGGTTGCCAGCATCGGATCTACCGCAATGACCAACCGATCCTTCAGCCCCTCGGGTGCCTTGAAGTAATATTGCACTGGCTGCAGGGTTTCCTCATCCCGGTAGAGACCGACAAAGCCTACCCGTGCCGAGGGGATCAGTTCCAGCACGCCGTCCAGCATCCCGTTGCCCGCCCGCAGGATCGACACCAGCGCCAGTTTCTTACCCGCAAGGATGGGTGCCTCCATTTCCTCCATCGGAGTGTCGATGGTGGTGGTGGTCAGCGGCATCTCGCGGGTGATCTCATAGGCCAACAGCTGGGTAATCTCGCGCAGCAGGCGGCGGAAACCGGCGGTAGAGGTGCCCTTGTCGCGCATCAGGGTGAGCTTGTGCTGCACCAGCGGGTGGTCGACAACGGTCAGATGATCGGACATTGGGCGCTCCTTTCAGGAAAATTCAATCTCTCTTAGTGCCTGCACTGTGGGACAGGCAAGGCGGATTTGTCGGCTATTGTCTCCAACCGCTGCAAATTCGGGCGCCGTTCAGCGCGCAGACGCTGCCGAGGACGCCATCTCATCCGCCCGCTTCAATCAGGTCAGCACCGACCGGCCCGGCCCCTGAGCAGGGATTTTCAGATGGTCCGCCACGGTCGCTGCCACGTCCGCGAATGCCAGATTGCCCAGCGGTCCGGCCCCCGCGCCGGCCATCAGCACCGGCACCTGTTCACGGGTGTGATCGGTGCCGGGCCAGCTCGGATCGTTGCCATGATCGGCCGTAAGGATCAGCAGGTCGCCATCCCGCAGATGCGGCAGCAGCTTGCCGATCTCTTGGTCAAACCATTCCAGCGCCCGCGCATAGCCCGAGATATCGCGACGATGCCCGTAGAGGCTGTCAAACTCGACAAAATTGGCAAAGGTCAGGCTGCCATCCTCGGCCTCAGCCACTGCCGTCTGCAAATGGCGCATCAGCGTCGCATCATCGCCTTTCTTCAGCGTATCAATCCCCTGCATCGAGAAAATATCACCAATTTTGCCGATGGCGTGCACTGGTCGACCGGCATCCTGCACCCAATTGGTCAGGATCGGTTCAGGCGGCATGATGGCGTAGTCACGCCGGTTTGTGGTGCGCTGAAATCCGGTCTCGGGCGTGCCGACAAAGGGTCGCGCAATCACCCGCCCCACCTTCATCGCGTGAAGATAGGGGGCCACCGCCTCGCAGAGCGCCAACAACCGGTCAAGACCAAAGCTCTCCTCATGGGCGGCAATCTGGAAGACACTATCGGCAGAGGTATAACAGATTGGCTGCCCCGACTGCATATGCGCGGCGCCATGTTCGGCAATGATCGCAGTACCCGAGGCATGGCAATTGCCAAGTAGAGCCTCGGTTCCGGCCGCCGCGCAGACATGGGCCACCAGATCATCCGGGAACGCGGGTGTCTGATCCGGGAAATAGCACCAATCCCAAGGCACCGGCAGGCCCGCCAGTTCCCAATGACCAGAGGGGGTATCCTTGCCCCGGCTGATCTCGCGGGCGACACCCCAGCGCCCGATAATCTCCGCCCCACCCAGATCAGGGCAAGGCACCGCCGAGGCCTGCGCCACGGCAGCCCCCAACCCGAGCCGATCCAGATTTGGCACCTGCAGCGGACCGCTGCGCCCCTCCTCTGCGCGGCCCGCAGCGCAGGCCTGGGCGATATGGGCCAGCGTATTGGCGCCAATGTCCGGCAGATCACCATTGAAATACTGACCAGCATCTGGCGCACCACCGATACCGACGGAATCCATCACCACCAGAAACGCACGCGCCATTAGGAAACCCTCTTGTAGATCAGCGGCAGCCGCTCCGGCGCGCTATCAGACAGCTGATAGGCTGCGCGCAGGCTGGCCTCGGCTGCATCAGCGGCGTCTTCATCAGCGGCATGGATCACACCAATCAGGTCGCCGACTGAAAGCGTGCGTCCAAGCGGCGCCAGCTCCGCCAGTCCGACGGAGGGGTCGACCACGTCGCTTTCGATCATCCGCCCGCCGCCCAGCCGCACGACCGCAAGGCCGAGCGCCTCGCCATTGATGGCGTGAACATGGCCCGCCCGATCTGCGGTGATGGGGCGTACCACCGGAGCCGTCGGCAGAATTGTCTGCCAGTGGTCCGCGAAATCGGTCGGGCCGCCCATCGCGGCGACCATTCGGGCAAAACGTTCGGCAACCGCCCCGCTGGCAATGGCCTTGCGGATCATATCCGCCCCGGCATCGCTCTGCGCCGCCAATCCGCCATGTGCCAACAAGACACCTCCCAGCTCCGCCGTCAGCTCCGCCAAGGCGCCCGTCTGACCGCAGATACCGGTCAGCACCCGCATCACCTCCGCCACCTCCAACGCGTTGCCCAGCGCGGGCGCCAAAGGCTGGTTCATATCAGTGATCAGCGCCGAGGTCCTGCAACCGGCCGCATTCGCCGTCTCAGTGAGACTGCGGGCCAGCGCCTCGGCCTCGTCCAGCGTTTTCATAAAGGCACCGGAGCCGATTTTCACATCCAGAACCAGCGCATCGGTGCTGGCCGCCAGTTTCTTTGACAGGATTGAGGCGGTGATCAGGTCCAGACTATCCACCGTGGCGGTGACATCACGGATCGCATATAGCCGCTTGTCCGCCGGGGCGATCTCAGCGGTCGCCCCCACGATGGCGCAGCCTACGCTTTGCATCATGCTGCGCAGCCCCTGTTCGGACACTTGGGTGCTGACGCCCTGAATGGCTTCCATTTTGTCGAGCGTCCCGCCGGTATGGCCCAGACCCCGACCGGAGATCATCGGCACATAGGCACCGCATTCCGCCAGCGCGGGTGCCAGCAGCAGCGACACGCAATCGCCGACCCCACCGGTAGAGTGTTTGTCCAGCACCGGCCCATCCAGATCCCAGCGCAGCACGTCACCGCTATCACGCATTGCCAGCGTCAAGGCCCGCCGCGCATCGACGCCAAGCCCCTGCAGACAAACCGCCATGGCAAACGCACCCGCCTGCGCATCCGAGACGGCCCCATTGGCCAATCCTTCGGCAAACCAGCGCAGGTCTTCATCGCCGGGTGTCTCTCCCCGGCGCAGGCTGGCGATGATCGCGCGTGCGTCCATGGCTCAGCTCCGTTCCATATGGTCCGCGCCAAAGGCGCCGGGCAGCAGATCGCCAATCGTGGTTTCGCGCTCCAGCCCATCTGTGGTGGCAAGTGTCACCTTGACCTCGGGCGCGCCAAACTCCGCCAGCTTCTGACGGCAGCCGCCGCAGGGCGGGATTGGCGCCGGGCAATCGGCAATCACATATGCCGCCTCAAGCTTCGTCTCGCCTGCGGCAACCATTGCGGCGATGGCACCGGCCTCTGCGCAGGTGCCTTCTGGGTAGGCAACGTTTTCCACATTGCAGCCAACATAGACCGTACCGGATGCTGCCCGGATCGCCGCACCGACCTTGAAGTTGGAATAAGGCGCGTGTGCGTTTTCACGAACGGCGGTGGCAGCATCTTTGAGGCTCATGGCGATTCCCTGATTTTTTTGATCAACTGGTCAGAATTTGAGACGATAGCTGAATTTGCCGAAGGAGCGAAAGCCCCCTCGACCAAGCTGAACCACAATATCACATCCTCCGGCCAATACCGCTATTGCCTGATGATCCACCCAGGATCTGCGGTCAGACCGTTGGCTCTGCCAAGCTGGTGTTGAACACACCCGGAAGCGTCACCTCCAGCAGTTCCACATCATCCGACGGCGCGCTGAGGCGGGTTTTCATCCCCGGCGGAATGACGAAGGCATCGCCCTGTTCCAATTGATAAGGCTCGCGGCCCTCGCCCTCCAGCGTGACTGTGCCGTTCATCACAAATGTGAAATGGATATCGGTGTCATGCGCGGCCCACTGCGGCGCGCCTTCTCCGCGGCGCACCACCTGTACGCCTGCGACGCCCTTGGTGTTCTCGGCAATCGTCGTGTCGCGGCAGATGTAGCCCGGCAGGCGGAACGGCATCCATTCGGCGCCTTCTGCCTTGTTGTAAACAAACCGCTGGCCCTGCCATTCCCGTTCGGGACGGTAGTGCGGCGTCGGCAGGGTCATCTCGTGGTCGATCTCGGTCACATGCTCGGCCGGGACGCCGATCTCGATCACCTGCACATTGTCGCTGGCCTCCAGCACCCGGTGGCGGATTTCCGGCGGCTGGATGAAGCAATCGCCTGCCGTCAGACGCATCTTGTCTCCCTGATCCTCATAGACGACATCAACCCAGCCGTGGATACAGAAGATCAGCTGAAAGCCCACCTTGTGGAAATGCACCATATCCGGCACCGGGCCGCCGTCGGGAATGCGGATGTGGCTGGCGATGATCGAGCCGCCCAGCCGGTCAGGCACCAGGTCGCGGTAGTGCATACCCGCGCGCCCGATGATCCATGGCGCCTGATCCTTCAGCCGCCGCACCACAAAACTATGCACTGTTTCGGGCATCACCAGTGGTGGGTTGCGCTCTTCAATCTCAATCTGGGTGCCATTGGGAGCGGTCAGCCTACGGGCACCACCGGCAAACCCATCGGGATCATCAGTCAGGATGCGAATTGTGCCGGGTGATTCAGCGGCGCCGCGCTCGATCCGCAGCCGCAGCCCATGGCCCGAAAACACCCCGATAGCCGGATCATCTGCCGGATAGATCGAGTCCAGCTTCATCCCAAGGGTTTTGGTGTAAAACGGGATGTCGTCCCGCAGCTCCTGCGTCGGCAGCCGCAGCTCCGCAATCGTATCCGCCATTCTTCGCTCCCTTTTGGTCTTTTGCCACACAGTGAGACCAAGCGCGCTCGGGCGCAAGCTCTTGCGAAAGCCCCCAAACACCCAACGAGAATAGTCTGTTTCCCTGACGTCAAAAGTCGTTTAATGCTAAACTATAGTCTCTGGAGCGCCTGATGACCAAAAATCCAAAGTCCGACACCCAAACCCTGCGCGATGCCGCGCTGCACTATCACGCCTATCCCAACCCCGGTAAGCTGGAGATCCGCGCAACCAAGCCGATGGCCAATGGCCGCGATCTGGCGCGGGCTTATTCGCCGGGCGTGGCAGAGGCCTGCATCGAAATCAAATCCGATCCTGCGGACGCGGCGAAATACACGTCGCGCGGCAATCTGGTCGCGGTTGTGACCAATGGGACAGCGGTCCTTGGCCTTGGAAACATCGGCGCGCTGGCGTCGAAACCGGTGATGGAAGGCAAGGCCGTCCTGTTCAAGAAATTCGCCAGCATCGACTGTTTCGATATCGAAGTAAACGAAAGCGATCCGGAAAAGCTGGCCGATATCGTCTGCGCGCTGGAGCCGACCTTTGGGGCGATCAATCTTGAGGATATCAAGGCCCCCGACTGCTTTATCGTGGAAAAGATCTGTCGCGAGCGGATGAATATCCCGGTCTTCCACGATGACCAGCACGGCACCGCAATCGTCGTGGGCGCAGCCGCCAAAAACGCACTGCACGTCGCGGGTAAGACATTCGAAGACATCAAGATTGTCTCCACCGGTGGTGGCGCGGCGGGGATTGCCTGCCTCAACATGCTGGTGAAACTGGGCGTGAAGCGTGAGAATATCTGGCTCTGCGACCTGCACGGGCTGGTCTATGAAGGCCGCACCGAGGATATGAACCCGCATAAGTCCGCCTTTGCACAGAAAACCGACCTGCGCACGCTGGATCAGGTGATCGAGGGCGCGGACCTCTTCCTCGGCCTGTCCGGCCCGAATGTCCTGAAACCGGAGATGGTGGCAAAGATGACGGATCGTCCGATCATTTTTGCCCTGGCCAACCCCAACCCCGAGATCCTGCCGGATGTGGCGCGCAGCGTCTCCCCCAACGCCATCATCGCCACCGGCCGCAGCGACTTTCCCAATCAGGTCAATAACGTCCTCTGCTTCCCCTTCATCTTCCGTGGGGCGCTGGATGTGGGCGCGACAGAGATCAACGACGCCATGCAGATCGCCTGTGTCGAGGGTATCGCCGAAATGGCCCGGATGACCACCTCGGCCGAGGCGGCAGCCGCCTATCAGGGCGAACAGCTGACCTTTGGCGCCGACTACCTCATCCCCAAGCCGTTTGACCCGCGTCTGGTCGGTGTGGTGTCCTCCGCCGTGGCCAAGGCCGCCATGGACAGCGGTGTCGCCCAGCGTCCGATTGATGATCTTGTCGCCTACCGCGCGAAATTGAACCAGACCGTGTTCAAATCCGCCCTGCTGATGAAACCCGTCTTTGAGGCGGCAAAGGCTGCATCGCGCCGCATCGTTTTCACCGAGGGCGAAGATGAGCGGGTGTTGCGCACGGCTCAGGGCATCCTTGAAGAGACCACCGAAACGCCGATCCTGATCGGTCGGCCCGAGGTGATCGAAACCCGCTGTGAACGGCTGGGCCTGCGCATCCGCCCCGGCACCGACGTCCAGATCGTGAACCCGGAGAACGATCCGCGTTACTACGACTACTGGACCAGCTACCACCGCGTGATGCAGCGCGAAGGCGTGACCCCGGATCTGGCCAAGGCGATCATGCGCACCAACACCACGGCCATCGGCGCAATCATGGTCCACCGGGGCGAGGCCGACAGCATGATCTGCGGCACCTTTGGCGAATATCGCTGGCATATGAACTACGTGAACCAGGTGCTTGGCGGTGGCAGCTATGAGCCCCATGGGGCGCTGTCACTGATGATCCTTGAGGACGGGCCGCTGTTCATCGGTGATACCCATGTGCGGATCGAACCAACCCCGGAACAGATTGCGCAGACGGTTCTGGGCGCCGCGCGCCACGTACGCCGCTTTGGCCTGGAGCCAAAGATCGCCCTGTGTTCGCAATCGCAGTTTGGCAATACCAGCTGCGATTCCGGCGCACGGCTGCGCGCGGCCATCGACATCCTCGACCGGACGCCCCGCGATTTCATCTACGAAGGCGAGATGAATATCGATACCGCGCTGGATCCTGAGCTGCGGAGCCGGATCTTCCCGAATTCGCGACTGGAGGGCGAGGCCAATGTGCTGATCTTTGCCCATGCCGATGCCGCGAGCGGTGTGCGCAACATCCTCAAGATGCGGGCCGGCGGGCTGGAGGTCGGGCCGATCCTGATGGGCATGGGCAATCGCGCGCATATCGTCTCCCCCTCGATCACCGCCCGCGGGCTGCTGAACATGGCGGCAATCGCCGGAACGCCCGTCGCCCACTACAGCTGACGGCTGGCTGCGGGGCGCAGATCCCGCAGCGCCACAAACAGAGCAGGCACGTGGCCTCGAATCAGAGTGCCTGCCCCACCCTCCCTCAGACGACCGGCTTCTGAGGCTTGCGCAGAGACTTTGCAAACTGCGCTTCATCTTGCTGTAAATTCCGCGAACGCACCCTGTTTGCAAAACTTTGCAACGCCACACCGGCAAAAAATGCAAATTTCTTGCGCCAATCTGACGCGACGTCGCCCAGCACGCTTGCCCGGTGGCGATCCATGCGCCTAACTCACCTCCAAGGATGAGTGAGGAGGAACCGCATGTCGTATTCAGAGGTCTATGAGAGCTGGAGGTCCAATCCGGAACAATTCTGGATGGAAGCCGCAGCGTCGATCAGCTGGGATCGCGCGCCGAGCAAGGCCCTGACCGACAAGGGCGATGGGCTCTACGAATGGTTTGCCGATGCAAAGGTGAACACCTGCTACAACGCTGTCGACCGTCATGTCGAAGCAGGCCGGGGAGAGCAGACGGCAATCATCTACGACAGCCCCATCACCCAGACGAAGCGCGAAATCTCCTATGTTGAGCTGCGCAACCGTGTCGCCACCCTGGCTGGGGCGCTGCGGGCCAAGGGCGTGGAGAAAGGCGACCGCGTCATCATCTACATGCCGATGATCCCCGAGGCGCTGGAGGCGATGCTGGCCTGCGCCCGCATTGGCGCGGTGCATTCGGTGGTGTTCGGCGGCTTTGCCGCCAACGAACTGGCGGTGCGGATCGACGACGCCACGCCCAAGGCGATCATCGCCGCCTCCTGCGGGTTGGAGCCGGGGCGGACGGTCCATTACAAACCACTTCTGGACGGCGCCATCGACCTGGCCACCCACAAACCCGACTTCTGCGTGATCTTCCAGCGCGAGCAGGAAGTGGCCGAGCTGATCGAAGGCCGCGACGTGAACTGGCACGGTTTCCAATACGGTGTGGAACCTGCCGAATGTGTGCCGGTTGAGGGCAACCACCCTTCCTATATTCTCTATACTTCCGGCACCACCGGCCAGCCCAAGGGGGTGATCCGCCACACCGCAGGCCAGCTGGTGGCACTCAATTGGACCATGAAGAACATTTACAACGTCGATCCCGGCGATGTGTTCTGGGCCGCCTCGGATGTGGGCTGGGTCGTGGGCCACAGCTATATCTGCTACGGGCCGCTTATTCACGGCAACACCACAATCGTGTTCGAGGGCAAACCCGTCGGCACGCCCGATGCGGGAACCTTCTGGCGGGTGATTTCCGAGCATAAGGTCAAGAGCTTCTTCACCGCGCCGACTGCTTTCAGGGCAGTGAAACGCGAGGACCCGAAGGGCGAGTTCGTCAAGAAATACGACCTCGGCTGCCTCAAACAGGTCTACCTGGCCGGCGAGCGTGCGGACCCCGACACCATCACCTGGGCGCAGGAGCAGCTGAAGGTGCCGGTGATCGACCACTGGTGGCAGACAGAGACCGGCTGGTCGATTGCCGCGAACCCGCTGGGGATCGAGGAGCTGCCGGTCAAGCTCGGCTCCCCTGCCGTGCCGATGCCGGGCTATGAAGTCGATATTCTGGACGAAGGCGGCAACCCGGTGGCGCCGGGCGAGCTGGGCGCAATTGCGGTGAAACTGCCGCTGCCGCCGGGCACGCTGCCGACGCTCTGGAATGCTGAGGACCGCTTCAAGAAAAGCTACCTCACCACCTTCCCCGGCTACTATGAGACCGGCGATGCCGGGATGAAGGACGAGGACGGCTATCTCTACATCATGGCGCGCACGGATGACGTGATCAACGTGGCGGGCCACCGCCTGTCGACCGGCGCCATGGAAGAGGTGCTGGCAGGCCACCCGGATGTCGCTGAATGCGCCGTAATTGGCGTCGCCGACAGCCTCAAGGGGCAGATGCCATTGGGTTTCCTCTGCCTCAATGCTGGCTGCAACACGCCCCATGAGGAGGTAGTAGCGCAGGTGGTGAAACTGGTGCGCGAGAAGATCGGCCCGGTGGCGGCGTTCAAACTGGCCTGCGTCGTGGACCGCCTGCCCAAGACCCGCTCCGGCAAGATCCTGCGCGGCACGATGGTGAACATCGCCGACGGCACGCCGTGGAAGATGCCCGCGACCATCGATGACCCGGTCATTCTGGACGAGATCACCACAGCGCTGCAAACTCTCGGATACGCGAAGTAAGACGCGCGCAGGCTTCTGACAAACGCAGGCTTCGCCACCCGGCGGAGCCTGTCTTTGTATGATGTGCCGCGCGGTTTTCCTTGCAACTCGGTCGTGCCCGCCTACCCTGCCGGGAAGGAGGCATGTATATGACACACATCGACATCTGGCGCCTGAGCGCAACGGAACTGGCACAGCACACCCGAGCGGGAGATCTGACCGCCGAAGCCGCCGTTGCCGCCTCCATCAACCGCATGGCAGCGGTCAATCCCGATCTGAATGCCGTTGTCGAGGATCTGGGCAGTGACGCCTTGGAGCGGGCCAGAGCGCTGGACAAGGCGCGCAATGCGGGTGCCACGCCCGGTCCGCTGCACGGTGTGCCAGTCACCATCAAGATCAACGTCGATCAGAAGGGCCACTCCACCTCCAACGGTGTGACCGCGCTGAAGGACCTGATCGCGCCGGATGATGCGCCGGTGGTGAAGAACCTCCAGGATGCAGGGGCCGTCGTGATTGGTCGCACCAACACGCCTGAGTTCTCCTTTCGCGCCGACACTGACAACCCGCTCTTTGGGCGCACGCACAATCCCTGGGGGCGCCATATCTCGCCTGGCGGCTCCTCCGGCGGGGCCGGTGCGGCGGTGATGGCCGGGATCGGCGCGCTGGCCCATGGCAATGACATCGGCGGCTCCTTACGTTTTCCCGCCGCTGCCAATGGCGCGGTAACCGTCAAACCCGGCCTTGGCCGCGTGCCTGCCTGGAACCCCAGCCAAAGCGCAGAGCGTGGAATACTGGCGCAGAATATGTCCGTACAGGGGCTGATCACCCGCACGGCACGGGATCTGCATCTGTCGATGCCCAGCCTTATTGCGCCCGATCCTCGCGATCCCTTCCACGTGCCGATGCCCTGGCACGGTCAGGCCACCGAAGGCCCAATCCGCGTCGCCTTTTCCAAGGAGACCTACGGCTACGAACTCCACCCGCAGGTGGAGGCCGCCTTGGATGACGCGCGCGCAGCCCTGCTGGATGCAGGCTATATCGTCGAGGAAACCCTGCTCCCCGATGTCTTCGATGCCGGGCGCACAGGGTACCGCGCGTTAATGGGCGAGGTCTATGCCCTGATGAAAGACGATGTTGACGCAGCCGGGTCGCAAACGGTGCGGGATATCTTTGCAGTCTATTTTGAGGAATTCCCGCCCTTTGCCGGCGTCGAGCTGTTGCAGATGATGGCCAGACGCACGCAATACGCGCGTGACTGGTCGCTCTTCATGCAGCGCTACCCATTGGTATTGACCCCGTTCCTGCCGCAACCATTTTTCAAACCCGACCGCGACACCGAAGGGGCGGCAGGCGTGCATGAAGTGCTGGGCTGTGCTGTCTATTCCTATGCGATGAACTTCCTCGGCCTGCCTGCGGCCTCGGTTCCCAGCCGCCTTGCCAAATTGCCCTCAGGATCGCAGCCGATCAATGTGCAGATCGCAGCGTCGCGCTGGCGCGAGGACATGGCAGTGGATGCCTGTATCGCCATTGAGGATCGGATCGGGCGCATGTGTGACAGACTGTGGGAGCAGCTCTAACCCGGCTGGCAGATGGTCGGACACTATGGGTGCGCGAAAAGAACTGCGGGAAACCAAAACGCTCGCGGATAAGGAAACCCGGGACCCGGCTCACACCGACCCCCGGATTTTCCGATACCACCGGATACTCGTTCACAAACATCTCACGAAGGTTGCGGGACCATCGCCCCGGCGTTTCCCGCCTTCGCGGATCCAAACGCGTACGGATCAATACCCGCACAGTCCGGCTGAAGCAAAATCTTAGCTGCTTAAAATATAGGGGCCGATGGCCATCCCGGTAGATCCTGCGCCTCTCTTCTTGAGAGCGCTATGCCCTTTGGCTGTCACCGCTGGCATCGGCCTTGTCTAGAGTTCGATTATCGCACAAAAACGCGATCCTTGCGATCACAAACACGTGATCCACCCCGGGCAATGGCCATCTACCTTAGGTGAATTGCTCCGAAATCAACCGTTCCTCCAGCCCATGGCCGGGGTCGAACAGGATCTTGTGGCGGATCCTGGTCTGGGTTGCGATCTCAACCTGAACAACATTGGCAAAAGAAACGGAATCCGCGGCCGCAATCACGGGCCGTTTCTCAGGTTCCAGCACATCAAACCGCACTGTTGCATTGCTGGGCAGCAAGGCACCGCGCCAGCGGCGCGGACGAAAGGCGGCGATTGCGGTCAATGCCAGCACATCCGAACCGATGGGCAAAATGGGACCATGCGCCGAATAATTATAGGCCGTCGACCCCGCTGGCGTTGATACAAGCGCCCCGTCACAGACCAGTTCCGCCATACGCTGACGATCATCAACAGAGATCTTCAGCTTGGCTGCCTGCGGACCGGCCCGCAGCAATGAAACCTCATTGATAGCCAGAGCCCGATGCGTCTGCCCTTCTGCATCCAGTGCGACCATGGACAGCGGGTTAATAATCTCTTCCTCGGCTGCCATCAGCCGCGCGATCAGGTCAACGACGCCATATTCATTCATCAAAAAGCCGATGGTGCCCCGGTTCATGCCATAGACCGGCGCCGACAGATCAATCGTGTCGTGCAGCGTGTCGAGCATGAAGCCATCGCCGCCAAGCGCAACGATCACATCCGCCTCTTCCTTGGGCACGTTTCCGTAGCGTGCGACCATCTCGGCTTGAGCTGACTGCGCCACCGGAGCCCGGCTGGCCAGAAAGGCGATTCTCATTGTCATCAAATCTGTTTCCGGTGTTACGCAATTCGTTCCGAAACAATCACAGCTTTCCCAAGATTGCCAGTCTTGCCGCTCTCAGCGGGGATTTCGTCGCATTCCGGGCTTTCGGGGCCTAGGTGTTTCCGATAGGAAATCTCTCGAATACTACGCCAACTGATGGAGTGTCATCATGACCGAGACCACCTCCCGCGACCCCGGTTTTTTTACCCAATCCCTCGCAGAGCGCGACCCGGAGCTGTTCGGCTCGATCACGGATGAGCTCGGCCGTCAGCGCGACGAGATTGAGTTGATTGCATCGGAGAACATCGTTTCCGCCGCCGTGATGGAGGCTCAGGGCTCCGTTCTGACCAACAAATACGCCGAAGGCTACCCGGGGCGTCGCTACTATGGTGGCTGCCAATATGTTGATGTTGCAGAAAATCTTGCCATCGACCGCGCAAAACAGCTGTTCAACTGCGAATTTGCAAACGTTCAGCCCAACTCCGGTTCGCAGGCCAACCAGGGTGTGTTCCAGGCGTTGATCCAGCCCGGCGACACCATCCTGGGGATGGACCTCGCCTCTGGTGGTCACCTCACTCACGGTGCGCGTCCCAACCAGTCTGGCAAATGGTTCAACGCCATCCACTACGGTGTGCGTGAAGACAACAACCTGATCGACTATGATCAGGTCGAAGCGCTGGCGCTGGAGCATCAGCCCAAGCTGATCATCGCCGGTGGTTCCGCCATTCCGCGGGTGATCGACTTTGCCCGCTTCCGCGAGATCGCGGACAAGGTTGGCGCCTATCTGCACGTCGACATGGCGCATTTCGCCGGTCTGGTTGCGGCGGGTGAACACCCCTCGCCCTTCCCCCATGCCCATGTTGCGACCACCACCACGCATAAGACCCTGCGCGGTCCGCGCGGTGGCATGATTCTGACCAATGACGCCGATATCGCCAAGAAAGTGAACTCCGCGATCTTCCCCGGCATCCAGGGTGGCCCGCTGATGCATGTGATCGCCGCCAAGGCCGTCGCATTCGGTGAAGCACTGCGCCCCGAGTTCAAAGACTACCAGAAGCAGGTGCGGGCCAATGCCGTCGCGCTGGCCGATCAGCTGATCAAGGGCGGTCTGGACATCGTCACTGGCGGCACCGACACCCATGTGATGCTGGTCGACCTGCGCCCGAAAGGCGTGACCGGCAATATCGTGGACAAGGCTCTGGGCCGCGCCCATATCACCACCAACAAGAACGGCATTCCGTTTGACCCGGAGAAGCCGACCGTGACCTCCGGTATCCGTCTCGGTACCCCGGCAGGCACCACCCGTGGTTTTGGTGAAGCCGAATTCCGCGAGATTGCGGATCTGATCATCGAGGTGGTCGACGGCCTGGCAGCCAATGGTGAAGATGGCAACGCCGCTGTTGAGGCATCGGTACGCGAGAAAGTGGCCGCCCTCTGCGCCCGCTTCCCGCTCTACCCGAACCACTGATCCGTTCGCGGAAACAAACAACAACCGCCGCGGGCCCATGGCGCGCGGCGGTTTTCTATTCATGATCTCTGCCCACTGGGATCAGAGCGATTTGGTCTCTGCCAGAGCCTCCTCCAGCATCTTCTCATTACGCGCCTCTTCGATACGGCGGATGCGATCCTCGCTGGACCGGATATCAAAACGGTATTTCACAACATTGATCAGGCTCAGCGTCAGAAGCATGATCCCCATGCCCCAGAACCCTTTGGTCGCAAGCGGCACATCGGTCGACAGCCAGAGCGAAATGCCCAGCATCCCGTAAGCCACGGCCACACCGGCCACGTTGAGAGTGATGATCAGGTTGTTGTCGTTGCGTGTGTTTGTCATTGGGTTTCTCCCGGTTGGTCATAGGTGGTGTTGAGGTCAATCAGATATCGGGCGCATCGGCCCTATACGTGTTGTGTCAGGCTTTTGCGTGCAGCCGTGCCAGCACATCGGCAGCAGTACTGCGGGTCGGCTTCCCAAACCCTGCATCAGCCAGATCGTCGGCCACCGAGCCATGGCTCAGCCCGGTTTCGATGTCTTTGAGGATCGCACTCTGTTCAAAGGGATCTTCGGCAGACATCACCCGATTGATCAGAGCTTCGGCTTCTCCCAGCGTGTCACCGGAACCGGCGATACGGGCCATGCCGCCATGCGCATGTTGCGCCTTGCGGGTGGCGCGGGCCGCGATGGCGCCCTGTTTCAGATCCATGAGGCGACGATGGCTGGCCTCGACCGACTGGCGCAATTGCAGGCTGCGCTGCTCCAGCATATCGACGGTACGGCGGCGCATGGCCTGTTCATTCTCCAGTTCGGCAATCGCGGCGGCAGCTGTCTGGGCCAGATCCTCCCGCCCCTCTGTCAGCGCTGCCTGCGCCCGCTCCAACAGATCCGCAATCCGCAGCGTCACCGCATCCAGCTGCCGGGTTTCCATACGGGACTTCTGGATCAACCCGGCCAGAACCTGCTTCGCACGGGTCAGATCTGCTTCGCTGGTGCGGATCTTCTGGTCGATCAGGTCAATCGCATAGGTGTCGCTCAACCGTTCCTCGGCACGGGCATCAATGCCTCGGATCAGGGTCTTAATCGTTGCAAACATCACATCCTCCAAATCTGAACAGCGTTCATAAATCTGGTATAGAAAAAACCTGAACGTTGTTCAAGGATTATTTTGAACAACGTTCAGAAAATCATGCAAGTCGCGATAATACCTCGGAAATCATCCGCTCGATCTTGGCGATCGGAACCCCGGAGATCCGGTTCTCCAGCCCCAGAAGCACGATTCCATGCACCGCCGAGAACAGCGCCCGCACCATGAGCGCCAGATCCTCAGGCGCCTTATCAGGAAAAATCTCGGCAACAGGCGCGGCAATATTGGCAAATAGTTTCTCCAGCGCCGCCCTGTACCAGTCGGGCACCTCGGCCTCCTCCGCCCGAACATCGAACAAGGCCCGCCAGAGCCGCGTGTTTTCAGCCGCAAACCCCAGATAGGCGTGGCTCATCAGGATCAGCCGGTCCGTTGGCGCCTGCGTCTGCGCGCCAACCAGCGATCGCTGCACCGCCTGCCCCAGCGCCTGAAAAGTCCGCCCGTTTACAGCCATCACGATGGCATTCATGTCGTCGAAAGCGTTGTAGATGGCCCCAACTGCACAGCCTGCATCGGTCGCCAGATCACGTGCCCGCAGCGCCCCTGCCCCGTCGCGGCGAATGCGGATCTCAGCCGCCGCCACCAGCTTTTCGCGCAACTCTTGCTTGCGGATTTCGGCCTTGCTCGCCATCTGCTCTGCCCCTCAATCTTGAACCACGTTCAAGTTATCGCCTCAGACAGGCAAACAAAAGAGCAATCAGATAAAACCCCGCCAGCGCAGCACCACCACCAGCAGCACCGCAACAACGATCAGTGAAAATGCCATCGTCGCAACGATGTCCAGTATCCGCCCCCGTCGCCGATCGGCCAGATCAATGGATTTCAGATGTTTGCTCACCTCGCGCGCCGCGCGTTGCAGCGGTTCGTGATCCACCGTCAGCGCCAGTTTCGGATGCGCCAGAAGATGCTGTGCCTCTGCCAGTCGCAGCCCCTGCTGGTAAATCCGTCGGGGCAGCCGTCGCCGCGCCCGGTTCAACGCCGCAGAGAGATCCCCGCCCGCCTGTTCACGGTCCTTCAGCAGATCCTGAACCTGTTCGATCTCTTTCAGAAGTGTCTCTGCCATGGGCTGCCCGAAGTATGAGGAGTTTCGCGCATCTTAGCCGGGCCAGGCCCGACGCTCAATGGCTGGGCGGCTCTGGTCAGGATTGGGGCAATCCCCCGCGCAAAGGGACTGGCGACCGCCGTGATCGGGCGCTATCACGGGGACATGCTGAACACCATCCGCCATGGCGCCCCGACTGATAAACCCACCTTGATGATCGCGCATGGGCTCTATGGATCCGCCCGCAACTGGGGCGCGATTGCCAAGCGGCTCTGCGATGATCGCGAGGTCATCGCCGTCGATATGCGCAACCACGGCAACAGCCCCTGGACGGAGAGCCACAGCTATCTCGATCTGGCCAGCGACCTTGCCGAGGTCATCGAGCAGCACGGCGGTCCGGTCGATATGATCGGCCACTCGATGGGCGGCAAGGCAGCGATGACACTCGCGCTCAATCACCCTGACGCGTTGCGCCGTCTCCTGGTCGCCGACATCGCCCCGGTCGCCTATGGCCATAGCCAGATCCAGTTCATCCACGCCATGCGTCAGGTCGATCTGTCACGGGTTGAGCGGCGCTCCGATGCGGAGGCCCAGCTGGCAGAACTGGGGGTCGAAAAAGCTTTGCAGAGCTTCTTCACTCAGTCGCTTGACCTGCCCAACAAACGCTGGCGGCTGAACCTGGACACGCTGGAACGTGATATGCCCAAGATCATGGGCTTTCCCGAGACCGAGGCGCAATGGGACGGCACCACGCTGTTTCTCTCCGGCGCTGCATCCGACTATGTCCTCGCCGAGCACCGCCCTCTGATCAAAGCCCGCTTCAGCCAGTCGCATTTCGCCAAGCTTCCGGACTGCGGCCATTGGCTTCATGCAGAAAACCCGCGCGCATTTGTTGCCACAGCCCGCGGGTTCTTTGACGCCTGACCGGGGATACCGCGCCAGACCGACCAGGAATCATCCCTGATACAGACGACGCGCCACGAGATAGGACACCGGCAGGCCAGCAACAGCACCGATGGCCGCCGCCATAAGGATGGCAACCACCGAAACGTGACCGGCGACCAGCACCGCGATCACACCAGCGCCGGCAAGGCTGCTGCCGATCAGGGAATAGAGAATGGACGCTAGGCGGATCATGTCGGTCACTCCGGTCATGGTTGGCAGATGTCATTTAGAACTGCCCCCTTAGACCATTGCGACCGCTCGATCGTCTTTGATCCTGATCAGGTTCTCCATGACGGTTTGGCCGATCGGGAAATCTGTGTTTCGATGCAGCCCGAAACGATCATCAGGCCGGACGCGCCTGATCAGGAACCTGCGTACATCCAAAACGGACAACCGCCGCACCTGCTCTCGCGGTACGACGGTGGCCTGCCGGGGGCCATTGGTACAGACGTGCCCCCAGATATCATCGCTTGTGACGCAGCAGTGGTCGGACCAGCTCAACCCCAGGTCTGCCGCATTTATGTCAGGCCCTAGCCGGTAGCCCGCGCACCATAGCCGCCAGCGCCACCATTTGCGAAGGACACGATGTTCTGCCCGCCCGAACCGGTCTTGAAGATGGAGATCTGGCGGGTCAGCTCATTGGCGTCGTTGGACAGCGTCTGGCTGGCAGCCGTCGCCTCCTCAACCATCGCAGCATTGTGCTGGGTCACCTGATCCAGCTGGCTGACGCCCGTGTTGATTTCCACCAGCGTGACCGATTGCTCGGCGGCGCCGGTTGCGATCTGGCTGACATGGCCGGAAATCGTGCTGACGCTGCCGATGATCTTTTGCAGCTCTTCCCCTGCCCGGCTCACCAGTTTCACGCCATTGCCAACATATTGCGAGCTTTCGGTGATCAATTGCTTGATCTCGCCCGCCGCATCAGAGGACCGCTGCGCCAGCGCCCGCACTTCGGAGGCCACAACGGCAAACCCGCGCCCTGCCTCGCCTGCTCTCGCGGCTTCAACGCCGGCGTTCAGTGCAAGCAGGTTGGTCTGGAACGCAATGTCGTCAATGACCGAGATGATCTGGGAGATCTTGCCGGATGATTCCTCGATCTGCGACATGGCCGTGACCGCACTATTCACCACCTCACCGCTTTCTTCGGCGGTGACGCGGGCGTTGCTTACAATTTCCTCGACCTCGCGGGCGCCATCAGCGGCCGAGCGCACGGTCGAGGTCAGCTCCTCAATCGCCGCTGCCGTTTCTTCCAGGGTTGCGGCCTGGGTTTCGGTGCGATGCGACAATTCGCTGGAGGATTGGCTGATCTCAGAGGCGGTACTGCCGACGGCCTCGGCCACAGCTTTCACCGTTTCAACCGCGCCCATCAAGGTGTCCTGCGCCTTGTTGAACGCATCGCAAAGCACTCGCATATCCGGCAGATCACTTGTTGGTACACGGTAGCTGAGGTCGCCGTCGCTCAGCGCTTCCAGCGCTCTGGAGATTTCCTCAACACAGTTCTGACGCGCAGTGATATCGGAGGCCAGCTTGATCACGCGGATCGTCTTGCCTTCGCTGTCCAGTACAGGGGCGTAGGTGGCCTGGATCCAGATCGTCTTGCCCGATTTGGCAACACGCGGAAACTGATCCGTAAACGCCTTGCCAGCCGCAAGATCCCGCCAGAACTCCGCATAGGCCTCGCTGCGGGCATAGTCCGGGTCCACGAACATCGAATGATGTTTGCCTTGGATTTCCTCAAGAGGGTAGCCAATCGCGCCAAGGAAGTTGGCATTGGCTTCGATGATGGTCCCATCAGGTTCAAACTGGATCATCGCCTGCGTCCGGTCGATCATGTCCATGACCGACTGCTGCATCGTCGACTCTGCCGACTTCTTCTTTGCGTCTCTCTTGAAAAACATCTTTACCCTCGGCCTAACATTGAAAGTTCACTAGAAATTCAATACCCAAGAGACATTGCTCAAACATTAACCCGAGGGAGCGATGCCAGCATGATCGAAAGCCGATGGCCAGCAAACCAGAATCATGATTTTTCGGAATAATATCAATTATTTAATATACGCCCTGCAACTGAAGGATACGGCCAGTTTTAACGCCATAAGGAACACTCTTGCCGCACCCTCAACCCAAGGTGGTGAGACTTCTGACGAACCGCCAGCCGGAAATGAACACAATTTGATATTAATCAAGGATACACTCCCAGAACGCCCCTATACAGAGCATCTTGCGCGCGACCTGAATTCACAAAAATCGCCTAAAGCGGAAAAGACCGAGTATTGTTAATACTGGCTGAACAGTTTTGCGACAGAAATGACCCTAGATTGCAGTAAACGATAACCACCGGTGTAGCCTTCATGAGTTTTCGGCCCAAAGCATGGATCCAGGCGCTGAACAATCGGACCTATCTTCCGACCCTGGTCGCCTTTGTGGTGATCGTGGCGGCCGGGCTGTCTGCCGAGTCCCAGAATGACACAATCTATGAACAGAAGCTGCGGGCGGATGTTCAATATGAGGCGGGGCTGATCCGCGCCCGGATCGAGGGAAACCTGTCAGCCGATATCCAGCTGGTGCGCGGGCTGCAGGCGGTCCTCTCGACCGAACCCGACATGACGCAGCGGCGCTTTGCCGAGCTGGCGTCACAACTGATTGCTGATGAAGCAAGTCTGCGCAACATCGCCGCGGCGCCGGATCTGGTGATCCGCCTGATGTATCCGATTGCGGGTAACGAGGCTGCAATTGGCTTGGACTACCGCAAGAATGAAGCCCAGCGTGCTGCGGCGCTCCGCGCACGCGACAGCGGCGACCTTGTCCTTGCCGGACCGGTCAACCTGCTGCAGGGCGGTCGCGGTATGATCGCCCGCTTTCCGATCTTCGCGGGCCCGCAAGCGACCAGATCATTCTGGGGCATTCTCTCGGCGGTGATTGATGTCGATGCCATCTATACCCAAGGGGGGCTCAACAACCCGGATCTTATGATCGACGTGGCGCTGGTCGGCAAAGACGGCAGGGGTGCCGAGGGCGAGCAGTTCTACGGTGACCCGAGCATACTGAAGGACAACCCGGTCCTGATGGACATTGTCCTGCCCGTAGGCACCTGGCAGCTGGCTGCCCGGCCCAAAGGTGGCTGGCCCGCCCATGCAGACAACCAGTGGCAACTGCGGTTCACCGTTCTGCTGGCCGGCGCCTTCATTCTGTTTCCAACCGCGCTCGCCGGTCGCCTGTCCGCAGCGCGGCGTTCGGTGATCCAGACACTCAAACGGCGCGAACGTGATCTGGAGGCGCTCTCGCGCCGTCTCGAAATGGCTGTTGAAACCTCGAAAATCGGCATCTGGGAAATAGACGAGACTTCTGACAACGCCCTCTGGGACCGCCGGATGCGTGAACTCTACGGGGACCCTGCCGAAGCCGGTGAAGTGCCTTTGTCGCTCTGGCGATCGTTTCTGCACGCCAAGGATCGCGATCGCATTATTAGCGGCTTCCAGGAGGCGCTGCGCAATGGCAACAACCACTCGGTCGATTTCTGCATCGAGCTGAAAGATGGCACTCATAAGAATATCCGGGCCATGGGCTGTTCGTTCCGTGATCGACGGGGGCGCAACCGGATGATCGGTGTCGAATGGGATGTCACCCGCGATGTTGAGTTGAACAACGAGTTGAAGCGCGCGAACCAGCAGCTGACCCATCGCAACGCCCAACTCACCCAGGCCAAACAATCCGCCGAAAAGGCCGATCAGGCAAAAACCGAATTCCTCGCCAATATGAGCCACGAGATCCGCACGCCGATGAATGGGATCATCGGCATGTCCGACATCCTCGCTGAGAGCCCGCTGTCGGAGGAACAGGAGCAATGTGTCGAAACCATCCGTGATTCCTCAGTCGCGCTGTTGAAAATCATCAACGACATCCTGGATCTGTCCCGGCTCGAGGCCGGAAAGATGGAAATCAGCACGGTCGATTTCAACCTGCGCAAATGCGTCGACGGCGCCGTCGATGTGCTCAGGCCGAAGCTGCGCGAAAAGGGGCTATCCTTTACCCAGAGCTTTGCCCATGACCTGCCCGAACAGGTCCATGGCGATGACGGTCGGCTGCGCCAGATCCTGGTCAACCTGCTGAGCAATGCGGTGAAATTCACCCACGATGGCAGTGTCGCCCTGCACGTCAGTCGCGGAGCAAAGGATCCCTATCATATTTTTATCGACGTGGTGGACACCGGCATTGGCATCTCCGAAGATCAGGCCAAACACGTATTTGAGCGGTTTTCGCAGGCCGATGCCGCAACCACACGCCACTATGGCGGAACCGGTCTGGGGCTGACCATCTCCAATATTCTCGCACAGCGCATGGGCGGCGGTATCAGCCTGCAATCCAGCGCCGGCAACGGCGCCTGCTTCCGCTTGGAAATCCGCCTTTCAGCTGCCCGCACGGCCCCCATCGTCCCGCCCCAGATCAGCAGGGAAACCTCCCAGCCGCAGCTTGGTCCGGGGGTATTGCTGCTGGCTGATGACAACCGCACCAACCGCCTGCTGATCCTGAAATTCCTGGCCGACACGCCGCTGAAGGTGATCGAAGCCGAAAATGGACGCGAAGCGGTAGATATGTGCCGCGACCATCAACCCGCCATCATCCTGATGGATATGTCGATGCCCGAGGTCGATGGCCTGACTGCAACCCGCCAGATCCGCGCCAGCGACATGGCCCAGCCCGCGATCATCGCATTGACGGCCAATGCGTTTGACAGCGATCGCCGCGCCTGCCTGGATGCCGGGATGGACCGTTTTCTGCAAAAACCGATCCGCAAGCCGCTGCTGCTGGAAACCATCGCCGCCGTGCAAGCCGAACGCGCGGCACCGCAGGATCAGACCAAGGACGGCACCAACTCCTGACGCCAGCCTCGGCTTACGCCCTCATCCAACTACTCCGCAACACCACGGCAGACGCCCTCCTGCGGTCTTGGGGTTGATAATCCGTCCGGCGAATGGGCCGCAAAACGATCGGATCTAGGAGAGACCTCAACGGTCAGCCGCCTGTCGGCAGCATCTGATTTTCCAGACAGAACTCATAGAGTTCGCGATAGGCGGCCTCTTTCATCAACGCCTCAAACCGGGCGCGATGCAGCGCGATGGCCTTGCTGCGCAGGTCAAACAACCGCCCGCCCGACGCCACATCCAATGCGGCCATACCCGCCCTGATTCTATCAGCCTTGGCCGCAAGCCGTGTGTCGGCCTGAACATTGTGATTGCGGCGCAGCCAGTATTTGCGATCAATCAGCCGGTTCGCCTGATGGGCACTGCCGCGGTGCGACTTCAGAACAAAACTCGCCGCGTCCTTGGTGATGTAGTGGTTGATCTGGGCCAGCGCACGCAGGCTGGGGTCTTTTGCCCTGAAATTGCGATGTTCGTAGGCGCTGCTCGGCAGGCCGGATCCATTGCAAATTCTGATCTGATCATCGGGAAGCTTCGCGCCATTTGGCCTGTGGATGCCGCACCGCTCATGGGCAGCAGGATCAAACATCGTCTTGAACGGTGTCAGATGCGTAGCAACCCGTTCGTCATCCTCGGCCAGCAAAAAGGTCTCCACCACCAGCTGCTCCGACAGGGTTGCACTGCCTGCGCTGCCAAACTTCTTCCAGTTCACCATGATCTGGTCGCAGTCCGGCACGGCATCAATGAGATCGCCGACGGTTCCCGCGCCGGTGTGAACGACGAGAAACTCGTCAAGATCAAGCGCAAGGACCCATCGCGCATCCCGGAACTCCGGCTGGCGCGCGGCACGTTTGTAGGCTTTGACCTGATGTCGCCCGCGTTCAGCCCGATTGTAGAAATAGGAAATTTCACCGAGATCACGCAGAGTTTTCAGAATTTCATCTGTAAAATCATCAGAGTCGTTCTGGTAGATGATGATGTTCTGAAACCCGATCATCTTGTGGTAGGCGACCCATTCCAGGATCGAGGGCCCCTCATTCTTGGCAGTCGCAACCAGCGTAAAAGACAACTGAGGCTCCTGATCTCAAACTGAGGAAACTGGTGCGGACGGCGGGACTCGAACCCGCACGGCCATACGGCCAGGAGATTTTAAGTCTCCGGTGTCTACCATTCCACCACGTCCGCACAGCGGGCTTGGCCCGTTGCAATCACAGACCTAGCGAGGACGCCGCAGCGGCACAATGGGATATCTCACGGATCATGGAATTTTTCCCGCATCGGTGTTTCGGACGCCGCGTCATGCGAAACAGGGGTCTCAATGCCCACAGATCACAGGTCCACTTGAGGCGCCGTCGGGCCTGCCCCTTCCGGTGCCAATGGACCACCCGGCGCCACCAGATGCCGCTCAGGCAGCCAAGGATTGAGCGCCAGCGCCTGCTCCAGCGCCTGGCGCGCCTCTGTCAGGCGCGACAACCCGTAAAGCGACAGCGCCCGACCACTCAGCGCCGAAACATGACGCGGCGACAGGGCGATTGCGCGATCCAGATCCGTTAGCGCCGCGCCAAAATCCCGCCGCAGATAATGGACAAAAGCGCGCTGATTGTAGCCCTCGGCGTAATCCGGGCAGTAGGCGACCAACCTGTCAAATGCCTCCAGTGCACCGAGAAAGTCAAAGGCCGAGCGCCGGGTCATCCCCCGATCCAGCAGCGCCTGCGCCTGAGCATTGGGTGCATCTGCCCAATATTGCCAGAACTGGTTGGAAATGGCCTGCGCCGTCATCTCATCGCTTGCCGCCTGCACGCGGCGGATCAGCCCTTCGACCGCATTACGGTGATCCGGTGCGGCAGGACAGGCCCCGGCCGCCTCGGCTTCTCTCGCCTGGCCCGCCCCCTCGGCCAGAGCAAAGGGTGCAGCGGCCGCGAGGCCAAGAGCTAGAAACGGGGCAATCCAAGACTGTCGCATCCCCCTATTCTGCCGCAAAGCGATCGCCGGACAAGTCACGATTTCGCGTGGACGTCACGACTTGGGGGGTCACGGCAGCAGCGCGCTATCCTCAATTACTGCCTGCATGGCGACATAGGTGGAAGTCGACGCGACATGCGGCAGCGCCGAAATCTTCTCGCCCAGCACCGCACGATAAGCCGACATCGACCGCGTCCGCACCTTTAGCAGATAGTCGAAATGCGAGGCCATCAGATGGGCCTGTTCGATCTCGGGCACCCGCGCCAGCGCCGCATTGAATTTCGCCAGCGCCTCCTCTCGGGTATCGGTCAGCTTCACCTCGACAAAGGCGACGTGATCCAGGCCCAGCCGGATCGGATCGATCAGCGCCCGATAGCCTGTAATGAAGCCCTCGGTCTCCAACCGCCGCAGCCGCGCCTGTGTCGGCGTTTTGGACAGGCCGATCCGCCGCGCCAGATCCGCGATGGACATGCGGCCATCCTCTCCAAGCGCCTCCAGAATCGCCTGATCGAACCGATCCATGCCCGGAAAGTCTATTTGCATTGTCCTGAGATCCTTTTTTGGGCGTTATGCCTATTGATTGCACAACATAGGGCGATTGTCCCGGCAATTTCGCGATATCATATGCGGATAGACCAACCACGGCACGACCTGTGGTTCCTTCGGAGAGTTCCCTAAAATGACAGCGACCCAATCCCGGCCCACGCCCCCCCTGTCCTCCGCACAGACTGCGGACCACGCGGAGGCGCTGCGCTACCGCATCGACGCGGGCACCTATGTTGATCAGGCTCAGATGCGCGACCGGCTGTTTGCGCTGGCCGATCTCAGCGCTGCGGACCGTCGCACCATCTGCGCCAATGCCGCCGCCCTGGTGCGCGACATCCGGGGCCATTCCTCGCCCGGCCTGATGGAAGTATTTCTCGCCGAATACGGTCTTTCCACCGACGAGGGCGTTGCCCTGATGTGCCTGGCCGAGGCGCTCTTGCGGGTGCCCGACGCCGACACCATCGACGCGCTGATCGAGGATAAGATCGCGCCGTCGGAATGGGGCAAGCATCTGGGCAAATCCACCTCCTCTTTGGTCAATGCGTCGACCTGGGCCCTCATGCTGACCGGCAAGGTGCTTGACGAAAAACGCAGCCCGGTCTCGGCGCTGCGCGGCGCCATCAAACGTCTGGGCGAACCGGTGATCCGCACCGCCGTCAGCCGCGCGATGAAGGAAATGGGTCGCCAGTTCGTGCTGGGCGAGACCATTGAAGGGGCCATGAAACGCGCCGCCGGGATGGAAGCCAAAGGCTACACCTATTCCTACGACATGCTGGGAGAGGCCGCCCGCACCGAAGCGGATGCCGCCCGCTATCACCTGGCCTATTCCCGCGCGATTTCGGCCATCGCCGCCGCCTGCGACAGCGAGGATATCCGCCAGAACCCCGGTATCTCGGTCAAACTCTCGGCGCTGCATCCGCGCTACGAACTGGCGCAGGAAACCCGCGTCATGGAGGAACTGGTGCCGCGCCTGCAGGCGCTGGCGCTGCTGGCCAAGGCCGCCGGCATGGGGCTGAACGTCGACGCCGAAGAGGCCGACCGCCTGTCCCTGTCGCTTGAGGTGATCGAAGAGGTGATCTCCGATCCCGCGCTTGCTGGCTGGGATGGGTTTGGTGTGGTGGTGCAGGCCTATGGACCGCGCACCGGAGTGGCGCTGGATGCCCTCTATGATATGGCCAACCGCTATGACCGCCGCCTGATGGTCCGCCTTGTCAAAGGCGCCTATTGGGACACCGAGGTAAAGCGCGCCCAGGTCGAGGGCGTCGATGGGTTCCCCGTCTACACCCATAAATCGCTGACCGATGTGTCCTACATCGCCAACGCCCGCAAACTGTTGTCGATGACTGACCGGATCTACCCGCAGTTTGCCACCCATAACGCCCATACCGTCGCAGCCATTCTGCATATGGCCAAGGACACCGACAAAGGCGCCTATGAGTTTCAGCGCCTGCATGGTATGGGCGAGACCCTGCATCAGATGGTGCTGGAACAGAACCGCACCCACTGCCGGATCTATGCGCCGGTTGGCGCCCATCGCGACCTGCTGGCCTATCTGGTCCGCCGTCTGCTGGAGAATGGCGCCAACAGCTCCTTTGTGAACCAGATCGTTGATGAAAACGTGCCTCCCGAAGTGGTCGCCGCCGATCCCTTCGATCAGGTCGAGGATCTGACTGCGAACCTGCGCAGCGGACCGGAGCTGTTCCAGCCGGAGCGGCCGAACTCCACCGGGTTCGATCTGGGCCACGCCCCCACCCTTGCGGCGATCGACGCCGCCCGCGCGCCTTGGAAGAGCCACAGCTGGACCGCAGCCCCCCTGCTGGCCAAGGCGCCCGCGAGCCCCAGCACCACCGAAGACGCAGTACGCAACCCGGCTGATCTCACCACGGTAGGCCAGGTGCACAGCGCCGGTCAGGCCGAAATCGAGGCGGCCCTCGGCGCCGCAGCCCCGTGGCAAGCCAGCGCCGACATCCGCGCCGAAGTGCTGAACCGGGCCGCCGACCTCTACGAGGCAAATTATGGCGAACTGTTTGCTCTGCTGACGCGCGAAGCGGGCAAGACGCTGCCCGACTGTGTGGCCGAGCTGCGCGAAGCGGTGGATTTCCTGCGCTACTACGCCGCCCGCATTCCAGCAGAGCCGCCGGTCGGCGTGTTCACCTGCATCTCGCCCTGGAACTTCCCGCTGGCGATTTTCTCCGGCCAGATTGCAGCCGCCCTGGCAACCGGCAATGCAGTGCTCGCGAAACCGGCCGAGCAGACCCCGCTGATCGCCCATCGCGCCATCGCGCTGCTGCATGAGGCAGGCGTCCCGAAAGAGGCGTTGCAGCTGCTGCCCGGCGGCGGCGCTGTTGGCGGCGCGCTGACCTCAGATCCGCGCGTCGGCGGCGTCGCTTTCACCGGCTCCACTGCAACCGCACTGAAAATCCGCGCTGCCATGGCCGAGCACCTGCGTCCCGGCGCGCCTCTGATTGCCGAGACCGGTGGTCTCAACGCGATGATCGTGGACAGCACCGCGCTGCCGGAACAGGCCGTTCAGGCCGTCATCGAAAGCGCCTTTCAGTCGGCAGGTCAGCGCTGCTCGGCCCTGCGTTGCCTCTACCTCCAGGAAGATATCGCCGATAACGTGTTGAAAATGCTCAAAGGCGCGATGGATGCCCTGCGGCTTGGCGATCCCTGGCACCTGGCAACCGACAGCGGACCAGTGATCGACGAGGCCGCCCGCGCCGGTATTCTCGCCCATATCGACACCGCCCGCGCCGAGGGCCGGGTGCTGAAGGAACTGACCGCACCGCAGGGCGGCACCTTCGTGGCGCCAACCCTGATCGAAGTCTCCGGCATCAGCGCGCTGGAACAGGAGATCTTTGGCCCGGTCCTGCATGTCGCCCGCTTCAGATCGCAGGATCTCGACCGGATCATCAACGATATAAATGCCACCGGCTATGGGCTGACCTTTGGCCTGCACACGCGGATCGACGACCGGGTGCAATATGTCTGCGACCGTATTCACGCAGGCAACCTCTATGTGAACCGCAACCAGATCGGTGCCATCGTCGGCAGCCAGCCCTTTGGGGGCGAAGGCCTGTCCGGCACCGGTCCCAAGGCCGGTGGCCCCTTCTACATGACGCGTTTCTGTGCGCCTGACCGTCAGCAGAGCACCGACAGCTGGCCCGCCGGTGCAGCAGCGATGGTGTCCCTGCCCGCGCCAACAGGTCAGCCAATGCAGCAGACCACCACCAGCCTGCCCGGCCCGACCGGCGAATCGAACCGCCTGTCGCAGCAGGCCCGCCCACCGCTGCTCTGCCTGGGACCGGGACCACAGGCCGTGGCGGCCCAGGCCCGCGCCGTTCACGCGCTCGGCGGCACCGCGATCGAAGCGACCGGCCCCTGCGATATGCCCCTGCTTCTGACCGCAGAGGGCATCTCCGGGGTGATCTGGTGGGGTGATGAGGCAACCGCGCGCGAGATTGAGACTGGGCTGGCGCGACGCAACGGGCCAATCCTGCCGCTGATCCCCGGCCTGCCGGATGTGGCACGGGTACAGGCCGAACGACATGTCTGCGTCGACACCACCGCCGCAGGCGGCAACGCAGCCCTGCTTGGCGGGATGTCCTGACCGCGAGCGTCAGGCCAATGCGCACAATATCCGGCTAAACTCTTGACGCTGGGCCATATCCGGCCCAGCGTTCCCCCATGTTTCCAATCCGTGACCACAACCCCTCCGGGCGCACGCCCTATGTGACCTATGCGCTCATGGTTGCGAATATCGCGATCTTTGCGCTGACCTACTTTGGCTATGACAGCCCGCGCCGCCTGACCGCGCTCTACAACGCCTATGCGTTGCTGCCGGCGGAGATCATGGCAGGCTATGACTGGAAAACCCTGCTCACCTCGACCTTTCTGCATGGCAGCTGGATGCACCTGGGCGGCAACATGCTGTTTTTATGGATCTTTGGCGACAATATGGAGGACGAGATGGGGCATTTCACCTTTCTCGCCTTCTACCTTGTTTCCGGTATCGGCGCCGGGCTGGTCCATGTCGCAAGTGCCCCGGACTCGCTGGTGCCGCTGGTCGGGGCCTCCGGCGCCATTGCCGGTGTCATGGGCGGCTACCTACTGCTGTTCCCACGGGCGCGCGTCGATATCCTGTTGATCCTGATCATCTATTTCCGCGTCTTCTCGATCCCTGCCTTCGTCATGCTGGGCGTCTGGCTGGGCATGCAGTTCCTCGGCGGGATCGGCTCTGACCCTCAGGCAGGCGGCGTCGCCTATTGGGCGCATGCCGGCGGTTTCGGCGTCGGGCTGGTATTGACACTACCGCTCTGGCTCAGGCGCGGCGGGCCGGTGTACTGGGGCAAGACCCACGGCCATCCACCTCATCCCGAGGTCAGCTATACCGACAGCCGCATCCCACGCGTGCAGCGCAGGCCATCCGCCCCCAACCGGCGCAACACCCCCTGGGGCAAGTAGCCGTCCAGATATCGCAATCTCAAACAAAGGGCCGCAGCAGATGTCCGCATCCACCTCCGCCACGCCGCAGAACGGCGCCCAGCCCTGGCAGGCAAGCTGTCATTGCGGCGCCGTTGTAATCAGAGCCGAGCTGCCTGACGGGCTCGCCTCAGCCAGCCGTTGCAATTGCTCCTTCTGCATCCGTCGCGGGGCCGCGGCAGTGACCGCGCGCACCGCCAGCCTGACCATTCTCAAAGGCGCCGAAAATCTCAGCCTCTACACTTGGGGCAGCCATACGGCGAAACACTATTTCTGCAAGACATGCGGCATCTACGTCTATCACCAGCGCCGTTCCGATCCGGCAGAATGCGGGATCAATCTGGGCTGTATCGACGGTGGCAACCCGCGCACCCACGCCGAAACCTATGGTGACATTCCCTGGCACGACGGGGTGAATCACCCCTCTGACCGCTAGGCAGACGCCGCGGATCAGCCGCAAAACAAAAACGCGACCCGAGGGGCCGCGTTTCAATACGTCAAATCCAGCGAAAAAACCGGGGCGGCATCAGCCCCGGATCACCTTGGCAAAGCTGTCGTAAATCGACTCATTGGCGCAGAGCACATCGCCGGAGGTAAGGATATCATCCTCGGGGTTCACCGCTTCGATAAGGCCGCCTGCCTCCTGCACGATGATCACACCCGCAGCCAGATCCCAGGCATTCAGGCGGCGCTCCCAGTAGCCCTCGTAGCGGCCCGCCGCCACATAGGCCAGATCCAGCGCAGCCGCGCCCCAGCGACGCACACCGGCGCAGGCAGGCATCAGACGCGCCAGATCCTGCAGGGTCGCAGGCAGGTCGGAACGACCGGCAAACGGCAGCCCCGTCGCAAAGATCGACTCGATCATGCGATGACGGCCCGAGACCCGGATCCGGGTGTCATTCATCCAAGCGCCAGCACCTTTTTCGGCAAAGAACATCTCGTCCTTGGCGGCATCATACACAACACCGGCGACAACCTTGCCCTTATGCTCCAGCGCGATGGAAATCGCCCAATGCGGCAGACCGTGCAGGAAGTTGGTGGTGCCATCCAGCGGGTCAACGATCCAGCGGCGGGTCGGATCTGCGCCTTCTTCTTCGCCACCCTCTTCGGCCAGCCAGCCGTAAGTGGGGCGGGCACCTATCAGCTCTTCTTTCAGGATCTTCTCGGCAGCGATATCGGCCTTGGAGACAAAATCGCCTGCCCCCTTTCTCGACACCTGAAGGTTTTCAACTTCGCGAAAATCCTTGACCAGCGACCGCCCCGCCTTGCGGGCAGCTTTGATCATGATGTTGAGGTTTGCGCTGCCAATCATGCGAAAGACTCCTGAGCGAAAAGGGGGAGATGTCGGTCAAACCGTGCCTATACGCGCCTGATTGCCGCTTGCCAAGGCCCAATAGGGGCCTGAACGCACCAGTACGACACATGAGAGCTATGCCTCTGGTGCATGGGTATGCCCTGCTCTGCCCCCTGCGCCACCGCCAGTGTTCGCGCACTACTGCTGTTGCAGCCTGCGCGCCTCCACCTTGGCCAGTCGGATCAGCTCCTGCATATAGGGTTTTTCACGATCTTCACTGCGGATCGCCGCATAAAGCCTGCGGGTGATCCCTTTGGAAGTCAGCGGCCGGGTCACATAGTCGGAGGAATATTTGACCTCCCGCACCACCCAGTCCGGCAGCACCGAAACACCCCGGTTCGACGCCACCAAGAGCAGGATCACCGCCGTCAGCTCCACCTGCCGGATGCCGGCAGGTTCCACGCCCGCAGGCGTCAGCAGCTGGCTGAAGATATCCAGCCGTGCCTTGTCCACCGGATAGGTGATCAGGGTCTCGCCGCGAAAATCCTCGGCCTCGACATAGGGTTTCTCAGCCAGCGGATGCAGCGCCGAGGCAACAAAAACCGGTTTATAGTCAAACAACTCGATAAATTCGATTCCCGGCAGCACCTCTGGATCGGAGGACACCACCAGATCGACCTCCTCCTTTTGCAATGCAGGCAGCGCGTCAAAGGCAAGGCCGGGGCGAATATCGACATCGACATCGGCCCAGTTCTTGCGCAGCCCCTCCAGCACGGGGAACAGCCATTCAAAACAGGCGTGGCATTCGATGGCGATATACATCCGCCCGGTGTTTCCGTCACGCAGGGCCGAGAATTCCGCCTGCATCGCCTCCACCTGTGGCAGCACCTGATCCGCCAGCCGCAGCAGCCGCAGCCCCGCCGCCGACAGTTTCATCGGCTTGGAGCGGCGCAGGAACAGTTCGACCCCCGCCTGATCCTCCAGCCCCTTGATCTGATGGCTCAGCGCACTCTGAGTGATATTCAGCTGATCGGCCGCCCGCGCCAACCCGCCTTCCTGATGTATGGCCTTGATGGTGCGCAGGTGACGAAATTCGATGTGCATCTATCGTGTCGCTCATGTTGTTCTTGAGTATTATGAAATTGTTTCACAATAGACGCTATGCAACAAGAGATGAAATCATGCGGAGCGCTTTTGAAAATGACGACCCCTGACATCTCTTTTGAATTCTTCCCGCCGCAGTCGCTGGAGGCCTCTTTCCGGCTCTGGGATACGGTTCAGACACTGGCGCCGCTGGCGCCCCGCTTTGTCTCCGTCACCTATGGGGCCGGCGGCACCACCCGCGACCTGACCCGCGATGCGGTGGCAACGCTGCATAAATCCTCCGGTCTCAATGTGGCTGCGCATCTGACCTGCGTGAACGCCAGCAAATCCGAGACCATGGAGATTGCCGACCAGTTTGCCGAGGCCGGCGTGCGCGAAATCGTTGCCCTGCGTGGCGATCCGCCAAAAGGCTCCGCCGGGTTTGAACCCCACCCCGAGGGTTTTGCCAATTCGGTCGAGCTGATCTCGGCGCTGGCAGAACGCGATCAGTTCTCGATCCGCGTCGGCGCCTATCCCGACCGCCACCCGGAGGCCACTAGCGCGCGTGCGGATGTCGACTGGCTGAAGCGCAAACTGGACGCTGGCGCCGATGAGGCGCTGACCCAGTTCTTCTTTGAAGCCGATACATTCCTGCGCTTTCGCGATGACTGCGCCAAGGCCGGGATCGACACCAGCCGCATCACGCCCGGTATCCTGCCCATCGAAAACTGGAAGGGCGCGCGCAATTTTGCCAAACGCTGTGGCACCAATATTCCGGCCTGGATCGACGATGCCTTTGACAAGGCGATCCGCGATGGGCGCGAGGACCTTCTCGCCACGGCGCTGTGCACCGAGCTCTGCTCCGATCTGATGGACAACGGCGTTGACAAGCTGCATTTCTACACGCTGAACCGGCCCGAGCTGACCCGCGATGTCTGCTTTGCGCTCGGCATCACACCAACGGTCTCGCTGGAGAACGTGGCGTAGCGCTTGTCCTGCCACCGCTGTCCTCCTAGCCTTTGATCTGGTCGCCCCTGCCGCTGTCGGCAGGGGCATCGTCTTTGCCGACCGGATCAGGATTTCTGCATGACCTCACCCATAAGTTCGCCCGAAACGTCGGCCAAGACGTCCTCCACCACCGCCGCAGCCGCTTCCCCTCTGCGCCGCGCGACCGGCCCGGACGACCTGCTGCGCCCCGAGGACATCACCGGCATGTCCGGGCTGGACTTCATGCAGGGCATTCTCGCAGGTCGCCTGCCCGGTCCGCCCATTGGCGAGACACTGGGCTACCACCTGCACAGCGTCGAGGCAGGCAAAGTGGTGTTTCGCGGCACCCCGGAATTTGCTGTGACCAATCCAATGGGCACGGTCCACGGCGGCTGGTACGGCACCCTGCTGGACAGCGCCATGGCCTGCGCAGTGATGACCCGCGTACCGAAGGGAGCAGCCTATACCACGCTGGAATTCAAGGTAAATATCCTGCGTTCCATCCCACTCGGCACTGAAATCGAATGTATCGGGATGACCGACCATGTCGGGCGCTCGACCGGTGTCGCCCATGGTGAGTTGCGCGGGCTTGCGGATGGCCGCCTCTATGCCACCGGCTCCACAACCTGCATCGTGATGCAGATCACCGCCGGCTAGGCGCCGAAGCGCTTCCCCTCCGGTGCAGGCGCTGCTTGGAGTTCGGAAACTCCCCCAAAGATCGCTCCCAGAGGGAGCGCGCCGGGCTCTTATGGCCAACGCATAAAAAATCAAGCAATGTCTGTAAAGCGTGTTGGGCGTTTGATCTTTGCCGCCGCGAAGATGTTTTGTGCCGCAAGAATCATTTATTTTTCAGTTCGATAGTTTTGGAGGTTAAGAGCGCTTGCAGTCCTGATTGATTGCCACAACTTTGCAACCTTAGTTGCATCGACCATTTGGCTGAAAAGCAATCATCAGGTTTCTCGTGCGGCTTTCGATCTTGTGAGCCGCATAATGCGATCTGAAACCTCATCCTCTTTAGATTGCGCCATCCTGGTGCGCCCCCACATCAAGCCTGCACAGATAAAATACCAACGAAAGAACCATGGGGCGAAGAGCACCAACACTCCGATGCCCAGAACCATGTTGACGATTGCTCCGAAAATACCCGTTTTCTCAAGCAGGAGGACGGACAGAATGCCAACAGGGATCATGGGTAAAAAGAACCAAATCCAGAGCGTTCCGAAGGCGAATATAGCCAGGAGAGGCACTCTCCTTGCGACCTTGAGCACCCAAGCCTCGTGGCGCACAAAACGTAACTTCACCCAAAGAGGCAATTTCCGAACAAGAAATGCGTCATGTTCTTCTATTGTGTTCAGCTCAGTCATGTAGTCACAATTTTCCCCTTAATAACAAGTCACATAGCAGGCTTTCGCCCTGCGCGCAGCATCCTTTTACATGCGCGTATCCCTTTGTCTTTCAACACATCTCTGAATCAATCAGCGTCATATCCGCGGTCCCCAAGCAGCCGGTCGGCATCAGGCAGGCTGCTCAGCGATGCCCGTGCGCCAATGTAGTCGCTGACCTGACCGGCCGTGACGAACAGGTTGAGCGGTCGGCCCTGGCTATCGCGGATGGCATGCAGCTTGGTGTTCATGCCACCCGTGGTCCGACCAATCAGACGTCGACGCCCCCCTTTTTGACGCCCATGCTGGTCGCTGTCCGGTGGGCCTTCAGATACGTCGCGTCCACTGCCCGGCAGTTGATTACGCAGCAATCAATGAGAGGGGATCATCACGGTCTTCTGTTCGCCATCCTCGGCGGCCAAGCCGACCATCATCCGAGCGAAAATGCCCTTGTCGCTCCACCGCTTCCAACGGTTGTAGAGGGTGTTCTGCGGGCCATATGCTGTAGGCGCATCGCGCCATCGTAAGCCACTGCGATTAATGAAGATAATCCCACTCAGCACCGGCCCGTCATCAACGCGTGGTTCGCCGTGGGACTTCGGAGAATAAGGCTCACGGCGCGCCACCTGCGCGTCCCTCAGCCAGAAAAGATCAGACATGTTCACCGCTCGTTTTCGAACCGTGAACCATCCAGCCAAGCGGAAATCAATGGGGCCTGACCCTAGCTAGCGGATACCATTTGCTTCCTGCAGTTCCCGCACATAGCGGATGATGCCACTGACGTCGCCATCAGTAAGCCCCTGCTGCGGCGGCATGCTGCCAAAATCCCAGTGGTGTGCCCGCACTCCGTTGCGGACGGCGAGCAGGAAGGCAGCGTCACCATGGTGAGATGGTTCATAGATGTTATGGACCAGCGGCGGCCCAATCCCGTTTCGTCCTGCGGCATTCGTACCATGGCACTCGGCGCAGACCGCATCAAAGGCGCGTTTGCCGATTGCTGCAGTCTGGCTCAAGTCGTGCGGCAGCTGAACGTCCGTAAGGGGGGCACCGTATTCCAAAACGGAACCCTGCAGGGCCGCATCGTTTCCGCCAGCGCTGCGAAGTACGAAATAGGTCGCTCCCGCTGCACAGGTCGCAGCAACAATGATCGTGGTGATTTTGTTCATGAGAAGTTCTTTCATCTTTGGAAGTCAGGCGCTGGTCTCAGTATCCCGCCGGAAAGCGCCGCGAAGGCGCGAATTTCCTGGTAGCGGATCCGCACATCCTCGCTTTGCTGGTAGAAACGGAACAGATCCTTCAGCAGTGAGGAAAACTCCTTGTGTGCCGATAGCATCGCCACAAGCGCACCCAGCGAGACGCGCTCCTGCAAAACAAAATAGCCGCCCAGGGAATAGAACAGGAACGGGGTCAAGGCTGTCAGGAAGTTGTTGATGGCCTTGGCAAGGAACTTCAGCCGGTGGATCTGCAGTCGCAGATCCTGCAGTTGGCGGAAGCTCTGCGCAACCGGCAGAACGCCGGAGCCCAACTCCCGCAGTTGCAAGTCCAGATGGCCACCAAGCAGGCGCATCTCGCGGATTCGTTTGCGGGATACCGCATTTACCCGCCGCTGCAGTCGCGGCACGATGATCAGTTGCAAAGGGAGCACTGTGAGCGCAGCAGCCGCGAGGATCGGATCCTGCACGAACATGAACAGAAGGATTGTCGCGAGGGTTCCGCCTTGAAGCAGCGGGACTGCCAGCAGTTCGGAGGCAAAGCCGCCGACAGGCTCAACCTCGGGACCAAGTACTGGCATGATGGCAGCCTGGCGCTGCGCGGGGTGCTTTCGTCGCCACTGGCGGTAGACTGCAAGGCGGAGCCGGCGCACGAAGCTCTCGGCGACCCGACCCTTGCAGATGTTCAGCCAGTATTTATTGAGGCCGTTGAGCGATATAACCGCCAGATAGGCGCCGCAAAGCACAAACAGCAGCGAGATTTGCGGGAGGTCATATCCCAGGACCGCAACCGTCCCGTCTTGGCTTTCAAAAACACGGTTCACGATCTGCTTGGGCAGTTCAAGTGTCAGGTAGAGGGTGGGCATGGCGGTCAGGCTCAGCACAACCAGGACTGCCTGCTGCCGTCCGGTGGCGGTCAGGATATGGCGCGGAAGACTGGCCCGAATTCCGGCTGCCTGCCCCGGTATCGCTTCATCAGGTGACACGACGGTCCGAAGATGCCTGCGCAGCAGCAAGGCCGCCTGAACCGCCAAGGTTGCTGCCAGCAGTGCCGGGGCGAGAACCAGCACCAGATGCATCACCGGATGCAGCCAGGCCGGCGCGCTGCTGTCATAGCTGAAGCCAAGTGCCGCCGCTGCATCATGCGCTAGACTGTGAAATTTGGGCATAGAATTCTCTGCTGGAAAACACGGGAAGCGGGATGGCCCGCCTCCCGCCTAACTTAGTTCAGGGCCGTCACGGTAAGCTTGCCCTGGATCCGCTCGGCAACGAACTCGATGGCATCGCCAACCTCGAGCTGGTCCAGCATCGCCTGATCCGCTACCCGAAACACCATGGTCATCGCGGGCATCTCCAGGTTCACCAGTTCCTCATGGATGATGGTAACCTTGCCAGATTTGGTATCGAGCTTTTTTACCGTGCCCTTGGTGAAGCTACCTGCGCTATCAGCCAGCACGGCAACCGGCCCGTGCATGCCCGATTCATAATGACCAGGGATCAGGCATGCGAACTCGAATGTGCCTGCATTGGAGAAGGTCCAGATGACCTCTCCGCTTGCACCCGGATCTAGGCGCACCGAGTTCGGATCATCATGTTCCATCTCCATTTCGGCCATCATCGCCTTGTGCCGAACATTACGCTCTGCCGTATCCAGCACAAACTCATGCTCCAGCTCACCGGCGTTGGTAATCACAAATTTCACCGTCTCATTCTTAACAAAAGAAAAGCTGGAAGGCTCAAACAGCATCTCCCCGTCATCGGTTTCCATCATGGTGACGGCGACCTCGCGGTCCGTGCGGGACAGGTCGCCGGGCTTGCCAACTTCCATACCGCCATCATGGCCGCCGCCGTGTGTTCCATCGGCAAAGACCGGAGCTGCGGGAAGTAGGCAAAGAAGGGCGGTGTAAAGAGCTTTGTTCATGTTTGTTTCCTTATTAGGTTTGGTTAAGGTCAAGGGCTGGTCAGCCCTTGACGGGTGGTTTGGGGGTAATGCGCGTCTGTGCGTCTTCGACGCGGGCAGTCTCCGGGAGCTGTCCGGTCCACTCATAGGCCTGGGTGCCGGGCGGGTTCTCGTACCAGCCGGGATCGCTGTAGTCGTCTGCGCCGATGCCCTCGCGCACCTTCACGACCGAGAACATGCCGCCCATTTCCAGCGGCCCGTAAGGCCCCCAACCGGCCATCATCGGCACGGTGTTGTCGGGCAGCGGCATCGACATCTCACCCATATCCGCCATGCCTGAGGTGCCCATCGGCATGTATTCTGGCTGCAGCTTGCGGATCTGACCGGTCAGCTTGCGCTTGTCGGCCCCGATGAAGGTCGGAATGTCGTGGCCCATGGCGTTCATCGTGTGGTGGGACTTGTGGCAGTGGATCGCCCAGTCGCCCGGATGCACCGCGTCGAACTCATAGGCACGCATGGCGCCGACGGGAATGTCGATCGACACCTCCGGCCAGCGGGCGCTTTCCGGAACCCAGCCGCCGTCGGTACAAGTGACCTCAAAGTCGTAGCCGTGCATGTGGATCGGATGGTTGGTCATGGTCAGGTTGCCGGTCCTGACCCGCACCCGGTCGCCCTGATTGACCACCAGCGGGTCGATGTCCGGGAAGATCCGGCTGTTCCAGCACCACAAGTTGAAATCCGTCATCTCCATCACCCGCGGCACATAAGAGCCGGGGTCGATGTCGAAGGCGTTCAGCATGATCAGGAAATCACGGTCGACGGGCATGAAGGCGGGGTCCTTGGGATGCACGATGAACATCCCCATCATGCCCATCGCCATCTGCACCATCTCATCGCCATGCGGGTGGTACATGAAGGTGCCGGATTTGATCAGGTCGAACTCATAGACAAAGGTCTTGCCGGGCGGGATGCCGGGATGGCTGAGGCCCGCAACCCCGTCCATACCGGAAGGCAGGATCAGCCCGTGCCAATGTACCGTGGTATGCTCCGGCAGCTTGTTGGTGACGAAGATCCGCACCCGGTCGCCCTCCACCGCCTCGATGGTGGGGCCGATGGACTGGCCGTTGTAACCCCACAGGTGGGCGATCATGCCGTCGGCCAGCTCGCGCTCGACCGGCTCGGCCACCAGGTGGAATTCCTTCACTCCGTTGTTCATCCGGAACGGCAGCGTCCAGCCGTTCAGGGTGACCACCGGGTTGTAGTCCGGCCCGGTGGTTGGGGCCAGCGGCGGCTGGGTTGCCGCGCTGTCCATCCTGGCGGCCTCGGGCAGGCCCATGTTCGCGGTCTTGCCCCAAGCCTGGCTGGACACCAGCGCAGCCCCCGCCGCGCCAACTCCAAGCATTTGACGTCTGTTCATCATGTCATTTGATCCTTTCAATGGCCTGCGCCGCCGCCAGCAGCGATCTCGGCGCTGCCGCCCTGCGGAGCGGACCCCGTGCCGCCGCCATAGATCGCGGCACCTACATTGGCCTGCGCCAGCCAGAAATCGCGCTTGGCGTTGGCCGCTTCCAGCGAGCCCGCCAGCTTTTCGCGCACGTCTGTCAGCAGTTCGAAGGTGCTGGTGATCATGCCGTTGTAGCTGAGCAGCCCTTCCTCCTCGATTGTCCGGCGCAGCGGCACCAGCACGTCGCGGTAGTGGCGCGCAATCTCGTAAGAGGAGTGATAGGCCAGCTCTGCGCTGCGGGCTTCTGAGCGGACAGTGACCGCCCGTTCCGCCAGCGCATTGGCCGCCTGCATGTAGGACAGCTCCGCCTTACGCATCCGCGCCTTGCCGGTGTCGAAAACCGGGATGGCGAACTCCAGTTCCAGCTGCGGCAGGGTTTCGGTGTCTGTCACCCCGTCCTCCCACTCGCGCTCGGACTCCACCCCGGCAATCAGTTCCAGGTCAGTGACCAGCCGGGTCCGGTCTGTCAGGCCAAAAGCCCGGGCCTGCGCTTCCAGCCCCAGCTTGGCCACCTGCAGGTCTACCCGGTTCTGCAGCGCTGCCTTTTCGATTGCCGACACTTTGCTCAGCGATTTGGGCAGCGGCGGCAGCGCATCGGGCACATAGTAATCGGCATCGCTGCCCCACAACCCCATCAGCCGGGTCAGCTCCTCCTTGGCAAGCTTTGCCTCCAGCCGGGCGCGGGCCACCTGCCCTGCAAGCTCCGCGTTAAAGGCGAATTCCCGCGCTTGGCTCGCCTTGTTCAGCGCGCCGGTCCTACCCAGCTGGCTGGCCAGCTCTGCCCCCGCCGCTGCTGTCTCGCCAGCCTGGCGCAGATAGCTCAGCCGCTCAAAGGCTGCCACGGCATTGATCCAGGCCAGCCGGGTCTGCCCCGCCAATGCCAGCGTATCGTTCACCGCATTCAGCTGCGCCTGCTGAAACTGCGTCTCAGCCACGGCGATGCGCTGCTTGCGGGTCTTCACGTCCAGCAGGTTCACGGCGATGGTGGATTCCAGAGCCCGGTACAGGCCCAGTTCCGGCGCGCCGATCCCCATCAAGCCGATCGAGACCACCGGGTTCTCCGGCGTCATCTGCTGCCAGGCCTCCGCCGCCGACAGCCCGACTGCGGCATAAGACGCCTGCAGGCCTTTATTGTTCAAAAGCGCCGCCTGCACCGCGGTATCAGCAGAGATTGTCTTGCCCTGCACCAACTGCCGGACTTCTTTCGCCAGCGCCTCGTTCTGGGCCTGTGTCTGGGCAAAGGCGGTACGCTTGCCGATTGCGGCCGCGGTTTGGCTGGCGACCTCCTGAAACCCGGCCTGCGGGCTGGTATATTTTTCCGGCACCGCCGCCGAACAGGCGGCCAGCACCAGGGGCGACGCCAAAAGAACGCGCCAAGTTTTCACTGTCATCAGTGGTTCTCCTGCTGCTGCCCGTTGACACCGCGCCAGGACGCAGGGCCGCGGGGCGTGTGGTTTTCAAATCCCCTGAAAGGGGACTGGTAATTCAGGGACCGGTAGGGGCCGGAGGGCGCGGCGGCACGTTGCAAGTCTGCGGTATCGGGCAGCGCCGCCGGTGACTTGGCGCACGCCCCCAGCAGCAGGGCGCCCGCCCCGGCCAGTAAGAGAGATTTCATGTGTTTTTCCTGAGAAATATCTGCGCGGCTCCTGCATGGATGTGCAGGAGTGATTAGCGGCCGTTAAAAACGGTTCAGATGTTTCAGGCTTTCGGAGGACGCAGCAGGGAGTTAAGTTGCTGGGACGGCAGCTGCGAAGCTGCTTGCCGCCAGCGCACTGGGCGCTTGAGGGCGATTTCCGCCGACTCCAGGGAGATCACGCCAACCGCCATACAGGCGCCTAGGCAACAGTTTCCAGTGTCGGCAGCATTTTGCGACGCCTCCTGGGGATCATGCGCCCCGGCCGTGGAAACGTCTTGCGCCGCGGCGATCACGGCAACGTCGCCGTGGTTGCTAGCACTTTGCGCAGTCAGCGTATTGCCGTGGTGCCCCGCGACAGTATGCGCGGCGGATGGCAGCGAAAAACCCAGCACAATGATCACTGCACATGTAGCAGTCACCCTGATCAGCCGAAGAATATGTGCCATAAACGCCATGCGGTTATTTCTTCCGAAAGGACCCGACCGCGTCAAGGCGGCAATCATGCGTCGGGAGCACAAATCAGCGCTTTTAAGAGGTCTTTTCCGTCAATCCAGAGGATGGATTCCCGAGCTTCGGAAAAAGCCACAAACCTTCCAGCGCAGGAAGGGCGCTGCAGTTCACGGTGATGATTCGGTCTCTGAATTAGTCGATAAAGTCACAGTCCAGTACCCCAATGGATACTCAGCTAAGGGAAGGACGCAGCCCAAAGCTGTCGTAGATATGTGGTGCCGCGCCAAGGATGCTGCTGGTGCGAAACTCCATGGTCATTTCCCCGGACGCGGACGCTCGGCAGAGCCAAGTTGCTTCATGGGATGCTGCGGGTTGCACCGGAGGCAGCGGAGCGCAAAACCAGCCGTTCGCGAAAGGTGCTCCAGACGAACAGTTTGAGCCCAACGTGTAGGGATGCTGCGGGGCGACGAATGACAGGTTGGCCGTCGGCAGCCTAAAACATGCTAAAACCAAACGAGGTTTTGCCACAGGGTTGTGGCGCGAGATTTTCCCGAGACTTCGGGCTTCAGGCTGTGCGTGGCAAAAGGGCCGTTTCTTGCGCCTGGCGGCTTGCAGGGGGATAATGTTCAAACGCTTACCGGTTCAAACACCTTTGCCCGCGTCGAAAATCCGCGCCACATTTGCAGATGGTTGCACTCCGCGTTTCCATTGGCTCGGCGGAACGCCGGTCTCTCGTACAAATTCCCGATTGAAGTTCGATTTGGTGTTGAAACCGCTGTCCAGCATCGCATCGGTGACGGTTGCACCATCCTCGATAAGCTTGCAGGCATGACGAATGCGCCAGCTATTGATGTAGCGAGAGACATTGGCACCGGTCGCGCGGTTGACGGCCATCGAAAGGCGCTTCTCCGGCAGATGCAAGCGGCGCGAAAGCCGCGACAAGCTCAGGTTGGGATCAAGATGCATGGGCTCGCGCCTCAAAAACGTCTCAAGCACTTCCAGGATTTCGATGTCCTCTTTACTCGTCTCTCTGGGGCGTGGAGCTGGCTCATCTGGGTCTTCGCCAACCACACCCGCTGCAGAGGGGCTGCCACTGAGCAACCCCAAAAGCACAAGCACCAGAGACGAAGAGAAGGTGATCAGCCATCCAGCCCATTTTTCGTTGCCCGTCATGAAGGCGACCGCGATGAGAACGTCGCTGAGGGCGGAAGCAATCAACGCCCAGCCCAGGACCTGCCAAAGAACCTTAGGGACTCGCCCGGCGTCCAGCCGGGCAAGGGGCATGTCTGTGGCGCTGTGCAACAGATATAGGATCGCGCAGCCATAGCCCGTAAAGACTAGCGGCACGACGATATCCGTCGTCTCGGGCGCGAAGACACGACAGAACAGTGTAAATGACGGGGCCGCGCCGTGCAGCACGGTTTGACGCAGCGATATCCGGCTGATCAGGGCATCCTGCAATGTGATCCAGGCGAGCGGCGGGATGACCGTGGCACTGACTGGCAAAATGGGTCTGAGCCACGCAATGTCGTAGCCCAGAACCAGAGCGACCAGAAGAGATTGAACCGCGCAGGCGGTAAGGAAGGCGACAAGCAGCGGCCTGCCCTCTGACATAAAGGTGCGAGCGGCAAGATAGGCGAGGACAATGGCTGCAAAAGCAGGGATCGGGAGCATGGGCATGCCACGACTATTGTCCAAAATCCGGATTGTGACGACCTGAATCCCGAAAATAGGACGCGATAAACTGCCGTTGTCCGCACATCAATTGGCATGCGTTCAAAAACGGAGGTTCCCATGAAACGCCTTGCCCTTCTCACCATGCTTGGATTGCCAATCGCGGCTCCGGTTGCGGCGGATATGCTGCCCGGTTACGACCGGTTCGATCTGACAGCCGACCACCGCGCCAGCCCCATCGCCGCCTCGATTTGGTATCCGGCAGCGAACCCCACATATCGCGCGCCTGTCGGCGATGGTCCGATCTTCGACCCGACCTTCGCGTTCATTGGCCCCGCCATTGCACAGGGAGAGCATCCGCTTGTACTTTTGTCCCATGGATCAGGCGGTAATTCCGATAGCCTGGGATGGCTGACAAGCGGCCTTGTCGCGAACGGGGCAATTGTTTTGGCGGTGAACCATCCGGGATCCACAAGCGGCGATAGTTCCCCTCGCCGATCGGTTGATCTGGGCGCGCGCGCAAATGACCTGACGGCCGCGCTCGACATGATCCTCGCTGACCCTGCTTTTGCGCCATTCATCGATCCAGATCGGATTGGCGTCGTCGGATTCTCCTTGGGCGGGACCACCGCTCTCGGGATGGCCGGCGTCCGCTTCGATGGTGCTGCGCAAGACACGAATTGCAGCACTGGTCCCGATGCTGCTGATTGCGTTTTCTTCCGCCGTGGCGGAGTACGGTTTGCCGACTACCCCGGTTTCGAAGCGGATGCACGCGACCCGCGCATCTCACGGGCCGTGATTGTCGACCCCGGCTTTGGCGGTGCCGCTGATCCAGGGACGCTCCAGGGCGCTTTGGCGGGGATTACTCTCATCAACCTGGGTGATGCAGACAGACTCGGAGCTGTTGACGTGGGACCGGATGGAAATGACCTCGCGAACAGGTTGCCCGATGCAACATACGTTGAGATTGCAGCGGCAAACCACTTCACGTTCCTCGGCACCTGCAAACCTGGTGCCGCCGCGTTGCTTGAAGAGGAGCAGGACGACCCGATCTGCACGGACCCGAAAGGCGCGGATCGCACCACTGCGCACTTGCAGCTGATTGACGCAATTACGTTTGGTCTTGAGCTCTAAGAGAGGCTCTCGCTCGATCCATCAATAAAAAAGAGTGCGGCTTCCAATTAACAGCGCCGAAGGCAGCACTCTTTGCCAAGACTCAACAGTTTCTAACACCGGCGAAAAGGACCGGTTTCGACGCCGCTAAATCATCAAAACTGATCCTGGCGCAGCCGCAGCGAAAGCCCGTTTTATCAATATTTTTCCATTTGGATCAGTTGGTTAGGCTCGTGTCATGCGGTGTGGACCGCGTTAACCAATCTGACACGGTGGAAGCCACGGGATGGAAGCGCCGTGCCATGGGGAAAGCGCAGACATCGATCCATAATATCGGTCAGAGTTTCGCGGGTTTTTCTGAGTTTGGAGGCTCCGCGCCGGTGCCTTTGGCATGGGGTTGGTCTCGTTTATCGGCCTTACTGCGTCGGTTTGGCCCCCGTTGCGACGCATGGATTGCATTGGGGCAAAGCCTCTTTGCGACCGGCACCTGCCAGGAAGCCGTAATGGCGCATGCGATGGAACCGGTTTGGCAGGACGTGCATCAGGAAGCGGCGGATGAACTCATACGTATTGAGCCGCATTGTCTTCATGCGATCCCCACTATTGATCCGGTAGTGTGTCCATTTGAAGGACACGGTGTTTGCATCAGCGCTGACCAGGCGGTGGTTGGAGATGGCGATGCCGTGGGTTTAGCGGGACAGGTATGCCAGTACGGTGAGATCACCAGAGAACCTCAGTTGTCCTGCGCGGTGCAGGGCCATCAGGCCTTCGACAGACACCCGCCGGGACAGCCGCGACAGCATGCGCACATGCAGAACAAACCCAGGTTTGCAGGCAACCCACAGGGTGCCGTCCGGCGGCAGGCCGCCACCCGGGACGATCATGAGGATGTGGGGATGATGGGGCCACGCCGGAGGCGTGCTTTCAGCACGACGCCGATCCCCAGGTGTGCAGCACGCTGGTCAAGCCGACACGGGCGCCGAGCGCTTCCGTGCGACGGATCTCGATGGCCGACGTGAGGCGCAGTTGGCTGCGCTGAAGGCGCGATGCAATTGCCGCGGTGAGAGCGGGTTGATCCGGGGCTTTCCGGGAAAGAGCCAGCCATCCGGTGGAGCCTCACGCCAAGAGTCACGCAGAAGCTCCAGCAATCCGGGCGACAGCATTACCTTGCGAGCCTTGCCGCCCTTGCCCTTCTCGACGTGGATCAACATCCGATCGCTGTCGATATCCGTGACCTTGAGATTGCAATTCTTCCGACGCGCGCACCCCTGTACCGTAGGAAATACTGAGCGCCGCTAGATACTTAAGCCGAGGGCCGGGCGCGACCCTGAGTATCTCGAACACCTCTTCGGCGCTGAACACCACCGGAAGCTTGCGCGGTTCCGTGCGAAAGTGCAGGCAATCCTTCATCGCGGGCTGTTTACACGTCGTCTCGAAAAAGAACCGCAAACCCACAAGCCCCGCATTGTTGGTCGACGGGGTGACATTCGTGTTCACCATATGCAGCTGGTAAGCGCGCAGGTCTTCGGGCGTTGCAGTATCCGGCGATCGGCCAAGAAAATCGAACGGCCCGGATGTGCGCCTTCTGCGAACTCTCCCCGAGCCCTTTGATCCGCATATCTTCGATCATCCGCTCTCGAAGCGGTGTCAACTTCATGTCCGCCATGGGAAACTCCCTGTCTGTTGATTGAGAGACCCCAATCGTCAGACAGACACGCCCATTCCCAAAATCTCAGTCGTCAGATCATCCCGCAACGGTATCACCGAGCGCCCCTGCCGCCGTCGCGGCTTCGTCCCCGTCCTGCGCTCCGGACCGTTGCACGCTCGTGGTGAAGGGCCGGACTGGGTCCGAAATCCTGGCTGTTTGGGCGATCGAGCCTGGCGCGATTTCCTTGAGGACGCCGAGAACGCACCGCATCTGGTCAAAGAGGCGTAACTGTCGGCATCTCTATGACTTTCGCGGCCGCGCCATATGTCACAAAAAATTGCCGCAGGATATGATGAACCAGGAACATACATCTCCCTGCCCTCAGAGCTCCTCCAGCGCGGCGAATAACTTCAGCCGCAACCTGCCCTCAGGCCTGCCCCCTTTCGGACCAACGACTATGAGTGTTCTTCCCGCAGCCGCCAGGTTTTGCCCGCAGCTGTGTGCTCGTCATCAGCGCATCCACCATCCCGGCCCCCACAGCCGCTCACAGACAATGGCGCGCCCTACTGCCCGCCTAGCGGGCTGCCTTCGACATCTCTGATTGCCAATGCGCCAGACGTTTGTCGGTGGCATTGGCGCCAACGCTGCTGTGCAGCCTCTCGCTGCTGTCCAGCCCGACCCGCCGCTTGCCGCGCAGCAGGAAAATCTTGCCCCAGCCGCGCCAGGTCCCGACGGAGGGCGCCGTCGGATCAACCGGAAACCGCATCCGCCAGTCGCGCGGCAACGGTAGGCCACAGTTTTCTGCCCGTTCCAGCATCCACACCAGCGAGACATTTGACAGCGGCCGCGCCGCTTCGAACCCGCCCAGCTGCCCGCCGACATCGCCATGGCTGCCGCGAAACCAGACCTGCTCAACCTTGCCGTCGTGACCATCCGGGCATTCCCAGAGAACCGGCTCAAACACCCGGCGGGTTTCGTCCAGCGCAAGCGCGTGAAAGCCGTTCTTCACATGTCGGCCCAGCTGATGGTTGTGAAATCCGTGTCGCCGCTCCGCCCAGCGCCATAGCAGCGGCAGGCGCAGACCCAGCGCCTTCACCGTATCCCAGACCCCCACCATTTCGATCTCCACATTTCGGTGGCAATACCGCTCGCTGAAGGTGGAGGCGACACAGGCTCCGGTCTGCGCCATCGCCTGCCCATGACCGGTCGCATCGGGTTCAGGGGCCGTCTCTGCGCCCGTCTCGGCCATGGGCGGCAGGCTGGTGGCGGTATGATCACGCATCCCGCTGGCCGAGGCCCCGCCGCATTGATAATGCCGGTAGGCGGTGCGGATATTGCGCACCGTGGCATGTTCGGCCTTCAGCAGCCCCACCTCGTCAATGACCCCCGCAAGGGAGCGCACCGCATAGGCCCCCCGCGAATAGCCCATCAGGTAGATCCGGTCGCCGGGACGATAGCGCGAGGCAAGATAGCCATAGGCTCGGCGGATCTGACGGTTGATGCCGCGCCCGATCATCACGTCCGTCGTCTTGCGCCAGCTCTGCCATTGCACACCGGCCTCATAGAACACCGAAACCTGCGGGCCGACCTCGCGGCACAGCCGGTAGACCATGCCCGCATGGGTCTCATGTCCGGGTTCCAGCGTCGACATGGTGCCATCCAGGATGATCACATGCGCTTGCGGCCCACGCAGCTTGGTCTCGGCGGAATGCTCGGAGCGCAAAGGCCGCCCAAGCCATCCCAGGATCCTCTTACTCAGCTGCGTCAGCGACATTCCTCAATGCTTCCCATAGTCTAAGTGGTGTAAACGGCATCTCTATCTGCTGAACGCCGCGCTCCCGGACCGCGTCCTGCACCGCATTGGCAACCGCCGCCAGCGCCCCCACGGTTCCGGCCTCGCCGCAACCTTTCATACCCATCGGGTTCTGGGTCGACGGCACCGGCGCAAAGCCTACCTCAATCATCGGCACATCGGCGGCACGCGGCAAGGCATAGTCCATAAACGATGCTGTGAGCAGCTGCCCGTCGGCATCGTAGACGACACGCTCCAGAATCGCCTGCCCCAGCCCCTGCACCACCCCGCCATGAACCTGACCTTCAGCCAGCAACGGGTTGATGAGATTGCCAAAGTCATCAACCACCGTGTAGCGATCAACATGGCTCAGCCCGGTTTCCGGGTCGATCACGATCTCGGCAACATGGGCTCCGTTTGGAAACGAACGCCCCGGCAGTTTGGCCCGTGCCGCGTGACGCAGCAACTCGTGGCGGCCTTGCGCACGGGCCATCTCTGCGGCCTCCACCAGGCTTGGCCGCTGGTTGCTGCCCGGGGCAGTGAACCGTTCCCCGTCAAAGGTGACGGAGCCATGGGCGACGCCCAGTTCCTCCTCAAGGAAGGGGGTAAAGGCGGCGATCATCACATCGACGGCTGCAAGCGTGGCATTGGCCTGGGTGGTCACCGAACGTGATCCGCCGGTGCCGCCGCCCTGGGCAATCCTGTCGCTGTCGCCCTGCACCACGGTGATATCAGCGGCAGGGATTCCGGTCTGATCCGCAAGAAACTGCGCATAGACCGTTTCATGGCCCTGCCCGTTGCTCTGCGTTCCGACATAGATGCTCACCCGACCCTCCGCTTCAAAGGCGACCTCCGCGCTTTCAGAAGGATCGCCCAAAATACTTTCGATATAGTAACACAGCCCAACGCCCCGTAAATTTCCGCGTTCCGCATCAGCGGCCTTGCGCCCAGCGAATCCCGCCAGATCTGCCGCCTCTTCGGTGCGCGCCAGCAGCTGGTGGAAATCGCCGACGTCATAGGTCTCATCCGTTGCGGTCTGGTAGGGAAACTGGTCGGCGCGGATGAAATTGCGTCGCCGCAGCTCCCATGGGTCGACGCCCAGCGCGTGAGCGGCGTGATCCATCACCCGCTCCAGCACATAGATCGCCTCCGGCCGACCGGCCCCGCGATAGGCATCGACCTGAGCGGTATTGGTATAGATCCCCTCAACCCGCAGCCGGGTGGCGCGGATGTCATAGACCCCGGCCAGCACCCGGCTGAACAGCTGCGTCTGCACCGGCTGGCCGAAATGTGAATTATAGGCGCCAAGGTTGCAGTGACTGTGGACCCGGTAGCCGGTAATGCGCAGATCCGCATCAAAGGCCAGCTCCGCCAGAGAGGTCAGATCGCGTCCGGCATTATCACTCAGCATCGCCTCGGTACGGTCCGAGATCCACAGAACCGGCCGACCCAGCAACCGCGCGGCATGGGCAACCGCGAAATACTCTGGGTACGGCATCGCCTTCATGCCAAAGCCGCCACCAACATCCGGTGTGGTGACATGCACCGCCTCGGGCGCCAGTCCCAGCTTATCGCTGAGCTGCTTTTTCATCGCCCAGACGCCCTGACCGCCATAGGTGAACTGCAACCGGCCATCGGCCCAGCGCGCAAAACAGCCGCGCGGCTCCATCGTGTTGACAATGATCCGGTTGTCTTCGACCTGTAGCGCCACCCGGTGGGCGGCAGCGGCGAATGCGGCGTCCGTCGCGGCCTCATCGCCCATGCCCCAGTCAAAGGCCCGGTTGTCAGGCGCCTCCGGGTGCAGCTGCTCGCCCCCGGCGACCAGATCCAGTTTCGCCGGCAGATCGTCGATATCAAGCTCGATCATCTCACCTGCGTCACGCGCCTGATCCAGCGTCTCGGCAATCACCACCGCAATCGGCTCACCGACAAATCGAACCCGCTCGCGCGCCAGCATTGGCCGTTCGGGCGCAGCTGCCTTGCTGCCATCGCGGTTGGTCACCACGGCACCGTCCATGCCCACGATCAGTCCAGCTGCCTCAAGATCAGCCAACGCCAGCACCGCCGCGACGCCGTCGGCCTCGCGCGCCATGTCGAGATCCAGATGGGTGATGGTGCCATGGGCGACAGGGCTGCGCAGCACCCAGGCCCGCAGCGCCCCGGCTGGCGCGATATCTTCCAGATAGCGCCCCTGCCCGGTCAGAAACCGCACATCCTCGACCCGTCTCACGGGTTGGCTCTTGCCGAATTTATCCATCACTGCCCCTGACCTGCCTTGCGTGTCGGATCGCGTTTCAGCTGCAAAACGTCCACAGCGGCGCCGGGTCCGCCCCGCGCCGCCGTGTTGATCCTGTCAGAAGCGAGACTAGCCTCAGGGGCGCGCTTGTCCAGACAGCTCGATCACTGTCGCCACGTCCGACAGCCCATAACCGTTGAACTGCGTGCTCATGGCCGAGGAATAGGCACCAAGCCCCGGAAACAGCACATAGTCACCGATCCGGGTGTCGCTTGGCAGCGGCAGCCCATCCGGCAGCCGGTCCAGGCTGTCACAGGTCGGCCCGAAGACCACCCGCGGCTGGCAGTCCGCCACCCGGCGGGTGCCATCGGCGGCCACCACCTCGACCCGGCCCGGCAGGCCCATGTCGCGGATATCGACCAGCCCGCCATAGATCCCGTCGTTCAGGAACACCACCGCGCCCTGCTTGCGCATCCCCTTGACGCGCGCCGCCAGGGTAAAGCTTTCAGAGACCATCGCGCGCCCCGGCTCGCAGATCAGCTGCGGCCTCTCCGCACCAAAAGCCTCATCGGCGGCAGCTGAAATCGCCGCAAAAACCTTTTCCAGGTCCGGCGCCACCCCGTCACGGTTGGCAGCAAACCCCCCGCCGACATTGAGCCGGGCAATGCGGACACCGGCGGCATCCACGATCCGTTTGGCGGCATGAACATATTCGACCCAGGCGCTCTCATCCTCGCATTGGGTACCGGGGTGAAAACACAAGGCCGGGGTCCAGCCCTCAGCTGCCACCCGTTTCAGCAGCTCAATCGCCAGCTCGGGTTCGGCCCCGAATTTGCTGCCGAAATCATAGGCGGCACCGGCCACCGGCAGCGCAAAGCGCACGGCGATTTCGCAGGTCTTGGGCACCTCGGCCAGCTTGTCCAGCTCGCTGGCCTCATCCACAGACCAGCTGGCAACGCCATGGGCGATCCCTGCGGCGATCTCCACCTCCGACCGCACCGGGTTGTTGTAATGCATCACCGCATCGGGGCTTGCCGCGCGCACCGCATCCATTTCCGCAGGCGACGCCACATCAAAACCGGTGATCCCCGCCGCCACCAGATTGGACAGCACAGCAGGATGCGGGTTGGCCTTCACCGCATAGGTCACCAGCCCCGGAAAGCCTTTTTGAAAGCGGTTGGCCACATCATGCAGCACCCGCGGCGAGAAATAGAGGATCGGATGATCCGGGGTGCTGCGCGCCAGATGAGTTTCAGGGGAAAGCCAGAGGGGTGGGATCTGCTGCATGGGGAACGGCCCTAATTGGAATATTCGGTGGTGTTTTTATCAGTTTCCGCCGAAACCCCGTCGATTTCGCTCGTCACATTGACTATAGTGACGAAAATCACCGTCATATCGCAGGTCAAACATGCAAACCGACGAAACCGACCAACATCTGCTGACGCTCCTGCGCGAGAACGCCCGCCGCCCTGTGGCGGATCTGGCCCGGCGTCTGGGGCTGGCGCGCACGACGGTGCAGGCACGGATCGAGCGGCTGGAGACCTCAGGCGTGATCAGCGGCTACACGCTGCGCACCTCGTCGCAGGCGCGTCCGCCGCTTCAGGCGACGGTGCTGATCTCGATTGAACCCCGCTCCGGCCCCGAGGTGCTGGCCCGGCTGCGCGGCTTACCCGGCGTCGAGGTGGTCCATACCACCTCGGGGCGCTTTGACCTTCTGGCACAGGTGGTGGCGCAGACCACGGCGGAGCTGGACGAAACCATTGACCGCATCGGCGAGGCACGCGGCGTGCGCTCTTCCGAAAGCCTGATCCATCTCGCAACCAAACTGGACCGCACCGGCCAATAGTGTTCCCACGCGCCGCAACGCGTGCCAAAGCCTCCCACCACATCCAAACCCTGGAAAACGTGAAAAGTCGTGCGCCCGGCCGCCCCTGCGGTATCCGCATCAAGGGCGCCCGGGCGGCTTGAAACCATAGACATCGGCAATCAGGATCCGAGGGAGATCCCTGTGGACAAAGGCGGCTTGGAACTCCACCTCGGTGACCCGGGCGCGACATCACTCACTGTCATCTGCATCCCGATATCCCCACCACCAACCGTGCCGGATTAAGCTTAAAACGCCGTTATCACCGCGATCGTTCCAAATTAATTTTGGTTTTTCAAAAATCATCCGCCAACACCGCCCCGCCAGCACCGCCGCCTCCTATCGAGCCTTTCCCTTTCCCCCGCCATTCGCTATGGGATGAGCCGATTAGATGGATACGCAGGCAGGACATTCCGATGGCGATGGACAAGACATTTAACGCAGCCGAAGCCGAAACCCGGCTTTCCGAGGCCTGGGAAAAGGCAGGCTGTTTCCGCGCAGGTGCAAACGCCAAGCGCAGCGAAACCTACAGCGTCATGATCCCGCCCCCGAATGTCACGGGCGTCCTGCACATGGGCCATGCCTTCAACAACACGCTTCAGGACATCCTGATCCGCTGGAAACGGATGCAGGGGTATGACACGCTCTGGCAGCCCGGCACCGACCACGCGGGCATCGCCACCCAGATGGTGGTCGAGCGCATGCTGGCCCAGACCCAGCAGCCCTCCCGCGGAGAACTGGGCCGCGAGAAGTTCCTGGAAAAGATCTGGGAATGGAAAGAACAATCCGGCGGCACCATCATCAACCAGCTGAAGCGCCTTGGCGCTTCCTGTGACTATGACCGCACCGCCTTCACCATGGCCGGCGCTGCGGGCGACACCCGTACGGGCCATGAGAATTCGCCCAATTTCCACGATGCGGTGATCAAGGTCTTTGTTGAGATGTACAACAAGGGGCTGATCTACCGTGGCAAGCGGCTGGTGAACTGGGACCCGCATTTTGAGACCGCGATCTCCGACCTTGAGGTGGAGAATATCGAGGTTGCGGGCCACATGTGGCACTTCAAATATCCGCTCGCCGGTGGGGCCACCTATACCTATGTGGAGAAGGACGAGGACGGCGATGTCATCCTCGAGGAAGAGCGCGACTATATCTCCATCGCCACCACCCGTCCCGAAACCATGCTGGGCGACGGCGCGGTGGCTGTGCATCCTTCGGATGAACGCTACGCGCCTATTGTGGGCAAGCTGTGCGAAATCCCGGTCGGCCCCAAGGAGCACCGCCGCCTGATCCCGATCATCACTGATGAATACCCGGACAAGGATTTCGGCTCTGGTGCCGTAAAGATCACCGGCGCGCATGATTTCAACGACTATCAGGTCGCCAAACGCGGCGGCATTCCGATGTATAACCTGATGGATACCAAGGCGAATATGCGCAGCGACGGCGCGCCCTATGCCGAGGAAGCCGCCAAAGCACAGGCCATCGCCAATGGCGAGGCAGAGTTCACCGAAGCCAGCATCGCCGCGATGAACATGGTGCCGGAAGAATACCGTGGCCTGGACCGTTTCGAGGCACGCGAGGAAATTGTTCGGCAAATCACTGCAGATGGATTGGCAGTGATGACCACTGCCGACGACCCAAATACAGGCACACCTTCTATGGCAATGGAAGGCCGCCGGAAGCGTAAAGACCTTGGTGTATGGCAAGGTCCGCAAGACGAAATCTATGTTTGCGAGAACGCTGAAAAAGCTCTTGCGCAAGCCCAGGATAGGTATCCTAGGCATGACATTCGCCTTACTGATGACGAAGATTCAGATGATGAAGGCTTCTACGACCCTCAAACTCGGCGTGACATAATTTTTCTGCGTCGCGCATTTCCGAAAGTCGAGAACAAGCCGATCATGCAGCCCTTTGGCGACCGCTCCAAAGTGGTCATTGAACCGATGCTGACCGACCAGTGGTTCGTGGACGCCGCCAAAATCGTCGGGCCGGCGCTGGACGCGGTGAAAGACGGCACCGTGAAGATCCTGCCGGAAAGCGGCGAGAAGACCTATTACCACTGGCTGGAAAACATCGAGCCCTGGTGCATCTCGCGCCAGCTGTGGTGGGGTCATCAGATCCCGGTTTGGTTCGCGGTTGCCGTTGACGGCGACGCCGAGGAAGACCTCGAAGAGATGTTTTGTGCGGCGACAGAGGAAGAAGCCCTACAAGCTGCCTACCAGAAGCTGGGTTTCAAAAAACTCATCGTCACAGAAGCAATGAAGGACTCGGGTAAGCCTGTTGATTTAGGCTCAATTGGTGCAGGCCTTTCCGCGCAGGCTGACCTTTCCTCTGCTCCACACATCATTCTCCGACGCGACCCCGACGTGCTCGACACCTGGTTCTCCTCCGGCCTCTGGCCGATTGGCACGCTGGGCTGGCCCGAGTGGACCGAAGAGACGAAGAAGTACTTCCCGACCTCGACCCTCGTCACCGGTCAGGATATTCTGTTCTTCTGGGTTGCGCGGATGATGATGATGCAGCTGGCGGTTCTGGATCAGGATCTGCCGGTCGAACAGCGCATCCCGTTTGACACCGTCTACCTCCACGGCCTCGTCCGCGATGCCAAGGGCAAGAAGATGTCGAAATCCACCGGCAACGTGGTCGACCCGCTGGAGATCATCGACGAATACGGCGCCGACGCGCTGCGTTTTACCAATGCGGCGATGGCCAGCCTCGGCGGTGTGCTGAAGCTCGACATGCAGCGCATTGCGGGCTACCGCAACTTTGGCACCAAACTGTGGAATGCGGTGAACTTCGCCCATTTCAACAATGTCTATGACGCCGACACCCCTGCCTATGACATCCCCGATGCCAAGGCCGCCGTGAACCAGTGGATCATCGGCGAAACCGCCAAGGTCCGGGTCGAGGTGGACGCCGCCCTTGAGGCCTTCCGCTTCAACGACGCCGCCCTCGGCCTCTACGCCTTTGTCTGGGGCAAGGTCTGCGATTGGTACATCGAACTCAGCAAACCGCTGTTCGGCTCCGAGGATGAGGCGGTGATCGCCGAAACCCGGCAGACGCTGGGCTGGGTGCTGGATCAGTGCATGATCCTCCTGCATCCGATCATGCCCTTCATCACCGAGGAACTGTGGGGCAATACCGCCAAGCGGTCAAACATGCTGGTGCATGAAGACTGGCCGACCTATGGCACCGAGCTGTTGAACGCCGATGCGGACGCCGAAATGAACTGGGTGATCACCGCGATCGAGAACATCCGCTCCACCCGCGCGCAGATGCACGTCCCGGCGGGCGCCAAGATCCCGATGGTGGTGACCGAATTCTCCGATCAGGCGCGCAGCGCCTGGGAGAAGAACGAGGCGATGATCCAGAAACTGGCCCGCATCACCACGCTGGAACAGGTCGACACCTTCCCCAAGGGCTGCGCAAGCGTCGCTGCCCCCGGTGCCTCCTTCGGCCTGCCGCTGGCGGATGTCATCGACGTGGACGCCGAAAAGGCGCGTCTGGAGAAAACCCTGGGCAAGCTGGCCAAGGAGCTGGGCGGCCTGCGCGGACGTCTCAACAACCCCAAATTCGCGGCCTCCGCCCCCGAAGAGGTGGTCGCCGAGGCCCGCGAAAACCTGAACCTGCGCGAGGAAGAAGAAGCCAAGGTGAAGGAAGCGCTCGCGCGCCTCGCCGAAATCGGCTGATCACAACAAACTGCGGGGCAAGCCATTGGTATTCCTACCGGCTTGCCCCGGTACGATCTCCAAAGATGAGATCCAGCGCTGCGGCAGCAACCGCCCGCGATCAGGTCATATGCCCTGCATAAACGGCGCGATCTGCCGCCCCGATTTGCACTCCTGGCTGAGCCATCCCGTCAAATCGTCCCCATAAGGGGAAAAACCACACAACGCGGTCATTGCCTTTGCTCCGGTTCTGTATCAGCCTGTGCCAACAGCTTGATATCCGCGCCAGAAAGGACCCCCCATGCCCAAAGGATACTGGGTCGCCCATGTCGACGTTGATGATATGGACCGCTACAAGGATTATGTCGCAGCCAATGCCACCGCCTTTGCCGAATATGGTGCGAAATTCCTGATCCGCGGTGGTGCCAAGGAAGTGCGCGAAGGCCAGACGCGCGCGCGCACCGTGGTCATCGAGTTCAAGGATTTCGCCACCGCCAAGGCCTGTTATGATTCTGTCGCCTACCAGCAGGCCAAGGCGCTGCGCGATCCGGTCGCAACCGGCGACATGGAAATCATCGAAGGCTACGGCGACTAGGACCCGCTTGGCCCTGGACGCACTCAACAGTAGAGTAATGCCATGCTGAAGAAACTGTTTCAGGTCTTTCGACCGCAAAAGACCCCCGCCCAGCCGGACCCGGATGCCGAGCTGGCGCTGGGTGCGCTTCTGGTGCGTGTGGCGCAATCGGATCGCGACTACCAGCTGGAAGAAATCAGCCTGATCGACCGCATTCTGGCGCGCCTATACCAGCACGATGCGATCGAGGCGGCAAAGGTCCGTGCCGCCTGCGAAAAACTCCATGCCGCCGCGCCGGAAACCGACACATTCGGGCGTCTGATCCGCGAAACCACCGGGCTTGAGGAACGGCTCGCGGCGCTGGATGCGCTCTGGGAGGTGGTGCTGGCCGATGGTCACGAACACCCCGGCGAGATGAAAATCGTCGAGGACGCGCGCAAGGCGATGGGTCTGTCAAGGGCCGACAGCGACACTGCCCGCGCCCGCGCGCAGGGCAAATTGCTCGCCCCGGAGCCAGCCATTGCCGCAGCCCAGCGACCGCTGGCTGTGGGCACGGCCGAGGACACCCCGCCGCCGCCCATTCCAGACAGGGAACCGCAACCATGATCAAGGAACTGCTGGGACGGCTTCTGGCGCCCGCGCCCGAACCGCTGGATGACCGCGACGCCCGACTGGCGCTCTGCGCGCTGCTGGTGCGGATTGCGCGCTCCGATCACAATTACTCCGATGACGAACGGGACCGGATCGACCGGATCCTGCGCGCTCGTTACCACCTCGACATGGGCGGTGCGATCCTGCTGCGCGAACAGGCCGAGGCGCTGGAGGCCGAGGCCCCCGACACCGTCCGCTTCACCCGCGCGATCAAGGACGCGGTACCCTATGAAAACCGCATGGCCGTGGTCGAGGCGCTGTGGCAGGTGGTGCTGGCCGATGGCAAACGCGACGACGCCGAGGATGCGCTCCTGCGGCTTTCCGCCAGCCTGCTCGGGGTCAGCGATATGGACAGCGCCCGCGCCCGCCAACGCGCCGAGGCCAGCTCATGATTGCCAGCCTGGCGATGTATGACCGCCCGGAAACCGCCGCAGCGCTTGATGCCCTGTGGCAGGCGATCCGCAGCGCTCTGGCCGATGCCTCAATCGAGGCCCCCGAAACCCTGAGCCGAGGCGGCGACCTCTGGTCGATCTGGTCCGATTCGACACTGCTGCTGGCGCAGACCTGTGGCCTGCCCTACCGCACGCGGCTCTATGAACAGGTCAATCTGGTCACCACGCTGGACCACGGCGTCGCGGATTGTCCGCCGGGCTATTACACCAGCGTCTTTGTCGCCCATCGCGACCGATCCGGCGCGGATCTTCGGACCATCGCGGGCGGCAGCTTTGCCTATAACGAAGCGCTCTCGCAATCGGGCTGGGCCGCACCGATGATGCACCTGCGCGACCTCTCGCTGCTGCCCGGCAGCCTGTTCCAATCCGGCAGCCATCGCGCATCCGCCCGCGCCGTCGCCGACGGGACCGCAGATTTCGCGGCACTTGATGCCGTCAGCTGGGCGCTGATGCAGGAGCATGACGACTGGGCGACGGAGCTTGTGGAAATCGCCCGCACCAAACCGACGCCGGGCCTGCCGCTGATCACCGCCCGGACCCGCGATCCGGTTCCGCTGCGCGCCGCCGTGGCCCAGGCTGTCGCCGAGCTGGACGAGACCCACCGTCAGATATTGCACCTGAAGGGCGTCAGCGATATTGCCCCCGGCGCCTATCTGGCGGTCCCGACACCGCTCGGGCCGGTGCTGACGGAACAATCCATCCGCCAGCAGGCCGCAGTCTGACCCCTTGGTTCCCGCCCTCAGGGCCCGCGCTGCGCCGGCCCGGAGGGGGCGCGAGGGTCCGACAACCACGCCGCGAGCAGTCGAAGGGCCACAAACTCGCCCATCGATTACAGGCAGATCTCGCATCTGCCACAGCCTCCACATGTATGAGTACAATTTGATCAGATTACCCGCCAAAATGATAAATTCCGCACCGGCCTTATCGGTTTGCACGTTGCATCCGCTCTTTTTTTCGGTCCAATAAGGACGAATTCAACGACAATTGAACGAGAGACACCTTGACCGACACAACACCAGTTCTGGAAATCCGCGGCCTGCACAAGTCATATGGCGAGCTGGAAGTGATCAAAGGTGTTGATATCACCGCCCACCGGGGCGATGTGGTCTCTCTCATTGGATCGTCCGGTTCGGGCAAATCCACCCTGCTGCGCTGCTGCAACCTCCTGGAGGACAGCCAGGAGGGTGACATCCTCTTCAAAGGCGAACCGATCCGCTGGTCAGGACGCGGTCTTGCGCGGCGTCCCGCGGACCCGAAACAGGTGCTGCGCATCCGCACCAACCTGTCCATGGTGTTCCAGCAGTTCAATCTCTGGGCGCATATGACCATTCTGCAAAACGTCATGGAGGCGCCGCTGACCGTGCTCGGTCGCGACCGTGCCGAGGTCGAGGAGGCCGCGCGCAAATACCTCACCAAGGTGGGGATCGGCGACAAATGCGATGCCTATCCGGCGCAGCTCTCCGGCGGACAGCAGCAGCGCGCCGCCATTGCGCGCGCACTCTGCATGGAACCCGAGGCGCTGCTGTTTGACGAACCGACCTCTGCTCTTGATCCCGAACTGGAACAGGAAGTGGTCAGGGTGATCAAGGATCTCGCCGCCGAAGGCCGCACCATGATCATCGTGACCCATGACATGAACATGGCCGCAGATGTGTCCAGCCATATCGTCTTTCTGCACAAGGGCCTCATCGAAGAAGAAGGCTGCCCGGACGAACTCTTTGGCAACACCCGCTCCGAACGCCTGAGGGGCTTTCTTGCCTCCACGCGACACGGTAAATAATCATCATAACAACCAAACCAAACGGGAGTAACCTCATGAAATCTCTTATCCTCAGCACCGCTGCGCTGGCTCTTACGGCCGGTATCGCAATGGCCGACACCGTGCGTCTGGGCACCGAGGGCGCCTACCCTCCGTACAACTTCCTGAACGACGACGGTCAGGTTGACGGTTTTGAGCGTGAGCTGGGCGACGAGCTGTGCAAGCGCGCCGAACTGGACTGCGAATGGGTCACCAATGACTGGGATTCGATCATCCCGAACCTGCTGTCGGGCAACTACGACACCATCATTGCCGGCATGTCGATCACCGAAGAGCGCAAGGAAGTTGTGAACTTCACCACCGGCTACACCCGCCCGTCGCCCTCCGCCTATGCGGCGATGTCGGCTGATGTCGATGTGAACAGCGCCGTTGTGGCAGCACAGGCCTCCACCATTCAGGCCGCCCATGTCGCCTCCACCGGCGCCACCCTGGTCGAATTCCCCACCCCGGATGAAACCGTCGCTGCGGTGAAAGCTGGCGAAGTCGACGCGGTCATGGCCGACAAGGACTTCCTGATCCCGATCGTCGACGAAACCGAGCTGTCCTTCGTAGCTGAGGACGTGCTGCTGGGCGGTGGCATCGGCATGGCGTTCCGCAAATCCGATGATGAGCTGCGCGGCAAGTTCGACGCTGCCATCGAATCGATGAAGGCAGACGGCTCGCTGAACGCCCTGCTGGAAAAATGGGAAATCGAAGGCCGGTTCTGAGCCCTCGCATCATCCTGATATCAAGGAAGGGGGGCGGCATGCCCCCCTTCGCCCTTGACCGGTCCCGCTCCGCTGTGGCGCCCTGACCGGTCCCTGTCCGAACGAGGCCCGCCATCTTCTCCTTTTGCACCGATCCGGCCAGCCTGGAGGGTTTCCAGTGGCTGAGCTGTTATCTCACCACCGGCAAGCATTTTGCCTTCTACGCCTCCTTCGGGACGGTTCTGCTGCTGCTGGCTGTCACCGCGCCCGCGGCGCTGGCCTTCGGCTTTGGCGGCGCCATGGCTGCCCGCGCGCAATTCGCGCCGCTCTCCTGGCTGGGCAAGGCCTATATCGCCATTGTGCGCGGCGTGCCGGATATTGCCTTTTTCCTGTTCTTCGTCATCGCTCTGGATCAGGGCATCGAATATCTGCGCCATCAGGTGAAATGCCCCGACTGGGACGCGCCGGTGCGCCAGGGCAATGACTTTGTTGTCTGCGACATCGCCAAGATGCCGCTTAGCACCTCCGAACAGTGGATCCATGAGGTCTATGGCTTCACCCTTGCGGTGGTCACCTTCGCTATCGTCTTCGGCGCCTTTGCCGCCAATGTGCTCTATGGCGCCATGCGCGCTGTGCCCCGCGCCCAGATCGAAACCGCCGAAGCCTATGGCATGAGCCACCGACAGGCCTTCTGGCGCATTCTGGTGCCGCAGATGTGGACCTATGCGCTGCCCGGTCTGTCGAACCTGTGGATGGTCCTGATCAAGGCGACGCCGCTGCTGTTCCTGCTGGGGGTTGAGGATATCGTCTATTGGGCACGTGAACTCGGCGGCTCCAAGACGGCCCGCTTCACCGACTACCCCCATGGCGACTGGCGCATGTGGTATTTCCTCGGCCTTCTGGTCTTCTACCTCGCGTTCACCAAACTCTCCGAACTGGTGCTGGACCGGATCCGCGACCGGCTCTCCCACGGTCAGGCCACGCTGGCCGGCGAAGCGCAAAGGAAAGCGTCATGAGCTGTATCCAGACACTGCAAGATTACGGCCTGCGCGCCCTCGGCATCGGCGAACGCATGTTGCCGCGCAGCGATTTCACCCTCTGCGACCAGTTTGTGCTGATCGGTTCGGGGATGCTGTGGAACATCTATTTCGGGGCGATCGCCGTCATCATCGGGTTTGTCATCGCCAATGGCGTGGCACTGGCCAAGAATTCCACCTCCACGCCGCTGCGCAAAGCTGCGGAATGGTTCATCTTCATCTTCCGTGGCTCGCCGCTGTTCATCCAGTTCTTCTTTGCCTACTTCCTGTTCCTGCAACTGAAATCGGTGTCCTCCATCTTTGACCCGCTGTCGGCGGCCTGGCTCGGGGCGCTGATCGTGCTGATCCTCAACACCGCCGCCTATTCCGCCGAAATCTTCTACGGCGCGCTGCGGTCGATCCCAAAGGGCGATATCGAGGCGGCAGATGCCTATGGCCTCTCCGGCTGGACCCGGTTTCGTCGAATCATGTGGCCAACGATGATGCGGCTGGCCTGGCCCTCCTACACCAACGAAGCGATCTTTCTCTTCCACGCCACCACGCTGGTGTTCTTCTCCGGCTTTCCGGCATGGCAACAGCGCGGCGATGCGCTCTACTACGCCAGCTATTTCGCGGACAAGACCTTCAACCCCTTCGTGCCCTACCCGATCCTGGCCTTCTATTTCATCCTGCTGACGCTGGCGGTGATCACCCTCTTTGGCGCGATCAATACCCGTCTGAACGCACATCTGCCGCAGGACCGGCGGAAAAAAATTCGCTTGCGTCCTAATCTGATCCGGTAGTATCCATTATTTGATCAAATTTAGAACCTGAGTTTCTGGCCGCAGAATCCTGCGAGTTCATGGACAAATTCTAGGTTATACTGAGTTATGATCAAAAATTGGACCAGGGGTGATAAACTGCCCCGGCCCTGCTGCGCCCCATCCGGGGGCGCTGGCGGCCGGTGGTGCCCTCGAAACCGTCAGGTGATTAAATGAAGAACTGGCTCAGGAAAAACCCGCATGTGCGCACCATCCGCGTTGCGGCGGCGGACATCAACGGTCAGGCCCGGGGCAAGCGCGTCCCTGCCCGCTTTGCCGACAAGGCGGTCGAGGAAGGCACCCGGTTCCCGCTGTCGGTCCTGAACCTCGACATCTGGGGCGAGGATATCGACGACAGCCCGCTGGTGTTTGAAAGCGGCGATGCCGACGGCGTGCTGAAGCCAACCGAACGTGGCTTTGTGCCGATGCCCTGGCTCGACGCGCCTTCGGCGCTGCTGCCAATCTGGATGTACCGCGAAGACGGGCGCGCCTATGAGGGCGATCCGCGCCATGCGCTGCGCGCCGTGGTGGACCGCTACAAGGCACTGGGGCTGACCCCGGTGGTCGCGGTGGAGCTGGAGTTCTTCCTGATCGACGACAGCGGCAAAAAACTGCAGGTGCCGACCTCTCCCCGCTCCGGCAAGCGCCGCAAGGCAGCAGAGACCATGTCGATCCGGGCACTGGACCAGTTCGACACCTTCTTCACCGATCTCTACGACGCCTGCGAGGACATGGACATCCCCGCCGATACTGCGATTTCCGAGGCGGGTCTGGGCCAGTTCGAAATCAACCTGATGCACGGTCCCGACGCCCTGCGCGCCGCCGATGACGCCTGGCTGTTCAAGATGCTGGTCAAGGGTCTTGCCCGCCGCCACGGTTTTGCCGCCAGCTTCATGGCCAAACCCTATGACGATTACGCCGGCAACGGGTTGCATACCCATTTCTCTGTGCTGGATCAGGACGGCAACAACATCTTTGACGATGGCGGCCCCAAGGGCACCGATGCCATGCGCCACGCTGTCGGCGGCTGTCTGAAGGCCATGGGCGATTCCACCCTGGTGTTTGCGCCGCATGGCAACAGCTATGACCGGATGGTGCCGGGCGCCCATGCCCCCACCGGCATCTGCTGGGCCTATGAGAACCGCACCGCCGCCATCCGCGTGCCCTCGGGCAGCCCCAAGGCGCGCCGCATCGAGCACCGCTTTGCCGGCGGCGACGTGAACCCCTATCTGATGCTGACCGCCATCCTCGGCGCCGCGCTCTATGGGATCGAGAACAAGATCGACCCCAATGAGCCGATCACCGGCAACGCCTATGCGCTGGACCTGCCGCAGGTGCCCAATACCTGGCAAAGCGCCATCGACGCATTCGAGAGCTCCGAGATCATCCCGCAGTTCTTCTCCGCCGAGATGATCCGCAACATGGTGCTGACCAAACGCCAGGAGCTGCATTACATGGAAGAACTCACCCCGGAGGAACGGGTGGAGATCTACCTGGATACCGTCTGACGGCCTCTTGCCCGCCGTCCTGACGGCGGGCTATCGTCCCGTGCAGCGAACTCCTTTCTAACTGGTGACTTATGAAAATCGGCATTCTGCAAACCGGCCATGCGCCCGAAAACCTGATCGACAGCGCCGGCAACTATGACCAGATGTTCCGCACCCTGCTCGCCGACGGCGGGTTTGAATTCGACACCTATGCGGTGGTCGACAATGTCTTCCCCTCCGGCGCCGATGCGGCGGATGGCTGGCTGATCACGGGCTCCAGACATGGCGCCTATGAGGATCACGACTGGATCCCGCCGCTGGAGGATCTGATCCGCGAAATCCACGCCCGCAAGAAGCCTTTGGTCGGCATCTGCTTTGGCCATCAGATCATCGCTCAGGCGCTCGGCGGCAAGGTGGAGAAATTCGCAGGCGGCTGGGCCGTTGGCCCGGTGACGTATCAGATGGACGGCAAGCCCCTGCGGCTCAATGCCTGGCATCAGGATCAGGTCACCGCCCTGCCCGAAGGCGCCCGCGTGCTGGCGGGCAACGACCACTGCAAGAACGGCATCCTGGCCTATGGCGATCATATCTGGACCCTGCAACCGCACCCGGAATTCGCCAGCAGCTTTGTCGGCGGTCTGATCGACAGCCGCGGTCGCGGCGTGGTCCCCGATGAGATACTGGACGCTGCCAGCGCTGACCTGCATCACCCCGTCCAATCGGACGAAATCGCAACCTTCCTCAATGCCTTTTTCAAGAAAGAGAGGACCTGATGTCAGCCTGGCTCGACACTCTTCCCGAAGCAGCACAAGCCTATCTGGAGGGGCGTCGTCTCGACGAAGTCGAATGCGTTATCTCGGACCTGCCGGGCATCGCCCGAGGCAAGGCGGTGCCGGCATCCAAATTTGCCAAGCAGGATTATTTCCACCTGCCCGACAGCATTTTCTACCAGACCATCACCGGCGACTGGGCTGATGCTGCGGATGACGACGGCTGGATCGAAAAGGACATGACGCTGAAGCCGGACATATCCACCGCCACCGCCGCCCCCTGGACGGCGGACTGGACGCTGCAGGTGATCCACGACGCCTATGACCGGGACGGCGACCCGATCCCCTACAGCCCGCGCAACGTGCTGAAGCGGGTGGTTCAGCTGTACCACGATCAAGGCTGGGAGCCGATTGTGGCGCCGGAAATGGAATTCTTCCTGGTCGCGCGCAATCTGGACCCGGCGCATGAAATCAAGCCGATGATGGGCCGCTCCGGCCGTCCCGCCGCGGCACGGCAGGCCTATTCGATGACCGCGGTCGATGAATTCGGTCCCGTGATCGACGACATCTACGACTTTGCCGAAGCGCAGGGGTTCGAGATCGACGGCATCACCCAGGAAGGCGGCGCCGGCCAGCTGGAAATCAACCTGCGCCACGGCAACCCGGTGAAGCTCGCGGATGAGGTCTTCTACTTCAAGCGGCTGATCCGTGAGGCCGCCCTGCGCCACGACTGCTTTGCCACCTTCATGGCCAAGCCGATCGAGGATGAGCCGGGCTCTGCCATGCACATCCACCATTCGGTGATCGACATGGAGACCGGCGAGAACATCTTCTCAGGCCCGCAGGGCGGCGAGACGGATGCTTTCTTCCACTTTATCGCCGGGTTGCAGAACCACCTGCCCGCAGGCCTTGCGGTGATGGCACCCTATGTGAACTCCTACCGCCGCTACGTGAAGGACCACGCCGCGCCGATCAATCTGGAATGGGCGCGCGACAACCGCACCACCGGCATCCGCGTGCCGCTGTCCGGCCCCGAAGCGCGGCGGGTGGAGAACCGCATCGCCGGCATGGACTGCAACCCCTATCTGGGCATCGCTCTGTCGCTCGCCTGCGGATATCTGGGCCTGATGGAGGAAAAGCGCCCGCGCAAGCAGTTCAAGGGCAACGCCTATGACGGGGATGGCGACATTCCGCAGGTCATGGGCGAGGCGCTCGACCTGTTCGAAGAGGCCACCGCCCTGCATGAGGTGCTGGGACCCGAGTTCGCCCGCGTCTACTCGATCGTGAAACGCGCCGAATATGACGAATTCCTGCAGGTGATCTCCCCCTGGGAGCGCGAGCATCTGCTGATGAACGTCTAAAACTGTCGGCGCTGATCTCTCCGCCGAGGTCAGCGCCGGTGAGTATTTATGGAAAGATGACAGGCAGTTGCGCGTAACCGGACATGGGGCGGCGACTGCCGGGGACTGAGGTGTGCCATGGGGTTGAACCTGCTCTATTCCAACGACCGCAAAGGGACCTATCCCGATAGCTGGTATGCCGCAACGGCCACGCCGCTGGCGCCTTTTGCGCCGTTGACGGGCGACGCCCGCGCTGATGTCTGCGTTGTCGGCGGTGGCTACACCGGGCTGTCGGCGGCGCTGCATCTGGCCGAGGCCGGGCGTTCGGTGATCCTGCTGGAGGCCAACCGCGTCGGATTTGGTGCCTCCGGTCGCAACGGCGGCCAGCTTGGCAGCGGTCAGCGTATGGAACAGGACGGGCTGGAAAACCTGCTGGGCGCGGCGGATGCCGAAAAGCTCTGGCAGCTGGCAGAGGACGCCAAGGATCTGGTGAAATCGCTGATCACGCGCCACGATATCGACTGCCATCTGAAGCCCGGCATTGCCCATGCCTGTTTCTCAAAGGGCGAGGTCGACCACGAACACCGCTATGTGGAGCATCTGCAGAACCGCTATGGCTACCAGGAGATCACCGCCCTGGATCACGATGGTTTGCAGGCGATCTGCCCCTCGCCCGCCTATGTCGGCGGCTCACTCGATATGGGGGCGGCGCATCTGCACCCGTTGAAATACGCGCTTGGCCTCGCCCGTGCCGCTGCGGCAGCCGGTGTGCGGATCTGTGAGGGCAGCGAGGTTCTGAACATCGACGAGGGCAAGCAGATCCGGCTGCGCACCGCGGCGGGAGAGGTCGTTGCCGATCAGCTGGTGCTGGCCTGCAACGGCTATCTCGGCGGGCTCAACCGCCGCGTGGCGGCGCGGGTGATGCCGATCAACAATTTCATCGCCGCGACCGCGCCGCTTGGCGCCGAAACCGCGCGGGTACTGGCCCGCGATGTGGCGGTGGCCGACAGCAAATTTGTGGTGAACTATTTCCGGCTCAGCCATGACGGCCGCCTGCTGTTCGGCGGTGGTGAAAGCTATGGCTACCGCTTCCCCAGCGATATCGCCGCCACCGTGCGCAAGCCGATGGTCCAGATCTTTCCACATCTCCGCGATGTGAAGATCGACTACGCCTGGGGCGGCACCCTCGCGATCACCATGAAACGGATGCCCTATCTGGTGCGGCTGGCGCCCAATGTGCTCTCGGCCTCGGGGTATTCCGGCCATGGCGTCGGCACCGCCACCCATGCAGGCCAGTTGATGGCGCAGGCCATCGCCGGAGAGAGCGACGGCTTTGATACCATGGCCCGCGTACCCGCCCCCGCCTTTCCCGGCGGAACCGCCATGCGCAGCCCCCTGCTGGCGCTGGCGATGACCTGGTATGCGCTGCGCGACCGGATCGGCGTCTGATCCTGCGCGGCCCAGGCCACAGGGGATCACCCCCGCAGATCACGCCCGCTGCCAAAGCAACAGTTCTGTGAAATTTTCCGCCAAAACCTGCCGATCCCGCGGGCGAGGCTTGGCATTTTTGCGCCAAGCATTTATGTTTTTGGAAAGGTAGATTCAGGATTTTGAAATATGAGCCAGACATCCCCGTCGCAAGTCCCGAACGTCCATCAGGCAGAACCGATCCCGGAGGCCGCCCGCGCCGCCATTGACGCCCTGATGCAGTCTGGCGATCTGTTCCGCTACACCGCGCCGCAGGACGCGCCGGTTGCCCTGCTGGAAGAGGAATTTGCCCAGCTTCTTGGCAGCAAATACGCGCTGGCGGTCTCCTCCTGCTCTGCGGCGCTGTTCCTGTCGCTGAAGGCGCTGGACCTGCCCCGCGATGCCCGGGTGCTGATCCCCGGATTCACCTTTGCGGCCGTGCCCTCGTCGATTGTCCACGCCGATTGCGTGCCGGTCCTCTGCGAGGTGGGGGCCAACTACCGGATCGACATGGCCGATTTCGAGGCCAAGCTGGGGGATGTGCAGGCGGTGATCATCAGCCATATGCGCGGCCATACCTCCGATATGGATGCGATCATGGCGCTCTGCAGCGCGCGCGACATTCCGGTGATTGAGGATGCCGCCCATTCGCTGGGCACCACCTGGCATGGCCGCAATATCGGCACGCTGGGCGCCATCGGCTGCTTCTCGTTCCAGTCCTACAAGATGATCAACGCCGGCGAAGGCGGTATCCTGGTTACCGATGATGCCGATCTGGTCGCCCGCGCCGTGATCATGTCCGGCGCCTATGAGCACAACTGGAAAAAACACAAATCCGCCCCCGGCGACAACACCGGCGCGCTCGAGCAGGCCTTTGCCAAATGGCAGAACCAGCTGCCGCTTTATAACCTGCGGATGAGCAACCTGTCGGCCGCCGTGATCCGCCCGCAGCTGCCCGAACTGGCGCGCCGGGTGCGCGACGGGCTGAAGAACCACGACTATGTCGCAGATCAGCTCAACCGCTCGCCGCATATCGACGTGCCTGCCCCATTGCCGCCGGAACAGCGCGCGCCGGATTCGATCCAGTTCAACCTGGTCGATATGAGCAGCGAGGAGATCAACCGCTTTGCCGCCGCAGCCGAAGCGCGGGGCGTCAAGGTGCAGATCTTCGGCCTCTCCGAAGACAACGCCCGCGCTTTCTGGAACTGGCAATTCCTGCGCGATCTCCCCGAGCTGCCGCAGACCCGCGCCATGCTGATGCAGGCCTGCGATGTGCGCCTGCCGGTGCGCCTCAGCCGCGACGAACTCGATGTGATCGCCACTGTGCTGCTGTCTGCGATGGCCGACACCATGGGGGCCGCTGCCGCCTGACCCTGCGGGCGGCGAGGTTCATCGGACACCGGGGCGCGCAGGCTGAGGCGGCGCGCCTTTTTGCTGGCGGCTTAGGCCGCAAACCGGCGAATTCCCGACCGCAGCCCGCGCCGCCGCTGGACATTGCCCGCCACCCTTGCGAGGGTCTGGCAACGACCAGAAGGACAGCCCCATGAGCGCGCGCAAGATCATTATCGACACCGACCCCGGACAGGATGACGCTGTCGCCATTCTGCTGGCATTGGCCAGCCCAGAAGAGATTGATCTGCTTGGGATAACCTGTGTTGCGGGCAATGTGCCGCTGGCACTGACCCAGACCAATGCACGCCGCGTCTGCGAAGTGGCAGGCCGCCCGGACATGGCCGTGCACGCCGGTTGCGACGCGCCCTTGGCCCGGCCGCTGATCACCGCCGAACATGTGCATGGCAAGACCGGCCTCGATGGGCCGGACCTTTGGGATCCAACCATGCCGCTGGCTGCAACACATGCTGTCGATTTCATCATCGACAGCCTGCGCCGCGAAGCTCCTGGCACCGTTACGCTCTGCCCGCTGGGGCCGCTGACCAATATCGCCACCGCTTTTCAGAAAGCCCCCGACATCGTCGCCCGCGTACAGGAGATCGTGCTGATGGGCGGCGCCTATTTCGAGGTCGGCAACATCACCCCGGCGGCTGAATTCAACATCTACGTCGACCCGGAGGCCGCCGCCGTCGTGCTCAGCTCCGGCGTGCCGGTCACCATGATGCCGCTGGATGTCACCCACAAGGCGCTGGCCACTCGCCCCCGGATCGAGGCGATCCGTGCATTGGCCACCAAAGTGGGCGATTTCACCGCCGATATGCTTGATTTCTTTGAACGCTTTGATGTCGAAAAATACGGCTCCGAAGGCGGCCCGCTGCATGATCCCTGCGTCATTGCCTATCTGATCCGGCCTGAGCTGTTCTCGGGCCGCAAGATCAACGTGGTGGTCGAAACCACCTCCGAGCTGACCCTTGGCATGACTGTGGCCGATTGGTGGGGGGTCACCGACCGGCCTGCCAATGCGCTGTTCATTGGCGATCTGGACGCCGATGGTTTCTTTGACCTGATCACCAGCCGATTGGCCACCCTATGAGCGCCGCGCTGCACCTTGCAGGCCCCGAGGATCTGACCCGTGTTCTGGATCTCGTCGCGGCCTTTCACGGCGAGATGGGCATCGCCTCAGATGAGCCGCACCGCCGCGCCGCCATTGAGCCGCTGCTGAACGGGCTGCCCTATGGCGCCGTCTATCTGATCGGCCCGACCCGCGCACCGGTGGGCTACATCGTTGTCACCTTCAGCTGGTCGGTGGAGTTTGGCGGCATGGATGGTTCTATCGACGAGCTGTTCATCCGCCCGCCCGTGCGCGGGCGCGGCATTGCCACCGAAGTGCTGTTTTCCCTGCCCCGCACCCTGGCCGAAGCCGGCATCAAAGCGCTGCATCTGGACGTCGACAGAAACAATGCGCCTGCCCGCGGGCTCTATGCCCGAGCCCGGTTCGAGCCGCGCGACACACACATGCTGATGAGCCGCAAGCTCTAGCACCGGACCACCGCGCATGCCGCCCGCTTGCGGACGCGCCCGGGCGTTCCCGGACGCGCCGCCCCGGTTGCGCAGGCCGCCGCACAGCGATTGCCTGTGCGCGGATGGCACGCTGTCTGGCGCCAGTTTCGCGCCCCGTGAATTATTTTTCATGACACAGGGAACCAATCTGCACGTCTGGGGTTCTCTCTCTGAACCAGCGGCGCGGGGCACCGGCCAGCGCCAGCGCGATGGAACAGACCAATTGAACACACCGTGGAACGTGTGGGAGCGCGTCGCCAACCGATAGGCGGCGCAACGAAGACAGCGGCAGAAGCCGTGATGAACAGCCACCCACCGGGGTGGGCGCCGGGCGAACACCCGCGCGCGTAACACCGGATCCGTCACGCCTCATCACACCATGGGGCCATGGATCCGCACGACGGCGGCGGGCCTTTTGGCGGTCGACCAAACCGGGGTTCAGGGGTGGGCCCCAGCAGCTGAGCGGAGCCGTCCTGGGGTGTGGCGGCTCCGGTTGGCGCCAGTCGAAGCGGGCCGGAGACGGCGTATCGCCGGGACAAGCCACAAAGATGCAGGAGCGCTCCTGCACAGCCATCACAAGCGCATCAATGACAGGAAAGGAAATCTCATGAAATCCCATATCCTCGCCGGCCTCAGCGCCGCGACGCTGGCGCTCTCCGCCTGCACCGATCTGACCCCCGAACAGCGCACAGTGGCCGGTGTCGCCGGTGGTGCCGCAGCAGGTCTGATTGCCGCCGACGCGCTCAAGGCCGATGACGACTGGCGCCTGATTGCCGCCCTTGGCGGGGCCGCCGCCGGTACGCTTGTGGCGCAGAACAACCAGTCGCGCCAATGCGCCTATTCCCGCGGTGACGGCACCTATTACACAGCGGCCTGCCCGTAATTCCGGCGCAGAGCGCGGGCGAGACCTGCAGCGTTCGCATCACGCATCACGGATCGCGGATCCGACCCAACAGTCAAAGAAAGACCCTGAGAGCGGATCCGCTCTCAGGGTCTTTCCCTGTCGCCAACGGCTTGAAATTACGCCGCGCCCCCTCTGCGCCAAGTCCCTGACAAACTCAGGGCTGACAATGTCGATCCCCCTTTGGCAGCGCGCCTCAGAGCCCCCCGGCCACCATTGCGCCCTGTGTCATCGACATGCTGTGAACCGGATCAGCCACATTTGCGTCATGCCCTGTCAGCGGATAATGCCCGGGCCCCGCACAACCGGCCAGCAGGGCCACCGCAATGATGAACCCCAGCGGCAGCCAGCTTGCGGTTCCGGCCACCCTCACCGCAGGCTTCGGATAAACACTCTCCCGGGCTTTCAGATGTGCAGTCGCTCCCATGATCTTCCCCTTCCTCGGCCAGCGCCACCCCCGCAGCGCCTGCGACCAAGACTGCCATAGCCGCGATCACAGGTCTGTGAAGCAGGCCACAGAAGTGCGCCATCCGCACAGATTTCGATCTGAGAGGTTATCGGCGCAGATCCGGGGCCGTCCTCGCCCCGGCACCCAGGCCCGGCACCCAGGCCCGGCACTCAGACGCTCAGGACAGCCGACGCATCAGCTGCAGGTCGCAGGCAGTGGCATAGCCCATGGCGCGCTTGATCCCCGGCAGCATCGCCGCCCCGTTCATCGCAAAACTCAGCTCGATCAGCCCCGCCTCGCCATAGGCCGCGCGCACGGCCTCCCGCGCCTCAGGATCGTCACTGCGCGTGCCAGCCACCGCCCCCGCCAGACGCACAACCGCCTCCAGCTCAGGTTCCAGCGCGCTGCCTGTCAGGATCGACCTGATCAGCTCGGGCGACAGCCCGGCGGATTTCGCCAGGTTGATCTCCGCCTCGACACAGGACCCGCAATCCGCGCTCAGCGCCCCGGTCAGCCGCGCCGCATGATAGGCGGCGGCAGGCAGCTGACGGTTCGGATCCAGAAAACCAAACACCCGATTGTAGCGGGCCAGCAACCCCAGGTCCGTATCGGCAATGGCATGGGCATAATCGAGCGAGACGCCAATACGGCGTTCAGCCCGCCGGATCAGGAAATGGGCAACCTTCTTGAGCATGATAACCACACAACAACGGAACACAGGAACAAAAAGGCCGGAGCAACATGCCCCGGCCTCTGGTCTTACTTCAGGATCGAACGACCCGCGTATTCGGCGACTTCACCCAGCATTTCCTCGATACGGATCAGCTGGTTGTATTTCGCGAGCCGGTCAGAGCGCGCCAGCGAACCGGTCTTGATCTGGCCGCAGTTGGTGGCCACGGCGAGGTCGGCGATGGTGGCATCCTCGGTCTCGCCGGAGCGGTGCGACATCACATTGGTGTAGCGCGCACGATGGGCCATATCGACCGCCTTCAGGGTCTCGGTCAGGGTGCCGATCTGGTTCACTTTCACCAGCATGGAGTTGGCGCAGCCGCGCGCAATCCCATCGGCCAGACGGGCCGGGTTGGTCACGAACAGGTCGTCGCCGACCAGCTGCACCTTGTCGCCCAGCTCTTCGGTCAGCGCTTTCCAGCCGTCCCAGTCATCCTCACCCATGCCATCTTCGATGGAGATGATCGGATAATCCTTCACCAGTGCCGCCAGATAGGCCACGTTCTCTTCCGACGACAGGGTCTTGCCTTCGCCGGAGAGCACATATTTGCCATCCTTGTAGTATTCGGTCGCCGCGCAATCGAGCGCCAGATAGATTTCCTCGCCGGGCTTGTAGCCGGCCTTTTCAATCGACTTCAGCACAAAATCCAGCGCCTCGCGGGTAGAGGCGATATTTGGGGCAAAGCCGCCCTCGTCACCGATCCCGGTCGACAGACCCGCCGCCGACAGCTCTTTCTTCAGGGTATGGAACACTTCAGAGCCCATGCGCACGGCGTCGCGGATGTTGTCCGCAGCCACCGGCATGATCATGAATTCCTGAATGTCGATCGGGTTGTCGGCATGTTCGCCACCGTTGATGATGTTCATCATCGGAACCGGCAGAACCCGCGCCGAGGTGCCACCGATATAACGATACAGCGGCTGGGTGGTGAAGTCCGCCGCAGCCTTGGCCACCGCCATGGAGACACCCAGAATGGCATTGGCGCCCAGACGGCCCTTGTTCTCGGTGCCATCCAGCTCGATCATCGCCATGTCCACGGCGACCTGCTCGCAGGCGTCAAAGCCGACCAGCTCTTCGGCGATCTCGCCATTGACGGCGGCAACTGCTTCCAGCACGCCTTTGCCAAGGTAACGGGACTTGTCGCCGTCGCGCTTTTCCACCGCCTCATAGGCACCGGTTGACGCACCCGACGGCACCGCCGCGCGGCCCATTGTGCCGTCTTCCAGCATGACGTCGACTTCAACGGTCGGATTGCCCCGGCTGTCGAGAATTTCACGGGCGTGGATATCGATAATGGTGCTCATTATTCAGGTCCCTGATCTTGGCAAGTGATTGCGGCAATTGGTGCCTGCGTCATAGCATTCACAGGTCAAAAGTAAACCATGAGCGTTATCGCTAACGTCACTTATTTTACGGGGTTAGGGCTAACAGTTCGCTGTTTGCGCAATCAATCGCCGCCGCCAGCCCGATGTGCTCAGACAGGGACCGCCGCCTGCGCCCGTGCCGCCCGCCGCGCCAGACGCCGCTCCCGCAGAAAGGTATAAAGCCCGGAGCCGATGATCAGCGCCGATCCCGCCAGCGTCATCATATCCGGCGCCTCGGCAAAGATCACCACGCCGATCAGGGTCGAAAACACCAGCCGGGAGTAGCGAAACGGCGTGATCACGGCGGCATCGCCGATCCGGGTAGCGGTGACAATCCCGTAGTACCCCAGCACGCCAAAGATGACGCCTCCCAGCAACATGCCCCATTGGCTGCCTTCCAGGGCGACCGGCTCTCCGGGCAGGATCAGCAGCATCACCAGCCCCGCCGGGATCACCGAGCCAAAGGCCTGCGAGCTGACCACGGCAGAGGGCACCGCGCTATCCATCACCCGCGTCATCAGGTCGCGCGCCGCAACCGCCACAACCGAGATCAGCACCAGCAGCACCCCCGGCTCAAATCCGGCCAGACCGGGACGCACGATCATCAGCACCCCGGCAAAACCGACAAGGATCGCCGTCCAGCGCCGCCAGCCGACATCCTCGCCCAGAAACAGCGCCGCCCCGACAGTGACCGCAAGCGGCATCGCCTGAAACACCGCCGCCACGGTCGAGATATCCACCACCGCCAGCGCTGAGGCAAAACTGACCGCCGCCAGCGCCTCGGTCGAGGCACGCAGCACCGGTTGCCAGCGCCAGTTACGTGGCGCCAGCACCCGGTGGCCCTGCAGCTTGGCCCAGATCACAAAGATCGTGCCACTGCCCAGCCCCAGCATCATCAGGATCTGCCCCACCGGCACCGAGGTGGCGAGCTGCTTGATGAACATATCCTCCAGCGAAAACCCCGCCATGGCGAGGATCACCAGCAATATTCCCGAGACATTGTTCATCTTGATCGTTCCATTCCAATGGGTCCGATGGCTCTGCCGAGGGGCCGTGCCCGCCGTCGCTGCATCGACTGATCCGCACAACAAATAGCCGGAAGCGACCGCCCACTTGTCCATTTGCGACGCGACTCGATATTTGCGGCGCAGCTTCATGACTTCATGTGACCGCTCCTATCACGCGCCGTGATACTGGGCCACCGCCGGGCTGCGGCGCGCCCCGGAATTTTCCGGAATATTCGGACCCGTTATCCTGTCTAAGAAAACACGCCCCCGCGGGCGCATCGGCATGTGGTCAGCGGGCGCGCGCTGGCTCAGCTCTTCTTGCGCGGCACGCCATATAGTTCCAACTTGTGGCCGCGCAGCTCATAGCCCAGCTTTTCGGCGATCTTCTCCTGCAAGGCCTCGATCTCCGGGTCGCAGAATTCGATGACCGCCCCGGTGGTCATGTCGATCAGATGATCGTGATGCTCGCGGTCGGCATCCTCGTAGCGGGCACGCCCGTCGCCGAACTCCAGCCGCTCCAGAATGCCCGCTTCGTCAAACAGCTTCACCGTGCGATAGACGGTGGCCAGCGAAATCGCCCCGTCCAGCGCGCTGGCACGGGCATAGAGTTCCTCGACATCGGGGTGATCGTCGCTCTCTTGCAATACGCGCGCAATCACCCGTCGCTGGCCTGTCATCCGCAGACCTATGGCTTCGCAGCGTGCGATAATCGTCTCGCTCATGGTCATCCCTTATTCAGCATGGCGTCCCTGTTTATACAAAGACGCCCGCGCCGCAAACCGGGTTTTAACAGTCTGTGGCGCAGAATATACAACAATTGCCCATTGACTTTATCCGCTGGCGGGGCCATCTGCCCTGTCAGGCATCCCTCCCTGCCGCGTGAGCAGAGGACGTCGGGCCGCGCCAGATCAATGCGCAGGCCAAACACCGACCCTAAGGATATGCCACCGTTCCCAATATCACGCGTGGGGCACTCGCAGCGACCAGCGGTCTGGCATGATGCCAGCCCCGCCCGAGGTCCCTGCCCCAACGACAGACCGCCCCCGTGGCGGCACCGGCCGAGCCCTGTTGGCGCGGCTGTGAAAGGACGAGACGTGACAGAATTTTCAACCATGGGGCTGCCCGAGCAGCTTCTGAAGCGCATTGCAGAACTTGGCTATACCGATCCGACCCCGATTCAGGCCCGCGCCATCCCGCATGCGCTGAACGGCAAGGACGTGCTGGGTCTGGCGCAGACCGGCACCGGCAAAACCGCCGCCTTCGGCGTGCCGCTGATTGCCCAGATGATGCAATACGGCCGCAAACCCGCCGCCAAGACCGTGCGCGGCCTGGTGCTGGCGCCGACCCGCGAACTGGCCAACCAGATCGCCGCCAACCTCAAGGGCCTGACCGAAGACACCCCGATGAAAACCGGTCTGGTTGTCGGCGGCGTTTCCATCAACCCGCAGATCAGCCGCCTGTCGCGCGGCACCGATATCCTGATCGCCACCCCGGGCCGTCTGCTGGACATCCTTGACCGTGGCGCGCTGGATCTTGGCTCCTGCGACTTCCTCGTGCTGGATGAGGCCGACCAGATGCTGGACCTCGGCTTTATCCACGCGCTGCGCAAGATCGCCGCTCTTCTGCCGGCACAGCGCCAGACCATGCTGTTCTCGGCCACCATGCCCAAGCAGATGAACGAGATCGCCAATTCCTACCTGCAAAGCCCGGTGCGGATCGAGGTGAACCCTCCCGGCAAGGCTGCCGACAAGATCACCCAATCGGTGCATTTCATCGCCAAGGCAGAGAAGCTCTCGCTGCTGAAAGAGCTGCTGACCAAACACAAGGACGAGCGGACGCTGGTCTTTGGCCGCACCAAACACGGCATGGAAAAGCTGATGAAAACGCTGTCGGCCGCCGGTTTCTCGGCCGCAGCAATTCACGGCAACAAAAGCCAGGGCCAGCGTGAACGCGCGCTTGCCTCCTTCAAATCCGGCGAGGTCAAGATCCTCGTGGCCACCGATGTGGCGGCCCGTGGTCTCGATATCCCGGATGTGAAATACGTCTATAACTACGAGCTGCCCAATGTGGCGGATGCCTATGTGCACCGGATTGGCCGGACCGCACGCGCAGGCAAGGACGGTCAGGCCGTGGCCTTCTGTGCCCCGGATGAAATGGATGAGCTGAAGGCGATCCAGAAGACCATGAACCTCAATATCCCGGTGGCCTCAGGCCGTCCGTGGGAGGTTCTGCCCGATGCCAAGGCCCCGGCAGGCCGTCGTGGCGGCGGCAAACCCGGTGGCAGCGGCAAACCCGGCGGTCATCGCCGGCGTCGCAGCGGTGGTGCCGGTGGCGGCCAGAGCGGTGCGCGCAGCGGTGGATCCGGTGCCGCCGCAGGCGCGGCTCAGGGCAAACCCGGCGGTCAGCGCCGTCGCGCCCAGTAAACCCTCACCATGCCCCTATGGGGGCACGGCTGAAAACCAGACAAAGCCGGGGATGCCTTTTGCGTCCCCGGCTTTTTCGTCCCCGGTTTTTTTTTACTTTTTCGTCATCGACTTACCGCGCCGCCACCAGATCCGCCCAGACCGGCAGGTGATCCGAGGCGATATGCGCCGGACGGGCGCGATAGACGCCGCTGTCCACCACCTCCAGCCCCCGGCTGACCGCAATCCGGTCCAGCGCGCCAATCGGGCGCAGCGACGGAAAACTGGGCCGTGGCGGCACAAACCGCAGTTTCGGAGCCAGATGATCCAGCACCGGCTGGCGGGACCATTCGTTGAAATCTCCGGCCCAGACCGTCGGCAGATCCGGGCGCTTGGCGATGATCCCCGCCAGATGATGGACCTGCTCATGGCGCGCCTTGGTGGTCAGCCCCAGATGCGCGCCCACCACCCTGAGCGGTCCCAGCGCCGTCTCGAACAGCGCCCAGACCGCCCCGCGCGGCTCCAGCCCCGGCAGCGGAATATGGCCGTGATCCTGAAGCGCAATCCCGTCGCCCCGCCAGATCACCGCATTGCCATGCCAGCCCAGCGACCCCGCCCCGCCCAGATCAACAATCTGCCATCCTGCCTCATCCAGAATGAAATGCGGCAGCGCGGCGGGTCGTGGCGGCAGCCGCTTGTCGGCCTCCTGTAACAGCACCAGATCCGCCCCGGTGCCCTCGATCACCTGCAAGGTGCGACGCGGACGCCGACGCAGATCCAGCCCCATCGACTTCTGAATATTGTAACTTGCCAGCCGCAGCCGTCCCGGCCGGGTGCCCTGTTCCTGCGTCATTCCTCTGCCTTCTTTGCCACCGCGCCTTGTCACCGATCCGGTGCGTGATACGGCCACAGCATGGCCGAAATCCGCACCGCAGGCCAGAGCGCGCCCTGTCACACCCATCGCGGCCTAAGCATCTGTTTTCCCGGCTTGACTCTCGGACCAAGCCCACCTCCTCTGGCGGCATGAGTGAGAAACGCGCAATGGACGGCATCGGGGCCGCAATGCTGATCGGCTTCAGCGGGCTGATGGGCTTTAATCAGGTGGTGATCAAGGTCTCCAACGGCGGGTTCGGCCCGGTGTTTCAGGCGGGCCTGCGCTCTCTCATCGGGCTGGCGGTCCTGCTGACATGGCTCGCCTTTCGCGGCCAGCTGAAGCGCGCCAGCACTCCTGCCCCTGCCCCTGCCTCTGCCCAGGCGTCGGCGCATTGGAGCCGCTCTGTCCATTTCTGGGGGCTGGTGTCCGGGCTGTTGTTCACGGCCGAATTTGTCTGCCTCTATATCGCACTTGATCTCTCCTCGGTGTCGCGGGTCACGATCATCTTCAACTCGATGCCGGTCTGGCTGGCCCTGGCCGGCCATCTGCTCCTGCCCGGCGAGCGGCTCAACAGCCTGCGCATGTTGGGACTGATCCTGGCCATGGGCGGCGTGGTGCTGGCCGTGTTGCACCGGGGCAGCGGCGATGCCTCGCTGCTGGGCGATATTCTCGCGCTTGCGGCGACGCTGGCCTGGGCCGGGATCGCCCTCTGCGCGCGGCTGTCGCCACTGGCCCATGTCCCGCCGATCCGCCAGCTCACCTATCAGCTGGCCACATCGGCGCTGGTGCTGCTGGCGATCTCGCCGCTGTTTGGACCGCTGCTGCGCGACCCCACGGCGCTGCATATCTCCGGCGTGTTGTTTCAGGCCATCGCCATCGCCAGCCTCGGCTATCTGCTGTGGCTCTGGCTGATCAGCCTCTACCGCGCCAATGCCGTTGCCTCCTTCAGCTTCCTGTCGCCGGTGATCGCGGCCATTCTCGGCTGGCTGCTGCTGGACGAGGTGATCCTGCCGCAGGTCTGGGCCGCACTGGTGCTGGTCGCGGTCGGCATCCTGCTGATCAATCGCAAATAGGTTCAGGTGCCGCAGAAGGTCGCCTTCACCACCTCGCTCGCAGCCGGCGGGCGACGCAGATCCTCGGCCCCTGCCTGCACGGTATAGGGATCCGCCAGCACGGTATTGAGCCGCTCGAACGGGGCAAAATCGCCCGCAACGGCGGCACTGATCATCGCCTCGATCCGGTGGTTGCGCGGGATATAGACCGGGTTCGCTGCCGCCATCACCGCCGCCGGATCCGCCTCCTGCGCCAGACGCGCGCGCCAGTCCACTGCCCAGCCGTCAAACGCCTCAGGCTCCAGAAACTCATCACGCACCTTGCCGGAGTCCTTCGCAACAGCATCGCCCAAGGCCCGGAAGGTATTGGTGAAATCCGCCTGGCCCGCCGCCATGCGCTGCATCAGGTCGGTGATCAGCGCCATATCGTCAGGCGTTGCCTCGGCAATGCCGATTTTGGCGCCAAAGCGCCGCAGCCAGGCGGCCTCGGTCCGGGCGGGCATCGCATGAACGATCTCGGTCGCCTCCTCAACCAGCGCCTGCGGATCCTCCGCCTGCTGGATCAGCGCGGTGGCCAGCTGCGCCAGATTCCAGACCGCAATATCGGGCTGGTTGGAATAGGCATAACGCCCCATCCTGTCGATCGAACTGAACACCGTGCTGGGGTGATAGACATCCAAAAAGGCGCAGGGACCATAGTCAATCGTCTCGCCGGAAATGGACGAGTTATCGGTATTCATCACCCCGTGGATAAAGCCCACCGACATCCAGGCCGCAATCAGCTCCGACTGACGATCGCGCACCGCCCGCAACAGCCCCATCGGCCCCTTCGCCTCAGGATAATGGCGTTGGATGGCATAATCCGTAAGCTGCCGCAGCGCCGCCTGCTCGCCCCGCGCGGCAAAGATCTGAAAGCTCCCGACCCGCAGATGGCTCGCGGCCACCCGTGTCAGCACCGCGCCGGGCAAACCGCCCTGTTCGCGCCAGACCAGCTCACCGGTCGCAACCGCCGCCAGCGCGCGCGTCGTCGGAATGCCAAGCGCATGCATCGCCTCGCTCACCACATATTCGCGCAGGACCGGCCCCAGCCAGGCCCGCCCGTCACCGCCCCGCGAATAGGGCGTGCGCCCGGATCCCTTCAGCTGGATATCGCGGCGCTCGCCGTCAACACCAACAGCCTCGCCCAGCAGGATCGCGCGCCCATCGCCGAGTTGTGGATTGTAGGTGCCAAACTGATGCCCCGCATAAAGCTGCGCCAGCGGATCGGCGCCATCGGGCACACGGTTGCCCGCAAAAATCTCGGCCAGCTCGGCCCTGTCACCCGCCCGGATGCCCAGCTCCGCGCCAAGCGCACCATTATAGGCGATCAGCTCTGGCGCCTTCACCGGCACGGGAGCCTGTTTGCTGTAGAACAGCGGCGGCAGCGCGGCATATGTATTGTCAAAGGGGATGTGCAATGTCATGGCCCAAACATATGCGGCAAATGCCAAATTGCCAGAGCCAACAGACAAAACGGAGCACTGACATGACCGCCGATGAGATCATCGCCCGGCTGAACCTCCAGCCCCACCCAGAAGGCGGCTATTACCGCCAGACATGGATCGCCGACAACGACGGCAGCCACAATGGCCGCGCCACCGGCACCTGCATCTATTTCCTGCTGAAGGCGGGCGAAAGCAGCCATTGGCACCATGTCGATGCCACCGAGATCTGGCTTTATCACGCTGGCGCGCCGCTGGTGCTGTCGCTGTCAGCCAGCGATGACGGCCCCGCCCACGACCACCTGCTGACCCCGGACCTGACCACCGGAGAACCGCAGCTGATCGTCCCCGAAGGCCACTGGCAGGCCGCCCGCACCAGCGGCGACTATACGCTGGTCAGCTGCACCGTCTCACCGGGGTTCCGGTTCGAGGGCTTCACCCTCGCCGACCCCGGCTTCGATATCCCGCGCGCCTGACCCCAGATTGCTTCGAAGGGATTTGCCAGGAAACCTCCAAGTTTCCCGGCCGCCAGACCTCAGTCCTCGCGCCCCGGCACACTCACCACACCGCCGCCAACACAGGCGCTGACACCGGTTGTGCCGGGACAGGAGGTCGGCAGCCCGCGCGCAACCCGTACCGCCAGATGGGCAAAGGCCTGCGCCTCCAGCATGTCGCCATCCAGCCCCACCGTCTCGATCGGCTGAACCGGGCAGTCCAGCGACACCCGCAGCATCTCCATCAGCACCGGGTTGTGGCGCCCGCCGCCAGTGACCAAAACCACCTCCGGCGGCTCCGGGCAATGCTCCATCCCCTGTGCAACAGCAGCGGCGCACATGCCAGTCAGAGTCGCCGTCGCATCGCGGTCGCTCAATTCGGAGACCAGCGTGATCATCTCGGAAAAATCATTGCGATCCAGCGATTTCGGCGGCATCCGGGCAAAATAGGGCTCCGCCAGAAACAGCTCCAGCGCCCCGGTCTCCACCGCGCCGCCACGGGCAATCGCGCCGCCTTCGTCCATCATCTGCCCACAGCGCGCCTGCACCAGATCATTGATCGGCGCATTGGCAGGGCCGGTGTCAAACGCCAAAAGCGCGCCGGGATCCTCAGCCGCGTCACAGCGCGGATCGACATAGGTCAGATTGCCCACGCCACCGAGGTTCAGGAAACACAGGGGTTTGTCCCGCTTCAGGTATTTGGCACAGGCAAAATGAAAGAACGGCGCCAGCGGCGCGCCCTCCCCGCCCAGCCGCACATCGTCGCTGCGAAAATCCCAGACCACCGGGGTGTCAAGCTCAGCCGCCAGCGCCGCACCATCGCCCACCTGCAGGGTGCCCTGCACGCGCGGCGCATGGGCCAGCGTCTGACCGTGAAACCCTATGACATCAACCGGTCCCGCCGCTGCATCCTCAGCCAGAACCTGCGCCAACAGCGCCGCATGGGCGCGGGTCACGATCTCTGCGGCGGCGTCCACCTGTGGCCCCTGCCACTGTCCCAGTGCGGCCGCCAGCTGCGCCCGTTCCACCGGTTCATAGCCACGATAGGCACTGGCGCCAAAGCCGTGGATCACCACGCCATCGGTCTCGACAATGGCCGCATCCACCCCGTCCAGCGAGGTGCCGCTCATGGTGCCAAGGGCGCGCAGAACGCCGGTCTTGGGGATCGCCACAGAACGGGCCGAGGAGGGGGATCTGGTCATGCTGATGGTGCCTGCTGTGATATTGGGCGCGCCGCGCCGGTTTGCGCCAAGGATACAGCAGCGAATTTCTTGCGCAAAGCCGTTCACACTGCTTTCCCCCCGGCAATTTGCGTTTTATACAGCAGCGCGCAATTTAGAAAGCCGAGGCACATCATGACCTACCACCCAAAATCGGACTTCATCGCAGTTATGATGGAACGTGGCTATCTGGCCGACTGCACCGATTACCAGGGCCTGGACGAGGCGCTGATGACCCCCGGCCAATCCGCCTATATCGGCTTTGACGCCACCGCGACCTCGCTGCATGTGGGCTCGCTGATCCAGATCATGATGCTGCGCTGGTTCCAGAAAACCGGCCATAAACCGATCACCCTGATGGGCGGCGGCACCACCAAGGTGGGCGATCCCTCCTTCCGCGCTGATGAACGCCCGCTGCTGACGGATGAGCAGATCGATTCCAATATCGCCGGCATCAAGAAGGTGTTTGCCGCCTATATCGACTATGACAGCGACGCGGGTAACGCCGCCATGATGCTGAACAACGCCGAATGGCTGGATGATCTGAACTACCTCACTTTCCTGCGCGATATCGGCCGCCATTTCTCGGTGAACCGGATGCTGTCGTTTGAGAGCGTGAAATCGCGTCTCGACCGCGAACAGTCGCTGTCCTTCCTCGAATTCAACTACATGATTCTGCAGGCCTATGACTTCCTGGAGCTGAACCGCCGCTACGGCTGCGTGTTGCAGATGGGTGGCTCCGATCAATGGGGCAATATCGTCAACGGCATCGACCTCACCCGCCGGGTGCTGGACCACGAAATCTACGGTCTCACCTCGCCGCTCTTGACCACCTCCGACGGCAAGAAGATGGGCAAATCGCAGAATGGCGCGATCTGGCTCAATGGCGATCTGCTCTCGCCTTATGAGTTCTGGCAGTTCTGGCGCAACACCACCGACGCCGATGTGGGCCGCTTCCTGAAGCTCTATACAGAGCTGCCGGTGGACGAATGCAACCGCCTGGGTGCACTGGAAGGGTCGGAGATCAACGCCGCCAAGGTGATCCTTGCCAATGAGGTGACCACCCTGCTGCACGGTGCCGAGGCCGCCGCCGCCGCCGAGGCCACCGCCCGCGAAGTGTTCGAGAAAGGCGGCATTGGCGACGACCTGCCCACGCTCAGCCTGACTGCCGCAGATCTGGGCGATGGCATCTCCATCGTGCAGCTGATCGTGAAATCCGGGCTGGCCAAATCGGGCAAGGACGCCAAGCGCCTGATCGCAGAGAACGGCGCCAAGATCGACGACGCGCCGCTGACCGATGCAGGGCTGATGATCGACGCCGCCGCTCTGGCCTCGCCGATCAAACTGTCTGCGGGCAAAAAACGCCACGCGCTGGTGCAGCTGGAGGGGTAATCGCCCCGCGGTGCAGCCGACGGGCCGGACCAACCGACAGCAATCAAAAAAAGGGGCCGCTGTGGCCCCTTCTTCGATCCCGAAGATCAGACCAGCCGCAGCGCCATTGCCAGCCCAGGGCCGAGGCGTTGCGGGAACCTCCGCAAAAGGCTCCCGCCCGTCATCCCCCATCCCGGATGGGGTGTTCCCGTTGGGCGGGGCGCCACGCGAAGGCGCGGCGCGGCAGCGCATCACGACAGGGCATCACCGCCGTGCACCGGAGCTGCTGCCACGACCCGGCCCTCGGATCCCGGGCTAAAACAAAAGGCTTCACAGCACCCAGAGATCCAGCAGCATCAGCACCAGCCCAACCGGCAGCGACAGCGCCAGAGCCACCAGCAGAGCCGCAGCTTTGGTGACCCGCGGAGCCGGTGCGGAATGATTTCGAATTTTATTCGCATTTTTCATATCTTCATTAACCATCATTTAGGTTTCGCTGCGGTTAATGGCGCCATGTTCGATTTCACACCAGCAGATGTCATGCCCCGCCCCATTCTCCGCGACGAAACCATCTCTGCCCTACCGCAATCGGCGGAATTTGCCCGCGCGCTTCAGGCGACGGGCAAGGACCCTCTGGTGCTGAACCAGATGAAAGGCACCGTCGTCATGCGCCGCAAGCTCTGGGGCCGCATCAACGTGGCCATGGTCAACCGCGCCCGCATTGACAAGCCGTTGCGACTGCTGGAACAATTGCAGGAAAACGGCCTGCGCCGCACGCCCGTCATCCTGTCGCCAGAAACGCCGACCCCCGCCCTCGCCCGCCACGGCGCGGTGGCGCTGGTCAGCCCGGCGCATGTCGGTTTGCTCGACCTCACCGGTGACCCGGATCAGCGCCGCGCGGCGCTGCATCAGAAATGGCGCAACCGGTTGGTCCATGGCGAACAGCAGGGGCTGCGCATCACCCGCCAATCCCTGCCCCAGACCCCGGCGCACTGGATCTTTGCTGCCGATGCCGCGCAGCAATCCAGCCGCGGCTATCGCAACTGGCCGGTGGATCTGACCCTGGCCTATGCCCGCGAGAACAAGGGGATGGCCAAGATTTTCGAAGCCCATGACGGCAAGGAGATCGTCGCCGCCGTGCTGGTGCTCTGCCATGGGCGTGGCGCCACCTATCACATCGGCCATACCACCGATCGCGGCAAGGCGCTGTCCGCCCATAACCTGCTGATGTGGGAGGCGATGTCCTGGCTTGCCAAACGCGGCTATGAACAGCTCGACCTTGGCGTGATCAACATCGAAAACGCCGCCGGTCTGGCCCGCTTCAAACTGGGCACCGGCGCACGGCTGCACCAGCTGGGTGGCACCTGGGCCTATTGGCCGCCGCTGGGTCGGCTGCTGCGTCCGCTCGCCGCGCTCGACAAACGGCTGATGAACCCCGGGCTCTCTGGACACTGCTAGGGGGACGTGATTATCTGAACACACGTTCAGATATGAACCCGATAGCATAGACCCCCGGGAGGAGCCCTGCTCATGAAACTGTCGCAAACCGCCGCCGTCATCACCGGCGGCGCCTCTGGCCTTGGTGAGGCCACCGCCCGTCATTTTGCCGCCCAAGGCGCCCAGGTCACGCTCCTGGATCGTGACGCCGAACGCGGCGCTGCCGTAGCCTCCGAAATCGGCGGGCATTTTGCCCAGACCGATGTCACCAGCGAAGAGTCGGTTGCCGCCGCCATGGCGCTTGCCAGCGAGAAGATGGGCAGGATCAACGCCTGTGTGAACTGCGCCGGCATCGCCCTTGGCATCAAGACCGTGGGCCGCGATGGCGCGCACCCTCTGGATGCCTATCAGCGCACCATCGACATCAACCTTGTCGGCACCTTCAACGTCGCCCGGCTCGCTGCGGTGGAAATCGCCAAATGCGAGGCTGAGGCAGACGGTGGCCGGGGTGTCATCATCAACACCGCGTCAATCGCGGCCTTTGACGGTCAAAAAGGCCAGGCTGCCTATGCCGCCTCCAAAGGCGGCGTTGTGGGCATGTGCCTGCCGATGGCCCGTGATCTGGCCTCTTCGGGCGTGCGGGTGATGACCATCGCGCCGGGCATCTTCATGACCCCGATGCTGGCGGGCCTGCCGGAAGAGGTGCAGCAGCAGCTCGCCGCCGATGTGCCCAACCCGGCCCGGCTTGGCGACCCTGCCGAATATGGCCGTCTGGCCGGGTTCATCGTCGAGATGGGCTATCTCAACGGCGAGGTGATCCGCCTCGACGGCGCGCTGCGGATGCGCTGAGGCGCTCTCGGTTGCCCGCATCGAAACCAAGACCTCAAGGGGCAGAACACCCCTTGAGACACCCCCTCTCCCCTCTCCGCGCAATACGGAATTGATCAGCGACAGCCTCCCGGTTCTCCGCTAGCCTGTCGCACAACCTTGCCGAGGGGGAGCAGACCCATGACCCAGCCCAACCTGCCGCTGACCGGCGCCTGTCTTTGCGGTGCTGTCCAGCTGCATGTCACCGCCTCCCCCTTGCTGACGCTGGCCTGCCACTGCCGCGATTGTCAGAAACTTGCCGCCAGCGCCTATTCCCTGACCGTCATGTTTCCGGCAGAGGCGGTCACCGTCACGGGAGAGCTGGTGCAGGGTGGAAAACACAGCGAAGAGCGCAAGCATTATTACTGCCCGACCTGCCTCAGCTTTGTCCTGTCCCGCCTGAAGGCGGCACCAGAACGGGTGAACCTGCGCGCCTCCCTACTCAATGATCTGACTTGGTTCACCCCCTTTGTCGAAGTCATGACCGAGGACAAACAGCCATGGGCGACGGTTCCGGCCGCTCACAGCTATACCCGCTTCCCCACCACGGCAAAGGAGCTGGCGGATCTGATGGATGATTACGCCAAAGCCATCGCACCCTCCGCGGCCGGCAGGGATCCGGCATGAGCCGATCCGAACGACAAAAAATGCAGGCGGGCGACTGGTACTGTTGCCTGGACAGCGAACTCTCCGCGTTGCGTCATCAGGCCCGTCTGGCGGTGCATCAGCACAATCACCGCCCCCCTGATCCCGGCGACAGCCTCAGCCCGTCGCTGGCAGCCCTCTTTGCCGGTCATGGGCAGAATTGCCTGATCGAGGCGCCGTTTCACTGCGCCTACGGGGTCAATATCACCCTCGGGCATCAGGTCTATCTGAACGCGGGCTGCACCATCCTTGATACCGCGCCGGTGTGCATTGGGGACCGCTCCATGCTGGGGCCGAATGTGCAGATCTACTGCGCCCAGCACCATAAGGATAAAGCCTTGCGCGCCAAGGGGTTGGAAATCGCCCATCCGGTCACGCTGGGGTGCGATGTCTGGATCGGTGGCGGCGCGATCATCCTGCCCGGCGTCAGCATCGGCGATGGCGCCATCGTCGGTGCCGGCGCGGTGGTGACACGAGATGTGGAGGCCGGGGTGACAGTGGTCGGCAATCCGGCGCGGGCGCTTCCTCGCTAGCATCCGCAGGGTCAAAACTCGCACCCGTTGCGCAGCAGCCGCGCGCCGCCTTAGGCTTCAATCAGGAAAAATTTATATTTTACAAAAGACTACGGCAGCGTCTTTGACCCAATGTTTCGCACGCGAAACATTGGGTCAGCCCTGCTTACCGAAAAATCAGAGGGGCTTCAGCCTGCGGATTTCTCTTCCAGCTCCAGCCATTCCTCCTCAGCGGCAGAGAGTTTCTCCTGCCGCTCCACCAGCGCATCGGTGGCCTTCTGGAACTTCACCGGTTCGCGGGTGAACAGCTCGGGATCGGCCATCAGCTGCTGCAATTTGGCGATCTCCGCCTCCAGCCGCTCGATCTCGCCGGGCAGCGCCTCCAGCCGGTGTTTTTCCTTAAAGCTCAGACCATCCTTGGGCTGCGCTTCCTGCTTGGGTTTCGGCTTGCTCGCCTTGGCTTTCTCTGCCTTCTCCGCCGCACCTTCGACCGGGGCACGTTGCGAGAGGTAATCGCTCCAGCCCCCCGCATAGGCCGTGGCGCGCCCGCCGCCTTCCATGGCGATGGTGGTGGTGGCCACGCGGTCCAGAAAATCCCGGTCGTGGCTCACCAGCAGAACCGTGCCATCGTAGCTGTCCAGGAGTTCCTGCAACAGGTCGAGCGTCTCAACATCCAGATCATTGGTCGGTTCGTCCAGCACCAGCAGGTTGCTCTGCCGCGCCATCAGCCGCGCCAGCAAGAGACGCGCCTTCTCGCCGCCGGACAGGGACCGCACCGGCGCGCGGGCCTGCGCCTCGTCGAACAGAAATTCCTTCAGGTAGCCGACCACATGTTTAGGCTGCCCCCGGACCATCACCTGATCCGCCTTGCCCGAAATCCCCAGAAGCGGATCCGAGGTCAGGTTTTCCCAGAGACTGGCATCGCCGTCCAGCTGATCGCGGGTCTGATCAAACAGCGCCAGCTCCAGATTGGTGCCCATCTGCACATGGCCTTCATCAGGCTGTTCCAGCCCCAGCAGCATCTTCAGGAGCGTGGTCTTACCTGCCCCATTCGGCCCGACAAAGGCAACGCGATCGCCGCGCTGCACCTTCAGCGAGAAGTCCCGCACAATTGCCTTGTCACCGTAGGATTTTGTCAGCCCTTCGGCCTCGATCACTTTGCGGCCCGATTTCGGGCCCGCGTCCAGCGCCAGCTCAGCCGTGCCCTGCCGCTTGATCTGGCTGGACCGCTCCGCCTTCAGATCCTGAAGCGCGCGCACCCGGCCCATATTGCGTTTGCGGCGGGCGGAGATGCCCTCCACCGCCCAGCGGCTTTCGGATTTGATCAGCCGGTTCAGCTTATGCCTCTGCTGGTCTTCTTCTTCCCAGATCTTGTCGCGCCAGGCCTCAAAGGCATCAAACCCCTTCTCCTGACGGCGCACCTGCCCACGGTCCACCCAAAGCGTCGCGCGGGTCAGGGCGCGCAGAAACGCCCGGTCGTGCGAAATCAGCACAAAGGCGGCGCGGGTCGATTTCAGCTCATTCTCAAGCCAGGTGATCGCCTCGATATCCAGATGGTTGGTCGGCTCGTCCAAGAGCATCAGATCGGGTGCCTCGGCCATCAGCTTGGCCAGCGCCGCGCGGCGTTTTTCACCGCCAGAGGCCGTCGCCACAGGGCGGGCAGGATCAAACTTCAGCCCCTCGCCTGCCCGCTCCACCTTGTACATCTCGCCCGGATCCAGTTCGGAACTGGCAAAATCGCCCAGCGTGGCAAACCCGGTCATCTGCGGGTCCTGCTCCATATAGCCGACGGATTTGCCCGGCGGCACCACCAGCGAGCCGGTGTCGGCCTCGACCAGACCGGCCATCACCTTCATCAGGGTGGATTTGCCGGAGCCATTGCGCCCGACCAGCGCCACCCGGTCGCCGGGTTGCACCACCAGATCAAGATCCGCGAACACCGGATCGCCCCCAAAGGTGAGGGAGATACCGGACATCTGTAAAAGAGGAATACGTGCCATGTGAGGCTGCTAAACCGGGGCGCGGGGCAGGTCAACGGCTGTCAGCGCACCGGATGGTCAACGCCGGTGACAATGGCGCGCAGCAGACGTTTGCGCGCTGCGGGAATGGTGGCGATTTCCACCGCCGTAAAGAGATGCAGCGTGCCAAGCTCGCGGTCGATCACCGCATGGTCGCTGACCCAGCCGCCCATCATCAGATAGGTGCGCAACAGGGGCGGCATCTGCTGCTGCGCCGCCTTGCCATCCACGGGCGGCAGATCCAGTGCCGCAAGGGGCAGCACCTGCGCCGCCCGCACCCCCACCCCCTGCCCGGTCGGTGCCTGATGACGGGCCAGCAGCAGGGCAAGGGCCTGCCCATAGGGCGCCGGATCAACACCCTGAAAGGACGAGCAGCCAAACAGCAGCTCGACCCCGTGATCATCGACAAACGCCGTCAGCGCCCCCCAGGCAAGCCGCAGGATATCGGCATCCTGCCAATCGGGATGGATGCAGAACCGACCCAGCTCCAGCAACGGGCCACGACGGGCGGAAAACATATTCAGATCATAGCTTTGCGCGGCATAGCTCTGGGCGATATATGCGCCATCTGGCAGCAGCAGCAGGCGAAAACAACAGACCAGAACACCGCTGGCCTGATCCTCGATCAGCATATGCTGGCAGCGCAGGTCCAGCGGTTCTGCGTCGAGCTTGCTGCGGCCGAAACACAGGCTTCGCAGCGCCCGCGCCCGTCGCAGATCGCCGCCATCACCGGCCACCTGCCCGGCGCCATCAATCAGCCGGACCCGATAGCGGCCACGACACAGCAGCGGCCGCGGCGCGACCTTTGCAGGGGACATCTTCACAAGGGGCAACAGATCACGCAACGCAGCTCTTCCAGCGACCACAGGCACCGCAGCCTGAGGCCTGCCTAGCATGGATCACGTATCAGCCAAACGACGAAAGCCACCCCGGATCGGGATGGCTTTCTCAGAATGAGATATGCAGGCCGATCAGACCCGCCGCATCATTCGATCAGCCCACCGGGACCAAAGTTGCCGAGGCTGCCCAGCAGCTGGCGCAGGAAGGTCTTGTCCTGCACGTTGGAGCTGGTCACGCGGCGTTGCAGGGGAATCACCCGGCCCTGCTCCAGACCGTAGCGTTCGATCCCCGTGACCACGCCCTGATCGTTGAAATTGATCGCAACCAGCTCCCGCGAGACCGGCTTGCTGGCCGAAGGACCACGTCGGCGCATCAGGGTGGAAACATAGTAGTAACCGCCATCGGTCAGCACGCCCTCTGCCGCCGGAACCCCAATGGTTTCAGCAACGCTGTCCTTGGTATCAACGCCGACAACCACCTCTGACAGCAGCTCTTCGCTGGGGACATATCCGTGCTTGCGGTACATGGAACAGGCGCCAACCGCGAGCCCCGCTACCAAGAGAACCGTGACCCTTGTCGCCGCCTTCAGCGACCTCATACGTTTGGATGCCATGCTACTCTCTTGCCCCCCGGCTTGAATACGCCTTTGAACCGGATTACCTAAACCAAGCCTCCGGTTCAAGAAACGAAAGTCCCCCAAATGTCTGAGAGCACCGCTTTTCGGGTCGCTGACCTGCCGCAAAACCGCGCTACCTCGTTCGAACTGCGCCCCGACGCCGCTGGTCTGACCGCCCTCGCGCAGGAACTGGGCGTCGACGATCTGCGCAAACTGCGCTTTGCCGGAGAGATCCGCGCTCTGGGCAAACGTGACTGGGAACTGGTTGCGGATCTGGGCGCCACCGTGGTGCAGCCCTGCGTGGTGACACTGGATCCGGTGACCACCCGCATTGATCAGAAGGTGCGCCGCAGCTTTATCGCCGGGATGGTGCATCCCGACAGCGAGGAAGAGGTGGAGATGCCCGAGGATGACACCAGCGAACCGCTGGGCAGCCATATCTCCCCGCATGAGGTGATGGTCGAAGCGCTGGCGCTGGCGCTGCCGCAATACCCCCGTAAAGACGGCGTCTCGCTCGGAGAATCAGTGCACGCCGAACCGGGTGTTGCCCCGATGCGCGACGAGGACACAAAGCCCTTTGCCGGGCTGGCCGCGCTGCGTGATCAGCTTGACGGCAGCCGCGAAGACTGAAAAGAGAGCGGCCAGACGATTCCGATTGGTGTTCATGCGCTGACCGGCCAAAAAACCACTTGCGCCAGCGTCAATTCGCAGTATTTTCGCGCGCTCATCGGAATTTTGGTTGGACATCGGCAAGGCTGAGGCCTAAACGCACGGCAGACCGATCGAAACATTGAATGTGAAACGCGCCGCGGGGACAGCCCCAAGGCCCCAAGTGACAAAGGTTGAGACATGGCTGTCCAACAGAACAAAGTATCCAAGTCGCGTCGCAACAACCGCCGCGCGCACGATGCACTGGTTGCTGCAAACCCGAACGAATGCGGCAACTGTGGCGAACTGAAGCGTCCGCACCACGTATGCCCCTCCTGCGGCCACTACGACGAGAAAGAAATCGTCGCAGCCGCTGACGAGATCGACATGGACGAAGACGCGGCCTAAGCCGCGTCTGCACCAGACTTAATGTCAGGCAGGCATTTTCATGGCGGGTAAACCCGATCAGATGCAGAAGAATGCCGGCCGCATAGTTATTTCGGTTGACGCCATGGGCGGAGATGCCGGCCCCGCAGTTGTGGTGGCCGGCATTGCCATGTCCGCCGAAAAGAACCCCGATCTGGGGTTCATCCTGCATGGTCCCGAAGAACAGCTGACGCCGCTGGTCGCCAAGAAGCGTATTCTCGACGGCCGGGTGGAATTCCGCGATGCCCGCGATGTGGTCACCATGGAGGACAAGCCCTCTCAGGTGATGCGCCACGGCAAGGGCACGTCGATGTGGTCGACGCTGGAGTCGGTCAAGGAGGGTGAAGCCGCCGGTGCGGTCTCCTGCGGCAATACCGGCGCGCTGATGGCGCTGTCGATGCTGCGGCTGCGCAAGCTGCCCGGTGTGAACCGCCCGGCCATTGCGATTCTCTGGCCGTCGCGCAATCCGCAGGGCTTCAACGTGATGCTCGATGTTGGCGCCGATGTGCGCGCCGACGCGCAGGATCTGCTGCAATACGCCATGATGGGCACCTCTTATGTGCGCAATTCGATGGACATTCCCCGCCCCCGCGTGGGCCTGCTGAATGTCGGCACCGAAGAGCACAAGGGCCATGCCGACCTGAAAGAAGCCTATGGGCTGATCTCGGATCATTCCGAAACCGGGGGGTTTGACTTTGTCGGTTTTGTCGAGGGCAGCGATATCCCCGGCGATGTCGCCGATGTGATCGTCACCGACGGGTTCACCGGCAATGTCGCGATCAAGACCGGCGAGGGCACTGCCAGCCTGATGCGTGTCGCCCTGCGGGAAGCCTTTGAATATTCGTTCCTGTCCAGGATTGCGGCGCTGCTGGCGATGACCTCGCTCAAGCGGCTGTCCAAGCGCATGGACCCGCGCCGGGTCAATGGCGGTGTTTTCCTAGGTCTCAATGGCACCGTGGTGAAATCCCATGGTGGCGCGGATGCCACCGGTGTCTCGGCGGCGGTGAAGCTGGCCTTCCGTCTTGCCCAGCAGGGGTTTGCAGAAAAACTCGCCGCACGGGTTGCATCCTCTGTGGCGCTTACCCAAGATAAACCAGCGCAAATGGACGAGACCAAAACCGACCAGGCGCCCACCAAAAAAGACTAAAAGGCAGGCATCAGAATGACGCGACGCGCAGTAATTGTCGGGACCGGGCATTATCTCCCTGAACGCGTGGTCGAGAACGCGGAATTCGAAGCCACGCTGGATACGTCGGACGAATGGATTCGCAGCCGCTCCGGGATTGAGCGCCGCCATTTCGCCGCCGACGGCGAGACCACCTCCTTCATGGCCACCAAGGCCGCCGAAAAGGCGCTGGGTGATGCCGGGCTGACCGCGGATGATATCGACGCCATCGTGGTGGCCACATCGACCGCCGATCTCACCTTCCCCTCTGCCGCCACCATGGTGCAGGCCCAGCTGGGCATGACCCGTGGCTTTGCCTTTGACGTGCAGGCGGTCTGCGCTGGGTTTGTCTATGCGCTGAGCAACGCCAATGCGCTGGTGGCCTCCGGGCAGGCCGAGAAGGTGCTGGTGATCGGGGCCGAGACCTTCAGCAAGATCATGGACTGGAGCGACCGCTCCACCTGTGTGCTGTTCGGCGATGGTGCCGGTGCGCTGGTTCTGGAGGCGCAGGACGGCGCAGGCACCAGTGCCGACCGTGGTATTCTGGCCACCGACCTCAATTCCGACGGCCGCTACAAGGATCTGCTTTATGTGGATGGCGGCGTTTCCACCCAGAACACCGGCCATCTGCGGATGCAGGGCAATCAGGTGTTCCGCCATGCGGTCGAGAAACTGGCCTCCACTGCCAATACCGCGCTGGAGCGCGCCGGCCTGACCGCCGCCGATGTCGATTGGATCGTGCCCCATCAGGCCAATATCCGCATCATCCAGGGCACCGCCAAGAAGATGGGCCTGCCGATGGAAAAGGTGGTGGTCACCGTGCAAGACCACGGCAATACCTCGGCCGCCTCGATCCCGCTGGCGCTGTCAGTGGGCAAGGAACGCGGCCAGATCAAACAGGGCGATCTGGTCGTCACCGAAGCCATCGGCGGCGGTCTGGCCTGGGGATCGGTTGTCCTGCGCTGGTAAGCGGCAAAGCCAGCCCGAGAAGCGGCGCGATTTTACGGGCGGAACTCCGCGATGCAATTCATTGATATTGACAGGGAAATTCCCCCCGCCCTATGCTTTGCCAAACAGCGGGGATAGTCATGGGCGAAAAAACACTAACACGAATGGATTTGAGTGAAGCGGTCTTCCGCGAGGTTGGCCTGTCGCGCAACGAAAGCGCGCAGCTGGTGGAAAGCATGCTTCAGCATATGTCTGACGCCCTGGTCCGTGGGGAACAGGTCAAAATTTCTTCCTTCGGGACATTCAGCGTGCGCGATAAATCCGCCCGCGTTGGCCGCAACCCGAAGACCGGCGAAGAGGTGCCCATTCAGCCTCGCCGGGTTTTGACCTTTCGACCATCGCATCTGATGAAGGACCGGGTGGCAGACGGGAACCGTAAATAAATAACGGTCAGTAACCACGGGACACACCACGCGATGTCAAAATCACCAGACGCCTTCCGCACCATCAGCGAAGTTGCGGAGTGGCTGGGGATCCAGGCGCATGTCTTGCGTTTCTGGGAAAGCAAATTCACCCAGATCAAACCGGTCAAACGCGCAGGCGGACGCCGGTACTATCGTCCTGCCGATGTGGAATTGATCAGCAGCATCAAGTACTTGCTGCACGACAAGGGGCTGTCCATCAAGGATGTGCAGGCGCTGTTGCGCGAACATGGCCCGGTCCATGTCGCCGCGATGGGCGGTGGCGCCCCGATAGATGCCGACACGGTTGAGGCGGACGCGGTCGAGGCGGACACAATTGAGGCCACGGTCGCAGAGGCGCAGGACGAACCCGCCAGCGCGGAGCCGTCCGGGGGTGATCTTTTCTCCGACGCCGAGGCGCCCGCGCCAGAGCCTGCAACCGCGCAGACGCCAGAGGCGGCAGCAGCCCCCGCTGTTGAGATGCCTGCTACGGACGTGCCCGCCACTGCGCCTGTAACCGCGCCTGTCGCCTCCGCTGCGACCACTCCTGCCGCTGCGCCAATGGCCCCTGCCTCCGCCGCGCCTGTTGCGCCCGTAATGCCCGCAGCGCCCACCGCAGGTGGCCCGCCCGCGCCAGTGGTCGGCTCCGCAGCAACCTCACCGGTGGATGCCGGTCCGGTTGAGGCTACCGCCTTCGACGCCGCCGCCGTGGCGCAGCCTTCCGATGCTGGCCCTGTCCCGGCGCAGCCCGAAACCGGCGCCGCCCCCCTGACGCCAGCGCAGCCTCAGGGCGCGGCATCAATGGCCCCACTGGCAGATGTTCCACCCGCCGCAGCTGCACCCGCTCCGACAGCGCCGCTTGCGGCGGAGCCTGCCATGGCGCCGATGGATCCGATTGACGCGGCTGTCGCGCAGACCGGTTCGGTCCACCCGCCTGCCGCACCGGTCAGCGAAACCGCCATCCCTGCCGCCGCCGAACCCACCAGCGATCTGCATGTCATGGCCGACGCCCCCGAGAGCGCGCCACAGGCAGATGGTCCTGCGGATGACCTCCCGCCGATGATGGACGCGGCCATGCCGCAGGCACCCGACGTTTCCGTGCCGGCGGATACCGCCGACGCGATCGCGGACCTGCCCCCGGCGGCGCCATCCGATGTTGCAGCGGAGCTGACCCAACCGGGCCTGCCGCTTGGTGAGGAAGACGATGCGCTGCTGGATGCGCCTGTCGAGGCTGTGGCGGATGCGCCGGAGCAGGAGCAGGCGCAGCTCTGGCCGGAGACGCCGGAGGCGCAGGACCCCGGCACCGTGGAGGTCGCCGAGGCTGCGGCGCTCCCGCCGGTGGCGCCGGAAGGGAACAGGCTTGCCGAACCGTCAGCGGATCCGGCGCTGGAGGCGACAATCGAGATGCCGGTTGCGAGTCCGGTTGAGGGTCCAGCGGACAGCCCGGTTGCCATGGCTCTGGACACAGATGCGGGCGCAGATGACAGCGCCGCGCCTGCGCCATATGCGCCTGACAGCGCCATGTCTGACAGCGCCGCGCTGATGGCAGAACCGGGCGAGCCGGTGACAACTGTCGCGCCGGTGGAGCTGATAGCCGAGGCTGAGCCAGCGCCGCTCCTCGCACCTGAGCCTGAGGTCGGGCCTGAGCCTGAGCTCATCCCGGAGGTCGTGGAAGAGACTGCGGAAGACGCATCAATCGAGGCCGAGGCGCCGAATCTCTCTCCCTGGGGGGATGAGGAGCTTGCCTCGCCTGAGGTGGAAACGCCGGTTTCCATGGCAATGGCGCCTGCCGCCGATGAGGCCGAGGCCCCTGCCGGTGCTGGCGCGGATATATTTGCTGCCGACTCTGATGCGCCGATGGCCGAGACCCCCACCGAGACGGATGCGCAAGATCCCGTGGTGTTTGATCAGGGCGACAGCCCGGCACCCGTGGTTGAGGCGCTGGACAGCGATCCCGCGCTTGGCGATATGCCACCGGACGCGCCTGCGGCGGAGGCCGTGCCAGAGGTCACAGTGCAGCCGCTGGGCGATCCTGAGGCCGATGTCGCACAGGAGGCTGCCGAGCCGGTAGCGACGACCGACTTTTTCGCTGGTGGCGATGTGTCAGATGACGCGCTGGCAGATGGCGATCTGATGGCGGGCGAACTGGCGGGCAGCGATCTGCTGACCGACGCAGCGGGTGATCATCTGCCCGACGACAATGAGGCCCCCTCGCCCGAGGATGTGCCGCTGGCCTTTGCCGATGCGGCGGAGACGCCGGACGCTGCCGCGCCTCCGGCTGACGTGCTGGATATGCCTGACCCGGTTGCCGATCGTGCGGAGCTTGAGGCTGTGGCAGCACTGGAGGCAGGGCCGGAAGAGCTGCCAGATCTGGCTGAGGTTGCGACCGAGGTTGAGGTAGCGGCTCCGGTTGCCCTGGAGGATCCGCAGCTGGACGCGGGCATTGTCAGCGATCCGGTCTTGGCTGCGCCTGCGGTTGATGAGGATCTGTTGACCACGCCGGTGCAGGAGGATGCCGCGCTGCCGGAACCTGACCTGCCGGAACCTGACCTCGTGGGACTTGGGGACGCAGGATTTGCGGCTGCCGCGCCGGAGCATCCCGAAGCGGAGGCCACGGAACTGGCCACCGCTGACCCGGCATCCGAGGTGACCGAAGGCGCGGTTGAACCTATCGCGCCTGAGCCACATGACGAGGATGCGGCTGCGATGCCCGCGGGCGGCTCCGATCTGGCTGCCACGGGCGAACTGAGCCTGCCCAGCGAATTGACCGCCCCTGTCGAACTGGGCGCGGCAACCGAATTGGCAGGGCCTGAAGAGCTGGCGCAGACCGCGCCGCTCGCAGAGCCTGTGGATGCGGCAACGCCGGACCAGGAGGCGATGGCCGAGGTCACCGAGGTCGCAGAGGTCACGGAGACGGCGCCGGCGCTGGATGAACCGGCAGAGCCTGCCGCGCCGGTTTCCGCCCCGGCTGGGCAGGAATTTGTCGAACCCGATCTCCCCGCAGCCGATGTGGCCGAAGCGGACCTGCCCGCGGCTGATACATCTGCCGCTGACACCCCTACCGCCGACGATCCCGCCGAGGCTGCGGAGCCGGAGCTTCGACCGCTGGTGATTGATATCCCCGATGAGGCGGAGCCGCGCGCTGCGCAGACCTCCGGTGCGCTGTCGCGGCTTGCGGGGATTGCGCAGCTGCCTGCGGATCATGTCGGACAGGCCCGCGCCTGTGCCGGGGCATTGCGGGCGCATCGGGGCGCTGCCTAGGGTCGCGTCACATTAATCTTGCAGAGGCGGCGAAATAATCTGGTTTTTTCGCTTGCCCCTGCCGGAAAAACGGGTAGAAACCAGCGCAACGGGCTATAGCGCAGCCTGGTAGCGCGTCCGTCTGGGGGACGGAAGGTCGCAGGTTCGAGTCCTGCTAGCCCGACCAAAATACCCCGCCTCGCAAGGGGCTAAAAAACGCCCGCCCCTCTCTGGGGTGGGTGTTTTTGTATCTGCCTTTCGTGCAAGGTATTGATAATAAAGCGTTGGGAGGATCGGGATGACATCAGAACCACGGCTCGTGAGCGGAGCGGCACAGGGCGTGCTGTCGGATCGCCAGATCCGCCAGATGATCACCGAGGCTGCGATTTCCGCTTCTTCTCCGATCCTGAATGACCAGATCCAACCGGCGAGCCTTGATCTGCGGCTGAGCGATTGTGCCTATCGGGTGCGGGCCTCCTTTCTGCCCGGTCTGGGGCGCACGGTCGCCGACCGGCTGGAGGATCTGACCATGCACCGGGTGGCGCTGACCGGTGGTGCGGTGCTGGAAAAGGGCTGCGTCTATGTGGTGCCGCTGATGGAGCGGATCCGTCTGCCCGAGGGAATGACGGCGGCGGCCAGCGCCAAATCCTCCATCGGGCGGCTGGATGTGATGACGCGGGTGATCACCGATCAGGGGGTGGAGTTCGACCGGGTCACCGATGGCTATGACGGGCCGCTTTATGCGGAAATCTGCCCGCAGAGTTTCTCTGTGGTGGTGCAGCCGGGGCAGCTGCTGACGCAGATCATCTTTCGTCAGGGGCGCACATTCCTCAGTGATGCGGAGCTGCGCGCAGTGCATGAGGCGACGCCGATTGTGTCGGGAACACCGGTGATCTCCGACGGTCTGGGCTTCTCCGTCGATCTTCGGCCTGAGCGGGGCGATCTGGTGGGATACCGCGCCAAACATCACACCGGTGTGGTCGATCTGTCAAAGCTCGGCCATTACGATCCGGCGGAGTATTGGGAAGAGGTCCGCACCACCAAGGGGCAGATCATTCTGGATCCCGGTGCGTTCTACATTCTGGTGAGCCGCGAGGCGATTGCCATCCCGCCGGATTATGCTGCCGAAATGGCGCCCTATCTGGCGATGGTGGGCGAATTCCGGGTGCATTACGCGGGCTTCTTTGATCCCGGTTTTGGCTATGCTGCCGCTGGCGGGGCCGGATCGCGTGGCGTTCTGGAAGTGCGCTGCCATGATGCGCCCTTTGTTCTGGAGCACGGGCAGGTCGTGGGGCGGCTGGTCTACGAGAAGATGTCGGAAGTCCCCGAACAGCTCTATGGCGTTGATATCGCATCAAACTATCAGGGTCAGGGGCTGAAGCTATCAAAGCATTTCAAACCCCAAACCAAGGGCTGACGCCCTGACTGGGGGAGCCTGAGCCTAGAACCGTGGGGGTCGGGTATTGCGCCCGGTCAGGCGCGCCTTCTGGGCGGTTGCCTTGTCCTGTGGCAGCGGGCGCGCGGATTTTTCCGTGCCCTGACCCTTGTCGCGCTTGGCGATTGCCCTGATCCCGGCGTTGACGCCTGCATTGACCGCGCGGCCCACAAGACGGCGTAGGATCATGTTGATCAACCGTTCTATGCTCATCTGCGTCACTCCTTGGCCCTGGCATCTGTTGCACGCGGATCTCACCGCGTGCACCGGCAGTATCGCAGAGGTTTGCGGCCCTTTTGCGGCGCGGCGGCCTGCCCTCAGTCGCCAAAGAGTTCCGGCTGTTCCTCGACCTCGTCGCTGTCGCCGCGCCCGCCCAGAGGCAGGCTGCCCGGTGGCGGGCGGTTTTCCAGCAGACCTGCGGCGCGCAGCTCCTTGAGGCCGGGGAGATCACGGGCGCTTTCCAACCCGAAGTGATCGAGGAACGTGGGCGTCACCACAAAGGTCACCGGGCGGCCCGGTGTCATCTTGCGGCGGCCAAGGCGGATCCAGTCCATTTCCAGCAGCTGGTCGATGGTGCCGCGCGACACCGACACGCCGCGCACCTCTTCGATTTCGGCGCGGGTGACCGGCTGGTGATAGGCAATGATCGCAAGGGTTTCGATGGCCGCGCGTGAGAGTTTGCGGGTTTCGACCGTTTCCTTCTGCATCAGAAAGCCAAGGTCAGAGGCGGTGCGCAGCGCCCAGGCATCGCCGACGCGCACGATATTGACGCCGCGCCCTTCGTAGCGTTTGCGCAGGTGCTCCAGCGCGGTGCCCGGTTCGCAGCCATGCGGCATCCGCGCCTCAAGATCGCGCACCGTCACCGGTTCGGCGCTGGCAAAGAGCACCGCTTCAACCATGCGCTCCTGTTCGGCCATGGGGGGCGCGTCGAAGAGGGTTTGGGTTTCCTCCGCAACAGTGTTCTGGCTGTGGTCGTCCATCAGGTATCCTTGTCACGAATGCGCAGCTGAATGGGCGCATAGGTCTCGCTCTGTCGCAGCTCCAGCCGGCCTTCTTTCACCAATTGCAGCGAGGCGGCAAAGGTGGAGGCGGTGGCGGAGCGGCGTTTCATCGGGTCGGAGTGCCAGCCATCGGGCAGATAGGTCAGCATATCGGTCCAGCTGCCGGTGTAGCCGATCAGGTGGCGCATCCGTTCCAGCGCCGCCTCCATGGTAAAGATCGCCTCGCGGTCCAGCACGAAGGGGCGGAAATCATCGCGGGTGCGGATCCGGGCATAGGCCTGCATCAGGTCCAGGAGATTGGCCGAATAGCTGACGGTGCGGATGCGGGTCACATCCTCACTCTGACCACGGGCAAAGAAGTTGCGGCCCAGCTGATCGCGCGCCATCAGCCGCGCCGCGCTGTCGCGCATGGCCTGAAGCCGCTCCAGCTGGAAGGCCAGATGCGCCGCCAGTTCCTCACCCGAGGGGCCGTCCTCCGTCGGGTCGGGCGGCAGCAGCAGGCGGGATTTCAGATAGGCAAGCCAGGCCGCCATGACCAGATAATCGGCGGCCAGTTCGATACGCAGCTCATGGGCCTTTTCCACGAAACTGAGGTATTGGCGCGCCAGTTCCAGCACCGAGATGCGGCGCAGGTCGACCTTTTGCGTGCGCGAGAGCGACAAGAGCACGTCCAGCGGCCCCTCGTAGCCGTCAACGTCCACGATCAATGCTTCGGCCGCGAGCCGCTCCTCGACGCTGGTCGCGTCGTCGTCAAACAAAGTGTCAGCCATCTACCTGTCCGCCCATGAGGGCTGATAGTTCGGCCTCGGCCGCGGTTATGTCAAGCGGGGCCGGAGCGCGGCGGGCGGCCTCGGCCTGTTCGGCGCGGGCCTGTGCAGCCACGCTCATCTGGCCCGAAGCCTCCGCCACGGCGGCGCGCTCATCCAGCGGGGCGTTGCAGAACAGGACCACATCGCAGCCTGCCGCCAGCGTGTCGCGCGCGATATCCTGCGGTGTGCCGCTCAGCGCCTTCATCGAGATGTCATCGCTCATGATCAGCCCGTCAAAACCAATATCGGTGCGGATCATCTGCATGACGCGGGGCGACAGGGTGGCGGGGCGGCTGTCCAGCACCTCATAGACCAGATGGGCGGTCATCCCCATCGGCAGGTCATTCAGCGCGGCAAAGGCGGCAAAATCCGAGCCGGTCAGCAGATCCAGCGGCGCGCTGATGCGGGGCAGGTCCTTGTGGCTGTCCAGCGTCGCGCGGCCATGACCGGGGATATGTTTCACCACCGGCACGACGCCGCCATCCAGCAGGCCGTCAGCGGTGGCGCGGGCGCGGCGCACCACCGCCGCCAGATCGCTGCCGTAACAGCGGTTCTGAAGAAACGGGTGGGTATCGGGACCGGCCACATCGGCCAGCGGTGCGCAGTTGCTGTCGATGCCCAGCCCGCGCAGCTCCTCCGCGATCAGGCGGGCGCGCAGATACATGGCGCGATCCGCCCCTGCCCCGGCAGCCGCCGCGTGATCCAGCGCGGGCCGCCACTGGCGTGCCAGCGGCGGGCGCAGGCGCTGCACGCGGCCGCCCTCCTGATCTATGGTGATCAGACAGTTGCGGCCAACCGCCTGGCGCAGTTCATCACAGAGCGCGCGGGTCTGCTCGGCGCTGTCGATATTGCGGGCAAACAGGATGAAGCCAAAGGGATTGGCGCGGGCGAACAGCGCCTTTTCGGCGGCGCTGAGACGCAGACCTTCGGCATCTAGAATTGTGGCTCCGTAACGCATTGCGATCCTCTTGTGCTGGGGCGCTGATACACCAGTGTCGGGGGCGGCGCCATGGCCGGATGGGTCAAACTGGCAGCAGTTTGCCGGATGGAAAACGACAAACGCCCGGCTGGAGCCGGGCGCGGAGGTGTCGGGGGGAGGCCCATGTCCTAGCGGGTGGTCACGGGGATACAGTCGGCGTTGCCTGCCACCAGAGCGGAGCAGAAACGGCGCGCATCGGAGAGGTCGTCAAAGCCCATCGCGCGCAGGCGGTAGAAGGTGCGACCTCCGCTTTCCGCCTTTTGGATCACCCGTTTCTTGCCTTCCAGATAATCGGCGAAGCGTCCGTGGATGCGATCCCATTCGGCGCGCGCGACCTCGGCGCTTTCATAGGCGCCGAGCTGGGCCAGACGGGTGCCTGCGGGCAGGCTGTCGGGCGAGACATCCTGCGTGGTTTGCGCCACCGGCGCAGACGCTGTGGCGCGGCTTGGTGAAAAACGGGCGGGCCGCGCGGCGGGGCGCAGCGAGACGCGCACACCGGGGGCATTGCGCAGGGCTGCATTTGGCGCGGGCGCCACGGCCGCGACGCTCACGGCCTGTAGGGGTTGTGGCTGAACGATGGCCGGCGCTGTGGCGGAAGCCGACAGCTGTTCGGCGCCGCGCAGGGTCTCCTCCCCCAGAGGGGCGAAATCCTCGGTCAGCTCAGCCACCAGCGCGTCGATATCGCCGCCCTGATAGGCCGCGACCGCTTCGCTGGAGAGCCTGCCTGTATCGGCATTGGCCACCGCAGCGGCATCAGCCGCGCCATCGCGGGTGTCGTTGATCCGCGCAGCACCGGTGGTGAGCGCCGCCTGCATGGGCTGGTCATCCTCGGTCAGCTGCACGTCCTGCGGCGCCAGTGTCAGCCGGTCGGCAGGAGTTTCGACATTGCCATTGGCAGCAACCGCATTGACGGCAAGCCCCTGATGGTCGGCGGGCAGGCCGCCGGGGTTCTCGGGCTGCACCCGCAGCGGGCCTTCGACGGCGCGCACGACCGGCACGCCGCTGACATCGCGGGAAATCAGCTGGTAGCCCCAGAGACCGATGCCTGCGACCAATACAAGCGAGGCCACGGCGCCAAGGACGCTGAACGCCTTGCTGAGGCCGGCGCGACCGGCCCCTGCCGGTTCCGGGCTAAACCCGTAGTCATCGTAGCGATGCCCCTGACCGGTGCCCGGCCCGCTATAGGCGTCCTGCGCGGAGGCACCATAGCTGGGCGCTGGCTGCTGATAGGGGCTGTAGGACTGCGCGCCCTGTCCGGGGGATGTATGGGGCTGCGCAAAATAGCCGCCCGCTGCCGGCTGCTGGGCCTGTGGCGCGGCGGCCGATGTCTGCGGATCGAATCCGAAGGGGTGTTTGGGCTGCGGATAGGGCAAATGCGCATCGGCAAAGGAAGGCTCCTGCCGGGTGCCCTGTGTTTCAGTGGCGGAGGCCGAAGAACGGTCCCCACCATTGGAATACGACTGGCCGTGACCTGCCTGCGTAAAATACGCCATTTCCGCCTCACTGCCCGCAGACGGCACGCAATGCGCCGATCCGGGTTTCTACTTGATGATCTGCCTCGATCCGGCGGCCTGGGCGATTTTAGCTATCGCATCTCCTGCGCCGGTGTGACCCCAAGAATACCAAGACCGGCAGAAATGACAATGGAAACGGTCTTGGCCAGTGCCATTTTTGCATGTGTTGCAGATGGGTTGCTCTCGTTAACAAAACGTAAACCTTCGTTGGTTTTGCCAAGGTGATACAGCCCGTGCAGTTCCGAGGCGAGATCATAGAGATAGAAGGCAACCCGGTGCGGCTCGTGGGTGCGGGCGGCGATTTCCACCTGACGTGGCCATTCGGCCAGCTTCTTGGCCACCGCCAGCTGGGCGGAATCGTCCAGAAGCGACAGGTCGGCCGCGGCCAGCGTGGCCTCGTCGGTCGCAATCCCGGCCTCTGCCGCCTTGCGCAGGGTCGAGCAGATCCGCGCATTGGCGTATTGCACATAGAACACCGGATTGTCCTTGGACTGCTCCAGCGCCTTGTCGAGGTCGAAATCGAAACCCTGATCGTTCTTGCGCGTCAGCAGCATGAAACGGGTGACATCGGCGCCGACGGCATCGACCACATCGCGCAGGGTGACAAAGGTCCCGGCCCGTTTGGACATCTTGAACTCCTGACCGTCCTTGAACAGCTTCACCAGCTGGCACAGCTTGATATCCAGCGGCACCCGACCATCGGAGAGCGCCGAAACCGCCGCCTTCATCCGTTTGACATAGCCGCCGTGGTCGGCGCCGAAAATGTCGATCAGCTCGTCAAAGCCGCGCTCAACCTTATCGTAGTGATAGGCGATGTCGGGCGCGAAATAGGTCCAGGAACCATCGGATTTCTTCACTGCCCGGTCAACGTCGTCGCCGTGATCGGTGGATTTGAACAGGGTCTGTTCGCGCGGCTCCCAATCGTCGGGTTTCTTGCCCTTCGGCGGTTCCAGCACGCCCTGATAGATCAGCCCCTTGGCATCCAGTTCCTTCAGCGCCGCCTCGATCTTGCCGGTGCCGTAGAGGGATTTTTCCGAGTAGAACACATCCATCTCGATGCCAAGCTGGGCCAGATCCTCGCGGATCAGCTGCATCATCGCATCGGTTGCGAATTCGCGCACCTCGGCCAGCCAGACATCTTCGCCCTGATCGACATAGGCATCGCCCACCTTGTCCTTCAGCGCCTGCCCGACGGGAACCAGATAGTCGCCCGGATAGGTGCCATCGGCAAAGGCCACGTCCTGCCCGTGTGCCTCGAGGTAGCGCAGGTAGACAGAGCGCGCCAGTACATCGACCTGACCGCCGCCGTCATTGATGTAATATTCGCGGGTGACGTCATAGCCAGCATAGGCCAGGAGCGCCGCCAGCGCATCGCCGAAGACCGCGCCGCGGGTGTGACCCACATGCAGCGGGCCGGTCGGGTTGGCGGAGACATATTCCACGTTCACGCGCTTGCCCGCGCCGACGTCCGAGCGGCCGAAATCCGTGCCTGCGTCCAGGACCGATTTCAGCACGCCCTGCCAGATGCCCGGAGCCAGCCGCAGGTTCAGGAAGCCGGGGCCTGCGACCTCAGCGCTGGTGATCCGATCGTCCGCGGCCAGCTTCGCCGCCAGCGCCTCGGCGATGTCGCGCGGCTTCATCCTGGCGGGCTTGGCCAGCACCATCGCCGCATTGGTCGCCATGTCGCCATGGGCGGCATCGCGCGGCGGCTCCACCGCGACATTGGCAAAATCGAGCCCGTCGGGCAGCGCGCCCTCGCCGGTCATGGCGGTCAGGCTGTCGATCACGAGCGAGCGGATATCGGTAAAGAGGTTCATATCTGGCGTCCCAACTGTTCAGCACTGCGGATACCGGGGGCCGCAGGAAGGGTCAACAGGATTGCAGAACCCATCACCATCAGCAGCGGGGGCGTCCCGGAGAATTCCCGTTATCCGGTCAATTTTCCGGGTGAAGAAAATTGCGCGCGGGGCGAGGTTACGCGATATGCGCACCAAGGCGCGGCAGGTCAGGCCACCGGTACATCACGGGCCGGCAGACGGCCCCATCTGGTGATCTGATACCGGCGCAGCGAGGCGACATAATAGGGGTCGCGCAGAATCAGACGCTCAACCTCATCGCGGCTGGCCGCCTCGACATTCCAGATCGCCCCCGGAAAATCCTGCTCGGGCCGCATCGCCAATGCGCCGCCGATCTGCAATTCGGGATGGGCGCGTACAAAGGCGATATGAGCATCCCGGCGCGGGCGATCCGCGCGGATCCGCGCCATCTCTGGCGCATCCTGAAAGGTCACGGTCCAATGCGTCATGCCATTGTTTGCCATGGCGGCCTCTTGCATCTGCGATTGCGGTTCTGGGCGTCTTCCCCATGAAACCGCATCTGACCTGCCTCAGGATAGTGCCAGTTGGCGTCAGCGTTACCGCCAGTCGCAGCGCAGCCCGCGCCTATTGCCCGGCTTGCAGATCTGCCGCGGCGGCAGCGGCCTCAGCGGGGAACAGGCGGCGGTGCTCCTGCAATGCAAAGCGGTCGGTCATGCCTGCGATATAATCCGACACGATCCGGGCCAGAGCGGTTTCATCAGCGGCGGCGGCGATATCGCCCTGCCAGCGCGCGGGCATCTCTGCCGGATGGTTGAGGAAATGCGGAAACAGCGCCTCCACCACCTTGGAGACCTCAGCGCGTTTGCGCATCACGCTGGGCGCGCGGTACATGCGGGTGAAGAGAAAGGCGCGGATTTCCTTCAGGTCGGCCCAGAGCGCATCGGAGAACACCACCACGGGCGCGCCCAGGGCACGCACATCCTCGACGCTTTGCGCGCCGCTGGCAGCAAGACGGGCGCGGGCGCCGTCGATCACATCGCTGACCATCACGCCAAAGACCCGCCGCAGCGCCTCATGTCGGCGGCGGCGCGCGTCAAGGCCGGGATAACGGCGATCCACCGCCTGATAGGCCGGTCCGATCACCGGCAGCTCGGCAATATCGGCATCGGTGAACAGCCCGGCGCGCAGACCGTCGTGCAGGTCGTGGTTGTTATAGGCGATGTCATCGGCCAAGGCCGCAACCTGCGCCTCGGCGCTGGCATGGGTGTGCAGCTCCAGATCCAGCGCCGCATTGCATTCGGCCAGCGCCCAGGGCAGATCGCCCACAACCGGACCATTATGTTTGGCAATCGCCTCAAGGGTTTCCCAGGTGAGATTCAGCCCGTCGAATTCGGCGTAATGCCGTTCCAGCGAGGTGACGATGCGGATGGCCTGCGCATTGTGATCAAAGCCACCATAGGGGGCCATCAGCGCATGCAGAGCATCCTCGCCGGTGTGGCCAAAGGGCGTGTGCCCCAGATCATGCGCCAGCGCCACCGCCTCGGTCAGCTCCTGATTGAGCCGAAGTGCGCCCGCAATGGTCCGCGCCACCTGACCCACCTCGATCGAATGGGTGAGCCGGGTGCGATAATTGTCGCCTTCATGTTCAACAAAGACCTGGGTTTTGTGTTTCAGCCTGCGAAAGGCGCTGGCGTGGATGATCCGGTCACGGTCGCGCTGATAGGGAGAGCGGAAACTGCTTTCTTCTTCGGGGACTTGGCGGCCACGGCTACGGTCGGGCATGGTCGCATAAGGCGCGTAGGTCACTAATCTTTTCCCCGGTCAATCTTGTCCCTGTGGCGTCACCTTTCTATATTATGAACTCAGCTGCAACACGGCAGTGATCACCGTATTGGGAGACCAGAGATGCAATTGCCTCCAAAAGTGACCGAGCGCGCCTTTGCCCGGCTGGCCGAAATCGGCGCCGCCGATCAGGGTCAGGCGCTGCGCGTGGCTGTCGAAGGCGGCGGCTGTTCCGGGTTTCAGTACGAAATTGCACTGGATGCCCCGCAGGCCGATGATCTGATCCTTGAGGGTCAGGGGCAGAAGGTGGTGGTGGATGAGGTCTCGCTACCGTTTCTGGAAAACGCGGTGATCGACTTTACCGAAGAGCTGATTGGCGCGCGGTTCGTGATCAACAACCCCAATGCCACCTCAAGCTGCGGCTGCGGCACCTCGTTTTCGATGTAGAAACGCCCGCAGGGGCTGCATGACCACCGGTTTGCGCTAAGTGATGCTGGCCGCGCGGTGCCCTGCGGACCAGATCCGTCATCTGCTTCCATATGGCCGGAGCGTCGCCGCTAAACGGGCTGGCGCGTTCTGATCACGGCGACAGGCTGAGTCCCCCTGCCCCGATCCGTCGATATCGGGCGTGACAGTCCCCCGCCCTGCTGAAGATCTGCCAGAACGCCTCGAATGCGGGGGTGCTGTTTTGCAGGTTCCGCAACTGTTTGCGGGCGTCGGGACCGGAGTGCGCCGCCATATGGCTGAGGGCATCCTGCCAGAGTGCGGGTGCTGTCCGGCCGGGTCCAGCGCCTGCCTCCATCAGCCAGACCGACAGCGGCGCCAGCAGGCTGCGGGTGGCGGGGGCGGCGATATGCAGGGCCTGCCCGGCGCCTGCGGGGAGCCGGCAGGCGGGCTCGGTTTTCCGGCCCACCGCAGTTACCTGCTGCCACCACAGCGTAACGAAACAGGCGTGATAGCCATCCATGCGCCCGTCAAACCCGTCTGGTGTCAGGGTAAACTGCGCGGTCGCGTGGCTGAGCAGCTGCTCCCAATAGGGCGCAGGCGTCGCGCCGGCATAGCGCAGGGCAATGCAGATCTCGGCCAACAGGTCCAGATCCTGATCAAGGCAGGCCAACAGCCCGGCGTAGGTCAGGCTTTGCAGGGCGCGGGCGTCCAGCCCCGGATCCCGCCGCCCGTAATCGGAGAGGTAGAACACGATATGGGTCAGCTCGTAGGCAGCCTTGCGATTGGGGATCGCAAAGGTCGCGCTGCGGCGGGTGAAGCGGCGCAGCCGGTCCGCAAGCCCAGGATCAACCGGCAGCGCAATGCCACGGCGGGCCAGCAGCTGCTGTGCCTCAGCGCGTTGCAGATCCGACAGTTCCGCCTCCACGAGACCCTGAGCCGCGGCCCAATGTGCCAGCTCCGCTGCGGCGGCCGGCGTGCCGGTCAGATCTTCGTAGTCGAGGCAAATCGACAGGATAAAGCGATAATATTGCGGGAAAAACCGCAGTTGGCGCGCGGCGCCGTCACAGAAGGGGCGCAGGGGGGACAGCGCCGCCTCGCCGCCGATCCCCCCTGCGCCTGCCGGTCCCCCGGCCCGCTGCTGCATCACCCGCAGCAGGCTCAGCAGTTCTGCGTTCTCCTTCAGCCAGTAGACCTCCTGCGGCCGGCGCCGGTGGCAGGCAAAGCTCTCGACCCATGTTGCAGCCGATGTACCCGGCGCCGTGCCCCGCCGCCCCGGTCCAGAGGGAGGCGGATGGCCGGGCGGGCCATCTGCGGACGCGCGGGTTTCGGCGTCCGGGATCTTGAAAGGCAGGATGATGGTCATGGTTGAAGCACCAAGATGGAACGCGCCCTGTGCCCGTCAGCCGTCAGACGGGCTGCCGGGGGGCTGGCTCATCGCGGCTTAGCTGCCGGAGGAGAACAGGCCGGTGGCCGCGCCGGTGGTGGTGGCGCCATCGGCCTGCGGGGCGGAACCGGAGGAGAACAGCGCGGTGCCTGCGCCCGCAACCAGATTGCCGTCGCCCTCGCGGCAGATCGAACCGGAGGAGAACATCTCGACCCCGTCCCCGGCATGAAGATCGCCGGTATGAAGCTCCGCCGCCGCAGGTGTCGACGGCTGTGCAAAGAGGTCGTGGCGCAAGGTTGAAGTGGTCATGGATCGTCTCCCGTTCTAGGTGAAAAACACCCGTCGACGATTGGCACGGGATGCCTGTTTCGCAACTGATAAACACGCCTATCGGTTGTTTTTCTGATAGGTCCACGGTTTAGGAAGGAGCGTCAATCCGTTGATCCTGAACCGAATGGCAGGTTCTGCACAGGTTAGCCACAGAGCTATCCACAACCGCAGACGCACAAAGCATAAGCAGACCGTCAGGCGATGATTTTGCAGGGCTGCAAATCACCCGGCAGCCGGGAGGGCGAGACCGAGCGGATCGCGTGCTGCTGATTCGCTGCTGTCGCCCGGGCGCGCCCTTGCCCCCTCGCCCGGATTGCGCGATAGATCAGGCGCCCCGCTGCGGGCCATTGAGGCAGGAGACCGGATATGAAAATCGCCACCTTCAACATCAACGGCATCAAGGCCCGCATCCATGCGCTGCCGGAATGGCTGGATGAGGCGCAACCCGATGTGGTGGTGCTGCAGGAGATCAAATCGGTCGATGAGGCCTTTCCGCGTGAGCTGTTCGAGGACCGGGGCTACAATGTCGAAACCCATGGCCAGAAGAGTTTCAACGGGGTGGCGATCCTGTCGAAGCTGCCGCTGGAGGATGTGCGGCGCGGCCTGCCGGGAGATGACAGCGACGAACAGGCGCGCTGGATCGAGGCAACCGTGGTGGGCAAACAGGCGATCCGCATCTGCGGGCTTTATCTGCCCAATGGCAACCCGGTTGAGCTGGACGCAGATGGACAGCCGGTCGACGGCGGCAAATACGCCTATAAACTGGCCTGGATGGAGCGGCTGCGGCAGCGGGCCAAGGATCTGCTGGCCGAGGAAATGCCCGCGCTGATGGCCGGGGATTACAATATCATTCCGCAGGCCGAAGACGCCAAGACGCCCGAAGCCTGGAAAGACGACGCGCTGCACCGCCCCGAAAGCCGGGCGGCATTCCAGCGGATCGTGGCGCTTGGCTTTACCGAAGCGTTCCGCGCCCGCCATCAGGGGCCGGGGCATTATTCGTTCTGGGATTATCAGGCCGGGGCCTGGAACCGCGACAACGGCATCCGCATCGACCATTTCCTGCTGAGCCCGCAGGCCGCCGATCTGCTGCGCGACTGCCAGATCGACAAGGAGGTGCGCGGCCGCGACAAACCGTCAGACCATGTGCCGGTCTGGGTCGATCTGGACCTATAGGCGGATAAGACAGCGGCCTGAGCGCCGGGTCGTGGGCGATCCGGCGGATTGACCGGGGTCAGCCCTAGCGGCGCGCGGGCCGCTGATATCGGCCCGCCCCTGAGATCCGCAAAGATTTCATCTCGGCACGGACAACTGCGCACAAACAACTCCGCAAGAACAACAAAGGGCGCATCGTTTCCGATGCGCCCGAATATCATCTCAGCAGATACCCCCGCGGGGGCAAAAGCTTAGGCGAGAGCCAGATTGGCTGCGCTTTCGCGGCCATCACGACCGGCTTCGATATCGAATGTGACTTTCTGGTCGTCATTCAGCGTGGTCAGGCCTGCGCGCTCAAGCGCCGAGATATGCACAAACACATCTCTGCTACCGCCCTCGGGGGCGATAAAACCAAAACCTTTAGTAGAGTTGAACCATTTTACGGTGCCATTAGCCATCGTAAGTCTCCTTAAAAATGCCACCCGCGGAATGCGGTAGCTCGGCCAGTCAGTGCAAGATCGCATCGCTGAGCCGTAAGGAGCAGAAAAGTCGATAGAGATAACCTAACCCGACCTCCCTACCTGCCTTTGTGCAACTAAGCAAGCAGCAACTGCGGATTGTTGCGACGAGGGTGTGCGAATGCGCCAGCTCCAGCGCCGCGCCCCAGGTTCTGACGGCCTGCCCGCCGGTCAGGCCAGCGTGGTGACGGGGCCGCCGGTGCCGGGGTCGTTTTCGGCTGGAGCCGCGCTGTCGCCGGTGACGTCATGGCCGTAGATCCAGTCGAATTGCTGCACCATGCGCTGGGGCGCGAGGCGACCGCCAAGGCGCAGGATCTGATGCGCAGGCCAGGCCAGCGGCTGGCGCAGGTGGTATTTCCAGGCATTGCCGGTGGCGGCATCGACAACCCGGGCGGTGCGGTCGTGGCGGCGCGCCTGATAGGCGGCCAGACCGGCCTCGGTGGTCTTGGCGGTGCGCAGGGCATCAACCAGCACCCAGGCATCCTCAAGCGCGAGGTTCGCACCCTGAGCCATGAACGGCAGGGTGGGATGCGCGGCATCGCCCATGATCGCCAGCGCGCCCTTGTGCCAGACTTCGGCCACCGGATGGCGGAACAGCCCCCAGAGCGCCACCTGATCGACCTGCCCCAACAATTCTGCGGCAGCGCCACCAAAGCCCTGGAAGGCGGCGCGCAGGTTTTCGGGGTCATCCTGCTGATGCCAGCCCTCATCCGCCCAGGTCTTGCGTTCCTGCACCGCGACGATGTTCATCAGGCTGCTGTCGCGCAGCGGATAGGTGACCAGATGGCGACCCGGCCCCATGAAGACCTGCGCCTCGGCCGGGTGATTGTGAAGATTGGCAACCGTAGCGCGCCAGGCCACCTGCCCGGTAAAGCGCGGTTTGGCCACGCCGTTCAGCGCGGCGCGCGCCTTGGAGTGCAACCCGTCTGCGCCGATCACCAGATCGCCGCCGCATTGCGCGCCATTGGCCAGATGCACCACCGGCCGGGCGCCGCAGCTGATGCGGTCGACCTTCTGCAACAGGCGCACCTTGACGCCGCTGCGACGTGCGGCATCAGCCAGCAGGTTGATCAGATCGGCGCGGTGGACAAAGTAGAAATTCCGCCCCGGCGCATATTGGTCGAGATCGAGACGCAGCACCTCGCGGCCCCGCCGGTGGCTGCGCAGAACCACCGCACGGGCGCGCGGCGCAGTCCAGGCGAGATCATCGGCCAGCCCCAGCGCCCGCAGAACCGCGACACCATTGGGGCTGATCTGAATGCCCGCGCCGACCTCGGTGATCGCCTCGGCCTGTTCGAGGACCGTGACCTCGGCGCCCTGCTGGCTGAACGCCAGTGCCGCCGCCAGCCCACCGATGCCCGCGCCGATGATGGTGATTTTCCGGTCTGTCAGTCTCATGCTGTCCCGCTGTCTGCACGCCGACCGGTCCGTTCTGGCCAGGCGATACCCCCAGATAACCGAAAAACGCCGGAGCGACAGGCCCCGGCGTTGTGATTTTTTTCACAAATGCAAGAAAATCAGTCGTCGCGGTGGACTTTTTCGCGCCGCTCATGGCGTTCCTGTGCCTCAAGGCTCATCGTGGCGATGGGCCGGGCGTCCAGACGCTTGAGCGAAATCGGTTCACCGGTGACTTCGCAATAGCCGTATTCGCCTTCGTCGATGCGGCGGATCGCGGCGTCGATCTTGGCGACCAGTTTGCGCTGACGGTCCCGGGTGCGCAGTTCCAGCGCGCGGTCCGTTTCCTCGCTGGCGCGGTCGGCAACATCGGGAATATTGCGGGTATTGTCCTGCAACCCCTCGATGGTGTCACGGCTTTCGGCCAGGAGTTCCTGTTTCCAGTCATAGAGCTTACGACGGAAATACTCCTGCTGCCGGTCATTCATGAAGGGTTCATCTTCAGCCGGACGATAATCATCCGGCAGGAACACGTCTTGCTTCATTTCGCTACCTTTGGTTTGCCCCATACTGCCGGTCTTCCTCGGTATTGTTTACAAACTCAGCGGCTCCCCCCGCATGCCGCAGCGTTTATCCCCTGCGCAGGCGATTGTCACTACACAATAGTACGCACAAAGGGTTAAAACCTGCATAAGAGCGCCCCCAGGGGTTGCAGCGAGGCAACGAGGCAGGAAAGACATGCAGTTTCAGGGCACTAAGGATTATGTCGCGACCGAAGATCTGAAAATCGCGGTCAATGCCGCGGTCACTCTGGAGCGGCCGCTGCTGGTGAAGGGCGAGCCGGGCACCGGCAAGACCGAGCTGGCGCGGCAGGTGGCGGATGCGCTGGGACTGCGGATGATCGAATGGAACGTGAAATCCACCACCCGCGCGCAGCAGGGGCTGTATGAATACGATGCGGTCAGCCGGCTGCGCGACAGTCAGCTGGGCGACGAGCGGGTGCATGACGTCAGGAACTACATCAAGAAAGGCAAGCTCTGGGAGGCCTTTGAGGCCGACGAGAAGGTCGTTCTGCTGATTGACGAAATCGACAAGGCCGACATCGAGTTCCCGAACGACCTGTTGCAGGAGCTCGACAAGATGGAGTTCCATGTCTACGAAACCGGCGAGACGATCCGGGCCAGGCAGCGCCCGATCATGATCATCACCTCCAACAATGAAAAGGAACTGCCGGACGCGTTTCTGCGTCGGTGCTTCTTTCACTACATCCAGTTTCCCGATGCCGAAACCATGCGCAAGATCGTCGAGGTGCATCATCCCGGTATCAAGGACAGCCTGCTGACCACCGCGCTGACGCAGTTCTACGAGATCCGCGATACGGCCGGGTTGAAGAAGAAACCTTCGACCTCGGAGGTGCTGGACTGGCTGAAGCTGCTCCTGGCGGAGGATCTGAGCGCGGAAGATCTGAAGCGCGATGGCGCGGATGCGCTGCCGAAACTGCATGGCGCGCTGCTGAAGAACGAACAGGATGTGCATCTGTTCGAGCGGCTCGCCTTTATGGCGCGGGGACGTCGCTGAAGGCCAGCCGCGCAGGATCAGACCAGAGGCCCGCCCCTTGTTGCGGGCCTTTTTTGTCCTTGCCTCCGTATCAGACGGGCTGTTCCTCTTCTGGTCGTAGATAGGCCTGCGCTGTCTGCTTCAACAGAAGCCGCAGCTTGCGTGGGCGCCCTTCGATGGCAAAGTGCACGACCTGCTCCAGACAGTTCAGCTGTTTGAGCCGTTGCGGGACATTATGATGGGTGCCGGGCATCACATAGTGGCGAAGGGTGTCGCGCCGGGGAAAGCGGTCCCGTTGCGGTGCCTCGCGGCCATGTCTCCCGTGGATGACGGTATAATCCGTGCCGTCGCGAAAATGATCGGCAGCAGATTTCACCTCGTAATGCGAGATCCGGTTGCGATAGGCCGCCCAGCGTGTTTCGTCAGGCACGATATCGGGGTGGATCGAAATCTGCGGCGCAAAGGCGAGAACGGCGTCTATGCGGGTAACGGAGGATGCGACGATGGCGCTGAAGCCGCCCATGGAATGGCCCATCGCAATCACACGGGTGGCGCCGCATATCGCGCGGTAACTCTCAATTTCGGCACCGATGCGGCTCAGAAGACCCGGCGTGTTCAGCCAGCTTCGCTGCGGATCCGCGATGAACAGGGTGTTGTGACGGCCATTTCCCGTCGCGCTTCGCGCGAATTCATAAGGCGGGCAGGTTTCGGCATCCTTGCCAATCCCTGAAAAACACACGACGAGCCTGTCGCCGGGACCGCGATGCGCCCATGTGACCAGATCATCGCAGGACAGCCGGGGTGTGATCGTAAGCTGTGATGGAGGCACGTCCGCTCCCTGATTGCTGAGCGTTGTTTACGGTGCTCACGCATGGTGCGCGGCGACGCGACGGGGTTGGTAAGGGGGCGGCACATACACCGGCCTGCTGACGGCTGAGTGCGCCAGTGGGCTGGACCGGCGCCTATGCCGCGTCTTCCGTCTGCGGTGTGTGGGGGGGGCACCGCGGGGTTGCCCCGTCGGCCTGCCCTGCCCGCATGGAAGCGGTCACAAGGTCAATACGCCTCGCGCAGGAAGCGTTCGACGCGCTCGGGGTCATCCTCGATCATGCGCAAGAGGATGCGGGCGGGACGTTCCGGCAGGCGGCGGCCCTGTTCCCAGTTGCGCACCGAGCCGAGGCGAAAGCCGAAGTGGCTGCAAAAGCGTTCCTGCGACATGCCGAGGGTCTTGCGCAGGCGCACGACATCCACCATCGGCACCTCGCGGGTTGCGATGGTCTCCAAGGGCGTCTTGCCGGAGATGTCCTCCTGCATCTGCTTGAGCGCCATGGCGTCGCGGTCCGCTTCGCTTTGCTGGCGGATACGGCTGCCGGTTCGACGCCGTGCGTGATGCTCTGCCCGATGATCTGCCCGCTGCTCTGCCATGTCAGTTGCCCTCCTTCAATAGTGCCTTGATCCGGGATTTGACCACATCCAGGGCCAGATCCCGCACTGCCCGTGCCCCCTGCGCCATCAAGCCGGACAGCCGCGGATCGGGCTGTCGGCGGTGGATCCGCAGCACATAGACCATCATCAGATCAGGGCTGGCCTGATGGATGCGGTAGCGCAGCGCCAGATCCCCGGCGACATGGGTGTAATCTTCATCCGTCTTGCGCCCGATGGTGGGGTCGCGCACCAGGGTTGCGATCAGCCGGGCCAGCTCATCCTCGTCCAGATAGGCGTGGATGGCGTCCTCGACCGCGACCGGGGTGATGCGATAATCCACCCGCAGGCATTTCTGTGTCTCTTTGCGTATATACGCCATTGGCGTAGCCTTTTCAACCTGTCTCTGCGTTCCGTCACCGCTGGCAGGGTTGATCGGACCCGCCGTGATGCACAACCTCTGTCTGCATCAACAGAGACGCACCGCCCGCGGCGCGGGCGAAATTTTGCCGTCAATGTGATGCCGGGTGGCTCTTCTCATTGTCACACCGCTGCGATAAGGCCAGCCATAACATTGATTTTTAACCCTGTCTTGGCACAAGCTGGGGCGATCGCGCCGCAGGAGATATCGCTTGTTCACATTCCGGCCCCCCATCGCGGCCCCGCGCAAGCCTGCCAGCGGCAGCAGCGGCCCGGCGGCTGCCCCGTCCCGCGTGTTCCGGCGCGGCTGCGCCGCGCTGGTGCTGCTCGCCACACTGGCGGGATGTGGCACCGGAAGCGCCCCCCCGGCCCCCGGTCACCGCGGCGCGGCCACGGCGGCGCTGGCCCCGGCCAAGAGCTTTGCCCGTGCCCATCCGGTGGCGCCGCAGCGGGCCAACAGCGATATCGCACGGGATTTCCTGGATCTGCATTTCCAGCTCGAAGGCGGCACCGAACTGCCTGTGTTTACCCGGTTTGAAACTCCGATCACGCTGCGCGTCACCGGCCAGCCGGGCAGCGGGCTGACCCGCGATCTGGAGGCGCTGCTGCTGCGGCTGCGCCGAGAAGCGGGGCTGGACCTGCGGCAGCTGACCACCGGGGCGGCCAATATCACCATCGAAGCCGTGCCGCGCAAGGCGATCCGCCGCGCCTCGCCCCGGGCGGCCTGTTTCGTGGTCCCCAACGTCAGCTCGCTGGCGGAGTATCGCCGCTACAAGCGCCATCCGCGCACCAATTGGGCCAATCTGCGCGCCCGTCAGCGGCTGGCGATTTTTGTGCCGAATGATGTCAGCCCGCAAGAGACCCGCGACTGCCTGCACGAAGAGCTGGCGCAGGCGATCGGGCCGCTGAACGATCTCTACCGGCTGCCGGATTCAGTGTTCAACGATGACAATATCCATACGGTACTGACCGGGTTTGACATGCTGATCCTGCGGCTGGGCTATGCGCCCGAGCTGCGTACCGGCATGACACGGGCCGAGGTGGCCGCGCGCCTGCCTGCCATTCTGGCACGGCTGAACCCGGCAGGTGCCGGGCGCGCCGCGGCGCCGCTGCCGCGCACCTCTCTGGACTGGATCCGCGCGACCGAGGCGGCGCTGACACCGGGCACTGGCCGCGGCACCCGTTTGCAGGCCGCCCATCGCGGCGCCGCCATTGCCCGCGATCTGGGCTGGCAGGATCACCGGCGGGCGTTCAACCACTATGTGCTGGGGCGCATTTTGCAGCGGGACGAGCCGGAGCTGGCGCAGCAGCATTTCGAGACCGCGCTGATCTATTTGCAGGGGCGCTATGACAGCCCGCTGCTGCGTGCGCAGATCGCCAGCCGCATGGCGGCCTTTGACATCGTGCGCGGCGACGGCGCCAGCGCCCTGGCGCGGATCCGCCCTGCCCTGCCGGTGGCAGCGCGCGGCGAGAATGCGGTGCTGTTGTCAAGCCTGATGCTGCTGGAGGCCGAGGCCTTGCTGCTGGAGGGGCAAACTGACGCTGCCTATGCGGTCAGGCTGGACAGTCAGGGGTGGGCGCGATACGGGTTTGGCCCGGATTGGGCGGTCCGGGGGGCAATGCGCGAAATCGCAGCCCTGGCGCCGCCGCAATAACCGCAGCTGAGGGGCGCACCGGCTTGACCCGGCCCGCGGCGGCCCCACCTGAGACCTGAACACTCTAACATACGGACATTGGCATGATCGTAATCGGCGCATTGATCATTGGCGCATTCCTGGGGGCCCGTACGGCCCAGAAACGCGGCGGCAGCTTGGCGGACAAACTGCAATATGGCGCTGCATACGCCATTGTTTTTGGTATTCTGGGGATGTTTGCAACCATCCTTGCGGACCGCGCCCTGCTCTGACGCGGGGCTACGGGCCGCGACATGACCGCCTGATCAGCCCTGACGGAGACCCCGATGTTTCAGCCCTTCTTTGAAAACCTGCGCAAGGCGGCGGTTCCGGTATCCCTGCGGGAGTATCTGACCTTTCTCGAGGGGATGAAGGCCGGGCTGGCGACCTATGATATCGACGCTTTCTACTATCTGGCGCGCGCCGCCATGGTGAAGGATGAGCGCAATATCGACAAATTCGACCGCGCCTTTGCCACGACATTCTCGGGGCTGGAGGCGATCCCCGCCGAGGCGGTGATGCAGGCCGTGGATATCCCCGAGGAGTGGATCCGCAAGATGGCTGAAAAGCATCTGAGCGAGGAAGAGCGCCGCGAAATCGAGGCGCTTGGCGGGTTTGAAAAACTGATGGAAACCCTGAAAGAGCGGCTGAAGGAACAGGAAGGCCGCCATCAGGGCGGCAACAAGTGGATCGGCACCGCTGGCACCTCGCCTTTTGGCGCCTATGGCTACAACCCCGAGGGCGTGCGCATCGGCCAGAAGGAAAGCCGCCACCAGCGCGCCGTGAAGGTCTGGGACAAGCGCGAGTTCAGGAACCTCGACGGCGATGTCGAACTGGGCACCCGCAACATCAAGGTGGCGCTGAAACGGCTGCGCCGCTGGGTGCGCGAGGGCGCTGCCGAGGAGCTGGACCTCTCCGGCACCATCCGCGCCACCGCCGAACATGGCTATCTGGATGTGAAGACCCGGCCCGAGCGGCACAATGCGGTGAAGGTACTGCTGTTTCTGGATGTAGGCGGGTCGATGGATCCGCATATCAAGGTGGTGGAGGAGCTGTTCTCGGCGGCGCGCAGCGAGTTCAAGCATCTGGAATATTTCTATTTCCACAATTGCCTCTATGAAGGGGTCTGGCGCGACAACCGGCGCCGCTGGGAGGCGCAGATCCCCACCCATGAGGTGCTGCGCACCTATGGGGCGGACTATAAATGTATCTTTGTCGGCGATGCCTCGATGTCGCCTTATGAAATCGCCTATCCCGGCGGCGCCAATGAGCATTGGAACCCGGAGGCAGGTCAGGTCTGGCTGGAGCGGGCGCGGGCGCAGTGGTCCTCACATCTGTGGATCAACCCGGTGCCGGAGGCCTATTGGGGCCATACCCATTCGATCCAGATGATCCGGGAGATTTTCGAGGATCAGATGGTGCCGATGACATTGGCGGGACTGGAGCGCGGCATGCGGGAGCTGACGCGCTAGGCCGGGCAGCGCGCACAGGCCACGCGCGGCGAAAGCTTGCCAAGTCACCCCGCCTCGGGTAGACCAAGCGCCAGAGAATTGGAGAGTTTATGTCCTGGTGAAGAAGGGGCGGCAGAGGCCACCCCGGTTTGCAGATTGCCCCGGTGAAGACCACCTGCGCTCATCCGCAGGTGTCAGGAAAGATCTGCGCGACATTCATCAGAGACACGGATCCGGGCAGGCCCCGCGATCACACCAAGAAAGACATTCCCAATGACAAGGGACTATTCCCAATTCCTGAGCCCCGCCTCCACTGACGGATCTGCCGATACCGCGCGGCCGCTGAGCCCGCTGGAGCATCTGGGCTGGCAGAGCTTTTTCTCTCAGCAAACCGATCTCGAAGAGATCGCCAGCCATCCGCCCGTGCGTATCACCGAGGTGAACCGCAGCGGGCTGCGCGCCCTTGGCGATGGCATCGACATGGTGATCCCCCCCGGCCCCGAGGCCACGGTGGGCGACTGGCTGATGCTGGACGCCGAGCTGCCGACCCATAGCCGGGTGCTGGAGCGCAAGAGCCTGATCCGCCGCCGCGCGCCGGGCAAGGATCGCAAGATCCAGCTGATTGCGGCCAATATCGACACCATGTTCGTGGTCACCTCCTGCAACGCGGATTTCAACGTCGCGCGGCTGGAACGGTTTATCGCCATGGCCTTTGACGCGGAGGTGACGCCGGTGATCGTGCTGACGAAGATCGACCTCTGCGACGATCTTGAGCCCTATGTCACCAAGGCAAAGGCGATTTCCGATCTGGTTGAGGTGGTTCCGCTGAACGCCAAGAGCGAGACCGCGCGCGAGGCGCTGGCGCCCTGGGTCCGGGCCGGGCAGACGATTGCCTTTCTCGGCACCTCCGGCGTGGGCAAATCCACGCTGACCAAGGCATTGGGCGATGATCTGGATATCGCAACCCAAGGCATCCGCGAAGACGACGCGCGCGGGCGCCACACCACCACCCGGCGGCAGCTCTATTTCATCGAAAACGGCTGCGGCGTGCTGGACACGCCGGGAATGCGGGAGTTGCAGCTGACCGATGCCGCCGAGGGGGTGAGCGATGTTTTCGCCGATCTTGAAGAGCTGTCCACCCAGTGCCGGTTCCGCAACTGCGCCCATGAGGGCGAACCGGGCTGCGCGGTGCAGGCCGGTATCGCAGCCGGCGAGGTGGACCCGGCGCGGCTTGACCGCTGGCGCAAGCTGGCGGCGGAGGAGGCGTTCAACTCGGCCTCGCTGGCGCAGCGCCGTGCCAAGGACAAGAGCTTTGGCAAGATGGTGAAAACCGTGAAGTCGATCAAGAAACGCAACCGGAAGTAACCGCGCTGCGCGCGATCAAGACAGAAAGGGCGCCTCGTTGGGGCGCCCTTTTGCTATGTGCAGATGCGGGGGTTTTGCCCCCTGCCGCCCGGTCAGCTGCCGCCCTGTAGCAGCGGCGTGATGCGGCGTACGGCAGCGCGGCGGTTGGCGCGCTCGGCGCGCTGTGTCACCACCGCCAGATCGGTTTCCCCATAGCCCTGCACCACCATGTTTTCCGGCGGCACGTTGAAATATTCGGTGAGCGCCAGCGCGACACTCTCGGCGCGGCGGTCCGATAGTGCCAGATTATAGGGCGCGGCACCGACCGCATCGGTGTGGCCTTCGATCAGGAACACGTCCTGCGGGTTCTTTGCAATCATCTCGCGCATGGCATTGCCCAGCGCCGATAGCTCTTCGGCCTCGGCGGCGCGGATCACGGCAGAGCCGGTCTCGAAGTTGATGGATTGCACGGTGATTTCCGGCACCAAGCGGCGCACCGCATCAATATTGCGGATCTGGCGCAGGGAGAAGCGGCGGTTGACCTGCGGCGCTTCCTTTGCCGCCAGCGCCAGCGCCAGTTCATCGGCGCTGATCGCGTCGCTGCTGAAACCTGACTGACGCGGCGCGGCGGTGGGCAGTTCGGAGACCACAACATTGTCGCTGCGCTGGGTGTCGTCGAACAGGACCACGGTGCTGCCATCGGTCAGCGTGCGGGTGCGGCGCAGCACCCGGCCATCGCGGGCGCGGATGGTTTCCACCTCTGCGCCATCCTCGCGCACGACAACGGTGCGGGTGGACCCGTCCTTGAACTTGTAGGTGGTGACATTGCTGCCGGGCTGGCGAAGGAGGGCGTCGTCATTCTTGATCACCCGGTACTGGCCGTTCTGTTCAACCACCGCGCGGTCGCCGGAATTGCTGACAACGGTTTCGCCCTGTTTCAGGAGCTGGCCGATGGCCACGGCCCCCAGTCCAAGCAGAGCGGCCTTCTGCAACTTGCTGAGACCGTCATCGTCGTTGTCTGCGGTGGCAGCGGCGCTGTTGCTTTCAGTTTCAGCGTTTGCAGACGTCTCGGCAGTGGCCGCGGCCTCAGCCGCCGGGGTGTTCACCGCGGTTTCAAATTCCTCATCCGAGCTGCGCGCGCTGTCCTCGGTCACGGTTTCCTCGACAACCTCTGCCTCCTCGGTGGCGGCGGCGCTGGCCGCTGCGGCGGCGGCGCTGTCATCTGCCTCCTCGGTCTGGGCAAGGGCGTCGGCCTGCGCCTGACTGTCAAGCGGCTCAACCTCGGGTTCGGGTTCAGGATCGGACGCAGGTGCAGGGTCGGTCCCAGCCTCAGCCTCTGCCAGCGCTGCGGCCAGTTCGGCGTCGGAGGTGGTCTCGGCCTCAGCCGTAGCCTCGGGTGCGGCGGCGGCGCCTGCCTCTGTGCTGGCGGCTGTATCCACTCCGTCATTGGCTGTCGGCTCCGCCGGTGTCTCTGCCTCTGCGGTGGTTTCACCTGCGCTCTGTTCGGCGGCTGTCTCTGCCGTCTCGGCCGGAGCTTCGGTCGGCGCGGTCTGAGAATCGGCAGCGTCTGTGGCAGGTTCTGGAGCAGGTTCAACCGGAGCGGCGGCGGCCTGCTCGGCCTCGGTCGGGGCTGCTGGCTCAGCCTGTTCGCCTGCCTCAGGTGCAGGCTCAGCCTGTTCAGCGCCCGCCATCAGGGCAACGGACGCGAGCGCCGGATCTAATGCTGCGTCCAGCTCTCCGGTGACATAGGCCTGGCAGAATTGTGCCTTGGCGCCTTTGCCCTTGCCTTTGAGAATCTCACCCTCGGGGGTGATGCGGCCGTTTTGCAGCCAACGCAGGCAGCGCTGCACGGCCTCGGTGATCTGCTCCGCCGTCATCTGGCTGAGATCGGTCGGATCCGATTTGGACTGCGCCGGTGCGGCGACCGGAAGGCTGAGAGAGACGATGACCGCCAACGCGGTCGAGGATCTGAGAAGCTGCGAAACCATGCGGTGTTCCTTTCGCTGTGCGGTGCAAAGCCTAAGGAGCCAACTCGCGGCAAAGCAAATAAGTTGCCTGTGAGGGTCATTTTTCGGCCAGAGCCTGCCGATGCGGGCGTCGGGCGCCGGGGTCAGTCGGCGGTCAGCATCTGCATCAGGCGCTGTTTTTCGCCGCTGTCATCCTGACGCGCGAGCATATCCGCCAGATCCTGAAGCGCGGCAATGGAATGGCCTGCGCGAAAGCTGTCGACTTGAGGCAGCATGGCGCGGATGCCGCGCGCCTTGGGGGCGAACCCGTCAAAGCGCAGCAAGGGGTTGAGCCAGATCAGACGGCGCGCGGAGAGATGCAGCCGCTGCATTTCCGCGCTGAGCTGATCGCTGTCGTCGCGGTCCAGCCCGTCGGTGATCAGCAGGACCACGGCCCCCTGCCCCATGACGCGGCGCGACCAGTCACGGTTGAAATCATGCAGGCAGGCGCCGATCCTTGTGCCGCCCTCCCAGTCCTGCGCCTCGGCCCCGGCTGCGGCCAGGGCGGCATCAACATCGCGCTGCGCCAGATGGCGGGTAATGTTGGTAAGCCGTGTGCCGAAGGTAAAACCATGGACCCGCGCCCAGCCCGGCCCCTTGCGATTGGCGACCGCATGCAGGAAATGCAGGATCAGGCGGGAATATTGGCTCATCGAGCCGGAGATATCGCAGATCACCACCAGATTGGGCCAGCGCAGCCGGCGCTGCGCCCGTGCGAGGGTCGTGACCTCTCCGCCCTGACGTGCGGCCTGGGCGAGCGTGCGCCGCCAGTTGATCCGGCTGCCAGAGGGAGCCGCCATCAGACGGCGCGACTGAATGGGGCGGATCGGCAGCTGCATCTTGGCCAGCATCCGCTTGGCCTCGGCCACCTCGGCGGTGCTCATCTGCTCAAAGTCGAGCTGCCGCAACCGTTCCTCGCGCGACATGGTGAGTTCGGCGTTTAATTCCAGCTGTTCCGGTGGCTCCTCCCCCTCCGGCGGGTCAGGGCGATCCGGTGCCTCAGCCCCGTCCAGCAATGCCTCGGCGGCGCGTTTCTGGGCCGGTTTGGCGGCCTTCTCCTCCTGCGTGCCACGGATTGCGGGCAGCATCGCCGCCATCATATGCTCCAGAAAGCGCGGATCGCGCCAATAGAGGCGAAAGATCTGTGCAAAGACCTGACGATGCTCCGGCTTTGAGACAAAACAGGCGTGCAGCGTCCAGTAGAAATCCTGTTTCGAGGTAAAGCCAGCAGCGGCAACAGCCTCCACCGCCTCGCTCACCCGGCCCGGACCGATAGGCAGCCCAGCACGGCGCAAAGCCCGCGCGAAATGGGTGATGTTCTGCGCGAGCCGGGGCGTTTCCGGCAGCGGCAATGGCGGGTATTCAGGCATATGGACAGGGCTGGCGCATCAGGCGGGACCCAGCGCGGCACGGGCCTGATCGAGAATGCGTTTGGCCTCTGATCCATGCAGGCGGCTGATATCATCCTGATATTTCAGGATGGCCCCCAGCGTGTCGGCGATCACCTCGGGCGACAGGTCGATCACATCCAGCGCCAGCAGGCAATTGGCCCAGTCGATGGTTTCGGCGATGCCCGGGCGTTTGAACAGATCCTCGGTGCGCAGGGCCTGCACAAAGGCGACGACCTCCTGCGACAGACGCGGTGCGAGACCGGGAGCGCGGGCGGTCAGGATCTCCATTTCGCGCTCAAAGTCCGGGTAATCCACCCAGTGATAGAGACAGCGGCGTTTCAGCGCGTCATGCACCTCGCGGGTGCGGTTGGAGGTGAGGATCACAATGGGCGGCTCGGGAGCCTTGATGGTGCCAAGTTCGGGGATGGTGACCTGAAAATCGCTGAGCGCCTCAAGCAGGAAGGCCTCGAACGGCTCATCGGTGCGGTCGAGTTCGTCGATCAGCAAGACAGGTGCGCCCGCCGGGTCCGGCTGCATCGCCTCAAGCAGCGGGCGGCGGATCAGATAGTCGTCGCTGAAGAGTTCCGCCTGAAGCGCAGCACGGTCGCTTGCCTCCCCGGCGGCGACTTCGGCGGTGCGGATGGCCATCATCTGGGCGGCAAAGTTCCATTCATAGACGGCGCTGGCGGCATCCAGCCCCTCGTAGCATTGCAGCCTTATCAGCCGACGTCCAAGCGCGGCGGCGAGTGTCTTGGCGATCTCGGTCTTGCCGACCCCGGCCTCGCCCTCCAGAAACAACGGACGACCAAGGCGCAGCGACAGGAAGACCACCGTGGCAAGCCCGCGATCCGCGACATAGCCCGCGCCTGTCAGCAGGGTTTGCACCGCATCAATGGAGCCGGGCAGACCGTTGGCCTGAGCCTGCCCCTGAGCCCGTCCCCGAGCCTGGGCGCTGTCCGCTGCGTGGCGGGTGGGATTTTCCGGCTCGACCGCCTGTGTTTCCTGCGACATCTGCCCCCCTTCTGGTGCCTGATCAGGAGACATCTGGCCCCTGACCAACAGGCCATATGTTCGGCACCAAAAGGCCACGCCGAACCGGTCGGGTCAAGCGCTTGTCGATGCCACTTTGGTCTCATAGACGCCCCGCCGACCACGCCCGCACCGCATGTACCGATCTGCACAGCAAGGCCCAAACACCCGGCGCAGCGGCGCATGACATTGACCGGCTTTCGCTGCAATGCGATGACAGAGGCAGGCCATCCGCCCCAAGGGCGCGCCATGCCCCAAGGCGGCGACGGCACAGACGTAGCGGGAGACAGCATGCGAACACTGGCCGTAACATGTGTAAAGAACGAAGGGGCTTTCCTGCTGGAGTGGATCGCCCATCACAAGGCCGTCGGCTTCAGCGACATTCTGATCCTGTCCAATGACTGCGCGGATGGCACCGACCGGATGCTGGATCGACTGGATGAACTGGGCCATATCACCCATCTGCGCAACGACGGCCCCTATGACAAGGGCGGCATCCAGTTCACCGGGCTTAAGAAAGCGGACAAACACCGGCTGATGCGCAAGGCGGACTGGGTGATGGCGTTTGACGTGGATGAGTTCGTCAATATCCACGTCGGAGACGGCCGCCTGACCGACCTGCATGACGCGCTGCCGGAGGCGGATGCGATCACCCTCACCTGGCGGCTGTTCGGCAATGGCGAAACGGTGCGCTATCAGGACCAGCCGGTGACCGACAGCTTTACCCGCTGCGCACCGGAGGTGATCCACTGGCCGTGGCGCGCGGCGATGTTCAAGACGCTCTATCGCAATGACGGCACCTATCGCAAACTGGGGGTGCATCGCCCGCGAAGCCCACAGGAGGAGGCCGCGCTGGCGCGGTATCGCTGGTTCGACGGATCAGGTCGTGAACTGGGTCAGGACTTCAGGACGCAGCGGATCTATTCCGACTATGGCCAGTCGAATTTCGATCTGGTGCAGCTCAACCACTACCCGCTTGGCGCGATGGAGAGCTATGTGCTGAAAGCCGACCGCGGACGGGTCAACCGCCCGGGCGAGCTGGGCATGGATTATTGGGTGGAACGCAATTTCAACACCGATGAGGACGGCAGCATCGCCCGCTATCGCCCCGCCCGTGAGGCGATCGCCGAGCTGCTGCGCGAAGACCCCAAGCTGCAGCGCCTGCACGAACGCGCGGTGCAGTGGCGCCACGACCGCTTTCGCATGTTGATGCAGCAGGACGCCTATCGGACATTGTTTTCGCGCCTGCTGATGACTCCGCCTTCGCGGCTGATCAGCCCCGGAACCGCCCGCACTCTCGCCGGTTTTGCCACTCTGGGCCGTCACAGCGCGCAGCAGGGCAGCGACAAACCCGACAATGGGCAGGACTGAGCAGTGGGCAGAGCTGAGCCCTGACCGGATGCGATCGGCCCGCCCCCGGCGCCCGCGCAGCAAGCCGTTCCGCCTCCTTTTGCGCGCAACAATGGCCGACAAACCGGCCTTACAATTTCCAATTTTAGCCTTATTTCGCCTTTAGATGTTGCTGGAGGCAAACCCGTCCGATCCAGGACGGGGCGAGAGGACGAGGCTATGCAGCAGGATACGTTGGACACGCTGGACGAGGATCTGTCCGGGCTGAAGCCCGCGCAGTGGCAGGCCCGCATGGCCGCGCTGGCCGAAGAAAACGGCATGTATCAGCCGCTCGGGAACCGTCACTTTGCCAGCTTCATCGATCAGGGCAATACGCTGCTGGTCAGCTTTGAGACAATCCAAGGCATCCACAACCTGTCAGATCTGGCGCAGCCCCTCGGGTTTGATCTGGTCAAGAACCTGGGCTGGTCGCATCTGTGCCTCATCTCCAACGGCGACACCTGGTTTCGAAATGACCGCATCTTCGGGTTTTTCGACCAGCTGATCGATGATGGTTTCTTTGACGAATTCGACAAGGTGGTGTTCTACGGCGCCGGTCCCTGCGGCTATGCCGCGGCCGCCTTCTCCGTGGCCGCGCCTGGCGCTACCGTGGTCGCGATCCAGCCGCAAGCAACCCTTGATCCCCGGCTGACAGACTGGGACGACCGCTTCACCGAGATGCGCCGTGTCGATTTCAGCAATCGCTACGGGTTTGCCCCCGACATGATGGATGCGGCCCGGCAGGGCTTTGTGATCTACGATCCGCGTGAGCGGCTGGATTCCATGCATGCCGCCCTGTTTGCGCGCAAAAACGTGATGCGCCTGCGCACGCCCCATCTGGGCGACACTGTGCAGACCCGGCTGATCGAGATGGAAATCCTCTATAATATTCTGGCGCTGGCCGGTGCCGACCGGCTGACGGAACAGCAGTTCTACAAACTCTATCGCGCCCGCCGCACCAATGGCCCGTATCTGCGAAAGCTGATGGCAGAGCTGGAACAGACAGACCGCCCCTATCTGATGGCGCTGCTCTGCCGCAATGTCACCGGCAGGCTGCGCGCCCCGCGCTTCCGTCGTCGGCTTGAGGCGCTCCGGAAACGCGCTGCCGAGGGCGAGATCACCCTGCCACCCGAGCGCTGAGCGACACCGGGGACAGGCCAGCAGCGCGACAAGATGATCCCGTCGCTTCCCCTTCGCGCGGCCCTGTGCTAGGCGAACGCCATGACCGTTAAGCTCACCATCCCCCGCCCCGATGACTGGCATCTGCATCTGCGCGACGGCGCGATGCTGAAGGCCGTTCTCCCCGAAACCGCCCGCCATTTCGGCCGTGCGATCATCATGCCGAATCTGGTGCCGCCCGTGGTGACCGGTGACCAGGCCGCCGCCTACCGCGACCGTATTCTGGCGGCCCTGCCCGACGGCATGGCATTTGAACCGCTGATGACGCTCTACCTGACCGAGGACACCGATCCTGCGGATGTGGCAGCGGCCCACGCCAGCGGTCTGGTCAAGGCGGTGAAGCTGTACCCGGCGGGGGCGACCACCAATTCGGCCTCTGGCGTGCGCGATTTCGACAAGGTGCGCCCGGTGCTGGAGACGATGGCAGAGATCGGCCTGCCGCTCTGCACCCATGGCGAGGTCACTGACCATGATATCGACATTTTCGACCGCGAGGCGGTGTTCATCGACCGGGTGCTGGACCCGATCCGCAAGGCGACACCGGGCCTGCGGGTGGTGATGGAACATATCACCACCAGAAACGCCGCCGATTATGTCACCAGCCAGGACGAAGACCTCGGCGCGACAATCACCACGCACCATCTGATCATCAACCGCAACCACATCCTGGCCGGCGGCATCAAACCGCATTACTACTGCCTGCCGGTGGCCAAGCGCGAAGAGCACAGGATCGCCCTGCGCGCGGCCGCCACCTCCGGCGATCGGCGGTTTTTCCTCGGCACGGATTCCGCGCCCCATACCGACCCCAACAAACTCAGCGCCTGCGGCTGTGCCGGCTGTTTCACCGCCCCCAACACCATGTCGCTGCTCGCGCATGTCTTCGAAGAAGAGGCCGCACTGGACAAGCTGGCGGGCTTTGCCTCGGAACATGGCCCGGCCTTCTACGGCCTGCCCGTCAATGCAGACAGGCTGACCCTGATCAAGCAGGACAATGCCGTAGTGTTCCCCGACCAGATCAGCACCGCCGATGGCCCGGTGACCGTCTTTGATCCGGGGTTTGATGTATTCTGGAAATTTGCCTGACCATATCTTCTGGCTCCAAATATCCCCGCCGGAGGCTCCTGCCACCGGCGGCTCGCGCCGACCACAAGGATGATAGAATGATCCCCTCCTCCTACCCTTCCCGCGAAGAAATCGCCCGTCTTTCCGCCCGTATGCTGCTGGAGATCGGCGCGGTGAATTTCAATACCGAGACGCCCTATACCCTGGCCTCCGGCCTGCCGTCGCCCAGCTATATCGACTGCCGCAAGCTGATCTCCTTTCCGCGGATCCGCTCGACGCTGATGGATTTCATGACCGTCACCGTGATGCGCAATGCCGGCTTTGAGGCCTTTGACAATATTGCCGGGGGCGAAACCGCAGGTATTCCCTTTGCCGCGCTGGTCGCCGAGCGCATGGCGCTGCCGATGACCTATGTGCGCAAAAAGCCCAAAGGCTATGGCAAGAACGCCCGCATCGAAGGCGCGATGAGCGATGGCGAGCGGGTGCTGCTGGTGGAGGATCTGACCACCGATGGCGGTTCGAAACTGTCCTTTGTCGATGCGATCCGCGAAACCGGCGCCTCCTGTGGCCATACGGCAGTGGTCTTCTACTACGACATCTTCCCCGAAACCGAAAAGACGCTGGGCGACCACGGCGTATCGCTGCACTATCTGTGCACCTGGTGGGACGTGCTGGCCGAGGCGCGCGCGCAGCAGGCCTTCTCCAGCGAGACGCTGGATGAGGTGGAGCGTTTCCTCAAGGATCCGCGCGCCTGGCAGGACGCGCATAAATCCGCCTGATCTGAAATCAGCACAGTGATGCACCGGGGGCGGCCTGTGGACAGGGCTGCCCTCGAATCGTCTCTGCCACTGGCAATCGCCCAGATATAGATCGCTTCCCAGATTGCACCACATGATATAGAATGCGCCCAGCCCAAGCCGGTCTCTGTGGATTTGGCGCACAGGCCAGCCTGCGGATATCCACAGGCTGTTCACAATTCATCCACAGAGTTTTCCAGATAGCCAAACCGCGCGCCACGCCGGTATAACGCGGGGCCAAAGACGAGAGCAGCGATGAACGATATTACGCCTTTTGACCCCAATCTGCCCGCCGCCCCGCAGCCTGATGCCACTGGCGAGGGCAATGCAGACGACGTCAGCATCCTGCCCCATTCCGTCGAGGCCGAACAGCAGCTCCTCGGCGCCATCCTGACCAACAACGACGTCTACGACCGCGTTGCCTCGATCATCACCTCGGCGCATTTCTACGATCCGGTCCATGCCCGCATCTACGAGATCGCCGCTGCGCGGATCTCAAAGAACACGCTGGCCTCCCCGGTCACGCTGAAGGCGTTCATGGAGGATGACGAGGGGCTGAAGGAACTGGGCGGCCCTGCCTATCTGGCAAAACTGGCAGGCGCCTCGATCTCGGCCTTTGCGGTGCGCGACTATGCGCAGATGATCTATGATCTGGCGATCCGCCGCGAGCTGATCGCACTGGGGCGCAGCATCGCCGACAAGGCACGCCGCGTCGATGTCGCCTCCGAACCCAAGGAGCAGATCGTCGAGGCGGAACAGTCGCTTTATAAACTGGCCGAACAGGGGCAGACGGAAAGCGGCTTCAAATCCTTTCTCAAGGCGGTCACCGAAGCGGTCAATGTCACCAATGAAGCCTATCAGCGTGGCGGCGGCATGGCCGGGATCTCCACCGGTCTGGCTGATCTCGACAAACAGCTCGGCGGCCTGCACCCCTCGGACCTCCTGATCCTCGCCGGGCGGCCCTCGATGGGCAAGACCTCGCTGGCGACCAACATCGCCTTCAACGTGGCCAAGGCCTATAAGCGGGGTGTGAAACCCGATGGCACCGAAGGCGCCATTGACGGGGGGGTGGTTGGCTTTTTCTCGCTGGAGATGTCGGCCGAACAGCTGGCCGGCCGTATCCTCGCCGAGGCTTCGGAAATTTCCTCGCACAAGATCCGTCAGGGCGATATGACCGAGGAAGAGTTCCGCCGGTTCGTTCAGGCGGCGAAGGATCTGGAAAGCTGTCCGCTGTTTATCGACGACACCCCGGCGCTGCCGATCTCGCAGCTCGCGGCCCGGGCACGACGCCTGAAGCGGACCCATGGGCTGGATCTGCTGGTCATCGACTACCTCCAGCTCTGTCGCGGCATGGCTGACAACCGGGTCAATGAAATCGCCGAGATCTCCATGGGCATGAAGGCCATCGCCAAGGAGCTGAACATTCCGGTGGTTGCCCTCTCCCAGCTGTCGCGTCAGGTGGAAAGCCGCGAAGACAAACGTCCGCAGCTGTCGGATCTGCGGGAATCAGGCTCGATCGAGCAGGATGCCGACGTGGTCATGTTCGTGTTCCGCGAGGAATACTACAAGGAGCGCGAGAAGCCCGGCGATCACGAGCTGGACAAGATGGAAGAATGGAAACAGGCCATGGAACGGCTGCACGCCAAGGCCGAGGTGATCGTCGGCAAGCAGCGTCACGGCCCCATCGGCACCGTGGAACTGGCGTTTGAGGCGCAGTTCACCCGTTTCGGCAATCTCGCCAAAGCCTGGCAGCAGGACCATGCGCCCGAATATTGAGCGCTGATAATTCGGCAATCGACATCAGGCGGCGCAGATCTATTGTGCTGCCTTATTGTTATGCCGCGGCCCTGCCCCGCGCGCCCTGCCGACTTGGGCCGCAGCTCGGCGCTTGTCCTCGGTCATGGTCCAGGTCTTGCCTGTCACCTTTCCAGAAATACTCAAATTCCCCGATCGCGGCGCAGATCATCACTTGCCGTGACAGCCCCCGCAGGCCCGGTCTCCCCGCAGGCCGATATGTGTCAGGTCAGCGCCGAAACTCCGCCAAGCACGCCCGCAGCAAAGCCGGAATGCGGTTTCCCCCTTGACCCCTGTGCCCCCCATGTCATGAACAGCACATGACGACTGCTAGACTGACACTCAACCTCGATGCGCTGGTGACCAACTGGCGCAATCTCGATGCGCTGACCAATTGCGAAACCGCCGCCGTGGTCAAGGCCAATGGCTATGGGCTGGACGCAGGCCGCGTTGGCAAGGCACTGGCCAAGGCGGGCGCGCGCAATTTCTTCGTGGCCATGGCAGAGGAAGGCGTCGCCCTGCGCCGCGCCATCGGGCCCGGCCCCGGCATCTCGGTCTTTGCAGGCCATATGGAAGGCGATGCAAAACTGCTGCGTGATTTCCAGCTGACGCCGATGCTCAATTCGCTGGACCAGATGCTGCGCCATTTCGAAAGCCTGCCGGGGCACCCCTTTGGCGTGCAGCTCGACAGCGGCATGAACCGGCTCGGCATGGAAGCCGCCGAGTGGAGCGCCGTGCGCGACATCGCGCTCAGCCAGGGGCCGGTGCTGCTGATGTCGCATCTGGCCTGCGCCGATGAGCCGGCCCATCCGATGAACGACCAGCAGTTGCAGCGCTTCGTCGAGATGACCGACGGGCTTGATCTGCCCCGCTCCCTCGCCGCGACCGGCGGGCTGCTGCTGGGGCGCAAGTATCACTTCGACCTCTGCCGTCCGGGCATCGGCCTATATGGTGGCCAGCCCTTCGGTGATGCGCTGCCGGTGGTGCAACTCGATCTGCCGGTGATCCAGATCCGCAGCCTGGATCTCGGCGAGACCGTCGGCTATGGCAACAGCTGGACTGCACAGCGCCCCAGCCGTATTGCCACCGTCGCCGCAGGCTATGCCGACGGGCTGCACCGCGCGCTTGGCAATGGTGGGATCAAGGTCTACGCGGGCGACACGCCCTGCCCCGTGGTCGGCCGGGTGTCGATGGATCTGATCACGGTCGATGTCACCGACCTTGGTGACGAGCCGAGCCATCTGACCATTCTGAATGAACGCCAGACCGTCGATACGCTTGCCGATGCGGCCGGCACCATCGGCTATGAAATTCTCACTTCCCTCGGCAGCCGCTATGCACGGAGCTACACCGGATGAGCACCCTCTCGCGTCTCTCGCCCCTCAGCCTGCTTGCCCGGCTGGGACAGATGGCCCTTGCCGGACTGGGGGCTGTGGGGCGGGTCACGCTCTTTGGTCTTTCGACCTTCAGCCACATGCTGCGCCCGCCCTTCTACCCGCGCGAGTTGCTCAATGCGCTGTTGCAGGTGGGCTGGCTGTCGCTGCCGGTGGTTGGGCTGACCGCGATTTTCACCGGCGCGGCCCTGGCCTTGCAGATCTATGCCGGCGGCGCCCGCTTCAACGCAGAGGCTGTGGTGCCGCAGATCGTGGCGATCGGCATGGTCCGCGAGCTTGGCCCGGTTCTGGTCGGGCTGATGATCGCCGCGCGCGTCACCTCCTCCATCGCAGCCGAAATCGCCACCATGAAGGTGACCGAGCAGATCGACGCGCTGGTGACGCTCTCCACCCATCCGATGAAATACCTGGTGGCGCCGCGGGTGCTGGCCGCGCTGATCACAGTGCCGGTGCTTGTCGGGGTTGGTGACATCATCGGCATTATGGGCGGCTATGTGGTGGCGACCCAGAATCTGGGCTTCAACCCGGCGGCCTATCTGAAGAACACCGTAGATTTCCTCGAAGCCCGCGACATCGTCTCGAGCCTGGTCAAAGGCGCCGCCTTTGGCACCATCGCCGCCACGATGGGCTGCTACTACGGCATGCAGTCGGGCCGCGGCGCGCAGGGCGTCGGCCGCGCCACCAAAGGCTCGGTTGAGGCCGCAGCCGTGCTGATCCTGGCCGCCAATTTTGTCCTTACAGGGATTTTCTTCTCGCTATGATCCAGATGAAAGACGTCCATAAGGCCTTTGGCGACAACCGCGTGCTGAACGGCATGAATCTCGAGATCGCCAAAGGCACCTCGATGGTGATCATCGGCGGCTCCGGTACCGGCAAATCGGTGGCGCTGAAAAGCATCCTTGGCCTGATCCAGCCCGACAGCGGTGAGATCCTTGTCGATGGCAAACCCGCCGGATCCGGCGACCGCGACATGTTTCTGGCCCGCTTCGGGATGCTGTTCCAGGGCGGCGCGCTGTTTGACAGCTTGCCGGTCTGGCAAAACGTGGCCTTCCGCCTCCTGCGCGGCGCGCTGAAGCGGCCCACCGAAGAGGCGCGCGAAATCGCCATCGAGAAGCTGCGCCGGGTGGGTCTGAAGGCTGATGTGGCGGACCGGCTGCCCGCAGAACTGTCGGGCGGCATGCAGAAGCGTGTGGGTCTTGCCCGTGCGATTGCAGCCGAGCCCGAGATCATCTTTTTCGATGAGCCGACCACCGGCCTTGACCCGATCATGTCCGGCGTGATCAACGACCTGATCCGCGAAATCGTGGTCGAGATGGGCGCAACGGCGATGACCATCACCCACGACATGTCCTCGGTCCGCGCCATTGCCGACAATGTGGCGATGCTGCACGCAGGCGTGATCCAATGGACCGGACCGGTCAGCGAGATGGACAACTCTGGCGATCCCTATATGGAGCAGTTCATCCATGGTCGTGCCGAGGGGCCGATTGAGGCGGTGCGTTAGGCCTCGCGGCCTTTTTTTTGCGAGGGTCGCTGTCTCTGGCACCGCGTCTGGCGTTCGCTCGCAGCCTTCCCCCTTCAAATCCGGCACTAAACGCGCAAGTCTTGGCCGACCCACAGAAAACGAGCCGCCATGACCCTCCGCCTCCTCACTCTCTCCCTGCTGATCCTCTACCCTGTTGCCTGGTTTGCTCCCCTGATGCGGGCGGGTCTGCTGCCGATCTTCGGCCTCAGCGAGATCTCGGTGATCACCGGTTTGCAGAGCCTCTGGGGCAGCGATGTCATCCTCGCTCTGACGGTCACGGCTTTTGCGATCTTTGCCCCCTATCTCAAAACCATCGGGCTGGCGCTGGTGCAATGGGGCCTGCTGGATATGCGGCTACTGCCCGTCCTCCATATTCTGGGCAAGCTGGCGATGGCCGATGTCTTTCTGATCGCGCTCTATATCACCCTGGCCAAGGGGATCGGCTACGCGACGATCGAAACCGCCTGGGGGCTTTATCTGTTTACAGGCTGTATCCTGGCCTCGGTGGTGCAGGGGCTGATAACCGAGCGGCGGGTCAGAACTGCCGAGTAAGAACCGGGTCCGCGGGGGCTCTGCCCCCGGCCTTGCGGCCTCCCCCGGGATACTTCCGGCCAGAAGAAATCCGCTACTTCCCATCTTCTGGCGTCAAATATCCCGGAGCGCGAGGCAGCGCCTCGCAGGATCGGTTTCAGCGACCGCAACACTTGAACAAACCGGAAACATCTGCCAGATCTACCGGATGGCAAAAACAACATATTCCTGCTCTGCCTGCGGAGCATCTTTTTCAAAGTGGTCCGGGCGCTGCGATGGCTGTGGCGAGTGGAATTCCATCACCGAAGACAAGGGCCTGTCCAAAGGCGGCCCGGCGTCGAAATCTCTGGGCATGCGCCGGGGCAAGACCATTCCACTCAGCGATCTTGCAACCGAGGAGACGCCACCGCCACGCACCTGCTGCGGGGTTGCGGAACTGGACCGGGTGCTGGGCGGCGGGCTGGTGCCTGCCTCGGCCATTCTGGTGGGCGGCGATCCTGGGATCGGGAAATCGACGCTGCTGCTACAGGCGGCGGCGCAGTTTGCCCATTCAGGCCTCAAGACGATCTATGTCAGCGGCGAAGAGGCCAGTGCGCAGGTACGCATGCGGGCGCAGCGGCTGGGATTGGCTGAAGCGCCGGTCAAGCTGGCGGCGGAGACCAATCTGCGCGATATCCTGACCACGCTGGAGGCGGAGCGGCCACAGCTGGCGATCATCGACTCCATTCAGACCATGTGGGCCGATCATGTGGACAGCGCGCCGGGATCCGTAAGCCAGGTCCGTGCCGCGGCGCATGAGCTGACCACCTTTGCCAAGACCAATGGGATCTCCATCATCATGGTGGGCCATGTCACCAAGGAAGGCCAGATTGCCGGTCCGCGGGTGGTCGAGCATATGGTGGATACCGTGCTGTATTTCGAAGGCGAGCGCGGGCATCAGTTCCGCATTCTGCGCGCGGTCAAGAACCGCTTTGGTCCGGCGGATGAGATCGGCGTCTTCGAGATGACCGGTGGCGGGCTGAGCGAAGTCCGCAACCCCTCGGCGCTGTTTCTGTCGGAACGCGGCACACCCTCGCCCGGTTCTGTGGTGTTTTCTGGCATTGAAGGTACCCGCCCGGTTCTGGTCGAGATGCAGGCGCTGGTCGCGCCCTCGCCGCATTCGCAGCCACGCCGGGCCGTGGTGGGCTGGGACTCTTCGCGCCTGGCGATGATCCTTGCCGTGCTGGAGGCGCGCTGCGGCATCCCCTTTGCCGGGCTCGACGTCTATCTGAATGTGGCCGGCGGCATGAAGATATCGGAACCTGCGGCGGATCTGGCGGTGGCGGCGGCGCTGCTCAGCGCCCGCGAAGACACCGCATTGCCCTCTGATACGGTGGTATTCGGAGAAATATCGCTCTCAGGAGCCCTGCGACCGGCCCCGCAGACCGAAAACCGGTTGAAAGAAGCGCAAAAACTTGGTTTCACCGCAGCGATAGCTCCAAGTGGTGGCAAATCCGTCGCGGTCCCCGGACTTGCGGTGCGGCAGGCCTCTGATCTCGCCGGTTTTGTTGGCGAATACTTTGGGGCTGGCTAAAGTCGCAAGAATTCTAATCGCAGGTTAACGGGCGAGGGACATGGAAGGTTTCACCATTATCGACGGGGTCGTGGCCCTGGTCATTGTTGTATCAGCGTTGCTGGCCTATTCGCGCGGTTTCGTGCGTGAGGCGATGGCCATCGCTGGTTGGATCGCCGCCGCCATCTTGGCCTTTCTGTTTGCGCCACAGGTTGAGCCGCTGATGGCCGAGATCCCGGTCATCGGGGAGTTCATTGCGGACAGCTGCGAATTGTCGATCATCGCGGCGTTTGCCGCGGTCTTTGCGCTGGCGCTGATTGTGGTGTCGTTCTTCACGCCGCTGTTCTCATCATTGGTCCAGCGCTCGGCGCTTGGCGGGCTGGATCAGGGGATCGGCTTCTTCTTCGGGGTGCTGCGCGGCATCCTGTTGGTGGCGATTGCCTTTTTCCTCTATAATGTGGTGATGACCGGCCAGAGCTTTACCATCGTGGACGAGAGCCGCTCTGCGGTGGTGTTTGAGCGGATGATCGGCAAGATCGAAGACCGCAACCCCGAGCAGGCGCTTGGCTGGGTGACCACACAATATGAAAGCCTGATCGGCTCCTGCGACAAGTGAGGCGGACGCCGATCCGCCACCAGTGGGTGGCTGCGCGGATCACGGATGCGGGCGAGAAACGGGATTACAACCGGACTGAAACGGGGCGCCTTCGGGCGCCCTTTTTTAATACATCGGGTCACGCCTGCGACCGGAGGCACGTTGTGGCGCCAATGGGAAGCGCCGCCTCGACTGGCGATGACAGCCTCCGGTTAGGGCTGCGCAGTGCGGGCTTTGGCGCGATGGTGACTTATCCAATTCCGACATTCCAGCCCCGACTGGCGTTTACCTTTCCTAACATCAAGAACGCCTATTAACGCTTTATTAACCAATTAGAATCGCGATTTTTAGCGCCTGATCGCCTCCCTGCTCCATGTGCTGAGCGCGGGGGCAAACCGATAAAAGTTAACAAATCCTGTGATCGGAGGTGTTTTTCGGCAACAATTTGGGGAATGAGGCAGCTTTGGAGACCAAAAACCCCGCTGTTGTCCCAATCGGCCCGATCCTTGCCCCAATTCCGTCCAAATTCGGAGCGCAGATTGGTGTCAACAAGACGCCGGACAGAACGTCAGGCCTATCGCTCAGAAGGACAACACCATGCTGCTGGATCACTCGACATCATTTGCGGACTGTCAGCCGGTTGGTCTTCTGATGGATTTCCCGACAGCTGCGCGCCCTGCCGCATCCAACCGCAGCCGCCTGCGTCCGCGCACCGGCGGTCTGCTGCCGCATATGATGGTCGAGACCGAGCGTGGGTTTGTACAGGCCCGTCACGTCAAGCCCGGCGACAAGGTCTACACCCTGGATGGCGGTGCGCAGGAGGTGACCGGTGTCAAACACGCGGTGCCGCGCCTCACTTCTCTGGTGCATGTGCCCGCCGGCGCTTTGGGCAACGATGACGATCTGATGCTGCCCGCCGATCAGCAGGTTGGTCTGGAACTGGCTGCCGTCGAGCGGCTGTTTGATGTGCCCACCGCGATCACCAAGGTGGTGTCGCTGATTGGCTACAACGGCATCTCTGCCGCCATGCCGGAGAAGATGGCCCGCATCTATCTGTCCTTTGCCGAGGACGAAATGATCTGGGCTGCCTGCGGGATGCTGGTACATGTTGCACATGAGAACACCGCCAACAGCGCCGATGATGGTGCTTTCCGGGCGCTTTCGCTGGCCGAAACCCGTCAGATCCTCGCCAGCGAGGACGGGCGTGCTCTTTCTGACGCGGGCAAGGACGAGACCGACAGCCGCGAAGATGACCGCGGCGATGTGCTCTCCGCCTTTGACATGCTGCGCGGGCTGCTGGCCGCCTGAGGCTGACGCGGGCGCGAACCGGACACGGATCTGGACGTTGCCGGTCACGGGATCTGCATATGCCACGCTGTTCGCCAAATAAATATGCTCCGGCACCCCCCTCCTGCGGCCTGCGATATTTCGCAGGTTTTTTTGTTTTTGGCGGCTGTCCGACGGCGGTCAGGGCTGCGGTTTTTTTACCCAACTGTCGTGAAACCGTGATCCTTGGGTGACATGCGCGGACGGACCCTCTATGTGGGGGACATCCTGACAACCGGATTCGGAGCTACACCGCCTTGCCGATGCCGCAGATGCCCCCCGCCCACCCGTTTGACGATGACAAGCTGCGCGAAGAATGCGGCATCTTTGGCGTCGTCGGCGTCCAGGACGCTTCCAACTTTGTCGCGCTCGGCCTGCATGCCCTGCAACACCGGGGACAGGAGGCCGGCGGCATCGTCACCCATGATCCTGTCGAAGGGTTCCAGAGCGCCCGTCGTTTCGGCTATGTCCGCGACAACTTCACCTCGCAGGATGTGATGTCCACCCTGCCCGGCCCCATCGGGATTGGCCATGTGCGCTATTCCACCGCCGGCTCCAAGGGTCAGACTGCGATCCGGGACGTGCAGCCTTTCTTTGGCGAATTCGCTATGGGCGGTGCAGCGATTGCCCACAATGGCAATATCACCAACGCCAATGCCCTGCGTCGCGAACTGATCGAGCGCGGCTCGATCTTCCAGAGCTCGTCCGACAGTGAGTGCATCATTCATCTGATGGCCCGCTCGTTGCAGCGCAATATCCCGGAGCGGATGGAAGATGCGCTGCGCCGGGTCGAAGGCGCCTTCTCGGTTGTTGCCATGACCAGGACCAAGCTGATCGGTGTCCGCGACCCGCTGGGCGTGCGCCCGCTGGTGCTGGGTCGGGTCGGCGAAGGCTATGCGCTGAGTTCGGAAACCTGTGCGCTGGACATCATCGGCGCCGAGTTCCTGCGCGAGATTGAGCCGGGCGAAATGGTGGTGATCACCGACAAAGGTGTCGAGAGCCATTTCCCGTTCCGCCGCCAGTCGTCCAAGTTCTGCATCTTTGAACATGTCTATTTCTCCCGCCCTGATTCGATCCTTGGCGGGCGGTCCGTCTATGAGACCCGCGAAGCCATCGGTCGCGAGCTGGCAAAGGAAAACCCGGTCGAGGCGGATCTGGTCTGCCCGGTGCCGGACAGCGGCACGCCCGCAGCGATCGGCTATTCGCTGCAATCGGGCATTCCCTATGCGATGGGGATCATCCGCAACCAGTATATGGGCCGGACCTTCATTGAGCCGACCGAGCAGATCCGCAACATGGGCGTGCGCCTGAAGCTGAACGTGAACCGCGCCCTGATCGAGGGCAAGCGGGTGATCCTGGTGGATGATTCCGTGGTGCGTGGGACAACATCGCGCAAAATCAAGGAGATGATCCTGGATGCCGGGGCCAGCGAGGTGCATTTCCGCATTGCCTCGCCGCCGACCGCTTGGCCCTGTTTCTATGGTGTGGACACGCCCGAACGTGACAAGCTGCTGGCCGCAACCATGTCCGAGGATCAGATGGCCAAACATCTGGCCGTGGACAGCCTGAAGTTCATCTCGCTGGACGGGCTTTACCGGGCCGTCGGGCAGGATCAGGGCCGTAACAGCAAATGCCCGCAGTATTGTGACGCCTGTTTCTCGGGCGAATACCCTGTTGTTCCGACCGATATGGTCGAACGGGGGTTTGAAATGAAGTCGCCGGCAGAGTAAGAGCGCAGCCGATATCAGTTCGACTCATGAGGCGCTGATCACCGGATCGGCGCCTCTTTCCTTTTTGCCCCTGCCCCCGAAAGGCCGCCCCCTTGGATCCACATCTCGCCCGCATGCTTGGCTCGCAGCGCCAGTGTCGCTGTTGCGGAGCGACGTTTGCCCAGCTGTTGAGCCTCAGCTGCGACCGGCCCGACGTCTGCCCGGAGGATATGTTCGTGCATGACAACACGGCAATCTCGGCGCAGGCGGGGGATGTGCTGACCGAAGATTTCTGCCGCCTGGGGCATCTTCGCTTTGTGCGGGCGGTGCTGGCTGTACCGCTGGCGGACACACGTGGAGAAGAGTTCATTCTGGGCACATGGGCGCGGCTCAGCCAAGAGGATTTCGATGCCTATCTCGACCGGTTCGAGATGCAGGACACCGAAGATATGGACAGCAAGCGGGCCTGGCTGGCCAATGCCATTCCGCCCGATGACAGCGAGTCTGTTGAAGCGATGCTGCATATGCGGCCCGAAGGGCAATACCCTGAGCTACAGATCTCCGAGCCGGATCACCCGCTTTACAATCTGCAGATGATCGGCGCGCAGATGGAAGAGTTGCTGGGGCTGCTTTATGCCTATGGCCACGATCTGCCCTCGCTCATCTATGATGCCTGAGGAGGCTGATCTGCGCGCCGCCTAGGCGCTGCACTGTCGCTCTTGCAAGATGCGACACCTGAGACTTCAAGCCCCCTGCGCGCAATTGCGCAGGGTCACTTGGCGGAATGGGCGGGCGTTTGCGCAGGGCGCCGGGGCGCACCGGCATGGGCTTGCCCACGCTCTCGGCGCCCCCTGTTCCCGGCAGTGCACAGCTGATAGCCGAAGGTCGATACCGCACAAGAAAGAAATCCTGTCCAGAATGGCAAATCGTGAGAACGGCAAGACGCCGGCCAATGTCGCCGGTCATGCCACCCAGAAAGACGCATTGCACCGAAACCGCCTCAGCCTTCTGGGGTTGTTCGGCGCCAACGACAACCTGAGCGCCATGGTGCGGATGCCGAACGGCCGCATGCAGATCGTGACCCGCGGCAGCCGCCTGTCCGGTGGCGAAGTTGTTGCCATTGATGCCGACGGCCTGATCCTTCAGAAAAACGGCAAGGCATCACGTCTGGAGATGCCGGGCGGGTGACCCGCAACCGGCGCCCGGACGGGCATCACGCCCAGGCTTGAGACCGCTGCGCCGCTTTGGCCCCTTGACCCGCGCCGCGCTGCGCCGCACAAGGCGCCCATGACACAGAAACTCGCTCTCATCACCGGGGCCTCACGGGGCCTGGGCGCCGCCCTCGCAGAGGCATTGGCGCCGACGCATCACATCGTCGCCGTGGCCCGCACCACAGGCGCACTGGAAGAGCTGGACGATCGTATCAAGGCCAACGGTGGCTCGGCGACTCTGGCCCCTATGGATATCACCGTTCCGGAGGCCATGGCCACGCTCTGCCGGGGCATCCATGATCGCTGGGGACAGCTGGACCTCTGGCTGCACACCGCCATTCACGCCGCGCCGCTGAGCCCGGCGCAATTCGTGGCGGCCAAGGACTGGCAGAAATCCATCGCGATCAATGCGACGGCACCCTCCGTTCTGATCCCCTATGTGGCGCCGCTTCTGGGGCAGACCGGTCAGGCCGTGTTCTTTGACGATCCCCGCGCGGGCGAGAAATTCTTTGGAGCCTATGGCGCCAGCAAGGCCGCGCAGATGTCGCTGGCCAACAGCTGGCAGGTCGAAAGCGCCAAGACCGGCCCCAGAGTACAGGTGCTGACGCCAAATCCGATGGCGACAGCGGTGCGCGCACGGTTCTTTCCGGGTGAAGATCGCGATGCGCTGAGCACGCCGCAGGCCGAGGCCGCACGGCTGCTCCCCGAGATTCTGGCCGCCGCCGACTGATCTGAGGGTCAGAGACGCCCGCAAACTGCGCGAACACGCGGCTTTCCGCCGACCGGTGCCTGCAACGGGCGCCGGTCGTTCTGGTTTTCAAGCGGGCCAGAAAATCTGTGACCTCTGTGCCGCAGGGGCTGGCGCCGGGCGCTCTGGTCGGGATCACGACGGGGAAAGGCTTGCCCCCTTTTGCCCCACATCTTATTCAGGTCTGGAGTGCAGATCGGCGTAATCACGCCCGACACATAGGCTGCCAGAGCCAGACGAGAGGCCCCGTCCATGCGAATTCTGATCACCAATGACGATGGCATCAGCGCCCCCGGCCTTGCGGTTCTGGAGCAGATCGCCCGCGAGGTTGCAGGTCCCGGCGGAGAGGTCTGGACAGTGGCACCGGCGTTTGAGCAATCCGGCGTTGGTCATTGCATCAGCTACACCCGCCCCTTCATGCTGAGCCAGCTGGGCGAACATCGTTTTGCCGCAGAAGGATCGCCTGCGGACTGTGTGTTGGCCGGGCTGCATGTGGTGATGAAAGACCAGCAACCGGATCTGGTGTTGTCAGGGGTAAACCGGGGCAACAATTCTGCCGAGAACGCGCTCTACTCCGGCACCCTCGGCGGGGCGATGGAGGCGGCATTGCAGGGCATTCCGGCCATGGGCCTGTCGCAGTATTTCGGGCCTCAGAACGCGCAGCTTGAAAATCCGTTTGAGGCAGCCGCCCAACATGGTGCCGATCTGATCCGTTCCATCTTGGAAGCGCAGCCCAAGGAAGACGCCGATTACCGCTTGTTTTACAACATTAATTTCCCACCTGTCCCTGCCGCTGATGTGAAGGGACGGCGGATTTCACCGCAGGGTTTCCGGCGCGGCAGCCATTTCTCGGCCGAGGAGCAGACCTCGCCCAACGGGCGGCGCTACCTGTGGATCCGTGGTGGCAACCAGCATGTTGCCACCGCCGAGGGCAGTGACGCAGCGCAGAACCTGGCAGGCTATATCTCCGTGACGCCGATGCGGGCGGATCTGACCGCTACAGATGCGCTGGAGCGCCTGAAGGGCATTGAATGAGCGACCCGACAGCTGAAACCAAGATGCAGTTCCTGTTCGCCCTGCGCTCGCGCGGGGTGACGGATGCGCAGGTCCTCGATGCAATGGAACAGATCGACCGCGGCCCCTTTGTGCGGGGGCTGTTTTCGGCGCGCGCCTACGAGGATATGCCGTTGCCGATCGCCTGCGGGCAGACCATTTCGCAGCCCTCTGTTGTCGGTCTGATGACCCAGGCCTTGCAGATCTCGCCCCGCGATACGGTGCTGGAAGTTGGCACCGGCTCTGGCTATCAGGCCGCGATCCTGAGCAAGCTGGCGCGGCGGGTCTATACCGTGGATCGTCATGCGCGGCTGGTGCGGGAGGCGCGGCAGATCTTCGATCAACTGCACCTGTCCAATATTACCTCGCTGGTCGGCGATGGCAGCCACGGCCTGCCCGAACAGGCGCCTTTTGATCGAATCATCGTGACCGCTGCCGCCGAAGACCCGCCCGGCCCACTCTTGGCGCAGCTGAAGACCGGCGGTATTATGGTGGTGCCCGTGGGGCAGTCCGACACTGTACAGACGCTGATCCGTGTTCAAAAAACCGACAGCGGCCTCGAATACGACGAATTGCGCCCGGTGCGTTTTGTTCCCCTGCTTGAGGGGATCGGCAAAGACACGTAAGGGAGGGGCAAGAGACCCGCCCACCCCAACCGCTCCGGACATCCTCGAGCGGGATCGCGTGGCTGGCCGACAGACTATTGGCAAGCCCCAGGGATAATGGGGGCCCGCAAGACGGGAACGGCGTTCCGAGGAGAGCGAAATGACAGTGACTGTACCCACCCACCGCAATCGTGTGACAGGACGCAAGGCGCTGATGGCGCTTCCACTGGTGGCCCTGCTGGCGGCCTGCGAGGCACCGCTGGATTACGATCTGCGCGGCCAGATCGGTGCGTTCAACACGACAAAGGCGGCGCAGACCGCAACCGCCAGCCGCCCGAAACCCGATGCCAACGGGCTGATCACCTATCCATCCTATCAAGTGGCCGTTGCCCGTCGCGGCGATACGCTGAACGATGTGGCAGGCCGCATTGGTCTGCCCGCCAGCGAGCTGGCCCGGTTCAACGGGATGAAGCCCGACGATCCGCTGCGGCAGGGGGAGATCATTGCCCTGCCCCGCCGCGCCCCCGGTACGGCGACCAGCGGCGGCGTCGATATCGCCTCGCTGGCGGGGGATGCGATCGACAGCGCCCCATCGACCACACCCTCGGCGGCAAGCACCGTCAGCACAACGCCGCTGGCACCGCAGCCGACCGCAAGCAAGCCGCAGGTCCAAAGCGGCCCAGAGCCGGTGCGCCATAAGGTGAAGCGCGGCGAAACCGCTTATACCGTCTCGCGGCTTTATCAGGTGCCGGTGAAATCCCTTGCGGAATGGAACGGCCTCGGCAGCGATTTTGCCATCCGTGAGGGCCAGTTCCTGCTGATCCCGCTGAAGGACCGCCCAGCCCCGCGCAAGGAAGCATCCGCAGCGGTGGTTCCAGCCGCCGCCACCGTCACCGCGCCGGGTGAAGGCACCAATACGCCCCTGCCGCCAAGCGCCACCAAGCCACTGCCGCAGGAAACCGTCGCGCCCGCGGCCCAGGCGCCGAAAGCGCTGCCTAAGGTAGAGGTCCCGACCCCGACCCGCAGCTCCAGCGCCGCGATGGGCTTCCCGGTCAAGGGCAAGATCATCCGCACCTATTCCAAGGGCAAGAACGACGGCATTGATATCGCAGGTGCAGCGGGCGCCCCGGTGCAGGCCGCCGATGGCGGTACGGTGGCGGCGATCACCAAGGATTCCAACAATATTCCGATCATTGTGATCCGCCACGACGCCAAGCTGCTGACGGTCTATGCCAATGTCGACAAGATCGAGGTGAACAAGGGCGACACCGTTTCGCGCGGTCAGACCATCGCCGCATTGCGGGACGGACCCGCTGCCTATGTGCATTTCGAGGTGCGCAACGGCTTTGAAAGCGTCGATCCGCTCCCCTATCTGCAATAAACGTCGCAAGCGGCAACAGGCAATAAAGAGACGGCGCTCCGGGTCATCCCGAGCGCCGTCTTTTGGTTGATCACAGCTGTTCAATCATGGCTGCTGCCGTCTTTGCGGTCAGCTGACCTTCACCCCATGGCGGCCGGCCAGATCGGTAAAAAACTGCCAGGCCACCCGGCCCGAGCGGGCGCCGCGCGTGGCCTGCCATTCGATCGCCTCGGCGCGCAGAACCGGTTCCGGCACCACAACGCCATAGGCCGCGCAATAGCCTGAAATCATGGCGAGATATTCATCCTGATCGCAGGGGTGGAAACCCAGCCACAGCCCGAACCGATCCGAGAGAGAGACCTTTTCCTCAACGGCTTCCGACGGGTTGATGGCGCTGGAGCGTTCGTTCTCGATCATATCACGCGGCATCAGGTGACGGCGATTGGAGGTGGCATAGAACAGCACATTGTCCGGCCGACCTTCGATGCCGCCATCCAGCACCGCTTTCAGGCTTTTGTAGTGCTGATCGTCATGGCCAAAGGACAGGTCATCGCAGAACAGGATGAACCGCTCGGGCGCTGCCCGCAGATGGTTCAGCAGACGCGCGACCGATGGCAGATCCTCGCGCTGCAGCTCCACCAGTTTCAGAGCGGGGAACTCCGGCGACAGCTGTCCGTGGATCGCTTTCACAAGGCTGGATTTACCCATCCCCCGCGCGCCCCAGAGCAGTGCATTATTGGCGCCGAACCCGGCGGCAAAGCGGCGGGTATTGTCCAGCAGCGTGTCGCGCGCGCGGTCGATCCCCAGCAGCAGCTCAAGATCGACGCGGTTCACGGTTTCGACAGCCTCAAGCCGGTCCGGGGCCACATGCCAGACAAAGGCAGAGGCAGCACCAAAGTCAGGCGCCTTCAGTGGCGCAGGTGCCATCCGTTCCAGCGCATCGGCGATGCGGCTCAGGCTTGTGTCATCCATCGGGGCCTCCGGTCAATTGCACGTGGGGCGTATCGGCGCGCTCGGGCTCAGCTGTCCTGCGGCTCGATCATGTCGACGCGCGTGGCATGTCGGCCGCCCTCGAACTCAGCATTAAGGAAGGCATCGACAATTTCAATCGCCAGGCTGTCGCCCACCACACGCGCCCCGATAGAGAGCATGTTGGCGTTATTGTGCTGGCGGATCATCTTGGCCGAGAAAGTCTCTGAGCAGACGCCGCAGCGGATGCCTTTGACCTTGTTCGCGGCCATCATGATGCCCTGGCCGGTGCCGCAGAGGATAATGCCCAGATCGCAATCACCCGAGGCAACACGCTCTGCCGCCGCCGCGCCATGTTTGGGGTAATGCGTGCTTTCCGGTGTTGTCGGACCGATATCAACCACCTCATATCCGTTTGCGGCAATATGCGTGGCAATGGCCTGGCGCAGGTCGATTGCGGCGTGATCGCTGGAAAGAACAACGCAGGTGGGTTTGGTCTGGTCCATGGGTGTCTCCGTCGGTGGGTTACCGGCGTCAAAGCATGTTCCGGCTGCGCGAGCAAGGGGGCAGCCTATACACCCCTGCCCGATCCGCCCTGGCGCCCCGGCCGCATGAGAAAAGGCGCACCGTCTCCGGCGCGCCCTTCCTCGATATGCTGGTCCAGATCTGGCAGGAGCAGATCCGGTCTGGATTACCGGGTCTTGCCGTCGTCCTCATCGTCGAACTCGGCCATCAGAGGGTCGTCTTCGGGATGCCGGTCCATCTCCTCGTACAGATCGTCGCCGTCATCATCCTCGTCATCATAGTAGCCTTCGGCGCGCAGCTTGGCCTCGCGGGTCTTTTCCACCTGACGCACCAACAGGATCGACAGCTCGTAAAGGCCATAGACCACCGAGAACAGGATGCCTTGGGTGATCACATCCGGCGGCGTCACCAGCGCAGCCAGCACCAGAATGGCGACAACCGCGTATTTGCGCACGCTGCCAAGACCATCGGCGCTGACCAACCCGGCCTTGCCCATCAGGGTCAGGAGCACCGGCAGCTGGAAACACAGGCCAAAGGCCATAATGAACTTCAGCGTGATGTCCAGCGACTCGTTGACCTTGCCAAAGAAGGTGATGCGCACACCTTCTGTGGTTTCCGGCACCACGGCGGCATCCGCAGGCAGGTTGTCGACCGCGCCGGACAAGAGGTTGGCAAAGATGGATGACACATCGGCAAAGCCAAGGAAAAACGCCATCGCCAGCGGTGTGACCACGAAATGGGCAAAACTGGCCCCCAAGAGGAACATCACCGGTGAGGCGATGAGGAAGGGCAAAAAGGCGTTCTTCTCTGTCTTGTAAAGCCCCGGTGCCACAAAGCGCCAGAGCTGGAAGCCGATGACCGGGAATGACAGCGCAAAGCCAAACACCATGGAGATGCGGAACAGCGTGAACAGATATTCCTGCGGGCTGGTGTATTGCAGCGTTGGCGACGGGTCGCCGAGGCTGCGCAGGGTTTCCTCGATCGGGCCAAGCAGGAACTGCAGGATCGGCTCTGCCACGGTGAAGGCCAGCACGATCCCCACGATGAACGCGCCAACCGCCCGGATCAGGCGGGTGCGCAATTCGGCCAGATGCTCAATCAGCGGCGCTGTGCTGTCGTCGATATCCTCGGACGCGCTCATGTCTTGGTCTCACTTTCTGACGTCGCCGACGTGTCTGTGGCAGCCAGGGCCGCCTCCGCTTCGGCTGCCTTGGCCTGGGCCTCTGCGGCCTCGCGTGCCTTGCGGTCCGCAGCGGCACGGGCAGTGGCCGCCTGGATCTTCTTGGCATCCTCAGCCCGCTCAGCGGCCAGTTTCCCGGTTTCACTGTCGGGGTCGAACTTGGTCGGGTCGATGGATTTTGCCATATCCTGCGCGGCCTGTTTGACGCCGTCCATTGCGGTATTGACCGGGTTGGCCGCCGCTTTCAGCCCCTTGGCCATCTCATTGACGCCCGCCTCATCGGCGGCGTCATTCATGGCCCGGCTGAATTCGCGCGCCATGCCCTTGGCCTTGCCCACGAACCGTCCGACATTGCGGAACAAAACCGGCAGGTCCTTGGGCCCGACAACAATCAGCGCCACAACGCCGATAACCATGAGTTCGGTCCACCCAAGATCAAACATCGCGGCTTAGACCTTGTCTTTTTCGGTCTCGGGCGTCACGTCGCGCGCGGTCTCGGCGGTGGTCTCTTCTTCCAGCTCCTTGGTGCTGTCGTTCACGCCCTTTTTGAAGGCGGTGATGCCTTTGCCGACCTCACCCATCAGCGAGGAAATCTTGCCGCGGCCAAAGAGGACCAGAACCACGACGGCGATGAGCAGCAGGCCGGGAAGGCCGATATTATTAAGCATGAGAGCGTCTCCTTCTGCGGCAGATCCGCCGGGAGACGGTCTGCGTTGTTGTTTGACCTGTTTTTAAGCGCCGAGCCCCCGGCGGGAAAAGCGGTGAGACATCGGCAGGGGCGTGGATTCCACGCAAAACTGCATTTTTGCGCGCTGCTGAAAACACAACTGACAGGTTTATGTCAGTTGGACTGCTCTACACCACCCCCATCACAGCATTCAAGGAGAGACGTGATGAGCAAACATGTTGCAGAGATTGTGACCTTCAAACTGGCCGAAGGTGTGAGCGAGGCGGAATTCATCGTGCTGAGCCAGGCCAGCGAATCCTTCGTTCGCGCCCAGCCCGGATTTGTTCACCGACAGCTGAGTTGCGGCGAGGACGGGCGCTGGACCGATTATGTCATCTGGGCAGACATGGAAACCGCCAAGTCGGTCGCGGCTGAGTTCCACAAGCAGGACTTCTGCGCCAGCCTGATGCAGGCGATTGCCGAGGGCACTGCGCAGATGCGTCATGAGGAGGTACAGTGGAGCATGGCCTCCTGAGGGGCGCGAGCCAGGCTCAGGTCAAGTACGGAGGGTGGATGCGCTGCATCCGCCCTCTATCCGGCGGGGGGCGTCGATCACTGCGCTTGGTGTCGGGCCTTGACCTCATCCCTGCGCCGTTCCAAGGCTAGATCATGCGCCGTACTGATCGCCTCTTTGATATTATCCAAATCCTGCGCGACGGGAAATTGCACCGCGCACAGGATATCGCCGAACGGCTGGAAGTCTCGACCCGGACGATCTACCGCGACATGGATACGCTGGTTGCCAGCGGTGTCCCGGTGGAGGGCGCACGAGGGGTCGGCTATATGGTGCGCGAAGCAATCACGCTACCGCCGCTGACGCTGACTGCGGAGGAGCTGGAGGCGCTGAACCTGGGCATGGCGATTGTGGCCGAGGCCGCCGATCCGGATTTGAAGGCCGCCGCCGAGAGGCTGGCCGCCAAGGTGGACGCGGTGCTGCCCGAAGGCACCATCGCCGAGGCGGATGCGTGGAAGTTTGCCGTCTACCCCTTTGCCGATGCTGCGCGGGGCTTTACGCAGATGCCAACCTTGCGGGCCGCGATAAAGGCCCGCCAGAAGCTGCATCTGACCTATCGCCGCATTGATGAGACGCTGACCGAGCGCGTCATCCGCCCCTTGCATATGGAGTATTGGGGCCGGGTCTGGACGCTGACCGCCTGGTGCGAAACGCGTGGCGATTTCCGGGTGTTCCGGGTCGACCTGATCGAGGCGGCCAAACCCCTGCCCGAGCTGTTCGTGGATGAGCCGGGCAAACGGTTGATGGACTACCAGCCCTATGCCGACACGTCCGATGCCGCTGCGGGGCCAACCACCGGCTGATGGATGTAGCTCAGCTGCCGGTCGGGAAGACGAAGCAGCGGTTGCGCCGAACCGTGAGCCACATCACCCGGCCTGCATCCGGCAGGAATACATTGGGCACAGTGGCCTTCAGCACGCTGCCATCGAAATCCATGCGAAATTCAACCAGGCTCTCATGCCCTAGAAAGCGCGCCCGCTCGACCACGCCGCGTGCGGCTACCCCGTCGCTGGGGGTCGGGTGCGGGCCGCGCCCGTTCCGATCAAAATCAATGCGCAGATGTTGGGGGCGGAACACGATGTCGACCTTGGTGCCATCAGGCACGCCCGGCGCCAGAAACCGACCAAAGGGCGTTTCGGCCAGAGCGCCGTTCACTTCGGCATGAAGAACATTGGTGTCACTGAAGAACCCCACCGCCGCACGATCGACCGGACGGGTATAGACATTATAGGGCGCCCCCTGCTGCACGATCCTACCGGACCGCATCAGCGCAATCTCATCAGCCATCCGCATCGCCTCTTCCGGCTCATGGGTGACCAGCAGGACGGCAGCATCCTCTTCCTTCAGCAATGTCAGGGTCTCGTCGCGAATGCCGTCGCGCAGGCGATTGTCCAGCCCGGAGAACGGCTCATCCATCAGCATGATGCGCGGCTTGGGCGCCAGCGCGCGGGCCAGGGCCACCCGCTGCTGTTCGCCGCCCGACAGCTGATGGGGGAATTCGTCGATATATTGCGACAGCGACACCTTCTGCAGCAGCTCCTGCACCCGGAGGCGTTTCTCGTCCTTGCTGCCCTTCAGTCCGAAGGCGACATTGTCGGCCACGCTCAGATGCGGGAACAGGGCAAAGTCCTGAAACATAAGCCCGATTTCCCGGCGTTCGGGCGGAACGCGGAACACGGTGTCGCAGATCAGCTTGCCATCGACGTAAATCTCGCCGCTGTCCTGCATCTCGACGCCGGCAATCATCCGCAAAGTGGTGGATTTGCCGCAACCCGAAGGCCCCAGAAGACAGGTCACCTGACCGGCCTGGATCTGTAGCGACACGTCATCCACCACCGCCCGCCCGTCAAAGAAGCGCCGCAGGTTGCGGATCTCCAGACGTGGTGCGGTCACGGCGGGTCTATCGGTGCCAACCATCGGATCAAGGGGGGCAGATGTCATGCGACCTCGTAACTGGTTTCTGATCAAAACGATCTGGTTTAGCTCGCAGATATCAACCCCGCTGCCCCCATGCAAGGGAACGGGGCGCGGCGCGACAGATCGCGCTTTGGATCGGGCAAACTCACCGCTGACGAGGGGCGGCTGGCAGAGGGTAAACCGAGGGCGGACTGCTAGCTCATAGGCTCCAGCAGATCAAAGGTGAGATCATCCCGCACCCGGCCATTGACCAGCAACTCCAGCCGATGCGGCCCCGGCACCAGCGTAAAGGTGCTGGCCCCGGCTTTCAGCGGATGGCGCTTGCTGAGACGGGTGCCGCCATCGGAGATCGCCGTCTGTTTCAGTTTGAAGACCTTCGCCGAGACCTTGCCTCCGGGGCGCTGGAAATGCAGGCGATAATCCACCAGCACAGGGGCGCCGGGCGCGCCGTCCAGATGGCAGTCAAATTGCAGGGCTCCGCCGATATGGACCGGCTCCTTGGCAAGCGCCAGCGTCGCCTTGACGGCGGCCTCGGGATCATAGCCCAGCATCTGCATGGCGCCTGTATGACCCTCTTTGACGAGACCGCGCAGGGCATGGGCCGTGATCCAGGCCAGCTCCTCCGGGCGCTGCTGGTCGGCCGCCTGCCAGCTGCGTAGCCGGTCCAGCACCAGTTCCGGCTCCTTTTTCGAGATGTCATTCAGGTGGTTGGCGACCGAGCGGGTGACATAGCGGGTGGGATCTGCGTGAAGCTGATCCAACAGCGGCAAGGGCTGCGCAAGAGGCAGCGGCACCGACTGCCCCCAGGGCAGCCTTGGACGGGTGCCCTCGCTCACCAGACGGCGGACATGATAATTGTCGCTCGTGGCCCAGTGCTGCATCTCTGCCAGCGTCAGATCGGTCCAGCGGGTCAAAAAGGGACGTATCGCCCATTCCATCGAGAACCGCTGCGTGATGTCGCGGAGCAGCTGTAACGACAGCTCCGGCGCCTGGTCCAGCCCGCGCAGCACCACAAATTCCCCCAAAGGCGCAAATATGAAATCACCGAAGTCATCATCGCTCAGGCTTGGGTCCAGAGGCGGTGGCAAGGCGCGCCGCAACACCGGTGCTGCGGCCTCCAGATCCTCCGGTAGGTGGCGGGCCAGCACATCGGCAATCAGCGCGATGCGCTGCTTCAGCTCCAGATCGGGCAGATCCGCCATCACCTCGGACACAAATCTGTCCGCTTCGAACCCCGGGTCCGCCGCCGCAAAGAGACCCGCGAGATAGCGGGTCTTCTCAAGATTAAATAACTGATCCTTCAGCGAAAAACCGGATGCCACGCTGCCGCCCCCATCAGATGGTCATATTGGTGGCGCCGCCATCCAACAGAATATTCTGGCCAATGATAAAACCCGCATGCTGGGAGCAGAGAAAGGCGCAGGTGGCGCCAAATTCCTGCCGCGTGCCGTAGCGCCCGGCGGGAATGCTGGCGGCGCGCTGTTCGGCCGCTTCCTCAAGCGATATCCCCTGTTGCTGGGCCACGCCCGTATCCAGCGAGACCGCGCGGTCAGTGGCATGGATGCCGGGAAGCAGATTGTTGATGGTCACGCCCCTGGACGCGACCTGGCGCGAGGTGCCTGCCACATAGCCGGTTAGCCCGGTGCGCGCCGCATTGGAGAGGCCCAGAACCGCTATCGGTGCCTTCACCGACTGTGAGGTGATGTTGACGACACGGCCCCATCCGCGTTCCATCATGCCGGGGACCAGCGCCCTGATCAGCGCGATCGGCGTCAGCATGTTAGCATCCAGCGCCCTGATGAAATCATCACGGCCCCAATCGGACCACATGCCCGGTGGCGGCCCGCCCGCGTTGGTGACAAGGATATCGACGCCCTCTGCCGCGGCGATAACCTCGGCCTGCCCTGCCTCGGTGGTGATGTCAGCAGCAATGGTTTCGACATTGACACCATGCACATCGCGGATCGACTGGGCTGACGCCAGAAGCGCCTCTTCGCCGCGCGCGTTCATCACCAGATCCACGCCCGCCTCGGCCAGAGCCTCAGCACAGCCCAGCCCCAGCCCCTTGCTGCTGGCACAGACCAACGCCCGCTTTCCCGACAATCCCAAATCCATCAGATCTCTCCCTGTTACGGCGCGTCGTCGTCCGCCTGTCAGCTGCCCGATGGGCTGATGTGGCGGACCGGATCACGCATCTGTTCTGTTGCCCGAAGCTTGCACGCTCGCCCCGGGATTGACCAGCCCCGATGCCATCGGCGATCCGGTGGTCATCCCCTGCCCTGCCGACTTTGGCAGTTTCCCCCTGCGGCTTCGCAAAACCACCCCGCTCTGGTCCGCATCTCGCCACATTTCGCCGCAAGATAGAAGGTCATACGCGCAGGATGCGCACACGATACTGGTTAGGTTATTCATGCTGACACAGCTGCATCAGAGCCCCGTTGCCGCCCAGATTCTTGCTGTTTTTCCTGCCGCCGATTTCTGCGTCGAGATGGGCGCGAATATGGGCGATGGGCTTGGGGTATATGATGACCTGCATCTGGACGACGTCTATCAGCTGATGCGCAACGCGCCACCGCGCCAATTGTCGTTGACCGCACGCGCTGACGGGCAGCTTGTTCTTGGTCAGGACAGCGCAACAGGTGCACCCGGTGCCCGGCTGCATCTGGATTGCCTGTTGACGCTGATGCCGGATATCGGCGCCAATGTGGAGGCGCTGGTGGTGGTTGAGGTCGATGACGACGGGTTGATCGCGGCGATCTATCTGCTGCCGCTTGCCCCCTTGCTGCCGCAGACCGGCTATACCCTTGTGCGCAAGACCCGCGAGGGCACGCGCCAGCGGCTTGCACAGCTGGCCTGTGTCTCCTTCACGCGCGGAACACATATCACCCTGGACACCGGCGCCCAGCGACCGATTGAGGATCTACAGGTAGGCGACCGGGTTCTGACCCGCGATGCCGGTGCCCAAGTGGTGCGCTGGATCGGCCAATGCACCAGCCGTGCGGTTGGAGAAATGGCTCCGATCCTGATCCGGGCCGGGGCGCTCAACAACGCAAATGACCTGCTTGTCAGCCCGGACCACCGGTTGCTGGTGCATCGCTGTCGCGAAGGTCGCCGCCGTGGCCGACCAGATCAGCTGGTGCGCGCACGCGAACTGGTCAATGGCATCGACATTGTCGAACGAACCGGCGGCTTCATCGACTATTTTCAGCTGCTGTTTGATCGCCACCAGATCATCTTTGCCGAAGGGATCGCCGCTGAGAGCCTGCTGCTTGATCCGCTGACACGGGCTGCGCTGCCGCAGGAGAAGCTGATCCGCACGCCGGGCCTGATCCCCGGTCAACCACCGCGCATGTCGGGACTGGAGCCGCGCCCGATGTAAACACGCTGGTATATGGCCCATTCGCGCCGGGATGTGCGGGGCCGCAACAGATGCACGGGAACTGGGCTAGAGGCGAAGCGAGTTTACGATTACTGATAGAATTGCCCCCACAATTCAACCATATGGGGAATTCTCTCCTTATGGACTCTATGGGACTTCGCCTGACGATGACAAAACAGCAACTGGTGCAGCGCTGGTTTTTCGAGGTCTGGGAGAAACGCAACATGGCCGCGTTTGCCGAGATGCTGGCCCCCTCTCTGAATACGACCGAACTGCTCGACGGGCTCCCCAATCCACGTCAGGACTATCCTGTCCTGATTGACGTCGTTCACAAGCTTGCGGGCAAATTCCGCGTTCAGATCCTGCAGTATATCGAGGATGGCGACTGGACCTCGACACGCTATCTGCTGACCTCTGATGGCCCGGACGGGATGACGCCGGTCAGTGCCGAGGGGATCATGATGATTCGGTTTGCGGACGGCAAAATCGCCGAGCTGAGTTCCAAGTTCGATGCCTTCACCTTTTTTGAACAGCTGGGTCAGCTGCCGCCAGATGCCATGCCGGCCTGCCTTGGAGGGCAGACGCTGGTCTGGGAGTAACCAGCCGGCCTCAGCTATCAGGACCGCGACGCAACGGCTGTCGCCCTGTTTTTCTTGCCTCGGCCCGCCATCCTGATATACGCGCGCTCATGCTCGATATCGTCCCAAACCGCCCCGACCTGCCGGCCGAAATTGCCCGGCGCCGCACCTTTGCGATCATTTCGCATCCGGATGCCGGCAAAACCACGCTGACTGAAAAGTTCCTGCTTTATGGCGGTGCTATTCAGATGGCAGGTCAGGTGCGCGCCAAAGGCGAGGCACGGCGCACGCGGTCGGATTTCATGCAGATGGAGAAGGACCGCGGGATCTCCGTCTCAGCCTCGGCCATGTCGTTTGACTACAACAGCTACCGCTTCAATCTGGTGGACACACCCGGTCACTCCGATTTCTCGGAAGATACCTATCGCACGCTGACGGCGGTGGACGCGGCGGTGATGGTGATCGACGGTGCCAAGGGTGTGGAAAGCCAGACCCAGAAGCTGTTTGAGGTCTGCCGCCTGCGCGACCTGCCGATTCTGACGTTCTGTAACAAGATGGACCGAGAGAGCCGGGACACCTTTGAGATCATCGACGAGATCCAGCAGAACCTTGCGATTGACGTGACGCCCGCCAGCTGGCCGATCGGCGTTGGTCGTGATTTCATCGGTTGTTACGACATGCTGCGCGACCGGCTGGAACTGATGGACCGCGCGGATCGCAACAAGATCGCCGAAAGCATCGCGATTGAGGGGTTGGACGATCCCAAGCTGGCCGAGCATGTGCCTGCACATCTGCTTGAGAAGCTGCTGGAAGAGGTCGAAATGGCCCGCGAGCTGCTGCCTGCACTGGATCCGCAATCGGTGCTTGAGGGGCATATGACGCCGATCTGGTTCGGCTCGGCGATCAATTCCTTTGGCGTGAAGGAACTGATGGATGGCATCAGCACCTACGGACCCGAGCCGCAGCCACAATCGGCGCTGCCGCGCCAGATTGCGCCGGATGAGACGAAGGTTGCCGGTTTTGTATTCAAGGTGCAGGCCAATATGGATCCCAAGCACCGCGACCGTGTGGCCTTTGTCCGGCTGGCCTCGGGCCATTTCAAACGCGGTATGAAGCTGACCCATGTGCGCTCAAAGAAGCCGATGGCCATCTCCAACCCGGTTTTGTTCCTGGCCTCTGACCGCGAGCTGGCCGAGGAAGCCTGGGCTGGTGACATCATCGGCATCCCGAACCACGGCCAGCTGCGCATCGGCGACACGCTGACCGAAGGAGAGGCGCTGCGTGTCAGCGGCATTCCGTCCTTTGCGCCGGAACTGTTGCAGGGGGTGCGCGCGGGTGACCCGATGAAGGCCAAGCACCTGGAAAAGGCGCTGATGCAATTTGCCGAGGAAGGTGCCGCAAAGGTCTTCAAACCCTCGATCGGCTCCGGCTTTATCGTGGGTGTGGTCGGCCAGCTGCAATTCGAAGTGCTGGCGAGCCGTATCGAGATGGAATACGGCCTGCCGGTGCGCTTCGAAGCCTCGCAGTTCACCTCGGCCCGCTGGGTCAGTGGCGACAAGACCGCGCTTGATAAATTCATCAACACCAACAAGCAGCACATTGCCCATGACCATGACGGCGACGTGGTCTATCTGACCCGCCTGCAGTGGGATATCGACCGTGTAGAGCGCGACTATCCAGACTTGAAACTGACGGCGACCAAGGAGATGATGGTTTAAGACCAGCACCCTGACACATAGGTGACATCAGACCCCGCCATGGATATCGACAACGAAACCTATCCTGGCGGGTTCTACAGCCTGCTGCGCCAGCTTGATAAAAAAGAGACCCCCTTCATAGATCCGGCGTCGGCGCTGCCGCCGGTGGATGTGGATCTCTCGTCGCTGCTCGCCCCCCTGCCCGAGGCCGCACTACAGTCACCAGAGGACGATCTGCCCAGTCGGCATATCGCGCGGAAATGGGAGGCCCTGCGAGCCGAGTTCGCAGGTCAGCCCGAACTTTGGGCACGACATGCGCTGTGCATCGCGATTCTGCGGCGCCGGGATCCGCCAGAGCAAGCGCGCAGCCTCTTTCTGCGGATCTGGCGCGAACACGGCCCGATGCTCGCCGCCGAGCTGCCCACACGCTGGTTGATTTCCGCCGCCGCCACCTTTGCCGATCATGGGGATACCATGGAGCAGCGGCTTGGTGGTCAGGGGCTCCAGATGCTGTTTCACCTGATCGCACTGCACGATAGCGAACGTCGGCTGTCAGGACGGCCGACCGACAGCGGCTTTCCTCGGGTGAAAGGCAAGAAGCTTGATGATATCGGCTTTGGCATGAAGCCCTATCACCTGCCCCACGGAGATCTGGATCGGTACATGCTGGCGCGGCTCTGGCGCCAGGTCGAGGACGATGCCGTGCTGCGCCCGCTTGGTGTGCGGATGCTGCGAATGGTCATGGACGATCCCCGCAGCATTTTCGGCCGCATTCAGCGGTACAAGAAACCCCGCAAATCATGAGCAGGCCCAACGATCCGAAATGGGGCATCGTCAGCACGATCAAGGCCGATGCAGAGACCATCCTGAATTTCGCCGCCTATCATCTGGATCTGGGGGCCCATCGGCTTCATCTCTATCTGGATGCGCCGAATCCTGAGGCCTATCCGCATCTGAAAGCACATCCAAAGGTGCGGGTCACCACCTGCGACGACAGCCACTGGAGCCAGCGCAAGAAACCACGCCCGAAGATGCACCAGGCGCGCCAGACGATGAATGCGACCCATGCCTACGGCCGGATCCAGGCCGATTGGGTCGCCCATATAGATGTGGACGAATTTCTCTGGCCCCATATCTCGGCAAGAGGTGCGAGGCCGCAGATTGGCGAAATACTGGCTGCCCTGCCCGCTGAAACCGATGTCTTGCGGATGCGCCCGCTGGAAGCGCTTTCTGGGCGGGTGGATATGTATAAATCCATGATTGCCAGTGCAGCCGACCGCGAACAGCAGGTCCGCGCGATCTATCCCGAATTTGGTGTCTTCCTGAAAGGCGGGTTCCTCAGCCATACTGCGGGCAAGCTGTTCGCCCGCACCGGCCTGCCTGACATTCAGTTCCGAATCCACAACCTGTTCCAGCATGGTGAAAAAAACACGCACGAGCAGGAGCAGGACGCCCTGCAGATCTGTCATCGCCACGCCCCGAGTTGGGAGGCCTGGCAGGACAGCTATCGGTTCCGGCTCAAGCAGGGCTCTTATCGTCCGGGTCTGGCTGCCGGGTTTTCGCGCAACCTCGGCGGGTTGAACACCCATGATCTGCTGTCGATGATCGAGGAAGAGCACGGTTCTGAAGGGCTGAAGCGTTTCTTTGGCGAAATCAACGCAGAGGCGCCGGACATCTATCAACGGCTGCAAAAGCGTGGGATGATCCACCACTGCCCGCTGGATCTGACCGCCAAACGGCGTGAACATTTCCCGCAATTTGAATAAACTGTTTCGAGTTTGCCCGTTATTCAATCAATACGCGCCGAAAACCCGGCTTCGTTTGACGATTGCAGCGGATTTTGCTATGCCCCGCGCAAGCCGATAGAGACAGGACGCAAGACCATGCGGAATCGGCCCTGACATACACGCGCGGGCCAGGTCAGTGTCCGCAAAAACGGACGCATATGACAAAATTTTCAGATCTGAACCTGAACCCCAAAGTCCTCAAAGCGATTGAGGAAGCGGGTTACGAAACCCCCACTCCCATTCAGGCAGGGGCGATTCCGCCCGCCTTGGAAGGGCGCGATGTGCTGGGGATCGCACAGACCGGCACCGGCAAGACGGCTTCGTTCACCTTGCCGATGATCACCCTGCTGGCGCGTGGCCGCGCGCGTGCGCGGATGCCGCGCAGCCTGGTGCTTTGCCCCACGCGGGAGCTGGCAGCCCAGGTGGCGGAGAACTTCGACACCTATACCAAACACCTGAAACTGACGAAGGCCCTGCTGATCGGCGGTGTCTCCTTCAAGGAACAGGACACGCTGATCGACAAGGGGGTTGACGTTCTGATCGCAACGCCCGGTCGCCTGCTCGACCATTTCGAGCGCGGCAAGCTGATCCTGTCTGACGTCAAGGTGATGGTGGTGGATGAAGCCGACCGTATGCTCGACATGGGGTTCATCCCCGATATCGAACGCATCTTCGGCCTTACGCCCTTCACCCGTCAGACCCTGTTCTTCTCCGCCACCATGGCGCCGGAGATCGAGCGGATTACCAATACCTTCCTCTCCGCCCCGGAGCGTGTCGAAGTGGCGCGGCAGGCAACCACCTCTGAGAATATTTCCCAAGGTGTTGTGCTGTTCAAAGCCTCGCGCCGCGATCGTGAAGGCAGCGAGAAACGGAAGCTTCTACGCCACCTGATTGATCAGGAAGGCGAGAAATGCACCAATGCGATCATCTTCTGCAACCGTAAGACGGATGTGGATATCGTTGCTAAATCGCTGAAGAAATACGGCTATGACGCGGCGCCGATCCACGGTGATCTTGATCAGAGCCAGCGCACCAAGACGCTGGAAGGCTTCCGCGAAGGGTCGCTGCGCTTTCTGGTGGCATCTGATGTGGCCGCTCGCGGGCTTGATGTGCCCAGCGTCAGCCATGTGTTCAACTTCGATGTGCCGAGCCATGCCGAGGACTATGTTCACCGCATCGGCCGGACGGGTCGCGCAGGCCGTAATGGCACCGCGATGATGATCTGCGTGCCCAAGGACGAAAGGAACCTCGAAGATATCGAGCGCCTTGTCCAGAACGAGATCCCGCGTCTTGAGAACCCGCTGAAAAAGGCCGAACCAGCGGCAAAAGACAGCAAGGACGCAGCGACCGGCGAGACCACAGAGCGCAAGACCCGCAGCCGCAGGTCTTCCACCCGTGCACCGGCTGCCAAGGAATCGGCCGCCAAGGAAGAGACCGCAGCGCCAGAGGCACAGGCCAAGGATACCCCGACAGCTGAAGCCAAAGCGGCAACGCCGGAGCAGCCGCAGGGCGAGCAGGAGAAGCGCAGCGATAGCCGCTCTTCCTCCCGTCAGAAATCGGCTGAGAAACCCTCCGCCCCCAAGACCGGGCAGAAGGGCAACCAGAAATCCGGCCGGGGACGTGGTGGCAACGACCGCAACAATGTCGTTGGCATGGGCGACCATATGCCGAGCTTTATCGCACTCAGCTTTGCCGAGCGCCGCGCCGGCTAAACTGGCTACCGCATAGTCGTATTCCGAAGGGCTGCCTCTTGGGGCAGCCCTTTTTCATATGTGTGATCAGAAACCTGACCGCAAACAGCGCACGATTTCTCTCATGAGCTTTGCACTTGCAGCATGGCAGGATTGCCCATTTTTGCAGATGTCGCCCCCGGCAGGAACGCCTATCTGGAGGGCAACAAGACGCACTTAAGCAAGATGAGAGCCGCCATGAACAACCTTGAGTTCCCCACTGTGACCGCCGACGAAATCCGTGCCATCGAAGCCCGCGCACATGAGCTGCGCGCACAGGCGATGGCTTCCTTCCTGCGCAGCCTGGGCCGTGGGATCGTCAGCCTGCCCGGCAAGCTTGCAGCGCTGCTGTCGCGCCCCCGGCACGCCTGACCCCATCCGCAGCGACGCCTGCGCAGTATAGATTGACGGTTGCCCCTAGCAGCCGAACAAAGCCCCGGCCCCACCGCCGGGGCTTTTTCTATAAAGCGCGTGGGCTGTGGCCCACAGGGCCGATGTGCACATAAAAAAGGCCCGCCACAGAAACTGCGGCGGGCCTGTCTATCAACTTGGTCCGAAGCGATCAGCGCATCCGGCTGACCACCACGGTAACTTCCGGTTTCTTGCCAATCTCGTTCTGTGCTGTCTGGCGGGCAACGCGGCGAAGGTTTTCTTCCAGCTTGTCGTCATCGCGCAGTGTTTTGGCACCCGCGCGCATGATGAACTGGTTGAGATCCTCTTCCATCACCTCGACCAGCGCGGCATTGGAACGGCCTGTCTCGGCCAACCCCTTGATATCGCACCAGGGTTCGCCCAATGGCTCATCTTCCTCGTCAAGAATGACGGTGACGATGACATGGCCGTTCAGCGCCATGCGGATCCGGTCCCGGACCACGCCATCCAGCGCACCGTATTTGACCGACCCATCCAGATAGGTGCGGCCGGTGTCGACATAATCCACGACCTTGGGGCGATCACCGGTCAGGTCCATCATCATACCGTTGACCACAACCGCGCTGGCAATGTCCTTGGCCTCGCCGAGACGGGCGTGCTGGCGCAGGTGACGGTGCTCGCCGTGCATCGGGATCAGCATCTGCGGCTTGATGATATCGTGCATCCGCTCCAGATCGGGGCGGTTTGCGTGACCGGAGACATGGTAGAGACCGGAGCTGTCATCGACCACATCCACACCCTTTTCGGAGAACTGGTTGATGATGCGAATGACGCCACGCTCATTGCCCGGAATGGTCTTTGAGGAGAACAGGAACAGGTCGCCCTCCTTAACCTCGATCCCGCGATACTTGCCGCGCGCCAGCTGGGCGGACGCCGCACGACGTTCGCCCTGGCTACCAGTCACGATCAGCATCAGGTTCTCACGCGGCAGCTCTTGCGCGGCCTCGACACTGACCACCTTCGGAAAGTCCTTGAGCACGCCGGTTTCGGTGGCGGCTTCGATCATGCGCTGCATGGCGCGGCCCAGCAGCACGATGGAGCGCCCGGCCCGCTGACCGGCCTCGGCGAGGGTTTTCACCCGCGCGACATTGGAGGCAAACGTGGTGGCGACCACCATCCCCTCGGCCTCGCCCACCAGGCGGGTGATCTCGGGTCCGACATCGACCTCAGACCGGCCCGGATGCAGCGAGAAGACATTGGTGGAATCGCAGACCAGCGCCTTGACGCCATCCTTGGCAATCTCGCTCCACATGTCGGGATCAAATGCCTCGCCGACAATCGGCGTCGGGTCGGTTTTGAAATCACCGGTGTGAACGATGCGCCCCGCAGGCGTGTCGATCACCAGACCGCCACTCTCCGGGATGGAATGTGAGATCGGTGCAACGCCGATGGTAAACGGCCCCAGTTTGGTGACCTCTGGCCATGCGGAGACGGTTTTCACCTCTTCGCTGTCCAGACCGGCCTCATCCATCTTGCGGCGCGCCAGATTTGCGGTAAAGGCACGGGCATAGATTGGCACATTCAGGTCACGGTAGAGATGCGCCACGGCGCCGATGTGATCCTCATGGGCGTGGGTGATGAACACCCCCTCCAGCTGGTCGGCCCGTTCCTTCAGCCAGCTGATGTCCGGCATGATCAGATCCACGCCGGGCGTGCTGTCCATGTCCGGGAAAGTAACGCCAAGATCAACCAGGACCAGGCGTTCCTTGCCCGGTTTGCCGTAGCCGTAGATATAGGCGTTCATACCAATTTCGCCTGCCCCGCCGAGGGGCAGGTAGATTAAACGTTCAGTGCTCATCCTCGAGACCGTTATCCTTATTATATTTGTGTATGATCTGTAGCCCATGCATCGTGAGATCATCCTCAAATGCGTCAAACAGATCTGCTGTTTGCTGGAACAAAGGCGCCAGCCCGCCTGTCGAGATTACTTTCATCGGCACGTCGCGCTCCGCTTTGATGCGGGCGCAGATTTCGCGCACCAGTCCTACGTATCCCCAGAACACACCTGACTGCATACATGCAACCGTATTGGTGCCGATCACCGACTGGGGTTTGGAAATATCCACATGCGGCAGAGCCGCTGCTGCCTGATGTAGGGCTTCCAGGCTCAAATTCACCCCCGGCGCAATCACACCGCCGATATAGGCGCCGTCCTCGGCCACCACGTCAAAGGTTGTCGCCGTGCCAAAATCGACGACGATGAGGTTGCCGCCATATTTGTCAAACCCGGAGACTGTATTGACCAAACGGTCCGGGCCGACATTGGTTCCCTGATCAACCCGCACCGCAACCGGCAGCAGGCAGTCAGGCTTACCCACCACCAGGGGGCGGGTGTGGAAGTAACGATCCGCCAGCACCCGCAGATTGAACACCACGCGCGGGACCGTGGAGGAGATGATCATATCGGTGATATCCGCTTCGATCCCCTGTAGCCGTATCAGCGTATTGAGCCAGACAAAATACTGATCCGCCGTGCGCCGCCAATCGGTGGCGGTACGCCAGGTGCCGATGAAGTTCTCCCCGTCCCAGATCGAGAAAACAGTATTGGTGTTGCCGCAATCGACTGCCAAAAGCATGACCTGCCCCGTTCCTATGCCCTAGAAAAAGATATCCGCCGCCGGAATGCTGACACGGCCCTTGGCGGTGTTTAGGACAAGGTTGCCGCCGCCGTCCACTGTCTCAAAGGTGCCTTCGGTTTCGGAGTTCATGGTGCGGGCCACCACCACCTCGCCCAGGCGCGCAGCACGGGCCAGCCAGGCGGTGCGGATCGGCTCGAACCCATAGGTGACAAACTGTCGTTCATAGCGGTCATAGGCGACAGCAAGCGCGGTCAGGAACGCCTCTGGGGTGACCTGGACCCCGGTTTCCGACAGCAGCGAGACAGGCCAGACAGCACCCGGTTCCAGCCATTCCTGCATCGGCGTCTCGATCAGATTGACACCAATCCCGATCGCAAGATGTGTCACACCGGCGGCGGCCCCCGCGCTTTCCAGCAGGATCCCCGCCAGCTTGCCACCATTCAGCAGCACGTCATTGGGCCATTTCAGTGCAAGTCCAGCCGTCTCGCCGCAGAGTGCGACACAGGCATCATAAAGCGCCAGCGCCGCAACAAAGCTGCGCAGCGCCACCTGATCGGGTGGCCCCTCCGGCCGCATGACGAGTGTTGCGGCAAAATTCCCCTTGGGCTCCTTCCAGGCACGGCCACGGCGCCCCCGCCCCTTGCTCTGGCGTTTGGCCATGATCCATTCAGGGCCGGTCAATGTGGGCGCGCGGCGCGCCGCCTCATCGAGGGTGCTGTCCACCTCGTCAAGCAGGCTCCGCCCGTATCCCTCTGGCCAATCACTCATGATGCTGTCCCTTCAAGGCAAAAAGGCCCGGTCCGCAGACCAGGCCTTTGTGTGTTCTGTGTCGAAACCGTCAGTTGACCAGCGTGGCAGCCGCCGCAGCCGCTGCACCCTCGATGCCGAACATGTTGATGATCCCAAGAAGCATCACGGCCGCCGAGGCCATCAGGAACCCCCAGAGGATCGGCGAGCGGTTGGTTTCCAGCTCCTCGCCCTCTTCACCGAAATACATATAGTACACGATGCGCAGGTAGTAGAACGCGCCGATAACCGATGCGATCACACCGGCAATCGCCAGCCACGCCATATCCGCCTGATAGGCCGCATTAAGCACATAAAGCTTGCCGAAGAAGCCCAGCATCGGCGGTACACCCGCCAGAGAGAACAACAGGATCAGCATCGCCAGCGCCTTGCCCGGCTCGCGACGGGAATAGAGGTTGAGCGCGCGAATGTCAGTGATCGGCTTGCCGTCCTTCTCCATCATCAGGATGAAGGCAAAGGTGCCGATATTCATCGAGACATAGATCGCCATATAGACCAGCAGCGCCTGCACGCCGTAGGCGGTGCCGGCGGCGAGGCCCATCAGCGCATAGCCCATATGGGCGATCGAGGAATAGGCCATCAGACGCTTGATATCGCGCTGGCCAATGGCGGCAACGGCCCCGACGAACATCGACAGCAGCGACAGAAGGGCCACAACCTGGCTCCAGTCCTGTACCGCATGACCAAAGGCATCATGCAGCACGCGGGCGAACAGGCCCATGGCCGCAACCTTCGGCGCCGATGCAAAGAATGCGGTAACCGGGGTCGGCGCGCCTTCGTAGACGTCAGGGGTCCACATGTGGAACGGCACGGCAGACACCTTGAACGCCATGCCGGAGATCAGGAAGACCAGGCCGAACAGCAGACCGATGGAGACTTCACCATGCTTGGCCACCGCGTAGATACCGGCAAAGTCGGTGGTCCCGGCAAAACCATAGACCAGCGATGCGCCATAGAGCAGCAAACCGGACGAAAGCGCGCCGAGCACGAAGTACTTCAGGCCGGCTTCGGTGGATTTTACACTGTCACGACGCAGCGAAGCCACGACGTAGAGCGCCAGAGACTGCAGCTCAAGGCCCATGTATAGCGACATCAGGTTGCCGGCCGAGACCATCACCATCATGCCCACCGCGCTCAGCGCGACGAGGATGGGATATTCAAAGCGCAACATGCCACGGCGTGACATGTAGTCCTGGCCCATGACCAGCACGGCAGAGGCCGACAGCAGGATGGCGACCTTGGCAAAGCGGGCAAAACCATCGTCGACGAACATGCCGTTGAATGCCTCGCGGCTGCCCGAGGATCCGGTGGCGATCCAGATGGCCAGCGCCGACATCAGACCGGCCATCAGCCAGATCAATGCCGGGGCCAGTTTGTCCTTGCCGGTGTAGACAGCGCCAAGGAGCGCCGCCATTGCGCTGAGCGCCAGAACAATCTCTGGCAGGATAACGGTGAGATCAGCTGGGATCATCGCCCACGCCCCCTTAGTGCGAAGCTATCTGGGTCGCCAGGGACAGGTCCGCGGCAGCCAGAGATTCATTGAAGTTTGCAATCAGCGCCTCGGTCGACGGGCTGATGATATCGGTGACAAGCGCCGGGTAGACGCCCAGAAGGATGGTCATCACCACCAGCGGTGCAAAGATGAACCGCTCACGGGCAGTCATATCCTTGATGGTCTTGAGGCTTCCCTTGATAAGGTCGCCAAAGACCACGCGACGGTAAAGCCACAGCGCATAGCCTGCCGAGAAGATGACACCGGTTGCGGCAACTGCTGCGACCCAGGTGTTCTTCTGGAAGGTGCCCATCAGCGTCAGGAATTCCCCGATGAAGCCCGAGGTGCCCGGCAGGCCGACGTTCCCCATCGTGAAGAACATGAAGACCAGCGCATAGGCAGGCATACGAATGACAAGGCCACCATAGGCGTCGATGTCACGGGTGTGCATCCGATCGTAGATGACACCCACGCAGAGGAAGAGCGCCGCCGAAATGAAGCCGTGGCTCAGCATCTGGAAGATCGCGCCATCAATGCCCTGCTGGTTCGCCGCAAAGATGCCCATGGTCACAAAGCCCATATGCGCCACCGAAGAATAGGCGATCAGCTTCTTCATGTCCGACTGCACCAGCGCCACCAGCGAAGTATAGACCACCGCAATCGCCGACATCCACAGGATCAGATCCGTCATTACGTCAGCCCCGACGGGGAACATCGGCAAGCTGAAGCGCAGGAAGCCGTAGCCGCCCATCTTCAACAGGATCGCCGCCAGCACCACGGAGCCTGCGGTCGGCGCCTGCACGTGCGCATCGGGCAGCCAGGTGTGCACCGGCCACATCGGCATTTTCACCGCGAAGGAGGCAAAGAACGCGAGGAACAACAGGGTCTGCATCCCACCAACGACATGCACTCCAAGAAGATCAAAGCCGGAGGCCGAGAAACTGTGCGTCAGCAGCTGGGCAATATCGGTGGTGCCTGCATCTGCGTACATCGCGACCATCGCCACCAGCATCAGCACCGAGCCAAAGAAGGTGTAGAGGAAGAATTTGAACGACGCGTAGATCCGTTCCTTGCCGCCCCAGATGCCGATGATCAGGAACATCGGAATGAGGCCCGCCTCAAAGAACAGGTAGAACAGCACCAGATCCAGCGCCATGAACACGCCAAGCATCAGCGTCTCCAGCATCAGGAAGGCGATCATGTATTCCTTGACGCGGGTGTTCACACCCCAGCTCGCCAAAATGGTCAGCGGCATAACAAAGGTGGTGAGCATCACAAACAGCACCGAAATGCCATCGACGCCCATCTTGTACTTCAGGCCAAAGATCCATTCGGCCTCTTCCACAAACTGAAAGCCTGTGTCGGAGGGGTCGAACTGGAAATAGATGCCAAGGCTCACCAGGAAGGTGATCGTGGTGGCAAAAAGCGCAACAGACTTGGCGTTGCGCTGCGCCGCCTCATCCTCGCCGCGCAGGAACAGGGCCAGAATGGCCGCCGCAAGCGCCGGGATAAAGGTGACAATAGAAAGGAGATTGTCCATCAGTGCGCTCCTCCGCCGATCGACATCCAGGTAACCAGGGCAGCAATGCCCAGCACCATCCAGAAAGCATAGGTGAAAATGTAACCCGACTGTGCGCGACCGGCGAGGCGGGTGAAGAAGGGAATGATGCCCATGGCGATCCCGTTGAGCGCGCCGTCAATGGTCTTGCCGTCACCGCGCTTCCAGAAGAAGCGGCCGATCATCAGCGTCGGTTTGACAAAGACAAAATCGTAGAGCTCGTCAAAATACCACTTGTTCTTGAGGAACAGGTAGAGCGGCTGCTGCTGCTTGGCGAGACGGCCCGGCAGGCTTGGGTTCACGATGTAGAACAGGATCGCAAGACCAAGGCCAAGCAGCATCGCGATAAAGGGCGAAACTTTCACCCATTTCGGAGCGGCGTGCGCGTCATCCAGCACAGTGTTGTCGGCACCGAAATACAGCGCGCCTTCGCCCGGCTGACCCGCGAATACATAGTGATGCTCACCGGATGCGTCAGCGGTGCCGTGACCGTCATCCGCCGTGCTGGCATGGCTGTCATCAGCGCCGTGGCCCGAATCCGCTGCCGCATCGCCATGTGCCGCGGCTTCTGCCACTGGGATGCCGTAGAATTTGCCAACCTTATCAGCATGGCCGAAGAAGCTGTTATACCAGAGCATTCCCGAGAAGATCGCACCAAGGGCAAGCACACCCAGCGGGATCAGCATGACCATCGGGCTTTCATGCGCGTGATCATGCGTATGCTTGTCGCCGCGCGGCTTGCCGTAGAAGGTCAGGAAGATCAGGCGCCAGCTGTAGAAGGATGTCATTGCCGCCGCGATGACCAGCAGCCAGAAACCATACATCGACCCGCCAGCATAGGCGCTCTCGATAATGGCATCCTTGGACAGGAAGCCGGCAAAGCCAAAGTGGGTCAGCGGGATACCAACGCCGGTGATGGCCAGCGTGCCGATCATCATCGCCGCAAAGGTGTAGGGGATCTTTTTGCGCAGACCACCGTAGTTCATCATGTCCTGCTCATGGTGCATCGCGTGGATCACGGAGCCTGCACCAAGGAACAGCATCGCCTTGAAGAAGGCATGTGTGAACAGGTGGAACATCGCAGCGGAATACATGCCGACGCCAGCGGCCACGAACATGTAGCCAAGCTGTGAACAGGTGGAATAGGCGATCACGCGTTTGATGTCGGTCTGAACCAGACCCACAGTCGCCGCGAAGAAGGCCGTGGTTGCACCCAGCACGGTGATGAAGGTTGTCGCTTCGGGTGCGAACTCCATCAGCGGCGACATGCGGCAGACGAGGAAGACACCGGCGGTCACCATGGTGGCGGCGTGGATCAGGGCCGACACCGGGGTCGGGCCTTCCATCGCATCCGGCAACCAAGTGTGCAGGATCAGCTGCGCCGATTTACCCATGGCACCAATGAACAGCAGGACTGCAATCAGATTGGCGGCATTCCACTCCGACCAGAGAAAGGTCAGCTGGGTTTCCGCCAGCTGCGGCACCGCTGCAAAGATGTCATCAAAATTGATGCTGTCAGTCAGGAAGAACAGGGCAAAGATACCGAGGGCAAAGCCAAAGTCACCCACGCGGTTGACGATGAAGGCTTTCATCGCTGCCGCATTGGCAGACGGCTTGCGGTAGTAGAAACCGATCAGCAGGTAGGAGGCAACGCCCACGCCTTCCCAGCCAAAGAACATCTGAACCAGATTGTCAGAGGTCACCAGCATCAGCATCGCAAAGGTAAAGAACGACAGATAGGCAAAGAAGCGCGGCTTGTAGCTCTCGCCGTCTTTCCACTGCGGGTCATGGGCCATGTAGCCAAAGGAATAGAGGTGGACCAGCGATGAAACCGTGGTCACAACGATCAGCATGATCGCAGTCATCCGGTCCAGACGGATCGCCCAGGATGTCGACAGCGAGCCGCTTTCGATCCAGCGCATGATCTCGATCGACTGGGTCACCCCGTCAAAGCTGAGGAAGACGATCCACGACAGAAGCGCCGACAGGAACAAAAGCCCGGTCGCCGTCCAGGTGGCTGCGGTCTCGCCGATGAACTTCCAGCCAAAGCCACAGATGATGGCCCCGACCAGAGGGGCAAAGAGAAGGATGGTTTCCATGACGCTTTAGCCCTTCATCACGTTGATGTCTTCCACGGCGATGGTGCCGCGGTTGCGGAAGAAGCAAACCAGGATCGCAAGACCAATAGCGGCCTCGGCGGCGGCCACGGTCAGCACAAAGAGGGTGAAGACCTGACCCACCAGATCCCCAAGGAAGCTGGAGAAAGCCACAAGGTTGATGTTCACCGCCAAGAGCATCAGTTCGATGCTCATCAGCAGGATGATGACGTTCTTGCGGTTCAGGAAGAGCCCGAAGATGCCGATGACGAACAGCGTCGCCGCGACGGTTAGATAATGCTCGAGTGTGATCATTGTCTCAAAGCCCCTGCCCCGGTTTCACATCCTTGAGTTCCATGGCCAAGGCCGGATCGCGCATCATCTGGGCGACAACGTCCTGACGCTTGACGTCGGTGCGGTGGCGCAGGGTCAGCACAATGGCGCCGATCATCGCAACCAGCAGGATCAGGCCGGAAAGTTGGAACAGAAGGAAATATTGGTCGTAAATGATGAGGCCAAGCGCCTCGGTGTTATGCTGGTCGGTCGGGATCGGCTGGGCCAGCTGCGTGGCCGCCGCCGGTGCGGTTTCCCACACACCAAAAGCCATCACGAACTGCATAAGGATCACCAGACCGATGAGCAGCGCCAGCGGCATATAGCGCGCCATCTCTGCTTTCAGCTCGGCAAAATCCACGTCCAGCATCATCACCACAAAGAGGAACAGCACCGCAACGGCACCGACGTAGACGATGACCAGCAGCATGGCGACAAATTCGGCGCCCAGCAGCACGAACAGCCCGGCCGAGGAAATAAAGGCCAAGATCAGCCACAGCACAGAATGCACCGGCTGGCGGCTGATCACCGTGAACAGCCCGCCGGTGATGGCGCTGATGGCAAAGAGGTAAAAGGCAAAAACGGTCATGTTTCATCGTCCCCTTTGGCGTCCAGAACCTCTTGCGCCAGTTCCAGCGCGCGGGTCATGGCCGGGATGCCGGCAAACACCGACATCTGTCCGATCGTTTCAACGATCTCTTGTTTCTTAGCGCCCGCCTCCAGGGCATGGCGTACGGTCTGGCGCACGGCTGAATCCGCCTGCGCGCCCTGCATTGTCAGCCCGGCCAATGTCAGCAGCAGCCGGGTCTTGGCATCCAGCCCGCCCTTGTTGACGGTATTGCCGAACATCATCTCCATGACATCCTTCGGCATCGTCGGCCACAGCGCTTCAAACTCCTTGAACGCTCCGGTGGGAGAGAAGCTCTCCAACGCCGGGTTCAGGGCTTTGGCCATGTCCTGGGCCTGGGCCATCATGGCCTCAAATGGGTTCTTGGCATCGCTCATCGGTACGGCGCGTCCAGTTCGAGATTGCGCGCGATCTCGGCTTCCCAGCGCTCCCCGTTCGAAAGCAGCTTGTCCTTGTCGTAGAACAGCTCCTCGCGGGTCTCGGTGGCGAACTCGAAGTTCGGGCCTTCGACAATTGCATCCACCGGGCAGGCTTCCTGGCAGAAACCGCAGTAGATACACTTCGTCATGTCGATGTCGTACCGCGTGGTGCGGCGGCTGCCATCCTCGCGCGGTTCTGCGTCGATGGTGATCGCCTGCGCCGGGCAGATCGCCTCGCACAGTTTACAGGCAATGCAGCGCTCCTCGCCGTTCGGATAGCGGCGCAACGCGTGCTCACCGCGGAAGCGGGGCGACAGCGGGCCCTTCTCGTGCGGATAGTTCAGGGTGGCCTTAGGGGCGAAGAAATACTTCATCCCCAGTTTGAAGCCGACCCAGAAATCCTGCAGCAGGAAGTATTTGGCGGCGCGGGTGTAGTCGATGTTCGCCATTGATCAGCCTCCCACGGTCCAGCGGGCGAAGATGCCCCAGAACCAGTCAAATTTTGCAGCAAAGGATACGAAGACCACCCAGGCCAGCGAGAACGGCAGGAACACTTTCCAACCCAGACGCATCAGCTGGTCATAGCGGTAGCGGGGCGTGATTGCCTTCACCATTGCGAAGAGGAAGAAGAAGAACGCCATTTTGCCGACCATCCACAGGACGCCGTCGGGCAGCCCAGGGATCGGAGACAGCCAGCCGCCGAAGAACAGCAGTGTTGTCAGCGCGCACATCAGGAAGATGGCGATGTATTCCCCGGCCATGAACAGCAGGAACGGTGTCGCCGAGTATTCCACCTGGTAGCCTGCAACCAGCTCCGATTCCGCTTCGGGCAGATCGAACGGCGGGCGGTTGGTTTCCGCAAGTGCCGAGATGAAGAACAGGAAGACCATCGGGAAATGCGGGATCCAGTACCAGTTCAGCAGACCCAGATCACCGTCCTGCGCACGTACGATGTCGCCGAAGTTCATGCTGCCGGTGGAGATGATGACCCCAACGATAATCAGACCAATCGAGACCTCGTAAGAGATCATCTGCGCCGCTGAGCGCAAGCTGCCGAGGAACGGATATTTCGAGTTCGAGGCCCAGCCGCCCATGATCACGCCATAGACCTCCAAGCTGGAGACAGCGAAAACATAGAGGATCGCCACATTGATGTCCGACAGGACCCAGCCGTCGTTGAAGGGGATCACCGCCCAGGCGATCATTGCCAGCACAAAGCTGGTCAATGGGGCCAGAATAAACACGGTGCGATCGGCACCGGCGGGGATCACCACCTCTTTGACAACATATTTGAGCGCGTCGGCCACCGTTTGCAGCAGGCCGTAGATGCCTACGACATTGGGGCCACGACGCATCTGGACAGCCGCCCAGATCTTGCGGTCCCCGTAGACGAGGAACAGCAGCGAAATCATGACAAATGCAACAACTGCAAGCACTTGCGCCAGGATCAGAACAGCGATGCCGCCTGGGGTGTTAAAGAATTCAGCCATAGGTCCTCACACCGTGGGTATTCCGTTAGCCTCGCAATCCGCGACCACGACTTCGGCGTCGATGGTGCGCAGTCCGCGCGGGAGGGAAGGCGAGATGGTGTAGACAGCATCTGCCGTCTGATTGCCACCCTCTTGTTTCATTTTTGTGCGCACATGACGTGCAAATCCATAACCGCGGATCAGCGCATATTGCGCCGCCGCGCATTCCGCATAGTTGTCCAGATCGGCACCATTGCGGGCGCCGGTCATGGCCACGTGGAATTGCACCAGATCGCCGTCCAGTAGCCGTGTCTCTACCCCTTTGTAGTCGGGGGTGAACGGCGCCCGAGACGTCTGCGGGGCCTGCACGCAGGCTGCCAGCAGCAGAGGCGATATGATGCTCGCACGGATCACTCCGCCGCGATCTTCTCGGCGCTACGCGCCTTTGCGTTGGCGGAGAGTTCCGCCATCAGCTGCGACGACCGCGCAATCGGGTTGGTCAGGTAGAAGTCCTTGACCGCAGGCAGGAATGCCGCCTTGCCCATGGCCTCAACCTCAAGCGCCGGGCCGTCATTTGCCGCCACTTCGTCAATGCGCGCCAGATGCGGCACCTCTGCCACCAGCGCACTGCGCAGTTGCGCCAGCGAGTCATAGGGCAGCTTGGCATCCAGCTCCGCGCTGAGCGCCCGCAGGATCGCCCAGTTTTCCTTGGCCTCACCGGGGGCAAAGCTTGCGCGCATGGCCAGCTGCGGACGCCCTTCGGTGTTCACGAACAGACCGTTTTCTTCGGTATAGGCAGCACCGGGCAGGATGACGTCGGCGCGATGGGCACCACGATCGCCGTGCGAGCCCTGGTAGATCACAAAGGCGCCTGCATCAATTTCGACCTCATCAGCGCCGAGGTTGTAGATCACCTCTGCGCCGTCGATGGCCGCCTCAAGGCCACCCTCGGTGACCGCATTCACATCCATCGCACCAACACGGCCGGCAGCGGTGTGCAGCACCAGCAGTTTGCTCTCGGTCATGGCCGCGTATTTCTGCGCATGGGCCAGTACCGCCAGACCATCGGCCTCACGCAGGGCGCCCTGGCCGACGATGACCAGCGTATCTTTGCCAATCGCGCCTTCGGTTTCGCCGTTGAGCAGTGTCTCGAGCGCTGCGCGGTCGGTGCCGAGGTGGGCGTAGTCATAGGTCAGATCGACCGGCTGGCCGATCAGGCCGATATTGGCGCCGTTGATCCAGGCCTTGCGCAGGCGGGCGTTCAGAACCGGCGCCTCATTGCGAGGATCGGTGCCAATCAGCATGATCGCCTTGGCGCTGTCGATATCTTCGATGGTTGCGGTGCCGACATAGGCCGCGCGGTTGCCGATAGGCAGACGGGCCTTGTCCGTCCGGCACTCAACCTTGCCACCCTGCCCTTCCACCAGCTGTTTCAGCGCAAAAGCCGCCTCAACCGGGACCAGATCACCAATCAGGCCGGCAATCTTCTTGCCCTTCATTGCAGTGGCCGCTGCCTCCAGGGCCTCCGGCCAGGTCGCGGGCTTCAGCTTGCCGTCAACACGCACATAGGGGCGATCCAGACGCTGGCGACGCAGCCCGTCCCAGACGAACCGGGTCTTGTCGCTGATCCATTCCTCATTCACGCCGTCATGGTTGCGCGGCAGGATGCGCATCACTTCGCGGCCTTTGGTGTCGACACGGATGTTCGACCCCAGCGCGTCCATCACGTCGATGGTTTCGGTTTTGGTCAACTCCCACGGGCGGGCCGTGAAGGCATAGGGTTTCGAGGTCAGCGCCCCAACCGGGCACAGGTCGATGATGTTGCCCTGAAGGTTCGAATCCAGCGTCTCGTTCAGATAGGAGGTAATCTCGCTATCCTCACCACGACCAGTCTGGCCCATCTGGGTAATGCCTGCGACTTCGGTGGTGAAACGAACGCAGCGCGTGCAGGAAATGCAGCGGGTCATCGCGGTGCCGACGAGCGGGCCGAGATCGAGATCGTCGACGGCGCGCTTTGCTTCGCGGAAGCGCGAGAAATCGACGCCATAAGCCATCGCCTGATCCTGAAGATCACATTCGCCACCCTGATCGCAGATCGGGCAATCCAGCGGATGGTTGATCAGCAGGAACTCCATCACGCCCTCACGGGCCTTCTTGACCATCGGCGAATTGGTCTTCACCTGCGGTGCCTGGCCTTCGGGACCGGGACGCAGGTCGCGGACCTGCATGGCGCAGGAGGCGGCAGGTTTCGGCGGGCCGCCGACAACCTCAACCAGGCACATCCGGCAATTGCCGGCGATGGACAGGCGCTCGTGGTAGCAGAAGCGGGGAATTTCCACCCCGGCCTCTTCACAGGCCTGGATCAGGGTCATCGCCCCATCCACCTCAATCTCGGTTCCGTCAATGTTGATCTTGCGGAGGTCAGACATGGTCTATTTCGCCCTCAGTAAAACGCCGATCGCGCTGTTTTTCTTGATTTCCGCACGACCAAACGTACAGAATGTTTCCGTTTTCTCATATGAGACCCCGTTTTGCGCCAGGAAGCGTTCTCCCTTGGCCCGCATCCGGGCTTTTTCCTCGTCCGAGCCGATGTAGGCGCGGATTTCCGTATCCGTGTAGCCAAGAGCATTGGCACGTGCCCGCAGGCGTCGCAGTTCGGTCAGACCCTTGAAGTAACGCGCGGTAATCGCATCACAGTGGTCGGCCACTTCCTTGGCCAGAGCGACCGCGAACAGCGGGTCTTCGATCTCTTGCACATCGCGCAAGGACGGCTTCGCCGCGCCCATCGACGGCAGTAGCATCAGGCAGGCGGCACAGGTCGCAATCAGGATTCGCATTGGTGAACACTCCTTGGTGAGGGAGCGACCAGAACGCGCGCAGGCGACGGCGTTATGCAATAACACCGGCGTGGGCGCAGATTGCGCGGCCAAGGGATATGCCCGGCCTGCGATCACGGGGTGCAGGTTCCGCCATAGACGGCCGTATCGCCATCCAGCGGCACGGCAATATCCGCATCAAGCGGGTTGACCTGCCAGGCAATGCGCGACGTGCCGAAGTTTTCGATGCAGTAACGGGTGCTTTCGTGATGAGCGGCCAGCCGCGCGCCTTCCAGCGAGCGCGAGGCTTTGGATACCGTAGTGGTAAACACCGCCAGCGTCTCTTTCTTGTTGACCGCTTTGGACTTCGCCGAGAAGGGCACGCCCGCGTAGGTCGGGCGATTGTTGACGATACCGTCACACCCCGCCAGCACCCCGCCGCAGACGGCCAGCACAGCCATGGTTTTGGTCACACCCGTGATCATCCGCTACCCCCCGACCCTATTCGGCTGCCATGGCGCCCATGCGCCCGGACTTCTGTGCCTTGATACGGTCTTCGATTTCCTCGCGGAAATTGCGGATCAGGCCCTGGATCGGCCAGGCTGCGGCGTCGCCGAGCGCGCAAATGGTGTGGCCTTCGACCTGCTTGGTCACATCCCACAGCATGTCGATCTCTTCCAGCTCGGCCTCGCCCTTCACCAGACGATCCATCACGCGCATCATCCAGCCGGTGCCTTCACGGCAGGGCGTACACTGACCGCAGCTTTCGTGCTTGTAGAACTTCGACAGGCGCCAGATCGCCTTGATGATATCGGTCTGCTTGTCCATCACGATGACCGCCGCCGTGCCAAGGCCGGAGCCCAGTTCGCCGCGCAGATAGTCAAAGTCCATGATGGCGTCTTTCATCTTCTCGCCGCGCACACAAGGAACCGAAGAGCCGCCGGGAATGACAGCCAGAAGATTGTCCCAGCCGCCGCGAATACCGCCGCAGTGCTTCTCGATCAGCTCCTCAAAGGAGATGCTCATCGCCTCTTCAACCACACAGGGATTGTTGACGTGACCGGAGATCGCAAACAGCTTGGTGCCGGCGTTGTTCTGACGGCCAAAGCCTGCAAACCAATCGGGTCCACGACGCAGAATGGTCGGCACCACGGCGATAGACTCCACGTTGTTCACCGTGGTCGGGCAGCCATAAAGGCCAGCACCAGCCGGGAACGGCGGCTTCATACGCGGCATGCCCTTCTTGCCCTCAAGGCTTTCGATCAGCGCAGTTTCTTCGCCGCAGATATAGGCCCCTGCACCATGGTGCAGGAAGACGTCAAAGTCCCAGCCGGATCCGGCTGCATTGCGCCCCAGAAGACCTTGGTCATAGCATTCGTCGATGGCGGCCTGCAGCGCTTCGCGCTCGCGGATGTATTCGCCGCGCAGATAGATGTAGCAGGTATGCGCATTCATCGCGAAGGAGGCGATCAGCGCGCCCTCGATCAGCGTGTGCGGATCATGGCGCATGATCTCGCGGTCTTTGCAGGTGCCCGGCTCCGATTCATCGGCGTTGATGACCAGATAGGAGGGACGACCATCGCTCTCCTTCGGCATGAAGGACCATTTAAGGCCGGTCGGGAAGCCCGCACCACCGCGTCCGCGCAGGCCGGAATCCTTCATGTTCTGGATGATCCAGTCCCGCCCTTTTTCGATGATGCCCGCAGTGCCATCCCAATGGCCCCGCTGTTTTGCGCCTGCCAATGTGCGCTCATGCATCCCGTAAAGGTTGGTAAAGATCCGGTCCTGGTCCTTCAGCATGTCTGCCTACCTTTGGCTGTCCTGGCGCATCCGCCAGAGTTGAAAAATGTTGACCGCTGCATAGATGAAGCCTGCAAGGGCTGCGAAATCAAACAGCAGAGCGTAGCGCCCGGCGAGCCCCAGCGCGGGGCCGATGAACAACGACATTGCCAGCCAGCCAAGCATGGTTGCGGCAATCACCAATGCGATGTGCCGTCCCTTTGCTGCCAGTGCTTTGTCGCGCTCTACGCTCATGTGGTCCTGAATATTGGCCCCTGCCCCGTAGGACAGGCGCGGTTATCGTGGTGTCAGTCTTTTTTGTAGCGGTCGTCGGCCTTGGCCTTCTTGGCGAATTCGGTTTCCTCGCCAGCCGCCAATTGCCGGGACTGTTCGATCCAGCCGTCGCGGACGATGCGCCCCTTGAACTTCAACCGGCTATCGACCCATGCGATCTGCTCATCCGTCCAGGCGGCGATCTGGTCAAAGTGGTAGAACCCCAGATCATTCAGGGTCTGCTCCAGCTTGGGACCGACACCTTTCAGCATCTTCAGATCATCGGCCTTGCCATCACGCGCTGCGGTCAGGGTTTCCGGTTTCTCTTCAACAGCGGCTCCGGCTTCTGCGGCGGCGCCCTCTGGCGATGCAGGTTCGCTGACAGCAGCTTTTTTCGGAGCGGCCTTCTTTGGGGCGTCGCTCTTTGCCTTGGCAACCTCGGCCTGTTTCACCGCCGGAAGCGGTGTTTTCGGCGCGGGCGGCGGGGTGTCGGCACTGTCGCGACCGGCAACCTTGCCGTCCTTGCCAATCCAAGGCGTCAGGATCGGCACTTCGGTGCCGTCGATACGCTTGACTGTATCGCCAATATCCGCCGCCAGCTGGACCGACGCATTATACTGCGTCTTGCCGCTTTCATATTCTGTCAGCGAGGTCAGCCCCGATTTCGGCTCGGCCGCGTAGCGCCCGTTTTGCGGGCCCGGCAGCGGCACCTGACCGGCAGCCAGATCATCCAGCAGCTTGGCAAAGCCTTCTGCGGTCAGATCTTCGTAATAATCCTTGCCGATCTGGGCCATCGGGGCGTTGGTGCAGGCACCAAGGCACTCGACCTCTTCCCAGGTAAACTTACCATCCGCCGACAGGGTAAAAGGCTTGTTCGCGATCTTTTCCTGACAGACGGCAATCAGATCCTCTGCGCCGCAGATCATGCAGGACGTGGTCCCGCAGATCTGAACATGTGCAACCGATCCAGTGGGTTGCAGCTGGAACATGAAGTAGAAGGACGCAACCTCAAGCGCACGGATATAGGCCATGCCCAGCATGTCCGCGACATATTCGATTGCAGGCTTCGTCAGCCAGCCTTCCTGCTCCTGCGCACGCCACAGCAGCGGAATGATCGCACTGGCCTGACGGCCATCAGGGAATTTGGTGATCTGCGCTTCGGCCCATGTCTGGTTCTCGGGCGTGAAGGCAAAACTATCGGGTTGTTCGGAATGCAGACGACGAAGCATTAGCGGTCAATCTCTCCAAATACGACGTCCATGGTGCCAATGATGGCCGCGACGTCGGCGAGTTGGTGGCCCTTGGCCACATAATCCATGGCCTGCAGATGCAGGAAGCCCGGCGCACGCAGCTTGGCGCGATAAGGTTTGTTGGTGCCATCTGCAACCAGATAGACGCCAAATTCGCCCTTGGGTGCCTCAACAGCGGCGTAGACCTCGCCGGCGGGCACGTGGAACCCCTCGGTATAGAGCTTGAAGTGGTGGATCAGGCTCTCCATCGAGGTTTTCATATCGCCCCGTTTGGGCGGGGTCAGCTTGCCACGGGCCAGAATATCACCGGGGGTTTCGCGCAGTTTGCCGATACACTGGCGAATGATCGACAGCGACTGGCGCATCTCTTCCATACGGACAAGGTAGCGGTCGTAGCAGTCGCCGTTCTTGCCAACCGGGATCTGGAAATCGAATTCGTCATAGCACTCATAGGGCTGCGCACGGCGCAGGTCCCAGGCAAGGCCGGAGCCGCGCACCATCACCCCGGAGAACCCGTAGTTGAGGATATCCTCCTCGGTCACGACACCGATATCGGCATTCCGCTGTTTAAAGATGCGGTTCTCGGTCAGCAGCCCGTCGATGTCATCCAGAACGGATGGGAAGCTATGGGTCCAGGCCTCGATATCGTCGATCAGCGCGTCGGGCAGATCCTGATGCACACCACCGGGGCGGAAATACGCCGCGTGCAGGCGCGCACCACAGGCCCGCTCGTAGAAGATCATCAGCTTCTCGCGCTCTTCAAAGCCCCACAGCGGCGGGGTCAGCGCGCCAACGTCCATCGCCTGCGTCGTCACGTTCAGCAGGTGGTTCAGAATCCGGCCGATCTCGGAATAGAGAACGCGGATCAGCGACGCGCGACGCGGAACTTCCACGCCGGTCAGCTTTTCGATGGCCAGGCACCAGGCGTGTTCCTGGTTCATCGGCGCCACATAGTCGAGGCGGTCGAAATACGGCAGGTTCTGCAGGTACGTCCGGCTTTCCATCAGCTTTTCGGTGCCGCGGTGCAACAGGCCGATATGCGGGTCGCAGCGCTCAACGATTTCGCCGTCCAGCTCCAGCACCAGACGCAGAACGCCGTGTGCCGCAGGGTGTTGCGGTCCGAAGTTGATGTTGAAGTTACGGATCTTCTGTTCGCCGGTCAGGGCGTCGTCCATTTTGGAGCCGTCCATCATTTCGCCCCCTCTTTCTCGTCTCCGGGCAGGATGTATTCGGCACCCTCCCACGGGCTCATAAAGTCAAACTGGCGGTACTCCTGAACCAGGCTGACCGGTTCATAGACTACGCGCTTCTGCGCCTCGTCGTAGCGAACCTCGGTATAGCCGGTGGTCGGGAAATCCTTGCGCAGCGGATAGCCACGGAAACCATAGTCGGTCAGGATGCGGCGCAGATCCGGGTGGCCGGTGAACAGGATGCCGAACATGTCGAACACCTCCCGCTCAAACCAGTTGGCCGAGGGATGGATGGTCACGATCGACGGCAGCATCTCGTCCTCGCGGATCGACACGCGCAGGCGGATCCGCTGGTTCTGATACATCGACAGAAAGTGGTAGACCACGTCGAACCGCTTGGCGCGGTCCGGGTAGTCAACGGCCGTGATATCGACAAGCGACGAGAACTTGCAGCTCGCATCGGCTTTCAGAAATTCGACAAACCCCGCAAGGTTCGACGGGGCAACATCGACATTCAGCTCATCAAAGCTGACATCCCAGTCGATGACACAATCAGGACGTTTGGCAGCGATCTGGGTGCCGAGTTCTTTCAGAGCTTCAGTCATATTTGTCTCTCCAACCAAAGCCACTTAACGCACAAGCGTGCCGGTGCGGCGAATTTTGCGCTGCAATTGCATCAGACCATACAGCAGCGCCTCTGCCGTCGGCGGGCAACCGGGCACATAGACATCCACAGGCACGATCCGGTCACATCCGCGCACCACGGAATAGCTGTAGTGGTAATAGCCGCCGCCATTGGCGCAGGACCCCATCGAGATCACATAACGCGGCTCGGGCATCTGGTCGTAGACCTTACGCAGGGCGGGCGCCATCTTGTTGGTCAGCGTCCCCGCGACGATCATCACATCCGACTGGCGCGGAGAGGCACGCGGCGCGATACCGAAACGCTCGGCATCGTAGCGCGGCATCGAGGTGTGCATCATCTCAACCGCGCAGCAGGCCAGACCAAAGGTCATCCAGTGCAGCGAGCCGGTGCGCGCCCAGTTGATGATATCTTCTGCCGAGGTCAGCAGAAACCCCTTGTCCTGCAGTTCGGCATTCAGGGCCTGGGTGACAACTTCCTTGTCGACGCCAGCCGTATTGGCTCCGGTCATCACTCCCATTCCAGGGCCCCTTTCTTCCACTCATAGGCAAAACCGATGGTCAGCACAGCGAGAAACACCATCATCGACCAGAAGCCCGCATCGCTCATATCCTTGAAGCCGACGGCCCAGGGAAACAGAAACGCAATTTCCAGATCAAAAATGATGAACAGAATCGACACCAGGTAGAACCGGACATCAAACTTCATCCGTGCGTCGTCGAATGCGTTGAACCCGCATTCATAGGCGCTGACCTTTTCAGGGTCCGGATTGCGGACGGCCAGCACAACTGCCGCCAAAATAAGAACAATTCCAAGCCCGACCGCTACGGCCAGAAACACCAGAATCGGGAGGTATTCCCGCAACATCTCTTCCACGAGTGGCTCCTTTCCGTGCGCGCGGATTTCTGCGCGCCGTCAATTGGCGTGTTGACTTGGGGCAGTGTCTACTCCCCTCCCCCCTCACCGTCAACCAACGCATCGTTAATGGATAAACCTTCTGTAACGGGCGCGGCAGATCCACATCATGGGCCTTAAACCCTATTGTTTTCATAGGATAAGGCGTACCCGGCAAAAGGCACGCCCCAAGCGAAGAAATCAGGCATTTTTGACGGGGCTACCGCTGCCAGCTTGGTTTTTCCTTGGCGAAAAACGCGGCAATCCCTTCGGGTGCCTCCCGGCCTTCCCAGCGCTCCACCAATGCGGCAATCGTGTGATCAATCACCGCATCGTCGATTTTCGGCCCCAGATCACGTACCAATGCCTTTGCGGCCCCGACCGCCTCGGGCGCGCAGCTCAGATAGGGGGTCACCTCGGCCTCGATTGCGGCGTCCATCTCGCTGACGGGCACGGCCCGCGCAAGAATCCCCAGATCGACCGCCTCATCAGCCCCGAACAGACGCGCCGACATAAAGACACGCCGCGCCCGCGCCTCACCCATGCGGGCGACGACATAGGGGCCAATCGTGGCCGGGATCAGGCCCAGCCGTGTCTCCGTAAGACCCATCTTGATGTGGTCGGCCCCAATCGCGACATCGCAGACACAGGCCATGCCGACACCGCCGCCAAAGGCATTGCCCTGAACCGCCCCAATCACCGGCTGCGGCAGGGTATTGATGGCCATCAGCATCTCCGCCAGAACCCTGGCTTCGCGCGCGCGGGTTTCGGCATCCGCAGTCATCTGTGCCTGCATCCAGCCCAGATCGCCGCCCGCGCAGAAACTCTTGCCCGCCCCAGTGAGCACGACAACGCGCACCGACCGGTCCGCAGCCAGCGCAGCTGCGGCAGCCTTCAGCTCCTGTAGCATATCGCCGGACATGGCGTTGTGCTTCTCGGGGCGGTTGAGCATGAGGGTCGCAACACCCCGATCGTCGGTGGTCAGCGTGAGTGTGGTGTACATAGGGGTCGTCCTGCCTGTCCTGCTCGCAGCCCACTGCCGGCGGGCTGCGATTTTGGTTTCGGTCCGCTGTTGTTTACGCTTCGGTGTGAATCAGCTGCCGTCGCTGCGCATTGCCTGGGCCATCTTCGCCGCGTCCTGTAGCACAGAACCGTCAAGACCCGTCTCGTAGCCAAGCCGCGTCAGATGCTCATGCACCGCCTCGGTTGCGACATTGCCTGCTGCCCCCGGCGCATAGGGGCAACCGCCCAGGCCGCCGACGGCCGCGTCAAACACCCGGACACCAAGCGAAAGCGACGCATCAATGTTGTCAATCGCCCGCCCAGCCGTGTCATGATAGTGCCCCGCCAAGCGGCTGACCGGCACCCGCTCACGCACCGCAAGCAACATGCGTGCAATCGAATCCGGTGTTGCCTGACCAATGGTGTCGCCCAGCGAAATCTCATAGCAGCCCATGGAAAACAGCCGATCCGCCAGCGCCGCAACAGCGTCGGGGTCCGTTGGCCCGTCAAACGGGCATTCTGTCACACAGGAGATATATCCGCGCACCGGCAGATCGATATGGCGCGCGGCCTCGATGATTGGCGTGAACCGTTCGATGGATTCGGCCACGCTGGCGTTGATATTGGCCTTGGAGAACCCCTCCGACGCAGAGGCAAAGACCGCGATCTCATCCGCTTTGGCGGCCAAGGCATCCTCGTAACCGCGCATATTCGGCGTCAGCGCGGCATAGCGCACATCCGCCCCACGGTTGATCCCGGCGAGCACCTCGCCCGATCCGGCCATCTGCGGCACCCATTTGGGCGAGACAAAGCTCGCAACTTCGATCCGCCGGAAGCCCGCCTGCGTCAGGCGGTCGATCAGCGCAACCTTCTCCGATACCGGTATGTCCCGCTTTTCATTCTGCAAACCATCGCGTGGTCCGACTTCGAAAATCTCGACGCTTTCACCCACAGCACATCCTCCCAAGCTCAATTCACAAATCAAATGGCCCATCAGGCCGCAGGGCGCGGGCACGACCCGAGATCGCGCCCATGCCAGCCGTTTAGCTGTCCGCCTCCTCCAGGCGGACCAACGCGGCCCCCGCTTCGACCTGATCACCAGCCGAGGCCAGCACCTCGGCCACCATGCCGTCGCGGGCCGCCAGAAGCGAGTGTTCCATTTTCATCGCCTCAAGGATAGCGAGTCGTTCACCTTCTTTGACGCTCTGGCCTGCTTCGGCAAAAACCGCCTTGACCAGACCGGGCATCGGGGCCTCGATCACATTCTGATCCCCGCCCGCTGCCGATGCGCGGTCCAGGGGGTCAATCACCTCGAACTCGAGGCCATAGCTATCAAATACGGTGATCGTATTGCCCGATTGGGCGATCGAGGGCAGACGATTACCGCCCAGCACCCAATGTCCACCGATCCTGGTGGCGCAGACCTGGGATTCGGGGTCCTGAGGGAACTCCCAGATCTGGCGATCCGGTCCATCCACCTCAACCGTGGCTTCAAACACATCACCCTGATGGCTGAGGTGAACGGAACGGCGCATATCGGACCAAAGGGTAAAGCCGGTCTCCCAGCCGCCCTCGAGGAGGCCAAGGGCCTGCATACCGGCGGCGGCCTTCTGCTCGGGCGTCACCCCAGGCGCCTGCACCAGCTGATCCAGATCGCGCGCGATAAGGCCCGTGTCGACGTTCCCCGCCGCAAAGCCCTCATGCGCCGCCAGCGCGCCAAGGAAGGCAAGGTTGGTGACCGTGCCGCCGACCTCGGTTGCCGCCAGCGCCTGCGACAGGCGCGACAGGGCGATTGCGCGGGTGGGACCATGTACGATCACCTTCGAGATCATCGGATCATACCAGGGGCTGATGGTATCCCCTGCCCTGACACCGCTGTCGGCGCGGGCCTCAGCCGGGAAGGACAGATGCGTCAGCGTGCCGGTTGCGGGCAGGAAGCCCTTGGGCACGTCTTCGGCGTAAAGCCGTGCCTCAAACGCATGGCCGGTGATGGTGAGGTCTTCCTGTTTGGCAGGCAGGCTCTCGCCCGATGCAACCCGCAGCTGCCATTCCACCAGATCAACGCCGGTGATCAGCTCGGTCACTGGATGCTCCACCTGCAGGCGGGTGTTCATTTCCATGAACCAGAACCCGTCAGGGCGCAGCCCGTCAGAGCCGTCAACGATGAACTCAACCGTGCCCGCGCCCTTGTAGCCGATGGCTTCGGCCGCGCGCACGCCCGCCTCGCCCATCGCGGCGCGCATTTCTGCGGTCATGCCCGGCGCGGGGGCTTCCTCGATCACCTTCTGATGGCGGCGTTGCAGGGAGCAGTCGCGCTCGAACAGATGCACGGCACTTTTGCCGTCGCCAAAAACCTGCACCTCGATATGGCGCGGCTGCTGGATGTATTTCTCGATCAGCACATCGGGGTTGCCAAAGGCGGTGGTGGCCTCCCCCTGCGCGCTTTTGAGCGCGTCGGCGAAATCGGCAGGTTTCTCAACCAGCCGCATCCCCTTGCCGCCGCCACCGGCAACTGCCTTGATCAGCACCGGATAGCCAATCTGATCCGCCTGATCCCTGAGGAAATCGGCATCCTGATTGGCGCCGTGATAGCCCGGGACCACCGGCACGCCAGCCGCCTCCATCAGCACCTTGGCGGCGTCTTTCAGACCCATCTTGCGGATCGCCTCCGCAGAAGGGCCGATGAAGGTAAGGCCCGCAGCCTCTATCGCATCCACAAAACCCGGGTTCTCCGAAAGAAACCCATAACCGGGGTGGATGGCCTGCGCACCGGTCGCCCTGGCAATTGCGATGATCTCATCGCCGAGGAGATAGCTGTCGGCCGGCGCCGGGCCATGCCCGATGTGGCAGGCCTCATCCGCCATGGCGACATGCTTTGCGCCACGATCGGCGTCGGAATAGACCGCCACGGTTTTCACGCCCATGGCGCGGGCGGTTTCCATCACACGGCAGGCGATCTCGCCGCGATTGGCAATCAGGATTTTGTCAAACATGGGGTTGGTCCTTTGTCTGGAGCTCTGGACCGGGGGCTGCCTGCCCCCGGACCCCCGGGGATATTTTGGGCCAGAAGAAACGCGGGGCGCTTACATCCGGAAGACGCCGAATTTGGTCTCTTCGATCGGGGCGTTCAGGGCGGCACTCAGCGACAGGGCCAGCACGTCACGGCTCTTGCGCGGGTCGATGATGCCGTCGTCCCAAAGCCGCGCCGAGGCGTAAAGCGGGTGGCTCTGCTCCTCGAACATCTCGATGGTGGGGCGTTTGAACTCGGCCTCGTCCTCAGTGCTCCAGCTGCCGCCCATACGTTCGATCGCGTCGCGTTTCACTGTCGCCAGCACGCCCGCCGCCTGCTCGCCACCCATCACCGAGATACGGGAATTCGGCCAGGTCCACAGGAAACGCGGGGAATAGGCGCGGCCCGACATGCCGTAATTGCCAGCACCGAAGGAGCCGCCAACCAGCATCGTAACCTTCGGCACATTGGTGGTGGCCACCGCTGTCACCATCTTGGCGCCGTGGCGGGCAATGCCTTCGTTTTCGTATTTGCGGCCGACCATGAAGCCGGTGATGTTTTGCAGGAACACCAGCGGGATCTTGCGCTGGGAGCACAGCTCCACGAAATGCGCGCCTTTCTGGGCGGCTTCGGAGAACAGGACACCGTTGTTGGCGATGATGCCGACCGGGCAGCCCTTCACATGGGCAAAGCCGGTCACAAGGGTCTCGCCAAAGCGCGGCTTGAACTCATCAAAGCGCGAGCCATCGACCAGCCGCGCAATCACCTCGCGGATGTCATAAGGCGTGCGCAGATCGCCCGGCACCACGCCGAGGATTTCCTCGGGGTCGTAGGCGGGGTCCTCTGGGCTGGCCCAGTTCACTGTCAACGGCTTGGTGATATTCAGCGATTGCACCGCGCGCCGCGCCAGTGCCAGCGCATGGGCGTCATCCTCGGCGAGGTAATCCGCCACACCGGAGAGGCGCGTGTGCACATCGCCGCCACCCAGATCCTCGGCGCTGACCACCTCGCCCGTGGCGGCCTTCACCAGCGGCGGGCCCGCGAGGAAGATGGTGCCCTGCTCCTTCACGATGATGGTGACATCCGACATCGCCGGCACATAGGCACCGCCCGCAGTGCAGGAGCCCATGACGACGGCAATCTGCGGGATGCCCTTGGCCGACATCCGCGCCTGATTGTAGAAGATGCGCCCGAAGTGGTCACGGTCGGGGAAGACCTCATCCTGGTTGGGCAGGTTGGCACCACCCGAGTCGACCAGGTAGATGCAGGGCAAACGGTTTTCCTCGGCAATCTCCTGCGCGCGCAGGTGCTTCTTCACCGTCATCGGGTAGTAGGTGCCGCCCTTCACGGTGGCGTCGTTGCAGACCACCATGACCTCCTGGCCGTGAACCCGACCGATGCCCGCGATCACGCCCGCCGCAGGAGCAGCACCGTCATACATGGCGTGCGCCGCAGTGGCGCCGATCTCCAAAAACGGGGAGCCGGGGTCCAAGAGGTTCGCCACCCGGCGGCGCGGCAGCATCTTGCCGCGGCTTTCGTGCCGGGCGCGGGATTTCTCGCCGCCGCCCATGCGCGCGGCCTCTGCCGCCTCGCTGATCTGCGCGAGCGCGTCCAGATGCGCCTCGCGGTTCTGTTTGAAGCCTTCCGAGGAAGGCATCGCCTTGGAATTGAGTTTCATTTCACATCCAATTCATTTGCTACACCGGCAGTGCGTGCCAATTCGCGAGCCGTGCTCCATCGCAACACGACTTTCAGGGTTTCACACATAAATTTCGTCATCTGCGCGCAGTTGGGGGCCAACTCATCGTTCATAAGCGTTGCCAATCTCTGATGATACGATTGCTCCAAGAAGGCGTCAGACAACGATGCCTGTTCAGGAAGTACCGCTGCGATCGCCTCAGTTCGACCTCGAATATGGAGGGTCAGCTCCTCAATGCAGGGCCGCCTTTCATCATACAGCCTCCCATATTCGCAATAGTCGTATGCGGTGGACATACACCGACGATCCATCTCACTGGCAATGTGAGTGCTCGAAAGGGCAGTACAACGGTCAAACCAAAGTGGCACATCGAGTTGCTCTGGTGCTTTCTGCGCAGCTGCACCGGCGGCGCCTGCGATCAGAAGAGCCGATATTGCCAGTTGCCTTATCATTTCACCTCCCCCGCTGCCCGCGCCTTCAGTTCCTTGCGGATCACCTTACCGGTCACCGTCATCGGGAGGGCCTCCAAGAACTCCACTTCGCGTGGGTAAGAGTACTTTGCCAGACGGGATTTGACGTAGTCCTGCAGATCTTTCTCGGATGGCGAGTGACCGGGTTTCAGCACCACATAGGCCTTCACGATTTCGGTGCGCAGCTCGTCCGGCTTACCCACCACACCCACGGTTGCCACGGCCGGGTGGGTCATCAGGCAGTCCTCGATCTCGGCCGGGCCGATGCGATAGCCGGCGGAGGTGATGACATCATCCTCGCGGCCCACAAAGCGCAGATAGTCACCCTCCCAGATGCCGCGATCCCCGGTGACCAGCCAGTCGCCATGAAATTTTTCAGCCGTCGCGTCGGGGCGATTCCAGTATTCAAGCATCATCGACGCCGCGCCCCGGCGCACGGCGACATCGCCCTCAGCACGTGTGGGGGTGCCGTCGGCGTCGATCACCTCGACCACGCACCCCGGAACCGGCCTGCCAATACAGCCAGGACGGACCGGGAAATCAGCGGCGCAGGAGGAAACCGTCATATTGCATTCGGTCTGACCGTAGAATTCGTTGATGGTCACGCCCAGGCTCCGCTGGCCCCAGGCGAGCATCTCTGCGCCCAGGGGCTCTCCACCAGACGCGACCGAGCGCAGACCGTCGAGCCCCTGCCCCGCCGCCTTCAGCAGGCGCAATGCGGTCGGCGGGAAGAAGACGTTGCGCACGTCCCCCCGGCGGATGATGTCGGCGCAAGCCTCCGGCGTAAATTTGTCCAACCGTGCGGCGACAACAGGGACGCCCAGCGCCAGACCCGGCATCAGCACATCGAACAGACCGCCGATCCAGGCCCAGTCCGCAGGGGTCCAGAGGCAATCGCCAGGTTGGCCGAGATGATCATGGCTGATCGCAACACCGGGAAGATGGCCCGACAAAACCCGGTGCCCGTGCAATGCCCCCTTGGCGCTGCCTGTGGTGCCGGAGGTGTAGATCAACACCGCTGGCGTCTCCGGGGTGGTTTCGGCATAGGGCAGCAGATCGCCATTGTGCGCCGGGGTTTTGGTCAGGACCTCCTCCACCAGAAGCGGCTGTGCCAGCTCACCCAGCTGGGCGGCCCCAGCCGTATCGGTCAGCACAAGGTCCAATCCGGCATCGCCGATGCGTGAGGCCAGCGCATCCTGCTGGAACAGCTTGAACAACGGCACCGAGATGGCACCAATCTTCCAGATCGCCAGATGCGCAACTGCGCAGCCGACAGACTGGCTCAGCAGTACACCGACACGATCTCCGGGGGCGACCTGCGCCGACAGGTGGCGGGCCAGCAGGTCCACCTGTCCGCGCAGCATCCCGTAGGTCACATCCCGGCGGTCTGCGGTTGTGAGATCAATCAGCGCAAGCGCATCGTCCGGGTGGTCCAGAGCTTGTTCAGCCATGTTGAGGCGGGCAGGAAACGCCCAGTCGCCTGCGGCCGTCAACCCGGGATATGTCGTCTGCTTGGTCATTAACAGCCCCTCGCAGGTTGCATGGCCGACATGCGTTTTTTCACTGCGTTCCCAAGGGGAAAGCCCGCGCGGGTTTGATCCAGATCAGTGTAACACCCGGCGGATGAGCGCATAGATCCCCCGTACACGAAAGAAGAGGGATAGTCCCAATGACCCGTATGGTTTCCGCCCTGGCTCTTAGCGCTGCACTGGCAGCCCTGGCCGGCCCCGCCCTTGCCCAGTCCCAGGGGGATTGGACCCTTGGCATCGGCATCGCCAACGTCAATCCGAAATCCGACAATGGTACGCTCGCCGGTGCTGCTGCCACGATTGACGACGATACTGCTCTGACCTTCACCGCGGAGTACTTCATCCGCGACAACATCGGGATTGAACTTCTGGCCGCCAGCCCGTTCGAACATGATATTTCTTTGAACGGCGCCTATACCGCGACTACGAAGCATCTGCCGCCGACCCTGTCGGTCAACTATCACTTCCCGACACAGACCAAGTTCAAACCCTTTGTCGGCGTTGGTATCAACTACACGACCTTCTTTGAGGAAAGCTCGCCCGCGGGGGTGATTTCGCTTGATGACAGCGTCGGGCTGGCACTGAACCTTGGCGCCGACTGGCAGATCTCGGATCGTGGCGCATTGCGGGTGAACGTCCGCTACATGGATATCGAAACCGATGTGACCCTGAACGGCACCAAGATCGGCACCGCCGAGATTGATCCGGTCACTGTTGGGTTTGGCTACGTTCACCGTTTCTGATCCCTTTGACGAGTAACTGATTAGAACGAGTGGTTCAGGGAGAGGCGGCGCACCTTATGGGGCGCCGCTTTCTCCGTCTTGCGCCTTGCAGGCGTGTTGCATCACCAAGCCGCAAGACAGCAGTCAGCCAGGGCATCTGCCCCGGTGTCGGCTTACATCTGGCCCATCAGCTCGCGGCCGATCAGCATCCGGCGGATCTCCGAGGTGCCCGCGCCAATCTCCATCAGCTTGGCATCCCGGAAGATACGGCCCACCGGGTTGTCGGAGAGATAGCCCGCCCCACCAAAGGCCTGCACCGCCTGATGCGCCTGCGTCATGGCCACCTCAGAGGCGTAAAGACAGCAGGCGGCGGCATCCTGGCGGGTCACAGTCCCCTTGTCGCAGGCTTTTGCCACTTCGTAGACATAAGCCCGCGCGGTGTTCATCGCGGTATACATGTCGGCGATCTTGCCCTGCATCAGCTGGAAGTTTCCAATCGGCTGGCCGAATTGTTTGCGTTCTTTCATGTAGGGCATCATCTCATCCATGCAGGCGGCCATGATGCCAGTGCCGATGCCCGCCAAAACGACGCGCTCATAGTCGAGACCAGACATCAGGACGCGCACGCCCTTACCTTCTTCACCCAGCACATTCTCAAATGGGACCTCGACGTCTTCGAATACCAGTTCGGCGGTGTTGGAGCCGCGCATCCCCAGCTTGTCAAAATGCGGCGAGGTCGAGAAGCCCTTGAATTCCTTTTCGATCAGGAAGGCTGTGATCCCCTTGGATCCCGCTTCGGGATCGGTCTTGGCATAGACCACCAGCGTGTCGGCATCGGGACCGTTCGTGATCCAGTATTTATTGCCGTTCAGGCGGTAGTGATCATTGCGCTTCTCCGCGCGCAGGCTCATCGAGACAACATCGGAACCGGCGCTTGCCTCGGACATGGCCAGCGCGCCGACGTGTTCGCCGGAAATCAGCCGCGGCAGATATTTTGCCCTTTGTTCGGCATTGCCGTTGAGCTTGATCTGATTGACGCAGAGATTCGAATGCGCGCCATAAGACAGCGACACCGAGGCGCTGGCCCGGGCGATTTCCTCAACCGCGACGGTATGGGCCAGATAGGACATGCCGGCACCGCCGAATTCCTCAGGCACGGTGATACCCAACAATCCCAGCTCACCCATCTCCTGCCATAGCTCGGCGGGGAATTCGTTTTTCTGATCAATCTCCTGCGCCATTGGCTTGACGCGCTCCTGCGCCCAGCGGTGCACCATGTCGCGCAGGGCATTCACATCTTCGCCCAGATCAAAGGTCATGCTTGCGTTAAACATCGTTTTCTCCCGAAGTCGCCGGTTATTGAACACTTGTTCATTAATAGCCACATCCCTGGCCTTCAGTCAATAAGATGACACCTCAGGGTGCAGAAATAATCTGCACATACCCGCCGCCACGGCGGTGCGATTGCCACACTGGCGCCTTACTTTGCGATTAACGCATTGTTTACCAAAAGCAGGCAGAGGCCCGGCGCGATGCAAAATCTGATCATCAACGGAACATTTGACAGCGGCTCCGCCAATTGGAGCGGCACCGACCTGGAGGCCAGCAATACCGAGAGCGCCTATCTCGGGAATGGCTCATCCAATCGCGTGGCCGAAATGGACGGTCAATCCGGCCAGACCACCGTGATGGAGCAGAGTTTTACCGTCACTGCTCCGATCCAGACCACGCTGACGCTGGACGCCGCCCTGCGCACTGCCTCGCTGAGTCAGGCGGGCACCGAGGGATTTACCGTCGAAATTCTGGATGCGAGCGGAGCGGTTATCGCCTCCATGTCGGTGCTGCCGACCACCAGCAGCTTTACCCAGACCAGCCTGAATGTGAACTTCACCAGCCCCGGAGACTACACGCTGCGCCTGACCGAACTTGGCAGCGACGATAGTCTCGGCGCGATCGTCGACAATATCTCGCTCTTGGTATGCTTCTGCAATGGCACCCTGATCGAAACGGCCGACGGTCCCCGCGCCATCGAAACCCTCACGCCGGGCGACATGGTCATGACCGAGGAGGGGCTGAAGCCGCTGCGCTGGATTGGCAGGCGGCGTGTCTCGGCGAACGAGATGAGGGACGACCCCAGGCTCCGCCCGGTGCGGATCGAGGCCGGCGCCCTCGGGCCGGGACTGCCCAAGAAACCGCTGCTGGTTTCGCGGCAGCATCGGATGCTGATCCGATCACGCGTGGCGCAGCGCATGTTTGGCCAATTCGAGGTGCTGATCCCGGCCATTCGCCTTACGGCCCTGCCGGGGATCTATGTATCCGCACCGCAGGAGGGCATCGCCTATTTCCACATGCTGTTCGACAACCACGAGATCGTTCTCGCCAATGGTGCCCCCAGCGAAAGCCTGCTGGTCACCGAACCGTCTCTGGCCGCCCTCTCCCCCGCCGCGCGGCAGGAGTTGAAACAGCTGTTTCCGGATCTGGTTGGCGCAGCCCAGCACGGCCCTGCCAGCGCCAGACCCATCCCGCCACAGCCCAGACAAAAGCGGCTTCTGGAACGGATCGGCAAAAACAATCGCGCTGTCGTGGATCCTATCTGAGCCGAGCAGCCAGCCGACCCGTCAGCGCTCTCCGGCCTGGAACACCGCCGCCACCTCAGCCCGGATGATGCGCGCGATCTGCGCACAGTCGGAAAGCGAGAAGGTCAATGGCACCCGCATGTCGATGATCCCGTGCAGCACCCGATCACTTGCGGGCATTGCCGGTGCCGCCGCATAGCGCCAGCTGTCATAGCGGGAGGTGAATGCGACCGGCTCAGCCGCACCAAACCATTTGAGTTCGACTCCGCGAGCGCTGCACCGGCGCAGCACCTCACGGATCTTGTCAGCCGACCAGTCCAGCAGCAGGAACTGGATGGAGGAGCCGACATATAACTCCGCTTGCGGGCGTTCGACGACCTGCAGGCCGGGCGTGTCTCGCAGCCCTGTCTCGATCTGCTGATAGCGTTCGTTCCAGCGCTGCACCTGCTGGTCCAGTTGCCGCAGCTGCGGGCGCAGGATCGCAGCGCGCAGGTTGTCCATACGGCCCGAAATGTTGGGGGTTTCATATTTGATCCGCTCGAACACCTCAGGTCCGGGCGCAGCCCGATGCCGTGAGTAGAGCATATAAGACCCCGACAGCATGATGGCGCGGGCCGCGATTTCGGGGTCCGAGGTGATCATCAGACCGCCCTCTCCCGAGTTCACGTGCTTATAGGTCTGGCAGGAATAGCAGCCGACAGCGCCGTGACGGCCGGACAGAACCCCGCTCCACCGCGCGCCCATGGTGTGGGCGCAGTCCTCGATCACGGTGACGCCCGCAGCATCGCAGATGGCCATCAACCGATCCATATCGCAAAGATGACCCCGCATATGTGACAGCATCAGAACCTTTGGGTGACCATCCGCCGCCAGCTGACGCTCAAGATCCTCAAGATCAAGGGTCAGCGCTTCGGTTACCCCGACATAGACCGGCTGTGCGCCAACAGCGGCAATCGACCCCGGTACCGGCGCGAGGGTGAAGGCATTGGTCAGCACCCTGTCGCCGGGCCGCACCCCGACCGCGCGCAGGGCGGTTGCCAGCGCATAGCCCCCCGACGCCACGGCCAGGGCATAGGGCGCGCCCATCTGTGCCGCAAATTCCTCTTCCAGCAGGGTTACCTCGCCCGCCTCATCCGCTACCACATTGTAGCGATGCAGGCGTCCGTGGCGCATCACCGCGACGGCGGCTTCGATGGCGTCTTCGGGGATGGGTTCCTGCTGGGTAAAGCTACCGCTGAATATCTCTGTCATGGTGTTTTTGTCTGCCCCTGATCACAGGAGGTCAAGCCCTGCCATGGAACCACCCGAGAATACGGCGACGATGTCACGACGACATCGCCCGGACGACATCGCCTGACATCAAAGAGGCAGCAAGCGGGCCGCCAGTGCCGGAAGATCCTCAAAACGCTGTAACAGCGCCTCGGGGCGCAGCGCCTCAAGGTCGTCGCCGGACGGACCAAAGGTCACCAGCACCGAGGCCACCCCGGCCGCTGCCGAGGTCTTGCGGTCGGTGTCCGTATCACCGATCAGAATTGTACGCTCAGGATCACCCCCGGCCCGCCGGGCAGCCTCCCGCAGCGGCTCCGGGTCAGGCTTGCGCACCGGCAGCGTATCCGCCCCGACCAGAGAGTGGAACGCATCACGTACGCCCAGACTCTGCATCAGCTTCTCCGCCAGCGCCTCCGGCTTGTTGGTGCAGATCCCCACCCGGAACCCGTCGGTTTTCAACTGCTCCACCGCCGCCATGGCGCCCGGATACAACACCGTGTGATGGTCAATCGCATCGCGGTAATACTCCAGAAGCTGCGGATAGTATTCCTCGACGGTTTCTTCACGATACTCCCCGGCGCGTTTCAGCCCGGTGGTCAACATGCTCTTGCCACCGCGCAGGGCAACCGCAGCATCCCGTGGCAAGGTCAGCAGGTCCCCCAGTCCCATCTGACGGAAACAGGCATTCGCCGCAGCCAGAAGATCACCGGATGTATCCGCCAAAGTACCATCGAGATCGAAGATAACAGTTCGCATATCTGCCCTCCCTCGGCGCGTTTCCGCCACCGCTTGTTGCAAGCCGCAACCTTGTTTGATGGCGCTTTGCCTTGCGCGCCTGCTGTTAGCGGATAAAACGGGGGCGCTGAAAAGACAAAGAGAAAACATCACATGAGCACCGCCCTCGTCATTCTGGCCGCAGGCAAAGGCACCCGGATGAACTCCGACCTGCCCAAGGTTTTGCATCCCATTGCCCACGCCCCGATGCTGGAACATACGCTGTCCGCCGGTCGCGCGCTGGCCCCCGAGCGCACCATCGTGGTGGCCGGCCACGGCGCGGATTATGTACGGGCAGCCCTGGCCGATATCGACGAAGATGTCGAAATTGTCGTTCAGGAAGAACAGCTTGGCACAGCTCATGCCGTCGCGCAGGCGCGTGAGTCACTGACCGGTTTCGAGGGCGATATCGTCGTGCTTTATGGCGACACGCCCTTTGTCAGCGCCGAAACGCTGGAACATATGATCGCCGCACGGCAGAACGCCGATCTGGTGGTTCTGGGCTTCACCGCAGCTGATCCGGCACGCTATGGCCGCCTGGTCATGAATGGCGACAGCCTGGAACGTATTGTCGAATACAAGGACGCAACCGAAGCCGAGCGCGCGATTGATTTCTGCAATTCCGGGCTGATGGCCGGCAATGCGGCGCAGATGTTTGCGTTGATTGACCGTGTCGACAGCGCCAATGCCTCCGGCGAATATTATCTCACTGATCTTGTGGAACTGGCCTGCGCCGATGGGCTTCGGGTCACTGCGGTCTCCTGCGATGAGGCCGAGACCCTTGGCATCAATTCCCGCGCGGATCTGGCCGAAGCCGACCGCATTTTCCAGCGCCGTGCACGTGCCGCGCTGATGGAGGATGGCGTCACGCTGATGGATCCGGAGACGGTCTATCTGGCCTTTGACACCGTCATCGGCCGCGACACGATCATCGAGCCCAATGTGGTCTTCGGCCCCGATGTCACGGTCGAAAGCGGTGTCTTCATCCGATCATTCTCACATTTTGAGGGCTGCCATATCTCGCGCGGCTCCAAGGTCGGCCCCTATGCCCGCCTGCGCCCCGGTGCAGAGCTGGCAGAGAACACCCACATCGGCAATTTCGTTGAGATCAAGAATGCTGAAATTGCCGAGGGCGCCAAGGTCAACCACCTCAGCTACATCGGCGATGCCAGCGTTGGTGCCGGTACCAATATCGGCGCGGGAACGATCACCTGCAACTACGACGGCGTGATGAAACACCGGACCGAAATCGGAGCCGGTGCCTTTATCGGGTCCAACACCATGCTGGTGGCCCCGGTGCGCGTCGGCAATCAGGCCATGACCGCGACCGGAGCCGTGATCACGAAATCCGTCGAGGACGGCGCATTGGCCATTTCGCGCGCCGAGCAACAGAACAAACCTGGGCGGGCGCGCAAGCTGATGGACATGCTGCGCGCCAAGAAGGCCCGTCTTGGCAAAGGAGCCGAATAATGTGTGGCATCGTCGGCGTTCTTGGCAATCATGAAGCGGCCCCAATCCTGGTCAAGGCTCTCGAGCGGCTGGAGTACCGCGGCTATGACAGCGCCGGGATCGCCACCGTCAGTGACGGCGCGCTGGACCGCCGCCGTGCGGTGGGAAAGCTGGTGAACCTTTCCGATCTTCTTGTTCATGAACCGCTGCGAGGCAAATCCGGTATCGGCCATACCCGCTGGGCCACCCATGGGGCGCCGACGGTCAGCAACGCCCACCCGCATCGGGCCGGCAGGGTTGCCGTTGTCCACAATGGCATCATCGAGAACTTCAAAGAGCTGCGTGTGGAGCTGGGTCAGAAAGGCATCACCTTTGAGACCGAGACAGATACCGAAACCGTCGCCCTGCTCTGCGAGGCGCTGATCAGCGACGGCAAGTCCCCGGTCGAAGCGGCGCGCGAAACCGTGTCGCGTCTGGACGGAGCGTTTGCCCTAGCCTTCCTGTTTGAGGGCGAAGAGGATCTGATGATCGCCACCCGCAAGGGTTCGCCGCTTGCCATCGGCCATGGCGAGGGCGAAATGTTCGTCGGGTCGGACGCGATAGCGCTGGCTCCGTTCACCGACCAGATCACCTATCTGGAAGAAGGCGATTTTGCGGTACTGACGCGGACCAGCCTCGATATCTGGGACCAGCGCGGCGCCATCGCCAACCGCGAAAAACGCCAGATCCAGCTGGCAAATGCGCGCGTCGACAAGGACGGCCACAAGCATTTCATGGCCAAGGAAATCGCCGAACAGCCGGTTGCCATTGACCGCGCGCTGAAAGCCTATCTGAGCGAGGATGGCCAGCTGGCGCTGCCGTCCGAGCTGGACTTCACCAGGATCGAGCGGCTGACCATGGTGGCCTGTGGCACCGCCTATTATGCCTGTATGGTTGCGAAATACTGGTTCGAACAGATCGCCCGGATGCCGGTCGAAGTCGATGTTGCCTCTGAGTTCCGCTACCGCGAGCCGCCGGTGTCGGAGAAGACGATGGCGCTGTTTGTGTCACAATCGGGAGAGACCGCCGACACCCTGGCCGCCCTGCGCTACATGGACGGCAAGGCGCAGCAGATCGTGGGGCTGGTCAATGTTCCCGAAAGCTCCATCGCGCGGGAAAGCGATGTGCTTCTGCCGCTGCACGCTGGCCCGGAAATCTCTGTTGCCTCGACCAAGGCATTTACCTGCCAGCTGACCATCCTGCTGCTGCTCGCCCTGCGGGCGGCCCAACAGCGCGGCATCGCCCTGCCTGCCGGAATGCCCGACGATCTGCGCGCGCTGCCCGGTCTGATCAACCAGTCACTGACGGGCGCCAAGCAGATCACCGCTACGGCACGCGGGCTGGCGAAGGCACGGGATATCATCTTCCTCGGGCGGGGGCAGCTCTATCCGCTGGCGCTGGAAGGCGCGCTGAAGCTCAAGGAGCTGAGCTATATCCATGCCGAAGGCTACGCCAGCGGCGAGCTGAAACACGGCCCCATCGCGCTCATTGACGAGAAGGTGCCGGTGGTGGTTCTGGCGCCGCGTGATGCACTGTTCGACAAGACAGTGTCAAACATGCAGGAGGTCATGGCACGCGGGGGCAAGGTGATCCTGGTGACCGACACCGAAGGCGCCAAGATCGCCGGTGATGGCACCCATGAGGTGATCGTGATGCCGCAGGTGCCCGATGCGCTGGCCCCGATCCTCTATGCGGTGCCGGCGCAGCAGATCGCCTATTACACCGCAATCGCCAAGGGCACCGATGTGGACCAGCCCCGCAATCTCGCAAAATCGGTGACGGTGGAATGAGCGATCTGACACTGGAGGTGGCACTGGCCGCGCTGGAGAGCGCCGCCGAGCCTGCGCGCGCGGCTCAGATGGCCAGCTATCACAAGCAGAAGCGCGTTGTGCTGGGGGTTCCGAATCCCACCATCAACAGCCTGAGCCAGGAGTGGCGCAAGCAGCTGAGTTCGGGCGACGATGGGGTTGCCGCGCGCTGCGCGCTGGCGCAGGAGCTCTGGGCCAGCGATGTGTTCGAGGCGCGCATCGCGGCGGCAAAGCTGCTGACACAGGCGCGGATCAGGGACGACGCACCGGTCTGGGACCTACTGCAAAGCTGGCTGCCGGATTTTGACAGCTGGGCCATTGCAGACCACGCAGCCTCGGCCATCCAGAAACGCCTTCAGGCTGCGCCCGCACGTCTGGATATCGTCGAGGGCTGGACCGGCTCTGATCACATGTGGACCCGCCGGGCAGCCCTGGTTGCCACCCTGCCCTGGGCCAAGCTGCCCAACCCCAAAGCTGAAGAACTGGCCGCACGCGAGCGGATCCTCGGCTGGGCCGCTGGCTACGTGCCGGATCGCAACTGGTTCATTCAGAAATCCATCGCCTGGTGGCTGCGCGATCTGAGCAAACATGACGCTGACCGCACCCGCGCATTCCTTACCGAACATGGCGCAGCGATGAAGCCCTTTGCTCGCAAGGAAGCGGCCAAACATCTGCCTGCGGCCAGTCACGCCGACTGAACCGCGCAGGCAGGAATCTCGCAACAGCTGTTACCAACAAAATAGGCGCGCAGGAGATATCCTTCGCGCCATTTCTTTTTTTGGGGGGGCTCGCCGGAGGTGACAACCTCAGGGCCGATCAGGCGGCAGGCAGCACCTCAACTTCGACCAGCTCCGTCAGCGGCAGCCCAAGTGCGCGCATCGCATCAATCGAAAGCCGACTTCCGGCGCCGGTGTCTCCACCGATGGGACGCAGAGTCAGCGTGACCTCGGTGCCCCGAGGCGAGCGCACGCGCGCCACCTGCGCACTATCGACCAAAGGCGTATCCATCCACAGGCCGGGCTGCGAGGGATCCCCGAGGCTGGCCACGGTTGAGGCGCGCCCGGTATAGCCCGCAGCCGCGCCGACCGAGGCAACCGAACCGTTAGCAGCGTCCAGCGGTGTCTGTTCGACACCCGGCGCCAGCGGGACCGTAGCGGCCGTATCACTGACCGGATCACCAACCGGGCCAGAGGGCCTACCCCCACCCAGAACCGAGGAATTCCACTGCAACTGGCCACAGGCTCCAAGCAGCACGACAGACGACAGGATCAAAACAGAATAACGCATATCGCGACACTAGCTCCGCGCTCACGGCTTTGCCAGCGGCAATCCCGGGTTCGGCCAAACTCAGCCCTTGCCGCAAGCGCCGCCCCGCTTTACCTAAGAAGAATGACAGCGCCACTCATCGATCCCTTCGCCCGCGCCATTACGTATCTGCGCGTTTCGGTCACCGACCGCTGCGATTTTCGCTGCGTCTACTGCATGTCCGAAAACATGACCTTCCTGCCGAAGAAGGATCTTCTGACACTGGAAGAGTTGGATCGCATGTGTTCGACCTTCGTCAATCTTGGTGTTGAGAAACTGCGGATCACCGGTGGTGAGCCACTAGTGCGCCGGGGCATCATGACTTTCTTCCGCGCCATGACCCGGCATCTGGAAAGCGGGGCGTTGAAGGAGCTGACGCTGACCACCAATGGCTCGCAGCTGGAAAAATACGCGCAGGATCTTTATGACGCCGGTGTGCGGCGGGTGAATGTCTCGCTCGACACCATCGACGAGGCCAAATTTGCCGAGATCACCCGCTGGGGCCGCCTGCCCCAGGTGCTGCGCGGGATTGATGCGGCCCAGAAGGCCGGGCTGCGGATCAAGATCAACGCTGTTGCCCTGAAAGGCTTCAACGAGGACGAGCTGCCCGCCATCACCCGCTGGTGCGCCGAGCGCGATATGGATCTGACCTGGATCGAAGTCATGCCGATGGGCGATATCGGCAATGAAAACCGACTGGGTCAATATTGGTCGCTGAAAGACGTGCGCCGCGCCTATGAGGATCACTACAGCGTCACTGATCTGACCGAACGGACCGGCGGACCGGCGCGCTATGTCCGCCTGGAGGAGACCGGCCAGAAGATCGGATTTATCACGCCGCTGTCGCATAACTTCTGCGAAAGCTGCAACCGGGTGCGCCTGACCTGCACCGGTGAGCTATACATGTGCCTGGGGCAGGAAGACATGGCGGACCTGCGCGCGCCGCTACGGGATCACCCCGAGGATGATCAGGCGCTGGAAGCGGCCATACGGGCTGCGATCACGCTCAAGCCCAAGGGCCATGATTTCGACTATTCCCGGCAAAAACTGGACGGGCAGATGCCACGCCACATGAGCCATACCGGCGGCTGACATGGCCAGCCGCAGGACCAGCGCGCCGACGCTGCTGTTTCACCTCTACCGTGGCGTCACTTCGCTGCTGGCACCATTCGCGTTTCGCAAGGTGGCGGGCAAGCTCGCCGACCATGGCGTTTCTCCCACACGGCAGCGCGAACGTCTGGGCTATGCCAGCCAGCCGCGCCCGACCCCACGCGGACCGGACGGCAGGCCTGCGCCTCTGCTTTGGTTGCACGGGGCATCGGTCGGTGAAAGCCTCGCAGCGCTTAGCCTGATTGACAAACTGGCCCCACGGCTGCCCGGCGCGGAGTTTCTGCTGACCTCCGGCACCGCCAGCTCGGCTGAGATGATGGCCAAGCGTATGCCCGCCAACTGTCGCCACCAGTTCGCCCCGCTGGATGCCACCGCCCCGGTCGATCGGTTCCTGCGCCATTGGCAGCCCGATGCAGCTCTTTTTGTCGAAAGCGAGCTTTGGCCGGTAACGCTCCATGCCGCTGAACAGGCTGCTGTGCGGCTCGCGCTGGTCAATGCCCGCCTCTCGGCCCGGTCTGTGGCGCGGTGGAAATCGAAACCGGCCACCGCGGCGTTTGTGATGCAGAAGTTTGATCTGCTGCTCAGCCAGAACCCGCAGATGGGGGAAAGCCTGATCGAGCTGGGCGCCGCACCGGACAAAGTCCATCCCAGCGGCAACCTCAAGGCCGGTTCCGCTCCGCTGCCCGTCGATCAGGCGGCCCTTGATGCGGTCCGCGCAGAGCTTGGCGAGCGCCCGCTCTGGGTGGCCAGCTCCACGCACCGGGGCGAGGAAGAGACCGTGATCGCCGCGCATAAGGCGCTGCTGGCCGAGGACCCGGACATCTGCCTGCTGCTGGCCCCCCGCCACCCGGAACGAGCCGAGGACATCATCGCGCTGATCGAGCAGGCAGGCCTCAGCGTTGCGCGCCGTAGCGCCGGTCAGGCGCTGACAGCGGATACCCAGGTCTATCTTGCCGACACATTGGGCGAAGTCGGCACCTGGTATGCGCTGTCGCCCATCGTGTTTCTTGGTGGCTCCCTTGCGCCCATCGGCGGCCATAACCCCTTTGAGGTTGCACAGGCAGGCGCTGCCGTGATCACGGGTCCGGGATACTCCAACTTCGCCGAGACCTATCCGCCGTTGATCAGCGCGGGCGGCGCGGTCGAGGTCAATGATGCCAAGGGGCTAGCAGGTGCCGTAAGCCACTGGATGGATGATGATGCCGCCCTCAGCGCAGCGCGCGACGCGGCCCGGGGCGTGGTCGCGGCACAGGCGGCAGCGCTTGATGGCGTGGTTGATCTGCTGATCGACAATCTGGCGCTGTCGCCCGCCCGCCAGCCCCATTGAACGGGACCCGCAGATGGCCGATCTTCTTGTCACCAATTTCAATCGCAACTTCACCGGCGTCTCGGCAACCGCCGCCAATGTGATCCGTCAGCAGGCGGGCCGCTATGATATGGCGCTCGTCGGACGCCCCCTGCCCGGCTGCCCGGACCCCATCAGCATCGCCGCTGCCCGCGCGGCCTCACGCAGGCATCATCCCGCCAAACCCTTTGCCATCTGGCATGTGAGGCGCAACACCGAAATGCGTGCGGCGATCTGGGCACGCGACGTCCTGCGCCTGCCCATCCGCATTGTCTTCACCTCGGCGGCGCAGCGGCGCCACTCGGCCTTTCCCCGCTGGCTGATCTCGCGCATGGACGCTGTGATCGCAACCACCGAGGCCGCAGCGGCCTATGTCCCGCATGTCCGCGCGGTGGTGCCACATGGCGTCGATACAGATCTGTTCACACCGGCGGAAAACCGCAGTTCCGCCTGGGCCGCGCTGGGGTATGGAGGCCAGCAGGGGATTGCCACCATCGGGCGCATTCGCCCCGAGAAGGGCACCGATCTATTCGTGGACGCCATGCTGCGCCTGCTGCCGGATCACCCCGGTCTGGTGGCTCTGGTGGTCGGCCGCGCCGCGCGGGAGCATCAGGGCTTTCTGAAGGGGCTGCAGGCCCGGATTGCGGCGGCTGGCCTTGGCGATCGCATCCTCTTTCCCGGCGAAATTCCGGCTGGCGATCTGCCGCGTGTGATACGGGCGCTGTCCTTGGTGATGCAGCTGCCGCGCTATGAGGGCTATGGCATGGCTCCGCTGGAGGGGCTGGCAAGTGGCGTCCCCTTTGTCGGGTCAGACACGGGCTACTACCGCGCGTTCTCCGCACAGGGAACGGTTGGGACGGTGGTGCCGCTGGAAGCTGTCGAGGCAGCGGCGGCAGCGGCTGATCGCCTGCTGTCGACACCCGATCAGCTGCTGGATTTCGGGCGCGCCGGGCGTGACCTCGCGGTAACGACCTTCAGCGCAAGCGCCGAGGCCGATGGGATTGACGCGGTCTATCAGGACCTCTGGTCCGCAGGCTGATCCAGCTCCCCTCCCCGGCGAGAACGCAAATTGCCTGCCCCGATGGGACAGGCAAGCAGGTCACCGACTGGATGACGGGCTGATCAGGCAGCAGGCATGCGCTGCTCGACGATTTCGGCCCACCAGCTACAGCCCGCCGGGATCGCCTCATCGTTGAAGTTGTACTCCGGGTGGTGCACGGCGGCGGTATCGCCGTTGCCGACCAGAATATAGGCACCGGGGCGCTCTTCCAGCATGAAGGCAAAGTCTTCGCCCCCCATCACCAGCGGCGCGTCATCGCAGCTGCCGGAGATGTCGCGGGCCACTTTGGCTGCAAATTCGGTCTGTTCTTCATGATTGACCATCACCGGGTAGCCGCGGTGATAGGTCACCTCAGCCGTGCCGCCATAGGTCGCTGCCACACCGGCACAGATCTCTTTGATGCGCTTCTCCGCAAGATCCCGCATATCGCCCGACATCGTACGCACGGTGCCTTTGATCTGGACACTCTGCGGGATCACATTGAACGCCTTGGAGGAGGTTTCAAAGGAGGTTACGGACACAACGATCTGATGCACCGGGTCCGCATTGCGCGAGGCGATGGTTTGCAGCGCCAGCACCGCCTGCGCCGTCATCACGGTGGTGTCGATGGTTTCCTGCGGCTTTGCGGCATGGCCACCGCGCCCTTCAAAGGTGATGTCGAACTGGTCCGTCGCTGCAAAGAATGCACCCGGGCGGATCGCAAAGGATCCAACCGGCCGACCCGGCCAGTTGTGCATCCCATAGACCTCCTGGATATTCCAGCGATCCATCATGCCGTCGTCGCACATTTCCTTGCCGCCGCCGCCGCCTTCTTCGGCGGGCTGGAAGATCACCACGACAGTACCGTCGAAATTGCGGGTCTCAGACAGGTATTTGGCCGCCCCCAGCAGCATCGCAGTATGGCCGTCATGGCCACAGGCATGCATCGCGCCATCGGTTTTGGAGGCATAATCCAGACCGGTCTGCTCATGGATCGGCAGCGCGTCCATATCGGCGCGCAGACCGATGACCTTGCCGGAGCTGTCAGACTTGCCCCTGATCACGCCCACAACACCGGTCCGGCCAATGCCGGTGACAATCTCGTCGCAACCGAATTCTTTCAGCTTCTCAGCGACCAGAGCGCTGGTGCGATGGGTCTCGAACAGGATTTCGGGGTTTTCATGAATGTCACGGCGCCAGGCGGTGACTTCCTCTTGCAGTTCGGCAAAGCGGTTCTTCACAGGCATGATAATATCCTCTTTTTTGCTCAATGCGCCGACCGTCATGATCTGCGCCGTATTCGGGTAATTGGATCAGGGCGCAGCGCGCCTGCCCGTCAGGGCAGCGGCAGGCGCTGCTCAATCAGGGTGACAAACCAGCTGCATCCGCTGGGAATTGCGTCATCGTTGAAATCATAGGCCGGGTGATGCAGCCCAGCAGAGGGTCCATTGCCGACGCGGATCATCGCACCGGGGCGTTCCTCCAGCATAAAGGAGAAGTCCTCGCCCCCCATCGCCAGGGGCACCTCCGCGCAACGACCGGCCACAGCCACCGCAGCCGCATGGGCATGTTCGGTTGCGGCAGCGTCATTGATGGTCACCGGTACGCCGTTCACGAACTCCACCTCCGCCGAACCGCCAAAGCTCTGCGCGATACCGGCAGTCACCGCGCACAGCCGCTCCGGGATTTGCGCCCGCACGTCCGGAGAATGGGTGCGAATGGTGCCCTTTACCTCGGCCCGGTCGGGAATGACGTTATAGGCCTTCGATGACGTTTCTGCCGAGGTGACCGATAGAACTGCCTGCATCACCGGATCGACGTTCCGCGACACGATGGATTGCAGGGCGGTGATCAGCTGACACATCATCACCGTGGTATCGACGGTTTCCTGCGGTTTGGCAGCATGGCCGCCGCGCCCCTGAAGACGGATGATAAACTCGTCGACCGATGCCAGAATGGGGCCGGGCCGCAGCGCGAATTGGCCCAGCTCCAGCCCCGGCGAATTGTGGATGGCATAGACCTCGTCGATGCCGAAACGGTCCATCAGCCCATCCTTGCACATGGCCTCCGCACCGTTACCGCCCTCTTCTGCGGGCTGAAAGATCACCACCGCCGCACCATCGAAATTGCGCGTCTCCGCCAGATATTTCGCAGCCCCGAGCAACATCGCAGTATGACCGTCATGGCCGCAGGCGTGCATTGCCCCGTCGATCTTCGACGCGTGTGGCAGGCCGGTATCCTCCGCCATAGGAAGTGCATCCATATCGGCCCGCAGGCCGATCACGCGGCCCTGCGTGTCGCTGCGCCCCCGGATCACCCCGACAACCCCGGTCCTGCCAATACCGGTCACCACCTCGTCGCAGCCAAAGGTCCGCAGTTTCTCGGCAACCAGCGCGCTGGTGCGGTGCGTCTCATACAGGATTTCGGGGTGCTGGTGGATATCCAGACGCCAGGCGGTGATTTCAGCGTGCATTTCGGCAAAGCGGTTCTTCACGGGCATCGGATAATCCTCAGGCTGCGGGCAGACGTCGTTCGACCAGTTCGGCAAACCAGCTACATCCGAGCGGAATTGCCTCATCGTCGAAATCATAGGCCGGGTGGTGGCACATGGCGGTGTCGCCATTGCCGAGGAAGATATAGGCGCCCGGACGTTCTTCCAGCATATAGGCGAAATCTTCGGAGGGCATGATCGGGTCGGTGTCATCGCTGACCTTGGCCGCAACAGCGCGCGCGGCCTCAACCGCGTATCCGGTCTCAGCCTCGGTATTTACGGTGACCGGATAGCCCGGCGTCCAGACGACCTCGGCATGGGCGCCATAGGCAGAGGCGATATCCTCGGCAATGCGGCGCACACGGGTCTCGGCCTGACCGCGGCACTCCGTTTCCAGCGTCCGCACCGTCCCCTGCAGACGCGCGGTATGGGCAATGACATTAGAGGCGGTACTGTCTGTCTCAAATGTGCCAACGGTCAGCACCACACGTTTCAGCGGGTCGATATTGCGCGCCACGATAGACTGGAGCGAGACCACGATCTGTGCCGCGACCAGCGTGGTATCAATCGCCTCATGCGGGGTTGCTGCATGGCCGCCGACCCCAGTCACCCTGATCTCGAACTCATCGGAGGAGGCAAGCAGAGGCCCGGACCGGATGGCAAATTCGCCCACAGGGATCCCCGGAGCATTGTGCAGGCCATAGACTTCCTGAATGTTCCAGCGATCCATCATGCCATCGTCACACATCGCCTTGCCCCCGGCGCCGCCTTCTTCGGCGGGCTGGAAGATCAGCACAACCTTGCCGTCGAAATTGCGGGTCTCGGCCAGGTATTTGGCGGTGCCGAGCAGGATAGAGGTATGACCATCATGGCCACAGGCGTGCATTAGCCCCGGTGTCTGCGACGCATAGTCCAGCCCGGTCGCCTCGGTGATGGGAAGCGCGTCCATATCCGCGCGCAGGCCAATGACCCGGCCAGAGGTGTTCGCCTTGCCCTCGATCACAGCGACAACCCCGGTCCGGCCAATCCCGGTGGTGATGTCTGTGATGCCAAAGCTGCGTAGCTTTTCCTCGACGAAGGCCGCTGTCTTATGCACCTCATAGAGCAGCTCGGGCATCTGATGCAGGTGACGTCGCCAGCCGGTGATTTCGGCGTGCATTTCGGACAGGCGATTCTTGATCGGCATGGGTGTCTCCCTACACTTGATCCGTCGTTCCCCAACCGCACCGCTGGCTGATGCGCACTGAGCCTGCACCTCGGCGATGCGCGTTCAGTCAGGCAGTGCAGACCGGCGACAGCGCTAACCTCCGGGGTCTGCGGCCACTCTCTGCCAGAAAAGTTGCCTTATCAAGTATCGACGTGCAAGCAGATCTCCTTAGGCCGTGATCAGCCCAAACAGCTGCCGCCGACGCGCCGTTGTTCTGGGCTCAGGATGCCAGCCGGTCGACCAGCTGCTGCATGAAGTGGTGGCCAGCGTCGAACTGCGACACCTCGATATATTCATTGGGCTGATGGGCCTGGGCAATGTCACCCGGGCCACAGATCACGGCGGAATAGCCCGCCTCCTGAAACTGTCCGGCCTCGGTGCCATAGCTCACCACATGGGTGCCATTATCCCCGGTGAGCGAGCGCACCAGCGTCTCTGCCTCGCCCTCGACCTCGGGGACCAGCCCCGGAACGTTGAATTTCTTGCTGACGTCGATGCGGGTGTCGGGATGGATCGCCTGCATCTCCGCCTCAACCTCACGCACCCTGGCCAGATAGGCGGCCTCCCAGTCGGCGGCAGATTCGCCCGGCACCACGCGGAAATCCATCACGAAGCGACAGTCCTTTGCGGTGATATTATGCGCGGTTCCGCCGTTGATCATCCCGACATGACAGGTGGTAAAGGGAGGCGTGAACAGCGCTGCAACCTCATCCGGCGCCTTGGCCATATTCTCGGCATTGCGGGCATTGGCCCAGTCGATCAGCCGGGCGCCCTGCATGATGGCGCTGACACCGGTGTGCATGAGCGAGCTGTGCACCTCAAAACCCACCAGATGGGTGCTGTAGCCGATCCCGCCCTTGTGCCCGGTCACCGGTCGCATCACCGAAGGCTCACCAACGATGACACAGGATCCTTTTGGCAGGACCTCCTGCATCGCGACAATCATGGGCGGCGCGCCGGTGCATCCGACTTCTTCGTCAAAGCTGAGCGCCAGCTGCAAGGGCCGCGCGACGCCGCGATAATGGGCGGCCACCAGCGCCCAGATCGCCAGCGCGTCAAAGCCTTTCATATCGCAGGTGCCGCGCCCGTAATACTTGCCATCCCGCTCGACCACGGTGAAGGGATCGCTGTCCCAGGGCTGGCCTTCGATGGGCACCACATCCGTGTGCCCCGAGAGCACAACAGCCCCCTCGACCTCGGGGCCAACATGGGCAAAGACCGCCGCTTTATGCGGCTGCTCGGGATCGACCCAGCGATGCGTGGTGATGCCGTGGCTTGCCAGATAGCCCTCAACCCAATCCACCAGCGGCAGGTTGGTTTCGCTGCTGACAGTGGGAAAGGAGATCAGCTTGGTCATGATCTCCAGCGGGCTGAGCTGATCTGCCATACCCTTAGTAGCCGCTATCAGTTGTCAGAACGAAATGCCCCGGTTCCACCTCGATATATTGCGAGGGCTCCGGCTCGTAGTTCAGATCATGGATCGGCGATGGGATCGGTTTGAAATTCAGGTCCTTCTCCGATTTGCGCTGATTTGGATCGGCAATCGGCACCGCCTTCATCAAGGCCTGCGTATAGGCGTGCTGCGGGTTCTCAAAGACCCGCGCCCGCGGTCCCAGTTCCACGATACGGCCAAGGTACATCACACCGACCTGATGGCTGACCCGTTCGACCACCGCCATATCGTGACTGATGAACAAGAAGGACAGGCCCAATTCTGATTGCAGTTCCATCATCAGGTTAAGCACCTGCGCCTGTACCGACACATCCAGCGCCGAAACGGCCTCATCCGCGACGATCAGTTTCGGGTTGAGCGCAAGCGCGCGGGCGATGGCAATGCGCTGCCGCTGACCGCCGGACATTTCATGCGGATACCGGCGCATGAAGCTGCGCGGCAGATGCACCCTGTCGAACAGATTGGCGACGCGGTCCTGCAATTCGGAGCCGGAGGCAAGCCCATAGTTGCGCATCGGCTCCGCCACCTGATCCAGCAGCTGCATCTGCGGATTGAGCGAGGCAAAGGGATCCTGAAAAATCATCTGCATATCAAGGCGCGCCTTGTGCAGCTCCCGCGGGTTCAGACCCAGAATATCGCGCCCTTCAAATTCCACCGACCCGGACAGCGGCTCCACCAGCCGCAGGATCGACCGCCCGGCAGTGGACTTGCCGCAGCCGGATTCCCCGACCAGCGACAGCGTCTGCCCTTTGAACACCTTGAAGGAGACATCCTCCACCGCGTGAACATTGGCTATGGTGCGGCGCAGAACGCCGCCTTTTACCGGGAAGCGGGTCACCAGGTTGCGCACCTCCAGCAGCACCTCGTCGCTGCCCTTGATCGGCTTGATCTCCTGCTGTTCCACACCCATCAGCTTCATCGGCTCCGGGTAGTCCTTGCCGCGCATCTCGCCCAGTTTGGGAACGGCGGCCAGCAGCGCCTTTGTATAGTCGTGCTGCGGGTTCTCGAAGATTTCGGTGACGGTGCCTTCCTCGACCTTGTTGCCGCGATACATGACAACAACGCGATCCGCCATCTGCGCCACGACGGCCATGTCGTGGGTGATGAACATCACCGCAGTGCCGGTCTCGCGCTTCAGTCGGTCCATCAGCGCCAGGATCTCGGCCTGGATGGTCACATCAAGCGCGGTTGTCGGCTCATCCGCGATCAGCAGGCGCGGTTCGCAGGCCATGGCCATCGCAATCACGACCCGCTGGCGCATACCGCCAGACAGTTCGTGCGGATATTGTTTCAGGCGGCGCTCGGGTTCGGGGATCCGCACCTCACGCAGCAGTTCCAGCGCACGGGCCTCGGCCTGTTTCTTGTTGAGGTTCTTGTGGATCCGCAACCCTTCGGTCAGCTGACGGCCAACGGTGAACACCGGGTTGAGCGCGGTCATCGGCTCCTGAAAGATCATTCCGATCTCATTGCCGCGAATCTGTTTCATCAGCGCCTGATCGGTCTTGCCGAGGTCGACCTCCTCGCCGTCGCGACGGTCAAACAGCAGCTGCCCCGAAGTAATGTCGCCGCCGCCGAACTCGACCAGCCGCATCAGCGACAGCGAGGACACCGATTTGCCGGACCCGGATTCGCCAACGATGCAAACGGTTTCGCCGGGATTGATGTCAAAGGAGACATCCTTCACCCCCACAACCGGACCGTCCTTTGTCTGAAACTCCACCCGGAGTCCCTTAATTTGCGCGATTGGTTGATCCAGCACCGTGACGTCCCCTTCGTGTTCTTCTTTTTCGATGGCGTTAACAGAAATGTGTACGCACCTGCGTTGACCCCGTCAAACCCACCTCCTAACCCTGCGCGATTTTTTCTCCGACGGAAGTCTTGCAATTTGGCAGGAGTCTGTATTCGATACCTTCAGTGCAGCCACGCCTGCCTCCGGTTGCAAGCCATGATCGCGGTAACGTGATCGCAGCCAACGCCCGGCAGATAGCGCGTGCTCAAACGCACAGACCGCAGTGATGTGGCAAATCTCCGGGGCGCCAAAGCCCCGGTCATAAAGAAGGCACATACGTGTCCGACAAGGAGTGAATTATGAAAATCAAGACCCTTTTGCTGGGTGCAATTGCGTCAGCCGCGCTTGCTCCCGCAGCCTTTGCCGAACGGGGATCCGACGGCCAGGTTAACATTATTTATTGGCAAGCGCCCTCGATCCTGAACCCCTTCCTTTCGGGTGGCACCAAGGATGTGGAATCCGCCTCCCTCGTGATCGAGCCGCTGGCCCGCTACGACCCGCAAGGTGAGATGGTTCCCTACCTGGTTGAGGACATTCCCACCGTCGACAATGGCGGCGTGAGCGAAGACCTCACCTCGATCACCTGGAAAATCAAACCCGGTATCCTGTGGTCCGATGGCACGCCCTTCACCGCGAATGACGTGAAATTCACCGCCGAATACTGTATGCACCCCGAGGGCGGCTGCGCGCAGGTGACCAAATTCGAAGGAGTCACCAATGTCGAGGCCGTTGACGATCTGACCGTCAAGGTCACCTTCGACAAGCCGACCCCCTTCCCCTATGGCCCGTTTGTCGGCGGCGAAAGCCCGATCATTCAGGCGGCACAATTTGCCGAATGCCTGGGCGCCAAGGCACCTGAGTGTACTGAAGCGAACTTTGCCCCGATCGGCACCGGCCCGTTTGTCGTGGATGAGTTCAAGCCCAACGACGTGATCACCATGTCGGCCAACAACAACTACCGCGACCCGGCCAAGCCGGCCTTTGCCAAGCTCCTGTTCAAAGGGGGCGGCGACGCTACTGCTGCGGGCCGTGCGGTGATGGAAACCGGTGAATTCGACTACGCCTGGAACCTTCAGCTGGCGCCCGAAGTGGTCGCCCAGATGGAAGCCGGCGGCAAAGGCGTGCCAGTTGCTGGCTTCGGCCCGCTGGTCGAACGCATCATGCTGAACAACACCAACCCCGATCCGGCACTTGGCCCGGATGAGCGTTCGGTGATCCGCCCGCATCCGTTCCTCAGCGATCCTGCGGTCTACAAAGCCATGTCGATGGCCATCGACCGCCCGCTGCTGGTGGAAATCGGCTATGGCAAGGCTGGTAAGGTCACCTGTAACTGGGTGCCGGCACCTGCGGCCTTCAACTCCGACTCGATGACCTGTGACACTCAGGACATCGCAGGCGCAAACGCCATGCTGGACGAAGCAGGCTACAAGGACACCAATGGCGACGGCGTACGGGAAACCCCCGATGGCAAGCCGATGAAGATCCTGTATCAGACCTCGACCAACGCTGTGCGTCAGGACTTCCAGGCGCTGATCAAACAGTGGTGGAGCGAAATCGGCATCGAAACCGAGCTGCGCAACATCAACGCATCCGTCTTCTTCGGTGGTGATCCGGGTTCCCCCGACACCTTCCAGAAGTTCTATGCTGACGTCGAAATGTACGCCAACACCTTCAATGGCACCGATCCGCAGTCCTACCTGGGCAACGGTCTGTGCGACAAGGCACCGCGTCCCGAGACCCAGTGGCAGGGCGAGAACATCTCCCGCTTCTGTGACGAAGAGTTCGACAAGCTGCACGCAGAGTTGGCGCAGACCGCAGGTCTGGAAGCCCGCGCGGAAATCGCCAAGCGCCTGAACGACATCATTGTCGAAAAAGGTGGCATGATTCCGCTGGTGCACCGTGGTCGCCTCTCCGCGCGCTCCAACACCCTTGGCGGTGTGGATCTGAACGTCTGGGACAGCGAACTGTGGAACGCCGCTGACTGGCACCGCACCGAGTAAGCAGCGTCAAACGCCTGCAGAGGCCCCGGTTAACGCGCTGGGGCCTCTTGCCATTCACGTCCGAATGACGTCATTGCGTCGGCCAGAAATGGATCTCAGGCAAAAGACCGCCCAGTTCCACCCCATTCTTCCAATTGCAAAGGCGCCTACTGGATGCTGACCTTTACAATCAGACGCCTTGTCCTGTCGGTACCGACGCTTCTGTTCATCAGCCTGGTGATCTTCCTGCTGCTTGAACTTGCGCCCGGTGACCCGATGGCTCAGGTCCCTCTGACCGTCCCCCCCGAAGTCAAAGAAAAGATGCGCGAAGCGCTTGGCCTTGGCCAACCCGCGCATATCCGATTCTGGAAATGGATCGTGCAGTTCTTCTGGATCGAACCTCAGGTTCTGATCGATTATTATTTTGGCACCAGCTTCTCCGCAGGTGACCTGCGGGTGATCTCCTGGCAGACCCGCTCGCCGGTGATGGATATCGTCGTGCAGCGTATTCCCCAGACCCTGTGGGTCGTGGGCACCGCCTATCTGGTCGCCATCGCCATCGCCCTGCCCATCGGCATCTATTCGGCCTATCGCCAGTATAGCTGGTTCGATCAGGTCGGCACATTTGTGTCGATGGTGGGTTTCTCGGTGCCGCCCTTCTTCTCCGGCGTACTGGTGATTGTGATCTTCTCGGTCCAGCTGGGCTGGTTCCCCTCGATCTACGACACCACTCATGTCGTGAACAGTTGGGAGTCTTTTGTAAAGCAGCTGCAACAGATGATCATGCCGGTCATGGTGCTGGCGCTGCAAATCACCGCACAGCTGAGCCGGTTCATGCGGGCCTCGATGCTGGACAACCTCAATCAGGATTACGTCCGCACCGCCCGCGCCAAGGGCCTCAGCGAATATGTGGTCGTCATGGTCCATGTTCTGCGCAACTCGATGATCCCGGTCGTGACCGTGATCGCGCTGGGGATTCCGTCGATCTTCGGTGGCGCCATCATCACCGAACAGGTGTTCAAGGTGAACGGCATCGGCCAGCTGCTGATCGGCGCGATCGAGGCCAACGACCTGCCGATGGTGCAGACGCTGACCTTCATCTTTGCCGTGCTGATCGTGCTGTTCAACCTGATTGCCGACGTGCTCTATGGCATTCTAGACCCGAGGATCCGCTATGACTGATAAGGACCGTCTGGTGCCCGACGAAGGGATTGTGCCCGCCTCGACCGCGCTGCCTGCGGCGGGCGTGATCGAAGAACTGGACCAACCACCCCGCAGCCAGTGGCTGGATGTGTGGGATCAGTTCAAGTCACACAAGGGCGCCATGCTTGGCGGGGCATTGTTCCTGCTGATCGTACTGGCCGTCTATCTCGGCCCGTTTTTCTGGGACATTGATGCCACCCGCATTGATATCCGTGCCCGCAACCAGAGCCCAAGCTGGGCGCATCCTTTTGGCACGGATCAGCTGGGGCGTGACATGCTGGCCCGGATGATGGCAGGCGGCGCGACCTCGGTCTCCGTTGGCCTGACCGCGATGCTTCTGGCGCTGTTCCTCGGCTCATTGGTTGGCGTTCTCGCAGGGTTCTTCAAACGTCTCGACGGACCGCTGATGCGCCTGACCGATCTGTTCCTGGCGCTGCCGCTGTTGCCGCTGCTGCTGGTGATGATGCTGTTGTTCCGCGAGCCGCTGAATGCCGCCTTCGGCCCGGAACAGGGGATCTTTATCCTGATCGTGGCCTCGATCGGCATCACCAGCTGGATGCCCACCGCGCGGATCGTGCGTGGCGATGTGCTGGCGATCAAGGAACGGGAATTCGTTCTTGCGGCCCGCTCCATCGGCACCACCAACAGCAAGCTGATTTCGCGGCACATCCTGCCCAACGTGCTGTCACCGATCATGGTTTCGGCCACTCTGGGGATTGCAACCGCGATCATCACCGAATCCGCCCTGTCCTTCCTCGGCCTGGGCTTCCCGCCTGATTTCCCGACATGGGGGCGTCTGCTCTATGATGCGACGGACTATCTCCAGCAATACCCGGAGCGGGTGTTCTGGCCCGGTATGGCGATCTCGCTCACCGTGCTGAGCGTGAACTACCTCGGCGACGGTCTGCGCGACGCCTTGGATCCACGGATCCGCGGGCGCTGACCATACCAGAGATGTGAGGGCAGAACGGCTCAACACATTCAAATAAAAACATATCAACCGGCCACTTCTCCCAGGTGGCCGGTTTGTTTTTGCCCGCAGCGGCAGGGCTGGGACACATAGCCTGCGAAGGGCACCTAGCAGAGAACATCATTCTGCCGGATGCCGCGCCAACTTGGTGCCATAGGGTTGCTCAGATCACAAAAACCGGCCATTTCGGGAAAATATTCCAAACGTGACGAATCCGCTCGCAACGATGGAGACCGCATATGTTCGAGACACTTGGCTTTGAAGACACCACCGCGCGGGCGGTTTCGGTACTGTTTGCACTCTCTGTCGGTGTCCTGTTCGGCGGGCTGGCGCAATTGACCCGCTTCTGTTTCCGCCGCGCTGTTGTCGGCGCGGATCGCCGTCAGGCCGCAGGCGTCTGGACAATGGCGCTGGCCGTTGCTGTTCTGGGCACGCAGGCCGCCGTGGCGCAGGGCTGGATCAGCTTTGCCGAGCACCGCCTGATGGTCGCGGATCTGCCGATTGCTGCGGTGGTAGTGGGCGGCCTTATGTTCGGGGCCGGCATGGTGCTGACCCGTGGCTGCGTCTCGCGCCTGATGGTTCTGACCGGCAGCGGCAACCTGCGGGCGCTGGTTGTGATCGTGACCTTTTCAATTGTCGCCCACGCCACGCTCAAAGGCGTGCTGGCACCGCTGCGCAGCTGGATCGGCGGCGTCACGGTGCCGATTGGGGATTTCGCCTCTCTCACCGCACTGCCCGGCGGCGCGCTGACGGGCGCCGGGCTGATCGTTGCGGCCGCTCTTGTCATCGCTCTGCGCTCGGGCAATCATCCTCTGATGCTGGCCGGCGGGGCCGCCATCGGCGCGCTGGTGCCGCTGGCCTGGGTCGGCACCGGCTATGTGCTGTATGATGAATTTGACCCCATCGCCATGGAGAGCCTCTCCTTCACCGCGCCTTCGGCGGAAACACTATTCTACACGCTGGCGTCCAGCGCCGTGCCTGCGGGCTTCGGGACCGGGCTGGTGGGCGGCGTGCTGATTGGCGCGCTGGTCGCTGCCCTGCTGAGCGGTCGCTTCCAGTGGCAGAGCTTTGAAAGCCCGCGGCAGACCGGCCGCTACCTCACTGGCGCGGTGCTGATGGGGATTGGCGGTGTACTGGCTGGCGGCTGCACAGTCGGGGCCGGTCTCGCCGGTATCCCAACCCTCAGCCTAGCAGCTGTTCTGGCACTGCTGTCGATTGGCGCAGGCGGTTTGGCGGCAGACGCCCTGCTCAATGCAGCCGCTTCCGGATCTGCCGCACCGCGAGCCAGACCAGCAGCACAACCGGCAGAGTAAGTGCTGCCGTCATCATCCCCTTGCTGAGGTCCAGCACCGCCGCGAGGGGATAGAGCGCATAAGACGCCAGCGACACAGCGTAATAGCTGATCGCCACCACTGACAGCCCTTCCACCGTATGTTGCAGCCGCAGCGCCATATCGGCGCGGCGGTCCATGCTTTCCAGCAGGGCCTGGTTCTGGGCACTGCGTTCCACATCGACACGGGTTCGCAGCAGCTCCCCGGCGCGACGCGCCCGGTCTGCCAGCGTAGCGAGCCGCCCTTCGGTTGACTTCACCGTGCGCATCGCCGGTTCAAATCGGCGCAGCATGAACTCGGCAAAGGTCTGATACCCTTCAAAACGGGTCTCGCGCAGCAGGGCGATCCGTTGGTTGACCAGCGCATCATAGGCCCCCGTCGCACCAAAGCGGAACGCTGCCTGCGTCGCCATCGCCTCCAGCTCAGCCGAGACCGTGAGCAGCTGCGCAAGGGTCTGTTCCGCCGGCATGCGATCCCCGGTCATCTCGGCCATCATCTCGCTCAGATGGGTGTCGAGCGCGCCAATCGTCGGACTCAACCCGCGCGCCCGCGAAAACCCGAGCATCGACATCGCCCGATAGGTCTCAATCTCGCAAAGGCGCTGCACCACCCGGCCGATCCGCTGGGCGCCGGTTTCCCGGTTCGGGAAAACCGCAAACCGCATATGCCCAGCCGGATCAATGCGGAAATCCCCCGCCACCACGCAGCTGTCGTCCAGCACTCGGGCCACGGCGAGGCTTTCCGGCACAAACCAATCGGTCAGAGCCGCCCGAACGTCAGAGGTTTCGCCACGAGGCAAGACCCGCAGCATGATCGAAGTGATGCGCTGACCCGGAGCCTCCGCCAGCCAGTCCGACGGGAAGACATCAAAATCCGCAGGATCATACGGGCGGGCGCTGATACCGTCGAAATACAGGGTGTAGGACACAAATTCAGTATGCTGTTCCCATTTGAGCGTATGGCGGCCCAGCTGCACCGAATGATGGGTCGCCCCCGGCGTCGGGTGGGCGACACCGTGACGGTCCAAGAGATCGACCAGATGCGCAAGGTCCCGGCTGCGATCCCGATGCACGGCCTCCTGCGGCTGCTTGATCGCCAGGTAGATCACCGTCGAGGGGTTGCTCATCGTCGGGAACGGGCGGGCGTGCAGCTCATTGGCCAGCTGGTAGCGCAGCGGGTGGTCTTGGATCGGCGGCATCTATGGTCTCCCTGAGCAGCAGGCCACAGGTTAGCCGAGGTGGAGCAACCTGTAAAGAATTACGTTTTTTCAATGCCTTAACTGGATACAACCGTATACAATTATGGGACAACCCTCAACTCTCGCCGACATTATGCCGCCTCGAACACCTCAATCGCCGCATTCAAACCATTGATGGCCGCAGGCATGCCGCCATAGACCGCCATCTGCCAGATGACCTCCAGAATCTCGCCTTCACTTGCCCCTGCGGCGAGGGTGTTGGCGATATTCACCTTGAGCTGCGGCGCGGTCTGACCACCAAGCGCAGTCAACGCTGCAACCGTACAGAGCTGCCGTGTCCGCAGGTCCAGCCCCGCGCGTGCGTAGTGGCGCCCATAGGCCCATTCCACCAGGCTCTCCGACATTCCCGGCAGATGGGCGTCATAGCGCTCTGCCAGGATATTCTCCAACTCCGGGTTCAATTCGGCCAACAGATTACGGCCCTTGGTCACTGCGTCAGACATCTGCGCTTTCCTTCTCCAGCTCGTGGTAGATCGCAACCTTGCGATCCATCAGGGCAAGCGTGTCATGAAGCTGCTCCAGCTGCTGGCGGATCACCTCGCGGTGGGCCTCCAGCATTGCGCGGCGTTCGGCCAGGGTTTCGCGCCCCCGCGCCCGCAACCGCGCATAGCGGACCCGATCCGCCTGTTTCATTCCGGTGGCGTTCAGCTGCCCCAGAAAGCGGATCCAGCCGAGGATTTCGCGATCATAGACCCGCCGTCCGGCGGCATCCCGCGCCGGCGGATCAATCAACCCGATCTTCTCGTAAAAGCGCAGGGTATCCACGCTCAGCCCCGTGGCCATCGCCACCTCTGAAATCTTCATGCACATCTCTCTTGCTGCCCACCCCTCATGGGTGAGTCGGGACACCCTAGCGGTTGGAGTACACTCCAGCTCAAGCGGTATCTGCGGCGCGTCCAATCGGCTGCCAGAGTTCTATCGGATTGCCCTCCGGGTCATGCAACCGCGCGAAATAGCCGATCTCGCCGTCCCACTCCGGCCGGGTCTCAACAGCAATTTCGGCGGCAGTCAGCTGGGCGATCATCGCGGCCAGATCCGTCACCCGGAAATTGATCATCCACTGTTTGCTGGTATCTCCGAAATAATCGGTATCCTCGGCAAATGGAGCAAAGACGGTATAGCCGCCGCCCTGCATCCAGGGGGTTCCGCCGACGGGGTCAATCCCCAGATGGTCATTGTACCACCGGCTCAGCGCTTCGGGGTCTTTGGCGCGGAAAAACACGCCACCTATGCCTTGGGCCTTTTCCATATCATCCTCCTCGGCTGGCGAATGATACCACAGGATCACGAAAAAAGAGCGCCCCGGCAGGAGCGCTCTTTCGGTATGTGCAGCGATAAGCCGAACAATCAGCTGATCATGGTCAGCAGTTTATCCAGGCTGGCCTTGGCATCGCCATAGAACATGCGGGTATTCTCCTTGAAGAACAGCGGGTTCTCGATGCCCGAGTAGCCCGTACCCTGCCCGCGCTTAGAGACGAACACCTGTTTCGCCTTCCAGCATTCCAGCACCGGCATACCGGCGATGGGCGAGTTCGGGTCTTCCTGTGCCGCCGGGTTCACAATGTCGTTGGAGCCAATGACGATCGCCACATCCGTGTCCGGGAAGTCCTCGTTGATCTCATCCATTTCCAGCACGATGTCATAGGGCACTTTCGCCTCGGCAAGGAGCACGTTCATATGGCCGGGCAAACGACCGGCAACCGGATGGATCGCAAAGCGGACGTTCTTGCCCTTGGCACGCAGACGGCGGGTCAGCTCAGCCACATTCTGCTGGGCCTGCGCCACTGCCATGCCGTAGCCGGGGATGATGACGACACTGTCGGCCTCATCCAGGGCTGCGGCCACGCCATCGGCATCAATCGCGATCTGCTCACCGTCGATTTCCATCGCCGGGCCGGCAGTGCCGCCAAAGCCACCAAGGATCACGGACACAAACGACCGGTTCATCGCCTTGCACATGATGTAGCTGAGGATCGCACCGGAGGAGCCCACAAGCGCGCCAACCACGATCAACAGATCGTTGCCGAGCGAAAAGCCAATCGCCGCCGCGGCCCAGCCGGAGTAGCTGTTCAGCATAGAGACAACCACGGGCATATCCGCGCCGCCGATGCCCATGATCAGGTGGTAGCCGATGAACAGCGCTGCCAGGGTCATCAGGAACAGCGGGAAGAAACCGCCAGTGTTAAAATACCAGATCAGACAGATCAGCGAGAGACCCGCAGCACCGGCGTTCAGCATATGGCCGCCGGGCAGCTTGGTCGCCGCCGAGGACACTTTGCCTGCCAGCTTGCCATAGGCAATCACCGACCCGGTGAAGGTCACGGCACCGATGAAGACACCGAGGAAGAGTTCCACCCGCAGGATCGCGATCTCGACACCGTCTTTCTTGGCCAGAAGCGCACCAAAGCCTTCGAGCGCCTTTTTCGCAGTGTCATCCATCGCCAGAACGCGGCCAAGCTCGATATGGGCGATAAAGCCCACGAACACCGCAGCCAGACCCACCAGCGAGTGCATCGCCGCCACCAGCTGCGGCATTTCGGTCATCTGCACGCGTTTGGCGACGTAGTAGCCGATGATACCGCCTGCGGCGATCAGGACGATCGACAACAGCCAAAGACCTGCACCGGGACCAATCAGGGTTGCCAGAACCGCCAGCGCCATACCCGCAATGCCGTACCAGACCGCGCGTTTCGCACTTTCCTGACCGCTCAGGCCGCCCAGCGACAAGATGAAGAGAACAGCCGCAACCACATAGGCGGCAGTTGTAAAGCCAAAGTCCATACTCCCGGCCTCCTTAAGATTTCTGGAACATGGCAAGCATGCGCCGCGTGACGAGGAACCCGCCGAAGATATTGATCCCGGCCATGAACACCGACAGCGCCGCAAGGAAGATCACCAGGAACGACCCGGATCCGATCTGCATCAACGCGCCAAGGATGATGATCGAGGAAATCGCATTGGTGACAGCCATCAGCGGCGTATGCAGCGAATGGGCAACGCCCCAGATCACCTGGAAGCCCACGAAACAGGCCAGTGCAAACACGATGAAATGCTGCATGAAGCTCGCGGGGGCAAACAGCCCCACAAACAGCACCAAGGCACCGCCGACAGCCAGCAGGGTGACCTGGTTCTTGGTCTGCAGCTTGAAGGCTTCGACCTCCTGCGCCCGCTTCTCTTCGGGCGTCAGTTCCTTCACCTCTTTCTTCGGCTGGGCCGCGATGGCCTGCACCTTGGGCGGTGGCGGCGGGAAGGTGATTTCCTTCTCAAAGGTCACCGTGGCGCCGCGGATTACGTCGTCTTCCATGTTGTGATTGATCTGACCGTCCTTCTCGGGCGTCAGGTCAGTCATCATATGGCGGATGTTGGTGGCATAAAGCGTCGACGCCTGCGCGGCCATCCGGCTCGGGAAATCGGTATAGCCGATGATGGTCACGCCATTCTCGGTTACCACTTTTTCGTCCATCACCGTGCCTTCGACGTTGCCGCCCTTTTCGGCTGCAAGGTCAACGATCACCGAACCCGGCTTCATCGCGGCGACCATATCCTCAAGCCACAGCTTGGGAGCCTCACGGTTGGGGATCAGCGCGGTGGTGATGACGATATCGACATCGGGAGCCAGTTCGCGGAACTTCGCGAGCTGCGCTTCACGGAACTCCGGGCTGGAGACCGCAGCATAGCCGCCGGTTGCCGCGCCATCCTGCTGGTCTTCCTCGAAATCCAGATAGACGAATTCGGCCCCCATGCTTTCGACCTGCTCCGCCACTTCGGGGCGCACGTCAAAGGCGTAGGTCACCGCACCCAGGCTGGTAGAGGCGCCAATCGCCGCAAGGCCTGCAACCCCTGCACCAACCACCAGAACCTTGGCCGGAGGAACCTTGCCCGCAGCTGTGATCTGACCGGTGAAGAACCGGCCAAAGTTATTCCCGGCCTCAATGACGGCGCGGTAACCTGCGATATTGGCCATCGACGACAGCGCGTCCATTTTCTGGGCACGGCTGATACGTGGCACCATTTCCATGGCGATCACATTGGCGCCCTTGGATTTGGCGAGTTCCAGACCTTCGCTATTGCCGCCGGGATTGAAGAAGGAGATCAGCGTCTTGCCCGCTGTCATCCGCTTCAGCTCCGCTTCGGTGGGCTGACGCACCTTGGCAACGATATCGCAGGCTTTCCACAATGCGGCCGGTGTCTTGATGATCTCGACGCCGACAGCCTCGTAGGTGGCGTCAGAAAAACCTGCCGCTGCCCCGGCACCGCTTTCAATCGCGCAGTCGTAACCCAGCTTTTGCAGTTGAACCGCGGAGTCCGGGGTCATCGCAACCCGCGCCTCGCCGTCAAACACTTCTTTTGGTGTGCCTATTTTCACCTTGTCGGTCCCCCTCTTTGTGTCCGCATCAGACTGACTGAGCACGGATCGCAAATATTTTGACTACATTGCGCAATATTTTTGCGCAACAGTTTCGCTGCGTCGCCGCAACACTTTGCTGCGGTGCCGCAAATCCGTCACAGCCATCGTCCTGTGTCTTTTTCGTAGCGCCCCCACTGCGCCCTGAACTGCCGCCGCAACCGGTTTTCCTCGGGCAGGATGAAACGGCGTTCCAACACCCAGACAAAGACCGGCAGCAGTATCAGCGACAGCACCGCGTCAAACCGCAGAATCAGTCCGAGCAGCAGCAGGCAATCACCTAGGTAGATCGGATTGCGGCTGCGTTTGAAAATACCCGATTGAACCAGCTGGCTTGGCCGCCCGTGTGGATGCAGCGTCGTCCTATGACGCCGCATTTCCATCACCGCGAGCAGCATCAGAATGACTCCCGCTCCGATCAAGAGGCCGCTGACCAGCCCGACGACGGCGCCGATCACGCCATGCGACAATTCGAGCCCCATAGGTATGAAACGTGCCTGACACCAGGCCAGCACTGCAAACCCCAGCAACCACACAGGAGGCACGTCAATCCATTTCATTGCAGACGGCACTCCGGGTGATCCTTGTCGGTCTTGATGCGCATCAGCGGCAGTTTTCCCTCATGTGGCCAGAACGTCCAGCCTTCGGAGATGACTTCCGAAGGATAAGGACAGATTGCCCAAAATGGTCGTGAAACGGCGAATCCGTTCCGTTTGCGGCATGATCCTGCATATATTGTTGCGAATGACCACGTATACTTTTGCATGCCTGCCGCAACTGATCGGGATGCTGAGTTCTGCTACCGCTCACAGTTCTTGTCGCAAGGATGACGATGGGCACAGATCACCGGGCGGGCGCGCTATTCCCACTCCATCTCCTCATAGACACGCCCGGCATTCTTGGTCGCCAGTTCCTCAAAAGTATCGAGCTGCTGCCAGCGGGCCTGATCCACGTAATAGGCCGAGGCCAGATCGCCGCCCTCCTCGATATGGGAGCCAATCTTGCTGCGCAGATCGAGCAGATACTCCAGAGTGTAGCGCCGGACCTGATCCAGGTTGGTCGGATGACCATGGCCGGGGATCACATAGGTCGGCGCCAGCGGTTCCAGCTTGTCCTGCCAGGTCTCGATCCAACAGCTGGTGCAGGTATGTTCAAAAATCGGCAACATCCGCTCGTGAAAGGCAATATCGCCTGCGATCAGCATCCCCCACTGCGGAATCCAGACCTGCGTGTCACCCGGATCATGGGCCGGACCAAGATGCAGGACCTGAAAGTCGACCCCGCCAAGCGACAGATCGTAACGATCTTCAAAACTCAGGTTCGCAGGCTCCACCCGCGTGTCCCCGGCCTTGTCCTTATTGTAGCCTTGCATCCCCTGAAGGATAAAATGACCGTTCTGCGTCACCTCGGCCGTGGCATCTACATGCGCCAGAACGTCAACGCCCCGATCGCGCCAATAGCCGTTGCCCAACATCGCATGGCCCTGCCCGTTTTCATTGATCACCAGAACCACCGGCTGATCGGTCACCGCCTTGATCTCGGCATGGAGCGCGGCAGCCAGCGCATCAGACGCCCCCGCATTGATCACCACAACACCCGCCTCGGTCACAACGAAGCTCAGGTTATTGTTATGGCCGGCATTTTCATAGGTTGGCGGCGCGGTGGCTCCAATGGCCGAAAACACATGCGGGATCACCTCCACCGGCTTTGAGTAAAGCTCGGACTGCGGGTATTGATCCGCGATATCTTCGCTGGCCAGCCCGCATAGAGGCAACATCAGCGCGGTTGCCACGCCACAGACAAGAGCTTTCATGGGATCCTCCGTCAGCCTTGGTGGCGGTTCGTCGCCACATGCCGTGACATTCACACATAGGAATATTTCTGTAAACCATTTCTCCGAGACCCGTCGCCGCAAGCGTTGTGCCCGTGCCGGTTGATAAAGTGACGGAACGGAGATCTTGCCAGCCTCCCTGCGGCGGTTAGGCTCATATCAAGATCCGGGTTGCATGTGGGGATCACCCGCATGGCCCCAACAGTTACGAACAACAGCGGAGCAACACCATGACACTCAAGGGAAAACACGCATTGATCACCGGCGGTGGCACCGGCATTGGTCTGGCGATGGCCAAGGCGCTGGCCGCCGAGGGGGCTGCGGTGACGATCACCGGCCGTCGGCAGGAGGTGCTGGAGGAGGTCGCAACCGATGGGCTGCATCCGCTCGCCATGGATGTGCGCGACGAACAGGACGTGATCGCAAAAATTGACGCCGCCACCGCAGCTCGCGGTCCGGTGCAGATCTGCGTCCCCAATGCAGGCATCGCCGAGGGCAAGGCCCTGCACAAGATGTCGATGGACTTCTGGCGCAACATGATGGCAACCAACCTCGACGGCGCTTTTCTGACGATCCGCGAATGTATGAAATCCATGCGCCAGACCGACTGGGGCCGTGTCGTCACCGTATCCTCCATCGCAGGCCTGCGCGGGCTGCAGGGCGCGCCCTGCTATTCGGCCAGCAAACACGGGCTGATCGGCCTGACCCGATCGCTGAGCGAGGATTATCTGGGCACGCCCTATACCTTCAACGCGCTCTGCCCCGGCTATGTAGATACGCCGATCATCGACCGCAACGTCACCTCGATCTCTCAGCGCGCCGGAATGAGCGAAGAACAGGCGCTGAAGATCATGGTCTCTGCGAACCGGCACAAGCGGCTGATCCAACCGGATGAGGTTGCCGCCGCGCTGCTGTGGCTCTGTGGTCCCGGCTCTCAGTCTATCAACGGGCAAACCATCGAAATCGCAGGTGGGCAGACCTGATGACCCGCGACGAGTTCAACGCCTTCTGCGCCAGCTTCCCCGCTACATCGCATGTCATCCAATGGGGCGATGCCGATGTGTGGAAGGCAGGAGGCAAGGTCTTTGCCATCTGCGGCTGGGCCGAGGGCAAGGACGCCTTTACCTTCAAGACGGGCGAGATCGCCTTTGAGGTTTTGCAGGAGCGACCGGGCGTCCGCCCGGCGCCCTATCTGGCCTCGCGCGGGATGAAGTGGCTGCAACATTTCAAAGATCCCGGCCTGACCGATGCCGAGCTGAAAGAGCAGATCAGCCTGTCGTACAGTCTGGTGACCGCCGGTCTGTCGAAACGAAAACGAACTGAACTGGGCATTCCGGAACCGCAGCAGGATCCCACCAGCCGCTAATCTCTGGACAGGACAGATCCGATGCGGTAGCACTCGAGAAGCTTTAAGCCTAAAATAAACCGCGCCGTCCGTCAGGCCGCCCATGATCACGAGGTTCAGATGACCGATTTCGCCGCAACCAAGGCTATGTTTTCCCTGCCCGAAGGGATGATCTACCTCGATGGCAATTCTCTGGGTCCGATGCCGCGTGCAACCGCCGAACGGGTGCGCAGCACGATCGAGGACGAATGGGGCGAGATGCTGATCACCGGCTGGAACAGGGCCGGGTGGATGCAGAAACCAACTTCCATCGGCGACCGGATTGCCCGGCTGATCGGCGCAGAACCCGGCCATGTGGTGATGGGTGACACCCTGTCGATCAAGGTCTATCAGGCCGTCGCCTCGGCACTGGAGCTGAACCCATCGCGCAAGGTGGTCCTGTCCGACAGCGGCAACTTCCCTTCCGATCTCTATATGGTCGAAGGTCTGGTGAAATCGCTTGGCCCGGACTATTCGCTTCGCGTGGTCGCACCGGAGGAGGTCAGCGCCCATATCACCGACGACATTGCCGTGCTGATGCTGACCGAAGTCGATTACCGCAGCGGTCGCAAGCACGATATGAAGGCGCTGACCGAACAGGCCCACGCTGCCGGTGTCGTGACGGTCTGGGATCTGGCCCATTCCGCAGGTGCGCTGCCGGTCGATCTGGCAGGCTGCAAGGCCGATTTCGCCGTAGGATGTACCTATAAATACCTCAATAGCGGCCCCGGTGGTCCAGCGTTCATCTATGTGGCGCCGCGCCATGCCGACACGGTCCGCCCGGCGCTCTCCGGCTGGCTGGGTCACGCCGCGCCGTTTGAATTCGACCTGAATTACAAACCCGGCAGCGGGATCGAACGGATGCGCGTCGGCACGCCGCCGGTGTTACAGCTGGCCGCACTCGAGGCCTCGATGGATATCTGGGACATGGCCGATATGGCCGATGTGCGCGCCAGATCCATCGAACTTTGCGATCTGTTCATTGCCGAGGTGGAATCCCGCTGCCCCGATCTCACTCTTGCCTCGCCGCGCGACGGCAACGCCCGTGGCAGCCAGGTGTCCTTCCGCTTCCATGAAGGTTATGCCGCCATGCAGGCGCTCATCGCCCGTGGCGTGGTGGGAGACTTCCGCGCGCCGGATATCATGCGCTTCGGCTTCACCCCGCTCTACATTGACGAAGGTGACGTCAGGGCCGCTGTTGATATCATCGAGGACGTGATGACCAACGCGCTCTGGGATCGCCCGGAATACAAAACCCGCAACGCAGTCACCTGATGGCGAGCCTGCCCGCATATCGCCTGCCACTGTGCCGGCCAGCGGGCTGGATCGCCCTGTGGCGACGACTGGCCCAATGCGGTACGCTCAACGCAAGAAAGGCCCCCGTTCCCGCAATCTGATACACTACCGGAACACCAAGGAGCCTTTCCATGTCCACCCCCTATGATCCCGCCAAGGAAGGCGCGCAGATGTCGTTTGACGGGCGCATGTCCTATGGCGACTACCTGTCGCTCGACACGCTGCTGACCGCGCAGAAGACCTGGACCAACACCCATGACGAGATGCTGTTCATCATCCAGCATCAGACCTCAGAGCTTTGGATGCGCCTCGCCATTCACGAGCTGACCGCCGCGCGCGCGCGCCTGCTGGCGGAAAAACCGCATGAGGCGTTCAAGATGCTGGCCCGCGTTGCCCGGATCTTCGAACAGCTGAACTCTGCCTGGGATGTGCTGCGCACCATGACACCCTCGGATTATTCTGCCTTTCGCGATGAACTGGGGCAGAGTTCCGGCTTTCAGTCGCATCAGTATCGCCAGATCGAATTCATGCTCGGCAACCGCAACAAGGCGATGCTGCTCCCGCACGCCCACCGCCCCGACATTCTGGCGCTTCTGGAAGAAGAACTGCGCCAGCCCTCGCTCTATGACGTTGCCCTGCGCGCCCTGTCCAAGCGGTTTGAGCTGCCCGAAGAGGTGCTGAACCGTGACCTCTCCGAAACCTATAGCCCCAATCCGGCGGTTGAGGCGGCCTGGACCGAGGTCTACCGCAATACCGAAGCGCATTGGGATCTCTACGAGCTGGCCGAGAAACTGGTGGATTTTGAGGATTATTTCCGCCGCTGGCGTTTCAACCATGTCACCACGGTGGAACGGGTCATCGGCTTCAAACGCGGCACCGGCGGCACCGGTGGCGTCAGCTATCTGAAACGGATGCTGGAGGTGGAGCTGTTCCCCGAGCTCTGGCACCTGCGCACCACGCTCTGACGCCAGATGGGATCGGCGGCAGGCCAGCCCTGCCCGCCCCCCCAAGGCTGCCCCATTTGGACCTGCCCTCAGTCAACCTGCTCCAGTCAGCGCGGCGACAGCGCAGCCGCAAACAACAGCGCTAGTTGGCGAACGCCCGAGCGGTAGGCGGCATAATCTGCCGAGGTATGTTTGACGCCCTTCATGGCACTGCAAAAGCTGCGCGCCACATCCTGCGGCGTGCCGGCCAACCGCACCAGTCCCGCAGCCGCCATATCCTTTAGCCAATCCGCATAAACCCCGCGCATCAGGCATTCGCCGGCCTCAATGTGATCGCCGGCGGCGTTCATGCTGGCTTCCAGCGTTTCCATCCCGTGGGGCGTGCTCAGCATGGCCTCTATAGCCGGGCCGCCCTGCGCGTCGAATGCGTTCAGAACCTTCGACTGAAGATCCCCGTCTGCGGTCAGCGCTGCGTGAACCGCTCGCGCTGTCTCGGCGTAATAGGCATCAATCAGCGCCTTCAGGATGGCTTCCTTGTTCTTGAAATGCAGATAGACCGCAGGGCGAGACATCCCCGCCCGCTTGGCAATGTCATCCATTGAAGTCTTGCGAAACCCATAGGTCGCAAAGGCTTCCCAGGCGGATTCCAGAATGTTGCGCTGTTTGGGGTCGATCTGCTGCATGTCCATAGCGCAGTTCTGACATTCGATACCAAATTTGTCAATTGACACACTGACACATATACATCATTTTGTCACAAAGTCACGCAGCCAGCACAGAAAGGACACCCAATGTCCACCAGCCTTCGCATAAACGGGAAATCCCATCAGATTGACCTGCCTGACGACGTGCCGCTTCTTTGGGTGCTGCGCGATGAAGTCGGCCTGACCGGGACCAAATTCGGCTGTGGCGTCGCGGCCTGTGGCGCCTGCACCGTGCATATTGACGGCGAGGCGGTGCGCTCCTGCCAAGTGGCGCTGTCCGATGTCTGGGGTGAGGTCACCACCATCGAGGGGATCGGCACACCCGACGCCATGGCCGCCGTGCAAAAAGCCTGGGTCGCCAATCAGGTCGCGCAGTGTGGCTACTGCCAGTCCGGCCAGATCATGCAGGCCGCGAGCCTGCTGGCGGAAAACCCCGCCCCCTCGGATGCCGATATCGACGAGGCGATGCAGGGCAACCTCTGCCGTTGTGGCACCTACCCCCGAATCCGCGCCGCCATCCATGACGCCGCCAAAATGATGAAGGAGGTCTGAGCCATGGCCAGCATTCGCAGAATCGCCCGCCGCAGCTTTCTCATCGGCTCTGCTGCCATCGTAGGTGGCGTCGCCTTTGGCACCTATAAGTACCACCAGCCCGCTCCCAACCCGCTCGACCAGAAGGATGGTCGCGCGGTGCTCAACCCCTTTGTGTTTGTGGATCAATCCGGCGTCACTCTGATTGCGCCCCGGGCGGAGATGGGACAGGGCGTCAAATCCGCCTGGGCCAGTCTGATCGCCGAAGAGCTGGACGTCGATCCGGCCAAGGTCACGGTCCTGCACGGCCCCGCCGCCAAGGCCTATTACAACAGCGCCATGATGTCAGAGGCGCTGCCCGGACGGGGCTATGACAGCTCGCCTCTGCAGCATTCACTGGGCGAAATCGTCGGTCACATGGCCAAGTTCCTTGATCTTCAGGTCACCGGCGGCTCCTCTTCCATGCGCGACGGCTTTGAGCGGATGCGCCATGCGGGCGCCAGCGCCCGCGAGACCCTGAAACAGGCCGCTGCGGAGCAGCTGGCAGTCGGACGCGATCAGCTCGCCACCGAAGATGGTCATGTCATCGCGCCGGATGGCACCCGCCTGCCCTATGGCAGCCTTGCCGTTGCAGCCGCCGCCCTTGACCCTGTCGAGGCGGATCTGCGCCCGGCGTCGAGCTGGCGCCTGATCGGCAAGGATGTGCCCCGCATCGACATGGTTGCCAAATCCACCGGCACCGCAGATTTCGGCGTCGACGTCCGCCTGCCGGGCATGAAATTCGCCGCCATCAAACAAAGCCCGCATTTCGGCGTGGGCAAGACCGCCTTTGACGCCAGCGCAGCCGAAGGCATGGCCGGTGTGGAAAAGGTACTGGATCTTGGCGATGCTGTCGCGGTGGTTGCCAGCAACACCTGGCTCGCGCAGCAGGCCGTGGATGCCATTGACGTAACGTGGGAGGCAGCCCCCTACCCCGAGACAACCGACGCGATTTTTGACGAGATCGCCCGCAGTTTTGACACTGCCCCCAACTCGACCCTGCGCGATGACGGCGATGTGGACGAGCTGCCGGACGGGGCAACCGTGATCGAAGCGGAATATCGCCTGCCCTATCTGGCCCATGCCACGATGGAGCCGATGAACGCGACCGCGCTTTACACCGGGGATGCGCTGCAAATCTGGGCGCCCAATCAGGGGCCAACCGTGGTGCAGAAAAACGCCGCAGCGCTTGCCGGGCTCGATGCCGAGGCGGTTGAGGTCAATACAACCTACCTCGGCGGCGGATTTGGGCGGCGGATTGAAACCGATTATACCGACCGCGCCGTTCAGATCGCATTGCAGATGCCCGACACCCCGGTGCAGCTGACATGGAGCCGCGAGGAAGACATGACCCATGACTTCTACCGCCCAGGCGCCATCGCCCGCTACCGCGCCGCGGTAAAGGACGGCAAGGCGGTGATGGTCCACGGCAAAATCGCCGCGCAATCGACCACCGTCGAAGGCGCTGGCCGGATGCTCGGCCTGCCAATGTCCGGCCCGGACAAGGGGCATGTGGATACCGCTTTCAACCAGCCGCTCGCCATCCCCAATTTCCGCGTCGAAGGCTATCTGGCCAAACCGATGATTCCCGTCGGCTTCTGGCGCTCGGTGGGGGCCTCCTTCAACGGCTTCTTCTCCGATTGTATCATCGACGAAATGGCCCATGCCGCCGGGCGCGATCCGCTGGAATTCCGGCTGGAGCTGGCCCGCGCCGAGTGGGAGCCTGCTGCCAAGGTGCTGGAAACCGTGCGCGACATGTCCGGCTGGACCGGCAAGACAGCCGATGGCATCGGCCGGGGTGTGGCGCTTGCCTATAGTTTCGGCACGCCGGTCGCGCAGGTCATCGAGGTCGCCGACCAGGACGGGCAGATTCGCATGACCAAAGCCTGGATCGCCGCAGATCTGGGCCGTGTCATCGACCCGCAGAACACTCGCGCGCAGATGTTTGGCGGCATGGTCTACGGTCTGTCTGCGGCCTGCTTTGGCGAGATCACCTTTGACGGTGGCGCGGTCCAGCAGCAGAATTTCCCCGACTATGACGCCCTGCGCATACACACGATGCCCGAGGTGCAGGTCGCGCTGCTGGAAAACCAGCCCCGCATGGGCGGCGCCGGGGAACCCGGCACGCCCCCGGCGGCCCCGGCGCTGGCCAATGCGATCTTCGATCTGACCGGCAAACGCGTCCGTCAGCTGCCGCTGATACATGAGTTTGATCTGCTGGTCTGAAAGACCAACGGCACCGCCCTAAAGGCGGTGCCGATTGAGGTGTCTACGGGTAGTCAAAGACCGGATGCCTCAGGCCGATGTCGTGTCTCAGGCCGATTTCCGTTGGGTTGGTCTGCCCGCACCCTCGGCCCAGGCGCGCACCGCGTCACCAAAGGCGGTGAACAAAGGCCGCGACACCGGGTCATTCGCGGCGTCCCACTCTGGATGCCATTGCACCGCAAGGGTAAAACCGGGAGCGTCTTTCACATAGATCGCCTCGGGCGTGCTATCAGGGGCGGTTCCGTCGATCACGATCCGCTTGCCCGGCACCTTGATCCCCTGCCCATGCAGCGAATTGGTCATCACCTCCGCCGCACCGAACAGACGATGGAAAACGCCGCCTTCACTCAGCTCAACGATGTGGCGCATGGCGAATTTCTCTTCCAGTGTCCCGTCGGGGGGCATCCGGTGGTTCATCCGTCCCGGCAGATCGCGGATTTCCGGGTAAAGCGTGCCACCCATGGCCACATTCACCTCCTGAAAGCCACGACAGATGCCAAGAAATGGCTGCCCCCGCTCGACGCAGGCGCGCACCAGCGGCAGGGTGATGGCATCACGCGCCCGGTCAAAGGCGCCATGGGCATCCGTCTCGGCCTCACCGTATTCATGCGGGTGCACATTCGGCCGCCCGCCGGTCAATAGAAAGCCATCAAAGCTCTCCAGCAGCTCCTCCACCGTCAGAAACCGGGGATCCGACGGAATCAGCAGCGGCATACAGCCTGCAACCTCGGCCACCGCCTCGGAGTTCATCGTCCCCCCGGCATGGGCGGGGTATTCATCATTGATGAGATAGGAATTGCCAATAATGCCGACTTTGGGGCGTGTCATTCTGTCCTCAGCGGTTTGGGCGCCGGCCCTTCTGTCCATCCTCGGACAGCATCTCCGGGTCACCGCAATCCTACAGCCCTGCCGCGGCGGGTTGCAATTCCCCTATGGGGCGCAACCTGCCGCTTTGCCGTAAAAAGCTGTATCTCCGCCGCAGCTTTCGGCAGATCGCGATCATCTGCCAGCTCGTCAGCGGGCGCCTCGGCTCACGCTTCCCCGGTCAGCCCGGTGGCGCGGATCCCGGCCATCGCCGCCTCGGCGTCATTGTCGGAGGTATCGCCGGTGACCCCCACAGCCCCGATCACCGCACCTGCATCACTGCGCAGCAATACGCCACCGGGGACCGGTACGACCTGCCCGCCGTAGACACCGTTCACGGCCGCCATGAAATAGGCCTGCTGTTCAGCGCGCGCCATCTGCGCAGTGCCAGCCATGCCCAGCATCACCGCGCCATAGGCCTTGCCATGGGCGATGGCAAAGCGGCCGGGCGCGGCGCCGTCCTCGCGTTCAAAGGCAAGCACATGTCCGCCCGCGTCCAAGACGACGACAGAGAGCGGTTTCAGCGCCATCTCCCGCCCCTTGGCGCGGGTATGTTCGATGATGCTGCGGGCCTGATCCAGAGTGAGGGTCATGTCTATTGTCCTTGATGTGCACATAAAAAGGGGCCGGGCAGACCGCCCGACCCCAGTCGTTTTTCTCAGCCCTGCGCCTTCAGCTCCAGGCGGCGGGCGTGCAGCACCGGCTCGGTATAGCCGGAGGGCTGGACGCGACCACGGAACACCAGATCGCAGGCCGCCTGAAAGGCAACCCCGTCAAATCCGGGTGCCATCGGCGTATAGCTCGGATCACCCGCATTCTGCTGGTCCACAACCGCCGCCATTTTCTGCATCGCAGCCATGACCTGCGCCTCGTCCACCACGCCATGATGCAGCCAGTTGGCCAGCGCCTGGCTGGAAATCCGACAGGTCGCCCGATCTTCCATCAGCCCCACGTCGTGGATATCGGGCACCTTGGAGCAGCCGACGCCCTGATCAACCCAGCGCACCACATAGCCCAGGATACCCTGCGCGTTGTTCTCGATCTCTTGCGCGATATCGGCGTCCGACAGGTTCTGACCATCCATCATCGGAATGGTGAGCAGATCCGCAAGGGTTCCGCGCGCACCGGCTGCCTTCAGGCTGTCCTGCACCGCGTGGACATCAACATGGTGGTAATGGGTGGCGTGCAGGGTCGCCGCCGTCGGCGACGGCACCCATGCACAGGTCGCGCCGGATTTCGGGTGGCCGATCTTGGCCTGCAGCATCTCGCCCATGCGATCCGGCATCGCCCACATCCCCTTGCCGATCTGCGCCCGACCCTTCAGACCGCAGGCCAGACCGATATCGACATTGCGATCCTCGTAGGAGGCAATCCAGGGGGTCGATTTCATCTCGCCCTTGCGTAGCATCGGGCCTGCTTCCATCGAGGTGTGGATCTCATCGCCGGTCCGATCCAGGAAGCCGGTGTTGATAAAGGCCACACGATGCTTGGCCGCGCGGATACATGCCTTGAGGTTCACCGAGGTGCGGCGTTCCTCATCCATGATACCAATCTTGACCGTGTGGCGCGGCAGGCCCAGCGCGTCTTCGACATGGTCAAAGATCCGGTTGGTAAAGGCGACTTCCTCGGGCCCGTGCATCTTCGGCTTCACCACATAGACCGAACCATGCAGCGAATTGCCGCCCTCCGCCTGGAGGTCGTGCATGGCGCAGAGCACGGTGATCATCGCATCCATGAAGCCTTCGCCCGCCTCACGGCCTTCGCTGTCCAGAACCGCTGGATTGGTCATCAGATGGCCGACGTTGCGCACCAGCAGCAGCGAGCGCCCCTTCAGCCGCAGATCGGACCCATCCGGCGCGGTGAAGGACAGATCGTCATTCAGCACGCGGGTAAAGGTGGTCCCGCCCTTGCTCACCTCCTCGGAAAGGTCACGCTTCATCAGGCCCAGCCAGTTGGAATAGGCCGTGACCTTGTCCTCACTGTCAACGCAGGCAACGGAGTCTTCGCAATCCATGATGGTCGACAGCGCGGATTCCAGGATGATATCGTTGATCCCAGCCTGATCGCCCTTGCCGATATTGCCCTCGGCATCGACCACGATCACTGCATGCAGCCCGTTGTTTTTTAGCAGGATCTTGCCCGGCGTGGCGGCGGCGCCGTCATAGCCTGCAAACTGCGTCCCATCCTTGAGCGCAGGCACCAGCGCGCCATCCTCAACCGACAGGCCAGTGCAGTCCGACCACGACCCGTCAGCAAGCGGGAAGGTCTGATCGAGGAACCCACGCCCCCATGCGATCACCCGCGCGCCCCGCCCGGCATCATAGCCTTTGCCCTCAGGCAGGTCGCCCATGGCATCGGTGCCATAAAGCGCATCATACAGGCTGCCCCAGCGCGCATTGGCCGCATTCAGGGCAAATCGCGCGTTGGTGATCGGCACCACCAGCTGCGGCCCCGGAACATTGGCGATTTCGTCGTCAACATTCTGCGTCTCGATCTCGAAATCATCCCCTTCGGGCAGCAGATAGCCGATCTCGCGCAAAAACACCTCATAGGCCGCCGCGTCATGGGCCTGGCCCCGGCGCGCGATATGCCAGGCATCAATCTGCCCCTGAAGATCGGCGCGTTTGGCCAGCAATGCGCGATTTTCGTCACCCATGCCGTTGACCAGACCGGCCAGTCCACCCCAGAAGGCATCTGTCGTGACACCGGTGCCGGGCAGCGCCTTGTCCTCGATGAAGGACACCAGCGTGTCAGCCACCTGCATATCATGACGTTCCTGCATCCCGCTCATGGGGCCATCCTCCTGTTAACTGGGCGTATTACTGCCCCCGATACACCAATAGTTCCGTATCATCAACGCTGGCGGTAATATTAGTTTACCAATTCATGCGAAACTGCTTCAAATAAACTCTACAGATGCCCGACAGCGCTGACCGTCTCTCACACTAGCGACACTCTCCAAACAGAAAAAGCCCGGTAGCGAGCTACCGGGCAAGTCGGGGAGGAATATCAGATTGTCATACAGGGTCAGTCACCGGCGATGGTCGCCTGCACTTCGGCGGCGGTCTGCGGTGCTTCGACCACGTCCTGCTCGCCACCTTTGTTGAAAACCCACAACAGGAAGACGGCGAACATCAAAAGCACCGCAACAACGACGCCCCGAATGCCCAACAGGGCCGGTTTGTGCAGTTTCTCTTCGCGTTCAACATTGGTGTCAGGTGCCGACATGGGCCGCTCCTTTGTCTACAAGTTTGCGCGGTTGCTGGCGCGGGGCCGCAGCCGCTGGTACATAGTCTTGGTATAGATACGCTGACGGACCCATCCGGGTTCCATGGAACAGGAAAAAACCATGAAAGATGCCGCGCCCGCCACCGCACCGGAGACGATTTATCTAAAGGATTACAAACCCTTCGGATTTGAGGTGGAGAAGGTCGAGCTGACGTTTCAACTCTCGCCGAATGCCACCCGCGTTCTGAGCAAGATCCGGTTTTCGCCCAAAGCCGAGGCCGCCGATCCCCGGTTCTTCCTGCATGGCGAAGCGCTGAAGCTGATCTCGGCCAAAATCGACGGCGCGCCGGTGACACCCGAGCTGATCGACGGCGGGCTGACCTGCGCCACCCCCGATACTCCCTTCGTCTGGGAGGCCGAGGTTGAAATCGACCCCGCCGCCAATACCGCGCTGGAAGGGCTTTATATGTCCAGCGGCATGTATTGCACCCAATGCGAGGCCGAAGGGTTCCGCAAGATCACCTACTACCCGGACCGCCCGGACGTGATGTCGACGTTCTCGGTGCGGATTGAAGGCGACGCGGCGGTGATGCTGTCGAACGGCAACCCGGTGGGCGCAGGCGAGGGTTGGGCCGAATGGCACGACCCCTGGCCCAAACCGGCCTATCTCTTTGCGCTGGTGGCCGGCGATCTGGTGAACCACCCCGACCGCTTCACCACCAAATCCGGCAAGGATGTCGAGCTGAACATCTGGGTCCGTCCGGGGGATGAGGGCAAATGCGCCTTTGGCATGGAGGCGCTGAAAAAGTCGATGAAATGGGACGAGGACGTCTATGGCCTCGAATATGACCTCGATCTGTTCAACATCGTCGCGGTTGACGACTTCAACATGGGTGCGATGGAAAACAAGGGGCTGAATATCTTCAACTCCTCCTGCGTACTGGCATCACCCGAAACCTCTACGGATGCCAATTTCGAACGGATCGAGGCGATCATCGCGCATGAGTATTTCCACAACTGGACCGGCAACCGCATCACCTGCCGCGACTGGTTCCAGCTCTGCCTCAAGGAAGGGCTGACCGTCTATCGCGACGCCCAGTTCACCGCCGACATGCGATCGGAGCCGGTGAAGCGGATCGAAGACGTCATCGCCCTGCGCGCCCGCCAGTTCCCGGAAGACGGCGGCCCCCTCGCCCATCCGCCGCGCCCGGAACAGTTCCAGGAAATCAACAACTTCTACACTGCCACCGTCTATGAAAAAGGCGCCGAGGTAATCGGCATGCTGAAGCGGCTGGTCGGCGATGAAAACTACTACAAGGCGCTGAAGCTCTATTTCGAGCGCCACGACGGGCAGGCCTGCACCATCGAGGATTGGCTAAAGGTGTTCGAGGACGCAACCGGCCGCGACCTGACCCAATTCAAGCTGTGGTACAGCGAGGCAGGCACGCCGCGGGTAAAAGTGTCCGAGGATTACGCCGACGGCACCTATACCCTGACATTTGAGCAATCAACGCCGCCGACACCCGGCCAGCAGAACAAGGCGCCGCGGGTCATTCCGATCGCGGTGGGCCTGTTGTCCCCCAACGGCGACGACCTGCGCGGCACCGAAGTGCTGGAGCTGACCGAAGCCAGACAGAGCTTCACCTTTGACGGCCTCGCCTCGAAACCGGTGCCCTCCATCCTGCGGGAGTTTTCGGCCCCGGTGATCCTGGAGCGCGAGACCACCAACACAGAGCGTGCCTTCCTGCTGGCCCATGACACCGACCCGTTCAACCGCTGGGAGGCCGGCAATCTCCTCGCGACCGAAACCCGCGTCGCCATGGTGACCGATGGCATCGCCCCCGATACGGCCTATCTTGATGCGCTGGTCAAACTGGTGCGCGACGATGCGCTGGACCCCGCCTTCCGCGCGCTGGTTCTGTCTCCCCCCAGCCAGTCGGAAATCGCCCAGACCCTGCACGATCGTGGGGTCACACCCGACCCGCAGAGAATCTACGACGCGGCGGAGACCTTCACCCAGACCCTGGCGCAGCAGCTGGAAACCAGCCTGCCCCGGCTCTATGCCGCCACCACTGTCGATGGCCCCTATCAGCCCGACGCCCATGGCGCGGGCCTGCGGGCGCTGAACGGCCGTATTCTGGCGCTGCTGACCCGTCTCGACGGTGGCGATCAGGCTGCGCGCCAGTATCAGACCGCCGACAACATGACCCAGCAATATGCCGCACTGGCAAGCCTGATGAAGGCGGAGAAAGGCGCGGACCAGAGCCAGGCCTTCTTTGATCAGTGGCAGGACGACCGTCTGGTGATGGACAAATGGTTTGCCCTGCAAGTGGCCTGCGCCGCGCCAGACGCCGCCGCTCGCACGGCCGCAGAGCTGACCCAGCACCCGCTGTTCAGCATGAAGAACCCCAACCGGTTCCGCGCCGTCATGGGCGCGCTTGCCGGCCATCACGCAGGCTTTCACCACGACAGCGGTGCAGGCTATTCCCTGCTGGCGCAGAACCTCATCGCGCTGGACCCGCTGAACCCGCAGACCACCGCACGGATGTGTGCTGCCTTCCAGACCTGGACGCGCTACGACAGCGCGCGTCAGGCGCTGGTCCGGGCCGAGCTGGAGCGCATTCTGGCCACTGACGGGCTGAGCCGGGACACCCATGAAATGGTCAGCCGGATCCTGAAGGGGTGATGCGACAGGCCGCGCAGAAGAGCGGGCCATATCATGGCCCGTTCGCAATCCGCCGCCGCTCCTCCGCGCCTCGGCGCGAACCATCTGTCATCGAGGCCCCGCCTCATGGCTGATGCTCCGATGACAGATCCGCCGACGAGCCGCCGGGCAGTCATTCCCGCCTATCGCTACAGCCGGGCCGCCCGCTCGCCACGCCTGCTGCTCGCCCTCGGCCTGTGGGGGGCCGGGATTGCGGCGCTGTCCGTCGCGCTCTGGATCTCGCTGCTGCTGATCCTGCCAATGCTGCCCGGCCTCTGGGAACTCTGGCGCAACCCGACTGCCAGTCTGAAGCTGAATGCAACACGGCTCTGCTGGCGCAATGCCTCCGGCGCCGTAGACCTGCCGATCAATCGGATAAGCCATGTGACGCTCGACCGGCGCTGGGACTTTTCTCACCGCGCCACCATTCATACGGAGGCGGGCAAGCGGTTGCGCATTCCCCCCGATTGCCTGCCACCGCATCAGATCCTTGAACAGGCCCTCACCGCAGCAGGCCTGCCCGTCAGGCGGCATCACTTCCGCATCTATTGAGCGCGGACCTCCCCAAAACGACTCCCCGCCGCCACGCAGGCAAATCTTAACCCGCGTTAACCTGCCACTGGAATATCCCAATCGTCCATCGCAATGGCGCGCGCCCGCCATGATTGCGCCCCAAAGAACGGCCAGTCTGATTGCAGTGATTTCAGCTGCCAGCACGCGGACATGGATATGCTCAACAAAAACACCCCAGCGCGCGACCTTATCAGACAGGTATTTTCAACTCTGCTACCCGGTGAAGGCCGGGCGACCCTCACGCAAAACACAGCGGCGCACCCCTGCGCTGCCGCCCGCAGCAGGCAGGATCAGGCAACCGCCCCCCGCCGCGCCGCAGACCGCCCGGATCACCCGCCGCAGCAGCTCATCGTGCCGGTCTGCGAGCCGGATCAGGGCGAAAGCGACTGCGCAACGCTTCAGGACAAGGGACAGTTTCTGGCCCGTCAGGACCGCTGGACCGACCTCTCCGCAGAGATCGCAAAAGCCGACAAGGCCCGCCAGAATACGCCGCATGGCCTGCCCGTTGCCGAGCTTCTTGCCCATGGCGCGCGCAGCGATGTGGTCAATGCCGTCGAACATGCGCTCAGCCTTGGCCACGCCGGAGACCGGCGCAAGATGATCGAAGGCGTCATGGGGCTGGAGACGATGTGCGTGGAACACCGCGACGATCCTTATCTGCGCACTCTGGTGGCCCTCGCCCATATTGATGTGGCCTGGATCTGGCGCGGCTATTCCGATGTCCTGTCAATCACCGTGGCCAATGGCCAGCGTTGCGCCGCCCATTTCGACAGGGCAGCCGCCTTGCTGCATCCGCTGGATGGTATTGCCCTCGACAGCCCGTTTATTGCCGCAGCGAAAACCGCGCTGCTCGCCGGGCAACGATCCGCCAGCGCGACGCAGGTGGCGGATGATTTCGCCGCACTCATCGACCTGGACCCCGACAATCACCGCCACATGCGCAGTCTCGGCACCCATATGCTGCCGCGCTGGTTCGGCAGCTACGATGCCCTCGACCTCGAAGCGCGCCGCACTGCCGCCCGTACACAAGAGATCTGGGGCGACGGCGGCTACGCCTGGGTCTATTTCGACGCCATCGCCTTGGACCCGGAAGCCTGCGCCCGCGTCGACATCGACTTCTTCATGGATGGCTTGCGCGATATAGTCTCACGCCGACCGGATCAGGAAATGATCAACCTGCTGGCCTCTTACTGCGCGGTGGCGCTGCGTTATGTCGAAGAGACCGCAACGACCACCACCGGGCAGCGCGCCGAGATCGCCGGGGCGGCGGATTGGCTGATCCGCGACCACCTGCGCGAAATTCATCCGCTGATCTGGGCCCACGCCGCGCAGCGGTTCGACAACAACCTGCGCATCGCCTCACCGCGCCGGTTTGCCGACCATGGCCGCCGGGACGCGCTGCGCTTCATCGCCGGCCTGTTTCGCAGCGAAATCGAGGCCGGCCAGCGGGTGGAGTTTTCCGCCAAAGGGCTGCGCGTCTCGCCTGATTAGGCGGGCCGCGCAGCATCGCTCAGGTTTTCTTGAACGCATCCAACAGGGCCGCACCCAGCGCGCCCGTGGTTTGGCCAGAGCTTTGCCCAGAGCCTTGACCTGAACCCTGCCCCCTGCCCTGACCACCCTTTGGGCCAGCGGACGTCTGGCGCTTGCCGCCGCCCGAATGCCCACCGGGCTTGCCACCACGCTGCGGAGCTGCGCCCTTGGCCGGGCCGCGAGCATTGCGCTCCTCTCTGGCTGAGGCACCGCCGTCCTTCTTCATGGTGAGGGCGATGCGCTTGCGCGGCACATCCACCTCGGTGACAGTGACCTTGACCACCTGTCCTGTCTTCACCACCTCATGCGGGTCTTTCACGAAGCGGTCGGCCAGCTGGCTCACGTGCACCAGCCCATCCTGATGCACCCCAATGTCCACGAATGCCCCAAAACCCGCGACATTGGTGACCGTGCCCTCCAGCACCATGCCGGGTTTCAGGTCGGTGATCGTCTCCACCCCATCCTTAAAGGACGCCGTCACAAAAGACGGGCGCGGGTCGCGGCCCGGTTTCTCCAGTTCCGCAAAGATATCCTGAACCGTCGGCAGGCCCACGTCGCCGCCCACAAAATCCTCTGCCCGCAAGGATTTAAGCGCCGCACCATCGCCCATGATCTGGCGGATATCACGGCCGCAGGCCGCCACGATCTTGCGCGCCACATCATAGCTTTCGGGGTGAACTGAGGACGCATCCAGCGGCTCCTTGCCATCGCGGATCCGCAGGAATCCCGCGCATTGCTCAAACGCCTTGGGGCCGAGGCGCGCCACCTTCAGCAGCTGCTTGCGCGAGCTGAATGCGCCGTTCATGTCGCGGTGCGCCACAATCGCCTCCGCCAGGCCGGGGCCAAGCCCCGAGACATGGCTCAGCAGCGGCGCCGACGCCATGTTGAGGTCTACCCCCACGGCGTTCACCACATCCTCAATCACCGCTTCCAGCGATTTCGACAGTTTGTGCTGGTCCACATCATGTTGGTACTGGCCAACGCCGATGCTCTTCGGTTCGATCTTCACCAGTTCCGCCAGCGGATCCTGGAGGCGGCGGGCAATCGAGACCGCACCGCGCAAGGAGACATCCAGATCCGGGAACTCCCGCGCCGCCAGCTCAGATGCGGAATAGACCGAGGCGCCGGCCTCGGACACCACCACCTTGGTCGGCGCCTTCACCTTGGCCGGCAGGTGTTGCAGCACCTCCGCCACCATCCGCTCGGTCTCGCGGCTGGCGGTCCCGTTACCAATGGCGATCAGCTCAACGCCATGTTCGGCAATCAGTCTCACAATCGACACCTGCGCCCCGCGCAGATCGTTCTTCGGCTGGAACGGATACAGGGTCTCGGTGGCCACCAGTTTTCCGGTTGCGTCAACCACCGCCGCCTTGACGCCGGTGCGAATGCCCGGATCCAGCCCGAGAGTCGGCCGCGCACCGGCTGGCGCGGCAAACAACAGATCCTTCAGATTGCGGGCAAAAACCTGAATCGCATCTTCTTGCGCCCGGCCGCGCAGATCGCCCATCAGCTCCAGCATCATCGAGAGCGACAGCTTCACCCGCCAGCACCAGCCCGCGACCTTGCGCAGCCAGACATCTCCCGGCCCGTTGCCGCCCGCGCCCAGCACCGCCGCTACCATCGCCTCGGCGCGCGCCACGCCTTCCTCCGGCTCCGGCCCGACGTCCAGCGTCAGCACGCCCTCGTTGGAGCCGCGCAGCATCGCCAGCGCCCGGTGCGAGGGCACATCCGCCCAGCGCTCGGAATGCTGGAAGTAATCAGAGAACTTGGCGCCCTCCTGCTCCTTGCCCTCGACCACCTTGGCAGACAGCACCGCCTCCTTCTGCAGGAACTCCCGCAGTCGGCCCAAGAGGGTTGCATTCTCCGTCAGCCGTTCGGTCAGGATATCCCGCGCGCCGTTCAGCGCGTCCTTCACCGTCACGACCGCCTCGGTAACATAGCCTTCGGCCAGCGCCTCCGGGTCGGTGCTGCGGTCGGCCAGAATGGTATCCGCCAGCGGCTCCAGCCCGTTCTCCTTGGCGATCATCGCCTTGGTGCGCCGCTTCGGCTTGTAGGGCAGATAGATATCCTCCAGCTGCGCCTTGGTCTCCGCCTTGGCAATCGAGGCGGCCAGATCGTCGGTCAGCTTGTCCTGCCCCTTGATCGAGTCAAGGATGGCGGCGCGACGCTTTTCCAGCTCGCGCAGATAGTCCAGCCGCTCCGCCAGCGTGCGCAGCTGGGTGTCATCCAGCCCGCCCGTGGCCTCCTTCCGGTAGCGCGCGACAAAGGGCACTGTGGCGCCTTCATCCAGCAGCGCAACGGCGGCACTCACCTGTTTGGCGGCGGCGCCGATTTCCGTAGCAATGGTCTGGCTGATGCGGGCGGATGTGTCCAAGGCGGCCTCCTGAAAATTCTGCTCGGGCTGCCAGTACTAGCCCTGCCGGAACGTCTCGCCAAGAGGCTGAATCAGCCCCGAGCGAACCATTGCGGAGGGCAGAGTCCGTCCCGAGGGTGGGCGTGAAGCGCCCGCCCATGGGCGCGGGACGGGCGCTGCCCGGACCTGCGGCCCATGCAAAAGGGCAAATCAATGTACCCTTCTGCCCCTCAATGCCCCCTTGCCCCTGCCCGCGCGGGGGCCTAGAACGCTTGCCAACATCGGACATTCGGATACGGCGGAAAACCATGCTCGACCTGACATATGAACTCCCCAAGCCCAAGGTGATCGCGGGCGCCAAGCATGACTGGGAACTGGTCATCGGTATGGAGGTGCATGCTCAGGTCAGCTCCAATGCAAAGCTGTTCTCCGGCGCCTCCACCAAATTCGGCGCCGAGCCGAACTCCAACGTGGCCTTTGTGGACGCGGCGATGCCCGGCATGCTGCCCGTGATCAACGAATACTGCATTGAACAGGCGGTGCGCACCGGTCTGGGCCTGAAGGCCGATATCAACCTGTGGTCGGCTTTTGACCGCAAGAACTACTTCTACCCCGACCTGCCGCAGGGCTACCAGATTTCCCAGCTTTACCACCCGATCGTGGGCGAAGGCGAAGTGCTGGTGGAACTGGGCGACGGCACCGCGCGCAACGTGCGTGTGGAGCGGATCCACATGGAGCAGGACGCGGGCAAGTCGATCCACGACATGGATCCCAACATGTCCTTTGTCGACCTGAACCGGACCGGCGTCTGCCTGATGGAGATTGTCTCGCGCCCCGACATTCGCGGCCCGGAAGAAGCCGCCGCCTATATCGCCAAGCTGCGCCAGATCATGCAGTATCTCGGCACCTGCGACGGCAATATGCAGAACGGCAACCTGCGCGCCGACGTCAACGTCTCCGTCTGCCTGCCGGGCCAGTACGAGAAATATCAGGAAACCCAGGACTTCTCCCACCTCGGCACCCGCTGCGAAATCAAGAACATGAACTCGATGCGCTTCATCCAGCAGGCGATCGAGGTCGAAGCCCGTCGCCAGATCGCCATCATCGAGGCAGGTGGCGAGATCATGCAGGAAACCCGCCTGTACGATCCGGACAAGGGCGAAACCCGCTCCATGCGCTCCAAGGAAGAGGCGCATGACTACCGCTATTTCCCCGACCCCGACCTCTTGCCGCTGGAAATCGAACAGGCCTGGGTGGATGAGATCAAGGCAAACCTGCCGGAACTGCCGGACGAGAAAAAGGCGCGGTTCATCAAAGACTTCGGCCTCAGCGACTATGACGCCTCGGTACTGACCGCGGATGTGGAATCGGCGGCCTTCTTCGAGGAAACCGCCAAGGGCCGCAGCGGCAAGCTGGCTGCAAACTGGGTCATCAACGAGCTGTTCGGCCGCCTGAAGAAAGAAGACCACACGATTACCGACTCCCCGGTCTCACCTGCCCAGCTGGGCGGCATCATCGACCTGATCGCCTCCGACGCGATCTCCGGCAAGATCGCCAAGGACCTCTTTGAGATCGTCTATACCGAAGGCGGCGACCCCGCTCAGATCGTCGAAGAGCGCGGCATGAAGCAGGTGACAGATACCGGCGCCATCGAAGCCGCGCTGGACGAGATCATCGCCGCCAACCCCGCGCAGGTGGAGAAGGCCAAGGTGAACCCGAAACTGGCAGGCTGGTTTGTCGGCCAGGTGATGAAGGCCACCGGCGGAAAGGCGAATCCGGCCGCCGTGAACAAGCTGGTGGCGCAGAAGTTGGGCGGCTGATCCGGCCACCGGGCACGCAACGCCCCTCAGATAAGAACCACGCAAGGGCGCCCCGGTGGCGCCCTTTGTCGTGTGAAAGGCGCTGCCACCCCCCAACCCGAACGCGATGATCTGGAAGCCGCAGCGGCAATTGGGGTATACTGCCGCCCGACAGGTCCCCGCCCATGGGGAACGCGGACGCTTGACCCCCCGCACGCTTGCGCTAAACCTGCCGCCGACACAGGAGACGTTTATGCAAGCTTTTGAATACAAAGTTGTCCCCGCCCCCGCCAAGGGCACCAAGGCCAAGGGCGTCAAAACCGCCGAAGCCCGCTTTGCCAATTCCATTGATATCCTGCTGAACGACATGGCGGCAGAGGGCTGGGAATATCAGCGCGCGGAGCTGCTGCCATCCGAAGAGCGCAGCGGGCTGACCGGCTCGACGACGAACTGGCGCAACGTGCTGATCTTCCGCCGTGCGCTGCCAGCCGCCGCCGAGCAGTTGCAGGCTCAGGCCGTGGCTCAGCTGGCCGCCCAGATCACCGCGCAGCTCGCAGCGCAGCCCCCCGCCCAAGCGGCGGATCACAGCACAGCGGCAGCTGCCACAGCGACCCCCGCGGAGGAGACACCAGCAGTCCCGACGCTTGGCCCGGCCACCACCAGCGCTGTCGCGCCACCCATCGCCATCGCCGGCGACCCAGAGGCCCCGGCAGGCGCCATTGCCGTTCCGGGCCGGGGCGCCCGCTCTATGGTCGCCGATGACGGCGTCGAGGAGCTGAGCCCGGTGTCCGGCCTGACCGCCGCCCTGAAAGCCCGCGCCAGCCTTGCCGCCACCCCGAAAGATGGCGCCGCCAAACCCGCGCCAAAAGTAGAACCAAAACTGACCAGATCGGAAAAATCCTCCGAGGATCCGGCAAACAGCTGACCAGCCCCCGGATGCAATTCCCCGCCAGCGTTGCCATTGTGGCACATCGGCGGGGCTTTGCCTGACTTCCGCCGCTAGACTCCGATATCCAGCGCCAGCGCGTGGATGCGCGGCACGATATCGCCCAGCGCCTTATGCACGGCGCGATGCTGCGCCACGCGGGACATCTCGGCAAAGCCATCGGCCCGGATATATACGTTGAAATGGCTTTCGCCACGCCCGTCGTGACCGGCGTGGCCGACGTGCTGGTCGCTCTCATCCTCAACCCGCAATGCGCGTGGTGCAAATGCGTCGCGCAGACGCGTCTCGATCTCTTCACGGATGCTCATTCTGGCGTGTCCTGCATAAAAATCCCCGTATTAATTTTCCCAGCCCCCTTCAATCTGCCGCCCCTTAGACTAAACTGCTGCCTCCGAGTCGAACAGTTGCGTCTAGAAGGTGCGCCCCATGACCAAGTCAGATCCCTTTGGTTTCGATATGTCCATCCGGTCAGCGAAGAAAAAGAACCCCCGCGGCCGGCGGGCCGCCACCGGCGCGTCCGAGACCTCGCAGCGCATCTGCGACAAGGATGGCTGCGATGAACCCGGCAAATTCCGCGCGCCCAAGGCACCGGATGTGCTGGATGATTACTACTGGTTCTGCCAGGAGCACGTGCGCGAATACAATACCAAGTGGAACTTCTTTGAAGGCACCACCGAGGCCGAATTGAACGCCCAGCAATCCAAGGACAAGGTCTGGGAACGTCAGACCAAACCGATGGGTGACCCCGAGGCGCGCGCCTGGGCGCGGCTGGGCATCGAGGACCCGCATCAGGTGCTGGGCCAGAACGCCACCCGGAATCCGGGGCGCTCAGCCCAGGCCGGGCGCCGCCTGCCCCCGACCGAACGCCGCGCGCTGGAAGTGCTTGAGGCCAAGGACGACTGGAGCAAGGCAGACATCCGCAAAGCCTATAAGAAGCTGATCAAGGTGCTGCACCCCGACATGAACGGTGGCGACCGCAGCCAGGAAGAACAGCTGCAAGAGGTGGTCTGGGCCTGGGACCAGATCAAGGACAGCCGCAGCTTCAAATAAGCGGTAGTTGCGCCCCGAACCAGCCAGACAGAAAACCAGAGCGTCGCGCAAGCGGCGCTTTTTCTTTGTGCAACCTCTGGGCTTTGCAACGCCAGAAGCTTGCAGCGTTCAGACGCCCGCCACGGGACAACTACGGATCGTCGCGGGGCAGAGATTTGTCCCTAAATGAAAAAGCCACGGCAGATCGGTGCCGTGGCTTTCTGTCTTGCTGACAGGCTCGGATGTTAGCTGCCCTTGCGCTGCGGCCGCGCCGCTCCGCCGGTTTTGGCAACTGCTGCCCGGGCCTTGTTCTTCTTGCTGGTCGGCTTGCCCTTTGGTGGCGGTGCGCCCTTGCGGCCCGATTTCCCCGGATTGGACCAATCGCCCTTGGGCTTGCCCGGAACCGCCGGTTTGGCGGGTTTTGAGGGGCTGGCGGCACGATCCGACGGGCCGCGCGCAGTCACCGTGGCCTTGCCGCCTTCGCCCGTGCGCTTTGGTTTGTCAAAGCGCGGCTTGTCGCCATAGCTGGGCTTGTCGCCACGGGGTTTGTCGCCATAGGGCTTGCTGCTCCGTGGCTTGTCACCGTAGGCCGGTTTGTCACCATAGGCAGGCTTGTCGCCCCGGGGTTTGTCACCGCGCGGCTTGTCATAGCTGGGTTTGTCGCCGTAGGGCTTGCGCTCACCACGATCCTGGCCACGGGGGCCACGTTTGTCATCGCGGAAACCATCGCGGTCCCGGTTCTGCGGGCGCGGCGATTTCGGCAGATCTGGCGCCTTGTCCAGACGCGTTACCGTGGCGCCCTCTTCCAGCTCACCATGTTTGACCGCACCCCAGAACGCATCGGCACTGCTTTCGCGCACCTCGACATAGCTCTGGTCGAACTGAATGCGGATCGCGCCGATGTCGTCTTTGGTCAGATTGCCGGCATTGCACAGCATCGGCAGCAGGCGGCGCGGCTCGGCACCGGCCTTGCGACCACCACTGACCGCAAACCAGACGGAGGGGCCAAAGGGCGCCCGCTCTTCCCGCTCGCGCTTGTCCATCTGCGGATCGCTCAGCTCTTCCGGCGCGCTGTGGCGGTCGTGGAACAGGCGCAGATAGGCGGCGGCCAGCTGCTCGGGAGAGAAACGCTCGACCAGTTCCGCCACCGGGGCGGTCTCATTTTCGCTGACCGGCTCGCTCCAGGCCTTGTCACCCAAGAGACGTTCAAAGTCGCGGGCGCGCACATCATCGGCACTGGGGGCCGGGCTGGTTTCTGCGGTGATCTTGGCGGCACGCAGCAGGCGCAGGGCCTTGCCCTTGGCCTTTGGGGGCACGATCAGCGCGGACACACCCTGGCGCCCGGCACGGCCGGTACGGCCCGAGCGGTGCAACAGGGTTTCGTGGCTAGACGGCAGATCCGCATGAATCACCAGATCCAGCTTCGGCAGGTCGATCCCGCGCGCCGCCACATCGGTGGCCACGCAAACCCGCGCCCGCCCGTCGCGCAGGGATTGCAACGCGTTGCTCCGCTCCGCCTGGGACAGCTCGCCCGACAGGGCAACCACGGAAAATCCGCGATTGCTCAGCCGCGTGGTCATCCGGTTCACCACCGCACGGGTGTTGCAGAACACGATCGCATTGGGCGACTCGTGGAAGCGCAGCACGTTGATAACGGCGTTTTCGACGTCGCGCTGCGCCACAGCCAGCATCTGGTATTCGATATCCGCGTGCTGCGAGGCTTCAGCCACGGTTTTGATCCGCTGGTGATCCTTGAGATAGGTCTCCGCCAGACGCGCGATACCAGTCGGCACAGTTGCCGAGAACATCAGGGTGCGGCGGTCTTCCGGGGATTCGCCCAGAATGAACTCCAGATCCTCGCGGAAGCCCAGATCCAGCATCTCGTCTGCTTCGTCCAGCACCACGGCGCGTACCTGCGACAGGTTGATCGAGCCGCGCATGATGTGATCGCGCAGACGGCCGGGGGTGGCCACGACGATATGGGCACCACGCTCCAGCGCGCGGCGTTCGTCGCGCATGTCCATACCGCCCACGGTGGAGACGACCTGCGCACCGGCCTCGGCATAGAGCCAGCCCAGTTCGCGTTTCACCTGCAACGCCAGTTCGCGCGTCGGCGCGATGACCAGCGCCAGCGGCAGCTCGGCCCGGTCCAGTTTCTCGGCCTCACCCAGCAATGTAGGGGCCATCGCCAGGCCGAAGCCTACGGTTTTGCCGGAACCGGTCTGCGCCGACACCAGAAGGTCGGACTGATCCAGCTCGGGCGCGGTGACGGCCTGTTGAACGGGTGTCAAATGCTCGTAGCCGCGCGCCTGAAGCGCTTGTTCGAGTGCTGTTTTCAAGATTTCATTTCGCTTGCTGCGGGGCGCGCCGCCAAAGGGCACGCCGAATATCGGGAATGTCCCCGACTGCGCAGGAACGCGGATGGCATCATCCAAGTGCGCGCTGATATCGGCTTTGCCCTCTTTTGTACAGGGTTCATTTGGCTCATCCGGCACCAGAAGCCACCAGCAGACGCAACCCCGCTATGCGTTTGCCGCCACACCCTGCCACCGGCAGAACACAGGGGCGCGGGCCGGAATGCCCCCGCCCGACACGCGCGCAACTGGCCCGGCCAGGCGCGGCCTTAGTGCCAGATTGAGACCAAACGTCACGACAGCTGGTCAAACCCGGCCTTGGCCCCTTGCGATTGCAGACAAGATCAGGCACCAATCCACCGGATTGCCGCCAGCCGACGGACGCTGCGCGGATGAGGATAAGGATCGATTGTGATGACCGACGGTATGCTGGATATGAACGCGAAACCCACCGAGACCCTTTCGGTGCGCGATGTGTTCGGAATTGATACGGATATGACCGTCAAGGGCTTCGCCGACGGCTCCGACCGGGTTCCGGCTCTGGATCCGACCTATAAATTCGATCCCGAGACCACGTTGGCCATTCTGGCAGGCTTCAGCCACAATCGCCGCGTGATGATCCAGGGCTACCACGGCACCGGTAAATCGACCCATATCGAACAGGTCGCCGCGCGCCTGAACTGGCCCTCCGTCCGGGTGAACCTCGACAGCCACATCTCCCGGATCGACCTCATTGGCAAGGACGCGATCAAGCTGCGCGACGGCAAGCAGGTCACTGAATTCCACGAAGGCATCCTGCCCTGGGCGCTGCGCAACCCGGTTGCCATCGTGTTCGACGAATATGACGCGGGCCGCGCGGACGTGATGTTCGTGATCCAGCGCGTTCTGGAGCATGACGGCAAGCTGACGCTCCTCGATCAGAACGAGATCATCACCCCGAACCCGTTCTTCCGCCTGTTTGCCACCGCCAACACCGTTGGTCTGGGCGATACCACTGGCCTCTATCACGGCACCCAGCAGATCAACCAGGCCCAGATGGACCGCTGGTCGCTGGTGGCCACGCTGAACTACCTCAGCCACGACGCCGAAAGCGCCATCGTCCTGTCCAAGGCGCCGCATTACAACACCGAGAAGGGCCGCAAGACCATCAGCCAGATGGTCACCGTCGCCGATCTCACCCGCACCGCCTTCATGAACGGCGATCTCTCCACCGTGATGTCGCCGCGGACGGTGATCAACTGGGCGCAGAACGCCGAGATTTTCCGCGATGTGGGCTATGCCTTCCGCCTGTCGTTCCTGAACAAATGTGACGAGCTGGAGCGCCAGACCGTCGCCGAGTTCTACCAGCGCTGCTTTGACGAAGAGCTGCCGGAAAGCGCCGCGAGCGTTTCGCTGGGCTAACAGCAATGTGCCGCCCGGCCGCAAGGCCGGGCAGCGCCCGAACTGCCCCCGCCAGACCGAAGGTTTGCCTCCGGCAAAACGGGCGGGCGCTTCGCCTCTCACCCCGCCGGGACCGGCGCTGCCCTATCCGCAGCAGTGCCACTGGACTTTTCCGACACGAGGGGGGATGCTCACAAGGGACTAGGTGCGACCATGAACAAGCCCAACGACAACCCCGCCGATCCGTTCAAGAAGGCGCTGGCCGAAGCCACCAAGGTCATGGCCAATGATTCCGAGCTGAACGTCTCCTACTCGGTCGACCCTGCCGGTCTGTCCGGCGACAATATGCGGCTGCCTCAGGTCTCCCGACGGATGACCCGCGAAGAGGTGCTGCTGGCCCGTGGCACCGCCGATGCGCTGGCGTTGCGCCACAAATTCCACGACCCCGCCACCCATGCCCGCTATGCCCCGCCCGGCGACATGGCGCTTGATCTCTACGAGGCGCTGGAATCCGCCCGCTGCGAGGCGATGGGCGCGCGGCACATGCCCGGCACCGCCTCCAATATCGACGTGAAGATCCAGAACGAAGCCCTGCGCAAGGGTTACGACCAGATCAAATCCGCAACCGAGGCGCCGCTGGCGGTATCCGCCGGCTATCTGATCCGCCATCTGGCGACCGGCCGCCCGATGCCCGAGGCCGCCGCCAACGTCATGGAACTGTGGCGCGGTTTCATTGAGCAGCAGGCCGGCGACACACTGGCCAATCTCGGTGACACCATCGAGGATCAGGCCGCATTCGCCAAATTCGCGCGGCAGGTGATCACCGATCTGGGCTATGGCGACCAGCTGGGCGACGACCCGGATCAGCTTGACGACGAACAGGACAGCGACGCCGAAGACGACGCCGAGGAGCAGCAGGACCCCGACAGCAGCGGTCAGGACGACTCCGAAGAGGAAGAGGCCGACGCCAACCCCGAACAGGCCCAGGAGCAGCAGCAGGACGAAAGCCAGGCGCAGGTCTCGATGGACGAGATGGCCGATGAAGAGCTGGCTGAAGATACCGAAATGCCCGATGGCGAGGCTCCGCTGGACCCGCCACCGCCGCCCGCCGTGTCGGAGGCTGATCCCGACTATAAGGTCTTCGATGATGCCCATGACGAGGAAATCGCCGCCGAGGATCTCGCCGAACCGGCGGAGCTGGAACGGCTGCGCGCCTATCTGGACCAGCAGCTGGAACCGCTGAAAGGGGCCGTCTCGCGGCTTGCCAACAAATTGCAGCGCCGCCTTCAGGCGCAGCAGAACCGCTCGTGGGAGTTCGACCTCGAAGAGGGCATTCTGGACGCCGGCCGTCTGGCCCGCGTGGTGGCAAACCCCACCACGCCGCTGTCGTTCAAACGGGAGAAAGACACCGAATTCCGCGACACCGTGGTGACGCTCCTCTTGGACAACTCCGGTTCCATGCGCGGTCGGCCAATCTCCATCGCCGCGATCTGCGCCGACGTTCTGGCCCGCACTCTGGAGCGCTGCAACGTGAAGGTCGAAATCCTCGGCTTTACCACCCGCGCGTGGAAAGGCGGGCTCGCGCGTGAGGCCTGGCTCAATGACGGTCGCCCGCAACTCCCCGGCCGTCTGAACGACCTGCGCCACATCATCTACAAAGCCGCCGATGCGCCGATGCGCCGGACCCGCGACAATCTTGGCCTGATGATGAAAGAGGGCCTCCTGAAGGAGAATATCGACGGCGAGGCGCTGGAATGGGCGCACCGCCGCATGGTCGCCCGTCAGGAAGCCCGCAAGATCCTGATGGTGATCTCCGATGGCGCGCCGGTGGATGACAGCACCCTGTCGGTGAACCCGGCCAACTATCTGGAAAAACACCTGCGTGATGTGATCGCGATGGTGGAGCGGCGCAAACAGGTCGAACTGCTGGCCATCGGCATCGGCCATGACGTCACCCGCTATTACGATCGCGCCGTGACCATCACCGATGTTGAACAGCTGGCAGGCGCCATGACCGAGCAGCTGGCCGCTCTCTTTGACAGTGACCCGCGCGCCCGCGCCCGGGTGATGGGCATCAAACGCGCGAGCTGAGCACGCCAGCCACGCCGCTCTGAATCAAAGCCCCGCGCCGCTTCGGTGCGGGGCTTTGTGTTACAGGGGTTGCGGGACGTCGCCGGATTTGGAACAAGTGTTCGCGACAGAGCGCGCCATGACCGCCGCGCCATTTCCTTGTTCCTGCCGACGTCGCGCAACACCCGCCCAGAAGGGCCGGCCGCTGCGCCCTGACCAACCGTCGCGGACCACCCGAAACAGATGGAGGGAGCCGATGTTCCAGACCTTCGACGTGACAGCCCGCCCGGAACAGGGCCCGCCCCGCCTCAAGGCTTTGCGCACCGAATTGCAGCGCGAGGGGCTCGACGGCTTTCTGGTGCCGCGCAGCGATGCCCATCAGGGCGAATATGTCGCCCCCGGCGATGAACGTCTGGCCTGGCTCACCGGATTTACCGGCTCTGCGGGCTTCTGTGCCGTGCTGCGCGATGTGGCCGGGGTGTTTATCGACGGGCGTTACCGCACGCAGGTAAAACAGCAGGTCGCGGAGGTCTTTACCCCGGTGCACTGGCCCGAGGTACAGCTGGCCGATTGGCTGAAGGAGCAGCTGCCGACCGGGGGGCGCATCGGCTATGACCCCTGGCTGCATTCGGCCAGCCAGATGCAGGGGCTCGATCTGCACGGGTTTGAATTCGTGCCGGTCGACAATCTGGTGGATCGCATCTGGCAGGATCAGCCCACCCCGCCGGTGCAGCCCGTCATCGCCCATCCGCTCAGCTATGCAGGTACATCCGCCTCCGAAAAGACCGCCTCTCTGGCCCAAGAGCTGCGCGACGCCGGACATAGCGCCGCCGTGATCACCCTGCCAGATAGCATCATGTGGCTCCTGAACATCCGCGGCAGCGATATCGCCCACAACCCGGTCGCCCACGGGTTTGCCATCCTGCACGCCGACGCGCGGGTCGATCTGTTCATGGCGGAAGAGAAGCTGACGGGTGTCAGGGATCACCTCGGCGCGGATGTGGCCGTTCATGCGCCGCAGAGCTTCCTGTCCGCCGCGGCTGAGCTCGCGCAGGCCAAAGATGCCTCCGTCACCGTCGATCTGACGACCCTGCCCCGGATCGTCGCCGATCAGCTCGGCGATGCGCTGGTTGCGGCCGGTGACCCCTGCGCCCTGCCCAAGGCCCGCAAATGCGCCGCCGAGATCGCAGGCAGCGCCGCCGCTCATCTGCGCGATGGTGCCGCCGTGGTGGAAACCCTCGCCTGGCTGGACGCCCAGCCCCCCGGCAGCATCACCGAAATCGACGTGGTCAAACATCTCGAAGCCACCCGCCGCAAGGATCCGAAGCTGCGCGACATCAGCTTTGAAACCATTTCGGGCACCGGCCCCAATGGCGCCATCATCCACTACCGGGTCAGCGAGGACAGCAATGCCGCGCTGCTGGACGGGCATCTGCTGGTGCTGGACAGCGGCGGGCAATATCTGGACGGCACCACCGACATCACCCGCACCCTCGCCATCGGCACCCCACCGCAGGAAGCCCGCGAGGCCTATACCCGCGTTCTGCAAGGCATGATCGCCATGTCCCGCCTGCGCTGGCCCAAGGGGCTTGCCGGTCGCGACATCGAGGCGGTGGGACGAATGCCGCTCTGGCTGGCCGGGCAGGACTTCAACCACGGACTTGGCCACGGGGTCGGCGCCTTCCTCAGCGTACATGAAGGCCCCCAGCGGCTCAGCCGTGCCGGCACCGTACCGCTGGAACCCGGCATGATCCTCTCCAATGAACCGGGATATTACCGCGAAGGCGCTTTTGGTATTCGCATTGAGAACCTGTTGGTGGTAGAACCGGCGCCTGAGCTGGACAGCGCCGACGCCGAACGCGAAATGCTGAGCTGGCGCACCCTGACCTACGCCCCGCTGGACCGCCGCCTGATCGTGGTGGACCTGCTCACCACGGCAGAGCGGGACTGGCTGAACGCCTATCATGCGGATGTAGCCGCCAAGATAGGACCCAACGTAACAGACCCGGCACAACGCTGGCTGGATGCCGCAACGGCGCCGCTGTGATACCGCAGTGTTACATCTGAAGACGACATTGATCCGTGACGAACGACGTGAAGGAAAAGACCATGACAAAGATCCATATTCGCAAAGCAGAAGGCACCTGGGTGGTGCGCTCCGGTGGTGCTGTGCTGGGCGAGAGCAGCAACGCGCTTGAGCTGAGCGAGGGCGATCTGGCGCCCGTCATCTATTTTCCCCGTGGCGACATCGCGACAGCCTTCCTCGACCGCAGCGACAAGACCACCCACTGCCCGGCCAAGGGCGATGCCAGCTACTTCTCGATTGTGAACAAATCATCCGTGACCGAAAACGCGGTCTGGAGCTACGAAACACCCAATGAGGCCGTAGCGCAGATCAAGGACCACCTTGCCTTCGTCACCGGTGACACCGTGAAAGTGGAGCGGATCTAGGCCCGCCCCGATCGGCAAAAATACGCTCTTATGCAGTCAGGGCGCCCCGTCTCGGGGCGCCTTTTTCGTGGATAAGCAGCCTTTCGCTCATCAGGAAACCGCGCTGGGAACCGGGCAACCTACCGCCCGCAGGCCCCGGCGCAGCGGCGCACGATTGTCGGAAAACGCCATCTGATGGGTCGCAAACGGATCCGAAAAACGGCCACTGACGCGGTCGGAAAACTCGGACTTCACATATTCTCCCGACACAGCAATTAGAAAGATGCACGTATAACGATCATATTGATCGTTATTTCGCTACCGTTTTTGCAGGCCAAAGAGAGCCCGCCCGGAACCCTGCCCCAGGACCAAATAAGATACCGACGAAGAAACAAATAGGCGCGACGGATGTCGCATGCCCCCCTAGTTCAGGATGGTCTGACAAAGATGCTGACGCGCGGCCTCGACGGCCTCACCGGTACAGAACATCTGTGCATCCCGTGCGCTTTGAACGACATAGTCGATCAGGGCCTCATAAGACGCCCGCTCATTTTCCTGCTCTACTGCCTTCGCCACTGTTTCAGCCTCTGTCGGGCTGATTGTTTTGTGTTGCATGTTTTCACTTCCGAAGAATGATCACCATTATCCTTATGTTAACCATATTTAAGCCGCTGGGCCGATAAAGGTTAAAATTTCTTCTGGAAAAAAGCGAACACCCGTTTCAGAAATATCACATATTTGGGATCGTCTTTTGCGGGTAAACTTGTCTTTAAGCGACGGCTTTATGGGAAATGTCGCAAATTGACGATGAGCCGCCGTAGTTTTCAATCCTCAACTATGCTCCTCCGCAGCCGCCGCAGCCAGCGCACGGGTGTAGGCTTTCAGCGAATCAATGTGGTAAAGGGCCCCGATGAGATTCGGCGGATTATCGCCGCCCTCCCCTTCGGCCAGTACCGGCAGATAGCTGAGATCGGCCCGGTCGAAGATCGGCATCGCGGCCTCCAGCGAGGCCGAGGCGCGGACCGACAGCCCCTGGTCAATCAGCGCGGCGCAGTCCTCCGCGCTGGCGCAACGCGGATCGCCCAGGGGCCGCATCACCGCTCCGGCGCGCAGCATCGACAGCAGATAGGCCTGTGGCCCCGCCGCGCAATGAATATTGCGCCGCTCCAGCTGGGTGAGAAAGAACGACCGGTCGACAATCCGCGACGCCAGCGCCGTCGACATCGACACCGCCACCATCACCGCCAGGCCGATCTGCCAGTCGCCGGTCAGTTCGAACACGATCAGCGTCGTGGAAATCGGCGCGCCCAGCACCGCCGCCGCCACGGCGCCCATCCCGGCAAAAGCATAGAGCGTATGCGTCCCCGACACATCCGGCAGCACAGCGGTCGCAATCAGCCCAAAGGCGAGCCCGGTCAGCGCCCCGACCATCAGCGACGGCGAGAACACCCCGCCCCCCATGCGCCCGCCCATGGTGATCGCCACGGCCGCGGTTTTGACCATGGCAAAGAGAATGGTCTGATGCAGCACCAGCGCGCCCGTGAGGGCCAGAACCGTGGTTTCATAGCCAACGCCAATGATATGGGGAAACCAGACCGCAAGCCCGCCCAGCAGCAGGCCAGAGGCCGCCGGACGCAGCCATCGCGGCAGACCCAGCTTTGTCTGCACAGCATTGCCGATTTCCTCGGCAAAGAAGATCGACCGCATCAGCACCACCGCCACGATCCCGCAGATCAGCCCAAGCATCAGAAAGGCCGGCAGCTCGACGTAGAATTGCAGCGCCCCCGGCGTGATCAGGTCGAACTCCGTCACATCGCCATATTCCAGCCGGTTGATCACGGTTCCGGCCACCGAGGCGATGACAATGGGCGCAAAGGCATGGACCGCGAAATGCCGCAGCACCACCTCCAGCGCAAAGAGCGCCCCGGCGATAGGCGCATTGAAGCTGGCAGAGACCGCCGCCGCCACCGCACAGCCCAGGAGATCGCGCCCGGTGATGCCATCGGCCTGAATGCGATTGCTGACCCAGGTCGAGATCACCCCCGCCATATGCACCACCGGCCCCTCGCGACCGGTTGATCCGCCGGTACTGAGCGTGATCAGAGAGGCACAGGCAGACGCCAGACCGGCGCGAATTTCCACCCGCCCATCGCCAAGCGCAGCCCCCTCGATCACATCGGCAACGGATCGCACCCGGGCATCCGGCGTAAACCGGTGCAGGATCAGCCCCACCACCAGCCCGCCAAGGGTCGGAATGATCATCAGCCAGTACCAGGGCATGTCCTGTGCGAAACTATGCAGGAAATTCACATCCTCCGCGCCATAGACCCAGGCCTGAAAGGCAGTGATCCCCTTGCGGAAGAACAGCGCCGCAAACCCGGCAGCGATCCCGATCAGCAAGGCGATAAACCAGAATTGAAACTGGCTCGGCCCCCGGTGGCGCAGCACCCGCCAGACATCCCGCACGCCAGCAACCCCCTGAGCCAGCTGGGCGGAAATGGCGGAGCGTATGGTCTGTGGCATGAACCCGATTGTCCCGGTGTCGTTCTTGTCTGTTTACGCGGCAAACTATCGGCAGGTTGGTTAAGCCATCGTGAAAACTCAACAGCTTAGAACGATCCGGGCAACAGTTTTAGCTCAGCCCACCAGCAGCGCCCTGGCGGCAGCGCGGGCCTCCGAGGTGATTGTATCACCTGAAACCATACGCGCCAGCTCATCGACCCGTTCGTCCTCATCCAGCGGCACCACCTGCGACAGCGTCTGCCCGTCGACAACCTGCTTCTGCACCCGCCAATGATGCGCACCCTGGGCCGCCACCTGCGGCGAATGGGTCACAACCAGCACCTGCCCGCCATCGGCCAGCGCCTTCAGCCGCCGCCCCACCGCATCCGCCGTCGCGCCGCCCACGCCGCGGTCGATCTCGTCAAAGATCATCGTCTGATTGCCGGTCTCGCCGCGCAGGCAGACCTTCAGCGCCAGCAAAAAGCGGCTCAGCTCACCGCCCGAGGCGATCTTGTTCAGCGGTCCCGCCGGCGCGCCAGGGTTTGTGGCCACAGTAAAGGCAACCGCGTCCTTGCCCTCCGGTCCCGGCTCGGCCTCGGTCAGGCGTGTTTCAAACACCGCGCGTTCCATCTTGAGCGGGGCCAGCTCAGCCATCACCGCCGCATCCAGTGCCGCCGCCGTCTCCCGCCGCGCCGCCGACAGCTGCGCCGCCGCCCCCGTATAGGCCGCCTCGGCCTCGGCCAGTGCGGCCTCCTGATCGGCGAGATCCTGATCCCCGGCATCCACCGCCGCCAGTTTCTCGCGCAGGGTTTCAGCATAGCCGCCCAGATCATCGGGCAGCACATCATGTTTGCGGGCCAGCGCGCGGATGGCAAACAGCCGCTCCTCGCTCTCTTCCAGCTCACCGGGATTGAACTCCAGCCCGTCGAGCACACGGGCAACGCCATCCTGCGCCTCACCCAGCTCGATCATCGCCCGCAACAGCGCCGCAATCGGCGCATCCAGCGCCGAGTCTGCCTGCGCAGAGACCCCTTCCAGCCAGCGCTGCGCATCCCCCAGTGCCGTCTCGGCACCATCGGTCAGGATGCTCTGGGCGCGCTGGATATCGCCACGGATCCGCTCGGCGGACTGCATCTCGCGGCGGCGCTGATCCAGTGCAGCATCCTCGCCGGGCTGCGGGTCAAGCGCGTCCAGCTCCGCCACCGCATGGCGCAGGAAATCCTCTTCGGCGCGGATGGCCTCCAGCGCGGCGCGGGTTTCGGCAACGCTCTTTCGGGCGCGGCTGGCAGCGGCCCAGCGATCGCGGACGGTCCGCAGAAGATCGCCAAGACCGGCAAACTCATCCAGCATGGCGCGGTGGCCGCGCGGGTTCAGCAGGCCCCGGTCATCATGCTGGCCATGCAATTCCAGCAGCGTGTCTGACAGCGCCCGCAGTACCTCGCCCGAACAGCGCCGGTCATTGACCCAGGCGGTCTTGCGTCCCTCGGCGGTGTTCACCCGGCGCAACAGCAGCGTATCGCCTCCGGGCAGCCCCGCCTCAGCCAGCACCGCATGGGCCGGATGGTCGGGCGACAGCTCGAACTCGGCCAGCACCTCTCCCTGTTTGGCCCCCTGGCGCACCAGTTCGGCCCGGCCCCGCCAGCCCAGCACAAAACCCAGCGAATCCAGCAGGATCGACTTGCCGGCCCCGGTCTCCCCGGTCAGCACGTTGAGACCCGGCTGAAAATTCAGCTCAAGATGGTCGATGATCAGGATATCGCGAATATCAAGCGCGCGCAGCATGGCCCGGCCCCAATTGCGGAAGTGGCAATTACAGCCACTCCCCCTTGATGGACTGACGGTAGATCTGGCTCAACCAGTTGTTGCCGACATCGCGCATTTTCAGCCCGTTGTCTGTCAGCAGCTTAAAGCTGTCCTCATACCATTCGGTCGATTGATAGTTATGGCCCAGAATGGCACCGGCGGTCTGCGCCTCATTCACCAGCCCCAGCGACAGATAGGCCTCGACCAGACGGTGCAGCGCCTCTGCGGTATGGGTTGTGGTCTGGAAATCCTCGACCACAACGCGGAACCGGTTCACCGCCGAGGTATAATGCCCCTTGCGCAGATAGTAGCGGCCGATCTCCATCTCCTTGCCCGCCAGATGGTCAAAGGCAAGGTCGAACTTCAGGATTGCCGAGCTCGCATATTCGCTGTCCGGGTAGACCTCGATCACGGTGCGCAGCGATTGCAGCGCCTGAAAGGTCAGGCCCTGATCGCGGCCCACTTCGTCGATCTGATCATAGTAGCTCAGCGCCAGCAGATACTGCGCATAAGCGGCGTCTTCTTCGGTCGGGTAGAAGTCGATATAGCGCTGTGCGGCAGCGCGGCTATCCTCGTAGTCACGCCCCAGATGATAGGCATAGGCCTGCATGATCAGGGCCTGTTTCGCCCAGGAGGAATAGGGGTAAAGACGTTCGATCTCGGAGAAGTAAAAGGCCGCATCCTCGGTCCGGTTGCGCTCCATCTCGAATTCGCCGCGCTCGTAGATCTGCTCCGGGGTGAACCCGTCAAGTGGCTGCGAACTCTTGGCCGCGCCCCCGTCTCCGCCACATCCCGAAAGCGCAGCTACGAGTAGAACCGCGCCGATGGTTTTGGCTGCCGCCCCCATGCCCATCATGTTCGCCTAACCTCACCGTCATTTACTTACGGGTGTGAACCCCGGTTCTGCCCGGTCTAGCACATTCAATTGACGCGCAAAACGTCTTTAACCGATTTCCCGCCCACTTGGCAGAGAAAGCGCGGCGGGGTCAAGAGTGCGAAGCAGCCCCGGCCCGCCACAACATGGCCCACGCCAGCCGATACCCCATGCCGCGCCGGGGTTCGCCGCAACCGAAAACATTGGTCAATATGAGGTGAGCGCTGCAAGGGTTCGAACCAAACGGGATCTGGACAAATCCCGGCAAGCCGCGTTGGGGCACGCTAAGGCCGCGCGCTGCGCCGTGAAGCCGCCGGTGTGATCTTCGAACCGCCCCGCCCCTCTAGGGTCACGACCTAAGGACGGCTCGAAGATCTCCCCCGGTGCCCCCGGCGCAATCTGCCCCGGTCGGGCTGCGCCAACGCATAGGCCTGTATTGGATCGAACTGTGGTGCAGTCTGCGCCCGGCGTCTGTGCTGCAATCATCAGTTCGCGAGTGACCGGAGTGCTGTCGTTGCAGCCCGCGGTCCGGTTGGCGCCGGGTGCACCCCGATTGTCCGGGGGAACCCAGGTTGAACGTCAGGCCCCCCAGCCGACGTTCCCGCCCGATAGCCTCAATTCAGTTACGCAACGCGGCGCGCATCGGTCGGGATCTCCGCCCAGACCAGCCCCTGCCCCGGCAGGCGCGCTGTCATCGCCGCATCGCAGCTCACCTGACGCACCGCGCCGGGTGTCGCAAAGACCGCCCGCAGCAATGTGTTGGTCAGCGAATGACCGGCACGCTCGCCGATATAGTGGCCAAAGACCGGGCCACCCGCCAGCGACAGATCACCAAGCGCGTCCAGCATCTTGTGGCGCACCGGCTCATCCGAGTGGCGCAGCCCCGCGCCGCTCTCGACCTGCGGGCCGTCGAACACAACCGCGTTCTCGCCGGGGACACCACCCAGCGCCAGACCATTGGCCTGCATGCTTTCGACGTCAACGCGACGGCAGAAGGTGCGGCTGTCGCAAAGCTCACGCGCAAAGGCACCATTGCGCAGATCCAGCGTCTTGCTCTGACGGCCAATCGCCGTCTCGGCAAAGTCGATGTGGAACTCGATGGTCAGGCGGTTGCTCGGCAACAGGGTGGCGGTGGCACCGTCATGGCTGACACTCACCGGCTTCAGGATCTGATAGGCGGTGACCGGCGCCGCAAGGCGCTGAATACCGGTCTGCATGATGCCCCGCACGAAATGCGCCGAAGACCCATCCATGATCGGCACTTCCGGGCCGTCGATATCAATCATCACATTGTGGATGCCACAGCCCGCCAGCGCGGCCATGATATGCTCCACCGTGGAAACCGAAACACCGGAGGCATTGACCAGCCGCGTGCACAATGGCGTCCGCTCGACCCGGTCCCAAAGCGCCGGCACCATGGTGTTGCCCAAAGCGATGTCAGTGCGCCGGAAGCAGATGCCATGGCCAGCCGATGCAGGCTTCAGGATCATGCGAACGGGTTTGCCGGAGTGGAGCCCCACACCGTCAAACGTCACTGATGCTTTAAGCGTATTCTGCACGATGGCCTCATTCCGTAAGGGTGGGCCGTACTTGGGCCCTTGTTGCGGAACAGAGGTAAGGTGTCACTTCGTTAGGCTCAACTCAATCTTTGTAACGGAATGAAACATCCCTGTAACAGATCGGCAAAACCCTGCCCAACCGGCACCAACCCGCTGATTCAAAACGAAAAAAGGTCGCCATATGGCGACCTTTTTGACTTATATGTGATCAGCTCAGTTGGCTTGACGGCGCAGGAATGCGGGAATTTCGATGCGTTCCTGCTCAGGGTTCGCCTGCCGCTGCGGCTGCGCTGCGGGTGCCGCCTGCTGGCCGTGATGCGCAACCTGGGACTGGTGCATCGGGGCCTGCTGTGCGGCGGCCTGCTGCATGGGCGGCTGCTGACGTACCGGTTGCTGCGGCTTGGCGGCCTGGCCTTCAGCGGCGCTGCCGGTCATGCGATGGATCAGCGAATTGAGCCCAAAGCGGCGCTGTTCGTGACCCGCTGCGGCGGGCTGCTGCACCTGCTGAGGCTGCTGCTGCACCTGCTGCGGGGCCCGCGGCTGAACCGTGTCGATCGACGGGCGCTGCTGCATCTGTGTCTGCTGCATCGGCTGCTGAGGCTGGGCGCGCTGCGCAGCCGCCTGAAGCCGCACGATCGCCTCTGGCGACGGGGTACCGGGTGCGGGCGCCTTTGGTGCCACAAAGCTCTCGGCCTGATGGGCCGCAACTTCGGCCTGCGGCTGGAATTCCGGCGCGGGCGTGCCCTGATAGGCCGGTGCGGGCAGACCGTCGGCGCCCAGCTGTTCGCCCGCGTCCTCCAGCACCTCTTCATAGTGACCTTCAGCGGCGGCCTGACCATCGTCGAATTCCGCAAACAGCGACGGCTCTTCCTGAGCGGCGACCACGGGTTCGGCGGCAGCTGCGGGCTGCTCAACCGGGGTGCTCAGCTCCAGCGGCGCGGCGCTGCGGCTGTCTTCGACGCTGACGGTCTGCTTCAGCGGTGCCGACATCGGACGGCGCGGCACCGGAATGTCGGTGTGCACATCCACGGCATCAATACCGGTCGCCACAACGGAAACCCGCATCTTACCTTCCATCGCGGTGTCGAGGGTCGAGCCGACGATGATGTTTGCGTTGGGATCGACCTCTTCGCGAATGCGGTTGGCCGCTTCGTCCAGTTCAAACAGGGTCAGGTCATGTGCGCCGGTGATGTTGATCAGAACACCCTTCGCACCCTTGAGGCTGATTTCGTCCAGCAGCGGGTTCGCGATGGCCTTCTCGGCGGCCTGCACGGCGCGATCTTCGCCCTCGGCCTCGCCGGTGCCCATCATCGCCTTGCCCATCTCGTCCATCACGGCGCGCACGTCCGCAAAGTCGAGGTTGATGAGACCCGGACGCACCATCAGATCGGTCACGCCTTTGACACCCTGATAAAGGACATCATCCGCCATCGAGAACGCCTCGGTGAAGGTGGTCTTTTCATTGGCCAGACGGAACAGATTCTGGTTCGGAATGATGATCAGCGTATCGACGACCTTTTGCAGGGCTTCGACACCCTCCTCGGCCTGACGCATCCGCTTGTTGCCTTCGAACTGGAACGGCTTGGTGACAACACCAACGGTCAGCACACCCAGTTCACGGGCGGCCTGCGCGATGATCGGCGCAGCCCCGGTGCCGGTGCCGCCGCCCATACCTGCGGTGATAAAGCACATATGCGCCCCCGCGAGGTGATCAACGATCTGTTCAATGCTTTCTTCAGCGGCGGCAGACCCAACCGAGGGGCGCGCGCCGGCGCCCAGACCTTCGGTGACTTTGATGCCCAGCTGGACGCGGCTTTTGGAGGCGCTTTGCTGCAGCGCCTGCGCGTCGGTATTGGCGACGACAAAATCCACGCCGTCCAGCTGTTTGTCGATCATGTTGTTGACGGCATTGCCGCCTGCCCCGCCGACGCCAAACACGGTAATCCGGGGCTTCAGCTCTTCCTGGCCGGGCATCGAAAGGTTCAAGGTCATGCTCGTTCCGCCTGTGTTATCAGCCCTCCCGCAAGGGCCTATTCCTGTCCATCTTTGCGACAATCCTACCGCGCAGCACGAGTCGCGTCATCCAAAAAAGCGCTATTTTCCACAAAATATAGACATAGTATTGTCTAATTTCGCGACATTTCGCCGATTTTGGCAAATGCTGTGGAAAGCCCAGCAACACACCACAACATGACGGCAGCCTCCGAAAACCAAAGCCCTCGAAAGCACATCTCGTCACTGATACTGGTGGCCACTGCTCGGCCTACATGCGCCGCATGATGCGGTCGTTACCGGAACATTAACGCGGCAGGATTTCGCTGTCACCCGCGAAACCGCCTTGCCAGCGAAGTTTTTCGTTAACATTTGATTAATGAAGGCGGCACTGCGAAGGCGCGGAGCGGGCCTGTCCCCCCTACTCCGACAGAGGCCTCACCAGTTGTCGCGGAACCATTTTACCGCCCGTTTCAGCGTGCCGCTGGCGTTGCGGTCCACCGGCATCTCAAAATCCCACCACTCATCCTGCGGATGGGCGGCAAACAGGCTGAGACCAACGGCGGAGGCAAAGCCGGGACCGGTTGCCGACTGCGGCAGGCCGTGAACCCGCAAAGGCCGGCCGAGGCGCACCTGCTGCCCCAGAACCCGGCTCGCCAGCCCGTCCAGACCCATAATCTGGCTGGAGCCTCCGGTCAGCACGATCTGCTGGCTTGGCAGGCTGTCAAACCCGGCGGCATCCAGACGGGCGCGCACCTCTTCAAGGATCTCTTCGACGCGCGGCCGCATGATCCCGATCAGTTCAGCCCGGCTGACAGTGCGGCGGTCATGTTCCCAGTCGCCGGTATCGGCGTGGATATCAATCATCTCGCGGTCATCGGCGCCGGTGGCATGGACGCCACCGTGAAAGGTCTTGATCCGCTCGGCGTTGGCCGTTGGCACCCCCAGCCCCATAGAAATATCGCTGGTGATGTGATCACCGCCCATACGCACCGCATCGGCATAGATCATATGTTTCTTCATAAAGACCGAAATCGAGGTCGAGCCGCCGCCCATGTCGATACAGGCCGCCCCCAGCTCCTGCTCATCCTCAACCAGTGCCGCAAACCCGGACGCATAGGCCGAGGACGCGATGCCCGCCAGCTCCAGATCACAGCGCTGGATGCAGCGCACCAGATTCTGCACGGTCAGCGCATCAACCGTCAGCATGTGCATATCCGCTGCAAGGGTCTGCCCCATCTGCCCGCGCGGGTCATTCAGACCCGACCGGTTGTCCAGCGCAAAGTTCACCGGCTGGGCATGCAGCACCTCGCGTCCAGCGCCATATTCCGGCACCTCGCAGGCCGCCAGCACGCGGGCGATTTCATTCTCGGTCACCACCTGACCTTCCAGATCCACCTGCGCATCCAGCCCGTAGGATCGCGGATTGGCCCCGGAAAAACAGGCGATCACGTGATCCACCCGCACCTCGGCCATCTTCTGCGCGGCCTGAACCGCCGTGCGGATCGCGCGTTCGGTTTCCTGCATGGCGGTGATCTCGCCGAACTGCACCCCGCGCGAGCGCGTGGTGGCCGCGCCGATCACCCGGAACCCCGACTGCCCCGCCAGGGACCCAATGGAATTATCCTCGCTCAGCCGCCCGGTGCCGTCGAAACGCAGCACCAGACAGGCAATCTTGGAACTGCCCACATCCAGAATGGCCACAACACCGCGCTGCATCGCCTGACGTCGCATCTGCCGCATGGCTCTTTGGGATTGGTAGAGATCGGTCATATCATAGCCCGCCTGCGTTCAACTGTCGGATCCGCCACCAGTCCTCGACGGCGTTTTCGGTCATTCTTACGGTTGGACGCGCCGCCAGGCGCATATCCACCACCGCCACATCACGCTCCAGAAGGTCGCGCACTTCGCTGACGGCAATCACCCGCTCCAATGCGGGCACCGGATTTTCGGCCGGCAGCATGATCCGCTGGCCACGGTCCAGCACCAGATCCCAGCGCCGTTCGCCAATCCGCACCAGCCCACGCATCCGCGGTCCCAGCGGCTTGGCCACCGCAAACAGCCGCAGCGCCTCCTCAATGGCGTCGTCGGCATTGCGCCCGGCCACCAGCGGCAGATCCGGGTGCATATTGCGCGCGCCCAGCTCAGCCACATGCACGCCATTGGCATCCAGCAGCGCCAGACCTTCGCGGCTGCGCCAGACAACTGCGGGTTTGCGCTCTTCCACCGTGACCTGAAGCACCCCACCCGGGCGGATCCGCACATCCGCCGTCCGCACCGGATCCAGACCGGTGATTTCATCGCGGATCTGGGCCAGATCCAGATCGAAGGAGCTGATGGGAAAATCAATCGGCACCACTTCGCGAATATCTTCGGCCACGCTGCGCCCCGCCCCGTCGATGGCCATCACATTGACCATGAATTCGGGGCGCTCCTCGATCGAGGCCCGCAGATCGCTGATCATCACCTGCAACCGGTCGCGTCGCGCCTCATCGGCCATGAACACGGTGCCGGCCACAAAGACCAGACAGAAGGGAATGCCAAAACGCACACCAAAGCGAATGCCCGGGGTCAGCATCCAGCGCTGGATGCGATAGGTCAGACGGGAGGGGGCAGGATCGGAACGCCCCTCGCGAGGTTTGCGAAACCGCGTGATCAGCGAGGGCATGTCGCATCCTCAACCAACCAGGCGCAGAGCTGCCCGAATGTCATACCCACATGTTCCGCCTGCTCCGGCGTCAGCGACGTCGGCGTCATTCCGGGCTGGGTATTGGTCTCCAGCAGGATCAGCCCCTCGGCGCCGCGCGTCTCGTCCCAGCGAAAATCGGTGCGGCTGATGCCCCGGCACCCCAGCGCCTCATGGGCCTTCACTGCATGTTCGAGACAGAGCGCAAAGATCTCCTCCGGGAGATCCGCAGGCAGCACATGACGCGAGCCACCGGGTTTGTACTTGGCGTCATAGTCATACCAGCCGTCGGTCAGGATATCGGTCACCGTCAGTGGTCTGTCGCCCAGTACGGTGGTGGTCAGCTCGCGGCCGGGGGCAAAGCTCTCGACCATCACCTGATCGGGCATGTCCTGCGACAGCTGCGGCGGACCGTTGGCGACTTCATTCACCAGATAGACCCCCACGCTGGAGCCTTCGTTATTCGGCTTCACCACATAGGGCGGCGCCATCACATGGCCGGCCATCACCTCGGTCTTGGAATAGATGCCGCTCTCGACAACCGGCAGACCTGCGGCCCGATAGATGGATTTGGCCCGCTGCTTGTCCATCGCCAGGGCAGAGGCCAGCACGCCGGAGTGGGTATAGGGGATGCCGAGCCATTCCAGGAGCCCCTGCACGCAGCCATCCTCGCCCCAGCGGCCATGCAGGGCGTTGAACACCACGTCAGGACGATCCGCCTGCAAACGCGCCGCGAGATCCGGACCCGCGTCCAGTTCTGTAACCTGATATCCCTCGTCCCGCAGCGCGGTGGCGCATTCGCGCCCTGTGGACAAAGACACCTCGCGTTCAGCCGAGGGACCACCCATCAATACCGCCACTTTCGGGAGTGTCCTGCTCGACTTACTCACGACAAGCGCCTCAAATGTTCCGGGGCTTCTCGCCCCTTGTTATGCGGTCGTAAATTGACCCCAATTCGCGCAGGCCAAGGCCTGCTTTTTCGTCTTGCGAGGCTTATTCCCCGCACCGGACGGACCACTGTGGTTCGCTGTCACCACATTAACGTCATAAACGTTACCGGCCCGTTAACAGTGCCTTTACCAAGATCGCGCTTTTCCAGTTCGCCAGCTGCTGCGATTCCCACAGGAGCGACCTGCTGATCAGAGGTAACCCCCTGAAAAACATGGCCTTTATCGGCTATTTGGAAAGCGGATCCCCCACCCGCATGATTTCCCACTCTAGCGTTATGCCAGAATTGGCGTAAACCTCTTTTCTGACATCTTCGCCCAATCCCTCAAGATCTGCGGCAGATGCGCCACCTGTGTTAATCAAGAAATTGGAATGCTTCTCGCTCATCTGCGCACCGCCGCGCCGGGCGCCGCGCATTCCGGCATCATCAATCACTTTCCAGGCCTTCAGATCATGGACATCATCGGCCTGACCGGTCGATGAAAACCCCGCCGGATTGCGAAAGGTCGACCCGGCTGACCGGTCCTTTGTCGGCTGGGTGGCATCGCGTTTGGCCAGCTGCTCTTCCATGCGCGCATGCAGGGCTTCGGGATCACCCATCGGGCCGCGCAACACCGCCGACACCAGCACCGCCCCCTCCGGCAGGTCGCTCTGGCGGTAGGCGAATTTCAGGTCCTCACCGCTCAGCCTCACCACTTCACCGCTGCGCAGCACCACCGTTGCCGACTGAAAGACATCTGCGACATAGCTGCCATAGCAACCGGCATTCATCCGCACCGCGCCACCGATCGATCCGGGAATGGTGCGCAGAAATGTCAGATCCACCCCCGCATCCGCGGCCTTGCGGGCCACATGGGCATCCAGCGCAGCAGCGCCAGCGGTCACCGTGTCGCCCTCGACCTCAATCGCGTTGAACCCGCGCCCCAGCCGGATCACCAGCGCCCGCAACCCGCCATCACGCACGATCAGGTTTGAGCCGACCCCCATCGGGAACACCGGCACCGACGGATCCAGAGACCGCAAAACATGCGCCAGATCCTCCACATCGGCAGGCTGAAACAGATAGTCCGCCGGTCCGCCAACCCGCAGCCAGGTCAACCCTGCCAGATCGCGATTCGGATGAAGCTTGCCGCGCAGCCCGTCGATGTTCATATGCTCTGCCCCTGCCTGTCTTGGCGTCCACCCCGGCCAAGCGAGCCGACGCAGCACCCAGCGGGCAAACGACGACGAGACTCAGCAGCCCGGACCGGCCCTGCGTGTACTCCGGTTTTGCCCATGCACACAATGGCCCAGCCCGTAGCCCGGCGCAAAGGGCAGAGCGCTCATTCGTGGAAATCGGCGGGGTTCAGCTGCGGCTCAGGCGGTTGCGCAGCCAGCGGCCCAGATAGATCACCGGCCAGCGCAGCATCGACATGCCCGCAAACAGCGCCGCCAGCCCCCACCAGGGACCGTTTTCATAGGTGACATAGCCCAGCAGCGGGATGCCAAAGGCAATCAGGAGATAGGCGCGCGACCAGTGATTGTCCCGGCTCGGCAGCATCGCCAGCACATTGGCGGCCACCACCCAGAGACAGGCCAGGATCAGCGACTGCGTCATTCGCCAACCTCCGGCCCGGAGGCCCGGCGCAGGCGCGACAGCACATGCAGCAGCGGACGGCGGAACATCGACACCAGCGCAAAACAGCCAAAGGCAGCGGCAAACCAGCCGTGGTCACGCCCCAGGAAATAGATCAGCACCGGCGCCACAGCGACCAGCGCAATCCCCGGCCCGCGCTGCCAGCGAACCGGCAGGGCGGCCACGCCGGTGGCAATGAACACCCACAGGACAGAGGCCAGCAGGCTCAGCATGGCGCTGCCTCAACCGCCGGGACCCTCGCCCGCGGATAGGAGATCACGCCAGCCACCCTCAGCCCCGCAACCGCTCGGGCAGACCATTGGCCCAGGCGCTGATGGTACCCGCCCCAAGGCAGACGACCATATCGCCGGGTCGGGCCTGTTCACGCACCAGCCGCTCCAGATCGGGTTCGTCCAGCAGCGCGCGGGCATGGCGATGGCCATGACGGATCAGACCGGCCACCAGATCGTCGCGCCCGGCGCCCTCGATCGGGTCTTCGCCCGCGGCAAAGACCTCGGCGATGGCGACCACATCGGCCTCGTTGAAACAGGCGCAGAAATCCTCGAACAGGCTGGACAGGCGCGAATAACGGTGCGGCTGATGCACCGCGATCACCCGGCCCTCGCAGGCCTGCCGGGCCGCTTTCAGCACGGCAGTGATCTCGACCGGGTGGTGGCCGTAGTCGTCAATAATGGTGACACCGTCCACTTCGCCCACTTTGGTGAAGCGGCGGTTGACGCCGCCAAAGGCCGCCAGAGCCTCGCGGATCTCGCTGCTTTTCATGCCCAGATGGCGCGCCACGGCCACTGCCGACAGCGCGTTGGAGACATTGTGATCCCCCGGCATCGGCAGAGTGCAGCCCTCGATCACGCGATCCTCGGCCTGAAGATGAATATCAAAATGCGCCACGCCCGCCTTGTAGGTCAGGTTGACCGCCCGCACATCTGCCTGCGCGTTGAACCCATAGGTCACGACCCGGCGGTCGGTGATCCGGCCAACCAGAGCCTGCACCTCGGGATGGTCGGTGCAGCAGACCGCGACGCCGTAGAAGGGAATATTGGAGACAAAGTCATAAAACCCGTCCCGCAGCGTATCGAAATCGCCCCAATGCTCCATATGCTCAGGGTCGATATTGGTGACGATCGCAATGGTTGCGGGCAGGCGGTTAAAGGTGCCGTCGCTTTCGTCGGCCTCAACCACCATCCACTCGCCCTGGCCCATCCGTGCGTTCGACCCATAGGCGTGAATGATGCCGCCATTGACAATGGTCGGGTCGAAATGACCGGCCACCATCAGCTCCGCCATCATGGTGGTGGTCGTTGTCTTGCCATGGGTGCCTGCGATGGCGATGTTGGATTTGAGCCGCATCAGCTCGGCCAGCATTTCGGCCCGGCGGACCACCGGCAGGCCACGCAGGCGCGCCTCGTCCAGCTCTGGATTGCCCGGTTTGATCGCCGAGGAAATGACCACAACCGCCGCATCTTCCAGATTTTCTGCCGCCTGCCCGACAAAGATCCGCGCGCCCAGCTCTTCCAGCCGGTTGGTGATCTTTGACGCTTTCAGATCCGAGCCCTGCACCACATAGCCAAGGTTCAGCAGCACTTCGGCGATGCCGGACATGCCGATGCCGCCGATGCCAACAAAATGGATCGGGCCCACATCACCGGGGAGTTTGGTCGCAGGGTTCATGTCATTCCTTCCTCGGACAGCTGTTCAACAAGCCCCACCAGCCGCTCGGTCGCATCGGGAATACCCACTTGCAAGGCGGCCCGTGCCATCTGGCTGGCACCATCGGGATTGCTGAGAACCGCGCTCATTTGCTCTGTCAGCGCCGAAACGTCAAGAGCGCTTTCCGGGATCAGGATCGCCGCCCCGGCATCGACCAGCCCACGGGCATTGGCGCTCTGGTGATCGCCAGCCGCCGCGGCAAAGGGGATCAGGATCGACGGGCGGCCGATCACCGAGATATCCGCAACCGACGACGCACCGGAGCGCGAGATCACCAGCTGCGCCTCCGACATGCGGGCGGGCACATCGGTGAAAAACGGCTGCACATCCGCCGCGATCCCCTGTTCGGCGTAGAATTGCGCAACCCGTGCACCATCTTCATCGCGCGCCTGATGCGAGACCCGCAACCGGCTGCGCAGCGCCTCTGGCAGTGCGGCAATCGCTGCGGGCACCACATCCGACAGAATCCGCGCGCCCTGGCTGCCGCCCATCACCAGCACCGACATCGGATAGTCACCCGGCGGAATATAACCGGCCCCTGCCCGCTCCAGCACCGCAGCGCGCACCGGGTTGCCGACATGGACGCCATCAACCCCCTCCGGCAGCGCCGTGGGCCAGACGCCACAGGCCACCCCGGCCACACGGGGAGCAAACAGCTGATTGACCCGGCCCAGCACGCCGTTCTGTTCATGGATCATACGCGGCAGCTTCAGCAGGGTCGCAGCCCCCAGTGCCGGGATCGACGGATAGCCGCCAAAGCCGACCACCACGTCAGGCCGGTCCCGCCGCATCTGCATCGCCATCCTTGTGACACCTGCGGCGATCTTCGGCGCGACCATCGCCTTGGCCAGCAGCCCGCCGCGGGCAAAGGTGGCCGAGGGCACCTCGGCAATCTCGGTGGTATGCGGATAGCCGCCGGTGTACCGCGCGCCCCGCGCGTCCGTTGACAGTTTCACCCGCCAGCCGCGTCTCAGCATCGCCTCGGCCAGGGCCTGCGCGGGGAACATATGCCCCCCGGTGCCACCCGCCGCCATCAAGAGCAATTTCTGCGCCATCGTATTTTCGGTCTTTCTGTCTCTGCTCACTCACCCCCCCGACCGCGCAGGGCAGACCGAGGGGTGCGCTTCAATCGGGCAGGCTCAGCCGCGCCCGTGTCCGCGCAGGAAATCTGCAATCTCGCCCTGCGGGCGCGACCGCGAAAACGCCAGCAACATCCCCACCGCGATCCCGCCGGCAATCAGCGAGGAGCCACCGTAGCTCACAAACGGCAGAGTCATGCCCTTGGCCGGCAAGAGCCGCACCGCAACGCCCATGTTGATCATCGCCTGCACGCCAAAGGTACAGACAAGACCGGTTCCGGCAAGCCGGATAAACGTGTCGCGCTCCCGCATCAGCCGGAACAGCGTGCGGGCCACCACCGCCGAATAAAGCAGGATCAGGATCACCACCAGCACCAGCCCGTATTCCTCGGCCGCCACTGCGATGATGAAATCGGTATGGGCATCCGGCAGCGACCATTTCACCTCGCCCTCGCCAACGCCGACACCGAACAACCCACCTTCGCGGATGGCATTGGTGGCATAGCCCATCTGGGTGGTCGGGTCGATTTCAGGGTTCAGGAAGCCGTCGATGCGGCGGGCAAAATGCTCGGAGCTGGAATAGGCCACAACCCCGCCCATCACGACCACCGCCGCCATGATCACCAACAGCAGCATCGGTGCACCGGCCACGAAATACATCACGCCCCAGCCAAACAGCACCAGACAGGCCTGACCAAAATCAGGCTGCATCACCAGCATCAGCACCACCGTCAGGCACAGGCCAAAGGACATCAGCGTGCCCGGCGGGCCGTTGATCTGCTGGCTCGCGGCGATCATCCAGGCCGCCACCACGATGAATCCGGGCTTCAGGAACTCCGACGGCTGCAACGAGGCAAAGCCGAGGCTGTACCAGCGCGTCGCGCCCTTGCCGAAATCGGTGCCAAACACCGGCAGCAGCGCCAGCGCGACAAAGGCGCAGATAAAACCGATCACCGCCAGTCGCCGCACCAGTGTTGGCGACATCATCGAGGTGATCAGCATCGCCACCAGCCCGGTGATGCCAAAAATCGCCTGCCGCTCGACATAGTGGAAATTGTCAAACCCATTGCGCTCGGCCAGCGGCACCGAAGCGGCCAGCCCCAAGAGCAGCCCGATGACAAACAACATCAGGACGCAGGACATCGTCCATTTGTCCAGCGTCCGCCACCATTTGGGTAGAATCGGCTCGCCCGCCTGTACGGGGAGCGCGCCATAGACCATTTCAGTCATGGAAGTACCGCCACTATCTGCCTCGTCATCCGTCCCGTTTTCGGGATCGTTAGGCAAACAGTAACCGGAAACTTTGCCTCAGGCCACCCTCTTCCTCTTGCCTTTGGCAGTTATCCGCGCCTATGGCCGGGCATGGCATATGAAACCCTGATCCTTGGCGCCGGCGCGGCCGGCATGATGTGTGCAACCCGCTCCGGCGCAGGCACGCTGGTGATTGATCACGCCAAGGCGCCGGGCGAGAAAATCCGCATTTCCGGTGGCGGGCGCTGCAATTTCACCAATATGTACGCCAGCCCCGAAAACTACCTGTCGCAGAACCCGCATTTCTGCAAATCCGCCATGGCGCGCTACACCCAGTGGGATTTCATCGAGCTGGTGGACCGCCACGGCATCGCCTGGCATGAAAAGACACTGGGCCAGCTGTTCTGTGATGGCTCGGCCAAACAGATCGTCGCCATGCTGGTGCAGGAGATGCAGGCCGCCGGGGCCGAGCTTTGGTTGCAGACGTCCGTCACCTCGGTAAGCCGCAGCCCGGATGGGTTTCGCGTCGCGGTGGAGCGAGAGGGCAAGCCGCAGGTGCTGACCGCGCGCAATCTGGTGATTGCCACCGGCGGCAAGTCGATCCCGAAGATGGGCGCGACCGGTCTGGCCTATGATCTGGCGCGCCAGTTTGAGCTGCCGCTGACCGAAACCCGCCCGGCACTGGTGCCGTTCACCTTCTCCGAAGACCGCTTCAAACCTCTTGCGGGCGTCGCCCTGCCCGCACGGCTTTCCAATGAGCGCACCAGTTTTGACGAGGCGCTGTTGTTCACCCATCGCGGCCTCTCCGGCCCCTCGGTGCTGCAACTGTCCTCCTACTGGCGCGAGGGGGAGCAGATCCGCGTCAACCTGATCCCGCAAACGCCGCTGTTTGATCACCTGCGCCGCCAGCGTCAGGAAACCGGGCGCAAGGATCTGACCACCGAACTGGCCCGTCACCTGCCCGGACGGCTGGTGGAGTTCCTGGCCCCTGAATTCGCCCTGAAGGGGCGGCTCGCCGACCAGTCCGACGCCGCCTTGCGCGATCTCTGCGACCAACTGGAAAACTGGACGCTCACCCCTTCGGGCAGCGAAGGCTATCGCACCGCCGAGGTGACGCTGGGCGGCATCGACACCGATGCGCTGTCGTCAAAGAGCATGGAGGCCAAGACGGTTCCGGGGCTTTATGCGATTGGCGAAGCGGTTGATGTGACCGGATGGCTGGGCGGCTATAACTTCCAATGGGCCTGGGCCTCCGGCGTCGCGGCCGGAACCGCTATCGCCGCCAAGGGCTGAGCCTCGGGCGTCTCCGCTCGGGCCAGCCCGAAACGCCGCCCCGTTCACCCCTCGCGTCACTCCTCGATAAACACCTTATTGGCCGGCGTGACGCCGCGCGTATAGGTGCAGAAGGTGTCATGCGCATCAGGCGTGGTGGTATGGATCTTGATATTGGTGATCACCTCCACCGCCCCGGCATCGAGACAGGCCTGTTCGGCCTGTTTCACGATCCCCAGCAGCTGATCCAGCTCACCACGCATCGTGGTCTCCATCGCCCCCACCTGAAACGGCAGGCCTGAGGCCTTCACCACATCAATCGCGCGGTCCACAACCTCGAAGTTATTGCCCTCACGCAGCCGGGGAATGACTTGAAAGGCCAGCATCACCGTGTTCTGCGGCGCTGTCGTCTCGGCCATCAGATTGCCTCCCCATCGGGTTGCGCCGGGGCCTCCCCCTGTCGCTTCTGCACCTCGGCAATGAAATCCTCTCCGCGCTGCTCGAAGTTGTCATATTGGTCGAAACTCGCTGCCGCCGGGGCCAGCAGGACGGTATCACCCGCCTCCGCCTCAGCGGCGGCCCGGGCCACCGCCTGCGCCATGGTGATGCAGACCTCGGCCTCCACATCCAGCTGCATGGCAAAGCCTGCCGCCTCGCGACCGATCACATAGGCCTTGCGCACTTTGCCGGTCTGGCCGCGCAGAGCGTCCAGGCCGCCCTCTTTCTCCAGCCCGCCACAGATCCAGCGGATATTGTCAAACGCGCTCAGCGCCTTGGTCGCGCTGTCAAGGTTGGTGGCCTTGCTGTCATTCACATAGCGCACCCCCTGATGGGTCGCGATGGTCTGGCTGCGATGCGGCAGACCCGGATAGCTGGCCAGCGCCTCCTCGATCAGGCGGGGGGCCAGCCCCAGTGCCCGCGCTGCCGCATAGGCCGCACAGGCATTCTGATGGTTATGCGCGCCCGGCAGCCCCTGCATCTGACGCAGATCAATCGAAGCCGCCTGCCGCCCCTTGCGGTATTCGCTCAGGAACCCTTTGCGGGCAAAGACCTGCCAGCCCGGTCCGGTCAGTTTCTGGCTGGCCGAAATGCGGATCACCCGGTCATCGCTGGCCGCCTCCGACAGCTGACCGGCCAGATACAGCCCCTCATCCTCATCGACGCCAATGATCGCACGATCCGGGCCGCCTTCGGCAAACAGTCGGCGTTTGGCCGCGAAATAGCCGCCCATGCCCGCGTGCCGGTCCAGATGATCGGGGCTGAGGTTGGTGAACACCGCCACATCCGGCGTCAGCGCCCGCGCCAGATCGGTCTGATAGCTCGACAGCTCCAGCACCACCACGCCCCCGGAGCCCGGCGGATCAATATCCAGCACACCGCGGCCGATATTGCCCGCCAGCTGGCTTTCGCGACCGGCCTCCTGAAGAATATGGTGGAGCAGCGCCACCGTGGTGGATTTGCCGTTGGAGCCAGTGACCGCCACGATGCGCGGCGCCTGATCGTATTGCTCCCAGCCCTGGGTCGCGATGGACCGGAAGAACAACCCGATATCATTGTCCACCGGCACCCCCGCCACCAGCGCTGCGCGGATCACCGGGTTGGGTTTGGGGTAGAGATGCGGAATACCCGGCGAGACGATCAGCGATGCAACATCGTCAAAGGCGCCGGATTTCAGCAGATCCCGGCAGGTGAACCCCTCGACCTCGGCCCGGGCCCGCGCGCCGGGGTTGTCATCCCAGCAGACCGGCTCTGCCCCGCCTGCACGCAAGGCCCGCGCGGTGGCAAGGCCAGACCGTCCAAGCCCCAGCACCGCTACAGTTGCGCCTTCGAATCCGGTCACAGGGATCATCGCCTGCCCTCCCATTTGATCTTTGCTCGAATCGCTACCCGATCAGGGGAACCAACACCAGTCCCGTTGCGTTTGCCAGTCCGCCGACACCCGGCTAGTGTCGGCCAAAAATTGGGAGGCCCCACAGCCATGGACGCGCGATTGCAGCAGATCCTCGATGCCATCAACCGCGATCTTCGCGACGATCCCGACCGGGGCGACGTGGCCAGCTACATTCCCGAACTGGGGCAAGTCGATCCCCACCAGTTTGCCATCTCCGTGGCCACCGCCGACGGCCAGATCTACAGCGCCGGGGATGCCGCCACGCGGTTCTCGGCCCAGAGCATCACCAAGCTTTTTACGCTGGCGATTGCGCTCGGGCGCTCCGGCGATCAGCTCTGGCAGCGGGTTGGTCGCGAACCCTCCGGCACCGCCTTCAACTCCATCGTGCAGCTGGAACATGAACGCGGCCGCCCGCGCAATCCATTTGTGAATGCAGGCGCCATTGTCACCACGGATGAGGTGCTGGCGGGCCGCGAACCGCGCGATGCGCTGGCCGAATTCCTGGGCTTTATCCGCGCCGCCGCCGAGGATGACGATATCCACATCAATGGCGCGGTTGCCCGCTCCGAAACCGCCCATGGGCACCGCAATTTCGCCCATGCCCATTTCCTTGCCTCCTGCGGTAATCTCAAGAATGACCCGGACAAGGTGCTCGGCACTTATTTCCACCATTGCGCCACCGAGCTGACCACCACCCAGCTGGCCCGTGCCGGCCGCTTCCTGATCGGCGCCGGTGTCGGTCCGCGGCTGGTCTCGCTGGACCGGGTGCGACGGCTCAATGCGCTGATGCTGACCTGCGGGCATTACGATGGCTCGGGCGAGTTCGCCTATCGCGTCGGCCTGCCCGCCAAAAGCGGGGTTGGCGGTGGTATTCTGGCCAGCGTACCGGGCAAGGCCAGCATCGCCGTCTGGTCGCCGGGGCTGGACCGCAACGGCAATTCGAAACTGGGCACCGAAGCGATGGAGCGGCTGGCGCGAGAGATGGACTGGTCGGTGTTCTGAGCCGCCGTTGCCAGCCCGGCGCACGCAGGGCTTACCATCCGTTCAGGCGGCAGCGTTATGCTCACATCCGTTGCAACACCAAGATCAGGAGAACGTCCCCGCCCAACTGACCCTTTCAAGGTCAAGACTCCGGGCGTATGGGGATCCGCACAGGCCGACAGACGGAGATGACCCCTGGCAAAGGTCATCCACCCTCCGCCCCTCCGGCGGCGCCGCCTTCTTCTTACGCAAAACCGCCCGAAGCATTTTCAGCCCCGAGCGGTTTCAGATATCAGACCATATCGGCACACCGCCCCGCAGGATGACCTGCGCGGCGGCGATCCGGCGTGGCTCAGCGCACTTTCAGCGTGGCCAGACCAATCATCGCGAGGATCAGCGAGATGATCCAGAAGCGGATCACGATGGTCGGCTCCGCCCAGCCCTTTTTCTCATAGTGGTGATGGATCGGCGCCATCAGGAAGACCCGTTTGCCGGTGCGCTTGAAATAGAGCACCTGAATGATCACCGACAGCGCCTCCACCACGAACAGCCCGCCGACAATCGCCAGCACCAGCTCGTGTTTGGTGACCACCGCGATGGCGCCCAAGGCGCCGCCAAGGGCGAGCGAGCCGGTATCGCCCATGAACACCGCCGCTGGCGGCGCATTGTACCAAAGGAAGCCCAGACCGCCACCAAACAGCGCCGCGGCAAAGATCAGGATTTCCCCGGTGCCGGGCACGTAATGCACATCCAGATATTCGGTAAAGTCCACACGCCCCACCGCATAGGCAATCACCCCAAGGGTCGAGGTCGCGATCATCACCGGCATAATCGCCAGCCCGTCAAGCCCATCGGTCAGGTTCACCGCATTGGCCGCGCCGACGATCACGCAGATCGAAAACGGCACGTAGAACAGACCAAGGTTGATCAGCGTATCCTTGAACACCGGCAGCGCCAGCTGGTTCTGCAACTCCACCGGATGATAGGCCGAGGCCCAGAGGGCGGCGATCACCGCAATGGTGATCCCAAGCGCCAGCCGCAGCTTGCCCGGTACGCCTGCGGTGTTCTGCTTGGAGACCTTGGCATAATCATCGGCAAAACCGATCAGCGCAAAGGACAGCGTCACAAACAGCACCAGCCAGACAAAGGGATTGTCCCAGCGCGCCCAGAGCAGCGTCGCCGTCACCAGCGCGCCGACGATGAGCAGCCCGCCCATGGTGGGCGTACCGGCCTTTGCCAGATGCCCTTCGGGGCCGTCATCACGGATCGGCTGACCCTTGCCCTGCTTCTTGCGCAGCACATTGATCAGCGGTGGCCCAAACAGAAACCCAAACAGAAGCGCCGTCAGAAACGCCCCGCCCGCGCGGAAGGTGATGTAGCGGAAGAGGTTGAAAAGATCGCCCCCATCCGACAGCGCGGTTAACCAATAGAGCATGTCAGCCGGTCCTCAGTTCGTCAAAGTTCAGTAAGTGGCCTCGCCATGGCCCAATTCGCGGATGCCGTCAACAACCTTGGCCAGCGCCATGCTGAGCGACCCCTTGGCCAGAACCACATCCCCCGCCGCGATCTGACCCGCCAGTTCCGCCTGCACATCACCGCTGCTGGCATAGTGACCACCGCGTTTGTCCGCAGGCAACGCCGCATGGAGTGCCCCCATCAGCGGGCCGATGCAATGCACCACATCGAGATCCGCCATCGCGGGCAGATCGGCAAGGGCCGCGTGCAGCTCGGCCTCCTGCGGTCCCAGCTCCTTCATATCGCCCAGATAGGCAATCCGCCGCCCCGCGCAGGGGGTCGCGGCCAGCACCGCCAGCGCCGCCGCGACCGAGGTCGGATTGGCGTTGTAACTGTCATCCAGCAGCAGGATCTCGCCCCGCCCCGCGCCAAGCGTCACGGTTTCACGCGCCCCGCGCCCGGTGACCGGCGACCAGAGCGACAGGCTTTGCACGGCCTTGGCCAGATCCAGACCCAGCGCCGCCAGACAGGCCAGCGCGCCAAGCGCGTTCATCGCAAAATGGGCGCCAAGCGACTGGATATTCAGGCGATATCGCTGCCCATCCGGCAGCGTGACCTCGGCCTCTGTCTCATCCCCGCGTGAGGCGGTTCCGGTCAGGCGATAGCCCGGCACGATCGGCCCCTGACCGGTGCCAAACCACTGCGCAGGGCGCGCAGCCTCCTCGGCAACGGAGTGCAGGATCGGAGCCTCGGCAATATCGGCGTTCAGCACCGCAACACCGCCCGGCTCCAGCCCGTCGATGATGGCGGCTTTCTCGGCGGCGATGCCCTCGATCCCGTCAAAGGCCTCCAGATGCACCGGCGCCACGGTGGTGACCATCGCCACATGCGGACGCGCCTGTTTGGCAAGCGGGCTGATTTCACCGGGGTGATTCATGCCGATCTCAATGACGGCAAATTCGGTGTCCCGCGGCATCCGCGCCAGCGTCAGCGGCACGCCCCAATGGTTGTTATAGCTGGCAACAGCCGCATGGGTGCGCCCCTGATCGGACAGCATCCGCGCCAGCATTTCCTTGGTCGAGGTCTTGCCGACCGATCCGGTGACCGCGATCACCCGTGCATCCGTGCGCGCACGACCTGCCCGGCCCAGAGCCTCCAGCCCGGCCTGCACGTCATTCACCAGCAACAGCGGCGCATCGTCACCGACGCCCTCGGGCCTGCGCGAGACCAGCGCCGCACCAGCACCTTTCTCCAGCGCCTGCGCCACGAAGTCATGGCCATCGCGCGCCGCCTTCAGCGCCACAAAGAGATCGCCCGCCGCAATGCTGCGGGTGTCGATGGAGATGCCATTCACGCTCCAGTCGCCAATCGCCTGACCACCGGTGGCCGCTGCCGCCTCCTCAGCTGTCCAAAGGCTCATACCAACCTCCCGTCCAGAGCCGCGACCGCCATGCTGGCCTGCTCCACATCATCAAAGGGCAAAACATCACTGCCAACGATCTGGCCGGTTTCATGGCCCTTGCCGCAGATCAGCAGGGCATCGCCGGGTCCCAGCGCATCAACGCCGCGCAGGATCGCCTCGGCCCGGTCGCCAACTTCCATCGCATCCGGCGCGCCGCCCTTGACGGCGGCGCGGATCACGGCCGGGTCCTCGCTGCGGGGGTTGTCATCGGTCACGATCACCAGATCGGCATTGTCCTGCGCCGCCTGCCCCATCAGCGGGCGTTTGGCGGCATCGCGATCACCACCGGCACCAACAATGGCGACCAGCCGACCCAGCACATGCGGGCGCAGTGCCTTGATCGCGGTGGCCACGGCATCAGGCGTATGGGCGTAATCCACAAAAACCGTCGCGCCATTTTCGCGCGTGGCCGCCAGCTGCATCCGGCCGCGCACGGTCTGCAAATGCGGCAGCGTCGCAAAGACCGCATCCGGGTCCTCGCCGCTTGCAATCACCAGACCGCAGGCCAAAAGGATATTCTCCGCCTGAAAGCCGCCAATAAGGTTGAGCCGCGCCTGATAAGGCCGGTCATGCCAGGTAAAGCGCATGTCCTGCCCCGAGGCGTCATAACGCGCACCGACAAGGCTCAGATCACCGAGACCGCGCCCGACCGATATCACCTCATGCCCGCGCGCAGCGGCGACCGCCCGCATCTCGGCGCCGCGCGGGTCGTCCATGTTGATGACGGCCACGCCATCATCGGGCAGCACCCGGCGGAACAGGCCCGCCTTGGCGGCGAAATATGCCTCAAACGTCTCGTGGTAATCGAGGTGGTCCTGGGTGAAATTGGTGAACCCCGCCGCCGCCAGATGCACACCGTCCAGACGCCGCTGATCCAGCCCGTGCGAGGAGGCCTCCATTGCGGCATGGGTAACCCCCGCCGCCGCCGCTTTTGCCAGCGCGTCATGCAGGGTAACCGGCTCCGGGGTGGTGTGGTTGAGCGGATGGCTCCAGGCGCCCTCAACCCCCGTGGTGCCGAGGTTCACCGCCTTATGGCCCAGCTCCACCCAGATCTGGCGCACAAAGCTCGCCACCGAGGTTTTGCCATTGGTGCCGGTCACTGCCACCATGGTTTCGGGCTGTGCGCCGAACCACAGCGCCGAGGCATAGGCCAGCGCCTGACGCGGGTCTTCGACCACCACCAGCGCCACGGTCGACTCGCGCAGCAGCTCCGCCGCAATCGACGCGCCTGTCGCATCGGTGAGAATCGCAGCCGCCCCATTGCCGAGAGCGGCGGGCACAAATTTGGCGCCATGCACCTGACTGCCCGGAAGGGCTGCAAACAGCCCCCCTTCGACCACCTTGCGGCTGTCCACGGCAATGCCATGGATCGTCGGATCGACACCGCCGCGAGCGGTCAGCCCCAGCTGGCTAAGAGGACGGTTTTCAATGGTGCCCATAGCAACCCCACCTGATCAGTTTGAGGTGAGGGTTATAGCAGCCATCTCATCCGGTTCAACTTGCGGTCTGAGGCCAAGCAGCGGCGCGATCCGACCGATCATTTCGCCAGCGACGGGCACAGCGGTCCAGCCTGCGGTGCGGCGCTCCTCGCCATGGGCGATGACCGAGGGTTCATCCAGCGTCACCACCAGCACATATTTCGGATCATGGGCCGGGAACATCGCGGCGAAGGTGGCGATGACCTTGCTTTCGTAATAGCCGCCGCGTGGTTTGGGTTTATCGGCGGTGCCGGTCTTGCCGCCCACCTGATAACCCGGAACCTCGCCAAAGGAAGCGGTGCCGCTGGTCACCACCTTGCGCAGCATGGCGCGGGCCTGACGGGCCGCCTCAGCCGACATCACCCGGTGGCCCAGCTGCGGCCCCTTCTGGCGCAGGATGGTGGGGCTGACATATTGGCCGCCATTGGCGATGGCCGCATAACCGGCTGCAAGATGCATCGGGCTGGTGGACAGCCCGTGCCCATAGGAAATCGTCACCGTGCTCAGCTCGCCCCATTTGCTGGGTTTGAGCGGCTTACCGCCTGCGGCCTCGGCGATTTCGATCGGCGTCGGATCAAACATCCCCATGGCGCGCAGGAAATCCTGCTGCCGCTGGGCACCGATCTGCAGCGCAAGGCGCCCGGTGCCCCGGTTGGAGCTGTTGACGATGATATCGGCGACACTCAGCTTGCCGTAGTTCTTGTTGTGGAACTCGCCAATCGGAAAGCGCCCGATCCGCATTGGACCGGAGGTGTCGATAATGGTCTCGGAATTCACCAGCCCCAGATCAACGGCCTGAGCTGCGGTGAAAATCTTGAAGGTCGAGCCCAGTTCATAGACCCCCTGCACCGCGCGGTTGAACAACGGGCTGTCGGAGGGATCGAAACCGGAGGTCGGCGGACGTGGGCGGTCATTGGGATCGAAATCCGGCAGCGACACCACCGAAATCACCTCGCCGGTGTGAACATCCATCAGGATCGAGGTGGCGCCTTTGGCGTTCATCAGCTTCATGCCGCCGAAAAGCACCCGCTCGGATGCCGCCTGCACCGTCAGATCCAGCGAGAGCTGCAAGGGCCGCCCGCCGTTGGCCGGGTCGCGCAGATAGTCGTCGAACTGTTTTTCGACCCCGGCAACACCGATCACCTCGGCAGCGCTGACGCCTTCCTTGCCGAAACCGGCGCCGCCCAGCACATGGGCCGCCAGGCTGCCATTGGGGTAAAGACGCATTTCGCGCGGACCAAACAGCAGCCCCGGATCGCCGATGTCATGGACGGCCTGTTTCTGTTCGGGGCTGATTTTTTTCTTGATCCAGATGAACTTACGCTTGCCGGAAAAATCCTTCAGCAGGCGTTCCAACTCCAGATCGGGGAAAATCTCCACCAGACGCCGCGCCGCCCCTTCCGGGTCGACCATCTGCGGTGGCTGGGCATAGAGCGAATGGGTCTCGAAGTTGGTTGCCAGAATGCGGCCCTTGCGGTCGACGATATCGGCGCGCTGCATGGCAATGGCGCTGCCCGGCGCGCTGGCGACCGGTTCGACCGGCTCCGAGGTGGCCAGCGTTGCCATACGGGCGCCAATCGCGGTGAAAGCGCAGAGGAAGAACATGCCCAGAACCAGCAGCCGCCCCTCGGCGCGCTGGCGGGCATGGGCCTGCATCTCGGCGTGGCGCTGGCGCAGGTTTTCGCGTTCTATGGCATCCGGGTTCTCGCCCCGCGCGCGCGCGGTCAGGATCCGCGCCAGCGGGCGTAGCGGCGTGCGGATCATGGCTGTGTCCCCGTTGCGGTCTGCCCATTGGCCCCAAGCGAGGAAACCTCAACCCCATTGGTAAAATCCAGCAGCTCATCCTCCTGCGGCGGATAGGCGACCTCATCCACGCGGCCAAACTGTTCCGGGCGCAGCGGCAGCAGGCTGAGGCGATCAAAATTGAGTTCCGCCAGTTCGCGCAGCCGGTCGGGACGGTTGAGATAGGCCCATTCGGCGCGCAGCACGCTGAGCCGGACCTGCGATGCGCCGATCTGGCGTTGCAGGCTGCGGGTTTCCTTCAGCACCTGCTGAGTGGTGTAATTCTCGCGGTAGGCCCAGAAAGCCAGCCCAAAGACGGCGAGACAGGTGGCGATATAAAGCAGGGTCTTCATCAGCGTTTCTCTCTTGCCTGCGCCTGTTTCAGCTGCGGCATGCCAATATCCTTGGCGCTGATCGCAATCGGCGCGGCCCCGGTGCGGCGACCGACGCGCAGCCGGGCGGAGCGGGAGCGCGGGTTGTCCGCCAGCTCCTGATCGTCCGGCCCGACGGCCTTGCGGGTGACCAGCGTGAATTGCGACGGCGTTTCCTCGACCTCGGGGGCGTAGCGGTTGGCGCGACCGGTTTTGCCCGCGCGATGCTGGAAGAAGCGTTTGACCATGCGATCTTCGATGGAATGGAAGGTCACAACCGCCAGCAGGCCGCCGGGTTTCAGCGCGCGTTCGGCGGCCAGCAGCCCCTCGAACAGCTCTTCATATTCGGCGTTCACCGCGATGCGCAGACCCTGAAAACTGCGGGTTGCCGGATGTGACTGGCCGGGTTTGGAGCGCGGCAGGCAGCTCTCGATGATTCCGGCGAGCTGGAGTGTCGTGGTGATCGGCGCCTCGATGCGGGCCTTCACGATGGCGCGGGCAATACGGCGGCTGGCGCGTTCCTCGCCAAAGAGGAACAGGATATCGGCCAGCGCCGCCTCGTCCAGTTCCGCGACCAGATCGGCGGCAGAGGGGCCATCCTGCGACATCCGCATATCCAGCGGCCCGTCGCGCATGAAGGAAAAGCCGCGTTCGGCCAGATCCAGCTGCATGGAGGAGACGCCAAGATCGAGGACGACGCCGTCGAGATCCTGCGCATATTCATCCATGCGGGAAAACACCCCCTGTTGCAGGGTCAGGCGGCCGGCATAGTCGCCGATCCAGCTTTCAGCCATTTCAAAGGCCAGCGGATCGCGATCAACGCCGATCACGTGATCGGCCCCCGCCTCCAACAGGCCCCGGCTGTAGCCCCCGGCCCCGAAGGTGCCATCAAGCCAGCGCCCGGAAACCGGCGCCACGGCTTTCAGCAGCGGACGCAGAAGGACCGGTACGTGAGGACCGGTTGAGGTTGGGCGGTCCGTTGTCATGGATCAAGCGCCTCCGGCGCCATCGAGGAACTCCGCCGGGTCAAAGTCCTCGGGCAGATCGTCCAGCCACTCCTCGGATTTTGCCAGTTCTTCCTCTTCATAGGTTTCAGGCTTCCAGATCTGGAAGGTGTCGCCGGCGGCGATGAAGAACGCCTCGGCCTCCAGATTGATCTTGTTGCGCAGCTTGGCGGGCAGCACCAGCCGCCCGGTTTCATCAACAGTGGTCGGGAAGGACTGACCGTGGAACATGCGCTGCAACATCTTGCGCGGCATCGAGCCGCGCGGCAAGGCGTCGATTTTGGCGTCGACTTCCTCGATCGCCTCCATCGTGTAGCATTCCAGGAAATTGCGGCGGTGATCACCATAGACGATGACCAGTTCGGGGTTGCTGCCGGATTGCCAGTTGGGGTCGCCCGCTTCCAGAACACGGCGAAAGGAGGCCGGAATCGAGACCCGCCCCTTTGTATCCACCTTGTGGTGGCTTTCACCTCTGAACCTACGGCCCAATCTATCGTCCCTTTTTTCAGCGTCCCTCGTGCCGAAGCTATCCCCAGAAGCAAAAGGGGCGGGCTGATCTGCTGCCACTGATCAACCCGCCTCCTTGTCCCGACTTGCGGGGTGTCCGACTGCGCGCGCCACCTGGGGGGATGTCTGCTCGCTCGCGCGCCGGATCTCTCTATTTTCGATGAAAGCGAAGGCCTGTATGAAACCTGCTTCTTAGTAGTCTTGGTTGGGGTCGTTTGGTGCCCCTGCTCTTCGTCTCATTCGATGAACTAGGGATACTATGGGAATACGTGGGCGACAACTGTTTTTTATGGACCACATCTGCACATCTAGATAACGACGCGCCGATTCTACGGGAAAGAATCGCAGATACGTCCAGTGGTAGATTAAGCCACCATAAAGGCCACTATATGTAGGGTCACATCTGTTTTGGAAAAAGTGCCATGATTTCCCAGAAATTTTGAGAGCGAGTCTGGAGAATCAGAATGTTCACATTCCGTTCACGGGTGCGTGTGGCAGTTGGACCGGGGCAAATCCCGTGATCCGGGCGATATCGCCTGAAAATCACGCCAGAACAGCACAGTGATTCGGGAAAGCGGGCCAAAATGTCTCAACGCCGCCCATAATTTCCCACACGGCCCATCAATTCCCACGCGGCCCATGATTTCCCAGCAGCGCCGGGAGCGTTTCAACTTCGCGATCTAGGCCATGCCGCCGCGGATCAGACCTTCGGCCATTTTTGCATAGGCCTCGGCCATCAGACCGTCACCGGCAGCGATGGGAGTGCCATTGTCACCGGCCAGCCGGGTCTCAAGATCAATCGGCAGCGCCCCGAGCAAGGGCACCCCGATGCGCTCAGCCTCGGCAGCAACCCCTCCGTGACCAAAGATGTGATGTTCGCCGCCACAATCCGGGCAGGCAAAGAAGGACATGTTTTCGATCAGGCCCAGCACCGGTGTTTTCAGGGTGTTGAACATGTCAATCGCCTTGCGCGCATCCAGCAGCGCCACATCCTGCGGGGTGGAGACAACGATGGCGCCGGACAGCTCGGCCTTGGTGCACAAGGTCAGCTGCACATCGCCGGTGCCGGGCGGCAGATCGACGATCAGCACGTCAAGCTCCCCCCAGTTCACCTGCCCCAGCATCTGCTGAAGCGCGCCCATCAGCATCGGGCCGCGCCAGACCACCGCCTTGGCCTCGTCAACCATGAAGCCGATCGACATCAGCGTGACGCCATGGGCGTGCAGCGGTTCGATGATCTTGCCGTCAGGGCTGGCGGGGCGGCCGCTCGCCCCCATCATACGTGGCTGGCTGGGCCCATATATGTCAGCGTCGAGCAGGCCCACCTTGCGCCCCTGCCGGGTGAGCGCCACGGCGAGATTGGCGCTGACGGTGGATTTACCCACGCCGCCCTTGCCCGATCCGACGGCGAGAATGCGTTTCACCCCGCTGGGTTTCAGCGGCCCCTGCTGCGGCTTGGGGTGGCCGCCCAGTTTCAGGGTCGGCGCGGGCCGCGCGGCGGTATCGGAGTGGGCGGTCAGCGCCGCGGAGACGCTCTCCACCCCCGGCAGCGCCAGAACGGTTGCCTCGGCGGCACGGCGCAGCGGCTCCATCTGGGCGGCGATCTGCGGGCTGGGCGCCTCGATCACGAAGCTGACGCGGCCTCCCTCCACCATCAGCGCGCGCAGCATGTCGCGCGAGACCAGCGTTCCGCCATCGGGCAGTTGCAGCCGCGCAAGGGCGTCGCGAATCTCATCCTGGGTGGGGGTCATGGCCTGTCTCCTGTTGGTTACCCGCCATATAAGACCTGCGGCCGACAAGCCCAAGACCGCATCGGACCCTGCACAGGCTCCCGGTCGGCCCCAATCTGCGCGCGGCCTGTAGCCTGCCCGTTTGCCGCCTGCCGCGAATTTAGGCATCAGCACACCGATTGGCGCATACCTCGGCAAGATCAACCCGGTTTCCGCAAGGAAACCCATGCATTTGCTGCATAGCAGAAATGCCCCTTTCAGGGATTGTGCGTGTGCAGCATTATCATATTTATGAGGCCAAGAGAGGCCGGGAACGGCCAGACATTCATAGACGTTAAGGACAACACCGATGGCCGCTGTTGACAATATCACAACCCGCAAAGGCGCTCTGGCCTTCAGCCCGCGCGCCATGTTCGACGAGCTGAAAGGCAAGATTGCACGCTACCGGCTGTATCGCCAGACCATGGATGAGCTGTCGACGCTCTCCGGTCGCGAGCTGGCTGACCTGGGGCTGAGCCGCTCCATGCTGCGCAGCGTCGCCTATGAGGCCGCATACGGCACGAAATAAAGAGATCAGGCTCTCTTCTCCTCCTCCCTTGGGAGCCTGCTATCGCGGTGACATCCTCCTCCTCCCTGATGTCACCGCACCCTATACCGGCGTCATAGCCGGACCCTGATACACCATGCCTCCTCCTCCCTGATGGTATGGTGTTGTACAGAACGGCGGTGCCCTCCTCCTCCCTGGCACCGCCGTTTTTTTGTGCCTGATTGCCTGATCGGCAGCGCCTCCCATTGATGACAGGACGCAAAAAAGGCGCCGGCAAACTGCCGACGCCCGAGCTGGTGCCCGCCTGCCGATGGCGGGGATCTATCGGTGCTGGATCAGACCCGCAGTCGGCGCGGTCAGAACGGCACGTCCTCTGCTGCGGTGACGAAACGGGCGACAACCTTTTTCGTGCCGGCCTTCTCGAATGCGACTTCCAGCTTGTCCCCCTCGATCGCGGTGATCGCGCCATAGCCGAATTTCTGGTGGAACACCCGTTCACCGGCAGTGAAGGCGGAGGTGGCGGTGAGGTCGATGACGCTGGACTTGCTTTCCTTGGGCTGGGACAGACCACGCTCTCCGGCGCGGGACTGCATGCGTTTCCAGCCCGGCGAGTTGTACCCATCGGCAGAAGCCATGCGATCCTCAATCGTGGAGCGCACGCCCCCGAAACCGCCCGGGGCCGCCGCACCGTAGCCGCCGCCGTAGAGACCGGGCGGGGTCAGCACCTCGACATGTTCTTCGGGCAGCTCATCAATGAAACGGGAGGGCAGCTGCGATTGCCACTGACCAAAGACACGGCGGTTGCCGGCAAAGGAGATCGTGCAGATGTCCTCGGCCCGCGTGATACCGACATAGGCCAGACGGCGTTCTTCCTCGAGGCCCTTCAGGCCACTTTCATCCATCGAGCGCTGCGAGGGAAAGAGACCATCCTCCCAGCCGGGTAGGAAGACGGCAGGAAATTCCAGCCCCTTGGCGGCGTGCAGCGTCATGATGGAGACCTTCTGCGCCGCATCCTGTTTGTCATTGTCCATGATCAGGCTGACATGTTCGAGGAAGCCCTGCAGGTTTTCAAACGCCTCCAGCGCCTTGACCAGTTCCTTGAGGTTTTCCAGACGGCCCGGCGAATCCGGGTTCTTGTCGGTCTGCCACATGGTGGTGTAGCCGCTCTCGTCGAGGATGGTTTCGGCCAGCTCCATATGGGTCATGTCGGCGTCGCCCGCCAGACGTCCCCAGCGGGAAAGATCGGTGACCAGCTGGCGCAGGGCATTGCCGCCCTTGCCCTTGATCTGGCCGCTCTCCACCGCAAGCCGCGCCCCCTCGACCAATGAGACGCCATTGCTGCGCGCCATGGTCTGGATGGTCTGCTGTGCCTTGTCGCCAAGACCACGTTTGGGGGTATTGACGATCCGCTCAAACGCCAGATCGTCCTCCGGGCTGACCACCAGCCGGAAATAGGCCATGGCATCGCGAATTTCGAGCCGCTCGTAGAAGCGCGGCCCGCCGATGACCCGGTACGGCAGACCAATGGTCAGAAAGCGGTCTTCAAAGGCGCGCATCTGATGCGAGGCCCGCACCAGAATCGCCATATTGTTGAGGTCGATGGGGGCAAGGCCACGGGTGCCGCGCTGCATCGCCTCGATCTCCTCGCCGATCCAGCGAGCCTCCTCCTCGCCGTCCCAATGGCCGATCAGACGCACCTTTTCGCCGCCGCGTGCCTCGGTCCAGAGTTCCTTGCCCAGACGTCCGCTGTTGCCCCGGATCACCCCGGAGGCGGCGCTGAGAATATGTTCGGTCGAGCGGTAGTTCTGTTCCAGCCGGACCACATTGGCGCCGGGAAAATCCTTTTCAAACCGCAGGATATTGCCCACCTCGGCCCCGCGCCAACCATAGATCGACTGATCGTCATCGCCAACGCAGCAGATGTTCTTATGCGCGCCCGCGAGAAGCCGCAGCCAGAGATACTGGGCCACGTTGGTATCCTGATATTCGTCCACCATGATAAAGCGGAACCAGCGCTGGTATTGTTCCAGCACATCCGGGTTGTCCTGAAAGATGGTGACCATGTGCAGCAGAAGATCGCCGAAATCGACCGCATTCAGATCCTTCAGCCGCACCTGATACTGCGCATAGAGGTCCACGCCACGGTGATTATAGGCGCTGGCATCCGCGACCGGCACCCGGGAAGGCGTCAGCGCGCGGTTTTTCCAATCGTCGATCACCCCCGCCAGCATCCGCGCAGGCCAGCGTTTGTCATCTATGCCTTCGGCCTTGATCAGCTGTTTCAGAAGCCGGATCTGATCGTCGGTGTCCAGAATGGTGAAATTGGATTTCAGCCCGACCAGTTCGGCGTGACGGCGCAGCAGTTTCACGCAGATCGAGTGGAAGGTGCCAAGCCAAGGCATCCCCTCAACCGCCTGCCCCAGCATTCCGGCGACGCGCTCCTTCATCTCGCGCGCGGCCTTGTTGGTGAAGGTCACGGCAAGGATCTCGTTTGGTTTGGCCGTGCCGGTGGTCAGCAGATGGACAATCCGCGCAGTCAGCGCCTTGGTCTTGCCGGTGCCGGCCCCTGCCAGCATCAGCACGGGACCTTCCAGACATTCGACGGCGGCGCGCTGTGCGGGGTTCAGCCCGTCAAGATAGGGCATCGGCCGCGCCGCCATGGCCCGCGCGGACAGCGAAATCCCCTCATAGGGGTCGATATCGTCAAAACTGCTCATGGGCAGGACATTAACGTGATTCAATCCCGGCGGAAAGAGGGCGTTCACAGTCTGTTCCGCAGACATCCGCAACAGGTCAACCGAGCAAATCCCGAAAATCTTCAGTAGTTTAAACCCCGAGACACCGGAATTTAGGTTAACGATTAACACAATTGAAAACTCAACCGACCAGCATGGACCAGCGGCCATAGCGCCGTGAGGGCACTCTCAATCGGACGGCAGACGGCACCATGAAACCTGATCTCAAAACCAGCGTCGCGGAGAAAATCCGCAGCATGTCACTCCTTTTCGTGCTGGTTGTGGCCGCGGCCGCCTCGGTCTGGGCCGTTTTTGCGGTGCCAACCCCCATCGTCGATCACATGCTGGAAGCCGATATCCGCAAACAGGCGGAACTCTGGCAGCGGCGGATCGTCCTGCATATGGCAAACCCGGAAGAGTCGTTCGAGGAGGGCATCATCCAGCCGCATGACGCCCATATGCTAGCGCTGTTCACCGAGGAAACCGATGTCTACCGCTATCGCCTGCTGACCAGCTCGGGCGAAATTTTCTGGTCCTCGCGCAGCGATGAAATCGGCGAGTTTGAGGCAAATGTCTTTTTCACCACCAAGGTCGCCAAAGGTGAGGTCTACTATATGCACGATGCCTTGCCCGCCTATGACGTCGACGGGCTGACCCTGGCAACCGGCAACTACAACAGCGAGGTCACGCGGGAGATCGCACAGGTATACATGCCCCTTATTCATAACGGGCATTTCGACGGTGCGATTGATTTCTATACCGATATCACCGAGCTGCGGAATATCTTCATCAACCGGGTGCGACTGTCGCTGATCGTGCTGACATCCATTGCGCTGCTGGCAATGACGATTGCTGTTTATGTCGTGTTCAAATCGAACCGATTCCGCATGAATCAGCTGCGCCAGCGCAACGAGACCGAGCGCGAGATCCTGGACGAACAGCTGCGGCTGGCCCGTGAAGTGCAGCTGCTGGGCGAGCTGAACGAATGGCTGCAATCCAGCCGTTCGCTCGACGAGCTGTTCGACATGGTGGCCCGTTTCATGACCCATATCCTGCCGACGGCTGAGGGCAGCGTCTATGTCTACTCCAACTCGCGCGATGTGCTCGACGGCTGTGCCAGCTGGAATGGCGGCAGTCACAAGGACCATATCCACCCGGAAGAATGCTGGGGTCTGCGTCGCGGCCGCAGCTATGAATTCGGCTCCTCCGAGATTGATTTTGTCTGCGAACATGCCGAGCCGCATGACGGCCGCGCCTATTACTGTTTCCCGATTCTGGCCCATGGCGAGACCGTCGGCCTGATGCATCTGCGCGCGCTGAGCGACGCCACCGAAGAGTTCCGCAGCAGCAAGAAACTGGCCCAGATGTGCGCCGAACAGATCTCCATGGCGATCGCCAATGTGCGGATGCGCGACCAGCTGCATGATCAGTCGGTGCGTGATCCGCTGACCGGTCTGTTCAACCGTCGCCACATGACGGAGACCCTGCGCAAGAGCATCTCCAGCAGCCAGAAGAGCGGCACACCGCTGAGCCTGATTGCGGTGGATGTGGATCACTTCAAGAAGTTCAATGACAATCACGGCCATGATGCCGGTGACATGGTCCTGCGGGCGGTCGGTTCGGTGCTGGAACAGGCCTGTGACGGCGATGAAGTGGCCTGCCGTCCGGGCGGAGAGGAATTCACGCTGATCCTTCCCGGGGTCAGCCAGCAGGATGTGATGACCAAGGCCGAGCTGCTGCGCCAGGCCGTGGAGGCGATTGTCGTCCGCTACGGCGAGAAGGCGCTGCCGGGGATTTCGATCTCGCTTGGCGTGGCCCATTACCCGCGCCACGGCACGATGCCACAGGACCTGCTGCGCGCCTCCGACGAGGCGCTCTACGATGCAAAAGCGAAAGGCCGCAACCAGGTCTGTGTCGCCTCCGCCGCAGAGCAGGCGCCACGCAACCCTGCCGCGCAGACAGGTCCCTCAAAGCCGTCGGATTCGGGCAGCTCGATCGCTGCGGAGTAGGCCGGAGACCCCTGCCCCCGCAGCAGGAACCGGGCCGATGGGCATTGACCAAAGCCCCGTCACAGCGACCAAACGATGCACCCGGCGCCAGCACCCCAGTCGCGGCGGCTGGATTGACGGCGTGACCGGGCAACTGGGCGCTTGGGCAGACCGCCCTCGACACGGGCTTCGCGCTCGCTGCGCGATCCTTCGGATCGATCATTGACCAGCCAGCAGGATGACACGCCCCGACGCCGACTGTTGGCCCATCGGGCGCGCGATTGCCCCCTTTTGCAATTGGCGGACACATCGCGCGCCCGATGGGTCTGGCTCTGGGTATGGCGCGGCACTACGACCCGGCGTGATCCCCGCAGGGCCGCGACAAGACACCGATCAGAAGGCTCGCAAGCAATAGAGGCCCGCACAATGCACCGGGGTGGTAACGGATGGCAGCGACCCGCGAGCGAGGCACCAGAACAGGCGCGCAGCGGGTGGCGGATACGGGCGACAACAGCGCCGGAGCTGGAACGGGTGCGGTCCAAATAGTTACAAAAATGTTTCAATGCTGCACTCCACACTAGACTTTTGCTGCAAGGCAGCGACAAATGCGCAGCATGGATCTGCACCAGCGTTACCCCGCTCTCAGTGACCTTCGCCAGCGCGCCCGGCGGCGCCTGCCCCGTTTCGTTTGGGAGTATCTGGACAGTGGCACCGGGCAGGAGGCGACCACCGCCCGCAACCGCAAAGCGCTGGATTGTATCGGCTTTGCCCCGTCGATTCTGCATGGGCCGCAACAGCCCTCGCTCAGCTCCGAGTTTCTGGGCGTGTCGCGCCCGCTGCCGTTTGGCATTGCGCCAGTTGGCATGTCGGGGCTGATCTGGCCCGACGCGGAACGCCAGCTGGCCCGCTGCGCCGCAGCGCAGGGCCTGCCCTACTGCCTGTCGACCGTTGCAAGCCAGTCCCCCGAAGATCTGGCCGATGACCTCGGGGCGGCGCCGTGGTTCCAGCTTTACCCGCCGAAGGATCCCGCCATCCGCCGCGATATGCTGCAGCGCGCCAAATCCGCAGGCTTTGCCGGTCTTGTGCTGACAGTTGATGTGCCCGTGGCCTCGCGCCGGGAACGGCAGACGCGCTCCGGGTTGACGCAGCCCCCCCGGCTGACGCCCCGGTTGCTGGCACAGGTGGCGATGCGACCGGCCTGGGCCCTGGGCATGGCGCGCCGGGGGATGCCGCATATGCGGACGCTGGATAAATATGTGACCGGCCAGAGCGGCAGCCTGTCGTCGACGGCCCATGTCGGCTATCTGCTGCGCACCTCGCCCGATTGGGACTATGTGAAATGGCTGCGCGACCATTGGGAGGGGCCGCTGATCATCAAGGGGGTGATGCGCGCCGAGGATGCCGCACCGCTGGAGGCGCTTGGCGTCGATGCGCTGTGGGTATCGAACCATGCCGGGCGCCAGTTCGATGCGGCCCGCGCCACCATCGAGGCCCTGCCGGATATCCGTGCGGCCACCACCCTGCCGCTGATTTTCGACAGCGGTATCGAAGGTGGTCTGGATATCCTGCGCGCCCTGGCGCTGGGGGCGGACTATGTCATGTTAGGCCGCGCGTTCCACTTTGCCCTGGCAGCGCTTGGCCCGCAGGGGCCGGACCATCTGATCGATCTTTTGCGCCTGGATCTGCTGGCAAACATGGGCCAGCTGGGGGCGGAGGACCTGACGATGCTGCCGCAACCGCTCCCACTTCAGCCGATTGCGCCGCCATTTGCGACATTTAAGACCGATACGGACCTAAAATCTCCGCCGTAATCGTATTTTTTGCCGGATTCTGGCCTCAGGTCAGCGCTATCACGCTGTCCATACCCAGAACTACGTCTATACCGGACCCTAATTTGCGCTTATCACTCCGCCAAACTGCACGACCCCGAGGAAGCCATGACTGACTTCAAGAAAATCCTGATCGCCAACCGCGGCGAAATCGCCATCCGCGTCATGCGGGCAGCCAATGAGATGGGCAAGAAGACGGTTGCCGTCTATGCCGAAGAGGACAAGCTGGGCCTGCACCGGTTCAAGGCGGATGAAGCCTATCGGATCGGCGAAGGTCTGGGACCGGTTGCCGCCTATCTGTCGATTGACGAGATCATCCGCGTGGCCAAGGAAAGTGGCGCCGATGCGATCCACCCCGGCTACGGCCTGCTGTCGGAGAACCCGGATTTCGTGGATGCCTGCGCCCGCAACGGCATCACCTTTATCGGTCCGAAGGCGGAAACCATGCGCGCGCTCGGCGACAAGGCCAGTGCCCGCCGCGTCGCAATCGAGGCCGGCGTGCCGGTGATCCCCGCCACCGAAGTGCTGGGCGATGACATGGATGCGATCCGCGCCGAAGCGGCTGAGGTCGGCTATCCCTTGATGCTGAAAGCCTCCTGGGGCGGCGGCGGTCGCGGTATGCGCCCGATCCACAGCGAATCCGAACTTGAGGAAAAGGTGCTGGAAGGCCGCCGCGAAGCGGAAGCGGCCTTTGGCAATGGCGAGGGCTATCTGGAAAAGATGATCACCCGCGCCCGCCACGTCGAGGTACAGATCCTGGGCGACAAACATGGGCAAATCTACCACCTTTATGAGCGGGACTGCTCGGTGCAGCGCCGCAACCAGAAAGTGGTCGAGCGTGCGCCCGCCCCCTATCTGACCGAGGAACAGCGCGCCGAAATCTGCGATCTGGGCCGCAAGATCTGCCAGCATGTGAACTATGAATGCGCAGGCACCGTCGAATTCCTGATGGATATGAACGACGGCAAATTCTACTTCATCGAGGTGAACCCGCGGGTGCAGGTGGAGCATACGGTGACCGAGGAAGTCACCGGCATCGACATCGTGCAGGCGCAGATCCTGATCGCCGAGGGCAAGACCATTGCCGAGGCCACCGGCAAGGCATCGCAGGACGAGATCCAGCTCAATGGTCATGCGCTACAGACCCGGGTGACCACCGAGGATCCGCTCAACAACTTCATCCCGGATTACGGTCGAATCACCGCCTACCGCTCGGCCACGGGCATGGGCATCCGTCTGGATGGCGGCACCGCCTATGCGGGCGGCGTGATCACCCGTTACTATGATTCGCTACTGACCAAGGTGACGGCCAAGGCCCCCACCCCGGAAAAGGCGATTGCACGCATGGACCGCGCGCTGCGTGAATTCCGGGTGCGCGGTGTCAGCACCAATATCGCCTTTGTCGAGAACCTGCTGAAACACCCGACCTTCCTGTCGAATGAATACACCACCAAATTCATCGACGAGACGCCGGAGCTGTTCCAATTCGCCAAGCGCCGCGACCGCGGCACCAAGGTGCTGACCTATATCGCTGATATCTCGGTGAACGGGCATCCCGAAACCGAAGGTCGCCCGGCGCCTCATCCCGATCTGAAAGAGCCGCGCGCGCCAAAGGCCGATGCCGCGACGCAGCCCTATGGCACCCGCAACCTGCTGGAGCAAAAGGGCGCGCAGGCGGTGGCCGACTGGATGAAGGCGCAGCGTCAGCTGCTGCTGACTGATACCACCATGCGCGACGGCCACCAGTCGCTGCTGGCCACCCGGATGCGCAGCCATGACATGATCAAGGTGGCCCCGGCCTATGCCCAGAACCTGAGCCAGCTGTTCTCGGTCGAGTGCTGGGGCGGTGCGACATTCGACGTGGCCTATCGCTTCCTTCAGGAATGCCCCTGGCAGCGCCTGCGCGACCTGCGCGAGCGGATGCCAAACCTGATGACCCAGATGCTGCTGCGCGCCTCCAATGGTGTCGGCTATACCAACTATCCCGACAATGTGGTGCAGAGCTTTGTGAAACAGGCGGCCACCGGCGTTGATGTGTTCCGCGTCTTTGACAGCCTGAACTGGGTCGAGAACATGCGCGTCGCCATGGATGCGGTCGTTGAAAGCGGCAAGATCTGCGAAGGCACCATCTGCTATACCGGCGATATCCTGGATCCGAACCGCGCCAAATACGACCTGAAGTATTATGTCGGCATGGCCAAGGAGCTGGAAGCGGCAGGCGCGCATATTCTGGGCCTGAAGGACATGGCGGGCCTGCTGAAGCCGGCCGCTGCCCGCCAGCTGGTCAAGGCGCTGAAAGAAGAGGTCGGCCTGCCGGTCCATTTCCACACCCATGACACCTCGGGTGTGGCTGGTGCCACCATCCTGGCGGCAGCGGATGCCGGCGTCGATGCGGTGGACGCCGCTATGGACGCCTTCAGTGGCGGCACCTCGCAGCCCTGCCTCGGCTCCATCGTCGAAGCGTTGCGCAACACCGACCGCGACACCGGGCTGGACATCGCCAAGATCCGCGAAATCTCGGACTATTGGGAACAGGTGCGGATGCAATATGCCGCCTTTGAATCCGGGTTGCAGGCGCCCGCCTCGGAGGTCTATCTGCACGAGATGCCCGGCGGCCAGTTCACCAACCTGAAGGCACAGGCGCGCAGCCTGGGGCTGGAGGATCGCTGGCATGAGGTCGCCCAGACCTATGCCGATGTGAACCAGATGTTCGGCGATATCGTGAAGGTGACGCCCTCGTCCAAAGTGGTTGGCGACATGGCACTGATGATGGTCAGCCAGGGTCTGAGCCGCGACGACGTCGAGGATCCGAAGAGTGATGTGGCCTTCCCGGACTCGGTTGTCGACATGATGCGCGGCAACCTCGGCCAGCCTCCGGGTGGCTTCCCTGAGGGGATCGTCTCCAAGGTGCTGAAAGGCGACGCGCCCAATCTGGATCGCCCCGGCGCCCATCTGGACCCGGTCGATCTGGAAGCGACCCGTGCGGAGCTCTCGCGGGAGCTGGAAGGCAAGGCCGTCGATGACGAGGATCTGAACGGCTACCTGATGTATCCCAAGGTGTTCCTCGACTACATGGGCCGCCATCGCCAATATGGTCCGGTCCGCAGCCTGCCCACCCGCACCTTCTTTTACGGGATGGAACCGGGCGAGGAGATCACCGCAGAAATCGACCCCGGCAAGACGCTGGAAATCCGCCTGCAGGCCATCGGCGATACCGATGACAAGGGCGAGGTGAAAGTCTTCTTTGAACTGAACGGCCAGCCCCGCGTCATCCGCGTGCCGAACCGTCTGGTCAAGGCGACGACGCAGGCCCGGCCAAAGGCCGAGCAGGGCAATGCCAACCATGTCGGAGCGCCGATGCCCGGCGTCGTGGCCACCGTTGCCGTGCAGGTTGGCCAGCCGGTGCATGAGGGCGACCTGCTGCTGACCATCGAGGCGATGAAGATGGAAACCGGCATTCATGCCGAGCGCGATGCGGTGGTGAAGGCCCTGCATGTGCAGGCAGGCGGGCAGATCGACGCCAAGGATCTGCTGATCGAGCTGGAGTGATCACAGCCCGCGCCTGTCACCGATGACAGGCACTGCGACTATCATATGAAGGCGTCCCCGCATTCCGGGGGCGCCTTTTCCTGTCAGGTGGCGCGGTCTGCCAGATGCGCGGTGGTCAGATCAGCGCCTGTGTCTCGATCTGTGGTGGCATCATCACCGGGGCCTCGGCGGTATGAAGACCCGCAGCCTGCCCATCCGTGGTGAGTTTGGCGCCGATCGCCAGACCAATGGCGACGGTCAGGCCAAGGATGCGCAATGTGTCCAGCCTGTCGTCCAAGGATTTACCCATCCGGTCGCGCAGCGGTTTGCTAAGCAGTGTCATCTCGGGGCTCCCTTTCGGTTTCGCAGATATCTCCGCGGGTTGGCCCGGCTCGTTGGCTCGCAAACCTCAGGTCGTCTTGGCCAGGCTCATGTCATCATCATAAGGGTAAAACGCCGCACGTGGCGGCTTCCGTCGCTCAAAACACCGTGACGGTCATTTTTTGCCGACGGCTTTGCGTTTTTCCCTTGCAGCCCTGCCTGTGAATGACTAAATCCGCTTCACCGAATGGCAGCGCGGGCGTAGCTCAGGGGTAGAGCATAACCTTGCCAAGGTTAGGGTCGGGCGTTCGAATCGCCTCGCCCGCTCCATTTGGACACATGAAAAGGCCACCGCTTGCAGACGCAACGGTGGCCTTTCGCGTTTGTGAAATACGACATAGCCTCTGGCTTGCGCGGAATCACTTCAGCGCCTAAGAACAGAGCGCGAACAGCTGCAACGGCAGCATGAGAACAGGTGATACGGCAGCATGCTCACATCGGTAGAACTCTGCGCTGGTGCAGGCGGCCAGGCACTGGGGCTTGAGAAAGCCGGCTTTGACCACACCGCGCTGGTCGAAATCGACAAACATTGCTGCGCCACCCTGCGCCACAACCGGCCCCAGTGGAATGTGCTGGAAGAGGATGTGCGCGCCTTCAAGGCGGATGCCGACGCCTATCGCGGCATTGACCTGCTGGCCGGCGGGCTGCCCTGCCCACCATTTTCGGTCGCCGGCAAACAGCTCGGCGAGAAGGACGAGCGCAACCTCTTTGACGATGCCATCGAAATCGTCGCCGCCACCCGCCCCCGCGCGGTGATGATCGAGAATGTGCGCGGCTTTCTGGATGCAGTATTCCATGACTACCGCGAGAAGCTGAAGAAACAGCTGGCCAAACTGGGCTATGAGACCGACTGGCGCCTGCTGAATGCTTCCGACTTCGGCGTGCCGCAGCTGCGCCCGCGGGTGGCCATCGTCGCCCTGCGCAAGGAATTCTCCGGCCAGTTCAACTGGCCCGAGCCGCTGCCGCATAATCCCCGCACCGTGGGCGAGACCCTGCTTGACCTGATGAAGGAACGCGGCTGGCGCGGGGCCGAGGAGTGGGCCGCCAGGGCCGATGAGATTGCGCCAACGATTGTGGGCGGCTCCAAGAAACATGGCGGGCCGGACCTCGGCCCCACCCGGGCGCGGCGCGCCTGGGCCGCCTTGGGCGTCGAGGGGCGCACCATCGCCTATGAGGCGCCGGATCCCTTTCACAACGACATGCCGCGCCTCACCGTGCGGATGGTGGCGCGCATTCAGGGCTTCCCCGACAGCTGGCATTTCACCGGGGCCAAGACCAACGCCTATCGCCAGGTCGGCAATGCCTTTCCGCCGCCGGTGGCCGAAGCCGTGGCCCGGCAGATCCGTCAGGCCATCGCACGCCCCAGCCTGAAGGTGGTGACCAGCCCTGCCACCGGGCGTTGATCGGGCCGTTGTGATGGCGCTGCGCGATGTAGGGCCACATCCTGCCCTGTCACCTTTCCCAAAATACTCAAGCCACGGCTGCAACCGGGAACAGGCTCTGCGATGAAACAGAAACTGCCGCCCAGCCGGATCCATCCCGGCCATGCCGATCACCTGCTGCTCAGCGCGCTGGCACAGGATATCACCAGCCGCGCAGGCGGCCCGATGGAGCTGGCGGCCGGCTTTCCGCTGATGCTGCGCACGTGCATCGACGATGTGATCCTGACCGCCAAGACCGGGCGGCGCGCCTATGAGGATCTGGAAAAAACCGAGAAGACCTATATCGGCACCCGCGTCGAGATTGAGCTGCGGGCGCTGCTGCGCCTGCCAAAGGGGCGGCTGGATACCGTGATCCTCGGCCATGATGTGGATATCAAACACACCATGGGCAGCAATTGGATGATCCCGACCGAAGCCGTCGACCAGCCCTGTATCCTGGTGGCGGCGGATGAGCCGCGGGCGCGCTGTTACCTCGGGCTGATCGTCGCGCGGCAGGCCTATCTGACCGCCGGTCAGAACAAGGACGCCAAACGCTCGATCTCGGCCGAGGGGTTTGGCAATATTCTCTGGCTGCTCTGTGATCAGCCCTATCCGGCCAATTTCTGGCGCCTGCTGCCGGAGCGGGTGGTGGCGCGTATCTTTGCCGGGGAGAGTGGCAATGCCCGGATGGCGACGCTGTTCCGGGAGGTGCAGCGTCAGCCGATTCCCCGTGACGTCGTCGAGGCGGTGGCCGCGCAGAAGGATTTCATGCGGCGGATCCGCTCGGATGGCGGCCATGGCACGCGGGACCTGCTGGGGCGGGAGGGCATCGTTATCCTCGAGGGGCGCAAGGATGCGCAGCTGATCCGCGCACTTGACCTGCCCCATTGCGGCGGCTCGGAGTTCATATCGGCGCAGCTCTCCAACCTGATGCAGGCGCGGCTGGCGGCCAGCGCTGGTCACACGATCCGCGAAGATTTTTTCGATCCGAGGTGAAAACCCGCTGTTTTTCGGTTGCAGCCCTGCGCGCAATTGCCTATTCACCGCCTCACCGGATGGCAGCGCGGGCGTAGCTCAGGGGTAGAGCATAACCTTGCCAAGGTTAGGGTCGGGCGTTCGAATCGCCTCGCCCGCTCCATCAGGATCACAAAGGCCGCTCTTTTGAGCGGCTTTTTGTTTTTCTACCAAAAACACAGGGTTAGCCGGCCATCTGCGGTGTCTTTACGGCGATGACGATTGCGGCGATCTGGATCTGCGCGCAGGGCTGACGTGCGGGTGGGCGTCCGATTAATTTCTTCACGCAGCTGTCATTTTTCCTCTTGCAAGTGCTGCGGCAATTTCCTAAACACCGCCTCACCAAATGGCAGCGCGGGCGTAGCTCAGGGGTAGAGCATAACCTTGCCAAGGTTAGGGTCGGGCGTTCGAATCGCCTCGCCCGCTCCATTTGGACTGCAAAGGCCGCTCTTTCCGAGCGGCCTTTTGCGTTTCCGCACCCGGATCAGCGCCACGATGCGCTTGCGCGAACATTTGATCAAATTCCTTTGACGCGACTCTCAAAACCCGCCAATGCTGTGCCAAAGGGGCCAGAGCCCCATCGCCTATGCGCCGCAGGTCTGGCGCTTCAGCTCAGGAGGACAACAGCCCATGGCCCCGGTCATCTATCCCACCACCAATTTCACCGCCACCGAACAGCTCTGCCTTGAGCGCGGCGAGGGCATCTATGTGTTCGACAGCGAGGGCAACAAATATATCGAAGGGCTGGCCGGGCTCTGGTGTACATCGCTGGGCTACAGCAATACCGAAGTGATGGATGCGATCACCGAGCAGCTGCATAAGCTGCCATTTTCGCACACCTTTGGCGGCAAGACCCATCAGCCGATCCAGGATCTGGCGAAGAAGCTGGCCGCGATGGTGCCGGTGGAGAACGCCTATATCTTCTTTGGCAACTCAGGCTCCGACGCCAATGACACCCATTACAAGATGCTGCGCTATTACTTCAACGCAATCGGCAAGCCGGAGAAGCGCAAGATCATCACCCGCGAGCGCGGCTATCACGGGGTCACGGTTGCAGCCGGTTCGCTGACCTCCCTGCCCGCGAATCTTGCGCATTTTGATGCCCCACTGGAGGCGCTGTCGATCCTGCGCGCCGACTCGCCGCATTATTACACCGCCCGCAAGGGCAATGAGACCGAGGCGCAATTTGTCGAGCGCATCCTTCAGAACCTCGAAGACCAGATCCTGGCGGAAGATCCCGACACGATTGCGGCGATGATCGTGGAGCCGATCACCGGCGCCTCTGGCGTGATCGTGCCGCCGGAGGGCTACTATGAGGGGCTACAGGCGCTGCTGCGCAAATATGGCATTCTGGTCTGGGCCGATGAGGTGATCTGTGGCTTTGGGCGCACCGGCGCCGATTTCGGCTGCACCACCATGGGCATCAAGCCGGATCTGATGACCTTTGCCAAGCAATTGTCCTCGGCCTATTTCCCGATCTCGGCCTCGGTCATTCCGGGCTGGATGTATGAGGCGATGGTGGATCAGACCAATCAGGTCGGCGTGTTTGGGCATGGCTATACCTACTCCGGGCACCCGGTCGCCTGTGCCGCCGCGCTGAAGACGCTCGAAATCTACGAGCGCGACAATCTGTTCGACCACGCCGCCGAGGTTGGCAGCTACATGCAGGCGCAGCTGCGCGAGATCTTCACCGATCATCCGCTGGTGGGCGAAGTGCGCGGCAAGGGGCTGATTGCGGCGCTGGAACTGGTGTCGAACAAGACCACCGGCGCAAGCTTTGACAGGGGTCTTGCCGGGGCCACCGCGCAAAGGCTGTGTCAGGACAATGGCCTGATCCTGCGGGCCGTGGCCGGGAATGCGGTCGCGCTCTGCCCGCCGCTGATCATCACGAAGGATGAGGTGGACGACATGCTGGCACGCCTGAAAACCGCGATCGACGCCAGTTTCGAAGAGCTGAAGGCAGCCGGTCACCTGGCGCATTGAGGCCGCAGACGCCCCAGTGTGCAACGACGGACCGACTGGAGCAGCGCCCCGGCTGAGGCGCTGCTTTTTTATCGCCCCCAAGACCTCCGCCTAGCCAGACAACAGGCTGATCGCGACACCCGCGAGATCTGTGCGATATCCGGTAATGTCACAATCTTGCGGTTTTTCCCCGTGAAAGGATCGCAAATTACTGCGAGGTTTGTCTTATCCCAAGGGTGTTCCAAACCTTGCATTTCAGCACCAGCGCATTTCGCGATCCCGCATGGCCCTGTGGTCGGATGGTTTCGGGGGGAACCTGATGGTCCGGGACCTGTGGGATACGGAGACCAATGGGTCCGGGGACCACTGTATCCGGTAGGTCGGGGGAACCGGGGCATGGGACGTGAGGCGGCACGGACCGCGTCACTCCCTGCCGCCGGACAGTCTGGCTGAAACTCTGCGTGAAGTTCTGCCTGACAGGCTGCGGGCCGCAGAGCTTCCTGTCTGAGCCTCTGAGCCGGATCCCAGGTCAGAACACCTTGAAGGTCATCGTTGTCAGCGAGCGTTCGATTCCCTCGATATCGAGCAGCTGATCGTTGATGTATTTGCCAACATCCTGGTCGCTGGGAATGTAGAGTTTCATCAGGAGATCATAATCGCCACTGGTGGAATAAAGCTCGGAGTGGATTTCACGCAGGGCAATCTCTTCGGCCACTTTGTAGGTGGTGCCGGGTTTGCAGCGGATCTGGATAAAGACGCAGGTGGACATGATGGCCCTCAACTGTTTGGGAATGCGTGGTTTGCGCGCCAAGCTGGCATGCGGGCGCAGCAGAGGCAATCCCCGGCGACGGGCATTGGGGGCTGGCCGCAGACAATTGGCGCAACAGTTTTGCGCCAATTGACGCGGCAGGCTTGAGCGCGGCCCCGCCCTGCCCCTATAAGCAGCGGCAGGATATCAAGGACATGCCGACCATGCGTACCGCTCAGATCACCCGCAAGACCGCCGAAACCGAGATCAGTGTCGAGATCAACCTCGATGGCACTGGTGCCTATGACAATCAGACCGGCGTCGGTTTCTTTGATCACATGCTGGACCAGCTGTCGCGCCACTCGCTGATCGACATGACCATCCGCGCCAAGGGTGACTATCACATCGACGACCACCACACGGTGGAGGACACCGGCATTGCACTGGGTCAGGCGCTGGTTGCCGCACTTGGCGACAAGAAAGGCATCACCCGTTATGGCGAATGCCACCTGCCGATGGATGACGCCCAGGTGCGCTGTGCGCTGGATCTGTCGGCACGCCCCTTCCTGATCTGGAACGTTGAGCTGCCAACCCAGAAGATCGGCAGCTTTGATACCGAGCTGGTGCGCGAGTTCTTTCAAGCCTTGAGCACCCATGGCGGCATCACCCTGCACATCGACCAGCTGCACGGATTCAACAGCCACCATATTGCCGAGGCCGCGTTCAAGGCGGTGGCGCGCGCGCTGCGCACCGCCGTTGAGACCGACCCGCGCAAGGCGGATGCGATCCCGTCCACCAAAGGCGCTCTGTAAATGCTGACCGCGATCATCGACTATGAATCGGGCAATCTCCACTCCGCCGAAAAAGCCTTTCAGCGCATGGCGCGGGAGGTGAATGGCGGCGAGGTGATCGTGACCTCTGACGCGGATGTGGTGGCGCGGGCCGATCGGCTGGTGCTGCCCGGCGACGGCGCCTTTCCGGCCTGCGCAGAAGAACTGCGCGGCCATCGCGGCATCTATGAGGCGATGGTGGAGGCGGTCGAGCAGAACGGCCGACCCTTCCTCGGCATCTGCGTCGGTATGCAGCTGATGGCCACCACCGGTCATGAGTATCGCGAGACGCCCGGCCTTGGCTGGGTTGAGGGCGATGTGGTCAAGATCACCCCAAGCGACCACAGTCTGAAAGTGCCGCATATGGGCTGGAACAATCTGGTGATTGACCATGACCACGCGATTTTTGATGGTATTTCCTCAGGCGATCACTGCTATTTCGTGCATTCCTATCATTTCCGCGTCACCGATCCGGCGGAACGGCTGGCGCATGTGGACTATGGCGGCGATGTCACGGCCGTCATCGGGCGCGACACCATGGTGGGGATGCAGTTTCACCCGGAGAAAAGCCAGGATATCGGCCTGCGGATGATCGGGAACTTTCTGACCTGGCGACCGTGACACAGCGGTTGGCCCGCAGCATATGAAAAGCCGCCTGCTGCACAGGCGGCTTTTGTTTTTGAGTATTTATGGAAAGATGACAGGCGGGGCGCGATCAGGCCGCTGCCCTGCGCAGCGAGAGCGGCGCCGCGCCATAGGCCTTGCGAAAGGCACGGCTGAAGCCTTCGGGGCTGGCATAGGCATAGCGGCGGGCCACGGCCTCCACCCGGTCGCCGCGCGTGAGATCCTGATGCGCCAGAATCAACCGCCAGCGGCGCAGGTACCCCATCGGGGTTTCGCCGACAGCGGCCCCGAACAGCTCGGCAAAGCGGGACAGCGACAGGCCGGCGACCTCGGCCAGATCGGCATTGCTCCAAAGGCGGCCGGGGTGATCGTGCATCGCCACAATCGCCCGGCTGAGACGCGGGTCGGACAGCCCTGCCAGCAGCCCCGGCTCCGTAGCACCTTCGCGGATCTGATGCCGCAGCAGCCGCACCATCAGCACCTCCCCCAGCCGGTTGATCACCGATTGCGCCCCGCAGCGCTGCGCATCAGCCTCGTCCCGCATCAACCGCAGCAGATCCCGGGCCTCCGGCTTGTCGGCGATGTCATAATCCACCAGCCCGGGCAGTGCGGCGATGAGCGGATTGCGGCGCCCTGACCAATCCACCCGTGCCGCCCACATCACCCTGTCGGGCGGTTGCGCCGGGGCATCATCACAACTGCTGTAGAGCAGCCGCACCGGCTCCCCCGACGCATCCGCCAGAGCGATAAGATTGGCCTCTCCCGGTGCGGCAGCGCGAACGGAGAGCTGGAAACGCTCCATCAATGTGGTCAGGCGGTCCATGGTATCGGTGTTTCCGTCAGGTTTTTCGGATTTATCTGACACTATGCTGCGTCATACTTCGAGACAAGCCCCCAGAGCTGACTTCGAACAAGGAGCGACAACATGTTGATGCCACGCCAAACCACGCCCGATCTGACCCTGCCAACGCTGGACCATGGACCGTTTGACCTGTCGCGGGAAGACAGCCAGCGCGGCACCGTGATCTGCTTCTATCGCGGACTGCACTGCCCGATCTGTGCCAACTACCTCAAGGAACTGGAAAAACGGGTGGCCGATTTCGCCAGCCGTGGCGTGAACTGCATTGCGGTCAGTTCGGACGGCGAAGAGCGCACCCGCGCTATGGCCGAGAAGATTGAGGCGAAGAACCTACGGTTTGGCTATGATCTGCCCCTGAATGTCGCCCGCCAATGGGGTCTGTACCTGTCGACCTCACGCGGGAAGACATCAATCGGGATCGAGGAGCCGGCGCTGTTCTCCGAACCGGGCCTGTTCATGGTGACCCCTGAGCAGACGCTCTACTATGGGTCGGTGCAGACCATGCCCTTTGTCCGGCCGCATTTTTCGGAACTGGTATCGGCGCTGGATTTCGCCATCGCCAACGACTATCCGGCGCGCGGCGAATACGACGGCGACGTCTGACGCGGGCTGCGCCAGGTCGCGACGCCTGTCGGCCACGGCGTGCTGTGGCCGGATCGCCACCTGCCTCAGGTCGACAGGTAGAAATCCGGGCAAGAATGGATGGACAGCGGTGCCGCACAAGGGCATACACCGCAGACCCAGATATCCCAGTCGCTTGCAGGTCACCGTCCGGTGCAGATCCGTCTTGAAAAATTCGACCACCAGGAAGGCCAGCACCGCTATTGCGTGCTGCATCTGAGCCGAACCCTGTTTGGCGAATGGTGTGTCGAGCAGACCAGCGGGCCCTTGGGTGAGGCCGGAGGGCAGCAGCGGCGCAGCTACTATGCCTCGCAGGAGATCGCGCTGGCCGCAGCGGCGCAGCAGCGCGACCGTCAGATCAAACGCGGCTTTGTCCCGATTCCGGTTCAGCTGGGGCTGTTCTAGACGGGCACAAAAAAGGCGGCGCAGACATACCGTTCACGCCGCCCGTCCGATCGCTCACAGCAATCCGGCTGTTTACTTCACTTCACGCGGCTCCAGGTCTGTTTGGAGCAGATCAGCCCGCCCGCGACACAGCCCCGCAGAGCCAGCGATGTGCCCGACAGGTTCATCTTGCCGATGTAGATCTTGTTGTTCGACGGCCGCCAGACCTTGCCCGCATAAGACCCGTCGCCATTGGCCACCATATCGATCACCAATGTCTTGCCGATATTGGGGGATTTATACTCTCCCTCGGCATTGAAGGTCCGGCTGATCTTGCCGCAGACCGCCGCGCCGCAGGGCGCCATGGTGACATGCGCATAAGAGCCGTCATCCGTCTGCGTCTTCCAGGTGCCCAGCACCGGATCCGCCGCGGCCATGCCCGCCAGCCCCAGTGCAAATGTCACGCCAAGTGCCAGTTTCTTCATGTGTCATCCTCCCTTTTGCAGCCAGTCTGGCCGCCAAGAGGCAATTCAGGCAAGCTTGACCTCGGGTCGCGTTGCAATCACGGGCCGCCTTGTGCAAAAAGAGGCGTCAGAGCAGGCCCGCCCCCGATCACCGGCGACCGGAGGCGGCGGCCCCGGCTCAGACAGTTCTGGCAGTACCGATAAGGGCACGCGATATGATCCTCTACCCCGCAATTGATCTCAAGGACGGGCAAGCCGTTCGCCTGCTGCATGGCGATATGGACAAGACAACGGTCTTCAACGACGATCCGGCAGCGCAGGCGCTGGAGTTTGTCGCCGCTGGCTGCGAATGGCTGCATCTGGTCGATCTCAACGGTGCCTTTGCAGGCGAGCCGGTCAATGCGGCCCCGGTCGAGGACATTCTGAAACGGTGCCAGGTGCCCGCACAGCTGGGCGGCGGTATTCGCGATATGGCGACCATCGAACGCTGGATCGACAAGGGGCTGGCGCGGGTGATCCTTGGCACCGTGGCGGTGGAAAATCCCGATCTGGTCCGCGAGGCGGCACGTGCATTCCCGGGCAAGGTTGCCGTCGGCATTGACGCGCGCAATGGCCGCGTAGCGACCAAAGGCTGGGCCGAGGAAACCGATGTGATGGTTACGGATCTGGCAAAATCCTTCGAAGACGCAGGTGTTGCCGCGATCATCTACACCGATATTCTGCGCGACGGCGCCATGAAGGGGCCGAATATCGAGGCAACGGCAGATCTGGCCAATGCCGTCAGCATCCCGGTGATCGCCTCGGGCGGCGTGTCCTCGCTCGACGATTTGCAGGCCCTGAAATCCTGTGGCGCGCCGCTCAATGGCGCGATTTCCGGCCGCGCCCTCTACGATGGGGCCATCGACCTCGCGCAGGCGCTGAAGATCCTGAAGGGCTGAGACCTGGTCTTCTTCTGGCCGAAAATATCCCGGGGGTGAATGGGCCAAAGGCCCAGAGGGGGCAGCGCCCCCGCCCCGGCCCCCGGCCCCCGCTCCCGGTTGGCTCCAGCTGCCCCCGCAGCGGATCAGCGCGCGGCGGCCGCCGTCAGTTTTGCCAGCGCGCCCTGCATCTTGGCGATGACATCGGCATCAGCCGCGATATCCAGACCCGCCAGCATCTCTGCCGGGTTTTCATAGGTCAGCCAGACCTGCCCCTCGGCATCCTCATGGACCAGAACCTTCAGCGGCAGGAAAAGCCCCGCCCGCATATCCGCCTGCATCGCGGGGGTCCCCAGCTTGGGATTGCCAAAGATCAGGAGTTGCGCCTCGGCGAGGGACATATCCACGGCTGCCGCACCCGCAGCGTGGTCCACCCGGGCAAAAACCGTAGCCCCGGCGCCTTCGACCGCCGCCTGTAGCGCATCCATGGTGTCAGACACGGAACTCGGGCTCGGAACCGTCATCAGTTCGGCTGCGGCCGGGATCGCGGAGAGGGCAGCAAGAGTTCCGGCAAGGGCGAGGGATTTGATCATGGCGATGGCTCCGAGAAAATGACAACATGCCAGCAGCACAGGCCAAGCGGGGCAAACAGGCAATTCACATCTCAGGCATCGGCAGAGTGTCGCTGACCTGACCGCCCCTCTGTGGCCCACCCTCTGCCAGGCAAGACCCGCGGTCGACACCCCAGGGCCACGCGCGGCCTGCGGCACCGCGCCTGCTTTCCATTCCTCACGTAATGGCGTCTATTGCGCGGCGACAGCGCAACCGGCGCCTCCGGTTGCGATCACAGACACGAAAGTTCTCCCATGCCCCGCGTCCGCAAGACCCGCCTCCCAGACAGCGCCCGTTTGTGGCAGATGGTATCGCCCGGTGATTTTGTCGATGGCTATGCGGTCGACAGTCCGCTCACCCCGCGTGAGGCCGCCGATATCGGCCTGTCGATGCCGGGCTGGGCAGCCGCACTCCTGCGGCTGCGCAATGCCTTGGTCCGCCCGCTCGGACTGAAGACCGAGGTGAGCGACACCGGCGAGGGCGCGATTTTTCCGGTGACATTCGAGGACAGCCGCGAGCTGATCCTGGGCGCCGATGATGCTCATCTCGATTTCCGGATCACCGTATTGCGGCACGAAGGACGGATTCACATGGCCACCTGGGTGCATCGTCACAATCTGCTGGGACGGATCTATCTGGCGCTGGTGATGCCGTTTCACATCCTGATCATCCGTGACAGCATGCGCCGCATCGCGCGGCACCGCCCGATGATTGCATCCCAACCACCCGCGCAGTAAAGACACAAGGCACCCCCAGCGGCAAAGGGATCGCCATGCTGAAGACCCGTATCATCCCCTGTCTCGACGTGGCTGACGGCCGCGTGGTCAAAGGTGTCAATTTTGTCGGCCTGCGCGATGCCGGAGACCCGGTTGAGGCAGCCAAGGCCTATGACGCGGCAGGCGCGGATGAAATCTGCTTTCTCGACATTCATGCAACCCACGAAAATCGCGGCACCATGTTCGATATGGTGCGACGCACCGCAGAGCAGTGTTTTGTGCCGCTGACCGTGGGCGGTGGGGTGCGCACAAAGGATGATGTGCGCGCGTTGCTGCTGGCAGGCGCCGATAAGGTGTCGTTCAATTCCGCAGCCGTGGCCAACCCGGATGTGATCCGCGAGGCGGCCGATCAGTTTGGCAGCCAGTGCATCGTCTGCGCCATCGACGCCAAGACCGTGGCCCCCGGCAAATGGGAGATCTTCACCCATGGCGGGCGCCGCGAAACCGGCATTGATGCGGTGGACTTCGCCCGGCTGGTCGTTGCCAAGGGCGCCGGGGAAATCCTGCTCACCTCGATGGATCGCGACGGCACGAAATCTGGCTTCAACCTGCCGCTCACCCGCGCCATTTCGGATGCGGTGGACGTGCCGGTGATTGCCTCTGGCGGGGTTGGCACGCTCGACCATCTGGTCGAGGGCGTCACCGAAGGCGGCGCCAGCGCGGTTCTGGCGGCGTCGATCTTCCACTTTGGCGAATACACCATCCAGGAGGCCAAAGAGCATATGGCCAAGGCCGGTATCCCGATGAGGCTGACATGAGCCTGCTGCACGATCTCGAAGCCACCATTCTGTCCCGCAAGGGGGCTGATCCGGAGAGCAGCTGGACCGCCAAACTGCTGTCCAAGGGTCCAGAGAAATGCGCCGAGAAATTCGGCGAGGAAGCCATTGAGGCCATCATCGAGGCGGTGAAGGGCAACACGGCCGGACTTGCCTCCGAGGGCGCCGATGTGCTGTATCATTTTCTGGTGATGCTGGCGGCCCGCGATGTGGCGCTGGATGATGTGCTACAGGTGCTGGCCGAGCGTCAGGGGCTGAGCGGCATCGCCGAGAAGGCCGCCCGCCCCAAGGGCTGAAATCCAGGCCATGCGGCGGATCAGGGGAGGCGCTGCCTCCGCGCGGCACGCGCGGCTTGCCCTTGACGCGCAAGGACCCCTTACAATCGTTAAGGCCCTTCGAGGGATCCCAATACATCGTCTGCGCCGCGCAGCGGCGCCCGGCCCAACCGTGTATGCCGCCCGTCAGGGCGGCGGGAATGGGCGGGAGCGCCCTGCCCGGCGGTCGGGCATCACAGTTTCGACGAGATGATTCCGGTGGCAAACCCACCCATGCGCAGCTCGCCAAACAGGCGCTGATATTCGATCTTGGGACATCGGTTCTGGATCACGGTAAGGCCTGCCGCTTCTGCCCGTTCAGCCGCTTCGGCATGTTCGACCCCGATCTGCATCCAGATCGTCTGCAGCCCCTCGCAGACCTCCAGCGCCTCCTCGACAATGGGTGGGACCGCCTCTGAGCGGCGAAAGATGTCGACCATATGCACCGGCTCGTCGATGTCCCGTAGACTGGCGTGAATGGTCTGGCCGAACAGGGTTTTGCCGGCATGACCGGGATTCACCGGCAGGACGCGATAGCCCTTGAGCCCGAGATAGCGGGCCACATAGTAGCTGGGACGCACCGGGTTCGTGGAGACCCCGACCACGGCAATGGTCTTGCTCCGTGTGAGCACGTCCTTCAGATGTCGATCGGAATAGTCTGGCATCGCTCCCCCGGCTGTTCTGGCCTTGTATCAAGGCGCCCTCATCGCGCTTCGATCTGCCTGACCCTATCGGCTGGGACACGAGGTGCAAGATGAATTGCAACGGCTCTGACGCCCGCTGGCGGACCAGCCTGTTGGTGCAAGAACGAGAGATAAAGCCCGGTCAGACAATAAAAAAGCGCCCAGGACAAACCTGGGCGCGAGGTATGGAACGAGGGACAGTGAAAAAGATCTGCGAAGGTTCCAATTCGCAGTCTGTTAATAATATGGGATGGTCATCGCGTTTTGAAAGGGATCCTCTCAAATTCGTGACATTTCTCCTGCGGGGCCAGTCACATAGGCCCATAGCACAAGCAGGCGTTCGAGGCGGTCATTTGCGCAGGACGGCTGGCCACTGCTGTTCGGCATCAGCGATCAACCTCAGCCGCTCCGCCTCCCAGGCGGCCAATGCGCTGGGGTTGTTCAGGAGATAGAGTCGCCCGTCGGAAATCACCCAGAGCGTCGGATTGCCGGGCGCCAGATATCCCTGCGACAGCGCATAGGCGCAATAGCCGCCAAATCGTGGTGCAAAAGCTCTGGGATTGCGTTCGAATTCTTCCTGATTCTGCGATGAGGCAAAGCGCCAGATCGCCCCGCGCCACAGGATCGCATGGTCTTGCTGACCGGGGATTGCCGCGCCATCCTGAAAGAACGCCACCACGTCATGGCCGCCCACCGCCAGCCCCCGCGGCGCGGAGACCAGTGCAACCTCCGCCCGTGCCGGCGTGGCTGTCAGCATCGCTGCGGCCAGGGTGATCAGCGCGCCCAGGCACAGGGCGGCGAGCCTGGATCCCGCCTTGGCATCGCTTCGCGTCGCGGCCCCGCCGACCACCAGACCGACCAGCAAACTGGCCAGCAAACCAGCCACCAGTCCTGCCGAGGCACCCAACACGGGCTGCGCGCAGGCGCGCCAGCTCCGGCAGATGATGGCAGTCGAAAACGTCACGGGCGTGCAGGTCCTTGTCAGGCAACTGGGGTTGAATTTAAAGCGCAGCAAGAACAGTCGCTCTTACCCGGCCAAGTCTGCCCGGCGCGCAGGCCGCTGCAAAGGGTGGATACGCATTTGTGATGGATCCGTGACCTTTGCACAGATGCGCCCAACCCCTGATCGGGGCTGGGCCGCCGCTAGCGGTTCAGCTGGCGGCATCGACAGGCAGGCAAGGCTTAGCGCGCAATGGAGGCATAAAGCGCAATCGCCGCGGCATTGGAGACGTTCAGCGATCCGAATCCGCCCGCCGCGTCAATCTTCACCAGATGATCCACAGTTTCCTTGGTCTTCTGGCGCAGGCCCGGCCCTTCTGCCCCCAGCACGAGGGCTACCGGATCCCCCTTGCGCCCCTCAAGCACGGTTTCGATGGTCTCTTCCGCCTCGCCATCAAGGCCGAGCACCAGAAACCCCATCCGCTGCAACTCGACGATGGTATCGGCGAGATTGCGCATCCGCAGATAGGGCTGGCGCTCAAGCGCGCCGCTGGCGGTTTTTGCAAGGGCGCCGGTTTCCGGTGCCGAGTTGTGCCGCGTGCCGATCACGGCGCTGGCGCCCAGCACCTCGGCCGAGCGCAGGATGGCACCGACGTTATGCGGATCAGTGACCCGGTCCAGGAGCACCACACGCGGGCGTTCGGCACCGATGCAGTTTTCCGCCAGACCGCCCCAGTTCAACGGCTTGACCTCCATCGCCGCGCCCTGATGGACGGATTGTTTGTCGATCGGCGGGTTGAACTTGCGCGGGTCGATCACCTCGGCTTCGATACCCGACTGGGCGATGGCATCGGCCAGTTTCGCCTCGGCGTTCTGGGTCACCATCAGACGCAGTTTTTCGCGCTTGGGATTGAGCAGCGCATCGCGCACCGCATGCAGACCGAACAACCATACTGTTTCCGCCGAGGCTGCCTTTTTGGACTGCTCTTTTTCGACGACCCATTTGGGTTTTTTAGACATTTTGCTCTCCAGCAGAAAGAAATCCGGACCCGTGTGAAAATCTGGCGATTTTCCTGTTGACGCCCCTTTGGCCTGCTTGTAATCACGCCTCCACATCAGGTGCAACACGCAACTGATTGTGGGCGACAGGCCGCAAGGTGTGGCAGGGGACTGTAACTCCCTCGCGGAGACGCACGCCTGGTTCGATTCCAGGGTCGCCCACCATCTTCTCTCTTTCAGTGACGGTAAGCAAGAAGATGGTGGCAGCCGCCCGGACCATGGGCGCATCTCGCAAGCCTCTGATACATATCACTATTCCGGCACATCAAGACGCTCAGCCGCTGAGCTGCTTTCCATGTCATCTGCTGATGATCCGTGGCTGCGGCAGAAGAAAACCGGCGCAGCAATCTGCGCCGGCCTCATCGAATTGGAGGTTGGACGCGAAGGCTTCAGCGCTCCTGTTCGGCCTGTGCGACGGCGGAATGGACCCAGCTTACCAACGCCTCAAGGTCCGGTTCGGCCTCCTGTGCCAGCCCGTCGGAAAAGCTCTGAAACGCCTCCACATTCATCCGGTTCACACCTGAAACCACGACCGCGCCGCGCGCCAGCGCTTCGCCGATAACGGGGCGCATCCCGCGCCCGTCAGCTTCGTGCTTGCCAAATTTATTGACCAGCAGAACCTGCGGCGCCGGGTCCTGCCCCAGCGCTGCCGTGACCTGTCCAACCGCGCGCTCCAGCGCCTCGGGGTTCAGGCGGCAGCCGCGTGCCTCGGGGCCGAGAGACTGTGAGATGCGGATGGTTTCGCCCGCGGGCAGAACGCGCACATCCATGTCACAGAGCTGGCTGTCGTAGCATTCGGTGTTGGTCTGGACGATGCCGGCCAACCGCAGCCCATCGGCCTGCAACCGCTCCGCCAGGGCGCTGAGTAGTTTATCGGTGGCACCGCGTTCCTGGGTCATCACGTAGGACAGATGCATTGTGGCCTCTTGCTAGGAAATTGCGTGCCCGCAGGCTAACCCCAAATGCACATGACAGCCAGAGGCCCGATTGCCGCGCGATACACGACTTTGGCATCAGACACGCTGTGCCAGCATCAGCACCGGATCATAGGTCAGCCGCACGCCCCCCTGATGGCCAAAGCGGCGACGATAGTCCTCCTCGAACTGGCGCAGTCTTCTGCGGGTCCAGCCTCCCCGAGACTGGCCATTCACGCCCGTTGCCCGCAGGTGGCGCAGCACGGCGCGCGGGGTCTCAAAGCAGAGCGCGATCGGAGCCTGCCGCAACTCGACCAGTCGCAGCCCCGGCGGCAGATGCTGCGCCCATTCGTGGTGATCCATGTAGTTGGGCGCCGCCGCCCCGGACCCCAGCGCGACCAATTCGTGGAAATGCGCGTGCCCAAAGCCAGAGAGCGCCAGCCAGCCACCGGGGCGCAGCGCGGTCTCAAACCCTTGCAGGAGGGAAGGCAGGTCGCCGATCCACTGCACAACCGAGGCAGCCGCGATCAGGTCCAGGTTTTCGGGCAGCGCGAGGGTTTCGATCCGTCCCGGCAGGAAGAGCGCCGATTGCCCATGCGCTGCCAGAACCGGCTGAAGGCCTGCCTCTGCCTCTGGCAAAAGGTCGTTGAGCGTGAGATGGCGGACCGACAGATCCCGCAACAGCGCATCGGTCAGATGGCCGGTCCCTGCCCCGAATTCAAACAGATGTGCGACGGGTGAGGTGCCGATATGTGCAGCGAGGAGCGCCGACAGCTCTGCCGCTATCTGTGCCTGCGCGCTGGCAGCAGCGTGGTAGCTCCCAAGCCCACGGCGAAAGGCGCGGGCCACGCGGGCGGCATCCACGGTTGGGGGGGGCAGATCCCTCATGACAGCAGGGCCTGCCAGCTGTCGAAGTGATCAAACGGCGCATGGGCGGCTGTGGGCAGCTCCCTCAGCGCCACGCCCGCCCAGGCCCGGTGCTGATTTGCGGGCGGAAAGATTCGGTCCCGCCCGGCGATCCAGACCAGATCAAAGCCGACAGCCGGCGCCGGTCCGCGCTGCGCGACCGCATGCAGCTCGGCCCGGCGGGCGTCGATGTCGATCTCATGGGGAGGCTGCGGCGCATTGAATGTCCGGCGCAGGAACTGGGCAAAGCTCTGCTCACTCAGCCCCTCTGCGGTCCTGGCCATCACCTCCGGCGGGATGCCGCGCGTCTCGTCCACAGGCGCAAGGGTGCCGTTGACCGCGACCTTGCGATCAAAGGGATCGCCGCGCCCCTGCTGCCAATGGGCATAACCCGCAACGCCGAAAGACCAGGCCAGCAGCGTGACATGATCGTAGCCAGACAGATCGGGGAGATCGGCATCAAGGCTGCGGAAATCGCTGACAAACAGAACATCCTCAGGGCCGGTGAGATGCGCAAAAACATCCGCCCCAATCGCCCAGCCGCCGAAGACCACGATGGCCTCGGCTGCCTCGTTCTGTTTGAGCCAGCGGAATTCCATCGCCTAGAGTTCCCGCGCCAGCCGCAGCATGCCTGCGGTGATTTCGCTCAGTTGCTCCGGCGATGTGATGAAGGGCGGCATCGTGTAGATGTTGGTGCCGAAGGGGCGCAGGAACACGCCCATCTCATGCGCGCGGGCGTGCGCCTCGTCTGCGGAAACCCGGTGCTTCATCTCAATCACACCGATGGCGCCCAGCACCCGCACGTCGGCCACATTGGGCAGATCGCGGGCCGGGGCCAGTTCGGCCTGCATCTGCTCACCGATGGCCGCAACCGTGCCGCGCCAGTCCTGCCCGGTCAGCAAGTCCAGCGAGGCCTTCGCGGCCGCACAGGCCAGCGGGTTGCCCATGTAGGTCGGCCCGTGCATGAACAGGCCGGGATTACCGCCGCCGATGCCTTCCGCCACACGGTCATTGGTCATGGTGCAGGCAAATGAGATATGGCCGCCGGTCAGCCCCTTGCCGAGGCAGATGATATCCGGCTCCACTGTGCAAAAATTGGTAGCAAACAGCTCCCCCGTGCGGCCAAAGCCGGTGGCGATTTCGTCGAAGATCAGGAGGATACCCAGCTCATCGCAGATGATACGGGCCTGATTGAGATATTCCGGGTGGTAGAAATACATACCGCCAGTACCCTGCACCACGGGTTCCAGGATGAAGGCAGCGATCCTTTCTGCGTTGGCCTCCAGCACATCGCGCAGTTCACCCAGACCGTTCCGAGCCGGGTCGTCCACCCAGTCCTCATGGATGCGGACCGGCGGGCGTGAGACGAAATGCTGCACGCTCAGCGCGCCCTGGAACAGGTGGTGCATGCCGGTGTCGGGGTCGCAGACGCTCATCGCCTTCCAGGTATCGCCGTGATAGCCGGCGCGGATGGTGGCGAACTGCTGGCGGTCCGGCTGGCCGATAGCGTGCTGGTACTGCACCGCCATCTTCATCGCGACCTCTACCGAGACCGAGCCGCTGTCGCAGTAAAAAATGCGCGTCAGGCTTTCGGGCGCGATCTCCAAGAGCTTGCGGCCCAGGTCGATGGCGGGGTCATGGGTCAGCCCGCCGAACATCACATGCGGCAGGGTGTCGAGCTGGGCGTGGATCGCCTTGGTGATTGCCGGGTTCCTGTGGCCGTGCATCATGCACCACCAGGACGACATGGCGTCGATCAGCCGGGTGCCGTCGTCCAGGGTGATGTACATGCCCTCGCTTTCCTTCACCACAAAGGTTGGGCCGGGCTTGGCGACGTTGGTGTAAGGGTGCCAGAGGTGCTGCTGGTCGAATTCCAGCTGGGTGAGGTCTGCCGCACTCATGCCATCTCTCCTTGGTCCAAGGCCTCCTTGATCAGGTCCACGTTGATGCTTTCGGCAAAGGTATCTTCGAGCACCGTTCTGGTCCGGTCGATAGACCGGGCCGCGCCCGACCCTCCCCCCGGGAGGGCGCTTCGCACCCGCCCAGGCTCGGGCGTGGCCCTCAGCTCTTCCATGAAGGGCAGCCGTCCCAAATGCGCGACCTGGCCGAACTGGCAGATGGTTTCCTCCACCGCCGGCTCCGCGTCGCCTATGAAGGCCACGCCGACCACCGGACAGCCTGCATCGCGCAGCGCCCTCAGCGACAGCAGCGTGTGGTTGATGGTCCCCAGCTGCGTCCGGGCGCAGAGGATCACCGGGGCGCGCCAGCGGGCGAACAGGTCGAGGTACAGCAGCTTGCGGTTCAAGGGCACCATCAGCCCGCCCGCGCCCTCGGCCACCAGCACGCCATCCACCTCGGGCAACGGCAGCGTATCCGGGTCGATCTCCACGCCCTCGGCCTCCGCCGACAAATGCGGCGAGGCGGGCAGTTGCAGCAGGTATCCCTCCGGCAGCGCCGGGCGGCCCGACAGGCGGGAGACGATCTGGCTGTCGGTCTCCTCCTCCAACCCCGACTGCACCGGTTTCCAGTAGGTGGCACCGAGCGCCTGCACCAGACCGGCGGAAAAGATGGTCTTGCCGATGCCGGTATCGGTTCCGGTCACGATCAGCGCGCTCATGCTGCACTCTCCATGTCTCGGGCGAGGTCTTCGAACATCCGGGTGATGACCTCTGCCCCTGTGTTCAATGTGATCGACAGCCGCAGCCGCGAGGTGCCGCGCGGCACCGTCGGCGGGCGGATGCCGCGGATGTCATAGCCGCAGGCCTGCATCCTCGCGGCCAGCGCCATGGTGCGCTTATCGTCGCCAATCACCACCGGCAGGATCTGGCTTTGGAATCCTTCCAGCCCGCAGAGGCGTTTGGCCTCATCATGCGCATGGGTGATCCCCTGCCACGCCAGTTCGCGGCGGGCGGGGTTCTGCTGCAGTTCCTGCAAAGCTGCGCGCACCAATGCCGCGTTCAAGGGCAACGGCGCAGTCGCGAAGATGAAGCCGCGCGCCTTGTTGATCAGCGTTTCGATCAGAACCCGCTGGCCGCAAATCAAAGCGCCGGAACCGCCCAGCGCCTTGCCGCAGGTGTGTAAGGACAACACGTTGGGGCGGTGTGCGATGTCATGTGCCAGTCCGCGACCCAGATCGCCGAACACGCCGGTCGAATGCGCCTCATCCACCACCAGCACTGCGCCCTCTGCATCCGCCAGCGCCATCAGCGCCCCCAGCGGCGCGAGGTCGCCGTCCATGGAATAGACCGCCTCAACCGCGATCCAGGCCTGGCCCGTGCCGCCCTCAGCGCGCCAGGTCTTCAGCACCCGTGCAGCATCCTCCGAATCGCCATGGGCAAAGCTGCGGGTCTCTGCCCGGCCCAGCCGCATCCCGTCATGGGTGCTGGCATGGATCAGCGCATCATAGAGCACCAGATCCCCCTGCTGCGGCAGGGTGGAGAAGATCGCCTGATTGGCGTTGAAGCCGCCGCCCATGAACAGCGCCGCCTCGGTGCCGAAAAACGCGGCCGCCTCCGTCTCCAGCAGCTGGTGCTCCGCATCGTTGCCGCGCAAAAGGCGCGAACCGCCCGCCCCCACCGGCACCCCGCGCGCCAGCGCATCTGAAGCGGCGGCGCGCAGCACATCGCTGCCTGCCAGCCCAAGGTAGTCGTTGGAGGCAAAGTCATGCCCGTCCCGCGGCATCAGTTGCCGGTAGCGTCCGCGTGTGCGCAGCGCTTCCAGCGATCTGTCATGCCTCGGGAAGGCGCCCGCCATCAGCGGCTGCCGTCGCAGCCCGCGGCCATGGCGGTGATGCCCAGACGGTCGAACAGCTGCTGATCCTTGTCTTCTTCGGGGTTGTCTGCGGTCAGCAGCGTGTCGCCCACAAAGATCGAGTTGGCACCGGCAAAGAAACACATCGCCTGCATCTCATCCGACATATCGGTGCGGCCTGCCGACAGGCGCACGTGGGATTTCGGCATCAGGATGCGGGCCAGCGCCACGGAGCGGACGAATTCGATCGGATCCAGTTTTTCGACATTGGCGAGCGGCGTGTCGGCGATCGGGATCAGCATGTTGACCGGCACCGAATCCGGATGCACCTCCAGCGTCGCCAGCGCCAGCATCATGTCGATGCGGTCCAGCTGCTGCTCGCCCATGCCGACGATGCCGCCGGAGCAGACCTTGATGCCCGCCTCGCGAACCCGGTTCAGGGTGTCGATCCGGTCGGCAAAGGTGCGGGTGGTGATGATCTCGGAGTAGTAGCGCTCCGAGGTGTCGATGTTGTGGTTGTAATAATCCAGCCCTGCATCGCGCAGGCGGAACACCTGTTCCTCGTCCAGCATGCCCAGCGTCATGCAGGTTTCCATGCCCAGATCCTTGACCCCCTGCACCATCGCCTCAAGTGCGGCCATGTCGCGGTCCTTGGGCGAGCGCCAGGCGGCCCCCATGCAGTAGCGCGTCGCGCCGCCTTCCTTGGCTTTCCTGGCCTCGGCAATCACCCGCTGCACCTCGATCAGCTTGGAGGCCGAGAGCTGCGCGCCGTTGCGCGCCGACTGCGAGCAATAGGCGCAATCCTCGGCGCAGCCGCCGGTCTTGATGCTCAGGAGCTTGGATTTCTGCACCTGATTGGGGTCGAAATACTGTCGGTGCACGCTGTGCGCCTCAAACAGCAGATCCATGAACGGCTTGTTGTAGATCGCTTCCGCTTCCTCGCGGGTCCAGTCGGTGCGGATGGGTGCAGCGTCCAGCATGCTGTCTCCTGTTCTTTATACCTGTCGGCCATGCGCGGATGGCGTTGCGGTTTTATAGATAACTTGCAGGGTTCCGATCAAGCGCAAAGCTGCAATGCAGCGATTTGCCCCACCGGAGGAGGCATCTTGGATTTAGTACATTGTTATTTATAGATATAAATAATCTATAAAATTACAGGTTGACGGGATGACAGCATCTCCCCTACCCCTAAGGCACGCAGGGGAGTCCCGCCAAGGGGACTGAGAGGCGTTTTGGTGCGGGGCAACCCAAACCGGCGGCGCGACCCTTTGAACCTGACCCAGTTGATACTGGCGTAGGAAGCTAGGCATGCACGGCGCCGGGACAAATACACCCCGACCACCCTGCGTTGACCGAACAAGAGGGCCGCGCGCCCTCTGTTTCCCGAGCCAAGCCTCATCTGGTGTCTTTTCTGAGTCTAGGCTTCGAGGAGCACCATAATGAACGTCCCCAACCCAAAGATCACCACAGGTGGCCTGCCCGCATCGCGCAAGATCTACGTTGCAGGCGAGGTCCATCAGGACATCCGCGTGCCGATGCGCGAGATCGCCACCCACCCCACAGCGGGCGAGGCACCGCTGCCGGTCTATGACAGCTCCGGCCCCTACACCGACCCTGACGTGCTGACCGATATCCGACAGGGCCTGCCCGCCCTGCGCCGCCAGTGGACCCTCGCGCGCGGCGACGTCGAGAGCTATCAGGGCCGCGATGTGAAACCAGAGGACAACGGTTTTGTCGAGGGCGACCGGCTGGTGCCTGAGTTCCCGGTGAAGCCTGCCCCGCTGCGCGGCAAGGACGGCGCCGCGCCAACCCAGCTGGCCTATGCCCGCGCCGGTATCATCACGCCGGAAATGGAATTCGTGGCGATCCGCGAAAACCAGCTGCGCGAGCTGTCGCCCTGCCACGGCAAACGCGACGGCAATGACTTTGGCGCCAATATCCCCGACTACGTGACGCCGGAATTCGTTCGCTCCGAAATCGCCGCCGGTCGCGCCATCATCCCGGCCAACATCAACCACCCCGAACTCGAGCCGATGATCATCGGCCGCAATTTCAAGGTGAAGATCAACGCCAATATGGGCACCTCTGCCGTCACCTCCTCGATGGAGGAAGAGGTGGACAAGCTGGTCTGGGCGATCCGCTGGGGTGCTGACACGGTGATGGACCTGTCAACGGGGCGCAACATCCACAACACCCGTGAATGGATCGTGCGCAACTCGCCGGTCCCGATCGGCACCGTGCCGATCTACCAGGCGCTGGAGAAGGTGAACGGCATCGCCGAGGACCTGACCTGGGAAGTGTTCCGCGACACGCTGATCGAGCAGGCGGAACAGGGCGTCGACTATTTCACCATCCATGCGGGTGTGCGGCTGCACATGGTGCCGATGACCGTGAACCGGGTGACCGGGATCGTCTCGCGCGGCGGCTCGATCATGGCGAAGTGGTGCCTGCATCACCACAAGGAAAGCTTCCTCTATGAGCATTTCGAGGAGATCTGCGACATCTGCCGCCAGTATGACGTCAGCTTCTCGCTGGGTGATGGCTTGCGCCCCGGCTCCATCGCCGATGCCAATGACGAGGCGCAGTTTGCCGAGCTGGAAACCCTTGGGGAACTCACCAAGATCGCCTGGGCAAAGGATTGCCAGGTGATGATCGAGGGGCCGGGCCATGTCGCCATGCACAAGATCAAGGAAAACATGGACAAGCAGCTGGAGTGCTGCCACGAGGCGCCGTTCTATACGCTGGGGCCGCTGACCACCGACATCGCGCCGGGCTATGACCACATCACCAGCGGCATCGGGGCGGCGATGATCGGCTGGTTCGGCTGCGCGATGCTGTGCTACGTGACGCCGAAGGAGCACCTGGGCCTGCCTGACCGGGACGACGTGAAAACCGGCGTGATCACCTATAAGATCGCAGCCCATGCCGCCGATCTGGCCAAGGGTCTGCCGGGGGCGCAGCGGCGTGATGATGCGCTCTCCCGCGCGCGGTTTGAGTTCCGCTGGGAGGATCAGTTCAACCTGTCGCTGGACCCGGATACTGCGCGCGAATTCCACGACCAGACTCTGCCGAAACAGGCCCATAAGGTGGCGCATTTCTGCTCCATGTGCGGGCCGAAGTTCTGCTCCATGCGGATCAGCCACGACATCCGCGCCGAAGCGCAGAAGGAAGGCATGGAGGCAATGGCGGCCAAGTTCCGCGAGGGCGGCGAGCTCTATGTGCCTGCACCTGAGGCTGCGGAACCGGCGGAATGATCACCATCGCAGGCGCAGGCCTCGCCGGTCTCGCCTGCGCCTATGAGCTGGCGCAGCGCGGGGCCGCCGTGCGGATCTACGAACGCGCGGCTGCGATCGGTGCAGGCAGTGTCGCGCGCTATGCCGGCGGCATGCTCGCCCCCTGGTGCGAACGCGAAAGCGCCGAGGAGGCCGTGATCACCCTCGGTGGCCGCGCCATCGACTGGTGGGCCAAGGTCACGAGCGTCCACAGGCGCGGCACGCTGATGGTGGCGCCTGCCCGCGACCGGGCCGAGCTGACCCGCTTTGCCCGCCGCACCACCGGCCACCGGGGCGTGGACGGGGCCGAGATTGCGGAGCTGGAACCGGCGCTGGCGGGGCGGTTTGCGCAGGGGCTGTTCTTTGAGCAGGAGGCACATCTGGACCCGCGACAGGCGATCCGGGATCTGGCGGCTGCGGTCTCTGCCCTTGGCGTTGAGATCTATCTGGGGGCTGATGCGCCGGGAAGCGTTGATATCGACTGCCGGGGCATCGCCGCCGCCGACCGGCTAACGGGCCTGCGGCCAGTGCGCGGAGAGATGGCGATACTGCACTGCCCGGAGGTCATGCTCAGCCGCACCCTGCGGCTGCTGCACCCGAGAATACCGCTGTACCTCGTCCCACGCGGCGACGGGCTGTTCATGATCGGCGGCACCATGGTTGAAAGCACATCCACCCGTGCCGTCACCCTGCGCTCGCTCAGCGAGCTGCTGAATGCAGCCTTCACCCTGCACCCGTGCTTTGCCGAGGCCAGCGTTGTGGAAACCGGCGCCGGGCTGCGCCCCGCCTTTGCCGACAATCTGCCCCGCCTTCATCAGGACGGCGGGACGCTATTCCTCAACGGGCTGTACCGCCACGGATTTCTGCTGGCGCCCGCGATGGCGCAGCAGGTGGCGGACCGCCTCAGACCGGAGACATCAGATGAACATCACCGTGAACGCCAAAGCGCATGAGGTGAGCGCCCGGACGCTGGAAGCTGCGCTGCGCGAGCTGGGCTATATCAGCCCGTCGGTCGCCACCGCGCTGAATGGCGCCTTTGTGGCCCGCACCCGACGCGCTGACACCGAGCTGAACGAGGGCGACCGCATCGAAGTGCTCGCCCCGATGCAGGGGGGATAACGATGCAGATCTATGGAGAAGAGATCACCTCGCGGCTGCTGCTGGGCACCGCCCAATACCCCTCGCCTGTGGTCCTGAGCGAAGCAATCAGAACCAGCGGCTGCGAGATCATCACCGTCTCCCTGCGGCGCGAGACCGCTGATGGCTCCGGCGCGGGATTCTGGGACGGCCTGCGCGATACCGGCTGCCGCATCCTGCCCAACACCGCAGGCTGCCACTCCGTGCAGGAAGCAGTGACCACCGCCCAGATGGCGCGCGAACTGTTCGGCACGCCCTGGATCAAGCTGGAAGTGATCGGCCATTGCGACACGCTGCAACCGGATGTGTTCGGGCTGGTCGAGGCCGCGCGTACGCTGTCTGACGATGGGTTTCAGGTCTTTCCCTACACCACCGACGATCTGGTGGTCGGAGAGAAACTCCTTGAGGCGGGCTGTGAGGTGCTGATGCCCTGGGGCGCGCCGATCGGATCCGGTCAGGGCTTGCGCAACCCGGATGGCCTGCGCGCGATGCGGGCCTATTTCCCTGAGGTGCCGCTGATCGTGGATGCGGGCATTGGCCGCCCGTCGGATGCGACGCAGGCGATGGAGCTGGGCATGGATGCCGTGCTGCTGAACACCGCTGTGGCCAAGGCCGGGGATCCTGCCGGAATGGCGCGCGCCATGGCGCTGGCGATTGAGGCCGGGCGCGCCGGATATCACGCAGACCCGATGGAGCGGCGCGATATGGCGGTGCCCTCCACCCCTGTTCTTGGCCTCGCAGCGCTAAGCTGAGCTGCGCCCCCCCTTATTCACGGAGACGACAATGGAGCGTTTTTACCTGATCGTTGGTCATGTCAGCCAATTGGAACTGCTGGTTCCCCATGGGGTGCGCCTTGTGCAGCTGCGGCTGAAAGACCTGCCGGAGCCGGAGATCCGCCGCCAGATTGCCCGCGCGCGGGATTTCTGCGCCGTGCATGGCGCGCAGCTGGTGGTCAATGACTATTGGCAGGCCGCACTGGATCTGAACTGCAGCTTTGTGCACCTGGGGCAGGAAGACATGGACACGGCCGATTTTGAGGCCCTGCGCCGCAAGGGCGTGCGGTTTGGCCTGTCGACCCATGACGAAGCGGAGCTGGAGCGCGCCCTCGCCCATGGCCCTGAGTATGTGGCGCTTGGTCCGGTTTATGAAACCCTGCTGAAACAGATGAAATGGGCCCCACAGGGGCTTGACCGGGTGCGCCGGTGGAAAGCCATGGCGGGAGACACACCGCTGGTTGCCATTGGCGGGCTGACGCCCGAACGCCTGCCCGGGGTCTTTGCCGCAGGTGCAGACAGCGCTGCCGTGGTGACGGATATCCAGCAGGCCGCCAACCCGGAGGCGCGGACCCTGGAATGGATCCGGGCCTGCGCGAGATGAGCCGCTTTGACCGCCAGACCGCTTTGCCGGAGGTGGGCGCCAAGGGACAGCAGAGGCTGGCCAGCGCCCATATTCTTGTTGTCGGGGCCGGCGGGCTTGGCTGTCCGGTTCTGCAATATCTTGCCGGTGCCGGTATTGGCGAAATCACGGTGATGGACGGGGACCGGGTTGAGGCAACCAACCTGCCACGCCAGCCACTCTATACATTTGCGGACGTTGGCCGCTACAAGGTCGAGGCCGCGCGCAGGCGGCTGATCGCAATGGCGCCGGAGCTGCGGCTGCACCCCCATGCACGCGACCTGACACCGGACAATGTCGCCGCTGCGGTCGGCCCCGCCGATCTGGTGATAGATGCTGCCGACAGCTATGCGGTGTCCTACACGCTTTCGGATTGCTGTCAGCAGCTGGGGCGTCCGCTGATCAGCGCGTCGGCACTGGCGCAATCGGGTTATGTCGGCGTCTTTTGCGGGGGCGGCCCCTCGCTGCGCGCCGTCTTCCCCGACCCGCCCGACAGGAGCGCTACCTGCGCCAGTGCCGGGATTATGGGGCCGGTTGTCGGGGTGATTGGCGCCCTGCAGGCACAGCTTGCCCTGAAGTTGCTACTGGGCCATCAGCCAACCCCGCTGGGGCGGATGTTCAGCCTCGACTTTGCCGGGCTTCAGATGGGCGGGTTTGATTTCGCCACGGCTGCAGAGCCTGCGCGGTCGCTGCCCTTTATCGGGGTGAACAGCGTGACCACCGCCGATTACGTGATAGAATTGCGCCCGGAGGATGAGGCCGCTGAACCGGCCACGACGACCGCTGTCCGCATCCTGCCGGATCGGTTGACGGCGGCTGATCTGCCGACGGACCGCCGGGTTGTGCTTGCCTGTCATAGTGGCCTGCGGGCCTGGCGCAAGGCGGCGGAGCTTGCGCCTGACTTTGCCGGAGATCTGGCGCTCTTGGCAGCGGGGCGGCGGCAATGAGCGCGCTGCTGATCATCGCAGGCACCGACAGCAGCGGCGGCGCCGGGCTGACCCGTGATATCGCCGCCGCCACGGCGATGGCCCGCATGATCCCGCAGTTCGCGGCTCGATCGCTGAGCCTGCGACCGGTGGTGACAGCCGTGACCGTGCAGACCAACCAGGCCTTGCAGGAGATCTACCCGACGCCGGTTGAAGGTATTCTGGGTCAGATACAGGCCGCTGTTGAGACCGGCCCGATCAGCGCGGTAAAGATCGGCATGGTCGGAAGCGCGGCAGCTGCCGAGGCAATTGCCGCAACTCTGGCGCGGTTGCTTCCGCCGAGTTGTCCGGTTGTGCTGGATCCGGTTCTGCGCAGCAGTTCAGGCGGTCGGCTGATGCACGCCGGTGATCTGGCACCGTTAATGGCCCGCGCCGATCTGATCACCCCCAACTTGCACGAAGCATCGCAGCTATGCCCAGGCTTGCACGGCGCAGTTCCGGCCGGTGGGAGCCGCGTTGCCCCGCAGCACTTCGGCATGGCAGCGCAGGCGGGCCAGATTCACCAGGCGGGCGCCGGAGCGGTTCTGATCAAAGGAGGACATGGGACCGACGCGATGGCAGTGGACCATCTTTTCTGCGACGCCACCCATGTCGCCTTCCCGCGGCCAAGACTGAAACAGACCAAGCGCGGCACCGGCTGCACCCTGGCCACCGCAATCGCAGTCCAGCTGATGGCCGCGCAACAGATCGAGACAGCCTGCCGGGCGGCTGGCGACTATGTGCATGAATGGCTGAAAGAGATCCCTGCCTGATTGGCGCATGGTCGGTTCCCCGCCGCCTCTTCCCGGTGCTCGCTGCCGTGATGTCGGTTTCCAGCCGCAGATTTCTGGCGCGCTTTGAGACCGACATTGGCCGTTGATCGCGACGATCGGCATCCGGCGCCACACCAGGGCCGATGGATCATGGCACTGGAGCACTGGGGAATCGCGGCATCATCGCGGCAGGCCGCCACCCAGACCGCTGGCATGGAAAAACCGCGCCGGGATGGTCCGGCGCGGTCTCTGTCTCGGTCGTTGAAGTTCTGGCTTTCAAGGCCCGTTTCCGGGTCAGAAATCCTGCCAGATATCCTTGGCCGCGTTGCCACTGGTGCTGGCTACCGCCGGTGCCGGGGTCGGTTTCACCGCCTCCAGATCCCAGTCATCGCCATGGGCACTGGGCGCCGCCGGTTTGGGGTCATTCCTGGTGACCCGCGGCGCCGGGGCCGCTGCTGGGGTCTTGCGGGCAGGTTCCGAGGCCGGTCTGCCCCCCGCCGCGACCCGGAAATGGGCGACCAGCTGGGCCAGCTTGGTGGCATCGGCATTGAGCATATGCCCGGCGGCAGTGGCCTCTTCGACCATGGCGGCGTTCTGCTGGGTGACCTGGTCAAGCTGGGTCACGCCGGTGTTGATCTCATGCAGACCGGTCGACTGTTCGCTGGCACCGGTTGCGATGCCCGAAACCAGTTTCGAGATATGCCCGACCCGCTCCACGATGCTTTGCAGCGCATCGCCGGTTTTGCCCACCAGATCAACGCCTCGCTCCACCTGCTTGGTGCTGTCGCCGATCAGCGTCTTGATCTCCATCGCCGCATCCGAGGACCGCTGCGCCAGGGCGCGCACCTCGCTGGCGACCACGGCAAAGCCCTTGCCCGCCTCGCCGGCCCGCGCGGCCTCGACACCGGCGTTCAGCGCCAGGAGATTGGTCTGGAAGGCGATGTCGTCAATCACCCCGATGATCTGCGAAATATGGGTCGAGGACTGCTCGATCTCGGTCATTGCAGAGACGGCGCTCTGCACCACGGTGCCACTTGTTTCGGCCTCCTGTTTGGCTTCCTGCATGATGCTTTCGACACTGCGGGCACCTTCGGCGGCGGATTTCACGCTGGCCGTCATCTCGTCCAGGGCGGCGGCGGTTTCCTCCAGCGTGGCGGCCTGGCTTTCGGTGCGGTTGGACAGGTCGTCGGAGGCCTGGCTGATCTCATTGGCGCCGTTGCGGATGCTTTCGGCGGTGTCGATCACCTGGGTCACAGTGGCGCTCAGCGTTTCCGCGGTGCGGTTGAAGTCACGCTGCAGCTGGGCGTAATCCTCCGGCAGGGTCTCGTTGATACGCACGGTCAGATCGCCCTGCGACAGTGCCGCGAGACGGCTGGAGATGATCGACACAACATCGGACCGCTCGGCGTCGCGGGTCTGCTGCTGGCCTTTCAGCACGTCTTGCTCCTGCAGCTTCCCGCGGAATGCCTCCAGCGTTCGGGCCATTTCGCCGATTTCGCTGCGCGCCCGAGTATAGGGTACATCCGTCGCCGTCTCGCCGTCGGCCATCGTGGCCATCCGCGCCTTCAGACCGTTGATCGGGCCGGTAACACTGCGCAGCAGGACCGTCGAGGCAATCACCAGAAGAATCAGGCTGATCGCGAGGGTGGCCATCGCTTCGGTCCGCATCTGGGCAAGATCCGCCCGAATGTCAGAGACATAGGAGCCGGTGCCAATGACCCAGCCCCAGGGTTCAAAGGCCTTCACATAGCCGATTTTCTGCTCTGGAGTGGTCTGACCCGGTTTCTGGAACCAATAGCGGACCGAGCCGGCACCATCAGCTGCGGCAACCTTGCCCAGCTCCTGGAACACCCTGATACCCTTCACGTCTTCGAAGCCGGACCGGTCAGTGCCGACCCAGTCTGGCACCATGGGGTGCGCACGCACGATAAGTTCCTTGTCGAATGCAAAGAGGTAGCCGGAGGTTTCGAAGCGAATTTTCTCGATCACTTCACGGCCCTGAGCGCGCGCCTCCTCGGCTGTCAGCTCACCAGACTGTACCCGCGCCTCAAGATCGGCAAGCAGGCTGATTGAGGTATCGATGATATTGCTGAGCTCACGGTCGCGCATGGCATAGGCGTTGTCGACTGCGCGTGACAGCAGCAGGACGGTCAGCAGCACAGAGAGCGCGAGTGCCATCGCCACCACAGCGTAGATACGGATGGGAAGACGAAAGAATATGGACGGCATCGGTTACTTGGTCCTTTGAGGAATTACATCCCCGAACACTAGGACCGGCGCCCCTAACAAAGCGTTAGGCAAAGACCCAAAATCGCAGGCTTCACGCCATTATTGCATAGAATTTCAATCTCTTATCTTAAGAGTTTGGAAACCTTCGCCCGCCTCGGGCCGCAGCTGGTCGCGGCGGCGCTGTGGCGGCCCTCGCGACACAGGAAAACGGCCCCGCAAAGGGGGCCGTTTAATCTGCGATTCGCTGGCCGCTCCGGACGGGTCAGCTCACCGGCAACATGCCCTTCTCGGACGCCAGCTCGCGCATCTTCTTTTGAAGTTTCTCGAAGGCGCGTACCTCGATCTGGCGGATACGCTCGCGGCTGACGCCATATTGCGTGCTGAGGTCCTCCAGCGTTTTCGCCTGATCGGCCAGTCGGCGCTGCGTCAGAATGTCCTTCTCGCGATCGTTGAGCACATCAAGCGCATTGGCGAGCAGCTCGCGGCGGGCCTCAAGCTCATCGCGCGCCTCGTAGTCGCCGGCCTGATCGGCATCCTCATCCTCCAGCCAGTCCTGCCACTGCATCGTGCCTTCGCCCTCGCTGCCGACGGTGGCATTGAGAGAGGCATCGCCGCCGGACATCCGCCGGTTCATCGAAATCACCTCCGTCTCGGTCACGCCGAGGTCGGTGGCGATCTTCTTGACGGTGTCGGGGTGCAGGTCGCCCTCCTCCAGCGCGCCGATACGGGCCTTGGCCTTGCGCAGATTGAAGAACAGCTTCTTCTGCGCCGACGTGGTGCCGAGTTTCACCAGCGACCAGGACCGCAGGATATATTCCTGGATCGAGGCGCGGATCCACCACATGGCATAGGTCGCCAGGCGAAAGCCCTTTTCGGGATCAAAGCGTTTGACCGCCTGCATCAAACCGACATTGGCTTCGGAGATCACCTCGGCCTGCGGCAGACCATAGCCGCGATAGCCCATGGCAATTTTCGCCGCCAGACGCAGGTGCGATGTCACCATCTTATGGGCCGAGGCACTGTCCTGCTCTTCGACCCAGCGCTTGGCCAGCATATATTCCTCTTCCGGTTCCAACAGCGGGAACTTGCGGATTTCCTGAAGGTACCGGTTCAGCCCGCCTTCGGGTGTCGGTGCGGGCAGATTTGCATAATTTGCCATTCTTTGTGTCCCTCCCAATGTATAAGGACTTAACATCTCGTCATATGGGTTAACGCACAGCCCCGTTCAAGAGTTGCCAAGTTTATCTCTTATAGGAATCATAAGAAAAGCGGTCTGTGACGAAGTTCACAGCAAGTTGCAGACCATCGACCCGCCGCAACGCGCGGCGGGACCTCGGTTTTTCTGCAATAAATCAGGAGCTCGCTGATCGCAGGCGTGATTATTCCGCAGGCGTTGCCAACATTTGCAGCAGATCTGTCATATCTTCTGGTACCGGCGCTTCAAATCGCATGTCGTCACCGGTGACAGGATGGACAAAGCCCAGAACCGCAGCATGCAGCGCCTGTCGCGGGAATGACTGGATGGCCGCCGCAGTGGCCTCAGGCAGCGATTTTGCGGCAAGTTTGCGCTTGCCGCCATAGACCGGATCGCCGACCAGCCCATGGCCTGCATGGGCCATATGCACCCGGATCTGATGGGTGCGGCCGGTTTCAAGCCAGCATTCGATCAGCGCCACCACCGGCGGCGTGCCATAGCTGTCGACGATACGGGCGCGGGTGACAGCATGGCGGCCGCCCTGGAACAGCACCGCCTGCCGCTGCCGGTCGGTTCTATGGCGCGCGAGTTGTGTGGTCAGTTTGAGGATATTGCCAGGTTCAAAGCTCGTCCCCTTTACCCCGCGCAGGCGGGGATCATTGGCATCCGGCACACCATAACAGATAGCGCGGTAATAGCGTTCGACCGTATGTTTCTCGAATTGAGCGGCCAAACCCTGATGGGCGACATCGGATTTCGCGACCACCAGCAGCCCGCTGGTCTCCTTGTCGATGCGGTGCACGATGCCGGGGCGTTTGACGCCACCAACGCCGGAGAGGTTATCGCCGCAATGGTGCAGCAATGCGTTGACCAGCGTGCCCGATGGTGTTCCGGGGGCCGGATGGACAACCATGCCTGCGGGTTTGTTGACAACGATCAGATCGTCATCCTCATAGATCACCTCAAGCGGGATATCCTCGGGGCCGATGTGGCTGTCCTCGGCCTCTTCCACGGTGATCTCGATCAGCGCACCTTCCTCGATCTTGGCCTTGGGGTCGGTCACGACCGTGCCATTGACCTGCAGCTGCCCAGCCTCGATCAGCCGCGCCAGACGGGTGCGCGACAGGGTGGCTTCCTCTGGCACATCACGCGAAACCGCTTTATCAAGCCGTTTAGGCGGGTTTTCCGCGATGACAAACTCGATCCGGCGGCGGGCCATGACACATCCTTCTGAGACAGATATTCAAAGTGAACCGCCCCAGCTGGTTTTCCTGCGGCGGATGGTGACCACATTGACGGTGATCATGATTTGCGGGTTCTTAGTGGTTCTGACCCTGCTTGTCATCCGTTTGTCTGCGTCAGGTCCAAAGCTGCCCGAAACGGTGACGCTGCCAGCGGGGGTCAGCGCGCGCGCCGTGACCTTTGGCGACGGCTGGATTGCTGTGGTCACCGATGGGGATGAGATCCTGATCCTGAACAATCTGAGCGGCGCAATCGAGCAACGCGTGGCGATCCAACCGGTCAGCGACTGATCTTCACCGGCTCGTTCATGCAGGCTAACCCAGGGTAAGCCGCTGAATTACCGACATGAAAACAGGCGTCGTGCCTCTGGCGGTCCAATGTGGTCATATCAATATCATCTGAAGGGTGGTACCACCTCCCCGGCTCGAACGGGGGACCTCCTGATCCACAATCAGGCGCTCTAACCAACTGAGCTAAGGCGGCACTGAGGGCGATTTAATACAGGGGCGATGAGAGCGCAAGAGGCAAGCGGCAAGTTTTTTACCCCGAATGTGAAGAGATTTGCCGTCATGCTTGCGATCTTCTGCCCCGCCCGCGAGGTCCATCTGGAAGCCGCGAGTGCTTGCCATTACAGTGGCAGCAGGCTAGCAGAACCCGTCACCGCAAGCCCCATGACAGGAGTGCCGCATGAGCATCAACACCGAGCGCGACATCGAAGCCAATATGCAGATCGGCCCCACCGACGCAGGCATGGTCCGCATCTTCATCGAAGCCGACGGGATCGAAATCCCGATGGATTTTGATCCGGATGAGGCCAATGAAATCGCCGAAGAAATCATGGCCGCAGCCCAGGCAGCGCGCAGCCTCGATACCTGAGCCTCACGAACACCCGGCGGCGGGCTGACGCGCCCGCCCTGCCAACCGACGCGCCGCCAGCAATCAGGCGCCGCGCGCCTCGCTGTCCCATATCCCATCCATCCCCGGTCGCGGGTCGCGCAGCCGATGCAGGCGGCTGGCGGCGTCCATTGCGAATTTCTGAATCAGTTTCTTGCGACGGGCGGCGGGCAGTTTCTGTTCCGGCGCCATGCGGATGATCTCCGCGTCATAGTCATCGGCGATGATCAAACCGCTGTCGTCAGGCAACAGCTCATTCGGAAACGCCAGATCCACCGCCCAGAAATAGCGATCGCACCATTCAAGATAGCCCCGCCATTTGCTGTCGGACTGATAGTCGGCGCGGCTGGATTTGCACTCGACCACCCATAGCTCACCCTTGGGGCCAAGCGCCATGACATCGACCCGCAGACCACGGGCGGGAACGAATTCTTCGACCGTGACAAAACCAAGCGCCGCCATATGGCGGGCCACACCACGCGCGAGGCGCTGACCGGGGGCAAGATCCTGCATCATGGGGTCAATGTGAACAATTCATGAACAAATGACAAGACCATGGCGCAGGCACCTTGCAAACGCACTGGTCAGATATTGTATCAAAACAGCCTGCGGCCATGCCACATCCGCCACGGTCAGAGGGCCATGTCGAAAAGACGGCGGACGCCCCTTGTCTCTGCCTGCCCCGACGCCTAGTTAGAACGGAGGCGGGTTCTGCCCTTCTCGTGACAGGTAGCATTCCAGTGGCCTTAAGCAATTCCGAGGGAGCTGGCTCTGTTTGGACCCTGGTCCTTTTACCTGGCGCCCACCTGTACATACAGGTCCTCGGGAATCATAACCGCACGGTTGCCTGGTGGTCCCGCCGCATTCCACCACTGTTCTGGCTGACAAAAGAAAAGCCGCGCCTGAGGGGCACGGCTGACTGGGGGCTTGCTGGTCTGGACGTTTTGCGTCCAGATCTGCGGATCAGCGGCGCGGCAGCTGCCGAGAGGTTTTCTTGGCCAGAACGCGCACCGGGACCATCTCAGAGTGCATATCGGGGGTGATCCGCATCCCGCCGCGCGGGGTGTCTTCTTTCTGCGCCAGCGACATCACCGCATAGCCGAACTGCACCCCGGCAAAAACGATACCGTTCATGAACCACAGGATCGCAACCGCCAGAACGCCACTGTCCGATGTGCTGACCAGATGCCAGAGGTTCATCACGTTGAACCACAACAGCAGCCCGACAAAAGCTGCGGCAATGGCAAAGCCGATCACCACGTTGCGAATATAAAGACTCACCAGCTCTGGCATGGCATACCCTCCTGCTTCGGCCAAAACGGTAGCACTCTTTGCGACATGGTCCAGCGGCAATTGCCGGATCGGCGGGATTTGACGCATGTCGACCAGCATTTTACGGCAGTGTGCCGGCAGCCCGGCGGCAGACGAAAAAAGCGCGCCCATCGGGCACGCTTCTCGATCCTCGTTGCGCCACAGCAGCTGGCGCCTGTCGCAAGCCCCGGTCAGAAGCTCCCAGTCAGATTGCCCTGGTCAGAAGGCTTCGGGGCATGCCTCACGCGCCATATGGTCCAGAACGGCATTCACGAATTTCGGCTCCTTGCCCTCTGGAAAGAAGGCCCGCGCGATGTCGACGAACTCATTGATCACCACCTTGGGCGGTGTCTTGCCTGCCAGCATCTCAGAACCCGCAGCCCGGAACAGGGCGCGCAGCGTCGGGTCGATCCGTGCAATCGGCCATTTGGCCACCAGTGCGCGGTCGGTCATCTGGTCGATCTTGGCCTGATTATTGACTGCGCCCTCGATCAGCTTGCGAAAGCTTTTCGGATCGCCTTCTGCCATCTCATCGCCTTCGTAGACCGCCCCAAAACGGTGGTCCTCAAATTCGACGATGACCTTGTCGAAAGACAGGTTGCTATGTTCCATCTGAAACAGCGCCTGCACGGCATAGAGCCGCGACGCTGATTTCATTTTATGCTTGTCGCTGCCCTTGCGAGCGGCGCCCTGGCTTTCCGAAGTGGTCATACGGTGGTGGGTCCATTGTCTGAGTCGGCCAGTCTGATGGCCTCGGAAGGGGCTTTGAAGCCGACTCCCTTGGTTTGGGCGCCCCATTTACGCGTCAGCGCGATCAGATGCAAGGCCGCAGCCGCAGCACCGCCACCTTTGTTCTGATCCTTCACATCGGCGCGGACCTCCGCCTGCTTGCGGTTTTCCACCGTCAGGATGCCATTGCCGATGCACAGCCCCTGTAGCCCCATCAACTGAATCGCGCGGCTGCTGTCGTTGCAGACGGTTTCATAATGGGTTGTTTCGCCACGGATCACGCAGCCCAGAGCCACGTAGCCGTCGAAGTTAGAGCTGCGGTCGGCAATCGCGATCGCGGTCGGCACCTCCAGCGCACCCGGCACTTCGATCAGTTCGCAGGTGCCGCCGACGGCTTCGATCTCGGCCTGGGCGCCGGCCACCAGATTGTCGGCGATATCCTTGTAATAAGGCGCGACCACGATCAGCAGCTTGACCGGTTTGTCGAATGTCGGACGGTCCAGCGTATAGTGAGTTTCATGTGCAGCCATATCAAGCGTCCTTCAGAAGAGGTTTGGTGCCAACGATGCTCAGGCCGTAGGCGTCTAGTCCAACATAGGTGGTCGAGGGCGAATCCGTCAGCAATACCAGCTCATGCAGACCCATTTTGGACAGGATCTGCGCGCCCAGCCCGGTCTGCTTGATGGTGCGAGGGCCTTCGTCGTCCTGCGCATAGAGCGAATTGCGCGGCTCGCGGAACAGGCAGACGACGCCGCGCCCCTCGGCCGCGATCAGTTCCATCGCGCGCGGCAGCTGCCGGCCCGGTTTGGGACCAAGTCCCAGAAGATCCGTTGCCTCATGCAGCGCATGGGTGCGGGTCAGGACCGGTTCAGGGGTGGTGATATCGCCCTTGGTCATCACCACATGTTCAATGCCGTGGGTCTGGTCGGTAAACAGGCGCAGTTCCCAATCGCCACCGATTTCAGACGTGACGGTCTTGCGCGAGGTCTCCACCACCAGATTGTCGTTGCGCGCGCGGTAGGCAATCAGATCACTGATGGTGCCGATTTTAAGCCCGTGCGTCCGGGCAAAATCGACCAGCTCCGGCAGCCGCGACATGGTGCCATCCTCATTCATGATCTCGCAGATCACGCCCGAGGGGTTCAGACCAGCCAGACGAGAGATATCAACCGCCGCCTCGGTATGGCCTGCGCGCACCAGCACCCCCCCGCGTTTGGCCCGCAGCGGAAACACATGCCCCGGTGTCGCCAGCGCGGCCATCGTGTTGCTCTCGTCGATGGCCGCCGCCACGGTCAGCGCACGGTCGGCGGCGGAAATCCCGGTCGAGACACCTTCGCGGGCTTCGATCGACACGGTGAAAGCTGTTTCATGGCGCGAAGAATTGTTCACCGCCATCATCGGCAGCCCCAGCGCATCGACCCGCTCCGCCGTCATCGGAAGACAGATCAGACCGCGTCCGTGAGTCGCCATAAAGTTGATCGCCGCAGCATCCGCAAATTCGGCGGCAATCACCAGATCGCCCTCATTTTCGCGGTCCTCGTGATCGACCAGGATGAACATCCGCCCCTGACGGGCCTCTTCGATGATCTCTTCAATAAGGCTGATTGCGTCACGCAACTGGGCTTCAATCGGCCCCGGTGTTTCAAAGCTCATTCAGGCAACCTTTCGGTGGGCAGTCGTGGACAATGGTCAGTGCGACCTCCACAACCCCGAGCAAGGCCGTGGATACCCCAGCGGGATAGACCAGCCGCAGCGTAAATACCAGCCCCGCTTGCGGCAGCCCATGTTCCGGACGCGGCGTCGCGGTGGCGCGTTCCCCTGTCAGAGGCTGTTTCAGGGTCAGCGGTTGCGGCGGCAGATGGCCCCTTGCACAGGCACGACGCAGCCACGGCGAAGGTCAAACTGCGCCGCAAGATCAGCTCCCCTCGTCGCGGGAGATCGCTGACGCGTGCCGCCCCTGCGGCGCGCCACGCCCAACGCCTGAGACGGCATCCTCGATGCCGGGGAACGGGGGCGGGAGCCTTTTGCGACGCCCCAGGCAGACAGCCCCAGATTGCACGGGGGCGCGCGTGAAAGAGGCTCAGCCCTGCTCGTTCAGCCGGGCCACGTAACGGGCCAGCGTGTCGATCTCAAGATTCACCGCATCGCCAATCGCGACATCCCCCCAGGTCGTCACTTCCTTAGTGTGCGGGATGAAGTTGATGCCGAAATCACATCCGTCGACATCGTTCACAGTCAGCGAGGTGCCATTCAGCGCCACCGATCCCTTTGGCGCGATAAAGCGCGCCAGCTCCTGTGGCGCGCGCAGGGTCACGCGGGTGCTGTCCCCTTCATCGCGGATCTCCACCACCTCGGCCACGCCATCGACATGCCCCGACACGATATGGCCGCCCAGCTCATCACCGACCTTCAGCGCGCGTTCCAGATTGACGCGCTTGCCCAGGGTCCAGCCGTTGCCGCCGATATTGGTCTTGGACACGGTCTCGGCAGAGATCTGCACATCATACCAATCCTCCCCCAGTGCGATCACCGTCAGGCAGACACCATCAGAGGCGATCGAGGCCCCGATGTCGATGGTTGCAGTGTCATAGCCGGTCTTGATCCGCGCCCGCAGGTCGCCCTGCTGCTCCAGCTCGGTGATGATGCCGATATCGGTGACGATGCCTGTGAACATGGGCGGGCTCCTGCAGGTTGCATATGCGGTTATGGCCGTCTTGGTCGGCCGGCGCCTCTCTGGTAGCCATTGGACCGCCGCGCGGCAAGCCCCGCTGTTGCCGGATAGGCGCGCCCGGGTCGCTGTGGCGCAGAACAGGCCGCCACTGGGCTTGCCTCGCCCAGCCGCGCCAGCCTACCCTTGCGCGGAAAGATGGTTAAATCCGATTAGGGGTTAAGCCATTGTTTGTACAATCGGGATATATTCGGCCCATTATGCACAAGACCGACCATCCACAACGCTGCTTTTTGTTTCTGCAAGGGCCTCATGGCCCGTTCTTTGCCAGCCTGGCAGAGATGTTGCAGGCTGCGGGCTCAGACGTGTGGCGGGTGGGGTTCAACGCCGGCGATCAGGCGTTCTGGCGCGACCGGGCCAGCTACCTGCCCTATCGCGGCGCCCCACAGGATTGGCCCGCCCATCTGGACACGATGCTGGACGACAAGAAGATCACCGATCTGGTGCTCTACGGCGATACCCGCCCGATCCACGCCAAGGCGGTGAGCATCGCGCGGGGCCGCGGCATCCAGGTACATGTCTTCGAGGAAGGCTATCTGCGCCCCTATTGGGTCACCTATGAGCGGGACGGCTCCAACGGCAACTCGCGGCTGATGGACATGCCCGTGGAGCAAATGACCGCAGCGCTTGCGCTCTCCGATATGGAGGCGCCGCTGCCCCCTTCACATTGGGGCGATACCCGGCAACATGTCTTCTACGGCGCGCTTTACCACGGCTGTGTCATGCTGCTCAATCAGGGGTACCGCCAGTTCCGCCCGCATCGGGCGCTGCCGGTCACCCGCGAATTTCAGCTCTATCTGCGCCGCCTGCTGCTGATGCCAATTCAGGCGCTGGAACGCAGATTGGCGACCCGGCGCATCCGCAACGGCGGCTTTCCCTATCATCTGGCCCTGCTGCAACTGGAACATGACAGCGCCTTTCAGGAGCATTCCCCCTTTGCCAGCCTCACGGATTTCCTGACCGAGGTGTTCCAGGGCTTTGCCGAGGGCGCGCCGCGCCATCACCATCTGGTGGTCAAGGCGCATCCGCTGGAAGATGGCCGTGTTCCGATCCGGCCCGCGGTGCGCCAGCTGGCAAAACACTATGGGCTGGAACACCGCGTCCACTACGTGCGTGGCGGCAAGCTCGCCGCCCTCCTGAACGAGGCCCGCACAGCGGTCACAGTGAATTCAACGGCCGGCCAGCAGGTACTCTGGCGCGGCATCCCGCTGAAGGTGTTTGGCAAGGCGGTCTACGACAAGCCCGAATTTGTCTCCACCCAACCCCTGCCGGAGTTCTTTGCCGCGCCCGCACGACCGGACAATCGCGCCTACAAGGATTATCGCCGCTATCTTCTGGAAACCTCGCAGCTCCCCGGTGGCTTCTATTCCCGCAAGGGCCGCCGCCAGCTCCTGCGGCAGGTGGTGGATATGATGCTGGCGCCGGAGGACCCCTATCAGGCGCTGATCCAGGGGACAGCGGCACCGCGGCAACAGTTGCGTGTGGTGAACTGACGAGCCAGACCTCCAAGGCTGGATTTTTCCAAAACACTGCGCTAGCTTGGCCTTAAAACTTGAGGCAGAACAATAATAGGTCGAGGAGACCGAGCAGTGAAAACCGTTCCCTTGCAATGGGCGCGCCCGGTTGCGATTCTGGCCGCAGTCACGCTGGCAGCATCCTGCGGCCTGCCCCAGGTCGGCCCGAACAAGCGTCAGATCTATGCCGGTTCCGTGCAAAAAGAAGGCGATGCCTTCATTGTATCGGTCAATGATCGCGTGACCCGCGCCACCGCCGTTGTCCCGGCGCTTGGCTTTTCCGAAAGCTTCCGCAGCGCCGGTCAGCTGACCTCCGACGTGATCCGCCCCGGTGACGTTCTGGGCCTCACCGTCTGGGAAAACGTCGATGACGGGCTCTTGGCGGCAGAGGCCACCAATGCCACGGTGCTGGAAGAGGTGCAGGTCGACAGCGCCGGCTTTATCTTCGTGCCCTATGCCGGTCGGCTGCGCGCCTCAGGCAATACGCCGGATCAGCTGCGCCGCACCATCACCAAGAAACTCGAAGATCAGACCCCCGACCCGCAGGTTCAGGTCCGCCGCCTCGCAGGCGATGGCGCCACTGTCAGCCTGACCGGGGCTGTCGGAGGACAGGGGGTTTACGCGATCGAACGTCCGACACGGACGCTGGCCACCATGCTGGCCCGCGCCGGCGGCGTCGCGATTGAGCCGGAAAACGCCCAGATCACCGTTATTCGTGGTGCGGAGCGCGGCACCATCTGGTTCCAGGATCTGTTCAAACACCCCGAGCTGGACATCGCCCTGCGCGGCGGTGACAAGATCCTTGTGGAAGAGGACAGTCGCTCCTTTACTGCTTTGGGCGCAACCAGCGCGCAGGCGCGTGTCCCGTTTGAAAGCCAGAACCTGTCCGCACTTGAGGCCATCGCCCAGGTCGGCGGTCTGGTCTCCACCGCATCAGATCCGACAGGCGTCTTCGTCTTGCGCAATGAGCCTGCGGAAATTGCCAATCAGGTGCTCGGGCGCAACGATCTGATCGGGGCGCAGCGGCTGGTCTACGTGCTGAACCTGACCAAGCCCAACGGGTTGTTCGTGGCGCGCGACTTCGTGATCCGCGATGCCGACACGCTCTATGTGACCGAGGCTCCCTACGCCCAGTGGACCAAGACCATCTCGCTTCTGGCCAGCCCGCTGGCGCCGATCGCCAGCGTCGAAAGTTTGGCCAGCGGCGGCTGATGACATGACGGGAACAGACCCGACGACAAGGGCCGGGGGCATTCGCTCCCGGCTTTACTATTTCAACGCCGGTTTCCTGCGCCAGCGGCGGCTGCGGCGCATCCTGTCACTGGCGGGCTATGACCTGCGGCTGGGCAAGCCGACGGCAGAGGATCTTGTCGCGGTCTGGGGCAATGCCGATACCGCTCATCGTGGTCTGGCCGTGGCGGCGGCACAGGGCTGTGGCCTGCTGCGGGTCGAAGACGCGTTTCTGCGCTCGATCCATCCCGGCCGTGAGGGAGAGCCGCCGCTGGGCTTGCTGCTCGACCGGTCAGGGTTGCATTTCGATCCCGCCTCCCCCTCGGATCTGGAGCAGCTGCTGGCCACGCACCCGCTGGATGACAGCGCGCTGATGCGCCGCGCCCGGCGCGCGATTGCCCGGCTCCAGGACGCCCATCTGAGCAAATACAACGCCTATTCGCCAAACGCGCCGGTGCCGGAACCGGGTTATGTTCTGGTGATTGATCAGGCCCGCGGCGACGCCTCCGTCCGCGCATCCACCCCTCATGAAGGAACCGATCACGCGCGCTTTCAGGAGATGCTTTACTATGCGCAGGACGAACATCCCGGCGCCCGCATCATCATCAAATCCCATCCGGAGGACCGCGCAGGCCATCGCCCCGGTTACTATACCGCCGCAGACGCGCAGAGACGGGTCGAGATCCTTGATGCGCCGGTCTCGCCCTGGGCGCTGCTGGAGGGCGCCATCGCCGTTTATACCGTGTCTTCGCAGATGGGGTTCGAGGCCATCCTCTGCGGTCACAAACCCCGCGTTTTTGGTCAGCCCTTCTACGCGGGCTGGGGCCTCAGCGAGGATGAATTCCCGATCACCCGGCGCCAGCGCCGCCTGACCCGCGCGCAGCTGTTTGCGGCGGCGATGATCCTCTATCCGACCTGGTACAGCCCCTATCACGACCGGCTCTGCGAGCTGGAGGAGGTGATCGACGCGCTGGAGGCCGAAGCCCGCGCTTGGCAGCAGGATCGCGCAGGCTGGATCGCCTCAGGAATGCGGCTGTGGAAACGACGGCCGCTGCAACAGTTCTTTGGCCGCTACCGACGTCTGCGGTTTAGCGACCGCCCCAAGGTCGCGCGCGCCAGCGGGCGCAACTGGATGATCTGGGCCGGGCGCACCGGCACCGGGCAATCTCCGGGCGCCCATCGTGTCGAGGACGGGTTTCTGCGGTCCCGCGGGCTGGGGGCGGCGCTGGTGCCGCCACTGTCGCTGGTCGTCGACCGGCAGGGTATCTACTACGATCCGCATCAGCCCAGCGACCTGGAAGACCTGATCGCCGCCCGCGCGACCCTGACCGCCCAGCAGCAACAGCGCGCCGAGAACCTGACCCGGCGGCTGGTGCAGGACAGCCTGTCGAAATACAACCTCGGCGGAACGGTCCCGAACCTGCCCGAGGGGCACCGCATTCTCGTGGTCGGACAGGTGGCAGATGATGCCTCGGTCCGTCTGGGATGTGAGAAAATCGCAACCAATGCCGACCTGCTGCGGGCGGCCCGTGCGGCCAACCCGGACGCCGTGCTGATCTACAAGCCGCACCCGGATGTGGAGGCCGGGCTGCGCGACGGCAGCATCGCCGCCGAGGGGCTGGCGGATGTGGTCGTGCCCGACAGTGACCCGATGGCGCTTCTTGACATGGTGCATGAGGTCTGGACGATGACCTCGCTTCTGGGCTTTGAAGCGCTGCTGCGTGGGGTCAAGGTGACCACGGTTGGCGCACCGTTCTATGCGGGCTGGGGGCTGACCCGGGATCTGGGCGCGGTGCCCGTTGCCCGACGGCAGGCCCGCCCCTCCCTGATGGGGTTGGTCCATGCCGCGCTGATTGATTATCCGCGCTATGTGGATCCGGTCAGCGGCCTGCCCTGTCAGGTCGAACTGGTGGTGGAGCGGCTGGCGAAGGGCGATATTCCTGCCCCGGGCACCGCCACCCGGTCCCTGGCAAAGCTTCAGGGGCTATTCTCCACCTATGCGCATCTCTGGCGCTAGGCTGCTGCCATTAGGCAGCCTAGCCCAGTGAACGGGCCCAACGGTGCTGGATATCCGCCCCAACGGGACGCATGTCGATCAGATCAAAGCGCGGCGCATCGGCCAAACCCTTTAGGCCCATGCTGCCAATTGAGGACAGACCATCACCCCCGATGGCCAGCCCGGCAGTGAAGCCAATCAGCTCATCCACCAGATCCTGCGCCAGAAGCGAGGCTGCAAGCGCGCTGCCGCCTTCGCAGAAGACGCGTGTCAGACCCGCCTGCCCCAGCTGCTGCAAGACATCAGCCGCATCCAGCTGCTGACCCTCTGCGGCGCAGGGCAGCAACCGCGCGCCCAGCCCTTCCCAGGCGCGCAGGCGCTCAGCATCGGCGCCGGTCCCATGGCAGATCCAGACCGGGATATTGCGTGCACTGCGTGCCAGCTGCCCCATCAGCGGCAGGTCGAGATGTCGCGAAATCACCACCCGCACGGGCTGACGGCTCACCCCAAGATCCCGCACGGTCAGTGACGGGTCATCCGCACGGGCAGTCCCACCACCCACCATCACCGCATCATGGCGTGCCCGCATCGCGTGGACGGCACGGCGGGCCTCGGGTCCGGTGATCCATTTGCTCTCGCCCGCAGCGGTGGCAATACGGCCATCAAAGCTGCTCGCAAGCTTCAGCGTCACAAAGGGGCGGCCTTGTTCCGTCTTCAGAAAAAACCCGGCATGATCCCGCGCTGCCGCGTCCGAGCACACCCCGGTGGTGACCTCGATACCGGCATCGCGCAGCATCGCAAACCCGTGGCCTGAAACCCGTGGATCACTATCTTCCATGGCCGCCACCACCCGCGCCACGCCAGCGTCGATCAGGGCCTGAGCACAGGGAGGTGTCTTACCGGTATGGGAACAGGGTTCCAGCGAGACATAGGCGGTAGCGCCGCGCGCCAGTGCACCGGCCTGGCGCAATGCCTCGGTCTCCGCATGAGGGCGGCCCCCCGGCTGGGTCCAGCCCCGGCCGACAATGCGGCCTTTGCGCACGATCACACAGCCGACAGCCGGGTTCGGCCAGCATTGCCCCTGCCCCCGTCGTCCCAGCGACAGGGCCAGCGACATATAGCGCGTATCCCCAGCCCGCATCCGTCCGGAGGCGTTCACTCTTCCGGCGCCTCCGGCGGGCGCAGCTCGTGAACGAAATCCTCAAAATCATCCGCCGCCTGAAAGTTCTTGTAAACACTGGCAAAGCGGACGTAGGCCACGGTATCTATACGGGCCAGCGCCTCCATCACGATTTCACCGATCTTCTTGGACGGGATATCGGTCTCACCCATGCTCTCCAAGCGCCGCACGATGCCCGAGATCATCTGATCTATGCGTTCCGGTTCAATCGGGCGTTTCTGCATGGAAATGCGGATCGAGCGCTCCAGCTTGTCGCGGTCGAAATCTTCACGTTTGCCATTGGTCTTGATCACCACGAGGTCACGCAGCTGCACCCGCTCATAGGTGGTGAAACGGCCACCACAGGCCGGGCAGAACCGGCGCCGCCGGATCGAAACGTGATCCTCAGCAGGGCGCGAGTCCTTTACTTGGGTGTCGATATTTCCGCAAAACGGGCAGCGCATCAGCTGTCCCCCCTGTTCCAGTCCGCCGGTCAACCGGACGCCGCTGCGCCCTTATCCACAACTATATGGCAGCCTCTAGGGTTTGGGTAGAGGTGAATTAAGACCACAAGATGCCGGGGCTTAAACCAAATGCGCGATCACCCTGCGGCTGTGCGCTGCGTCGCGATGCTCGAACAGGTAGATGCCCTGCCAGGTGCCCAAGGCAGGCCGCCCGGCGGTCACCGGGATCGACAGGCTGACAGGCAGGATCGCCGCCTTGATATGGGCAGGCATATCGTCTGGCCCCTCATAGGTGTGGCGCAGATAGGCCATCGACGGATCGGACGCGGGCGGCACCAGACGCGACAGATAAGCGAGGAGATCGCCCTGCACCTCCGGATCGGCGTTTTCCTGGATCAGCAGCGAACAGGAGGTGTGCCGGACAAAAAGCGTCAGCAGCCCGGCGTCGCAGTGTGCGCGCGATACCCAGTCCACAATCTGATCGGTGATTTCATACAGCCCCTGCCCGCGGGTGGAGACCGTGAACTCTGCCTGCATGGATCACCTCGATGCCCAAACTTCTGCCCGGCTATCAGTTACGGCTGCGAAAGGGGAAAATCCAGTCTTCGCATTTGCCATAGGCCGCATTGGCACGAAACGCATAGCCGGGCGTCAGGATATCACCGGTCCAGTTGCCGGTGAATGGCGTCACCCCGGCGGCGGCCGGATCCAAGGTGAACCGCACGGCGGAGCGTGCACCGGTGGTGCTGCTGGCCCCGATGCCGTCGACGGCGTAGATCTTTGTCTGCCAGGGCAATCCGAGCGATTTGCGCACATAATCTCCGGCGGCACACCAGTAGTCGGATTTCAGCGCCCCGGCCCGTCCGATCACCTCAAACTGACTCGCCCCCGCGGGCACGACCTCCAGCCGGTTAATCGCACGAAAGGCGGATGCCGGCACCGCCAGCGCCAGAAGGCCAAGTCCAACACCCACAACGGCGAGTGCCGTCCGGCGTGGTCCAGCCCGACGGCCCCTGGAGATCTGACGCGCTCTGCGGGATTTGAAACTGCGAAAGCCGGTCATGATGAACCTCGCCGATTGCGAATGAGGGCACCGGTCAAAAGCGAACAAAGGCGGTAGTGCACTGGTGATCGGCCTCCTGAACGCTGAGCCGGTCACCAACGCGATAGGCATTTGTCCGTTTCAGCCAACTGTCGGGACGATCACTTGCAACCGGGCTCAGGCTGAAATGCACGGTGGATTTACGGTTCACGGCGACGCCCTCGCCGACACCCCGCGCGACATAGATGCTCTGCCCCCAGTCGGCACCAAGCGCGCGGCGCGCGTAGTCCGCCGCGCCACACCAGAATGCCGAGCGCACTGCGCCCTGCGGCGGGACCACTTCGAAACTGCCGTCAGGAAGAGCAAAGACACGCGCCTGATCGACGGTCACATGACCGGTCGGGGTTGCTTCGGCGCAGGCTGACAGCGCAAGCGCCGCCGCAATAGTCACAGAAAATAGTCGCATGATGCCTATCCTTGATGAGTAATTCAGCCCGCGGCTCTGAGGATGCGCGCGCAAGCTGACCTGCGATCTGCGCGAAGCCCACAGGTTAGAGATAGAGGGCCACCGGCAGGATTCCAGATACCGCCGACCACGGCCAGTCACAACTGTTCACATTCAACGCTGCCGAAACAGGCCCATCACCTGCGCAACCAATCGGGCACTCGCCGCGTTGAGCGGTCAAACAACCACAAGACAGAGGATCCTCCCATGGCTCAGAAAACCCTGTTCATCACCGGCGCATCCAGCGGCATCGGCGCAGCAACCGCGCGTGCGGCCCACAAGGCAGGCTGGAACGTCGGCCTGTTCGCCCGGTCCGAAGACAAGCTCAACAGCCTCGCCGAGGAACTGGGCGACGGCGCCCTGGCCTTGCCGGGAGATGCCACCAAATTCGAGGATCAGGTCGCCGCCCTACAGCATCTGCGCGACAGTTTCGGCCAGATCGACGCAGCCTTTGCCAATGCCGGGACCGGTCTCAACACTCCCGGGACGGAAAACGGCGCCCCCTCAGAATGGCATGACATGGTTCATATCAACATCATGGCCCTGCTCTACACGGCAAAAGCCGCTATCCCGCATCTGAAACCGCAGAAAGGACACATCGTGCTAACCGGTTCGGCGGCAGGGCGGGTGCATATCCCCGGCTCCATCTATGGCGCCTCAAAATGGTTCGTCCATGGCTATGGCGGCAATCTGGCCGAAGAGATGAAGGACTGGGGCGGGCGCTGTACCGTGGTTGCGCCGGGGATGGTGGACACCGCGTTCTTCGACGAAGCCAAGCCCGACAAGCTCCAGCCCGAAGACGTGGCCGATGCCGTTGTCTTTGCGCTGGAGGCCGACCCGCGTAATGCCGTGCGGGAGGTCTTCCTGATGCCGACCGGCTGAGGCCGCACGCGCCGCAGCACTGCCGGGAAGTAACGCCCATAAAAACATCCGGAAGGGTCACCCCTTCCGGATGTGTCACCTCAGGCGCGGTGACGCGGCGGTGCCTATGGCCCGCTCAATGACGTCGGTCGGTGGGAAACGGAATAATTTCAGCTGTTTGCCCTTCGGTTAGGGCGGTCGCCAGCACCTCCAGAACATCTGGATCTGCGGCATCTCCTGCGCCCTCACCAAAGCACTGGCAGGCGCGGTCCATCAACATCGCCCGGGCAGCAGGGGCTTCCATCTGTTCCAGCAGGGCGCGATCTTTGCGCATGATTTCGACAAGAAAGGCATTCGCCTTGGTCAGCGCGCTGAGCGAGCGGAGCTTGTCGTCCAGCACATTAAGTGCCTCGTTCAAATTCGAATGATGCGCCATTGGACCCCTCCGATCTCGCAAAGTTAACATATTGGTAACTTAGGTATTCGCGGCCCAAAAACAATTGCTGACTGTTAGGAATGGTTAACAACGCCACCCAGACAGGCGGGCCGGTCTGCGACGGGCTGGACCCGCAAAATCCATGCCGAACCGCCCCCTGCTGCAAGGCACACAGCAAAAAGGCGCCCCACCGGGGCGCCTGTTCGGTTCGGATATCAACTGCCGCATTACTGGTCGAGGAAGCTGCGCAGTTTGCGAGACCGGCTCGGGTGCTTGAGCTTGCGCAGCGCCTTCGCCTCGATCTGGCGGATCCGCTCGCGGGTCACGCTGAACTGCTGGCCCACCTCTTCCAGCGTGTGGTCGGTGTTCATGCCGATGCCAAAACGCATCCGCAGAACCCGCTCCTCACGCGGGGTGAGCGAAGCCAGCACGCGGGTGGTGGTTTCCTTGAGGTTTTCCTGAATGGCGCTGTCGAGCGGCAGCACGGCATTCTTGTCCTCGATGAAATCGCCCAGCTGGCTGTCTTCCTCGTCCCCGATCGGGGTTTCGAGAGAGATCGGCTCCTTGGCGATTTTCATCACCTTGCGGACCTTTTCCAGCGGCATCTGGAGCTTTTCTGCCAGTTCTTCCGGCGTCGGCTCGCGGCCGATTTCATGCAGCATCTGGCGGCCGGTGCGGACCAGCTTGTTGATCGTCTCGATCATATGGACCGGAATACGAATGGTCCGGGCCTGATCCGCGATGGAGCGGGTGATCGCCTGACGGATCCACCAGGTCGCATAGGTCGAGAACTTGTAACCGCGGCGGTATTCGAATTTATCCACCGCCTTCATCAGGCCGATGTTGCCTTCCTGAATGAGGTCAAGGAACTGCAGGCCGCGGTTGGTGTATTTCTTGGCGATCGAGATCACCAGACGCAGGTTGGCCTCAACCATTTCCTTCTTCGCCTGACGGGCTTCTTTCTCACCCTTCTGGACCTGCTGCACGATGCGGCGGAATTCAGAGATGTCGAGACCGACATACTGACCGACCTGCGCCATATCGGCGCGCAGCTCTTCGACCTTGTCGGTGGAACGTTCGACAAACATCTGCCAGCCCCGTCCCGGCTTGTCCGCCATATCGGCCAGCCAGTTCGGATCCAGCTCGCGGCCACGGTAGGCATCCACGAACTCGCGACGGTTGATACGGGCCTGATCCGCCAGTTTCACCATCGAGCTGTCGATCTGCATGACACGGCGGTTGATGCCATAAAGCTGGTCGATCAGCGCTTCGATCCGGTTGTTGTGCAGGTGCAACTCGTTGACCAGCAGAACAATTTCAGACCGCAGAGACTGATAGATCTGCTCATCCTGCGCGCTGAAAGAGCCATCTTCGTTCAGGGTGGCCGAAATTCGGCTGTCCTGCATTTCGCTCAGCTGTGCATAGTCGGAGGAGATCTGTTCCAGCGTGGTCAGCACCTTGTCCTTCAGCGCTGCTTCCATCGCGGCAAGGGACATGTTGGCCTGATCGTCCTCGTCCTCGTCGTCGTCCGATGCAATCGGGTTGCCGTCAGCGTCGAGCTCTGGACCGGTGTCTTTCGCCACAGGTTTGCTCGCGGCAACGACAGAGGTATCCACCACCGGCTCGCCAACTTCACCGTCTTCGTCCAGCTGGTTGCCGAACGTCGCCTCGAGGTCGATCACATCGCGCAGCAGAATGTCTTCGGACAGAAGTTCGTCATGCCAGATGGTGATCGCCTGAAAGGTCAGCGGGCTCTCGCAGAGACCGGCGATCATCGTGTTGCGGCCAGCTTCGATCCGCTTGGCGATGGCGATCTCGCCTTCGCGGCTCAGCAGTTCGACCGATCCCATTTCGCGCAGATACATGCGCACAGGGTCGTCGGTGCGGTCCAGCTTTTCAGCTGCCGCGCCAGCCACCGCCACTTCGCGGTTGCTGTCGGTGGTCACCAGATCGGTCGAGCCCTTCTGCTCTTCCTCTTCGGCTTCCTCATCTTCGATGATGTTGATGCCCATTTCGGAGAGCATCGACATCACGTCCTCGATCTGCTCCGAGCTTACCTGATCCGGCGGCAGGACCTGATTGAGCTGATCATAGGTGATGTAACCCTTCTCGCGCGCTTCGGCGATCATCTTCTTGACCTGAGCCTGGCTCATGTCGAGAGAGATTTCGGGCTCCTGATCGTCAGGTTTGCGGTCGTCGGTATCTTTGGCGGCCATTCAATGCTCCTCGTCGGGGCTGGGGCGATTCGGTTTCGCGAATCATTATCGCGATCCGCTGATTCGTCACCCGGTTTACCCGTTTTTCTTTCGCTCTTCCTTAGCAAAACGACCTGACTGCGGCGCAGCGGTCACTTCTTGGAGTAGCCAATTCGTTCCAAAAGGGCTCCGAAAGCGTCGCGCTCCTCACGGTTCAGACGCGCTCCGTTCTCCCCCACATCATATTGCGCTCGGTCTTCGTTCTCACTGCGCACGGCTTTGTTGCGCGCTTCGGCAGCCTGTCCCAGCCGCCATGTCACAGCCTCATCAGCCAGCCCGTCCAGATCCTCTTCCGCCTCGGCCAGCTCTGCATCCAGGCCCCGGCTTGCCTCCAGCTTGGCAAATTCCTCCGCCAGGGTCAGGCTGGCGATTTCCACATCGCCGGGACGACGCAGACAGGGGCTGATTGCCACATGGCGAAGCGCAAAGAGGTTTTCAAGGGCATGGCTGCCGGCAGCCTGTGCAATTTCCTCTTTCAGCCGTTCAGGCGCATCGACACCATGACGCAGCACCAGATCGCGCATCAGCGCGTGATCCGAGCCGACACAGGCCATACGTTCCAGATTGACCTCATATTTTGCAATCACCGCCGGTGTGGTGATCACCGTCGCCAGAATCACTGCCTCACGGACGCGCACCAGCGCTTCCTCGCTGCCGCCAGCAAGCAGCGAATTACGGGTCGTCTCCAGCGGCTGTGGTGGGGCGTTCTTGCCGCGCCAGGGCATCCGGGCACCATCGCGGAAACCACCAGCCTTGCGGAATTTTCCAGCGCTGTAATTGCCCTGATTGCCCGCCTGAGCCGGGGTGACGGGCGGCGGCGGCGCCTCATAACCGGGATCAAATCCACTGTCGTAGCCCGGATCGTAGCCGCTATCATAATCGCCATAATCGCCGCCAAAGTCGGGATCGCCCGCAGCTCCAAAGCCCGGATCAAAGCTTGGCCCCGGATCAAAACCGGTATCAAACCCCGGATCCGGCAGCGCATCGAACCCGGCGTCCAGCCCCGGTGCCGCTGTCGCTTCGCGCGGGCGGCCGCCGCGAAACAGCTGCCAGCGCAGATCCTGCAGATCCTCGCCATAGTGGCGGCGGATCGAGGGATCGCGGATCAGCCGGATCTTGTCGCGCAGCGCCTTGTCCAGCGCGGCCTTGCGCTCGGGGCTGTCGAAAACCTTGCCTTCCGTTTCGCGCTGCCACAGCAGCCGCACCATCGGCATCGCCTGATCAAGCACCCTCTGCACCGCCTCCGGCCCTTCGGCTCGGATCAGGTCATCGGGGTCCTTGCCCTCGGGCATCAGCGCAAACCGCAGGGATTTCCCCGCCTCAAGCAAGGGCAATGCCAGATCAATCAGCCGCATCGCCGCGCGCAGACCAGCAGTATCGCCGTCCAGCGCGATGATCGGCTCATCCGCAATGCGCCACAGCATCTGGAGCTGGTTTTCGGTGATCGCAGTGCCCAGAGGCGCCACCGCCGCCTCAAATCCGCCCTCTGCAAGGGCGATCACATCCATGTAGCCTTCGGCGACCAGCAGCTGGCCGGATTTCCCCGACGCGGTGCGCGCAGGCCCGTGATTGTAAAGGCTGCGCCCCTTGTCAAACAGCGCGGTCTCCGGCGAGTTCAGATATTTTGCATTGTCGCGCGGATCCATGGCTCGGCCGCCAAAGGCGATCGCCCGCCCGCGCGCATCGCGGATTGGAAACATGATCCGGTTGCGAAAGGTGTCATAGGGCTTGCCGCCTTTGTTCGAGGGTTTGGCCAGCCCCGCACCCATGATCAGCTCTTCCGGCACACCCTTGCCGCGCAGCGCGTCCCATAGGTTCTGCCAGCCGTCAGGGGCGAAGCCGATCTCCCAGCGTTCCAGGGCCTGACCCGTCAGCCCGCGCCGCGCCAGATAGCTGCGCGCAGCCTCACCCGACCGCGTGTTGAGCTGAAGGCGGAAAAACCGCACCGCCTGTTCCATCACCTCGGCCAACTGGGCCCGGTGGTCCTGCTTCTGCTGGGCCTTGGGGTCGCGGGCGGGCATTTCCATCCCCGCCTCCTGCGCCAGGATCTGCACCGCCTCCATGAAGCCGACGTTCTCGGTCTCCTGCACGAATTTCAGCGCATCCCCTTTGGCATGACAGCCAAAGCAGTAATAGAACCCCTTGCGGTCATCGACATGGAAACTGGCGGATTTTTCATGGTGGAAGGGGCATGGCGCCCACATGTCGCCCTTGCCCTGGTTCGATTTTCGCTGATCCCACATGACCTTGCGCCCGACAACCTGAGAGAGGCTGACGCGAGTGCGCAATTCATCAAGGAAACCGGGGGGAAGCGACATCTCAGTTGCTCTGCAACTGCTTCTGCATCTTCTGGATCTGATCCCAATTCGCCAGACATTGCTGCTCCAGCAGCGCGCCGAAGTCATTGTCGCGCAGATCGCGCTTGCGCAGACTGTAGATATGCGCGGTCAGCTGCGGAATGGCTTTGCTGTACTGCTCGGGCCAGGCGGGATCACTGTCCAGAATCGTCTGGGCAACATCGGCCTGTTTCACACGGTCCAGCCGCGCCTGCTGCACGGCCGCCATGACCTGCCCTTGATACTTGCAGCTTTCTTCTTTTTTTTCAGCAGCATAGGCTGGCGCGGCCAGCAAAGCTGCAACAAGGGCAAGACGGATCATACACTTGGCTCCCGGAATCAGTTGGTGATCCCCGAGATTACCCCCGTGCCGCAACAGCTTCCATCGCTGTTTTCAGATCATCCACAAGTGTCTCCGCCATGGAGCGGAACACCATGATCTGCAGGCTCTTTGGCCCGAGCCGGGTGACCGAGGCCGCCATGTGCTTCAGCTCGCATCGGACGGTATGGCCGCGTTTGAACACGGCGGGCCGCAAATCCACCGGGCAGAGCCGTGCCAACACCGCGTCGCCCTGCGCACCTTCCAGAAGCACCACGGCCCAGCCATCGCTCTGATCGGTCAGCGCGGCATGATCTGCCAGCGCAGGATCCGGCCGCACGCCGGACAGCAGCGCCAGCTCACGGCCAAACCAGATAATCCGCGCCCCGGCCTTGCTGTTGCTTCGGTTCGGCATCGGCCAGCGCAGCCCATGCGCGGCCGACAGCACTTCGGAGAGCGCGGCTTCTTGACCGGCGTAGGGCGCGAGGGTGGTCATTTCCTCCAGCGTCGCCTCCCTCAGCGACAGATCCCCCACCTGCACAGGCAGCAGCCCCGCACAGGGCGATTTTGCAATCAGCTTAACCACGCGCACGCTCCCCCTCTGGATCAAAGAACACCGGCTCGACAATCTCGCAGAGCACGTCCAGCCCTGCCGTGTGATCCACCATGCGGATCGGATCGCCAATCCGGTCTGGACCGGCCTTTATCAGCGCCAGACCAATCATATGCCCCAAGGTCGGCGAATAGCAGACCGAGGTGACATAACCCTGATCATGTGGCCGGTCGACCGGATCCTCCGGGTCAAACAGATGCGCCCCGGCGGTCAGCTGCTGCACCGCGCCGGTCGGTCTGATCCCGACCAGCCGCATCCGCGCCTTGTCGACCAACCCCTCGCGCAGGGCCATCGCGCGACCGACACAGGGTTTGCCGGAGCGGAGCATCCCGCCGAATCCCAGGTCATGCAGCGTGGCGGTGCCGTTGATCTCGGCATGGGTCAGAAACCCTTTTTCAATGCGCAGCACATTCAATGCCTCCAGCCCATAGGCCCCACCGCCAAGCGCTTCCGCCCGGCGCAGCAATTCGCCAAACAGGCTCTCGCCATAGCGCGCAGGAACCGCCAGCTCATAGGCCTCCTCGCCCGAGAAAGAGATGCGGAACAGCCGGGCCGTGACCTCTCCCAGCGCCACTGCGCCACAGGCCATGAACGGCCAGTCCTCGCTAACAAATGCCGCGCCGAGGAGATCCTGCAACAGCCTCCGCGCCTTCGGGCCTGCGATGGAAAACTGCGCCCACTGCTCGGTCACAGAATGGATCCGCACGTCCCACTCCGGGTGCAGCGCCTGGCTCACGAATTCCAGATGCGCCATCACCTGCCCGGCCGCTGCGGTCGTGGTGGTCATCACATAGTGGTCTGGCGCCAGACAGGCGGTGGTACCGTCATCCATGACAAACCCGTCTTCGCGCAGCATCAGCCCATAGCGCACCCGACCGGGTTGCAGCGTGGCAAACCCATTGGCATAGACATAGTCCAGCAACCGGGCGGCATCCGGCCCCTGAATGTCGATCTTGCCAAGGGTGGAGACATCCGCCACCCCAACCGCATTGCGCACATACCCGACCTCGCGATCGCAGGATTGCCGCCAGCTGGTTTCACCCTGTTTTGGAAAATAGCTGGCGCGATACCACAGCCCCACCTCCATCATATGCGCGCCCATATCCTCGGCCAGCGCATTGGATGTCAGCATCCGACGCGGCGCAAAGCCGTGATCCTGCGCGCCTGCCCCCATCACCCCGATCGGCACCGGCACATAAGGCGGGCGAAAGGTGGTGGTGCCGGTCTCGGGAATGCTGCGGCCCGTGGCCTCGGCCAGCACCGCCAGAGCCACCACATTGGAGCTCTTGCCCTGATCGGTGGCCATGCCTTGCGTGGTATACCGCTTCATATGCTCGACCGAGCGGAAATTCTCGCGCCCCGCCTGACAGATGTCCTTGACCGTCACATCGTTCTGGAAATCCACCCAGGCCCGCCCGCGCCCCGGCACCGACCACAGCGGCGTCACCCGGCAGGGCGCATCCTCGGCCTCCGGCAGCTCCACGGGCACAGCGCGCCTGCCCAGCGCCTCCAGCGCGCGCGCGCCCGCTTCCGCCCCATCCCGCAAGGCCGCCGCAGTAGAGAAAGCTCCGCCACAGGCCCCGGCAACCGCCAGCCCCGGCACCGCGCCCTCCTGCGGCACAAAACAGGCCAGATCGCGCCGCCAGCGCGACCGCCCGTTCATGTGACAGGTCAGATGCAGCGTCGGATTCCAGCCACCGGACATGGCCAGACAGTCGGTCTGCAGCTTTTCCTCCCCCGCAACGGAGCGCAGCGTCAGGCTTTCCAGTCGCTGACGGCCTGAGGCATTGCAGACCTGAGCGCCCCGGATCACCCGGAACTCATCGCTCTGTGGTGCGTCATGGCGGCTGTCGATGACCGCCGCAACATGAACACCCGCCGCCGCCAGATCCCGTGCCGTCCGATGAGCATCGTCATTGTTGGCAAACACCGTCACCCGCTCTCCGGGCGCCACCCCCCACCGATTGAGGTAGCTTCGCACCGCACCTGCCATCATGATGCCGGGTCGGTCGTTATTGGCAAAGGCCACCGGCCGCTCCAGCGCGCCGGATGCCAGGATCGCGCGTTTTGCCACCAGCCGCCAGAAACAGCTGCGCGCAGCCTTGCCGGACCCGGCAGCTGCGGTTTCAAGCGCACCATAGGTGCCCTGATCATAGACCCCGGTCACCGTGGTCGAGGCCATGCGCCGCACATTGTCCAGACTGTCCAGCTCCGCAACCACAGCCGCCACCCAGTCCCGTGCAGGCTGCCCTGCGATGGTCTCGCGCTCGCTCAGCAGGCGACCACCGGGCGCGCTATCTTCGTCACAAAGGATCACATCCGCACCACCCCGCGCCGCCGTCAGCGCCGCCATCAGACCCGCAGGTCCCGCGCCGATGACCAGAAGATCACAGAACCCAAATGCCTTTTCGTAGGTCCCGTCATCCGGCGCCCCGGACAACGCCCCCAGCCCTGCTGCACGACGAATGACCGGCTCGTAGATCTTTTCCCAGAAGACCGCAGGCCACATGAAGGTCTTGTAGTAGAACCCCGCCCCCAGAAACGGGGCCGCCAGATCATTGACGGCCATCACATCAAAGCCCACCGAGGGCCAGCAGTTCTGGCTCCGCGCCGCCAACCCCTGGTAGACCGGCAGGGTGGTGGCGCGCAGATTGGGTTCCTGCGCCGCCCCCTCGCCCCGGGTAACCAGCGCATTGGGCTCCTCACTGCCAGCGGTCAGGATGCCGCGTGGCCGATGATATTTGAACGAGCGCCCGACAAGGTGAATGTCATTGGCCAACAGCGCCGCCGCCAGCGGCTCACCTTCATGCCCCCGCAACACACGCCCATTGAAACTGAAATCGACCTCGCGCGGCTCTGCCATGCCGCCCCAACCTGCAACCCGCATCAGCCCGCCTCCCCGGTTGCCGCAGGCGCGGCGGCGAGCATCTCGTGATTTGAGGTGTCGCGCCGCACCCTGATCCAGCTGCCACAGCCGTGCTGATGATACCACCATTCCTCCAGCGGGCCTGCCGGGTTGAGCCGCAGATGGACATGAGCATGCCAGAGCTCGAGGGGCGCGCCCTCCTCCGGCGCCTCCAGCACCGCCCCGCGATAATAGAACTCGCGACGATCACGCTCACCGCAGAGCGGACAGGTAATCCTCATGACGGGCGCCCTTTCACCTTTCCAGAAATACTCAAATACGCCGTCACGCCAGCCACGACGCCGGCGCGGACCACGCGACGGTCAATGCAGGTTATGCTGCGCACCGGTCGCCTCCTCATCCATCAGGCCCCGACCGGTCTCAAACCGGTCCAGCCGGAACGCTGCCGCCGCCTGATGCGGGCGATCCGTGGCGATCAGATGCGCATAACACTGCCCCGAGGCAGGGGTTGCCTTGAAGCCGCCATAACACCAGCCCGCATTGAGATAGAGACCCTCAATCGGCGTGCGATCAATGATCGGCGATCCGTCCGGCGTCATATCCATGATGCCGCCCCAGCTGCGCAGCAGCCGCGCCTTGCCGATGGCCGGCAGCATCGCCATGCAGGCCTCCATCGTGTGTTCCACCATCGGCAGATTGCCTCGCGCCGCATAAGAGGCATAGAGGTCGAGATAGCTGCCAAACACCAGCCCCCCCTTGTCGGACTGGCTGATATAGAGATGCCCCTCCGCAAAGGTGATGACGTGGTCGATAATCGGCTTCAGCCCTTCGGAGACAAAGGCCTGGAGCACATGGCTCTCGATCGGCAGGGTCAGCCCCGCCATGGCCGCCACCTGGCTGGAGCGCCCGGCGGCGGCCATCGCAACCTTGCCCGCGCGGATCAGGCCACGGGGGGTTTCCACCCCGATGACCTTGCCGCCCTCGGTCCGAATGCCGGTGACCTCGCAATTCTGCAGGATATCGACACCGCGCTGATCCGCCCCCCGCGCAAAGCCCCAGGCGACCGCATCATGGCGCGCCGTGCCCGCCCGCCGCTGCAACAGCGCCCCCTGGATGGGAAACCGGTTATTGTCATAGTTCAGCAGCGGCACCATTTCGCGCAGCTGGTCACGGGACAGGATCTCGGCATCATCGCCCTGATTGATGATCGCATTCGCCCGCCGCACCGCGCTGTCGCGCTGCGCGTCATTGTGGAACACGTTCAGGATCCCCCGCTGCGACATCATCGCATTGTAGTTCAGATCCTGCTCCAGCCCCTCCCAGAGCTTCAACGAATGGGAATAGAACTCCGAATTGCCGGGCAGATAGTAATTCGCCCGCACGATGGTGGTGTTCCGTCCGACATTGCCACCGCCGATATAACCGCGCTCCAGCACGGCGATATTGCGCATCCCGTGGTCCTTGGCCAGGTAATAGGCCGTGGCCAGCCCGTGACCACCGCCGCCGATGATCACCGCATCATATTCGGGTTTGGGATCCGGGTCGCGCCAATGGGCCTGCCAGCCCCGGTTGCCTGTCAGCCCTTCGCGCAGCACACGCCAGCCAGTAAATCGCATCCCCGCTCCCCCTTTGTATCCCGGTTGATCCCCCGGTCGTCCGCAGGCCAGACCACCTGCACCCGCGGTGATCTCATGCCAGCCGCCGCGCCCTCTTGGGCGACAGTCTGGCGCGTTCCGCATCCCGATACCAGCCCTGATGCACCGATTGGCCCGCGCCCTGTTCCCGGTTCCAGCCCTGGCCGGGACACCCGTGCCGACCGGCGCTGCACCTGCCCTGATCCGCCCTGGCAAACGACACCGCCCGCTATCAGCAGCACATTCAATACACATGTGTCCAGAGCAAATAAGTCAGCGTTGCCGGATCGCGCCTCGGACCTGGCCAGCGGGCCGCCTTGATCGCAGCGCTACTGCTTTATCGGGGTTTCCGAAGGGCATCGGCGGCATTCCAACGCGTCGCAGCGGACATCCAAAACGCAAGAAACCCCGCCAAGCTGGCGAGGTTTCCTGTAGGTCGGGCGCAAAACCGCGTCAGCGCCCGGTGTGTTTGCGGGGACCCGATCCGGTTCGGGTCCTTCGCGTGACGATCAAAGCCCCTTGGCGCGGTAGCTCTTGGCGACCTTGTCGATGGACACCAGATAAGCGGCGGTGCGCAGATCGGTGACATCGTCGCGGCCATGCCAGACCTCGCGCATGGACTGATAAGCCGTGCGCATAGTGTCATCGAGCCCCGACCGCACCAGCTCCAGCTCATCGGCGCCCCGCAGGTAGCGTTCCTTGAACTTCGGGTCCAGCGTCCAGGTCTTGCCCAGGCTTTCCGACAGCGCTTCCAGCTCATCCACGACCAGCTGATGGCGTGCCTCTTCCTGGCGGCGCTGCATCCGGCCAAAACGGATATGGCTGAGGTTCTTCACCCACTCGAAGTAGGAAACCGTCACACCACCCGCGTTGGCATACATGTCGGGAATGATCACCACGCCCTTCTTGCGCAGGATCTCGTCAGCGCCTGCAGTGATTGGACCGTTGGCCGCCTCGATGATCAGGTTCGCTTTCACGTTTGCCGCGTTGGAGAGGTTGATCACCCCTTCCAGCGCCGCCGGAATCAGGATGTCACAGGCCTCCTCCAGCAGAACCGCGCCGTTTTCGACGTAGCGGGCATCCGGGTAACCGGTGACTCCGCCATGGTTGGCAATCCAATGGGACACCGCTTCGATGTCCAGACCGTTTTCATCGACCAGACCGCCATCGCGTTCGATCACTGCGGTGATTTTGGCACCGTCTTCGGACATCAGGAACTTTGCCGCGTGGTAGCCCACGTTGCCCAGACCCTGAACGATGACCCGCTTGCCGTCCAGCTTCCCTTCGAGACCGGCCGCAGCCACGTCCTCGGGGTTGCGGAAAAACTCGCGCAGAGCGTATTGCACGCCACGGCCGGTGGCCTCCACACGGCCGGCAATCCCGCCGGCATTCAGCGGCTTGCCGGTAACACAGGCCTTGGCGTTGATGTCGGTGGTGTTCATCCGCGCATATTGGTCGGCGATCCAGGCCATCTCGCGTTCGCCGGTGCCCATATCGGGGGCCGGAACGTTCTGCGATGGGTTGATCAGGTCGCGCTTGGCCAGCTCATAGGCAAAACGGCGGGTGATGAGTTCAAGCTCATGTTCTTCATACTGGCGCGGATCAATGCAGAGCCCGCCCTTCGAGCCGCCAAACGGCGCTTCGACCAGCGCACATTTATAGGTCATCAGCGCCGCCAGCGCCTCGACCTCATCCTGGTTCACGCCCATCGAATAGCGGATACCGCCTTTGACGGGTTCCATATGTTCGGAATGAACCGAGCGATAGCCGGTGAAGGTCTGGATGCCTCCACGCAGGCGAACGCCAAAACGCACCGTATAGGTCGCGTTGCAAACCCTGATTTTCTCTTCCAGGCCTGGTGGCAGGTCCATCAGGGCAACTGCCCTGTTGAACATCAGGTCCACACTCTGGCGAAAACTGGGTTCTGTTGCACTGCTCATCAGGCTGTACTCCGTGCTTCTGCGTCGACTCAGTGAGATAGTGTTCGGACACTATGACTCTTGGATTAAGAAGGTGCGACCTTTTTGACCATTCCCATGCAAAAAGATTTATTTTTAGGCAATTTGAAAACAGTGGGCATTTGACTGAGTCGCCTCCAACTCGCAGCTACCGTCGATTTGTTCGCAGCGCCCGAACAACCGGCGCGCCGAGACCTCATTGGGCCTGGAATTGACGACAATTCGCGCGATTTGGTCCGGTATACGCCCCAATTCCGCCACCTTCATAAAGCATTAATAAGTGTGAAATTCCATTTCTGATGGCGCTGTGCCGGGGGGTTAAGCGGCTGGGGGTTCGACTTATGACTACGCGTTTTGACAAGATATCCATCGCGGCCCGCAAGGCCTGCCTGACCGCCTGTGTCCGTGGCGATGCGCGGCTGCGGGCGTTCCGCGCGGATGAATCGGGCGTGCTGCTGAAACCCATGGTGGGATTTCTGCTGTCGATGCTGGCCGTCGGCGGGATCGGCGTCGATCTGATGCGCATGGAGCGCGACCGGACCATCTTGCAATATACGCTCGACCGTGCGGTTCTGGCAGCAGCTGACCTCGATCAGCCACTGCCGCCTGCAGTGGTTGTTCAGGATTATCTCAACAAGGCCGGGCTGAACAAATATTACACCCCACCGGTGGCCGAAACCGGGATCGGTTTCAAAAAGGTGCAGAGCACCATCGACACCACATTTGAAACCCATATGCTGAAATTCTCCAGCGGTCAGGACATGCCTCTCTATGCGACCTCGCGCGCAGAAGAGAGCATTGACGGGCTGGAGATTTCACTGGTGCTGGATGTCTCCGGCTCGATGAACTCCAACAGCCGCCTGACCAACCTCAAGGTTGCGGCCAAAGACTTCATCGACACGATGGTCGCCAATACCATCGACAACAAGATGTCGATCTCGATCATCCCCTACGCCACTCAGGTCAGCCTCCCGGCGGATTTGATGGACCAATACACAACGACCGATGAACACGAATACTCCAACTGTGTGAATTTCACCGGCGCCCATTTCCAGAGCACCGCCCTGTCGACCGGGATCGAGCTGCAGCGCACAATGCACTTCAGCCCATGGTCCAGCGGTGATTACCGTCGCAGCTCGGACCTCGTCGCAAGCCCCGTCTGCGAAGATCGCGCAGACCGCGAGACGCTGCCGCTCCAGAAAGATGCAAACACACTGAAAACCTTCATCGACAACCTCTACGCAAGAGGCAATACGTCGATTGACGTCGGTATGAAATGGGGGACCGCCCTGCTCGATCCCTCCGCCCGCCCGGCCATCAGCGCGCTGGCCTCGGGGGGCGCTTCTATGGTTCCGGCAACCTTTGCCAACCGGCCTGCGAATTTCAACGACAGTGAAACCGTCAAGGTCATCGTCCTGATGACCGACGGTCAGAACACTGCGCAGTATTATGTGGAGCAGGATCACCGCGAGGGGCCATCCGACGTCTGGTACAATTCGGCGGCGACCGGATCCAATCCGCGCTATTCGCTCTATGACCCGCAGCGCGACAAATACTGGTGGGATCGCCTCAACCGCTGGGAAGACCACGCCTATGGTCAGGGCAGCTACCGCAAATGCGACAGCTATAGCTGCTGGTGGCAGGACGAACAGGGCGAGCCTGCCAATGTGCAACGGCTGAGCTACGCGGATCTCTTTGCCGACACGTCGCTGAAGTATCTCTATTCCAACCTCTATGGCGACTGGATGGGGCAGTCCTCGGCGCGCAGCGTCTGGTACTACGGTGTCTATGACTACTGGAACACCAGCGTCAAAAACGCCCGCACCAGCGCCATCTGCACCGCTGCCAAGAATCAGGGCATCGTGGTCTATACCATCGGCTTTGAAGCGCCCAGCGGCGGCACTGCGGTGCTGAAGGACTGTGCCAGCTCGGATGCCCATCACTTTGACGTCAACGGGCTGGAGATCAACGACGCTTTTGCCTCGATCGCCACGTCGATCCGCCAGCTGAGGCTGACCCAATGACCTGTCACCTCCCGCATAAGGGCCTCCATCGGCTGCGCCGGGCGCTGCGCCTGTTTCGCGATCGCGAAGACGGCAATGCCACGGTTGAATTTGCAATCGTGATCCCGGCCTTTCTGTTCCTGCTGATGAATACGGTGGAACTGGGCATGATCACCATCCAGCAGTCGATGCTGGAGCGGGCGCTGGATCAGACCGTGCGCGGCCTGCGCCTGTCGACCGGCGTGCCCAAACAGCACAATGAAATCCGCGATGAGGTCTGTAGCCGGTCCGGGTTTATTCGCGACTGCGGCACATCGCTCAGGCTGGAAATGGTCCAGGTCGACCCCTACGCCTGGATGCCCGTCGATCCCGAGCCCGATTGCATCAACCGGGTCGAGGACGTGCAGCCGGTCCGAACCTTCGTGACAGGGGCGTCAAACGAGCTGATGTTCATCCGCGCCTGCATGGCGTTCAAGCCGGTCTTTCCCCACTGGGGCCTGGCCGATGACATGGACAATGACGCCGACGGCCGAATCCGCCTCTATGCGACCTCCGCCTTTGTTCAGGAGCCTCGGTAAGCCATGTTGACCAATATCCGCGCCCTGTTTCGCCGCTACAAGCGAGAGACCGACGGTTCCGTCTCGGTGGAATTCGCCTTTTACATGCCACTGCTGCTCGGTGTCTTTGCGGCGATCTACACCTATTTCGATGCTTTCCGGCAGGAAGGTGTGAACCTCAAGGCCGCCTATACGATCTCGGACCTCATCTCGCGGGAGACCTCCACGCTCAACGAGGACTATATCGACAGTATGCACGAGCTGGCCAAGCTGCTGATCCGCGTGGATTCGTCGATCTCCCTGCGGATTTCGGTGATCCGCTGGGACGAGACGGACAACCGCTACTACGTTGACTGGTCCAAGGTGCGCGGCGGACAGTTCGCGGAATGGCAGGACGCCACGATCCAGCAGGTAAAAGCCAACCTGCCAAACATGCCCGATCAGGAACGGGTCATTCTGGTGGAAACCCGCAACGACATCGATCCTGCGTTCAACATCGGCCTGCCAGCCATGGACATCGAGAACTTCGTCTTCACCCGACCCCGCTTTGCACCACAGGTAAAATTCGAAGGTCAGGATGGCAGCGGCGGCGGCCATGACGACAGCACACCGTCAACAGACTGACACCCTACGGACCACCCAAGAGTGGATCGAACAACAAAGGCGCCTCCGGTAACGGTGGCGCCTTACTATGTTCGTCGAATAAATTCGGTCTCAGACCTGTGGTTGTCCCGCCTCACGCCGTGCAATCATGATGGCGAGGATCTCGGCCATGGATTTGCTCTGCGCCCCCGGCGTCACACCCCCAATGCCAATGCGATGTCCCAAGCGCCACCATAGTCCGGGCCGCCAGCTGCGGTCGCCCTTTGAGGCGGTGCGGATCAGAAACCCGTTTGACGGCTTGAACGCAAATACGCCGCGGTCCACCGCGACGACATCTGCGACCTCGGCGATCACTGCCCCGTCAGAGCTACGCAGCACCTGTTCTGTCAGCTCGATCCGCAACGCTGTCGCCTGCCACAGACGCATCGCCAGCCACAGGCAGAAACCGCCGATGGCCAGCAGGAACACCAGCCAATGCGCGGCAGGCGGCGTGGCCAGTGCAACATAGATCACCAGCGCCCCCACCACGACCAGCATCACTGTCGCCAGCAGCCGTCGCGGCGCCGAGGCATTGACGATTGCCAAAATCTCATCGCTCATCTCGCCCGATCCAGTCATCTCGCCCATCACCTGCTCCCTCAGCCTGTTCGTCGCACCCCGCCTGCATCATGGGGTCGGTCCGGGCGGATGTACCCTGATTGCGTCTGACCGCATAGCCCCCCTGTTGTCGCGGCACCGCTGCACCAGGGGCCGTGCCGCATGCGGCTGTGCGCTCACGCACATCAGCCGTTAACCGGAAGGGCTTTTCGACACACTCGCACAAGCCTATTTATGACGGAGCAATCAGCAACCGGAGACCCGCCATGTCGATCCGCCCTATCCTAGAGACCCGCCCCGCCACTCCGGCGCTGGAGGGCGCAGGCGTCAAACTGCATCGCGCTTTCGGCTTCCACGACCCCAGTGAACTGGACCCGTTCCTGCTGTTCGACGACTTCCGCAATGACCACCCTGCGGATTTCGAAGCGGGGTTTCCCTGGCATCCGCACCGCGGGATCGAGACCATCACCTATGTTCTGGACGGCACCGTTCAGCATGGCGACTCACTCGGCAACAACGGTGTCCTGGGCGCAGGTGACGTGCAGTGGATGACCGCAGGGTCAGGCATCCTGCATCAGGAAATGCCAAAGGGCAACGCAAAGGGTCAGATGCACGGCTTCCAGCTCTGGGGCAATCTTCCCGCCAGCCAGAAGATGACGGCGCCGCGCTATCAGGACATCACCGCCGAGGACATTCCCGAGGTCATCGACGATGACGGCACCCGCGTAAAGGTCATCGTGGGCGAATTCTGGGGCAAGCGCGGCCCGGTGGACGGAATTGCCGCCGACCCGCAGTATCTGGATGTCTCGGTGCCGCCCGGCGTGAAAAAGACCTTCTCCATCGACACCTATCGACGGGCCTTTGCCTATGTCTTTGCCGGTCAGGGCGCTTTTGTCGATGCCGCCCCGCCACAGGGGGTCCTGCTGGAAAAAGAGGTCGCAGGCGAAGAGCTGCATATCCGCGACATGTCAGGCGATCGCACATTGGTGCGTTTTGGCAGCGGCGAGGAAATTACCGTGCAGGCAGGCCCCGATGGCCTACGCTTCCTGCTGATCTCAGGCGCGCCGATCGAGGAACCCGTGGCCTGGCACGGCCCGATCGTGATGAACACCCAGGAAGAGCTGCGGCAGGCCTTCAGGGATCTGCGCAACGGCAGCTTTATCCGTCCGGCGCATTAGACCTCAAACACCACCGCCCCGGCGGGTGCGACGCAAACAGCGCCGCGCCCGCTGTCGGGCTGTCAGGCGCGCACGGATTTCTGCACCATATCCCAGTAAATCGCCTCGACCTCATCCAGCGACAGACGTCCACCGCTGCGATACCAGGTCATCACACCGTTCAGCATCGCAATCACCGCCAGCGTCGCGATCTTGGTATCGGGGATGTGAAACACCCCCAACCGCACGCCATCCTTCAAGATGGTCTCCAGCGTATTTTCATATTCGCGGCGCAGGGATTCGATGGCTGCGAAATTGTCCTCTGACAAGTTTCTCAGCTCCATATAGGCGATGAACACCGCATCGGGCCGTTCTAGGTGAAAGCGAATGTGAAACCGGGTAAAGGCCTCAAGCCGCGCCACCACATGGTCCTCGGCACTGCCGGTTGTAACCGCCTGATCGGGGCTGCGCTGATCCTGCCAGGCCTGCAACAGCTCGGTCATGTGACCTTCCATCAGGCTGAACAGCAGGCTCTGCTTGTCTGGCGTATAGTTATAGAGCGCCCCCGCCTGCACCCCGACTTCTGATGCGATCTGGCGCATTGAAACAGCCGCATACCCATGCTGGGCAAACAGCTGCAGGGCGGCGGCACGGATGCGTGGGCCTGTGATATCGGAATGTGAACCTTGGGTACGTGCCATGCCTCAACAATATCTGAACAGATGTTCAGATAAAAGCCCCGCTTGTGCCTTTTCATCAATATGTGCATCAAGGGAACAGCGAACAAGGATGGTTTTGATGCAGTTGACCGCAGAGCCCGAGAACCGGCCGCAGATGCCCGCAACTGATAACGAGCGGGCGGCATGGATCAGCCACGGGACCACCATGCGCCTGACCTTGCTGACCGCGGCCGTGCTGCTCTGCGGCTGCGCGCGGGTGCCGGAGCTGGAAGACCGGCTGACCCCAGACCTGCGCGGTGCCGATTATCCGGCCCTTGTTCCGCTGGAGCAGGCCCTGAACCCCGAGACGCCCCCCGCCGAGGAGAGCAAAGCGCTCGAGCAGACGCTGGAGGCCCGCGCTGCCCGCCTTCAGGCCCGCGCCGATGCGCTGCGCGCTGCCCAGCCCTAAGCGGCACCTGCCTTGGGCGCCGGTCGAGATCCCCCTGCGCGTGGATCCTCCGCGCTGGTCCCAGCCCCTGCTGATCCGTCTCATGCGGCTGCATTGCTGCCGCCAAAACCCGCTCTTCGGAATTGTCCGCCCGGAGCCGCCGCTGCCGTTGCACCGCTGCGCCGAACCCGCTAAGGCGGGGAGACGTCTTTCGGAATTAAAGGATCCCCAGCTATGACAGAGCCGCTTCGCCTTGGTATCGCAGGTTTGGGCACGGTTGGCACCGGCGTGGTCAAGATCGTCCGTCGGCAGGCGGCCATGCTGGAGGCCCGCACCGGACGCCGCATCGAGATCACCGCGGTTTCGGCGCGCGACGCAAGCAAGGATCGCGGCGTCCCGCTCGGCGACTACGCCTGGGAAACCGATCCCGTGGCGCTGGCAACCCGCGACGATGTGGATGTCTTTGTCGAGCTGATGGGCGGCCATGAAGGCGCCGCAAAAGCCGCCACCGAGGCCGCGCTGGCTGCCGGCAAGGATGTGGTCACCGCCAATAAGGCGCTCCTGGCGATCCACGGTCAGGCTTTGGCCGAACAGGCCGAGGCCGCAGGCCGCGTGATCCGTTTCGAGGCCGCTGTGGCCGGTGGCATTCCGGTGATCAAATCCCTGACCGAAGGTCTGGCCGGTAATCAGATCACCCGCGTCATGGGCGTGATGAACGGCACCTGCAACTACATCCTGACCCAGATGGAAGCCACCGGTCAGGGCTACAATGCCCTGTTCGAGGAATGCGGCCGCCTGGGCTATCTTGAGGCCGATCCGAACCTTGATGTGGGCGGCATTGATGCCGGGCACAAGCTTGCGATCCTTTCGGCCATCGCCTTTGGCACCAAGCCCGCCTTCGACGACGTGCAGCTGGAAGGCATCCAGCGCATCAGCCTGGATGATATCCGCCACGCCGCCGACATGGGCTACCGCATCAAGCTTCTCGGCGTTGCACAGCGCACCGGGCGTGGGTTGGAACAGCGCATGACCCCCTGTCTGGTGCCGGCGGATTCACCGCTTGGCCAGCTGGAAGGCGGCACCAATATGGTCGTGATCGAAGGTGACGCAGTTGAACAGATCGTTCTGCGCGGCCCCGGCGCCGGCGAGGGCCCAACCGCCAGCGCGGTCCTGGGCGATATCTGCGATCTGGCCCGTGGCACTCGTCTGGCCACCTTTGGTCAGCCTGCCACCTCGCTGGAGGATGCCCCCGCCGCCCGCACCAGCCTGGCCGCACCGCATTACCTGCGCCTGGCGCTGCTGGACAAACCCGGCGCGCTGGCCAAGGTGGCGGCGGCCCTCGGCAATGCCGGCATCTCGATCGACCGGATGCGCCAATACGGCCATACCGAACCGACCGCTCCTGTGCTGATCGTCACTCACAAATGCACCTCCAGCACCCTGCAGACCGCGCTGGAAGACCTCGCCAAGACCGATGTGGTGGCAAGCGAACCCGTTGCCCTGCGGATTGAAGAGGTCTGACAGGCCCAAACGCAGAAAAACACCGGTAGCGGCGTCGATTGCAGCGCGCCGTTACCGCCAACTGCCCTTGCCCGCGCTGCCAGATGCAGGGTATGCGACGGCACCGACCCGGGATTGAGATAGGACATTGGCTATGACTTCTGACACCAACGACGCCGCATTCAACGACCGCCTGCTGTCGCTCGGCCTGGCCCGTGTGGCCGAACAGGCCGCTCTGGCCTCGGCACCGCTGATCGGCCGCGGCGATGAGAAAGCCGCCGATCAGGCCGCCGTCAACGCCATGCGCGAGCAGCTGAACCTGCTGGACATCGCAGGTGTCGTGGTCATCGGCGAAGGCGAGCGTGACGAGGCGCCGATGCTTTATATCGGCGAGGAAGTCGGCACCGGCAACGGCCCCGGCGTCGATATCGCTCTGGACCCGCTGGAAGGCACCACGCTGACCGCCAAGGACATGCCCAATGCGCTGACCGTCATTGCCATGGGACCGCGCGGCTCCATGCTACACGCACCTGACACCTATATGGACAAGCTGGCTGTCGGCCCAGGCCTGCCCGAGAATGTCGTCTCCCTCGACATGAGCCCACGTGAACGGGTCGAAGCCCTCGCCAAGGCCAAGAACTGCGCGCCCGGCGACATCACCGTCTGCATTCTGGAACGGCCGCGTCATGAGTCCATGATCGCCGAGGTCCGCGAAACCGGGGCCTCGATCCGCCTGATCACCGATGGCGACGTTGCGGGCGTCATGCATTGCGCCGAAAGCGAGATCACCGGCATCGACATGTATATGGGCCAGGGTGGCGCGCCTGAGGGCGTACTGGCCGCCGCTGCGCTGAAATGTATGGGCGGGCAGATCTTTGGCCGTCTTCTGTTCCGCAACGACGATGAGAAAGCCCGCGCCGCCAAGGCTGGCATCACCGATCTGGACCGGGTCTACAGCCGTGATGAAATGGTGACCAGCGATGTGATCTTTGCCGCGACCGGCGTCACCGGCGGTTCGCTGCTGCCGTCGATCAAGCGCCAGCCGGGCTGGGTTGAGACCACCACCTTGCTGATGCGATCCAAGACAGGCTCGGTCCGCCGGATGAGCTATCGCACTCCGCTGAGCGCGCATCAGTAAGCTCTGACCGTGCGGCTTGCAGCACCGGTCGGGATTTGAGTATTTGAAGAAAGGTGAAAGGCCGGGTCCGCGCAGATCCGGCCTTTGCCATGGTCAGCCCGGTATCGGACTAGGGGCGGGCACGCAGGAAAGGGGCGCAGATATGAGCTTTCTGGGAGTTGAGACCTCGCTCACCGGTCGTCGCTGGATCGGTCCCGACGTGGACACCGCCCGCGCCGCCGAAATGATGGAACAGCAGACCACCCTGCCCCCGGCCGTCTGTCAGGTGCTGGCCCGACGCGGCGTCCCGGCGCATGAGGCCAGCGGCTTTCTGACCCCGCAGCTGAAGGAGCTGCTGCCGGACCCGCGCCGGATGAAAGATATGGAAAAGGCCGCCGCCCGGTTTCTGCAAGCGGTGGAGCGGCGCGAGCGGATTGCGGTCTTTGCCGACTATGATGTGGATGGCGGGTCTTCTGCCGCACTGCTTCTGGTCTGGCTGAACCAGGTCGGCCTGAGCGCCACGCTCTATGTCCCGGACCGCATCGACGAAGGCTATGGCCCCAATGACGAGGCGATGGCCGCCCTGGCGCGAGATCACGATCTGATCGTCTGCGTCGATTGCGGCACGCTGTCTCATGGCCCGATTGCCGCCGCCAAAGGCGCCGATGTGGTGGTTCTGGACCACCATCTGGGCGGCGAAACCCTTCCCGACTGCGTGGCGGTGGTGAACCCCAACCGTCAGGATGAGGACGGCGATCTGGGCTATTTCTGCGCCGCGGGTGTGGTGTTCCTGATGCTGGTCGAGCTGCGCCGCCAGATGCGCGACAAGGGACTTGGCACCGGGCCGGACCTGATGGCGCTGCTGGATCTGGTGGCGCTGGCCACCGTTGCGGACGTGGCGCCGCTGATCGAGGCCAACCGGGCGCTGGTCCGTCAGGGGTTGAAGGTGATGGCCGCCCGCCAGCGCCCCGGCCTGGTGGCGCTGGCCGATGTCTCGCGGATGGATTCGGCCCCTTCGACCTATCACCTCGGCTTCCTGCTTGGGCCTCGGGTCAATGCAGGTGGCCGCATCGGCAAGGCCGATCTGGGCGCGCGCCTGCTGGCGACCACGAATCCTGCCGAGGCCGAGGCAATCGCGGCCCGGCTGGATGAGCTGAACACCGAGCGTCGTGATATTGAAAACGCCGTTCGCGCCGCGGCGCTGGAACAGGCGGAGGCGCGCGGACTGGATGCACCGCTGGTCTGGGCCGCAGGCGAGGGCTGGCATCCGGGCGTTGTCGGCATTGTCGCCTCGCGCCTGAAAGAGGCCGCAGGTCGCCCCGCCATTGTCATCGGCCTTGACGGCGACGAGGGCAAGGGGTCGGGCCGCTCTGTCAGCGGCATCGACCTTGGCGCCGCGATCCAGCGGGTCGCCGCCGAAGGGCTGCTGATCAAGGGCGGCGGTCACAAGATGGCCGCTGGTCTGACTGTCGCGCGCGACCAGCTGGAGCCCGCCATGGCACGGCTGAGCGAGCTGTTGGCGAAGCAAGGCGCCGGTGATCTGGGGCCAAGCGCCCTGAAGCTCGACGGAATGCTGATGCCGGGTGCCGCCACGGTATCGCTGATCGAACAGATTGAACAGGCGGGCCCCTTCGGCGCGGGCGCACCGGCCCCGCGCTACGGGTTCCCCGATCTGCAGGTACGCTTTGCCAAACGGGTTGGTGAAAGCCATCTGAAACTCTCGCTCAGCGACGGGCTGAGCAGCGGGATTGACGCCATCTGCTTTGGTGCCTTTGACACTCCATTGGGACAGCGCCTGCTGGACCACGGCGGCGCGCGGTTCCATTTTGCCGGGCGCCTTGAAATCAACACCTGGGGCGGCCGACAGTCGGTGCAGCTGCGACTGGAGGATGCGGCAGAGGCCTGACCGCGCGCCGCCAGCAGAGCCAGGGAGAGCACAACAATCTCCAGCTATTGGCGGGGACAAAATAAATCGCGATGCCGGTGTTTTTTGGCTTGCGGCTTCCGGCCTGAGCCACTAAACACCCGCTCACACCAAGTGGCCCGTTCGTCTATCGGTTAGGACGCCAGGTTTTCAACCTGGAAAGAGGGGTTCGATTCCCCTACGGGCTGCCACTTTTCCTCCTCTTGCATATCCCGCTGATCGTGACGCCCCTGTTGCCTTTTGCGCGTCTGCGTGGCCTGCCTGCGGGTCTCCCCCCGTCATGTTCCCTTGCAACACCGGCAAACGGCCCGTTCGGATAAATCCGAAAGGCTCCGATTATATTCTGAGGTTTTTCAGAAGCTTGCAGAGATTTTTGCGATTTGGAAAAAAACTGGTCTTCTTGTGAAAATCCCTCTTGCACCGGGGCAGCGTACTCAGTAAACACCCCCTCACAGACCAAGTGGCCCGTTCGTCTATCGGTTAGGACGCCAGGTTTTCAACCTGGAAAGAGGGGTTCGATTCCCCTACGGGCTGCCACTGTATCTCCCCAGATTTTGCTTCGAGTTGCCTACGCGCTTGAGACCCGATTGGTCCTGTTGGTGGGTTCAAAGGGTATCAGGGTCTCGAATATATCAACCGTTTTCCCCGCAGATGCTGAGCCCCTGCGCAACGGGTGATCTGGCAAATCCATCTGAAAAACTGCCTCCGATGCGCCTCCAGCGACGTCTGCCGATGAGACAGGTCCAACTCGCCGGTCGCGAAATCAGGCCGCAGGGAGCATCAGACGCCTGAAGGCCGCGCGCAGGTCGCGCCGCCGCGGAACAGCCGCTTAAATCGGCTTGACGGTGTCTTTGTCTTCCATACCCGGTTGGTAAAAGAAATGGCGCGCCCGCCCGGCGTTTTTCGCCGCATAGAGCGCCACATCGGCCTGATTGAGCAGTGTCGCGGCATCCAGCCCGGCAGAAAACATCGTAGAAAGCGCGGTGCCTGCGCTTGCCGAGATCTTGCAGGTCTTGTCGCCAAAAGGGATCGGCTCTTCAATGCTGGCGATCAGACGGCGCGCGATGCCCGATAATTGGATCCGGTCAATAAGCCCCTCGAAGATCAGAACAAACTCATCCCCGCCGACCCGGGCAACGGTGTCGTTCTGGCGGGTACATTGCACCATAAGCTTTGCCACCCGCTGTAGCACGGTATCGCCGGCGGCGTGACCAAGCGTGTCGTTGACCTCTTTGAAGAAATCCAGATCCACATGCATCAACGAGAAATCCCGGCCCGAGGCGATCAGCCGGTTGAGGATATGGTCCATCGCGCGGCGGTTCTTGACCCCGGTCAGCGTATCAGTGAAGGCCTGTTCCTCGGCGGCGATTTTTGCCCCCTGCAGGCGCAGGTTCAGCTGGCGTGACGCCTCCATCGCGGCCGATTTGGCCTCAACCAGATAGAGCATCTCGATGGTCAGATCGGTGGGGGAGAAATCGGCGCTGGTCAGGTCATAATCACGCACGGCCTCAAGCACGGAAATACCAAAAGACAGGTTGATGAACCCACCCTTCCCCTCTGGAAACGGTGCCAGAACCCCCTTCAGGCCGGTCTGCGGCGCATCGCGGAAATTGAGGTGCAGTTTGGCCCCCGCCGTCTTCATCAGATCCTCGGTCGAGCGCACCCGGCGCGGCCGCGCCAGATCAAAGATCCGAAAGAACCTGCTGCCAAGCCATTCCGTATCCGGGCGCAGCTTTCGCAGCGTCGGTCCGACCCCGGTAATCCGACCGTCATGGTTAATGACCACATGCATCGGGCAGATTTCATTGGCGATGGAGGAGATTTCCTGCATGCTCAGCATCATAGCGAATGGGCCCCAAGATCGAAGGCCCGGCCTTCGGCAAATTCGGTTTCGACCAATGTGATCGATATCACCTCGGCATTGTCCTGCGTGCCGGAGTGGTCAAGGAAGACCAGATCGCCGTAGTCATCCGCCATCGCCCGAAGCACGCCCATCAAAACATGGGCATAGCCCGGCAAACCCGGCTGGCAATGCAGTTCGAATTGCCCCGGTGCCTGTTCGATCAGTTCCAGTCCGGGCAGGTTCACATCCGATACCGCAAGCCGCGCACGATCCGGCAGATCGTCCAGAGAATGCAGGAATTCCACATAGTTAACCCCGCCAAACCGCAGCAATCTGCGCAGCGACTCCAACTGCGGGTTCGACACCAGAAACGTGCCCATATCCTCAAGCATTTCAGGCAGCGGACGCCTCAGTAGCTCTTCGGCGGTGCGCAGCATGGTCTGGGATTGTTCATCCGTGTAGGTGAGCATGGCTTCGAACTCGCTGAAGCCGAGCTCTGCCGAATCCATAATCGCCTGCCAGCTCTCCGTTCCGAAGGTGGTGCTGACAAACGCCTGGAATGCCCTGTTGATCAGACCGTGCATCACTGGCCCCTTGCTACATGTCTCTACTTTTGGCCCAGCCTGGTTAATAAAGGGCCAACAATTAAAATTGCTACGGTTTTCCCTCAACCGTCGATCAGGGGGTTATCAGAACCTCCAAATCGCCCAGTTTCAACGTATTTTGCCGCGCGGGCGAGATTTCGAAACGACCCGCCTGAGCCGCCGCCAGCAGGGCCTCGACCTGCGCTATAGTCTGCTCTGTCCGGGCCGCCTCTCCAAGCAGAACGCTGCCCAGCATCTCGGCCCCATCCGGGCCAAACCGCAGGGCCAGACTCTCAAGCTGGGCACCGTTGCGGCCCTCTCTGAACAACAGCAGCGCCTGATCGTCGGCCGCATCAGCACTCACCCCGAGTGGCCCGCGAACCAGCACACATCCGGCGGCGCCATCCGGCAACAGCTGTTTGCAGCCCCGGATCCAGCGGACCAGCTGATAACGTCTCAGCCCCCTGAAATCCTCAGGAGTCGGCGCCGCTCCGGCTGGCTGCACCGGCATCACCTCGAGCAGGTCCCGGCGCAGATCATCGGTGACATCCTGCACATCCGCCGCCAGTTCCCAATAGGTCGCGGCACTGCGCGCCTCTTGCAGCCGCATCGTCAGATCCGTGTTGCCCGAAGCCTCGGCATAGGCCGCCAGCTGCTCCAGCCCGTCGCGCCCGGCCGTCCCCCACCGATGCGCCATCTGCCACAGGGGCAATTCCGCCGCATCGGCCTCGCCCGCCAGCACCCGCGCCACCTGGCTCTTGGCGGCAATGCGCCCGGCATCCACAACCGGTGTCAGGATCAGGGCCAAGGCGGCCCCGGTCACCAGCGCAAGGCCAACAGCCGCCCGGCGCAGCCGACCGGGCCACGCTGACCCGCCAAAGACGGCACAGCCGGCATAGGCCAGCCCATGCAGCAGCAAGACCGCCGCGAACCACAGCGCATAGACCCGATCCGGGGTCCAGCCATATTGCCGCACGCGCATCAGCACCGCCCATACGGCAAGCCCGGTCACCAGCATCAGCGCACCCGCCAGCAGGCGCGCGGCAGCCCCGTTGACCCCGCTCGGGTGCTGTTGCCAAGTCAGCGCCACGCAGACCAGCATCATCATCACAAGAGCCATCGCCATCAGGGTTCCCGCCGACGACAGCTGGCCAAAGGCGCTGGACAACCCCTGCACAGGGATAGCGGCCAGGAACAGGCCGACCACCAGCGCCACCGGGATCAACAGCAGGCTGAGCAGCCGGAACAGCAGCTGAGGCGCACCGCTGCCACCCAGATCCTGCACCACCGCCAGCCCCAGCCCAAAGACAGCGCCGCTCAGCATCAGCGCCAGCCAGTCGATCTCGGCGATATCCTCAAGCAGGGTGATGTTCACCAGATCAAGAAGCGCATGGGACAGAAATCCCAGGATCCAGAACACCAGAACAAACCCGGCGCCACAGGACAGGCGGAACAGCATCCCCCAGCTGGCCGACGACAGATCAGCAAAACGCATCCAGCGCCCCGGCTGCGCCATCCGCAACAGAACAAAGGGGCAGGCGATCGCCACCAGCACCACGGCCACCAGGACCAGAACTTCGTTGTCAAAGAGACCTGTTGCGACCTCGTACCGCGTTCCCGCCAGCAACATCAGACCCGTGATCGGCAGCGCGATCCACAGCGCCCCCCGCAGCGCCCGCGCCAGCGATACCGGGCCAATCATCGCAAGCGCCGCACCGCAAAAGCTGGAGAGAAAGGCAAATACCGCCAGGAACCCGGCCTCCGGCAGGACCGTCTGATCCCAGGACCGCGCCAGCAGCCAGAAGGCAAACCCGCTGCCAGCCCCCAACGCCACCATCGGCAAGCGGGCCCGTAGCAAGGTCGCGGTATCCGGATCAGTCATGGTTGCGATTCTCTCGTTAGACCGCCCTGATTTATACAATCGCATCAATTAATGGCAGAGGTCCGAACAGGCGAAACTTCCCCTCAACCGGGATTAGAAGTCCGTCGGGGCACCTCCCTCGGATTTTCGCCGCGCGACAAACTCCGCCAGCTCCTCGCGCAGAGCGGGATCCAGCGGTGGAGCCTCAAACCGGGCGATGATCTCCTTGAACAGATTATGGGCGCGCTGCGGGGTCCAGATGGCGCCGGCCGCCTCCCAGGCCTCGTAATTGCGCCAGTCGCTCAGATAGGGCTGGTAAAACGCGGTGCTGTAGCGGTCCTGCGTGTGCTGGATGCCAAAGAAATGGCCGTCGTTCCCGACCTCGCGAATGGCGTCCAGCGCGATATCCTCAGGGCCGGTCCCAATGATCTCAGGCTGCATATAGCGCTGTATCTGCTGGAGAATTTCGCAATCCATGATGAATTTCTCGGGGCTGGCGATCAGCCCGCCTTCCAGCCAGCCCGCCGCGTGATAGACCATATTGGTGCCGGACTGCACCGCCGCCCAGAGCGAATTGGAGGTCTCCCACATCGCCTGCCCATCAGGCACATTCGCCGCGCAGACACCGGAGGATCGCATCGGCAGCCCATAGTAGCGCGCCATCTGCCCGGTCATCTGGGTCGAGCGCATATATTCCGGCGTGCCAAAGGCCGGGGCGCCGGACTTCATATCCACATTGGAGGTAAAGGTGCCGATCACGCAGGGCGTCCCCGGGCGCACATATTGAAACAGGGCAATGGCCGACAGCGCCTCCGCGATGGATTGCGCAACAGCACCGGCCATGGTCACCGGCGCCATCGCCCCCGCCAGGGTAAAGGGCGTCACGACAATCGCCTGACCACGGCGCGCCAGCCGCAGACAGCCGTCGATCATCGGCTGATCATGTTTCAGCGGCGAGGTGGAGTTGATGTTGGTATACATATGCGGACGGGCCTCGAACTCCTCATGAGTAAGCCCTGCGGCGATGCGCACCATCTCCATCACATCCTCGACCCGCTCCTTGCCCAGCGAATAGGCGTGCATCGCCTTGTCGGTCAGCGTCAGCTTGTCATAAACCACGTCCAGATGCCGCACCGAGGCATGGATATCCACGGGTTCCACCGGGTAGCCACCGGCAAAATGAATGCAGTTGAAATACTGGGTCAGCTTCAGCAGGTTCTGGCACTGCTCGCGGGTGCCTGCCACCTTCGCATTGAGCGACATGTCCCAGTAGTTCGGTGGCGAGGAGACATTGCCGAACAGCAGGTGATTGCCGCCCACCGGCAGGCTATGGTTCGGGTTGCGCGGGGTGATGGTGAACTCAGATGGTGCCTTGGCGATCATCTCCATCACGAACTCACGATCCAGATGCACGCGGTCGCCGACCACCTTGCAACCCGCTTCCCTGAAGATCGCAAGCGCCTCATCGTTGAGGAACACGATGCCGATCTCTTCCAGGATCCGCATCGCGCCATCATGGATCGCCGCAACCCCCTCAGGCCCCAGCGGTTCCACCGGGCGGTCGATGTTGCGCGGAATCGACCAGGGCATCTGTTCGATCACCGCATCGCCGCGCCGGGCAGCTGCCCCCGCGCGCCCACCACCGCGCCGTCTGGATCTGGTCTCGGATGTCATGGCGGCCCTCCCCTGCTGTCATCCAGCCGCAGCAGACACATTGAGATGCGCCCGACCGCCGGCTCATGTCTCTCAGCAGGCCCTGTTCACACCGGGCAGGAATGCCTGTTCCCGACAGGTTTTGTCGCTTTTCAGCGCCAAACCGTCTCAGAACACATATTTCTGGGCATATGTGTCCAGTCCGTCAAACCCTGACCGCTGGTCAGCGATCCAGCCAGGCCGGGATATGGCCAATATCCGGCAGGACCACATCGGCATGCGCTTCCAGCTCCGCCGCCCCGGCAAGGCCGGTCAGAACCGCGATCCGTCGCATCCCCGCCGCCGCACCGGCCTCCAGATCGTGCAGGCTGTCGCCCACCATCGCCGTCCGCTCAGGTGCGATCCCGGTGGCGGCGCAGAAGGCCAGCAGCGGATCGGCATCCGGCTTTGCGCCATGGCCGCTGTCGAACCCCGCCACAAAGGCAAAGCGATCCAGCACACCGACGCGGCTCAGCTGCGATTTGGCCGAGAGTTCCGCATCATTGGTCATCACCCCAAGCACCTTGCCCCGCGCCAGCAGATCATCAAGGAAGGCCGCCAGCGGCACCGCCTCTGCAAGCTCTGCCGCCCCGGCGCTTTCAGCCATGTAAAGCTCCAGCGTATCCAGATCCATCGTCGACACATATGGCGCCAGAGCCTCGGCAACCTGTCGATTGGTCGAGGCAATCACCAGGCTGCTGGGCAGGATCTCTCCGGTCTGAAGATCAAAGTCGATGGCCGCCGCCATCGCCTGCAACCGCTCGGCATCGCCGTCCGACAGCAGCTCCAGCATCCGCCGGGTCCAGCGGTTCCAGGTCTCGGCAAAGTCGAACAGGGTTCCGTCCTTGTCGAACAACAGGGCATCAACGGGCATGGGCTCTCCTAGATCAAAGCTCTGTTTCATCCCGCGCCCTGACATCAGCGCAACGGGTCAGACGCGGAACGGTTGCCCGCAGGCTGCCGGAGACGTCGCCCGAGTCATAGGCGATTGCCACGCCCCACGCCAGAGCGCGGCAGCACCGCCCAGATCGCCTGGTTCAGAGAGGTTAATCAAACCGGTTAACACCGCGCCCACCGGCTGCGCACGTCAGCGTCACATTCCCGCCATCACAGCCGTTGCAGACCTGCCGTCCCGGCTGGGAGTCGTGGCTGGGCGTCCCCGCCGCGTGGCTCAGGTCCAATGCACCTGCGAACCGCCGGGCAACGCCATCCGCGCCTGCATCGGTTGATCATAGGCCAGCCCGACACTGTCGCAGAACTGTATGACCCAGGCATCATCCATGGTCAGAAAATCAAGGACGGATCCCAGAAACTCGGGATTTGCGGCCTGATCGCGCAGATCCGCCTCGCTCGCTCCGGTTGCGCCCAGAAAAACCGGCAGCAACTCATCATTGCCCGCCAGCCAGGCAAGCGCTTTTAAGCCCAAAGTCTCGGCTGCATCGGCGGAAAATAGCATATGGGCACACATTCCTGACACTTCGCTGTCAAATTGATGAAAATACGAAAGGGTTTGTTAACCAGTCTCATTAAAACTTGAGTCAATTCCAATGCAAGGGGCGAAAGGGCACCACGTGCAGGGCACTATCCTCATCATCGACGGGGTTGCGACCAACCGGATCATGCTAAAGGTCCAGCTGTCCGCCGCCTATTACCGGGTGGTTCAGGCCGAAACGGTCGCCGATATTGCCAAGACCGCCAGACGCTGCCGCCCCGACCTGATCCTCAGCGCGATGTCACTGCCCGATGGCGAGGCGATGGATGTGAAACAGGCGCTGGCCGCAGATGACCAGCTTGCCGAAATCCCGATGATCGCCATTGATCGCGACAGCGACGCCGACCGCCGTCTGGCCGCTCTCAGCACCGGCATCGACGACGTGCTCTGCCAGCCGCTCGACGACACCATGCTTCAGGCCCGCATCCGCAGCCTGCTGCGCGCCAGCAGCACCCAGGAAGAGCTGCATCTGCAACAGGGCGGCTCGCATGGCTATGCCCTTCCCCTGTCCAGCCCGCATATCAGCGCCGGTCTGAGCGGTGCCCATGTCGCGCTGGTCACCGAACAGACCGCCACTGCGGTCTACTGGCAGGCGCAGCTCGCGCCGCGGGTTCCCTACCACCTGTGCAACCACCAGTTCAGCGCCGTGCATCCGCTGATGCGCGAACCGGTGCCGGATGCCATCGTGATCGAACTCGGCCGCAATACGCTGGCGCAGGGCCTGCGCCTGCTGGCCGACCTGCGCGCCCGCGCCGCCACCCGGAAATCCGTCGTCATCGCTGTCGTCCACCCCGCCGATCCCGCCATCGCCGCAGAAGCTCTGGACCGGGGCGCTCATGATGTGCTCCAGTCCGGGTTCGATGTCGCCGAACTGGCGCTGCGACTGGATAGCCAGCTGCGCAACAAGGCGCGGATCGACCAGCTGCGCGACAATCTGCGCAACGGGCTGCGCGCCGCCGTCGAAGACCCGATGACCGGCCTCTTCAACCGCCGCTATGCCAAGCCATTTCTGGAGCGCGTCGCGCAGACATCGGCCAAGACCGGCGAGACATTTGCCGTCATGCTGGCCGATCTGGACCACTTCAAGCAGATCAATGATCTCTACGGCCACCCGGTTGGTGACGCCGTGCTGATCGAAGCGGCCAAGCGCCTGCAGACCGCGCTGCGCCCGGTAGACCTGCTCGCCCGCATCGGCGGCGAGGAATTCATGATCGTGATGCCCGCGATCGGCGAGGCCATGGCCGAGGCCGCCGCCAGCGATCTCTGTAACCGGATCAACAGCAAGCCGTTTCACATCGCCGGAGTCGAGACACCGATCTATGTGACCATCAGCATCGGTGCGGTGATCGGCGGGCGATCGACCCCGGCAGATCAGCACAGCCGCACCGCGCTGTCGCCTCAGGATCAGGACAGCGCCGTCAGCGCCCTGATCACCAATGCCGACCGGGCGCTTTACGCGGCCAAACATGCCGGACGCAATCAGGTCTCGCTCGCGGAGCTTGCCGCCTGACGCAGTCCACCACGGCTCCGGGACTACTTACGGGGCAAACGGCTCAGAGATATCCGCGCGGACCATGGCGCGGCGCAGGACACAGACCACGACCACCAGACACGGGACAGTGTTATGGGCGCCAGCGGCCACAGACCGGGACAACCCGGCAGGCCACTGGCACAAACGCAGGCAGGACCGGCCGAGCAGCCAAAGGGTCCAGAAACATGAAACGGGGCAGCGATCCTCTCACTGCCCCGTTTGGTATGGTTACAATTCGACGAGGTGCCATATCCCGGTCATTCGCACCTCATGCCTGTTAGCCTGCGCAGCAATGGCTCAATGCGGCCACCGGCGCCGACGCGGATGTTTGATCCGCTGTTCCAGATTGTCGGCATAGGCCGCCCGTTCGAGCGGGCTCATCGCCACCACCTGATCCAGCCAGGCCGCCTGCACCGAGCGCTGGAACCCATGCCGCCGCTCGGCGTGTTCATCCAGCATTCCGCTCAGCGCCTCGGCATCAAAGGGGTCGGCCCGCAGCAGATCCACCACCTTGCGCCCCTCGGCCTGACGCCGTCCCTGATAGCTGCCGTGCTCGCCTTCTGCCGCTTTGCGCAGGCTACGGCGGGTCTCGACCTCCAGATCCCGGAACAATATCGCGCCCACCGGTGGTGGCATCCCGGCAGCGGCCCTGCCGCCCGCAAACCGCCAGGCGGCCCCGCCCACAATGCCGACAATCACCAGGTTCAGCGCCAGAGAGGCAATCAGAAGCCAGCGCATCCAGCGACGCCGCTCAGGTCTGGGGGGTTCGTTGGTCATTCCATCTCCTCGCTCAGCACCATCGCCAGATCGTAACTGTCATCCGGCAACGCATCCTCACTCATCTCCAGCCCGGCAAGGCTCACCGGGTCGGGCAGGAACGACGGCGGCGCCAGCCCGATCCACAGCCCCGCCGCGCCCGCCACGCTAAGGCCTCCTAGGGCAGGCCATCCGCCCAGCCCGGCCAGCAGATCCCGCAGCCCGGCAAAAATCCGGTCGCGCATATCAGCGGGCTCAGCCGCCAGATCCCCCACAGGCACGCTGCGCTGCAGGATCGCCGCCTGCGTCGCCTGTGCATCGCTCAGGATCGCGCGCTCCAATGCCGGGGGCAGCGCCATCGGTGCGGCGGTTCGCGCCTCGGCAAACAGATCGTCCAGCACCAGCTCCGCAGCTTCCAGCGCCGCCGGATCCAGCTCATGCAGCGCATCATCGCCCATATCCGCAGGCGCAGTTTTTCCAGTTTTTTCAACCATCACTATACCCCAGTTCAGCCCGCCGCCCGGCAAGAAGAGCCGCCAGCGCCCGCTTGCCCCGCGCGGTCAGACTTTCGACCGCCTCGACGCTGATGTCCATGATCCCGGCAATTTCCGGGTTCGGCAGATCCTCAATGTGGCGCAGCACCACCGCCTGCCGCTGACGCTCCGGCAGCTGCATCAAAGCGGCCTGCAAAGCATCCTGCCGCGCGCCATCCTGCATCTTCTCTGCGGCGGATTTCGACGGATCGGGCGGATCGGGTATCGCATCCAGATCCACATGCCCGCCGCGCAGGCGGCGCTTGTGATCGATACAGAGGTTCATCACCACACGGTAGACCCAGGTCGACAGCCGCGCCCGTCCGGGTTCCCAATGTTCCGCCTGTCGCCACAGACGCACCATTGCCTCCTGGGCGATATCCTCGGCCTCGGCCCGGTTGCCCAGAACCCGCATCGCGACCCCTAAGGCCCGAGGCGCCAGCCGCGAGGTCAGCAAACCGGCCGCATCGCGGTCGCCCGCCGCAAATCGGATCAGCAAGGCGCCATCGGGATCATCCAACACAGGACCATCCACAGCGCCCATATCAGCCGCCGCCTTGACGTCAGGCGGTGACATCAGCGGGCCCTCATCACGGGCCCGCTGCAGGGTATCGGCAGAATTATGCACCTCTCGTATCGGATCAGTTCTGTTCCGTCCCGCTGTCCTGCGCCCCGGCGCGTGGTCGGTGACCAGCGCCATGGCGGTCACGGAACTTTGCCCGGGCAGCTTCGAATTCATCCTTGCTGATTGCACCATCGTCATTGGCATCGGCGCGGTCAAACATCTTTCCGATCCGGCGCGGTTTCGGCAACTCATCCAGGCTTAGCGCGCCATCCTTGTTGGCGTCCATCCGCTCCAGCATCGCTGCGGCACGGGTCTTGGCACGGGCCTCGGCAGCCTTTTCCATCTCCGCCAGCGTCAGCTTGCCATCGCCATCCGCATCCGCCGCAGCAAAGCGCGCCTCGCGCAGACCTTCCATCTCGCTCCTGGTGACCTGACCATCACCATTGGTGTCCATCTCCTCAAAGCTCATCCTTGGACCATGCCCGCCCTTGCCCGCAAACCCCGGTTTGGCGATCGCACCGGTGGCCCCGATCAGAGCTCCGACAGCAACAACAGCTGCAATAAAATTGGTATGCTTCATATCTGCGCGTCCTCTTGCAGCAGGCAGCCCCATGCTGCCGATCACAGAAACAAAACGCAGCCCTATCCGGGTTCCGTCGCAAAAACTTCAAAACCGTCGCAGAAAGTTTCAACCGTCCATTGCACTGAAGCGCTTGGCAGCGCAGTCTTGCGGCATGCCGACGCACTGTGGCGCACTGCCTCTTTAAACTTATGGGAGAAACGCTCAGATAAGCGGACAAAAGATAGGATTTGTCATGACCGAGTCATCTGTGGCCCTTTCGGCCGATATTCAATCGAACGATCAGGAAGACCGCCCCACCATGCCCGCCGTTCTGCGCGGCTGGCGGTGCAAATGCCCCAACTGCGGCGAAGGCAAGCTGCTGCACTCCTATCTGAAGGTGAACGACAGCTGCTCCAACTGCGGGCTTGATCTCACCCATGCGCGCGCCGATGACGGCCCGGCCTATCTGACCATTCTGCTGGTCGGCCACATCATGGCCCCGCTGCTGCATGTGGTCTATTTCACCTGGCGGCCCGAGCCGATGGTCACCTTCACGGTGTTCTCGCTGGGCTGTTTGCTGTCCTCGCTGTTCCTTCTGCCACGGATGAAAGGCATCGTGATCGCCTATCAATGGGCACGCCGGATGCACGGCTTCGGCAAGGACAGCTGATCCCGAAAATCGACAGGAAGACCCAGACATGAGCAAATCGCCCAGCCCGGCCCAGGCAACCATGGACACCGGCTACGCCGATGCCGCCACTGCCCGCCGGGACACAACACCGATCCGCAACGCCGCGACAATTATCGCCGTGCGCGACCGGATGGGCGACGACCCTCAGGTGCTGATGGGGCAACGCGGGGCAAAGGCCGCCTTCATGCCCAACAAGGTGGTCTTTCCCGGCGGCGCCGTCGATCCGGGCGACGCCGATGTCCCGCTCGCCAGCGCCCTGCCGCCCCTCTGTCGCGAACGGCTGACGGAGCAGGCGCAGGAGGATCTGCATCACGCCCTTGCCGCCGCAGCCATCCGCGAGCTGTGGGAGGAAACCGGACTCATCCTCGGGCAGCCCGGCAGCTGGCCGACAGCCCCCACCCCCGACTGGGTCGATTTTGCCGCGACCGGTCATCTGCCTGCCGCCGAGGCGCTGCAATTTGTCTTTCGCGCCATCACGCCCCCCGGTCGCCCGCGCCGCTTTGATGCGCGGTTCTTTCTGGTGGATGCGGCACATGTCAGCAGCGATATCGACGATTTCTCCCGCGCCTCGGATGAGCTGTCGCACCTGCAATGGATCCCGCTCAGCCAGGTGCGCACCTATGATCTGCCCTTCATCACCGAGGTGGTGCTCGCCGAGGTCACCCGCCGCATCCGCCAGGAAGGCCCGCCCGCAAGCGTGCCGTTCTTTCGCAATGATGATGAATCGAGCCATTTTCTGCGGCTGAACGGCTATCCGATGCCGCAGGACGGCTGACCCCCGGCCAGTTGCCTTGCCCGCACGATCGCTCAGATCGCCAGCAGCAGTGCCAGAATGGACAGGATCAGCAAGCCCATGCCCAGGATTTCCCGGCGCGTGATCTGTTCCCTGAAAAACAGCACCGATGCCAGCAGGGACAACAGCAATTCGATCTGTCCCAGCGCCTTTACATAGGCCGCGTTCTGCAGGGTGAAGGCCCAGAACCAGCAGAAGGATCCCGCCATGCTGGTCAGGCCCACCCAGATTGCCACCCGCCGCGCCGCCCAGACCCGTGCGATTTCGCCCGGCTCCCGCCACTTCAGCCAGACCAGCATGAACAGCGTCTGCAGGCTCACCACGATGGCCAGCGTGACCCCGGCACGAAACGCAGGCGCCAGCGCGTCAAGCTCAAGCGAGGCGGCGCGGTAGCTCACCGCGGAAAAGGCAAACAGCACCCCCGATCCCAGCCCCAGCAGCGACGCCGGACTGGACAGATGCCGCCACCACGGCCCCTTGCTTTCGGGCGTCTTCGACAGCACCAGCACCGCGCAGAGCCCGATGACAATGGCCAGCCAGCCCAGCGGCGTGATCTGATCGCCCAGCACCACCAGCCCCACCAGCGCGGTCTGAATCACCTCGGTTTTCTTGAAGGTGATGCCCACGGCAAAATTGCGCTGGCGAAACAGCGCCACCACGCAGACGGTCGCAAGGATCTGCGCCGTCCCGCCAATGGTGGCAAACACCCAGAACCGCCCGGTCAGCGCGGGCATCCCCTGCCCCGATATCGCCAGATAGGCCAGCAATCCGGCCCAGATCACCGGCGCCGAATAGACAAACCGGGCAAAGGTCGCGCCGGCCGACGACAGCGTGACGCTGCTCAGCACTTTTTGCAGCATGAAGCGAACCGTCTGGAAACTGGCCGCGGCGATAGCGATGGGGATCCACAATGTCATACCGCCCTTATGGGGCGCTATCGGCGCTCTGACCAGATCGGATGTGCCACTGGATCCTTTGCGCGCAGCGCATATCGGCGCAGGACCGCGCCATAAGACGGATAGGCATAGCCTTCGTTGCGCCTGAGAAACTCCGCGCGCCGACTTCGGTACAGCTTCGGCAACGCGTACCAGGGCACCCCCGGATGGCTATGGTGCACCACATGCAGGTTGTTGTTCAGAAACAGAAACCCCAGAACACCGCCCCGCTCGATGATCACCGTGCGCGCCGCCGGGCTGACATGGGCGCGATGCTCCAGAAAGGTGCGGATCTTCAGGATCGCAAGCCCCAGATAGGCCGCCAGCAGATAGGCCCATAGCGGCAGCCCGCTCTGTCCCACCAGCCACAACGTCAGCCCAGCCCCCAAGATATGCAGCAGCCAGTCGCGCAGCACTGTCATGCTCCCGCCCCGGATCAGCCGCCAGTCCGCCACCATAAAACGGATCTGCCCCAGCAGCGGCCCCAGCAGCACCCGCCCCAGAAGCGTGTTGTTCACCCGCAGCAGCAGCCGCGCCGGCAGCCCCAGCCGCCGCCATCGCGCCGGATCCAGGTAATTGCTTTCGGGATCATCATAAGGATCGGTCAGCCGCTCATCCCGGTGATGCGCCAGATGGGTGTCGCGAAACCGGCCATAAGGAATGGCAAGGTTCAGTGGCAGCGCCATCAGCGCCTCGTTCAGCGCCCTCAGACCGAACGGATGCCCATGCAGCGCCTCATGACAAAGCGAGGAATGCAACGTGATCAGACAGGCCAGAACCGGCACCGCCAGCCAGACAGATAGAGGTGGCAGCCAGATCAGCGCCGCGCCCCAGACCGCGTAACAGCCGAGCATCAGCCCCAGCGTGCCCCATTCGACCCGCCCCGGATTAAGCACGAAACGGTCTAGGCCAGCGCTGCGGGCGGTATGCGGATCAGACATGCCGCCGCCCCCAGCCCACGCCTGCCCAGACCCGTTCATAGATCACATAGCACAGGAACCCGACGCAGCTGTTCAGGATCGCAAGCCTGCCGCCCAGCCCGGCAGATCCGGTCACCAGCCAGCCAACGCCCGCCATCATTATCAGGCCAAGCAGGTTCCAGATCACCGCCTTCGCCACGGATCGCGCCCGCGTTTCCATCCGCATCCTCCTGTCTTTCCGGCTCCCCTCAGGCCTACCCCGGCGCGACACGATGCAGAATTCGGAATATGATTAACAAAATTCAGCAATGGTGATAATAATCACCACATGATTGAAATTCTGGACAAACGGCTGCGCGCCGAACAGTTCCGCCTGCGTCTCAACCGCGCGCTCAGCGACAGCGGCCTCAGCCAGAGCGCGCTGGCCCGCGCTATCGGCGTCGACCGCTCCACCATCTCGCAACTGCTGACCGACGCCGGCGCGCGGCTGCCGAACGCCCATGTGGTCGGCGCCTGCGCCGCGGCCCTCGGCGTCTCTGCCGACTGGCTCCTCAGCCTGTCGGACCGCCCGGAGAACGCCGCCGATCTGGTGGCCGCCAGCCTGACGATGACCGCGGCCCCCCGCGCTCTGGTGGATGAACGTATCTTTGAATGGCACCAGGAGGCACAGGGCTACAAGATCCGCCATGTGCCCGCCGCCCTGCCCGACATGCTGAAAACCCGCGCCCTGCTGGAATGGGAATATGCCCCGCATCTGGGCCGCACCGCCGATCAGGCCATCGGCGCGTCGGAGGATCGTCTGACATGGATGCGCCAATCAGCCTCCGATTATGAAATCGCCATGCCCATCTATGAGCTGGAGAGCTTTGCTCAGGGCGTCGGCTACTATGAGGGGCTGTCGGCAGAGATCCGGCGGGAGCAGCTTACCCACTTTGAACGCCTCTGTGAGCAGCTCTACCCCCGCCTGCGCATCTATCTCTTTGATGCCAAGCGGCTTTATTCCTCACCGATCACCATCTTCGGCCCGCTCCTAGGGGTGTTCTATGCCGGCTCGCATTATCTGGCCTTCCGCGACAAGGAGCGGATTGCCACCTTCACCAGCCATTTCGACAATCTGGTGCGCGAGGCCGATATCACCGCCCGGCAGCTGCCGGGACGGCTCAGAGCGCTCAGCGCCGCGATCAGCAGCGGTTCCACCTAACACCGAGGGCTGCGCCTGCCTTGCAGCCGGGCAGAACATTTCACCGTTGGGCAGGCCTTTCCGCCCGCCGCTCCACCGTCACAGCTTCGGGTCCGGGTTCTCCGTGTGGCCATCAACCGCAATCACCTGCCCCGATACCAGCCGCGCCGCGTCCGACCCCAGAAAAACCGCCATATTGGCAATGTCGCTGGCCTCGACAAACCGTCCCATCGAGGTGCCGGAGGCATAGCCCGCATAGACCTCATCCCGGGTCATGCCCTTGGCCGCCGCCTCGCGCTCCAGCACCCCTTCCATCCGCGGGCCTTCCACCGCTCCGGGACAGATTACATTGGCGCGGATGCCAAAGGGGCCAAGCTCCATCGCCAGCGTCTTCATCAGGCCGATGACCGCCCATTTGGCCGAACAATAAGGTGCCCGGTTCGGATAACCGTACTGCCCGGCAGTTGAGGATGTCACGATGATCGACCCGGCATTTGCCGCCTTCATCAAAGGTGCTGCGTATTTGGCGGCCAGAAAGCAGCCCTCCAGATTGACGCTCACGCATTTGCGCCAGTCCTCCAGCGCAATGTCTTCGATCAGCGCGGTCGGCCCGGCGATGCCCGCATTGGCGCACAGAACATCCAGCCCGCCCCAGACGTCAGCGATTTCGGCAAACAGCGCCTTGACGCCCGCCTCATCGTTGGCATCCACTGCCGTCGCCCGCCAGCCCTCCGGCACGTCTGCCAGCGCCACGGCGCTCACATCCGTGACCCAGACCTGATGGCCGGCGGCGGCAAAGCCCTCGGCCATGGCGCGGCCAATTCCAGACCCGCCGGCGGTGATCAGAACCCGGCTCATGCCCGAAATCTCACCGTGGCGCGCCGATGGCGCGGCCCAGCCCGTCCGGCGCGGGCAGCGCCGCATGAGCCTCGGCCAGCTTCACCAGATTGGCCTCGATATGCGGCGCAGGCGGGGCAGAGCGGCGGGTCGCAAGGTCCACATGCAGCAGCATATGCTCGCCGGTCGCCAGCAGACGCTCGCCCGAATACATCTCGTGCCACAGGTGCATCTTCTTGCCCGCCCCCATGATCACCCGGGTGCGCACCTGGATCGGGTCGCCCGCATGGACCTCGTCGATGTGGCGGATATGGGTCTCGGCGGTGAAGTAGCTGCCGCCACTGGCGATATACTCCGCATCGCAGCCGATGATCATCATCAGCCGGTCGGTGGATTGCGCAAAGGCATCCAGATAGCGGCTCTCGGTCATATGGCCGTTGTAATCGGTCCAGTCCAGCGGCACCACGCGGCTCTGGGTCAAAACCGGCTGGCTCAGGTCTTTCAGGTCTTCGATCCGGCGCACCAGCCCGGCCTCGCCTTCGCGGTTCAGGTCATGACTGTTCTGCAGCGCGCCCGCACCCCAGTTGTTTGCGCCCAGCGCCCGCATCATGCCGACCAGGTTGTCGTCCCGGTGCCGCTCCAGCTCGCGGATCGAATACTGGCCGGACTGCGCGTCCGACTGGCCCGCGATCAGGTCTACCAGCTCATCGGTGAACTCCGGCACATCCATCAGCTTGGTCCAGGGCCAGCTGAGGCAGGGGCCGAACTGCGCCATGAAATGCTTCATGCCCGCCTCGCCGCCCGCAACCCGGTAGGTCTCAAAGAGGCCCATCTGCGCCCAGCGGATGCCAAAGCCGTAGCGGATCGCGTTGTCGATCTCCTCGGTGGTGGCGATGCCGTCCTTCACGAGCCACAGCGCCTCGCGCCAGACCGCCTCTAGGAACCGGTCGGCCACATGGGCGTCGATCTCTTTCTTCAGGTGCAGCGGGTACATGCCGATCTCGGTGATGATCGCCTTGGCCCGGTCGACAACACCCGCCGGGTTGGCCTCTGTTGTGACCAGCTCCGCCAGCGGCAGCAGGTAGACCGGGTTGAACGGATGCGCGACCACGATCTGGCCGGGATTCTCGCGCCCGTCCTGCAGCTGCGACGGCTTGAAGCCCGAGGTGGAGGAGCCGATCACCGCATCCGGCGCGCAATGCGCCTGCAGCTCGGCATAAACCTTCTGTTTCAGGTCCAGCCGCTCCGGCACGCTTTCCTGGATCCATGCCGCGCCGTCCACGGCATCCGCAATGGTGTCATGGAAGGTCAGGCTGCCCTCCGCAGGCAATGCCACATTGCCAAGGCCGGGCAAGCTCCGGCGGGCATTCCCCAGCACTTCGCCGATCTTGCGCTCCGCTTCCGGGTCCGGGTCGAACACCCGCACGTTCCAGCCATTCAGCAGGAACCGCGCGGCCCAGCCGCCGCCGATAACCCCGCCGCCGATGATTGCTGCTGTTTTCATGTCAGAATACTCATCCAAGTCCAGGTCCATAGCGTGGCAATACCGACAAGAAATGCCACGCCTCCTACTTTTCCCGCTGTACTGATTCGCTTGCCGATCAAACCGATCACTGCGCCAGCCAACACCAATGCACCTGCGTTGAAACCGCTTCCCACGAGAAACGCAATTTGCCCATTCTGTTGCCAGCCCTCATGAAGAAATGCCGGAGCGGCCAACGCTGCAGCCATCATGGCGACCGCGGCGGCAAAGTACCTCCATCCGCCATCGCTTGCCTGAAGAAAGGCAGAAAGACCAACAATCCCTGCAAACGGAAGCGCCATTACCAAAACCATGCTGAAATCCCCTTTTTGGTTATGATTCGCATCATTGGGTTTTCGCTGCCAAGTTCAAGCAGGGCCAATTGGCCGGTGCACAGGGGGTGCACAGAGGGTGCACGCATGTCACCCCCGGTTTTGAATGCTTACTTCGCCACCGGTGCGCGTTTCACCAGACCCAGCTGCTCCCGCACGTCCTTCGGCCCCATCACACGGGCCCCCATGTTCTCGATGATGGTGCCCGCCCGTTCGACCAACTGCCAGTTTTCCGCCAGCTGCCCCTTGCCGAGCCACAGGTTGTCCTCAAGACCCACCCGCACATTGCCGCCCGCCAACACGGAGGCCGCCACATAGGCCATCTGATCGCGCCCCAGCGAGAACGCCGACCAGTCCCAGTCACCCGGCACATTATTGACCATCGCCATGAAGGTGTTGAGGTCATTGGGCGCGCCCCAGGGGACCCCCATGCACAGCTGGACCAGCGCCGGGCTGTTCAGCACGCCTTCCTTCACCAGCTCCTTGGCGAACCACAGATGACCGGTGTCGAAGGCTTCGATCTCCGGCTTCACCCCCAGATCGGTCATCATCTGGCCCATGGCGCGCAACATGCCCGGCGTGTTGGTCATCACGTAATCGGCCTCGGCGAAGTTCATCGTGCCGCAATCCAGCGTGCAGATCTCCGGCAGGCACTCCGCCACATGCGCCATCCGGGCGGTGGCGCCGATCATATCGGTGCCAGCCTCGCTCAGCGGCAGCGGGTTTTCTGTGTCGCCAAACACCATGTCACCGCCCATGCCCGCTGTCAGGTTCAGCACCACATCGACATCCGCATTGCGGATCCGCTCGGTCACCTCGCGGTACAGATCCAGCCGTCGGCTGGGGGCACCGGTCTCGGGATCACGCACGTGGCAATGCACGATCGCCGCCCCGGCCTTGGCCGCCGCAATCGCGCTATCGGCAATCGCCTGGGGCGATCTGGGCACATGCGGGCTGCGATCCTGGGTGCTGCCAGAGCCGGTCACGGCGCAGGTGATAAAGACGTTTTTGGCCATATTCAGAGGCATTTTGGTTTTCCCCTCGATGTACAGGGTTGTGCCCGAGTTATCCCCAAGCCTGCCCCCAGATTCCTGTTTGTGTTGCTTTCAACAGTGCCGCAGCCTTGGTGCACCCACTAGTCAACATGCGAATCGAACTTGATGAAATCCGCAAAAAACATCCTCCAGCCCGAGAATCAGCCGCTAAAAACCGCTGTTTTGGTGCTTGATGAGAGCAATACGCTGTCCTTCGCCGCTGCCGTCGATCCTATGCGCGCGGCCAATCGGCTGGCAGGTCGCGGCGCATTCGACTGGGACTATGTCACCGCCACCAGCGAGCCTGCGATGCTGACCAGCGGCCTCTCGGTGCCCGGCATCCCGCTGGCCCGGCTGCAAAGCTGCGAATTGCTGATCGTGATCGCCGGCTTCCAGCTCGCGCGCCATGCGACCCCCAGCCTGCTCGCCGGTCTGCGCCGTCTGGCGGCAGGTGGCGCGACCATCGCCGGCATCGACGGCGGCCCCTGGCTTATGGCCGAGGCCGGTCTGCTGGACGGCCACCCCGCGACGACACATTGGGAAGATCTGGACAATTTCGCCAGCCGCTTTCCGGGCGTGCAAAGCCGCAACGACCGCTTCACCCTCTCCGAGGGGCGGATGACCTCCGGCGGGGCGACCCCGGCGATCGAGATGATGCTGCATATCATCGGCAGCCGTCATGGTGCGGGCTTTGCCTCACGCGTGGCCGGCCTGTTCCTCTACGATGGCCCCGGCTCGACCGAACGGCCACAAAGCCGCCTTGGCAGCTCCAGACATTCCTCGCTCACGGCACGGGCCAACGCCCTGATGGAGGCCGCGCTGGACGATCCCAAACCGCTCAGCGAGATTGCCGAGGAACTGGGAACCAGCACCCGCAGCCTGCAACAGCAGTTCCGCCTGCGGCTGAATACGACGCCGCAGGACCATTATCTGCAACTGCGTCTGGCCGAGGCGCGCCGACTGGTGACCGACACCGATCTGCCGATCATGGAGGTCGCGCTGGCCACCGGCTTCAACTCGCAGTCGAGCTTTGCCCGCGCCTTCCGCACCGCCCATGGCATCACCGCGCGCGAACTGCGCCAGACCAGCCTCGCAACCGCCGCAACGCCACGTCTGGCGGCAAGCAAACCGCTGTTCAGCCAAGCCCCCCTGTCGCAGGGCCAGACCTCGCTGCGCCAGAGCGGACCGCTGCCACGGCACTCAACCGGTTCTTACTGACTGAGCCTTTTGCAGATCAGAACGGGCGCCCCGGCGGGCGTGCCCGTCCTGCCAGCAGCACCGCCAGATCAATAAGGCATCGGATGGGCGCGATGGGCCGCGTCGATCTCGTCCATCACCTCCTGCGACAGCGTCAGATCATCGCCCGCCAGCGCGTGCTCCAGCTGCGGCAGCGTGGTGGCACCCAGAATGGCCGACGCCATGAACGGCCGGGTATGGCACCAGGCCAGCGCCATATGCACCGGGTCCAGACCATGGCGCGCGGCAATCTCCAGATAGGCAGCTACCGCCGGATAGACCCGCGGCGTATCACGCCCGCCCAGTTCCGGGTTCAGCGTCTTGCGGGAGGCCTCAGGCACCGCACCATCCTGATATTTCCCCGTGAGCAGGCCCGTTGCCAGCGGTGAAAATGCCAGCAGCCCGACGTCCTCATAGGCGCTCAGCTCCGCCAGATCGGTATCGTATAGACGGCACAGCAGCGAGTATTCATTCTGGATCGAGGCCACCCGTGGCCCGCCCATCTCCTCCGCCAGCCGCAGCCAGTGCGCCGTGCCCCAGGCGCTTTCGTTGGACAGACCAAAGGCGCGGATATTGCCCTTGTCCACCTGCGCTTTCAGCGCCTCCAGGCAGCCGGCCATATTGTCCAGCACCTCGGCCCGGTCATCGCCACCCGGATCATACTGCCAGTTCTTGCGGAACATGTAGCTGCCCCGATTGGGCCAGTGAAACTGATAGAGGTCGATGTAATCCGTCTGCAGCCGCCGCAGCGATCCCTCGATGGTGGCCGGAATGGTCTCTGTGGTGATCGCAGCGCCATCGCGCACCGCCTGCAACCCCTCGCCGGAATGTTTGGTCGCCAGGATGTAATCCCCGCGCCGCCCGCTGCGGGCATTCCAATTGCCGATGATCGCCTCGCTGTCCCCGATCGTCTCGGCGCTGATCGGATTCACCGGGTACATCTCGGCGGTATCCAGAAAATTCACCCCCGCCGCCAGCGCCAGGTCGATCTGCGCATGGGCGTCAGACTCATCCGTCTGGGTGCCAAAGGTCATGGTGCCAAGACAGATACGCGACACCTCCATACCGGTGCGGCCAAGCGGGTTCTTTTTCATTTCGCGCAGATCCTTCGTGTTGCAACTCGCAACAGACCCTAGCCCACCCGCGGCCCAGTGCAACCAGATCGCCTCCGTCGTGCATCAGGGCGTTAACCTTTCATGCACAATCCAGACGTGAAACGCGATGGATATGATATGATTAAAATTGTCGCAAATCTAGAAAAGGAGAGTGACAACATGACGTTCTCTATGTCCAAAAGCTACAAAGACCTGATCGCAGAAGCTGAAGCCATCGTGGTGTCGATTTCCCCGGCAGAGGCGGCAGATCTGCATGGCCGTGACGACAGCCTGTTTGTCGACCTGCGGGTAATCCGCGAAGTTGAACGCACCGGCGTCATCCCCGGCGCCCTGTCCTGCCCGCGCGGCCTGATGGAGTTCTGGATTGATCCTTCCAGCCCCTACCACAAACCGGTCTTTGCCGAGGATCGGGCCTTCATCTTCTATTGTGACAACGGATGGCGGTCGGCCCTGGCTGCCAGCACCGCGCTGGAAATGGGATTGCAGCGGGTGGTCTTTTTGAAAGGCGGCTTTGATGCCTGGATCGCCGACGGGGGCGATGCCATCCCTTACAAGTGGTAAATACCGGCTGATACCGGACAAGCGGTGCTTGTCACCCCGCGCAAAACCCGGCAGCCTGTGCCTCTGACAGCCAGAGGGAGCACAGCATGCCGCAAACCATCACAAAAGGCGTCAAGGCGCTCCTTGACGAGGCCAACGCCGTCGTGGACACCATGTCCGTGGAGACCGCAAAAGAGGCCATCCATGATGACGCCTATGCCTTCATCGACCTGCGCGATATCCGCGAATTGCAGGCCAGCGGCATGATTCCAGGCGCCTTTTCCTGCCCGCGCGGGATGCTGGAATTCTGGATCGACCCGGACAGCCCCTACCACAAACCGGTGTTCAATCAGGACAAGACCTATGTCTTCTACTGTGCCAGCGCCTGGCGCTCCGCGCTGGCCGCCAAGGCGGCGATGGAGATGGGGCTCGGACCGGTGATGCACCTTGAGGGCGGTTTTACCGCATGGAGCAAGGCCGGCGGCGAAATCGCCCAGCGCGACGACTGACCCGCACCCCACCTGCGCCGGAATGACCTGCACCGGAATAACCCGCGCCTGACAGGCCTGCGCGGCAAATCTGCCGCGCCGCTGCACAATACGACATTCCTGACCGGCAAATGTCGGAAACACCCGTGCAATCCCGCGGCGCAGCGGTCATGACTGGCCATTATGCGGATGATGATTTCCTTTGCGGCGCTGTTTCTTTCGGTGATCCTGTTGCAACTGTCGACCGGCGGCGTTGGCCCGCTGGACGCGATCTCTGGCCTGACGCTTGGCTTTGACAAGGAGCAGATCGGCTTTCTCGGCTCGGCGCATTTCCTTGGCTTTTTTGTCGGCTGCTGGTGGGTGCCGCGCCTGATGGGCAATGTCGGCCACAGCCGCGCCTTTGCCGTCTGTACCGCGCTCGGCGCCATGGGGCTGATCGGCCATACCCTGACCGAGGATCCAATGGCCTGGGCCGTGATGCGCATGGCCTCCGGCCTCTGCGTTGCGGGCTGCTACACGGTGATCGAAGCCTGGCTGAACGCCAAGGTCACCAATGAAAGCCGTGGCCGCGCCATGGGCACCTACCGGATCGCGGATCTCTCCGCCTCGCTCGCGGCGCAGCTGCTGATCGCGGTGCTGCCGCCAGCCTCCTACGTGTCCTACAACCTGCTGGCCATCCTCTGCTGTGCCGCGCTGCTGCCACTCACCATGACCAAGGCGAGCCAGCCGGAGATCCCCGACGCCCCGCGCCTGCGCCCGAAACTGGCCTGGGCCTGCTCGCCACTCGCCGTCGCGGGGGTGATCGTCGCCGCGCTCAGTTCAGCCTCCTTCCGTATGGTGGGGCCGATCTACGGTCAGGAGGTCGGTCTGGAGGTCGGCCAGATCGCCTTCTTCCTCGCCACCTTTGTCCTGGGCGGCGCGCTGGCGCAATATCCGCTCGGCTGGCTGGCCGACAAATACGACCGCCGCTGGGTTCTGATCTGGCTGTCGGTGGTGGCGATCCTGTCCTGTGGCGTCACCATGGCGGCCAGCGGCATGGGCACATTGGCGGTGATGGCCTCTGCCGCCTTCTTCGGTTTTACCACCATGCCGATCTTCTCGGTCTCGGCCGCACACGCTAACGACTTTGCCACCTCGCAGCAGCGTGTCGAACTCTCCGCCGCGCTGATGTTCTTCTACGCCCTTGGTGCCATCGCCTCGCCGCTGATCACCTCGGCGCTGATCGAAAACTACGGTCCCGGCGCGTTGTTTGCCTTTGTCGCCGTGGGCCACCTTGGGCTGATCGTCTTTGGCCTGCTGCGGATGCGCGCCCGCCCCGCCCCCGAGGATCGCACACGTTATGTCTATGCGCCGCGCACCTCCTTCACCATTGGCCGCCTGCTGAAACGCTCCCGCGAGCGCCGCTAGCCCACCGCGACCCGATACGGGAAAATGGCGGCAAAGCGCACCACGGGGTTTTCGGCGGCAGCGCCATGCGCTAGACGGGCCAGCAGAGCTTTAGTTGGATGGATGATATGGCGCGCTTTCTCATTACCTCGGCGATCCCCTATATCAACGGGATCAAGCATCTGGGCAATCTGGTCGGCAGTCAGCTGCCCGCAGATCTCTATGCTCGCTACCAGCGGGCGCGCGGCCATGAGGTGATGTTCCTCTGCGCCACCGACGAACACGGCACCCCCGCCGAACTGGCCGCCGCCAAGGCAGGCAAGCCGGTGGCGGAATACTGTGCCGAAATGCACGAGGTCCAGGCCGGTATTGCCAAGGGGTTTGGTCTCAGCTTTGACCACTTCGGCCGTTCCTCCAGCGCGCAGAACCATGCGCTGACCCAGCATTTCGCAGGCAAGCTGGCCGAACAGGGTCTGATCCGAGAAGTGACCGAAAAACAGGTCTATTCCCACGCCGACGGCCGCTTCCTGCCCGACCGCTATATCGAAGGCACCTGCCCCAACTGCGGCCATGAGAAGGCGCGCGGCGACCAATGCGAGGAATGCACCAAGCAGCTGGACCCGACCGATCTGATCGACCCGCGCTCCGCGATCTCCGGCTCCACCGATCTGGAAGTGCGCGAGACCAAGCACCTGTACCTCTGCCAGTCGCAGCTGAAGGACCAGCTGGATGCCTGGATCGACTCCAAGAAGGACTGGCCGGTCCTGACCACCTCGATTGCCAAGAAATGGCTGCATGACGGCGACGGCCTTCAGGACCGCGGCATTACCCGCGATCTCGACTGGGGCGTCCCGGTCAAGAAAGGCGATGAAGATTGGCCCGGCATGGAGGGCAAGGTGTTCTACGTCTGGTTCGATGCCCCCATCGAATACATCGCCTGCGCCAAGGAATGGGCCGACGCCAACGGCAAGACCGACGCCGATTGGGAACGCTGGTGGCGCACCGACAAGGGCGCTGAGGATGTGAAATACGTCCAGTTCATGGGCAAGGACAACGTCCCCTTCCACACCCTCTCCTTCCCGGCCACCATCCTTGGCTCGGGTGAGCCGTGGAAGATGGTCGACCACCTCAAATCCTTCAACTACCTGAACTATGACGGCGGCCAGTTCTCCACCTCGCAGGGGCGCGGTGTGTTCATGGATCAGGCGCTGGACATCCTGCCCGCCGATTACTGGCGCTGGTGGCTGCTGAGCCATGCGCCGGAAAGCAGTGATTCCGAATTCACCTGGGAGAATTTCCAGCAATCGGTGAACAAGGATCTGGCCGACGTGCTGGGCAACTTTGTCAGCCGCATCACCAAATTCTGCCGCTCCAAATACGGCGAGGCGGTCCCCGCAGGCAATGACTACGGCGAGGCCGAACAGGCGCTGATTGATGAGATCAGCACCCGCGTCACCGCCTATGAGGGCCATATGGCCGCCATGGATGTGCGCAAATCCGCGCAGGAGCTGCGGGCGATCTGGGTCGCAGGCAATGAATACCTGCAATCCGTAGCCCCCTGGTCCGTCTTCAAAACCGACCCCGATCAGGCCGCCGCTCAGGTGCGTCTGGGGCTGAACCTGATCCGGCTCTATGCGGTGCTGTCCGCCCCCTTCATCCCCGACGCGACCGAGCGTCTGCTGGCCGCCCTTCAGACCGAGGATCGCAGCTGGCCCGACGATGTGGCCGCCGCCCTCAGCGCGCTGCCCGCAGGTCATGCCTTCACCGTGCCGGAGGTGCTCTTTGCCAAGATCACCGACGAACAGCGCGAAGACTGGCAGGAGCGCTTCTCTGGCACCCGCGACTAATCTCAGGGCCGCGCCCCGTGACAAAGACCAAGGCCGCTCCACCGGGAGCGGCCTTTTTCGTCAGATGCGGGCCATTCCACCCGGCACCGCCACCACCCACACCTGCGCGCTGACAAAATATCAAGGCACGCAAAAAACCTTAATCTGACTAAAAAAGTCAGGTTGACGATTCCGATTAAATCGGTCAGGTTTAGCGCAGTTCAGCCAACCTGTGATTGTGCAGCCAGCCCGACTGATAGCAATTCAACCGAGATCGTCCAGTGTCGTTTCTTCTGCAATTCTTTTCCCTGCGCCACCGCCCCGCCGAGGGTCGGAGCATACCGCACAGCCTGAACGCCTACGGGCTGCCGCGCGGCGATCAGGGGTTTTGCCTGGAGTGGTATCTGGATCGGTCGGAAAACAGAAACGGGTGACCCTGATGAACCAGATGAATTTTGACCACGCCACCACCACGACAACTGCGGCCACCGAAGTCTTCCCAACCTACCACGCCGAGGAACTGGCCCGTGGCGGAAACCAGGCCCGCATTCTGCTCAACGGCCAGATCTACAGCCTGCGGATCACCCGCGCCGGAAAGCTGATCCTGACAAAATGATTTCCAATACTGCAACAGCCGCATCTGCGGTCTCACGGGGCGGGGCCACTGTTGGTCTGCTGACCGACTTGCCCGCCCTGGAAGCCATGGTCGTGCGCCATCTGCGCCACTGGTTCAGCGGGGCCGAAACCCGCATCGCGCTGCGCCACCAGCTGCAAGACCTGCTTGGCCCGGTTCTTGGCCGTCAGACCTATGAGAATTTTGGCCGCCTCTGCAACTTCTGCGTGACCGAAGGCCGCCGCCCGCTGGTGCGCCACGGGATGACCTGCACCTGCCTTGGCGCTGACGAAAACTGCTTTGCCAATCTGGTCGCCGCTGCCGCGCGTGGCGAATATGAGGATGCCAATCTCTTTGCCGCGCTGATCGTGCAGCCCCGACAGGCGCAGCGCGCCACCGTTCTCGCCGCCAAGATCGGCCTGGTACTCGACCAGCTCGCGGATCGGCAGGCCCGCCCCTCCGCGCATCCGGCACCGCTCACCCCGCTGTCGGCAACTCTTCACTGACGGTCCGGCGCCGACCGGCACCCGTCGCTTAACCCGTTCCACTTTACCCGTTTCGACGACCACCTAAGGACCAACCAGATGACATCGCATTTCCTCGCAGGCACCGCTGTTGCAGCGCTCGCCACAGTTGCGGCTCCCGCTTTTGCGGCCGACAAGGCTGAGGTGCTGACCACCTACGCAAATATTGCCCAGGCCAAATACCAGGACAGCCTTGAAACCGCCAAAACCCTGCAAACAGCCGTGGACAGCCTGATCGCGGAACCCTCCGCCGAGGCGCTGGAAGCCGCCCGCAAGGCCTGGCTCGCCGCCCGCGTGCCGTATCAGCAGTCCGAGGTGTTCCGCTTTGGCAATGCCATCGTTGACGACTGGGAAGGCAAGGTGAACGCCTGGCCGCTGGATGAAGGCCTGATTGATTATGTCGATGCCAGCTATGGCGGTCCGACCGATGAAAACACCCTCGCCGCGCTGAACATCATCGCCAATCCGAGCTTCGAGCTGTCCGGCACCACCATCGACGCCAGCACCATCACCCCCGAACTGCTGGAAACCACCCTGCATGAGGCCGACGGCGTCGAGGCCAATGTCGCCACCGGCTATCACGCGATCGAATTCCTGCTCTGGGGGCAGGACTTGAACGGCACCGACCATGGCGCAGGCACCCGCGCCTGGACCGATTTCGCCGCAGGCGAGGATTGCACCAACGGCAACTGCGACCGCCGGGGCGACTACCTGAAGGCGGCGACCGATCTGCTGATCTCCGATCTGCAATGGATGGCCGCGCAATGGGACAGCGAAGGCGAGGCCAGAACCACGCTTCTGTCGGACGAAAACGCAGGCATCACCGCCATGCTGACCGGCATGGGCTCACTCTCCTACGGCGAGACCGCAGGCGAACGTATGCGCCTTGGCCTGATGCTGAACGACCCCGAGGAAGAGCATGACTGCTTCTCCGACAATACCCACAACAGCCACTACTACGACGGTCTGGGCGTGCAGAATGTCTATCTCGGCGAATATATCCGCGCCGATGGCAGCCTGGTCTCCGGCGCCTCGCTCTCCGATCTGGTGCAGGATATCGACCCGGCGCTGGACGCTGAAATGCGCAGCAAGCTTGCGACCACCATGCGTGCGCTGGGTCAGATCAAAACCGCAGCCGAGGCTGGTTTCTCCTACGACCAGATGCTGGAACAGGGCAATGAGGCCGGCGAGGCGCTGATCATGGGCGGCGTCAACGGTCTGGTCGATCAGACCCGCTCCATCGAACGGGTGGTCACCGCGCTGGACCTCGACGGCGTCGCCATCGAAGGCTCCGACTCGCTCGACAACCCATCGGCGGTTTTCCAGTAACCCCGAAAACACTGCGCCAGCAGCACTGATCAGGCAGGGGCCGCGCATCGCGTGGCCCCTCTATCCGGGGGTCGGCCCGCCAGTCCGCTGCCCCCCGGACCCGCCCCGGCCCACCGGGGCACTTTAGTGCCCCGGCAAGAGTTGATGCCAGCTGCGGTTCCCCCTATCCATGGAAAGGAGGCACAGCGCCCGCCCAAGAAAAGTTGTCCTGCCCGTATGCGAGTTGTCCCGCCGCCCTGCCGTCCGCACCTGCCCTCCCTCGTGGTGGGGCTCAGCCTGATCGCACTGGCCGCGCCGCTTGCGCCCGCCTCGGCAAATCCGCAGGCCACCCCGCTGTCAAAGACCCTCACCGGGGATGTTGCCAATACCACGGCGCGCCAATCCTCCCCCTTTGACATTCTGACTGACGCGCATCTCGCCAGCCTTCCCCGCACCGCGCAGGAACAGACCCGCATCCGCGCCGTCACCCGCCCGGCAGATCAGTTCGACCGGACCGAACCCTATGAGGCCCTGCCCGCAGGGGCCGCCACCGTCCGCGCCCGCACCGATGACGAGGCGTTTTCGCAGCACAGCGCCAATCTCAGCTTCGAGGAAGAGCTGGAATTCAAGCTCGGCAACGGGCTGTTCAAGAAAATCTGGGTCTTCTCCCCCGCCTCCACCCTGGCCTCCGACGGGCTGGGCCCGCTCTACAATTCCCGCGCCTGCCAGCGCTGCCACCTGAAGGACGGACGCGGCCATGTGCCGGATAGGCCGGACTATGCCTCGACCACGATGTTCCTGCGCGTCTCTGTTCCCGGCCCGGTGCCAGAGCAGATGCAAACCATCGCCGACTATATCGGCACCGCGCCAGAGCCGACCTATGGCGGCCAGATGCAGGATTTCTCCGCCCCCGGCATCGCCCCGGAATACCGCCTCGGCGTCACCTACACCGAAGACACCATCGCGCTTGCAGGCGGCGAGACCGCCACCCTGCAACGCCCCGAGTACAGCGCCAATACCCTCGGCTATGGCCCGCTGCACCCCGATGCCATGCTCTCCCCCCGCGTCGCCCCCAGCATGATCGGCCTTGGCCTGCTGGAGGCGATCCCGGCCGCCGACATTCTGGCGGGCGCCGACGAGGATGACAGCAACGGCGACGGCATTTCCGGGCGCGCCAATCTGGTCTGGTCGGTGGAACACAACCGGATCATGCTCGGCCGCTTTGGCTACAAGGCCGGGCAGCCCACGGTGCATGAACAATCCGCCGCCGCTTTCTCCGGCGATATCGGCATCTCCACGCCGCTGTTTCCGGCCCATGCAGGCGATTGCACCACCGCGCAGACCAGCTGCCGCAGCGCGCCCCATGGCGGCGCGGACATCCGCGAGACCGAGATCGACCAGCCCAATATGGATCTGGTCACCTTCTACAGCCGCAACCTTGGCGTGCCAGCGCGCCGCACCCCGGACGACCCCGCCGTGCTGCGCGGCAAGGCGCAGTTCTACGGCGCAGGCTGCACCAGCTGTCATACACCGAAATTCGTCACCAACCGGCTGGAGGCGCAACCCGCGCAGAGCTTCCAGCTGATCTGGCCCTATAGCGACCTCTTGCTGCATGACATGGGCGACGGCCTTGCCGACAACCGCCCCGAAGCCCGCGCCACCGGGCGCGAATGGCGCACCGCGCCGCTCTGGGGGCTGGGGCTGGTGCAGCAGGTCAATCCCCGCGCAGGTTTCCTGCATGATGGTCGCGCCCGCACCCTGCTGGAGGCAATCCTCTGGCATGGCGGCGAAGCCCAATCCGCCCGAGACACCGTGGTGGGCCTTGCGCCCGAAGACCGCGCCGATCTGATCCGCTTTCTGGAGTCGCTCTGATGCCCGCATCCCCCAACGCCACCCCCGCGCCATCGCGCCGCTGCCGCGCGCTCCTCACCGGTCTCGCTCTGGCCGCAACCCTTGGCGCAATCCTCCCCGCGCCGCCGCTGCTGGCCCAGACCGCGCCGCCGCTTCAGATCACCGCGCCGGAGCTGCCGCCCGCGTCGCTCAGCCGCGCGCTTCAGGTGGACTGGATCCTGACCCACCACATCCTCCCCGGCTTTGACGAGCTGGCCGCCCGCAGCACCACCCTGGCCGAGGTCGGCGCCCGCCACTGCACCCCGGATGATCCGGCCCTGCGCGATGCCTTCAGCCGCGCCTTTGATGCCTGGATCAAAGTCAGCCATCTGCGCTTTGGTCCCACCGAAACCGACAATCGTGCCTTTGCCCTCGCCTTCTGGCCCGACAGCCGCAACAAGATCCCCGGCACCCTGCGCCGCGCCGTCACCGAAACCCCGCGCGAAGAGCTGACCACCCCCGAGATCTTTGCCAGCCAATCGGTGGCCCTGCGCGGGTTCTATGCGCTGGAATATCTGCTGTTCGATGCGGACATGCAGACCGAAGGCAGCGCCGCACAACGCTGCGCGTTGGTGGCCGCCATCACCAGCGATATCGCCCGCACCAGTGCCGCGATCCGCAACGACTGGCACAACAGCTATGCCGCAACGCTGGTGACCGCCGGGCCGGGCTATCGCTACCGGTCCCAGGCGGAAATCCGGCAGGAGCTGTTCAAAACCCTCACCACCGGGTTTCAGGTGCTCTCCGACATGCGGCTGGGCCGTCCGCTGGGCCAGTTCGACGCCCCCCGCCCCAACCGCGCCGAGGCCCGCCGCTCCGCCCGCAGCCAGCGCCATATCGCGCTGAACCTCGCCGCGATGGAACCGCTTGCCCTTGCCCTTGCGGCGGGCGATCCCGCGCTGATGCAGGATATCGACACAGGCTTTGCCAAGGCGCTGAAACGCGCCTCCGCGCTGGACGATCCGTCCCTGGCCGGGGTTGCCGATCCCGCCCGCCGCTTTCGCATCGAAGCCCTACAGCAGGATATCAACGACCTGCGCGACCTGATCTCCACCCGGCTGGGCGCGGCCCTTGGCGTCACTGCCGGGTTCAACTCGCTCGACGGGGATTGATCCATGGCAGGCCCCTCCCGTCGCGGCTTTCTCGCCGGTCTACTCGCCGCAGGCATGGCCCCGCAGGCCAGCTGGGCCGACCTTGGCCATCCGGCCTATCTCGCCGCCGGTAAAACCCCCGATGGCAGCTTCCTCCTCGCCGGTCTGGACCGCGGCGGCGCCATCCTGTTCCGCCACGCCCTGCCCGCCCGCGGCCACGCCGCAGCCGCGCACCCCAGCCGCCCCGAAGCCGTCGCCTTTGCCCGCCGCCCCGGCCAGTTCGCGGATGTGATCGACTGCCGCAACGGCGCGGCGCTGGCGCGGCTGACGCCACCGACCGGGCATCATTTCTACGGCCACGGCGTCTTCTCACCGGACGGCGCCTATCTGTTCACCACCGAAAACGCCTATGAAAGTGGCGATGGTCGCATCGGGATCTGGGACGCCAGCGCGGGCTACCGCCGCATTGGCGATCATGCCTCCGGCGGGATCGGACCGCATGATATCCGCCTGCGCACCAGCCCTGACGGCCAGCACAATCTGGTGGTGGCCAACGGCGGCATCCAGACCCACCCCGACAGCGGCCGCGCAAAGCTGAACCTCGCCACCATGCAGCCCACCCTCAGCTACCTCAGCCTTGATGGCACCCTGGACGATCAGCTGATCCTGAACGCCGACATGCGCCTGAACTCGATCCGCCACCTTGCCATCAGCGCCTCCGGCACCGTCGGCTTTGCGATGCAGTGGCAGGGCGATGCCGGCGCCGATCTGCCAATCATCGGCCTGCACAATCCCGGCTCCGCCCCCCGCCTGATGGCCGAGGATGACCCCCGCCTGCGCAATCTTGATGGCTATGGCGGCTCCCTCGCCTTTTCCCGCGATGGAACACAGATCGCCGTCACCTCGCCACGCGGCGGCGTGGTGCAGATCGCCGACTGCGTCAGCGGCGCGCTGCGGCATGAGGTCCGGCTGGCCGACGTCTGCGGACTCACTGGCGCGGGCGCGGGCTTTATCGTGACCACCGGCGCCGGTGAGGTCAGCACGATCCGCAACGGCACGCTGACCCATCTGGGCCGGGCCGATCTCGCCTGGGACAATCATCTGGTTCCAATCCCCTGACGCGCCCTAGCAGAAAGCAAAACGAAAGCAAAACGAAAATAACTCGTGACTTTTCGCAATCGGAGGCCTAGATAAGCCTGCGAGAGGACGGGCTATGGACGCAACCGAAAGACAAACGGCAATTCTGGACCTGCTGACCCGGCAGGACCGGGTCGAGGTCGAGGACCTCGCCCAGAGCTTTGGCGTCTCATTACAAACCATCCGCACCGACCTGCGCGATCTGGCCGCCCGTGGCGCCCTCTCCCGCGTGCACGGCGGCGCGGTGCGCAGCAGCAGTGGCGCCAGCCGCGACTACGCCGAACGGCGCAAGCTGAACGCCCGCGGCAAACGCGCCATGGCGGCCCTTGCCGCTGATCTGATCCCTGACAACTGCGCCATCACCCTCAATATCGGCACCTCCACCGAACAGGTCGCGCGCGCGCTCTCCGGCCATCGCGGCCTCACGGTGCTCTCCAACAATATCAACATTATCAATATGATGATGGAGGATGAGAGCAAGGAACTGATACTTGTCGGCGGTGCCATCCGGCAAAGCGATGGCGCCATCGTGGGCGAGGACGCGCTGGAATTTATCGCCCGCTACAAGGTCGATATCGCCGTTATCGGCGCTTCGGCCATGGACGCCGACGGTGCCATTCTCGACCATGATGCACGCGAAGTCTCGGTTGCCCGCGCCATCCTGAAGAACGCCCGCAAACGGGTGCTGGTCTGCGACGGCAGCAAGTTCGAGCGCACCGCCCCGGTCCGCATCTGCGATGTTGCCGATCTTGACGTGGTGATCACCGACCGCCCCGTCCCCCCTGAATTCTCCCGCGCAGCGGAGGCTGCGGACACGCAAATCCTCTGGGTTGGCGAAAACGAAAGTAGCGAAAATGCCTGATACTTACGCGCAAGACCAGATCACCGATCTTTTCATCATCGGCGGCGGCATCAACGGCTGCGGCATCGCCCGCGACGCCGCAGGGCGCGGCCTGTCGGTGGCGCTGGCCGAAATGAACGACCTCGCCTCCGCCACCTCCTCGGCCTCCACCAAACTGTTCCACGGCGGCCTGCGCTACCTTGAATACTTCGAATTCCGTCTGGTCCGCGAAGCGCTGATCGAACGCGAGGTGCTGCTGAAGGCAATGCCGCATATCTCCTGGCCGATGCGTTTTGTCCTGCCGTTCCACAAGGACATGCGCTTTGACAACACCACACCGACGTCGAAACTGCTGACGACGATCATGCCGTGGATGAAGGGCCGCCGCCCCGCCTGGCTGATCCGCCTTGGCCTGTTCATGTACGACAGCCTCGGCAAACGCGGCATCCTGCCCGGCACCTCCAAACTGGATCTCGCCAGCGACCCCGCAGGCCGCCCGCTGGACCCGAAGTTCAAGACCGCCTTTGAATATTCCGACTGCTGGATTGAAGACGCCCGTCTTGTGGTGCTGAATGCCCGCGACGCCGAGGCCCGCGGCGCCGAGATCATGACCCGCACCAAGGTCACCGGCGCCCAGCGTCGCGATGACCACTGGGTGATCCAGCTTCAGGATATCGCCACCGGCGAGACCTTCGAACGGCGCGCAAAGATGCTGGTCAATGCCGGCGGCCCATGGGTTGCCGATGTGCTGCGCCAGAAACTGGGCCAGAACAGCCGCGAAAGCGTACGGCTGGTGCGCGGCAGCCATATCGTGGTCCCGAAACTCTACGATCACGGGCGCTGCTATTTCTTTCAGGGCACCGATGGCCGCATTATCTTCGCGATCCCCTACGAAGAGGACTACACGCTGATCGGCACCACCGATGCCGACCACCCGGATCCCGAAACCGCCCCGACCTGCACGCCCGAGGAACAGGATTACCTGATCAATTTCGCCTCGCAGTATTTCGCCAATCCGCTCAGCCGTGACGATATCGTCTGGACCTATTCCGGCGTGCGTCCGCTTTATGACGATGGTGCCAGCTCGGCCACCGCTGCCACGCGCGAATACGTGCTGACGCTGGACAACACTGCCGCGCCGCTGCTGAATGTCTTTGGCGGCAAGATCACCACCTACCGCAAACTGGCCGAGGCCGCGCTGGAGAAAATCGGCACCCAGTTTCCCGACCTTCCCCGCGACTGGACCGCAGGTGTCGCCCTGCCCGGCGGCGATTTCCCGGTCGGCGATGTGGCGAAACTCACCGCGAAACTGGCGCAGGACTATCCCTTCCTCAGCCCCTACGCGACCCGCCGCCTGATCCGCGCCTATGGCACCGAGGCCTGGGACGTATTGGGCGAGGCAACCTCAGCCGAGGATCTTGGCCAGGCTTTTGGCGCCACCATCACCGCGCGTGAACTCGACTGGACCATCGCCCGCGAATGGGTCCGCACCGGCGAGGATTACCTCCTGCGCCGCACCAAACTCGCCCTGCGCCTGACCGAGGAAGAGCGCGCCGCGGTTGACGGCTATATCCGTGCAAGGGCCGCCAATCTGACCGCCTGAGGTCCAGTTGCAGAGCAGGCGCGCCTCAGCTCGTTTCAGCCTGCGCGGCTTAACCCCGCGGCAACACATCCCAGCCCTATGCGCCCGCAACCTTCGCAACGCCTACAAAAAGTATCAGCCCCCCTGTCCGATTGTTTCGCACGCGAAACATTTGGTCAGAGGGGCTGACATTGTTGGCAACAAGAGCGGCAATGCCCGGGGTGAGCAAGCGTTGCCATATTCCTTCGGTCAACAATCCGCAGCGGCCTTCGTCCGGCGCGGCCTGCCGGTGCTATGTCCCGGCACGACCCAAGGATCTCCCGCGCCTCATGCGGTCTGATCTGCGGGCGACGGATCGTTGGAGCACAGCTTGCTGATGTGCTGAAGCCGCTGCGAGATACGCTGCTGGAATCGTCCCAGCTGGTCGATGATGTCAGACAGAGAATGACCATCCTCGGGAAGCCGCGCGCTTTCGATTTTGCACAGCACCCGCGTCGAGCTCAGCCCCAGCAGCTGGCGCTGCATGTTTTCGCAGATCTTGGTGATCCGCTCCGCCTCGCGGTTCACATCCGACAGCAACGTGCGGGCATGTTCTTCCCGCACGGCGGCCAGCGACCGCAACACCGATTGCTCATGCGCCCGGCCTTCCTCGTCCAGCACGGAATGGTTCTCACGCTGAAGCTGCTTGTTACAGTCGCTGAAAATACGCGCCATGCCTTCGACGAACAGGCTCTGGCTGACCTGCCCCTTGATCTTTGAAAAATTGCTGTCCTTGCCCAGAACATGGGTGGCGAACCAGTTCGACATCTCCTGCGAGATGGACCCGTAGTTCTGCGACAGCACGGTCACCGGGCCGCCCGACGGTTCGATCCGCGACGCAAGGACCCGCAGGTTGTGGGGAATGGTGCGCATCGCCGCAAAATCGTCGATCAGACCGCGGGTTTCTTCTGCCAGCACATCGGAATTCGCAAACATCGTCCGCAGCCGTTCAATCGCCAGATCCGGCGCCCGTTCCAGACCCTGATCGCGGGCCGCCAGCTCATCCGCCAGCGCGTTGGCGGCGAACTGCTGGTAGTTCTCAAATCCCAGATCAACACACCAGGCCATCAGCCTGTCGCGGCTTTCCTCAGGGCTGAGCCCGCCGTCCTGCTCGGCTTTCAGCAGATCCGCGTAGCCCTGCTTGACGCTGTCAAACAGCTTGCTGGTCGGTTTGATCCGCACCGAAAGGAACCCCTCTTCGCAGGGGACAACAACGGCATAGACCCAGTAGTGCAGCCCATCGCGGGACTTGTTCTTTATGTAGCCGCCAAAGAAGTCGCCGGCCTGGATCGTCTCCCAGAACAGCTGGAACACCCCATGCGGCATATCCTCATGGCGGATGATCTTATGTGGCGCTCCGATCAGATCGCCCCACGGGTAGTCTGACACCCGCCGGAAAATCTCGTTTCCGGTCTGAATAACCCCACGGCCATCCGTTCTGGAGTAGAATACTTCATTGAGCGCAAAGGGAGCCTCTCCCCTGAGCGGGCGCGCTTCGATCCGGCTGTCCATGAACGTCAAAGTGATTTCCCATCGCTACTTGTGTAGGTGACCTGCCTAAACCTGGTGCGTTACACAGCCGTAAATTTACCGTGGAAAATCGAGATAAATTTCAAGAATTCGGACTCTCCCGGCCCGGAGCCCGCCCTGCGGGTCCGCTTTCACCGCCTGCCACCGACCCCGCATCCGAACAACAACCGCCAACAAAAAAAGCCCCCGCAAAATAGTGCAGGAGCTTTCCGCCTCATGTCACGATCACGTCAGAAAATCAGAACTCCACACCCTTCTGGGCTTTGATGCCGTCGCGGAAAGGATGTTTGATCTGACCCATTTCGGTGACCAGATCGGCGATCTCGATCAGCTCTTCCTTGGCGTTGCGACCGGTCAGGACGACATGGGTCATCGGCGGTTTCTCGGTCTCAAGGAATTCCACCACATCGGCAATGTCGATGTAGTCATAGCGCAGCGCGATATTGATTTCATCGAGGAGCACCATGGCGTTGCGCTCGTCGCGGATCATCTCCTTGGCCTTCTCCCAGCCCTTCTGCGCGGCGGCAATATCGCGCGCCTTGTCCTGGGTCTCCCAGGTAAAGCCTTCGCCCATCGCGTAGAACTGGCACAGCTCGCTGAAGTTCTCCTCGATCAGGGTGCGTTCACCGGTCTGCCAGGCGCCTTTGATGAACTGCACCACTGCCGAGGGCATCCCATGGGCAATGCAGCGCATGATCATGCCAAATCCGGAGCTGGACTTGCCCTTGCCCGGACCGGTGTGGACGATGATCAGCCCCTTTTCGCCATCCTTGTTCTGCATCATGCGGTCGCGGGCGGCCTTCTTCTTGGCCATTTTCGCCGCATGGCGTGCCGCTTCTGCTTCGGAAATGTCGGTCTCGGGCGTATCGCTCATTGTGGCTCTCCTACTGGTTCGCCCATCTCTTGACAAAGACAGGGGCAATGGCGCAAGGGGGTTTTGTTGGTTCCTGCCATTTGGCAGGCGAAGAGGGAATGTGACAGTTGGGCCATCAGGGTCCGTCAAAGCACAGCCGCCCCCGCGACCGTGACCGGAGAGGTCTCCGACGCCACTGAGTACCACTCGGGAAGGCAGGATGACCGTCAGGACCCGAAAAAGGTCCTGGCATCCGCAAGCCGGGAGACCTGCCAACGCACGAAATGCAACGGGCGGACGGGGTGTTCCGCGACCGGCTGGGATCCGCGCGCGACCCTCGCGCCCCCGCTGGCCCGCAGCCCCCTCGCTGAACCAAGTGAAGGGCGCTCATGGCCGAGGTAACATTGACGATCTGCACCACCTGCCGTCGCGGCGAGGTGACCGACCCGGAGGCCCCCCGCCCCGGTGCCCGTATGCTGGCCGCCCTGCAAGAGGCCGATCTGCCCAAAGGCGTTGCGGTGCGCGGTGTCGAATGCCTCTCGGCCTGCACCCGTGGCTGTTCCATGGTGCTGAGCGGCGGCGACGCCCGCTGGAGCTACATCTACGGTGATCTTGATCCCGACGAACATGTGCCCGACATCCTGAGCGGCGCTGCCGCCTATGCCGCCACCACGGATGGTCTGGTGCCCTGGCGCGAACGCCCCGTGGTGTTCCGCAAGCAATCCATCGCCCGTATCCCGCCTGCGCCCGCACCTGCGGCGACCTCTCCCACTCCTCCCTCCTTATCCAAGGACTGACCCCATGAGCGATCTGAACAAAATCCCCGTCACCGTCATCACCGGCTTCCTTGGTGCGGGCAAAACCACCCTGATCCGCCATCTGATGCAGAACCCGCAGGGCAAGCGTCTGGCCGTGGTGGTCAATGAATTTGGCACCGCCGGTGTGGACGGTGAAATCCTGAAATCCTGCGCCGATGAGAACTGCCCGGCGGAGAACATCATGGAGCTCGCCAACGGGTGTATCTGCTGCACCGTGGCCGATGATTTCATCCCCACCATCGAACAGCTGATGAACCTGCCGGAAAAACCCGATCACATCGTGATCGAAACCTCCGGTCTGGCGCTGCCGAAACCGCTGTTGAAGGCCTTTGACTGGCCCGCGATCCGGTCGCGCATCACCGTGGATGGCGTGGTTGCGCTGGCCGACGCCGAAGCGGTCGCCAAGGGCCAGTTCGCCACCGATCTGGATGCGGTGCAGGCCCAGCGTGAAGCCGATGAGGGCATCGACCATGAAACCCCGTTGTCGGAGCTGTTCAAGGATCAGATCTCCTGCGCGGACATCATCCTGTTGTCGAAGGCCGATCTGGCCGGTGAAGAGGGCCTGGACAAGGCCCGCGCGATGATCGAGGCCGAAGCGCCGCGCAAACTGCCGATCCTGTCGATGTCCGAAGGCGTGATCGACCCGCGCGTCATTCTGGGGCTTGAGGCCGCGGCCGAAGACGATCTGGATGCGCGCCCGTCGCACCATGAGCATCATCACCACCATGACGATGATCACGACCACGATCACGATCATCACCACCATGATCACAGCCATGACGATTTTGATACAATCGTGGTCGACCTCGGCGAAGTTTCCGATCCGCAGGCATTGCAAGATGCCATCGTGAAACTCGCCCGCGAGCGCAATATCCTGCGCGTCAAAGGTTATGTGGCGGTGGAAGGAAAACCGATGCGGATGCTTGTTCAGGCCGTGGGCGAACGCCTGCGCGCGCAATATGACCAGCCCTGGGGTGACATGCCCCGGCGCACCCAGCTGGTGGTGATTGCCGAGCATGACAACATCGACGCCGCCGCCATCCGCGCCGAGCTGGGGGCCTGAGCCGATGCCGGTCGGGCGCATTCGCACCCTCCCAGGCTCGGACGCAGCCCACAGAGCGCCCGCCGCCTGCCAGAATACAAAGGCCTGACCCATGCATGTCGTCTTCCGCGAAAGCCACGGCCTCGACGAGAGTGATACACCACAGGATCTGGGGCAGACGCCTGCGGACCTTGTGGTGCTGTCGTTCTCCGACAGCGATCTCGGGGCCTTTGCGGCGGGCTGGCACCGGGCCGAGGGCAAGCTGCCCAGCCTGCGCCTTGCCAATCTGGTGGCGCTGAAACACCCGCTCTCGGTCGATGTCTATGCCGAACAGACACTGGAGGGCGCCAAGGGCGTTCTGGTACGTCTGATCGGCGGCGAAAGCTACTGGTCCTACGGGCTTGCCACGCTACAGGATCTGGCGCGGCGCAAGGGCATCGCGCTGGCGATCCTGCCGGCTGACGGGCGCGAAGATGCCCGTCTGGACGCCCTCTCGACCCTGCCGGTTTCAACTCTGCGCCGACTCCAGCATCTATGTGATGCCGGTGGTGCGGTGGCGGCACAGGCGGCACTTGCCCAGCTGTCGCTGGCGGCGGGGCTTTATGCCGGTCCGGTCCTTGGCCTCAAGAGCACGCCCGAACACGGGTTCTATGACCCGGAAAAAGGCGTGCTGGCGGATCTGCCGGCGCAGGACAAACCCCTCATATTGGTGAGTTTCTACCGCTCCTATCTGACGGCGGCCGATACCGCCCCGGTGGATGCGCTGATCAATGAGCTGCGCGGACGGGGTTATGCGGCCTATGGCGCCTTTGCTGCCAGCCTCAAGGCACCGGCCAGCGCGGACTGGCTGCGTGACAAACTGCCCGGACTGGCGCCGGCAGCCATCGTGAACGCCACCGCCTTCTCGGCGCAGGGCACCGATGGCAGCGCGTCGCCGCTCTCCACCACCGGCTGTCCGGTGTTCCAGGTCGCCTTGTCCACCGCGCGGCGCAAGGACTGGGCCGAGGCCGATCGCGGGCTGTCCCCGGCCGACCTCGCCATGCATGTGGTGCTACCCGAGGTGGATGGCCGCATTTTCGCCGGGCTGGTCAGCTTCAAGGCACCGGGCAAGAAAGACCCGGATCTGCAATATTCCCGCTTTGCCCATCGCGCCGATCCCGGCCGCATCACCGCAGCCGTTGACCGGATCGAGGGCTGGCTGCGGCTGGCGCAGCTGCCCAATCATGACAAACGTCTGGCGCTGGTGCTATCCACCTATCCGGGCCGCGATCACAATCTGGCTCATGCGGTGGGACTGGATGCGCTGGCCTCCTGCGATGAAATCCTGCGCGAGCTCTGGGATCAGGGCTATGTCGTGGAACCGCTGGAAAGCACCGGCCTGCGGCTGATGGCGGAGACGCAGACCATCTCGCTAGAGGGCTACCGGGCTGCGCTGGCGACCCTGCCGAAGGTGTTGCAGGACAGGCTGTCGGAGGCCTGGGGTGCCGCTGAGGAAGACCCGGATTGCCGCGATGGCGCCTTTCACTTCAAGGCGTTGCGGGCAGGCAAGGCGCTGGTCGCGCTGCAACCCGAACGCGGCGAGGTGAAAACCCGCGTCGATGATTACCACGATCTCGACCGCACCCCGCGCCATGCCTATGTGGCGTTCTACATGTGGCTGCGCAGCCAGTCCGACGCCATTGTCCACATCGGCGCCCATGGCACGCTGGAGTGGCTGCCGGGCAAGGCCGTCGCCCTGTCCGAGCACTGCTGGCCCGAGGTGCTGACCGGGCCGCTGCCTGTTGCCTATCCCTTTATCGTCAATGATCCGGGCGAGGCCGCACAGGCCAAGCGCCGCATTGGCGCCGTCACCCTAGGCCATCTGCCGCCGCCGCTGGCGCAGACCAATCTGCCCGCAGGCATGGCGCGGCTGGAAAGCCTGCTTGATGAATATTCCACCGCTGACGGACTGGATCCGGCCCGCCGCGACCGGCTGATCGACAGCATCCGGGCCGAGGCGCAGGGCACAGGCGTGGAGGCTGATCTGGGCCTCACGCCCGACACCTCGCCCGCCGAGGCGATCACCCGGATCGACGCCTTTGTCTGCGACATCAAGGAAAGCCAATACGGGGAAGGGCTGCATATCTTTGGCACCGGTCAATGCGGCGCTGAGGAACGCGCCGGGCTGGTGGCCGCGCTGAATGGCCAGATGGTGGCCCCCGGCCCCTCCGGCTCGCCGTTTCGCGGCCGTACGGATGTGATCCCGACCGGGCGCAACCTCTTCACCACGGATCCCCGCGCGGTGCCGTCGCGCGCGGCGCAGGCGCAAGGGGTCAAGCTGGCAGAAGAGCTGCTGCGCCGCCATCTTCAGGACCATGGCGACTGGCCACGCGGGCTGGTGATTGATCTCTGGGGCTCGGCCACCATGCGCACCGCGGGCGAGGAATTTGCCATGGCGCTGCATCTGGCGGGGCTGGCGCCCAAGTGGGACGAAGGCTCCGAGCGCGTCTCCGGTTTCGAGGTGCTGCCGCTCTCGATGCTGAACCGGCCACGCATTGATGTCACCCTGCGGGTCTCCGGTCTGTTCCGTGACGTCTTCCCCGGTCTGGCGCAGATGTTCGAGGCCGCCGCCGCCGCGCTGGCAGGCCGCGAGGAAAGCGCGAGCGACAATCCCTATCTGGCGCAGACGCCCCGCGTTTTTGGCCCGAAACCGGGTCAATACGGCCTGTCGATGAACCCGCATCTGGATGACTACAGCGACGCGGCCCGCGCGGCAGCGGGCGAGGCCTGGCTCAATGCGTCGTCGCACGCGATTGATGCCAAGGGCACCATCACCGATGCCCGCGAGGCCCTGGAGATCCGGCTGCAAACCACGGATAGTTTTGTGCACCTGCAGGATCTGCCGGAAACCGACCTGCTGGTGGCCTCGGATTATGCCGCGCATGAGGCCGGATTTGCCGCCGCCATGGCGCGCATCGGCCAAAAGGCACCGGCGCTCTACCACATGGATGCCACCCGGCCTGACAAACCGCAGGCGCGCAGCTTGGGCGAGGAGATCGCCCGCGTGACGCGCGCCCGCGCCGCCAATCCGGATTGGGCCACCTCGATGATGAACCACGGCTTTCGCGGCGCGGCGGAAATCGCGGCGACGCTGGATCATATGGCGGCCTTTGCCCATCTGGCGCAGGTGGTGCAGCCGCATCTCTTTGATCTCTATTTCGAGGCCACTTTGGGCCGCGAGGATCTGGTCGACTTCATGGAGCGCGAAAACCCCGACGCGCTGGCTGCCATGCGCGACCGCTTTCGCGCGCTGTTTGATGCCGGCCTGTGGAGCACGCGGCGCAACTCGATCATGGCCGAGCTGGAGGGCGCGGTGTGACTGAGCAAGCCGCCTCCCCAGCGCCCAAAGTCTATGGCTGGTGCCCCGGTGCGCTGCGTCCGATGATGTCGGGCGACGGGCTGGTGGTGCGGGTGCGCGCACCTTTGGGGCGGCTCACACCGGATCAGGCGCGTGGTCTGGCCGATCTGGCGCAGCGCTGTGGATCCGGCATTGTCGATATTTCCGCCCGCGCCAATCTGCAACTGCGCGGCATTCGCGAGGACGCCCATCTGCCACTGATCGCAGGTCTTGGCGATCTGGGTCTGGTCGATGAGGACGCAGAGGCCGAAGCGCGTCGCAATATCACCCTGACGCCGTTCTGGCGCGCAGGCGACGACAGCCACCAGATTGCGCAGACGCTGGCCGCCGCGCTGACGGCGGCCCGCGATCTTGCGCTTCCCGGCAAGTTCGGCTTTGCCGTGGACTGTGGTGACCTGCCGGTGCTGGCCGAGACAGCCGCAGATATCCGCATCGAACGTGGCCCTGACGGGCTGATCCTGCGCGCCGATGGTGCAGACAGGGGCCTGCCGGTCACGGCTGACGGTGCCGCAGGCGACGCCCTCGCGCTGGCGCGCTGGTTTCTTGACCAAGGCGGCGCGTCCGAGGGGCGTGGCAGAATGCACCGGCTGATTGCGCGCCGCGGCCCCCCTGCGGCGCATGCGGCAACGGTCGGTGCCGCAACGTCTTCCCTCCGGCCTCTCCCGGGCGCATCGGCGCAGGGGCTGTTGGTGGCTTTGGAATTTGGCCAGATGCCTGCCCGCACGTTGGCGGCGCTGGCCGATCACGGCGCGCTGCGGCTCACCCCCTGGCGGATGCTGCTTGTCGAAGGCGCCAGCACCCTGCCCCCCCTGCCCGACCTGATCCTGGATGCAACGGATCCCCGCCTGCGGGTGAGCGCCTGCACCGGGGCACCCGGCTGCCCGCAGGCGCGCGCGGCGACGCGCGCTCTGGCCCGCGATCTGGCCCCTGCGGTGCCTGCGGGCCTGCATCTGCATGTCTCCGGCTGCGCCAAAGGCTGTGCCCACCCCCGCCCCGCCGATCTGGTGCTGACCGCCACCGGTGACGACCAATTTGACCTGATCCGCAATGGCACTGCCGCCGATCACCCGCTAAACACCTCCCTGAGCGCCGCCCGCTTACGCGCCGCTCCAGACCTTATGACAGAGGGCAGCTGATATGCTCCACACCTATGAAACCAATGGCGCCGCTATCTATGCCGAAAGCTTTGCCACCATCCGCCGCGAGGCCGATCTGGCGCGCTTCAGCAAGGACGAGGAAGTTGTCGTCGTCCGCATGATCCACGCCGCAGGCATGGTGGGGCTGGAGGAGCATGTGCGGTTTTCCCAAGGCATGGCCGAGACCGCCCGCGCAGCCCTTGCCAAGGGCGCGCCGATCCTCTGCGATGCGTATATGGTCTCCGAGGGCATCACCCGCCCGCGCCTGCCCGCGGACAATGAGGTGATCTGTACCCTGCGCGACCCCAAGGTGCCGGAGCTGGCCAAGGAGATGTCCAACACCCGCTCCGCCGCCGCGCTGGAGCTTTGGCGCCCGAAACTGGAAGGTGCGGTCGTGGCCATCGGCAATGCCCCAACCGCGCTGTTTCACCTGTTGAACATGCTGAAAGACCCCGATTGCCCCCGCCCCGCCGCCATTATCGGCTGTCCCGTCGGTTTTGTCGGTGCGATGGAATCCAAAGAGGCGCTGATGGAAGATCTGCCAGTGCCGTCGATGATCGTCAAAGGGCGCCTCGGCGGGTCTGCAATCACTGTCGCTGCCGTAAACGCGCTGGCGAGCTGGAAAGAGTAAGCCATGACCATTGCGAAGGGCAAAGTCATCTGCGCGGGGCTCGGCCCCGGCGATCCCGATCTGATGAGCCTGCGCTCGCACCGGATGATTTCCGGCGCGCGCCACATCGCCTATTTCCGCAAGGCCGGCCGCAAGGGCCAGGCCCGCGCGATTGTCGAAGGCATGCTGGCAGACGGCGTCACCGAACACGCGATGGAATACCCGGTCACCACCGAGATCCATTTCTCCGATCCCGAATACAACCGGGTGCTGGCGGAGTTCTATGACCGCTGGGCCGATACATTGGCCGAGATTGCCCAGACCGAGGACGTGGTGGTGCTGTGCGAGGGCGACCCGTTCCTCTACGGCTCCTACATGCACCTATATACCCGCCTTCAGGGCCGGGCCGCGCAGGAGATTATTCCCGGCATCACCGGCATGTCCGGCTGCTGGACCGCCTCCGGCCAGCCGATCACCTGGGGCGATGATGTTCTGACCGTGGCGATGGCCACCCTCAGCGAGGATGAGCTGGCCAAACGCGCGGCAGAAACCGACGCGCTGGTCGTCATGAAAATCGGCCGCAACCTGCCCAAGCTGCGCCGCGCGCTGGAACGTGCGGGCCGCGCCGATGACGCCTGGCTGGTCGAACGCGGCACCATGCCCGGCCAGACAGTGCAGAAGCTGTCGGAGATCGACGGCGAGGTGCCTTACTTCTCTATCGTCTTGGTTCACGGACAGGGGCGCCGGCCATGACTGTATCGCAAAACGGCTGGGTTGTGATTGCGGGGCTTGGGCCCGGCAACGAGGCATTGGTAACGCAGGAAGTGCGCGACGCCATTGATGAGGCCACGGATATCGTTGGCTATATCCCTTACGTGAACCGGGTCGAGCCGCGTGAGGGGCTGACCCTCCACGCCACCGACAACCGCGTCGAAGTGGACCGCGCCACCCATGCGCTGGAAATGGCATCCGAGGGCAAGCGGGTTGTCGTTGTCTCCTCCGGTGATCCGGGGGTGTTCGCCATGGCCTCTGCTGTGTTTGAGGCGCTGGAGAATAACGCGGAAGCGCACCCGGAGTGGCTGGATCTGGAGATCAAGGTGCTGCCCGGCATCACCGCGATGCTGGCCGCCGCTGCTGCCATCGGGGCACCCTTGGGGCATGACTTTGCCGCCATCAACCTCAGCGACAATCTGAAGCCCTGGAGCCTCATTGAAAAACGCCTGCAACTGGTTGGCGAGGCCGGTCTGGCGATGGCGTTCTACAACCCGCGCTCCAAGTCGCGACCGCATCAGTTTGCCCGCGCGCTGGAGATCCTGCGCGAGGCCTGCGGCGCGGAGACGCTGATCACTTTCGCCCGCGACGTGACCAAGCCCGGGCAGGAGCTGCTGACCGTGCCGCTGAAGGACGCGACGCCCGAGATGGCCGACATGCGCACGGTGGTTATTGTCGGCAACCGCGACACGCGGCGGGTGGGCCATTACGTTTATACCCCCCGCTACGCGGCTGAGGGTTAATCTGCGGGATGCAACAGCCAGGCCATCACCTCTGCCACGCTGCCCATGACGGGGCGCTGAGGCACCTCGGGTCTGCCGATCATGATGACCGGCAGGCCGAGGGTGCGCGCGGCAGTGAGTTTGGCGGCTGCGCCTGCACCGCCGGCGTTCTTGGCCACGATATGGGTGATGGCGTGGCGCTGCATCAGATCTGTGTCGCCCGCCACGTCAAACGGCCCGCGGGCGATTTCGACCGTGGTGTTTGGCAGCGGCAAGTCGGCCTCAGGTTCGTCCACCAGCCGCAGCAGGTAGTGGTGCTGCGGTTTGGCGGCGAATTGCGCAAGGTTCTGTTTGCCGATCGCCAGAAACACCCGCGCGGGGGAATCCGGCAGAGCATTTACCGCGCCTTCGATGCTGTCCGTCTGAACCCACCGGTCGCCCTCCCCCGCCTGCCAGGCCGGGCGCTCAAAGGCACAGAGCGGCACGCCCGCCGCTTCGCAGGCGTGCACCGCATTGGTGCTCATCTGCGCCGCGAACGGGTGGGTCGCGTCGACCACATGGGTGATGTTTTCGGCCTGAAGGTATGCCGCCAGCCCCTCCACGCCACCAAAGCCGCCAATGCGGGTGGGCAGCGGCTGGCTGACCGGATTGGCGGTGCGGCCCGCGTAGGAAAACACTGCATCCGCGCCAGTTTCCGCAAGGGTTTTGGCCAATCGCGAGGCCTCGGTGGTGCCGCCCAGCAGGAGGATGCGTGTCATGTCTGATGGCCTTTCACAGCACTGGCTCACAATCATTGGTCTGGGCGAAAATGGACTGGATTCCTTAAGCGATGCAAGCCGGAAGGCGCTGGAGCAGGCCGAGGTGATCTTTGGCGGCCCGCGGCATCTGGAGCTGGTGGAGGCCGGCAGCAAGGGTCAGCCCTGGCCGGTGCCGTTTTCAACCGGGCCAGTGCTGGCGATGCGCGGGCGCAAAGTCGCTGTTCTCGCCTCCGGCGATCCGTTCTGGCATGGCGCCGGCGGCTCGCTGATGCGGGATCTGGAGGCGGGTGAATGGGTGTCGCACCCGGCGCCATCCTGTTTTGCGCTGGCCGCCAATCTTCTGGGCTGGAAGCTGGAGGAGGTTCTGTGCCTTGGCCTTCATGCCGCACCTTTTGCGCGGCTGCTGCCGCTTCTGGGCCGGGGCGTGCGGGTGATCTGCACCCTGCGCGATGGCAAGGCACCGGCGGAGCTGGCGCAATGGCTGGCTGCAAACGGCCAGCCCGACGCGCGGCTTCATCTGATGGAACGGCTGGGCGGGCCAAGGCTTCGGCTGCGCCAAGCAACAGCCGAAGCCTGGGATCTGCCGCAGGCAGAAGCGCCGGTCCTTATGGCCATCGAGGCCATGCGGCCCGGGCTGCCGCAGGCGTCGGGGCTGGCGGATGACCTCTTTGCCAGTGACGGGCAGATCACCAAACGCCCCATTCGGGCGCTGACCCTGTCGGCGCTGGCCCCGCGCGCAGGTGAGCTGCTGTGGGACATCGGCGGCGGGTCTGGGTCCGTCTCGGTCGAGTGGTGCCTGGCCGCACAGGGTGCGCGGGCGATCACCTTCGAGCCGCGCGAAAGCCGGCTGGAAAACATTCGCGCCAATGCCACAGCGTTCGGGCTGGATCACCGGATGACCGCTGTGCTGGGCAAGGCGCCGGAGGTGCTGGACGGGTTTGAGATGCCCGCCTGCGTGTTCATCGGCGGCGGCGGCTCGCAGGCGCTGCTGGATCATCTGTGGGACATCTTGCCCGCAGGCACCCGGCTGGTTGCCAATGGGGTGACGCTGGAAACCGAAACCCTCTTGATGCGCGCCCATGCGGACCGTGGCGGGCATCTCTTGAAAGCGGAGATCGCCGAGGCCGGACCGCTGGGCTCCATGCGCGACTGGCGCCGGGCGCGGCCTGTCATACAATGGAGTGTCACGCGATGAAGGTGGCAGGCATCGGGTTCCGCAGCACGGCCACGGCAGCGGATTTGCAGGCCGCACTGGCGCTGACCGGGGAGCGGGTGGATGCGCTGGCCTCCATCGCTCAGAAGGCCGACGCCCCCGCTATGCAGGAGTTTGCGCGCAGCCTTGGGCTGCCGGTGATTTCATTGCAGGAACAGGATATAACCGGGGAGCGGACATTGACCTGCTCGCCAAGGATAAAGGCGCGGTTCGGCACCGGGTCGCTGGCGGAAGCCGCGGCGCTGGCGGGCGCGCGCCATGGGGTGAAGGGCGCGCGCGCGCGCCTTGTTTCCCCGAGAGTTGTCACCGCGGATGGGCTTGCCACCGCGGCCATAGCAGAAAGACTTGAGCCATGACCGTTCACTTCATTGGCGCCGGACCGGGCGCTGCCGATCTTCTGACCTTACGCGGGCGCGACATCATCGCCGCCTGCCCGGTGTGCCTATACGCAGGCTCGCTGGTGCCGGAGGAGATCCTGAGCCATTGCCCCGAGGATGCAAAGATCGTGAACACCGCGGCGATGGATCTGGATGCCATCGTGGCGGAGATCAAGGCGGCGCATGAGGCGGGACAGGACGTGGCGCGGTTGCATTCGGGCGATCTGTCGGTGTGGTCGGCGATGGGCGAACAGCTGCGCCGATTGAAGGCGGAGGGCATTCCGGTGAGCGTCACCCCCGGTGTGCCATCCTTTGCCGCCGCTGCTGCCGCACTGGGCACCGAACTGACCCTGCCGGGCCTTGGCCAGTCGGTTGTGCTGACCCGCACGCCGGGGCGCGCGTCCTCGATGCCCGAGGGCGAGACGCTGGAGAATTTCGCCCGTACCGGTGCCACGCTGGCCATTCACCTGTCGATCGGCAATCTGGACCATGTGGTGGACAGCCTCGCGCCCCATTACGGCGCGGATTGTCCGGTGGCCGTGGTTTACCGCGCCAGCTGGCCGGATCAGCAGATCATCCGCGCCACGCTGGAGACCCTGAAGGATGCGCTGGACGAGAAAATCTCCCGCACCGCACTGATCCTTGTTGGACCGGTGCTGAAGGGCGAAGGCTTTGACGAAAGCTGCCTCTATTCCACCGAATACGATCGCCGCTACCGGCCGCAGAGCGCCGACAGCCCGTGGTCGAGCTGGAGCCATGGGGACGACTAAGGCCATGACAAATATGAACCCTCCCGGACTGATGATCTCGGCGCCCTCCTCGGGCACCGGCAAGACCACCGTGATGCTGGGCCTGCTCAGGGCGCTGGCCGAAGACGGGCTGGTGGTGCAGCCCTACAAGAGCGGGCCGGATTATATCGACCCGGCCTTTCACCTGGCGGCGGCGAAACGGCCCAGTTTCAACCTCGATACCTGGGCGATGGACGGCGGCCTGCTGGATGCAGTCACAGCGCAATCTGCGGGGGCGGAGATCTGCGTCGGAGAAGGCTCCATGGGCCTTTATGACGGTGTGGCGACGCGCGGGCAGTCGGGCTTTGGCTCCTCCGCCGAGACCGCCAAGCGGATGGGCTGGCCGGTGGTGCTGGTGGTAGACGTGGGCGGACAGGCGCAATCGGCGGCGGCCACGGCGCTGGGGTTCAAGAATTATGACACCGAAGTGCCCTTTGCCGGGGTGATCCTCAATCGTGTTGCCAGCCCGCGCCATGAGCGGCTGACCCGGCTGGGGATGGAGAAGGCGGGCATCAAGGTGCTCGGCTCCCTGCCCCGGCGCGGCGATCTGGCTTTGCCGGAGCGGCATCTGGGTCTGATCCAGGCGGTGGAGCATCCCGATCTGGAAGCCGCCATCGCGGGCTATGCGGCGTTCCTGCGCGAGAATGTCGACCTCGACGCGATCAAGGCGGCAGCGCTGGCGGGGCCTGCCCCCGCCCCGGCGCGCCTGCCCAAGCCACCTGCCCAGCGGATTGCGCTGGCGCGTGATGCGGCGTTTTCCTTCACCTATCCGCACCTGCTGGAAGGCTGGCGCGCGGCGGGGGCAGAGATCCTGCCGTTCTCGCCGCTGGCGGATGAGGCCCCCGCGGCAGATGCCGATCTGGTCTGGCTGCCCGGCGGCTACCCGGAATTGCACGGCGGCACGCTGGCGGCGGCGGAGACCTTCCGCGCCGGTGTCCGCAAGCACGCCGAGACCAAACCGGTGCACGGCGAATGCGGCGGCTACATGGCCCTGGGTGAGGCGCTGATCGACAAGGAGGGCAACCGCCACCGGATGCTGGGCCTCTTGGGCCTCGTGACCTCCTACGAGAAGCGCAAGTTCCACCTTGGCTACCGCCGTGCGGTGCTTCAGGCGGCGATGCCCGGATTTGACGCAGGCACAGCACTGCGCGGCCATGAGTTCCATTATTCGACCATTCTGGAAGAACCTGACGCGCCGCTGGCCAATGTCATGGATGCCGACGGCGGCCCGGTGCCAGAGACCGGCTCGATCAAGGGCCATGTTACCGGCACGTTCTTTCACCTGATCACGGGAGAGCGCGCATGAGCGGGTTTGTCTCCTTTGTCTCCTCCGGTCCGGGCGACCCGGAGCTCTTGACCGTGAAGGCTGTAAAGCGGCTGGAGGCTGCGGATGCGGTGCTGTTTGACGACCTGTCCTCGGGGCCGATCCTGACCCATGCCCGCGCCGACGCGGATCTGGTGGGCGTGGGCAAACGGGCCGGACGTCCCTCCCCCAAGCAGGACCATGTGAGCCAGCTTCTGGTGGATTATGCCCAAAGTGGGCTGCATGTGGTGCGGCTGAAATCGGGCGATTCCGGTGTCTTTGGTCGGCTGGAGGAAGAAATCACCGCGCTGCGGCAGGCGGGTATCGGGTTCGAGATCGTGCCCGGAGTTACCGCGGCCTCGGCAGCGGCGGCGGCGGCGAATATCCCGCTGACCCGGCGGCTGACGGCGCGGCGACTGCAATTCATCACCGGCCATGACGTGACCGGTGGCCTGCCCGATCAGCTGAACCTCGCCGCGCTGGCGGACCCGGATGCGACCACCGTGGTCTATATGGGCAAGCGGACCTTTGCGGCGCTGGCGGAAAAGCTGCTGGAGGCGGGGCTGCCCCCGCAGACCCATGCGCTGATTGCACTGGGGGTCTCGACGCCGGAGCAGGAGCTGCATTGCCACACGGTGGGCGAGCTGCCGGAGGTGCTGCGTGCGATGGAGACCACCGCGCCGGTGCTGATCCTCTATGGCCCGCTTGCCGATCAGCCTGCGGATCCGGCCCATGCCGCCGTGAAGGCCAAGGACGACCACTGACCCGCCGTCACCGCGCGGTCCCTACGCCCGGACCAGAGGTCATCCCGCTCTGAGCGCACCACACCCTGCCCGTGTTTCGCGGGTGGGGCATTTCCATTTTCGCGTGTTCGCCGCAGCTGACCCAAGGGCGCGTCGCAATCGCCTTCTCCGGGGCCGGATTCAAACTTGACCGAGTCGGGGCGCAGGGGCCACATAGGCGCCATATGGTGTCCAACGGCGCGAAGCGTCAGGACTGAAACGGGAATGAGGAACGGTGGACCCAATTGCGGCACCGAAGCCTCAACCGCCCCCGCGACTGTGAGCGGCGAGCAGCTTTCCAACACCCACTGGCCAACTGGCTGGGAAGGGGGAAAGCAAGCAGCGACCCGCGAGTCAGGAGACCGGCCATACCACATAATCAACCCGTCGGGTGAGACGGAGAGGAGACAGATATGCATATCGAACCGGGCATCGTTGATGCCACCAAAATTGGCTTGTCCTATGCCACCGCAGCCGGTGCCGCGACCTATGCTGCAAAAGAGACCTTTGTGGATCTGAAAAGGACCAATATCGCCTCCTACGCGATGCGCGCGATGATCGCGACCGTGGGTGTGCTGGTGTTCTTTGAGGTGCTGCCGCATTTCCCCGTTGGCGTGTCCGAGGTGCATTTCATTCTCGGCTCGACCCTGTTTCTGATCCTCGGGTCCGCGCCTGCGGCCTTTGGTCTGGCGATGGGTCTGCTGATCCAGGGCGTGTTCTTTGCGCCGTTTGATCTGCCGATGTACTTCATCAACCTGACCACGCTCTTGGTGCCACTGTTTGCACTGCAAGCGCTGGCCAGCCGCATCATCGCGCCGGGCACCGCCTATATCGACCTGAAATACAGCCAGGCGCTGGCATTGAGCACCGCCTATCAGGGCGGCGTGGTTGCCTGGGTGGCGTTCTGGGCCTTCTACGGTCAGGGATTTGGCAGCGCGACCGTGACCTCGGTGCTGAGCTTTGGCGGCGCCTATATGCTGGTCATCCTGATCGAGCCGATTGCCGATCTGGCCGTTCTGGCGGCGGCAAAGGCGACGCGTGGCCTCAATGGCAGCGCGCTGGTCACGCCGCGTCTTTACAACAACGCCTGATCCTTGGCACATGAGTGAACCGGCACGGCCCCGCCTTCGGGGCCGTGTTTTCGTCTGAAAGGCCCCGCAATGATTGACCTCACCCTGATCGGTATCGGCACCGGCAACCCGCAGCATTTGACCCTGCAGGCCATTGAGGCACTGAACGCGCAGGATCTGATCCTGATCCCCAACAAAGGGGCCGGCAAAGATGATCTGGCGGGACTGCGACAGGCGATCTGCGCCGAGGCGATCCGCAGTCGCGGACAGCAGGGCGATGGCCCCCGTATCGTGGAATTCGACCTGCCGGTGCGCGATGAGGCGACACAGGATTACCGCCAACGGGTGGATGACTGGCATGACGCCATTGCCGAAATCTGGTGGCAGACCATCACCAGCCACCTGCCCGAGGGCGGCGCGGTCGGGTTTCTGGTCTGGGGGGATCCGTCGCTCTATGACAGTACGATGCGGATTGCGGACCGGCTGAAAACACGGGCCGAGATTGCCCTGCGCGTCATTCCCGGCATCACCTCCATTCAGGCGCTGACGGCGGCCCATGCGATCCCGATCAATACGATCAACGGCCCCTTCACCATCACCACCGGACGACAGCTGCGCGATGCCGGCTGGCCTGCCACTGCGGATACCGTGGTTGTGATGCTGGATGGCGCCTGTTCGTTTCAGTCTCTTGAGGCTGATGGCATCGACATCTGGTGGACGGCCTATGCCGGCATGGCGAATGAGCTTTCGATCTCGGGTCCGCTGGCCGAGGTCACCGATCAGATCATCGAGACCCGTGCCAAGGCGCGTGCGGATCACGGCTGGATCATGGATATCTACCTGCTGCGGCGCAGCTGACAACAGCTGCGCAGATGTCCGGTCTCGCGCTCGGCGATGACTGTGGCCATGCGCTTGAGCTTAGGGCAGCTGGAGTGGCGGGGAGACAGGGATTCGAACCCTGGGAACGCTCTCACGTTCAACGGTTTTCAAGACCGCCGCATTCGACCACTCTGCCACCTCCCCGGTCGGCGCCGGGTTTAGGCGCTGGTTGCCGTTCTGGCAAGAGGGAATTGCAGCGGGCGGCATTTCTGCAGCGCCGTGCTCAGCCGCTGTTGGCCCCCTGCGGGGATGTGGAGGGCGGGCGGATCCGCGATCTTCGAAATCTTGCCGAGCGGGCGGCGGCAGGGTTTCCATGCGATTGCCTGACGGCTATGCTGCGCCCAGCATAAGGGCGCCGGAACAACCGGTACAGGAACAGCTGACGCCGGAGCAACCGGCTCGGGGTGGGTGACTGGTCATATGGCTGAGCACAAGACCGGGCGCAGAACGCCGTCAGATACAGGCAAGGAAGCACACATGGTTCACGCTATGTCGACACGGAAACACAGCGCGCGACGCCTCGGTGCGCCGCGTCGAGGGGCGCGGCTGGCTGCGGCATTGGCCGGGCTTATGATCCTTGGTGCCTGCGAGGATGGCCCCGGGCTGGCCTTTCTGAAACCAAAGGCGCAGGACACGGGCGCCGTCACGCCCTCAAGCAGCACCCGGCTGGTGGAACGCGAGGTCGAGGCGCCGGAAGTGTTCCAGGTGACCGAAGCGGGTCTCTGGGATGGTCGCCCGTCGCTGGGCGGGGTCTGGGTGGCGCATCCGGATGCCGAGGATCCCGAACAGGTGATCATCCGCAATCAGGCCAATGGCAAATTTGTGATCGGAGCGCTGTTCCGGCGCGAGCGGGAGATCCCCGGCCCCCGGTTGCAGGTCTCCTCAGATGCCGCCGAGGCGCTTGGCATGCTGGCGGGCGCGCCGGTTGAGCTGAATGTGACCGCCCTGCGCCGCGAAGCTGTGGCCGACCCGGATCAACCTGCGCCGGAGCTGCTGGATGACGCGGATATCGCAATCAGCGATGCCGCTGACATCGACATCCAGCCGCTTGATCCGATTGCCGATGCAGCCGCTGCGATTGATGCCGCAGCCCCCACCGCCATTGCCCCGGCGCCCGCCGCCGTGAGCGCAGCACCCGCTGCGACAGCCAAGGTGGCGGCGGCCAGCTCATCGCTGAGCAAACCCTATATCCAGATCGGCATCTTCAGCGTTGAGGCCAATGCCAAACGCACCGCCGATCAGATGCGCAACGCCGGACTTGTGCCCTCTGTCCTGGCCCAATCCAGCAACGGCAAGCCGTTCTGGAGGGTGCTTGTGGGTCCGGCTCAATCGAAATCAGAACGCAGTCAGCTGCTGAAGAGCGTAAAGGACGTCGGCTTCTCCGATGCCTATGCGGTCACCAATTGACCCTGCCTGTGCGGCGCTGCCTGACCTGACCAATCGGAAAGACGACCCTGTCATGACCTTTCTTCCCTCCCCGTTTCGCTCTGCCTTGAAACTGACCTGTGCGGCTGGCCTTCTGGTCAGCCTCTCGGCGCTGTCGGCGGCGGCTTTTGATACCCGCGCCCGCGCCGCCTATGTGCTGGATCAGGAAACCGACACGGTGCTGCTGGCCAAGAACGCCGATCTGGCGCTGCCGCCTGCGTCGATGTCGAAGCTGATGACGCTCTATGTGGCGTTTGAGGCGATCCGCGATGGCCGCCTGACGCTGGATGAGCGGCTGCCGGTCAGTGAACACGCGATGAGCTACAAGGGCTCGACCATGTTCCTCAACACCCAGGACCGGGTTCGGGTCGAGGATCTGTTGCGCGGGATCATCGTGCTGTCAGGCAATGATGCCTGTGTGGTGCTGGCCGAAGCGCTGAGCCCGGATGGCACCGAGGCGGGGTTTGCCCGCTACATGACCAAGCGGGCGCAGGAAATGGGGATGGAGAATTCCACCTTTGCCAATTCCAACGGCTGGCCCGCCGCCGGGCACCGTATGTCGGTGCAGGATCTGGCGATTCTGGCGGAAAAGCTGATCGAGGATTTCCCCCAGTATTATCCGCTGTTTGCCGAGCGGGAGTTTGAATTTGATGGCCGCGCGCCCTCCAATGTGCGCAACCGCAACCCGCTGCTGGGTCTTGGCATTGGCGCGGATGGTCTGAAGACCGGTCACACATCCGAGGCGGGGTATGGGCTGGTGGGCTCCGCGGCACAGGGTGACCGACGGGTGATTTTTGTGATCACCGGTCTGGACAGCACCACCGCCCGCGCAGAGGAGGCCGAGGCCATCGTTAACTGGTCGTTTCGCCAATTTGCCAAAAAAACGGTGGCTAAAGCGGGTGTTCCGGTCGCAGAAGCCGAGGTCTGGCGCGGGGCAGAGACAACCGTAGGGCTGGTGCCTGCCGAGGATCTGAATGTGTTGTTGCCTGCGCTTGCGGGCCGCGAAATCACCGGCGAGGTGGTCTATACCGGGCCGATTGATGCCCCCATCGAAAAGGGCCAGAAACTGGCCGAGCTGGTGCTGCAACCGGATGAGCTGCCCGAGGTGCGCCTGCCGCTGGTGGCGGAGAAGGACATTCCGACCGGCGGCTTTCCGGTGCGGGTGAAAACCGCAGCCCAGGTGCTGGTGAAACGCTTCCTCAGCGGTCCCGAGGTCAGCCAGTGACAGCAACCAAACCTGCCGCTGGCTCCGGCGGTGCCTCTGCTTACCCCGGCCTGTTCGTGACCTTTGAGGGCATCGACGGGTCCGGCAAATCGACACAATGCCGGCTGCTGGCCGAGGCGCTGGAGGCGCGTGGCCATGAGGTGGTGCTGACCCGTGAGCCGGGAGGCTCCGATGGTGCCGAGGAAATCCGCCGTCTGGTGCTGGAGGGGGATCCTGACCGCTGGTCTGCGGAGACCGAGCTGCTGTTGTTCACGGCGGCACGGCGCGACCATATGGAACGGCGGATCCTGCCTGCGCTGGCGGCAGGCAAGGTCGTGGTCTGCGACCGCTTTGCCGATAGCACCCGGATGTATCAGGGGCTGTCGCGCGGCGATCTGCGCGCCAGCGTCGACCAGCTGCACGCGCTGATGATCGGGCAGGAACCGGATCTAACCGTGCTGATCGACATGGACCCGGCCAAGGGGCTGGCCCGCGCCAAGGGGCGTCAGGGCAGCGAGGAGCGGTTTGAGGATTTCGGTCTGAATCTGCAACAGCAGATGCGCGCAGGGTTTCTGGCGCTGGCGGAGGAGTTTGCCGACCGGTTTCGCGTCATTGACGGGGACCGCCCGATTGAGCTGGTGGCCGAGGATGTGCTGGCGACCGTCACCCCGTCGCTGCCCGGCGTGACCTCAGCCGCCGCAGAGAATGGCGCGGCGAGATGAGCAAGGATGACGCCCCCCTGCGCGCGGATCAGACAGTCGGCGCGCCGCACCCGCGCGAGACGGTTCAACTGTTCGGACAGGATCAGGCAGAGCAGGATTTCCTGACCGCCTTCAATTCGGACCGGCTGCATCACGGCTGGCTCGTGACCGGACCGCAGGGTGTGGGCAAGGCGACGCTGGCCTGGCGGATCGCGGCCTTTCTGCTGGCGCAGCCCCCGGCGGAGGATGCCGGTCTGTTTGGCGCGCCGCCGCCTGCCACCTCGCTGGAGATTGGCGCGGACCACCCGGTGAAGCATCGTATTCAGGCGCTGGCGGAGCCGGGGCTGGCCTCGATCACCCGCAGCATCAACGACAAGGGAAAGCTGCGCGATCAGATCGTTGTCGATGACATCCGCGCGCTGAACAAGTTCTTTGGCCTGTCGGCAACTGACGGCGGGCGCCGGGTGGTGATTGTCGATGCCGCCGACGAGATGAACACCAGCGCCGCCAACGCGCTGCTGAAGATGCTGGAGGAGCCGCCTGCCCGCACGACGCTCTTGCTGGTGTCGCATCAGCCCTCGCGGCTGTTGCCGACGATCCGGTCGCGCTGTCGCCTGCTGCGGCTCTCGCCGCTGGGGCCTGAGGATATGCTGGCCGCGCTCAATCAGGCGGGGGCCGAGCTGCCCGGTCAGGCCGATCATCTGGCCGCATTGGCCAATGGCTCTGTCGGGGCGGCGCTGCGGCTGCTGAACCTTGGCGGCCTACCGGCCTATAGCGATGTGGTGCGGCTGCTGGACAGTATGCCCCGGCTGGATCGGCAGCGCGCCATGGCGCTGGCGGAACAGGCCGCAGCGCGCGGTGCGGCCGACAAATTCGAGCTGCTGCTGACGCTGATCGACACCGCGCTAGCGCGGCTGGCGCACACCGGGGCCACCGGAATGGCGCCGCAGCCGGAGGCCGCCCCGCAGGAGGCCGCGGTGCTGTCGCGGCTTTCACCAACACCGCAGAAGGCGCGGGCCTGGGCGGATCTGGCAGCGCAGGTGACAGCCCGGATGCGCCACGGTCAGGCGGTGAACCTTGACCCCGCAGCACTTGTTCTAGATACGGTTTTCAAGATGCAGGACACTGCGGCGCGCTGATCCGGGCGACCGGACCGCCCCGCAGGACGCGACAGAGAGCACAGATGACCGAGAGCCTTTCCCCCATGCCCCCGTCCATCACGGACAGCCATTGCCATCTGGATTTCCCCGATTTCGAGGGCGAGCTGGACGCGCTGATCACGCGCGCGGCAGAGGCCGGTGTCACCCGGATGGTCACTATCTGCACCAAGCTGCGCAATGAACCCACCGTGCGCGCCATCGCCGAAGCGCATGCGCCGGTGTTCTATGCCGCCGGCACCCACCCGATGAGCGCCGCGGATGAGCCGCTGGTGTCGGTTGATGAGCTGGTGACGCTGGCCCAGCATCCCAAGTTTGTCGGCATCGGCGAGACCGGGCTGGACTATCACTATACCGCTGAGAGTGCGGAGGTGCAGAAGACCTCGCTCAGGACCCATATCACGGCAGCGCGGGAAACCGGCCTGCCGCTGATCATCCACGCCCGCGCGGCGGATGATGATATGGCGATGATCCTGCGCGATGAGATGGCCAAGGGCGCCTATAGCTGCGTCATGCACTGTTTCTCCTCCTCGCCCGAACTGGCACGGGCGGCGCTGGATCTGGGGTTCTACCTGTCGATGTCGGGCATCGCCGCCTTCCCCAAGAGCCAGGAGCTGCGCGATATTTTTGCCGCCGCCCCCTTGGAGCGTATTCTGGTGGAAACCGACGCGCCCTATCTGGCGCCGCCCCCCTATCGCGGCAAACGCAATGAGCCGGCCTATACCGCCCATACCGCCCGCGTGGGTGCCGAGGTGTTTGGTGTGGATTACGCCGATTTTGCCGCGCAGACGCAGGCAAATTTCGACCGGCTGTTCTGGAAAGTCGCCCAATATGAGGCTGCCGCCTGATGGGCGTGCTGCGCTTTACCATTCTGGGCTGCGGCTCCTCCGGTGGGGTGCCGCGTCTTGGCGGGCATTGGGGCGCCTGCGACCCGACCAATCCGCGCAACACCCGGCGGCGCTGTTCGCTGCTGGTGGAGCGTGAGGGGCCGGAGGGCACCACAACGGTGCTGATCGACACCTCCCCGGATATGCGCAGCCAGTTGCTGGACAGTGGTATCGGGCGGCTGGACGGGGTGGTCTACACCCATTCCCATGCCGACCATGTGCATGGCATCGACGATCTGCGCATGATCGTCTTCAACATGCGCGACCGCATTCCGGTCTATGCCGATGGCGAAACGCAGAACGCGCTGCTGTCGCGGTTCGGCTATGCCTTTGTGCAGCCCGAAGGCTCTCCCTACCCGCCCATTCTGGACCTGCGCAGCATTGATGGACCGCTGACCATCTCCGGCCCCGGTGGCGATATCACCCTGCGCCCGTTTGAGGTCAACCACGGCTCCATGGATGCGCTGGGGTTCCGCATTGGCGATCTGGCCTATCTGCCGGATGTTGCCAAGATCCCCGACAGCGCGCTGGTGGAATTGCAGGATCTGGACTGCTGGATTCTGGATGCGCTGCGCCGCAAGCCACATCCCACCCATCTGTCGCTGGACGAGGCGCTGGAGTGGATCGACCGGATGGCCCCAAAACGCGCGGTGCTGACCAATATGCACATTGATCTCGATTATGCCGAGGTCGCCGCAGAGACCCCCGATCACATCGACCCGGCCTATGACGGGATGGTGATCGAATACCCGATCTGATCCGCGTCCGCCGGTGGGCAGACCCCTCTCCCGCCGATAGGAAGGCACGTCATGTTTCAGAGCCTGATTGATGTCATCCTGCCGGTATTTCTGGTCATCGGTGCGGGGTATATCGCCACCCGGCGGGGGTATTTTCAGGCCAGTCATGTCGATGGGCTGATGAAATTCACCCAGAGCTTTGCCATCCCCTGCCTGTTGTTCCGCGCCATTGCGACGCTGGATCTGTCGGCGAGTTTCGATCCGCGCCTGCTGATCAGTTTCTACACCGGCGCCGCGGCCTGTTTCTGTCTGGGCATGGCGGGCGCGCGGCTGATTTTCAAACGCGACTGGGAAGATTGCGTGGCGATCGGGTTTTGCTGCCTGTTCTCCAATTCGGTCCTGCTGGGGCTGCCGATCACGGAACGGGCCTATGGTGCCGACAATCTGACCGGCAACTATGCGATCATCGCCTTTCACTCGCCGTTTTGCTACGGGCTGGGGATCACGGTGATGGAGATCGTGCGCAGCCGGGGCGCTGGCAGCAGCAAGACCGTGAAGGCCGTGCTGAGCGCGATGTTCAAGAATGTGCTGATCCTGGGCATCGCCCTGGGGTTTGTCGTCAATCTCTCGGGCCTGTGGATCCCGCAGGCGGTGGATGAGGCGCTGTCGCTGGTCATTCGCGCCGCCCTGCCTGCGGCGCTGTTTGCACTGGGGGGTGTGCTGGTGCAATACCGGCCAGAGGGCGATCTGCGCGCCATTGGCTTTGTCTGCGCGATCTCATTGATGGTGCATCCGGCAATTGTCTGGAGCATGGGCACGGCGCTGAAGGTGCAGCCGGATCTGTTCCGCTCCGGCGTGCTGAACGCGGCCATGGCGCCGGGGTTCAACGCCTATATCTTTGCCAATATGTATGGGCGCGCGAAACGGGTGGCGGCCTCCTCGGTGCTGATTGCGACCGGCAGCTGTATCCTGACAGTCTGGCTGTGGCTGCTGATCCTGGGCTGAGGGGGCAAACAAACAGGGGCGCCGCAGCGCCCCCGATGGTCTGTTTCCATGGTGCCGGTCAGTCGCCGTCCGCCACCCCGGCCTGACGCAGCCGCGCGCGGCGGGCGCGGTAGCTGGGCAGGATCACCAGAATGGCTGCCAGCCCCAGCAGGCCGATGGTCATCGGGCGTTCCATCAGGAAGCCCAGCCCATCATAGAGCTGCATCGAGCGGGAGAAATTATCCTCCAGCATCGACCCCAGGATGAAGCCGATCAGCAAGGGCGCAAGCGGATAGTCGGCAAAGCGCAGCACCGTGGCACAGATCCCCAGACCCACAAGGATCAGCAACTCTGTCGCATTGTTCTGCCCGATATAGGCCCCCATCAGCGTAAAGAAGAAGATGAAGGGGATCAGGTAGTTGCGCGGGACCGCCAGCACCTTGGCGATATAGGGGATCAGCGGAAGATTGAGGATCAGCAGGACCAGATTGCCGACATACATCGAGATGATCACGGCCCAGAAGATCTCCGGCTCATCCACCATCAGGCGCGGACCGGGCGAAACATTGAGCGCAATCAGCGCCCCCAGAAGGATCGCAGTGGTGCCGGAGCCAGGAATGCCCAGCGTCAGCAGTGGCACAAAGGAGCCGGTGCAGGCCGCGTTATTGGCGCTTTCGGGCGCGGCGAGGCCTTTGATCGAGCCTTTGCCGAACTCTTTCTGTTCGTCCTTAGGCGCGATATTGCGCTCCACCGCGTAGCCCAGGAAGGAAGCGATGGTGGCTCCGGCCCCCGGCAGGACGCCGATCAGAAAGCCCTGGATCGACTGACGGCCAATCACCGGCGCGATGGACTTGGCCTCCGCTCTGGTGATGCGCAGATCCTTGATCTCGCTGCTGCCGCCTTCGCTGGCAGAGCGGCTGGGATCAAGCACCAGATAAAGCGCCTCCGGCAGGGCGAACATCGCCATCGCCAGCGTGATGAAACCGAAGCCCGACTGAAGATCCATGATGCCCATGGTAAAGCGGGGCATGTTGAACAGCGCGCCCTCGCCCACAGTGGCCATGATCAGGCCAAGCACGGTCATCAGCAGCGCCTTCACCACCTGGCCGGTCCCCGCAAAGGCGGCGATGGCCGACAGCCCCACCACCATCAAGGCGAAGTATTCGGCGGAGTGGAACAGCAGCGCGACGCTGGCCAGTGCAGGCGCGAAAATCATCAGCAGGACGGCACCAATGGTGCCGCCGCAGAAGGAGGAGATCGCGGCCACGGTCAGCGCCTTGCCGGCCTTGCCCTGCCGCGCCAGCGGGTAACCATCGAAGGACGTTGCCACTGTCGAGGCCACACCCGGCGCGTTGATCAGGATTGACGAGGTGGAGCCGCCAAAGATGGCGCCATAATAGACCCCGGCCAGCAGGATCAGCGCCGCCGAAGGATCGCCGATGGAAATCGCCACCGGGATCATGATGGAAATGATGCTCATCGGGCCGAGACCCGGCAACATGCCGATGAAGGTGCCGATGAGGCAGCCACCGATGACCATCAGCAGGTTGCTGAGGGAAAAGGCGGTGCCGAGGCCGATCAGAATACCGTCCAGCATATCAGACTCCATTGCCAAGGAAGAGCGGCAGCGGGCGCAGGTAGATGCCCAGCACCCCCTGCACGAGATACCAGACCACGCCTGCCGCAAGGACGGCGATGGGGATCAGGATATGCAGTTTGCGTTCGCCCAGGATCATGGCGCTGATCACCAGAAAGCCGACGGTTGCGATCAGGAACCCAACCGGGCGCAGCGCCAGTGCATAGATCACCATCATCGCCAGCAGTGCAACGGCCTGCCCCAGCTTGTAATCCAGCAGGCGGCGGTAGTCGATGTCACCCGTCTTTGGGCCTGCATCGGATTTCTGCGGCGACAGCAGGATGATCAAAGCACAGATCACCGCCAGAACCGACAACCCCTTGGGGAAGGTGCTGGGCCAGATGGCATTGAATTTCATGAACGGCGGCAGCCCTTCGTCCATGGTGAAAAAGGCCGTGTAGCCATAGGCGATGCTGATCATGAGGATGACCAGCGCGATCCATCGGTCGAGCGCCATGAGGCTCTCCCCCCCTTTGGTGAGATATGTTCAGAATGAAACCTGAGAGGCAGCGCGGCTCCTCCCGAAGATCTGCGCCGCCGGTTTCTGTCGTCAGAGGCGGGCGCCCGACACCTCTCGGACCGGACGCCTGTCTGCTCTGCCAGACTTAGAGGAAGCCGAGTTCCTGCATCAGGCTCTTGATAACTTCTTCCTGACCTTCCAGGAAGCTGACGAAATCATCGCCGCTGTTGTGGATGTTGACCCACCCGTTGCGGGCGCGGACCTCTTCCCATTCGGGGGTGTCATACATCTTGGCCAGGGCCGCGCGATAGGCGTCGACCTTTTCCTGCGGAAGGCCGGGGGCGCCAAAGAAACCGCGCCAGTTGACGAAGGTTGCGTCGATCCCCTGTTCTTTCATCGTGGGGGCGTCTGCATAGGCCGGCACGCGGTCCTCGGCGGTGACGCCGATGATTTTCACCTCGCCTGCGTTGGCCAGATCAATCGCCTCGGAGAAACCGGTGGAGAGTGCTGCGATTTCACCGGACAGCAGCGCCGCCATGGCAACCCCGCCTGCATCATAGGGGATGTATTTCACCGCCGTCGGCTCTTCGCCTGCGGCCTTCATCACCATTGCGGCAACCAGATGGTCCATGCCACCGGGTACCGAGCCACCGCCGATGGCGGTCTTGCGCGGATCGGCCTGATAGGCGGCGATCAGATCGGACATGGAGTTGATCGGGCTGTCCTTGCCCACCACGATGGCCGCGTAATCGCCAATGGTGCCTGCGACCATGGTGAGGTCACGGAAGTTATGCGGGAAGACACCGGTCAGCGAGCGGATCACAATCGGGGTGGAGTTCACCATCAGGGTGCCGTGGTTGCTCTCGGCGTTTTCGATCAGATAGCCGATCGCCTTGCCACCGCCGCCGCCGGACATGTTCTCGTAGGAGGCATTGCCCACAAGCCCCGCCTTGGTCAGCGCCTCACCGGTGCCGCGCGCGGTGCCGTCCCAGCCGCCGCCTGCGCCGCCGGGGATCAGAAAGTGGATGCTGTCCACCATCTCATCTGCGGAAACCGGCGCCGCAAAGGCCAGTGTCGCAGCGGTCACCGCCATCAGGGCGCGCCGGGTCAAAGTCGTTTTCATCTGTTTGTCCTCCCATTTGACAAATGGCGGCTTGGCCGCTCATGACTGGAAGGGAACACGTTAAGCTGACACAAACCTGTCACACCCGATGCAGCCGCCACCTGCCCGGCCACCTGGATGAATGGACTCCCATGCGCTTCTTGCTGGTTGAAGACAATCTGAGCCTTGCGGCCGCCGTCGAGGACCGGCTGCGGATGGATGGCCATGTGGTGGACCATGCCCCGGATCTGGCGGTGGCGGATGACTATGCGGCGACCGCGGATTACGATTTGATTTTACTGGATATTATGTTGCCAGACGGGGATGGCCGCAGCTTCTTGAAATCCCATCGCAACCGTCAGGGCACAACGCCGGTGATTGTGCTGACGGCACGTTCCGAGGTGTCGGACAGGGTTGGTGTGCTGGATCTGGGGGCGGATGACTACATCACCAAACCCTTTGATTTTTCCGAGCTGGAGGCGCGCTGCCGGGCGGTGCTGCGGCGCCATGGTGGCGGCAGTTCCAACCAGAAACGATTCGGTGCGCTGATCTTTGATCCGCTTGCCGGAACCCTGACGGTGGGCGGCAGAACCGTATCGCTGCGCAACAAGGAGCTGCGGCTGCTGGAGATTTTCATCAACGCGCCGGACCGTATCTTTTCCAAGTCGAAACTGGTGGACCGGTTGTTCTCCTATGAGGAGGACGTTTCGGAAAATGCGATCGAGGTCTATGTGGCGCGGCTGCGCAAGCATCTGGCCGGATCTGAGGTGGAGATCACCACGGTACGCGGCCTTGGCTACCGGATGTCGCTTGCATGAGCGAGGCCATCCGCACCAGTGGGTCGATCCGGCGGCGTCTGACGCTGCAACTGGTGGGGAGTGCGGCCTTTCTGGCGTCGCTCTTGTTCTTTATCGTGCTGGTCTTCACCCGCGATGTGTCGCAGCAGACCCATGACAGCATTCTACAGGCCTCGGCTACCTCGATCATGGATTCCGTTTCGGTCCGCTCGGGCGATGTGACAGTGGATATCCCCTATGCGGCGCTGTCGATGCTGGGCAACGTCAGCAATGACCGGGTATTTTATCGCGTCGCGCAGGATCAGCTGGTGCTGACCGGTTACGACGACCTGCCCCGACCCGACCCGTTGCCGCGACAGGGGGCGCCCCGGTTTCAAACGCTGAGCTACAAGGGCGACAGCATTCGGATGGTGACGCTGGCGCGGCGGGTTTCGCTGGGCGGGCAGGCATCCGACCTGATTATTTCGGTGGCGCAGACCCGCGAGGGGCAATCGGCGCAGCTGGCGCAGCTGACACGCCGCGCCTTGCAGCTGGGGGTCGGTTTCTTTGTCATTGCCGCAGTCCTCGCGATCTGGGCGGCGCAATCCAGTGTGCGGCCGCTGGCCGAACTTGCCGGGGCGGTGTCGCGGCGCGGGCCCAAGGATCTGCGCCCGGTGCGCAGGCCCGTGCCCTCGGAGATGATCCCGCTGGTGTCCTCGCTCAACCGGTTTATCGACCGACTGCGGATTTCGCTGTCTCGGTCGGAGGATTTCATCGCCGAGGCCGCGCACCGGGTGCGCACGCCGCTGGCCACTGTGCGCACGCAGGCGGAGATCACGCTGCGCCGGGTTGAGCGGGACGAAAACCGCGCCTCGCTGCGCGAGATGATCCGCGCAATTGACGAAAGTTCGCGCGCGGCGGGTCAGCTGCTGGATCATGCGATGGTGACCTTTCGCACTGACAGCCTCTTGCGCGAAGAGGTGGATCTGGGGGCCCTCTGCCGGGAGCTTCTGAACCGGCTTCGTCCGATTGCCGAGCTGAAGGACATCGCGCTGCATTGCGACCTGCCGCAGACACCGGCCCTGTCGGGTGATCCGATCCTGATCCAGAACGCGGTGCGCAACCTCTTGGACAATGCAATCAAATATGCGCCGGGCGAAAGCGATGTGCAGGTGATCCTGCGCCGGGAGGGACAGGCGCTGCGGCTGAGCATCATCGATGAGGCTGGTGGGTTTCCGGATGGCGACACCGACGCGCTGACCGCGCGGTTTGCCCGTGGCACAAACGCCGAAGGCACCATCGGCTCCGGTCTTGGCCTTACCATCGCGCGCGAGGTGGTTGAGGCCCATGGCGGACGGCTGAGCATTGCCCCCAGCGACGCCACCACCGGCCCGCCAGCGGCGGCCCCAAGACGGGAGGGATCATGCGTATCCTTGTATTTTCCGCTATCGTGAGCCGCCCGGTGCGGGGTCTGTGTCTGGCGCTACTGGCGCTTGTTCAGCTGGGGATCGCAGCGCAGGCGTTTGAGATCGAAGATCGCCGTCGCTTTGGGCCTGCCGCAGCCGAGGCGGCACCGGATCTGCTGCGGGTTCTGTCAACCACAGACACCGATCTGCTGGCGCCGCTTGTCGATAGCTTCCTGCGGACGCGACCGACCGTGGTGGTGGACTATGTCGCTGTCAGCAGTGCCGAGCTGATGCGGGCGGTCGTGGAGGAGAACGCGCCGTTTGATCTGGCCGTTTCCTCGGCGCTGGATTTGCAGACCAAACTGGCCAATGACGGCTATACGCTGGCGCACCGCTCCACCACGACGGCGCAGCTGCCGGTCTGGGGCAACTGGCGCGACCATGTCTTTGCCTTCTCGCAGGAGCCTGCGTCGATTGTGCTGTCGCCGGCGGCCTTTGAGGGGCTGGAGATGCCGCGCAGCCGGCAGGCGCTGATGTCGTTCTTACGGCGATACCCCAACCGGTTCCGGGGCCGCATCGGCACCTATGATGTCGAAACCAGCGGCCTTGGCTATCTGTTTGCGACGCAGGATCTGCGCACCTCAGAGAGTTTCTGGCGGATGATGGAGATTTTCGGCAGTCTTGACCTGCGGCTCTATTGCTGTTCCGGCGAGATGATCGAGGCGGTCGCGCGGGGAGATCTGGCGATTGCCTATAACGTGCTGGGCAGCTACGCCCGCGCGCGGGATGATCTGGCGGATCGGATCGAAATCGTGGATCCGCAGGATTACACCAACATGATGCTGCGCACCGCCGTGGTGCTGAAGGGGGCTGAGCGGCCGGATCTGGCCGGCGCCTTTATCGACCATCTGCTGCGCGCGGCCTGGGGAAGCAGCCGCGATCCGGCCTATCCGTTCCCAAGGTATCCAACCGGGGCCGCCAGCCCCGAGGCGGCGCTGCGCCCGATCCAGATGGGACCGGGGCTGCTGGTGTTTCTGGACCGGCTGAAACGGGCGCGTTTTATCGAAGAATGGCGCAGCACCGTGTTGCAGAAATAAGCCCGCCTGCCGCCCGCACCGCTCAACGATAGAGCAGCGACTGGCCGTTGTGGAACAGATGCAGCTTGGCCGGGTCGGCATAGAGCCGCACAGAGGAGCCGCGCAACCCCTTGTGAATGCCGGGGAGTTTCGCAATCAGGGGATCCTTGCCCTCGCCTGCGGCGATGTAGAGCACCGTCACCTCACCCAGAGCCTCCACAATATCGACGCGGCTGTCGATCAGCGCGCCGCCTGTGCCGGTTTCGACCAGATCCTCGGGCCGGACGCCGACATTCACCGCGAGCCCCTGATCGGCGTCGGTCGTGGGGATATCGGCGATGACCTCTTCGCCGCTGTTGAGCCGCACGGTGGTGCGTGGGCCAGTGGCGATCACAGTGCCGGGAATGAGGTTCATTGCGGGCGAGCCGATGAACTGGGCGACAAATTCATTCTCCGGGCGCTGGTACAGCTCCAGTGGCGTGCCGACCTGTGCGATGCCTTTGTCGGCCAGAACCACAATGCGGCTGGCCAGCGTCATCGCCTCCACCTGATCATGGGTCACATAGATCATGGTGCTGTCCGGCATCGCCTCTTTCAGCTGGGCGATTTCGATCCTTGTGGCGACCCGCAGGGCCGCGTCCAGATTGGAGAGTGGCTCGTCAAAGAGATAAACCTTCGGATCACGCACGATGGAGCGACCGATGGCGACCCGCTGGCGCTGCCCGCCCGACAGCGCCTTGGGCAGGCGGTCGAGATAAGGCTCCAGCTGCAGGATCTTGGCGGCGCGGTCGATGGCGGCGTCGATCTCAGGCTTGCTTTTCTTGGCGATTTTCAGCGCAAAGGCCATGTTGTCGCGAACGGTCATATGCGGATAGAGCGCATAGGACTGGAACACCATCGCGATGCCCCGCTGGGCGGGCGGGATATCATTCATCACCGCATCGTCGATTTCCAGCGTGCCGCCGCTGATCCGCTCCAGCCCCGCGATCATCCGCAGCAGGGTGGATTTGCCGCAGCCGGAGGGGCCGACAAAGACGATCAGCTCCCCCTGTTTGATATCGAGATTGATATCTCTCAGGACCTCGACGCCGCCCCCGTAGGTCTTGGCGACATTGGTCAATTTCAGGTTTGCCATCTACTGGTCCCTCCCCTGCTCGTCGTTTCTGTCAGACCCGCACCGCAAGGCAGGCCTGCCACGGTGCCAGCGCGACACGGGCGCCGCTTTGCGGCAGGTCGGCCAGGGCGATGTCGGTGTCGGGCCTGCGCCATGTGCCCTCCGGCAGGGTGATCTCTGCCGGGGTGTCCCCCAGATTGAAAGCGCAGAAGATCACCTCGTCGCGGTCCTGACGGGTGAAGAAGGCGACATTGCCCTCTGCCCGCAGCTGATCATGAGTGCCCACCGCGAGCGCCGGATGTGCCTTGCGCAGGGCGATGGCGCGGCGGTAGTGGTGCAGCATGGCCTGCGGGTCGGCTTCCTGACTGGCGACGCTCAGGCTGAGATGCTCGGGCGAGACGGGCAGCCATGGCTTGCCTTCGCTGAAGCCGCCTGCGCTGTTTGACGGTTCCCAGACCATTGGCGTACGGCAGCCGTCGCGGCCCTTGAATTCGGGCCAGAACTCAATGCCATAGGGGTCCTGCAGATCTTCAAAGGCGATGTCTGCCTCTGGCAGGCCCAGCTCCTCGCCCTGATAGATGCAGGTGGTGCCGCGCAGGCACATCATCATGGTGGTGAACAGGCGCTGCGCCTCCGGGCTGAGATCCCAGCGGCTGCTGTGGCGGATCACATCGTGGTTGGAAAACGCCCAGCAGGCCCAGCCATTTGCGGCCACACGGTCCACCTCGGCAAAGACTTCGGCCAGCCGGGAGGCGGTCAGCACATCCTTGGCCAGGAGCTCAAAGGCGTAGCACATGTGAACGCCGCTGTTGCCTGCCGTGTAGCTGCCCATGATCTCAAGACCGCGCTGCGCGTCGCCCACCTCGCCCACGGCCGCCTTGGCCGGGTATTCATCCAGAAGCGCGCGGAACCGGCCAAGGAAGGCCAGGTTTTCCGGCTGGTTCTTTGAGTAGAGATGTTCCTGGTGATTATAGGGGTTCACCGAGGGCGCGATGGTGGCATTGCGCTGCTCTGGCGGCAGGGCCGGGTTCGACCGTAGCTCAGCGTCGTGGAAATAGAAGTTGATGGTATCCAAACGGAAGCCATCAACGCCGCGCTCCAGCCAGAAGCGGGTCACATCCAACAGCGCGTCCTGCACGGCGGGGCAGTGAAAATTCAGATCCGGCTGCGAGACAAGGAAGTTGTGCAGGTAATACTGCTCCCGCCGGGGATCCCATTGCCAGGCAGAGCCGCCAAAGATCGACAGCCAGTTGTTCGGCGGCGTGCCATCGGGCTGCGGGTCGGCCCAGACGTACCAGTCAGCGCGGGCATTGTCGCGGCTCTGGCGGCTTTCGCCGAACCACGGGTGCTGGTCAGAGGTATGCGACAGCACAAGATCAATCATCACCCGCAGGCCCAGGCCGTGCGCCGTCGCGACCAGCTGGTCAAAGTCGGACAGGCTGCCGAACATCGGATCAACGTCGCAGTAGTCGGAGACGTCATAGCCGAAATCCTTCATCGGGGATGTGAAGAATGGCGAGATCCAGATCGCATCCACCCCAAGCGAAGCAATATGCGGCAGGCGCTGGGTGATGCCTCTGAGGTCACCGATGCCATCGCCGTTGCTGTCCTGATAGCTGCGCGGGTAAATCTGATAGATCACTGCACCGCGCCACCAATCGGGGTCAGCGGCGAGAACCTGTGCCGGGTCGAGTTGAGCTTGAGCGTTCATATCAGCTGTTTCCATAGTCTGTAGAGTAAGAGGCAGGACCGGTGTGATCCGGCCTGCGGATCACGTCACTTGACCGAGCCTGCAAGGAGGCCACGGACGAGGTATTTCTGCATGGCAAAGAAGACACCGAGCGGCACCGCAATCGAGACAAAGGCGGAGGTTGCGAGGATCTCCCAATTGCCGCCACGGGTGCCCAGCAGCTCAACGATCTGTTTGGTCATCACGGTGGTTTCCCCGGTGGCGTCGATCAGGAACACCATGGCCACCAGAAGGTCGTTCCAGGTCCACAGGAACTGGAAGATCGCAAATGAGGCCAGCGCCGGAAAGGACAGCGGCAGGATGATGCGGGTGAAGATCATGAAATCGGTCGCGCCATCGACACGGGCATTTTCGATGATATCGCGTGGGATGCCTACCATGTAGTTGCGCAAGAGGTAGATGGCGAGCGGCAGGCCAAAGCCGGTGTGGGCCATCCAGACGCCGATGTAGCCCTTGCCGATGCCGATCTCATTGTGGAATTTCAGCAGCGGGATCAGCGCCAGTTGCAATGGCACCACCAGCAGGCCAACGATGGCCGCCACCAGCAGGGCGCGGCCCGGAAATTCCATCCACGCCAGCGCATAGGCCGCGAAGGCGGCAACAAGGATCGGGATGATGGTTGCCGGAATGGTGACGGTCAGCGTGTTGAAAAATGCCTTGGCCATATTGTCGGTTGAATTGCCGGAGATGAGCACTGTTTCATAGTTCTCCAGCGTGAATTCCGGCGGCACGGTTGCGGTGACAAACACCCGGGGACCGCGTTTGCCGCTGATTTCCTCGGTGCTTTCCAACCGGTAGGCGCCATCTGCCGCAACCGACAGGGTGCCGCCACGGCGCAGCTCGGCCGTTTCACCGGGCTGATAGGCGGCAGGCTCGCGCGCCGAGGTGCCCCAGGCGGAAATCTCGCTGCTGGTGTCTTCGGCAAAGAGGCGGCCCTCAATCACAAAGAGATCTCCCTGTCGCAGCTGTTCGCTGGGCGGGTCAATGCGCAGGGTCAGGTTCTGTTCACTGGGGAACATCGCGCGCCACCAGCCGCTGGTCGCGATCTGATCGGCGGTGCGGAAGGAGGACACCAAGAGGCCCAGCGTCGGGAACAGCCACAGCCCTACGAGCAGCACCACAGAAAGGCGTAAGGCCCAGGTCAGCGCAGGTTTTTGTCCGGCAATCATTGTCATGGCGGTCTCTCCTCAGCGCATTTCGCGGCGGGCGTTGTAGACGTTCCAGACCAGGATCGGCAGGACCAGAAGCATGATGACCATGGCGCTGGCGGAGCCGACGCCCCAGTCATTGGCGCGGAACAGTTTGTCGTACATGTAATTGGCCAGAACCTGCGTCTCCCACTGGCCGTTGGTCATGGCAAAGACGATGTCAAAGACCTTGAGCACAACGATGGTGATGGTGGTCCAGACGACGACGATCGTGTCCATGATCTGCGGCACCTTGATCTTGAAGAAGATCTGAAACGGCCCGGCCCCATCCACGATGGCGGCTTCAACGGTTTCTTCGGGGATGCCGCGCAGGGCGGCGGAGAGGATCACCATGGCAAAACCGGTCTGGATCCAGATCAGCACCATCATCAGGAAGAAGTTGTTCCAGAACGGGATGGTCAGCCACTGCATCGGCCCGTCGCCGCCGAAATAGATGTAGAGCGCGTTCAGAACGCCTATCTGCTCGGTGCCCTCGGGGCGGGCGTCATAGACCAGTTTCCAGATCACCGCAGCCCCGACAAAGGAGATCGCCATCGGCATGAAGATCAGCGACTTCGCGATATTGCCCCAGGCCAACCGGTCCGTCAGCTGTGCGGCCAGCAGGCCGAAGGCGGTCGAGGCGGCAGGCACCACGAGAAGCCACAGGAAATTGTTCTTGAGCGCTTCCCAGAATTTCGCCTCGGCCAGCATCTGCTGGTAGTTGGCAAGGCCGACGAATTCAGATCCGCCACCGGGCAGGCGTTCGCTGACAGAAAGGCGCAGCGTCTCGACCACCGGATAGGCCAGATAAAGCCCCAGCGCCAGCAAGGCGGGCAACAGGAACAGCCAGGGTCGGATCATGTTGGCGCGGCGGATATTGCGGGCGATATGCGCACCGCGTGCCGGAAAGATCACCCGGTCCAGCACCAGATTGGAGAAGTAGAAATAGCCGACACACCCTCCGACGCCAAAGGCGATTGTGAGCAGGCCCTGAATGGCTGGGTGCATGGGAAACTCCCTTCGCGGTGGGGTGGAGTGGGCAGATCAGCCCCCGGCAGCAACGCAGGCGGGCAGATCGGCGCGGATCTTCGATGGGAAAACTGCAAATGGTGCGGGCCGACCGGGTAGAGGCAGCCCGCACCTGTGACTTATTTCAAAGCATCCCAGGAGGACTGGATCTCGGCCGCGACCTCTTCTGCCGGGGTGCCGCCAGCGTAACCGACCATGCCTGTCCAGAAGGAACCCGCGCCGACCGCGCCGGGCATCAGATCCGATGCGTCAAAGCGGAAGGTGTCTGCGGACAACAGGATATCGCCCATCTTTTTCAGCGTATCAGTGGCATAAAGGTCGGTGTTGACGCCCTTGTGCGGGGTCAGGAAGCCCTGTTGCGCCATCCAGACCTCATGTCCGATGGGGGATTTCAGGAATTCCATCAAGGCGCGCGCGCCCTTGCTGTCGTTGGTGATCGACCACAGGGTACCTGCCCCCAGAACCGGGCTGCCCAGATCCTTTTCCTCATAGGCCGGGAAGTAGAAGAAATCCGCATCCAGCCCCACCTCGATGCCTTCGGGGAAGAAGGCCGGGATGAAGGACGCCTGACGGTGCATCAGACATTGCGGCGGGCTGGCGAAAAGGCCCTTGGGGCTGTCGCGGAAATCTGTGGAGGCCACCGCCCCTGCCCCGCCCGAAACATAGGCGTCATTGCGGGCGAAATGCCCAAATTCCTCAATCGCACCGATGACGCGGGGATCGGTGAAGGGGATTTCGTTGCTGACCCACTGGTCATAGACGGACGGGTCCTGGGTGCGCAGCATCATATCCTCGACCCAGTCAGTCGCAGGCCAGCCTGTGGCGCCACCGGACCCCAGACCAATGCACCAGGGCGTATTGCCATCCTCGACCATCTGATCGGTCAGCGCCTTCAGCTCTTCCATCGACTGCGGCACGTCGTAGCCGAAATCCTCAAAGGTCTCAGGCACGTACCAGACAAGGGATTTCACATCGACCTTGTAGAACAGGCCAAAGAGATCCTCGTTGCCATCCGGCCCCTTGAAGGTGCTGAGATCGACCCAGGAGTCGCCAGCGGCGTAGTTTTCACGCACCCAGTCAGCGGTGTCGCTGCCCAGAGGCGAGATAAAGCCGCGCCGCGCCATGTCCGCCACCAGTCCCGGCTGCGGGAAGACGGCGATGTTGGGTGCGGAGCCGGCCTCGGCGTCCACGACGATCTGCTGTTCGAAACTGTCGGAGCCGGTGTAACGCACATCGGCGCCGGTAGCCTCGGCAAAATAGGCCAGCACTTTCTCGACCAGTGCCTGATCGGGGCCAAGCCAGGGTCCGAAGACGGTGAGCTGTTCACCGGCAAGATCGGTCGCCTTTAGCGCCTCGAAGCTGTCCCAGTTGAACTCTCCCTCACCGACCGGAAAGGTCAGCGCCCCGTCGGCCTGCGCAAGTCCGGCTGTCAATGCCAACACGCCCGCAGCGGCAGTAAGCCTGCGTTTCATGATATTTCCTCCCGATAATCACAACGCCCTGCCAGATCCTGTTTGATCCGGTTATCCAAAGCGCTTTGGATTTCGCTACACTTCTAGATTCGCGCGGCGCTGTCAACAATTTACCAAGAAACACCTCTTATCTCTTAATTCAAACGACCCTTGCCAGCCTCACCTCACCCCTGCCATAACTACCTGAGCATGAGCACTGCGTTGCGATATGCGCCCGAAATATCAAAGCGCTTTGGAGACTTTCCGTATGAATCTGAAGGAACTGGCCGCCCATCTGAACCTGTCACAGACAACGGTCAGCCGTGCGTTGAATGGGTTTCCCGAAGTAAGCGAAGCCACCCGCAGGCGGGTTGCGGCGGCGGCGGAGCAGCACAACTACCGCCCCAACACCCGCGCCAAGGCGCTGGCAACCGGGCGGGCAATGGCCATCGGCCATGTGATTCCGCTGTCATCGCAGCATGAGATGGTGAACCCGATCTTTGGCGATTTCATCGCCGGAGCGGGCGAGAGCTACGCCAAGGCCGGCTATGACATGGTGCTGTCGCTGGTCGAGGACAGCAAACAGGAAAAGGCCTATCGCGAGATGGCGGCGAAGCGGAACGTCGATGGCATCGTGCTGCATGCGCCGCGCATGTCGGACCCGCGGATTGCACTGTTGCGCGATATTGGCCTGCCTTTTGCGGTGCATGGCCGGGCCTCCGATCTGGAGGGGCCGTACAGCTGGCTGGATGTGAACAACAAAAGCGCCTTTGAACGGGCGACGCAATTCCTGCTCGATCTCGGGCATCGGCGGATCTGTCTGGTCAATGGTCTGGAGAGCATGGATTTCGCATGGCGTCGTCGCGCAGGCTACGAATGCGCGCTGACCGCAGCGGGCATCCCCCTGGATCCCGCGCTGATGTTTGCCGAGGAAATGACCGAGAGCTACGGTCACCGCACCGTCGTACACACTCAGGCCATGGCCGATCCGCCCACCGCCTATCTGGTGTCGTCGATCATCCCGGCGATGGGTGTGCGCCGCGCAATTGAGGATTCGGGGCGCCAGATGGGGCGCGATATTTCGGTGATCACCCATGACGATGATCTCTCCTATCTGCGAAATGGCGATGAGCTGCCGCAATTCACCGCGACGCTTTCTTCTGTGCAGGAGGCCGGCCGACAGCTGGCCGACCTGCTGCTGGCGCAGATCCGCGATCCGGGTGACGCCCCTTTGACACGCCTGCTGGAAGCGCAGCTGACGGTTGGCCGCTCCACCGGGCCTGCGCCGTCGCGCTAGGCTCACCGCTGCCCGCACCATCCAATCAGGAGAGCCGCCATGTTACGCAACAGCCGCCAGGACTTCCCCGAGGGTTTTCTCTTTGGCGCGGCAACCTCGGCCTATCAGATCGAAGGACACGGGTTTGGCGGCGCCGGGGCGACCCATTGGGACAGTTTCGCCGCCACCCCCGGCAATGTAGTGCGAGCCGAGCACGGCCAGCGCGCCTGCGATCATTACCACCGCTACGCTGAGGATCTGGATCTGGCGGCGGCTGCCGGGTTTGACTGCTACCGGTTCTCCACCAGCTGGGCGCGGGTTCTGCCCGAGGGGCGTGGCACACCCAACCCCGACGGGCTGGATTTCTACGACCGGCTGACGGATGCGATGCTGGAGCGGGGGCTGAAACCCTGCGTGACGCTCTACCACTGGGAATTGCCTCAGGCGCTGGCCGATATGGGAGGCTGGCGCAACGCCGATATCGCCAAATGGTTTGGCGACTTTACCGCGGTCATCATGGGCCGCATTGGCGACCGGATGTATTCCGCGGCGCCGATCAATGAACCATGGTGCGTAGGCTGGCTGTCGCATTTCCTTGGCCATCATGCGCCCGGCCTGCGTGATATCCGGGCAACGGCGCGGGCGATGCACCATGTGATGGTAGCCCATGGCACCGCCATCGAAACGATGCGCGGCCTTGGCATGGAGAACCTTGGCGCCGTGTTCAATCTGGAATGGGCAGCCCCCGCCGACAACAGCGAGGTCGCCCGGCAGGCCGCTGCGCGCTATGATGCGATCTACAATGGCTTTTTCCTTGGCGGTGCCTTTCACGGGCGCTACCCGGATCTGGCACTGGAAGGGCTGGAACCGCATCTGCCGCACGGCTGGCAGGATGATTTTGCCACCATCTCAGCCCCCGTCGACTGGTGCGGCCTCAACTACTATACCCGTAAGCTGATTGCTCCGGGCAGCGGCGCCTGGCCCCATTACGCCGAGGTCGATGGCCCGCTGCCCAAGACCCAGATGGGATGGGAGATCTATCCGCAGGGGCTTTATGATTTTCTGACCCGGACGGCTCGCGACTATACGGGAGATCTGCCGCTGATCGTGACCGAAAACGGCATGGCCAACGCGGATATGGTGACAGATGGCACCGTGCCGGACGACGCCCGGATTGCCTTTGTCGATGACCATCTGGACGCGGTGCGCCGTGCCATTGCGGATGGCGTGCCGGTGCAGGGCTATTTCCTGTGGTCGCTTCTGGACAATTACGAATGGGCGCTGGGGTATGAGAAACGGTTCGGGCTGATACATGTGGATTTCGACACGCTAACCCGCACCCCCAAGGCATCATACCGCGCGCTGCAATCGGCGTTGGCACCCCCGCCGTGATGCCGGTGCTTCGATCGCGGGCTGGCGTCAGTCCGCCAGCCGCGCTGCCAGCTGGTCCAGCACGCTGAGGCATTGCCCGAGCTGGTCAATGGCGAGGTATTCATCCGCCTTATGCGCCTGCGCGATGGACCCTGGCCCGCAGACGACCACATCCATACCCAGCGCCTGAAACAAGCCCGCCTCGGTGCCGAAGGGCACCAGATCCGCGCTCTTGCTGCCCAGCAGCTCCGCCATGATGTCGCGGGCCTCATTCCGCGTGGTGGGGACCAGCCCTGCCACCTCTCCCACCACCTCGGTGTCGATGCTGGCCTCGGGGTAGACCGCGCGCATGGCAGGCAGCAGAACATCGTGGCAATAGCGTGCCATCGTGTCCTTCACATGGTCGGCGTCGGCCTGCTGGACCGGACGCATCTCCCAATCGACCTGCGCCTTTGATGCGATGACATTATGCGCGCTGCCACCGTTGAGCGCACCGATGTTCAGCGTGGTCCAGGGCGGATCAAATCGACTGTCCGGCGGGGTACGCTGCTGCAAATCCAGGCGCAGATCGAGCAGGCGGCTGACATAGCGCACCGCGTATTCCACCGCATTGACCCCTCGTGACGGATCCGACCCGTGACCCTCAAGTCCCTGAAAACGTGTGGTGTATTCGTGGCAGCCCTTATGGCCCTCAATGATGCGCATACTTGTCGGTTCACCGATCAGGGCCAGTCGTGGCCTGATCTCGCGGTCGCGCAGCGTCTGAACCAGATGACCGGCACCGACGCAGCCCACCTCCTCGTCGTAGGTAAAGGCGAAATGCAGGGGACGCTTGCCGATCTGCCCGGCGAACTGCGGCGCCATGGCGAGGGTCGCCGCGATGAAACCTTTCATGTCGCAGGTGCCGCGTCCGTAGAGCCGCCCGTCGCGCTCCACCATCGTGAAGGGGTCACTGCTCCAGTCCTGATCGGTCACCGGCACCACATCGCTATGGCCTGACAGCACGATCCCGCCATCGGCGTCCGGGCCAAGCGTGGCGAAGAGGTTTGCCTTCTGACCGCTGGCATCAAACAGCACATCAACACTGGCGCCGCAGTCCTCAAGCCGGTTGGCAAGATAGGCAATCATCTCCAGATTGCTGTCAGCCGAGACCGTTGGAAAGGCAATGAGATCCGACAGGATCCGGGTGGTCTCATCAATCACCGGCTCATCCTTTTATGAACAGTTTCCGCTCCACTGTGCAGAGCGGTTCGGCGGCGCCGGTGTCGCGGATCAGCAGGGTTTCGGTGGTCTCAAGCCCCCAGCTGTCCATCCAAAGCGCCGGCATAAAGTGGAACACCATGCCCGGTTGCAGCACGGTGGTGTCTTCGCTGCGGATCGACGCCGTTCGTTCGCCCCAGTCCGGCGGGTAGGACAGGCCAACCGGGTAGCCCATGCGGCCAGAGCGTTCGATGCCGTGTCTGGCCATCACCGCCATAAAGGCATCGGCAATGTCGCAGGTGCGATTGCCTGCGCGCGCCGCCTCGATTCCGGCGGCGATGCCTTCGATCTGGGCAGCCTCGGTTCGCAGCATCTCCGCCGGAGGAGTGCCGAGGAAGACCGTGCGCGACAGTGGCGCATGGTAGCGGCGATAGCAGCCGGAGAGTTCAAAGAACGTCGCCTCGCCCGCGCGCATCGGGGTGCCGTCCCAGGTCAGATGCGCTGCGGTGGCATCCAACCCCGAAGGGGTCAGCGGCACGATGGCGGGATAATCCCCCCAGTCGTCGCCCACGCCGGTGATGCCCGCATGAATAATATCCGCGACCAGATCATTTTTGCGCACCCCGGGTTCGGCGCGGTCGATGGCGGTCTGGATCACCCGATCGGTGATCCGCGCGGCCTTGCGCATGAAGGTCAGCTCAGCCTCGGTTTTGATCAGCCGTTGCCAGTTGACCACTCCGGTTGCGTCCTGAAGGTCGGCCTGAGGCAGCTCTGCCGCCAGTACCGCATGTGCCTTGGCTGAATAGTAGTAATTCTCCATCTCGACACCGATGCGGGCGCCCTCAAGCCCCTGCGCGCGCAGCCGCTCGGCCAGATCCTGCATCGGATGGCGGTCGATTGATTGAACATAGTGATCGCCGTAGCCGAGAAGCCTGTCCTGAGCCATCCAGCAGGTGCGGCGGGCCCCCATCATGTCCATATGCCGCCCCCACCAGATCGGATCATCGTTATGGGTGACGATCACCCCCTGATGAACATAGAAGGACCAGCCGTCATAGCCGGTGAGCCAGGCCTGATTGGAGGGATCGGTGACAAAGAGCGCATCCAGACCGGCGGCAGCCATGGCGGCCCGGGTCTTGGCCAGCCGCTGCTGGTATTCGGATTGCTCAAACGGGGTATTTGGCTTGACCATTTTGTATCTCCCTTCCTGCCCTCAGCCCAGAACCGCAGTGACGGCCCGGTGCGTTGCCGCGACCACCTGATCTGCCTCCTGCCGGGTCAGGCAGAACGGCGGCGCAAAGCCGAGGATATCCCCCTGCGGCATCGCCCGCGCAATCACGCTGTCCTGCTCTAACAGTTTGGCCGCGATCTGCGGTCCGATCTTGTCACTGGCGTCAAAGAAACGGCGATCATCGCGGTCGGCCACGAATTCCACCGCGCAGAGCATCCCCTCGCCGCGCACGTCGCCCACATTGGGATGGTCTCCCAGCGCCTTGCGCATCTCATCATTGAGGTAGGCGCCGATGGCACCGGCGTTTTCGACAAGTCCGAGCTGGTCGATCAGATTGAGGTTGGCCACGCCAGCGGCGGCGCCGATGGGATGCGCCGAATAGGTCCAGCCATGACCAATCGGGCCGTTCTCATCTGTGCCGCGCTCCAGAACCTGCCACATCTTGTCTGACACGATAGAGCCCGACAGCGGCGCATAGGCCGAGGTCAACCCCTTGGCGATGGTGATAAGATCGGGTCGCATGCCGTAGTGATCAGAGCCGAACATCGTGCCCAACCGGCCAAAACCTGTCACCACCTCATCCGCGACCAACAGGATATCGTGGCGCTCCAGTACCGCCTGAATGGCGGGCCAGTACCCGGCAGGCGGCGGCACGATGCCCCCGGTGCCCAGCACCGGCTCACCGATAAAGGCCGCGATGGTGTCGGCCCCCTCACGCTCGATCAGCGCCTCAAGCTCAGCTACGCAATGGGCGACAAAATCGGCCTCGCTCTGGCTGCGATCCGCACGGCGGAAGTAATATGGCGCCTCGGTATGCACCACCTGCGCCAGCGGCAGATCGAATTTGTTGTGAAACAGCTCCAACCCGGTCAACGACCCCGTCATCAGCCCGGATCCGTGATAGCCCCGCCAGCGGGAGATGATCTTTTTCTTTTCCGGGCGGCCGAGGATGTTGTTGTAATACCAGATCAGCTTGATGTTGGTTTCATTCGCGTCGGACCCGGAAAGGCCGAAATAGACTTTCGACATGTGATCGGGCGCCCGGTCCATGATCATCTTGGCGAGGGTGATCGAGGCCTCGGTGCCATGGCCGACATAGGAGTGGTAATAGGCCAGATCGCGGGCCTGGGTGGCGATGGCCTCGGCAATCTCAGGGCGCCCATAACCGACGTTGACGCAGTAAAGCCCCGCAAAGGCGTCCAGCATCCGATTGCCATCGCGATCCTCGATATGGCAGCCACTGCCGCCGGTCACCACCCGCTGCGGCAGGTTTCCACGGGCAAATTCGGCAAGATGCGTGGAAGGGTGGAAAAAACTGTCGCGGTCCCATTGGTCCAGTTGATCGTTGTGCAGCATGGCTCTGTCCTTGGCTATGGCGGCGCGCCGCCTTTGGTCACATGAAGGGAGCCAGTTGCACGCGACAGGCCAGCGGGGCGGCCTGTTTTTGAGCAGAAGAAGGCTCCGCTCACCCGGACAGCAGCGCGCAATGCCTTTATTGCCAGGGTCGTGCAGCAGTTGGACCATGAGAGACCGGCCGATGGCAACAGATTTTTTTGCGCCGTCGCTAGGACCGGTGGTCGCCGGCCCCTGCCCCGATGGTCGACGCCGCAGATCTGTTTCCAAACCGCGCGGTATCACAGATTCGACGGCAGCCCTATTCGGCAGGCGGCGGCGCCAGGGAGTTCCGTCTGACAACAGCTGTGTTGATGCAGATCGACTGACCGTCGGAGCGGCCTTCAACCATGGCGATCAGCTGTTGAGCCGCCTTGCGCCCCATTTCACGGTGCGGAACATGCACCGTCGTCAGCGGTGGGCTGACGATCTCCGCCAGTTCAATATCATCAAAGCCGGTTATCGAGACATCCTGCGGCACCGCGATGCCAAGGCGATGCGCCTCGCCCAGCGCACCGACTGCAAGAACGTCATTGCCACACATGACCACGGTCGGACGAGGATCACGGGCCATCAACTCAGCAAATGCCCTGGCGCCTTTTTCAATTTCATAGGGGGTTTCGATCAATGTCAGCGCCTGCGGATCGCAGCCCTGCGCCTGGAGGGCATCGCGGACCCCGCTGACGCGGTTCTGTGCCCGGTCATTGCCTTGCCGGATACCCGAGATCATGGCGATGCGACGGTGGCCCGCCGTTAGCACCGCCTGCGCCAGCTCATACATGGCCCCGGTATTGCTGAAGCCGACGGAGATCTGAGGCAGGTCGGGCGCATATGACCAGGCCACCAGAACCGGCACCTGATGTTTCGCAAGATACTGGTAGATCTTCTCGTCCCGTTCATGGCCAATCAGCAGCAGACCGTCGGCCCCGCGCGCAACCAAAGCCCGGATCTGCTCCTCCTCCACGTCTGGGCTGTAGGCGGAGCTGGAGACGAGAAGCGTATAGCCATCCTCGCGCAGCTGGTCCTGAAATGCCTGCAGGCCGCGGGCAAAGATCGCGTTGTCCATGGTGGGAATGATCGCCCCGATGGTGAAGCTGCGTTTGGCAGCCATCACCCGCGCGGCGAAATTTGGCGTGTACCCCAGCGATTCGACCGCTTCCATCACCCGGTCGCGGGTTGCCTTGATCACCCGATCAGGTGAATTCAGGCAGCGCGACACCGTCGCGGTGGAAACGCCCGCCGCCTTGGCAACATCGTTAAGTGTTGGAGCTGAGGGGATTTTTCCCATGTCTTACCTGCCATGTCTTTGGCGTATGTTAGCATAAATCGGGGCAGCTGCCAGCCGCCAATGTAAGCGCTTGCATTATTGATGTAAGCGCTTACAAATGATGTTGAGATACAAACCGGGATCTTGCGATGTTTCTGATGGCGTCTGTTTGCGTATTTGTCGTGTTCTTTGCCAATGTAGCCCTCGGCGCGTTTGGCGGCGGCGGCTTCCTGAGCGATGTCGGCGAAATGGTGGTCCTGTTTGCAGCTTCCATTCTGTTTGTGGCGGCAATTCTCAAACGAGAGGCTGACCAGAAAAATCAAAACGGCAGCTGACGGATTTCCAAGGGAGGAAGACAATGACCAATGGCAAGGATGGCCTCAAATCTGCGGAGCGCCGCAATTTTCTGAAACTGGCCTCGACCGGCTCTTTTACTGCGGCGATGGTCGCAGGTGCTGGCGGTGTGCTCTGGTCCACTGAGGCGGTTGCGCAAACCGCCAAGGAGGAAAAGGAACGTGAGGGTGCGGCCGAGCATATCATGACCGTGGCAACCGCCTATGTGCTGGGGGCGTCGCGCAGCTATCCGATCATGCAGCTGGATCTGAAGGAAAACATCCAGAACGCCACCAACGGCAAGGTCTACGTGAAGCTAGCCCCCGGCGGGCAGCTCGGCGCAGGCGGCGCTTTGGTGCAGAAGGTACAGGGCGGCACCATCCAGGCGGCGCAGCATTCGCTGTCAAATTTCGCGCCCTTTGCCTCTACCGTAGACCTGATCAACATGCCCTATCTCTGCGGTTCCAACCAGCGGTTCACCAATCTGGTGACCTCAGATTTCTGGAACTCGGAGGTGCATCCGAAAGTGGAGGCCGCAGGGTTCAAGGCGCTGTTCTATGTGAACATCGACCCCCGTGTGGTGGCGGTGCGCAAGGGTGGCAACGCGGTGATGTCACCCGGTGACATGGCCGGGGTGAAATTCCGGGTGCCAGGCTCGAAGATGCTTCAGCAGTATTACCGCATGGTCGGTGCCAATCCGACGCCAGTGGCCTGGGGCGAGACGCCATCGGCCATCAAACAGGGTGTGGCGGATGCGCTCGATCCATCGGTCGGGGCGCTCTATGTCTTTGGCTTCAAGGATATTCTCAGCCATGTAACCTTTACCCAGGCGGTGCCGGACAGCCAAGTTTATTCCTGTAATCTGGAATGGTTCAATTCACTGCCCGCCGATGTGCAGGAGGGCGTGATGTGGGGGTCTGAAATGACCGCGCATCAGAACCTGTCCAAAGTGCCCTCCGCCCGCGCCTATGCGATGGCGGAACTGACCAAGGCCGGTGTCGAATTCCATAGCCTCAGCGACGATCAGCTGGGCGAATGGCAAGAGGCCGGCGGCTATCAGCGCAGCGAATGGGATTCCTTCAAGACCGAGCTGGCAGGCTCAATGGACAATTTCGCCAAGCTGGAGGAGGCCGCAGGCACCCAGGGCAAATACTTCGTCCACGACGCCTGAGCCGGACCGGGCGGGCATCGCGTAGCCCCCCGCCCGTCCTTATTCCAACAGCCGCCGCCGCAACAGTCTCCCGGGCTGGTTGCGGGGGTGCGCCTGAACCACGGGAACAGCAATGCAGATCCTGCGAACGATCGACAAGAACGCGGAGCGCTGGCTGCTTCTGGTGTTCTATGTGATGCTGGTCATCACAATGGCAATCGAGGTGATCCGGCGCGAGCTGTTTGCCTTCTCCTCGATCTGGGGCGAGGAGATCGTCCGCTATTCCTTCATCTACCTGGCCTGGATCGGTGCCGCCGCCGCGGTCAAGGAACGTGCGCATATCCGCATTGATGTGCTGATGCACTACCTCGGCCCACGGCCCAAGGCGCTGCTCTATATCTTTGGCGATCTGGTGATGTTCATCGTGGCGCTGGTGGCGCTCTACTGGTCATTCGAGACGGTTCTGGTCTCCGCCAAGTTCGGATCGGTCAGCCACGGGCTGCGGATTTCGATGGTCTGGTTCCTGATGGCGGTGCCTGTGGGCTTTGCGCTGATGGTCTGGCGGCTCTTGCAATCCTTCCTGCGCGACTGGCGCAGCCTTCGCGACGGCACCCCCGTCTTCGAAGGCGACAAGCTGTTTGATTGAGGGGCGTTAAGCGATGCTGTGGAATTCACTCAATCAAACGGTCGAACTTGGATGGGACTTCTACCTGCCGGTGATCATGTTCGTGGCGCTGATTGCGCTGGCGGTACCGGTCTGGGCCGCCATCGGCGCGGCGGCGATCACCATGCTGGTGATGTCGGGCGACCTGCCGCTGAGCGCCATAGGCGAAAGCCTGTTCACCGGCATTGATGCCTTTGCGCTGACCGCGGTGCCTTTGTTCATCCTGACCGGCGACGTGCTGGTGCGCACCGGCCTCAGCAAGAAATTTCTGGATGTGGCAGAGGCGCTGACCTGCTGGACGCGGGGCGGCTTCGGCTCGGCCACGGTGCTGGTCTGCGGCATGTTCGCGGCGATCTCCGGCTCCGATGCGGCCGGTGCTGCCGCCGTTGGACGGATGACCATCAACCGGCTGGTCGAAAGCGGCTACCCCCGCCCCTATGCCTGCGCGCTGGTGGCTGCGGGTGCCTGCACCGGCATCCTCATCCCGCCCTCCATCGCCTATATCATCATCGGTCTGGTGCTGGGCATTTCCGCCTCCACCCTGTTCCTGGCGGCGCTGATCCCGGGGATTGCCATTCTGGTGTCGATCCTGGTCACCAATATCATCATGAACCGGCTTTACACTTATGAGACCGGCGGCAACATGGGGTTCGGTGAATGGCTGGGCAATCTGGGCCAGTCGCTGAAATCCGGCTGGTATGCCTTCATCGTGCCGGGGATCATCTTCTATGGCATCTTCTCAGGCCGCCTGACCCCGACAGAGGCCGGCGCCACGGCAGTGGTCGTCACCATCCTGATGGGCTTTGTCCTCGGCACCCTGAAACTGGCGGATTTCCCCGCGATGCTGGTCAGCTCTGCGAAGGTCAACGGGGTGATCCTGCCGATCATCGCCTTCTCCGCGCCGCTGGCAGAGGCGCTGGCGATCATGGGTGTGCCGCAGGGGTTTGTGACGGCTGTGACCGGGCTGACCGATGACCCCTCTGTGCTGATCCTGCTGATGATCTGCATCCTGATTGCGGCCGGCTGCGTGATGGAGACAACCCCCAACATCGTGATCCTGGCGCCGATCCTGAAGCCGCTCGCCGACAACATCGGCATGAACGAAATCCAGTTCTGCATCATGATGATCACCGCGCTGGGGGTCGGCTTTATCACCCCGCCCCTGGGCCTGAACCTCTTTGTCGTCTCCGGCATCACCGGCGAGTCCATCCTCAAGATCGCCGCCCGCGCCATCCCCTTTGTGCTGACCATGCTGATCGTGGTGCTGCTGATCGCCTATATCCCCGCGATTTCGACCACGCTGCTTCCTGATATTTACAAGTAGGACCCTCTGACATGACCCGTGAATACCTGAAAAAGGCGGCCCTGACCCCCAAGTCGGACGCGTCCGAGACCCATAAGATCGTGCAAGGCATCCTGGACGACATTGAGGCCGGCGGCGATGCCAAGGCGCTGGAGTATGCCGCGAAGTTCGACAAATACGAGGGTAACGTCCTGCTGACGGCAGAGGAGATCGAAGCCGCCTGCGCGCAGGTACCGGAGAAGCTCAAGGCCGACATCCGGTTTTCCCACGACAACGTGCGCCGCTTTGCCGAGCTGCAGAAAAGCACGATGCAGAACGTGGAGACCGAAATCTGCCCCGGCTTCATCACCGGGCAAAAGGTGATCCCGGTGGATGCGGCGGGCTGCTATGTGCCGGGCGGGCGCTACAGCCATATCGCCAGCGCCATCATGACGGTGACCACCGCCAAGGTGGCGGGCTGCAAGCACATCACCGCCTGCTCGCCGCCGCGCCCCGGCGTGGGCGTGGCCCCCGCCATCGTCTATGCCGCCCATATCTGCGGCGCCGACAAGATCATGGCGATGGGCGGCGTGCAGGGGGTTGCGGCGATGACCTTTGGCCTGTTCGGCCTGCCCAAGGCCAATATCCTGGTCGGCCCCGGCAACCAGTTCGTGGCGGAGGCCAAGCGCATCCTGTTCGGCCGCGTCGGCATCGACATGATTGCTGGCCCGACCGACAGCCTGATCCTGGCCGACAGCACCGCCGACGCCCATATCGTCGCCACCGATCTGGTGAGCCAGGCCGAGCATGGCTATAACTCGCCGGTCTGGCTGGTGACCGACGATCGCGCCCTGGCCGAGGACGTCATGCGGCTGGTGCCGGGGCTGATCGACGACCTGCCGGAGGTGAACCGCGAGAACGCCGCCGCTGCCTGGCGCGACTATGCCGAGGTGATCCTGTGCAAAGACCGCGAGGATATGGCGGCCTGCTCCGACGAATACGCGCCCGAGCATCTGACCGTGCAGGCAGAGGATCTGGACTGGTGGCTGGAGCAGCTGACCTGCTACGGCTCGCTGTTTCTGGGTGAGGAGACCACGGTCTCTTACGGCGACAAGGCGGCGGGCACCAACCACGTGCTGCCGACCTCGCGCGCGGCCAGCTATACCGGCGGGTTGTCAGTTCACAAATACATGAAGATCGTCACCTGGCAGCGCGCCACCCGCGAAGGCTCGAAACCGGTGGCGGAGGCCACCGCGCGCATTGCCCGGCTGGAAGGGATGGAAGGCCACGCCCGCGCCGCTGATGTGCGGCTGGCCAAGTATTTCCCGGACGAAACCTTTGACCTGACCGCCAATGGCTGACCCGCGCGCCCTGTTCGATCTGTCAGGCCGCACCGCCTGCATCACCGGCGCCAGCTCCGGGCTGGGGCGGCGCGCGGCCATCGCGCTGGCCGCCGCCGGGGCGCAGGTGGTCGCGGTGGCGCGCCGGGCGGAGGCTTTGGAAAGCCTTTGTGCAGAGATCGGACCAAGCGCGGCTTACGCGGTCGCGGATGTGGCGGACCGCAGCGCGCTGGAGGCACTGCGGGACACCGTCACCGACCCTTTTGGCGCGCCGGACATCCTGATCCACGCGGCCGGCGTCAACACGCGGCAGCCTGCGGATGAGGTGACCACGGAAGGCTGGGACCGCACCCTGGCGCTGAACCTCTCGGCGCCCTTCTTCCTTAGCCAAACGTTTGTGCCTGTGATGAAGGACAGGGGCTGGGGGCGGATCGTCAATTTCGCCTCGCTCCAGACCTCCCGCGCCTTTCCCGGCGGCATCGCCTATGGCGCCAGCAAGGGCGGGATCGGCCAGCTGACCCGCGCCATGGCAGAGGCCTGGTCGCCCCACGGCATCACCGCCAACGCGATCGGGCCGGGGTTCTTCCCGACCGAGCTGACCCAATCAGTATTCGAGGATGACGCCCGCGCCGCCCGCAATGCCGCGCAGACCTGCATCGGCCGCAACGGGCGGCTGGAGGATCTCGACGGGCCGCTCTTGTTCCTGTGCTCGGAGGCCTCGGCCTATGTCACCGGGCAAATCCTGATGGTTGACGGGGGGTTCACCGCGAAATGAAAGCCTTGGTTTATGAAGGGGTTGAGACGCTTGCCGTCCGCGATGTGCCGATGGCCGCGGGCCAGCCGGGCGAGCATCTGATCCGCATCCATGCCTCCGGCATCTGCGGGTCGGACATGCACGCCTATCTGGGCCATGACGACCGCCGGCCCGCACCGCTGATCCTCGGGCACGAAGCCGCGGGGGTGGTCGAGGACGGGCCGCAGGCAGGCCGCCGCGTCACCATCAACCCGCTGGTCACCTGCGGCAGCTGCGCGGCCTGCGCATCGGGGCGCGAAAACCTCTGCGCCAGCCGCCAGATCATCTCCATGCCGCCGCGCGAGGGCGCCTTTGCCCAGTTCGTGGCGATGCCGGAACGCAATCTGGTGACCGTGCCGGACGCGGTCCCGCTGGCAAAGGCTGCGCTGGCAGAACCGCTGGCGGTCAGCTGGCACGCCGCCCGGCTGGCGCTGGAGGCGCTGCACCCGGACACCGAACGCCGCGCGCTGGTGATCGGCGGCGGTGCCATCGGGCTGGCGGCGGCGCTGGCGCTGCGCGCGATGGGGGTGGAGGACGTCACGATCCAGGAATCCAACGCCGCGCGCCGTGCCTTTCTGACAGATCGCTGCGGCCAGCAGGCGGTGGCGGAGTTTCAGGGCATGGTGCCGCTGGTGGTGGACGCGGTGGGCTATGCCGCCACCCGCACTGCCGCCTCTGCCACTGCCGCGCCCGGCGGGGTGATTGCTCATGTTGGCTTGGGCGAGGACACCGGCGGCTTGGATATCCGCCGCATGACGCTGCAGGAAATCACCTTCATCGGCACCTACACCTATACCGCGCAGGATTTCCGCGACACCGCGCAGGCGATCTTTGACGGCCGTCTCGGGCCGCTGGGCTGGTCTGAGCTGCGTCCGCTGTCAGAGGGCGCCGCTGCCTTTCGCGATCTGCGCAGCGGCGCGGTGGCGGCGCCCAAGATCATCCTCGACCCCTGGGCCTGAGCCCGCGCCCCTAACAAACGGAGAGCAACGATGTATGACAAAATCCTGGTTCCCATGGCTCTGGATCACGGGGTGTCGGGGACAACGCTGAAGGCCGCCGCCACCCTGTGCAACCCCGGCGGGCAGATCACGGCGCTGCATGTCTATGAGGCACCACAGGGATCCGTCAGCACCTACCTCGACGAGGACGCCCTGCGCGAAGGCCTGGCCAACGCCCGTCTGCAGCTGACAAAGAAAACCGCAGGTCATGGCGATGTATCGACAGAAATCGTCAAGGGCCGGTCCTACCGCGCCATTGTCGAATACGCGCAGCAGCATGGCATGGACTGCATCGTCGTCGGCTCCCACAAACCGGGTCTCAGCGACTTTTTCCTCGGCTCGACGGCTGCCCGCGTGGTCCGCCACGCGCCCTGCGCGGTGCATGTCTGCCGCACCTCCTGACCCAGCGAAACAAGACCCCCGAAGCAAAGGCAACCAACCATGAATATCGACAAGAGGATCGCTGACGATCTGGCGGCCAACGGCGTCTCCTTCGTCACCACCGTGCCCTGCAAGCAGCTGGCCGGGGTGATCGAGGAGATCGACCAGCGCGACGACATCTTCCATATCCCCTCCAACAAGGAGGATGAGGGCATGGGGCTGTGCGCCGGCGCCTGGATGGGCGGCAAGCGCCCGGCCATAATCATGCAGAACACTGCCATCGGGGTGACCATCAACACGCTGGCGACGCTGATCCAGTATTACCGGATGCCGCTGCCGATGCTGATCTCCTACCGCGGCGAGCTGCGCGAGCCGGTGGCCTGCCAGGTCGAAATGGCGGTGCATACCAAAGCGCTCTTGGCGCAGCTCAACATCCCGACATACCACTTCCACTGGCAGAAAGATGTCGAGGAGCTGGACAACATCCTGAAATACACCTTCATGTGCAACAAACCCGTTGCCATCCTGACCGACGCCAATTTCTGGGGAGGCTATGGCGACCAATGATCCGTTCCGAAATCCTGAAAGAGATCGCGCCGATCCTACGCAACGAACTGGTGGTCTGCAACATCGGCATTCCGTCGCAAGAGCTGCACGCCATCGACGACCAGCCCAGCAATTTCTACATGCTGGGCACCATGGGGCTGGCGTCCTCCATCGGGCTGGGGCTGGCGCTGGCGCAGCCGAAGCCTGTGATCGTGATCGACGGGGACGGCTCGATCCTGACCAACCTCGGCACCCTGCCCACCATCGGCAACAACGCGCCCGGCAACTATATCCTGATGATTATCGACAACGGCTCCTATGGCTCCACCGGCGATCAGCCGACCTATACCAGCCAGCGCACCGATCTGGCCGGCATGGCACGCGCCGCCGGCTGCGCCCGGGTGGTGGAGGTGCAGGACAAGGACACCGGCCCTGCGCTGGAGGAGGCTTTGGCCAGCGGCGAGGCCACGGTACTGGTCGTCAAATGCGACAGCGGCAACGCCAAGATGCCGGTGATCACGATGGACCCGGTGGTAATCCGCGACCGCTTCATGAAGGCCGTGGCCGACTGATGGGTGCAGGCGCCATCCATTCGGCCGAGGACGCCCGCCGCCTGGCCCGGCGGCGGCTGCCCAGGATGGTGTTTGACTATATCGACGGGGCCGCCGGGCAGGAAACCGGGGCGGCGCGCAACCGTGCGGCCCTGGATGCCATCACCCTGCGGCCCCGCATCCTGCGCGATGTCAGCCGGCGCTCGCTGGCGGTCCGCATCTTCGGCGCCGAGGCGGACCGGCCCTTCGGGATTGCCCCCATGGGCATGTGCAACCTCGCCGCCCCCGGCGCCGACCTGATGCTGGCCCGGCTGGCCGCCCGCCACCGGGTGCCGCATGGGGTCTCGACCGTTGCCTCGACCCCCTTGGAGACTATCCTGGAGGCGGCGGAGGGCTATGCCTGGTTCCAGCTCTATTTCAGCGGCGACGGCACCGGCACCTTCAAACTGGCGGAGCGCGCCCGCGCAGCCGGGTACCAGACGCTGGTGCTGACGGTGGATGTGCCCGAGGTGGGCCGCCGCCCGCGCGAGTTGCGCCATGGCTTCAAAATGCCGTTCCGCATCGGCCCGCGGCAGTTCCTCGATTTTGCCCTGCACCCGCGCTGGTCGCTGACGGCGCTGCTGAAGGGCAAGCCGGTGATGGCGAATTTTCTGATGGAAGGCTATGACTTCGACCGCACCGAAAGCCGGGCGCGCGCCACATGGGACACGCTGGCACGGCTGCGCGACCTCTGGCCCGGCAAACTGGTGATAAAGGGCGTGCTGGACGTTGAAGACGCCCGCGCGCTGGTGTCCGCGGGCGTCGATGCCATTCAAGTCTCCAGCCACGGCGCCCGGCAACTTGAGGCAGCCCCTACCCCGATCGAGATGCTCGCGAAGATCCGGGCCGCGCTGGGGCCGGAATTCCCGGTGTTCTACGACAGCGGCCTCCGGTCGGGTGAAGACGTCCTGAAAGCTTTGTCCATGGGGGCTGATTTTGTATTTCTGGGCCGCATTTTGCAGTTTGCGATTGCTGCAAAAGGAGAATCCGGACTGACCCAGCTTTGGCAGGCGCTCAGCGACGAGTTGAGTATTGCCATGGCACAGACCGGGCGCAACTCACTGGATCGCCGTGACCATCAGATCTGCTAAGATAACGGAATACCCACGCGTGACGCCCTGCGCATTCACGCCGCATCGCTGCGCTGGCTTTTTGCAACGACGCTAAGGTGGTAGGCTTGGCAGACTTCTCCACCCGCTTCGAACCGGGGGCCTGCCGAGCTTATCGAGAGGCTGGCCCTGCGCATGAGCAGCGCCGCCGTCACCGAGGTGATACACAAGAACGTATCAATATTCCAATCCCGGGCGAAACGGGCAAACCCCTGTTCCAGCAGCCGCCGCACCCGCATTCTCTCACGGGCTCCCAGAGTGTCTTCGACAAAGAACCGGCTGACCTCCCAGATCCCCGGATCCTGTGGCGCGGCGTCATCCAGCACATTGGAGGGCAGCCCCGGCAGCAGGCCCAGCTGCGCATCCCGCAACATATAGCTGGTGTTCATACATTGCGCTGTTGTGGGGGTCAGCCTAAAGCCGCCGAGAACAGCCATCCCGTCGTGAACTGCACAGTAGATACTCTCGGGCGTGTCATATTGGTCGAACTCCAATCCACGCACATTGGGCAGATCCCAGCGCCGTAACTTGACGAAATGACGGTAGCGCGCACGCAAAAGCTCGGTAAAGAGCGCGCCGGTCTCCCCAAAATTATCAAATGTAATATCTGTCGACTGCATCCGCGATCCGGCCAGCTGTTCCTGCCGCCCGCGGGCGTGCATTCTGCAAATTTATCGAAAATTTGACTCAACCTATCCGGCAATCGTAAATTTTGAATTAATTCCTGTGGGTTGAACTTCTTTTTACGAACGGTTCTTGTCGGTGTGAGAGCCGATCAGACCGTGCGAGTTAACGACGGCATCGCTATCTTGCGAATTTCCGACAGTAGAACCGATTTCTTGACAGGTTTGGCAAGGTAACTGGCCGCACCCAGCTGCAAAAACAGCTCCTGCTCCTCAGGGGCCGCATTCGCTGTCAGCATGATCACCGGAGTGGCCCCGATCCGTCCACCACGCCGCAGCATTTCGGTCAGTGTTTCGCGACCGTCCATGACCGGCATCTTCATGTCCAACAGCACAAGATCAACCGGGTTCTGCTCAAGCCAGGCAAGCGCCTCGACGCCATTTTCGGCATCTGTGATCTGGACGTTGCTGTTTTTGAGGAAGGCGCGAACGACCATTCTATTGGAGGCGGTATCATCCACCACGAGGATCGACAGCCCCCCGAGATCGCTGATCTCGCTACCGGTTGTCGGCTGTTGAAGGGTCTCAACCTCCGCAGGGTCGAGGCTTTTTATCGGACAGAAAAAGGTAAAGCAGCTGCCCCAGTCGGGGCTGGTCCGAACGGTGATATCGCCCCCCATGATGCGTGCCAGATGGCGGGCGATCGCCAGGCCCAGACCGGTGCCCGGCACATTTGGTGCAGCCTTGTCGATGGCACGATAGAAATCCGTGAACAGCTTGGCGCTCTGCTCGGGTGTCATGCCACGTCCGGTATCAGACACCGCGACACGCAGCATCGCACGCCCCTCGAACTCTTCGATATCGGCGACGACCTCGACATGGCCAGCCTCGGTGTATTTCACGGCATTCGAAACAAGGTTTCCGATCACCTGACGCAGGCGCAGCGCATCACATTCGGCATAGTCGGGAATACCCGGCTCCAATCTGATATGAAGCCTGAGCCCCTTCTCATCCGCCCGTGCGCGATACATTTCAACGGCACTGGAGATTTCTTCGCCCGGGACCGCTGTCGCGAGGTTCAGCTCGAACTGACCGGACTCGATCTTGGCGTGATCCAATACGTCATCAAGAATGCCGGTCAACGCCTGCGACGATTTGCGCAGAAGCTGCGTCTGCTCCCTCAGCGTTTCAGAGCCGGAGTTTTCCTCCTCGATCAGCTCGGACATGCCGCAGATCGCGTTCAAAGGTGTGCGGATCTCATGGCTCATCGCTGCGAGGAAACGGCTCTTCGCGCGGCTTGCAGCTTCTGCCGCACGCAGGGCCTCTTGCAGGCGGGCGGTCAGCCGGTGCTGCACCCACATGGCATGAAGCATGTAGGCGGCCCCCAGCAGGGCGACCACCGCTGCTATGACCATCTCTCCCGCACTGGCAAACCGGGACAGCGTCGCGCTGATCATATAGCCAACCGTGCAGATGATCGGCACCGCCGTGATGATACCGAAATGAAGCCAGGCTGACCGCGCAACAACACAGTGGTTGAGCGCGATGATCAGCAGCATTGCGCCCATCAGTTTCGGAAAGGGTTCCGGGTGCAGAAACAACAGCAATGACAGGGAGTTAAAGACGCAGACTCCGACGAATGCGGAGCCGGCAAACAGCAGCGTGTTGCGGACCGTCACCTCAGATATCAGCCTGCGATAGACCCGCAGCCCAACAACTTCGACAAGGACATAGGCGCCATAGACCACCGCGACGGCCTGAAACGACAGGAAGTAGAGCGACAACAGCGAGACCAGGCTGATGGAGGCAAACCGCGACGGAAGATCCGAGCGCACAAGCTGGTTTTGACTGGACACGGAGTTCACGAGGTCTGGCGATAAAGAAAACAAACGCATCCTCCTTCCCGTGTTTCTTTGGCGCTGTCCCTTCGGTTACGCCCAAGCGTGAAAACAAGCCTCACCTGACTGCATCACTGCTAACCGATTCGTCCCTACCGTTAAATTGCAGTCAAATAATGACGGATGACTTAATACAGTCACGCTGGCCTCTTGACACAGTCAGGTCGATTACCCTGCGCGGTGGCGGTGGATCGGATAGGTCCTGTACCAAAAAGGCCAGCCCGCAGTGCAAGGGCCGGAAAGACCCACGTCATGACCGAAGGTCGCCTGAGAGCACCCCATCAGCTGATTGCGACTGCAAAGAGCGCAAATCAATCGATCATACCAGCGATGTCAGGTAAATGGTGCCCCCACACGGACTCGAACCGCGGACCTACTGATTACAAATCAGTTGCTCTACCAGCTGAGCTATAGGGGCCTTGCGCAGCGAAATAGCGTCTCTGGATGGAGGGTGCAAGACGAAAAATTCGTCACCCACCCGAGAATTTCGCGGCGTCAATTTCGCAGCAGAGCCCGTGCCCTCTCGTAGCGATCGGCGCAGTGTTCGTCGTGGTCAGACAGGAGGCCGCTGAAGCCCTGCCTTGCAGGCGCATTGACGAAATAGTAGCGCTCAGGCGAAACCTGCGCCTGCTGGTTCGACAGGCAGGCGGTCAGGCAGCAAATGCCAATCTCTCCAGAGACCTACTGGCAGCGGTGGTGGAAATATATGATCATGGCCGCAACCGCATTGCAGGGGATGTCGCATACGTGTCGAAAGTATATGAACACCGCATCGCCAGAAAACCGGACGCCACAACATGACCGATCCCCATTTCAACATCATGATCATCGGACAGGCCGGACGGTTGCAATATGAGGCGGTGCTGTTTGCCGCCTCTCTGCGACACTATGCTCCCGATTTTGCCGGGCGGCTCTATGTGGCGGTTCCGCAGCCTGGACCCAAGTGGCACAAGGACCCGAGCATCCGCAGCCAGCCGGTCTTGCAGGCGCTGGATATGCTTGGGGCGCAACTCCTGCCATTTCAGTCCGACGTCTTTGGTCAGGCCTACCCCTATGGGAACAAGATCGAGGCGCTTCTGGCGCTTCCTGAGGGGCAGCCTTTTGTCTTCTTTGACAGTGATACGCTGATCACCGGTCCGATTGATCAGCTGCCGTTTGATTTTGGTCGGCCCTCGGCATCGCTGCGGCGCGAAGGCACCTGGCCGAAGCCCACGCTCTATGGGCCCGACATGACAGGAATCTGGCGGGCGCTCTATGCCCGTTTCGATCTGGATTTTGACAGCAGCCTCGATCTCAGCCAGCCTGAAAATTTCTGGCGCCGCTATCTCTACTTCAATGCCGGCTATTTCTATGGTGCCTGTCCGCAGGTCTTTGGGCGCCGGTTTCTCGACTATGCGACATCAATCCGCGACGACCTGCCCATGGCGCTGATCGGGCAGTCACTTGACCCCTGGCTGGACCAGATCGCCCTGCCCCTTGTCATCCACAGCCTGGGCGGTGGCCGCGACACGCTGCCGGAGGGATATCTCGACGGGGTGACCAGCTGCCATTACCGCAGCTTCCCGCTGCTATATGCGCGCGAGAGCGACGCCGTTGTCGACGCGCTGGAGACCGTGGCAAGCCCAAACAAAATCAAGAAAGTTCTGAAGCAATATGAGCCGATGAAACGGATGATCTACCAGGGGCGCGGTGCCAAGCTGCGCGCGATGTTTGACCGCGACAACCTGCCTCGCAAGGAGCAGGCCCTGCGCAATCGGATCAAATCCGCAGGCTTCTGGATGCGATAACCGGCGCCGCCGCTGGCAGCCCCGGATCAGGACCAAGGGCCAGGCAGCGCTGTTTCAATCGGCCCCGGCGTCACCGATCAAGAGGCGCGTCCAAATTGCGCCTTGCCTTACGCGCCGTGGCGGAGTGTTCTTACGCGCGAGACGTATTCGACCATCCAAGGGGAGCACATCCATGTCTGAAGCGCCAAGCTACGGGTTCGACACATTGCAGATTCACGCGGGCGCCAAGCCCGATCCGGCCACCGGTGCGCGGCAGACACCGATCTACCAGACCACGGCCTATGTGTTCCGCGATGCAGATCACGCCGCCGCCCTGTTCAATCTGCAGGAAGTTGGCTTTATCTATTCGCGCCTGACCAACCCCACGGTCGCCGTACTTCAGGAGCGCATTGCGACCCTGGAAGGCGGCGTCGGCGCGGTCTGCTGCTCTTCCGGCCACGCAGCACAGATCATGGCGCTGTTCCCGCTGATGGGCCCGGGCCGTAACGTCGTTGCATCGACGCGCCTTTATGGAGGCACCGTCACCCAGTTCAGCCAGACCATCAAACGCTTTGGCTGGTCAGCGAAATTTGTCGATTTTGACGACCCGGATGCGGTTGCTGCCGCAATTGATGACGATACACGGGCCGTATTCGGGGAATCGGTCGCCAACCCCGGCGGCTATGTGACCGATATCCGCTCGATTGCGGATGTTGCAGATGCGGCGGGCGTGCCGCTGATCATCGACAACACATCTGCCACGCCATACCTCTGCAATCCAATTGCCCATGGTGCGACGCTGGTGGTGCATTCCACCACGAAATACCTGACCGGCAATGGTACCGTCACCGGCGGCGTGATTGTCGATTCCGGCAAATTCGACTGGTCGGCAAATGACAAATTCCCGTCGCTGTCGCAGCCCGAACCGGCCTATCACGGGCTGAAGTTCCACGAGACCTTTGGCGGGCTGGCCTTTACCTTCCACGGGATTGCCATCGGTCTGCGTGACCTCGGCATGACGATGAACCCACAGGCCGCGCATTACACCTTGATGGGGGTCGAAACCCTTAGCCTGCGGATGGAACGCCACTGCGAGAACGCCAAAACCGTTGCGTCCTGGCTCGAACAGGATCCGCGGGTTGATTATGTGACCTATGCGGGGCTGCCCTCGTCGCCATATCACGCCCGTGCCAAGGAGCACTATCCCAAGGGCACCGGCGGGCTGTTCACCTTTGCGGTCAAGGGCGGCTATGACGCCTGTGTCAAACTGGTGAACTCTCTCGAGATTTTCAGCCATGTCGCGAACCTTGGCGATACCCGGTCGCTGATCATTCACTCGGCCTCCACCACCCACCGTCAGCTGACGCCGGAACAGCAGGAAGCCGCCGGCGCCGGGGCCAATGTCGTGCGTGTCTCGATCGGGATCGAAAATGCTGAAGACCTGATCGCCGATCTGGATCAGGCGCTGACCGCCGCCACCAGCTAGGGCAACGGCACTGCCAAAACATGAAAAAGGCCGGGTTACCCCGGCCTTTTTGTTATGTGGTTAGTCGGCGTCGGTGGATGTGATATCGTAGACAACCGACACGCTGTGACTAAAGCTCAGCTCGCCGGCCTCGATCGGCATAGGGGCGCTGCGGGCCATCTCCATCGCCATCATCGGCTGGCCACCGCCGGTCTCGCGGTCATGGATCGACCGTACCGGCCCCAGTTCGACCCCAGCGGCTTCGGCGAGCTGGGTCGCCTTGCGCAGGGCATCCTTTACCGCTGCCCCCCGGATCTGGTCCTGCACCTTGGCTGGATCGGCCACACCAAAGCTAAGCCCGCGGAAATCATTGGCGCCGACCCTCAGCACCTGATCAAGCACCTCGCCCAGGCGATCCAGATCGCGGATCCTGAGGGCCAGGGTATTTGACGCCGAGAACCCGGTTATCTTGCGGCGCCCGTCATCATAGCTGCGATCCTGCGACCAGACCGGGTTGAGCGAGATCTGCTGGGTCTGCATATCCTCAGCCGCGATGCCGGCCGCTCTCAACTCATCGACGACCTCCACCATCTTGGTCGAGACGGCCGACATGGCCAGCGCGGCCTCATCAGCTTCTTCGGTCACGCCAAGCGTGATTGTTGCCAGCGTGGGCGTGACCGCGATACGTGCGTCCCCGGTGACGGCAATCTGCCGGTCGATGCGGGTTTCATCGGCACTTGCCAGACCTGTTGCCAGCACGACGGCCAGGGCCGAGGCCAAAATATGTGTCGCTTTCATAGAACTGCTCCCTTTCTGAGGTGTTACATGGGGATGGCAATTGACCGCCTGCAAGGGGGAAATGGTGTCTTTTCCTTTCCCTTGCGCCCGCTCTGCCGTATGGTCTGCGCCAAGATCGCCTTGCCACACTGGGGTATGGGCACATTAGAGCTGAAGGCGTGTTTGCATCATGAAACCGGGGTTTGCACTCTCTCTGTCCTCCACCGGCGTTTGCCTGTTGCAGCGAGCCGCTGGTGGCTGGCGTCAGATTGGCACGGTTGCGCTGGATGTGGAGGATCTGGGTGAGGCATTGGCAGACCTGCGCCGACTGGGCGAACGGTACGCCCAGGGGCCGATCGCCTGCAAGCTCATCATTCCCAATGATCAGATCCGTTATCTGACCCTTCAGACCGGCGTCACTGACACTGCGGATCGTCGTGCCGCCGCCGAACGGGGACTGGACGGGGCGACCCCGTATCGGGTCGATGAACTGGCCTTTGACCTCAGCGAGGATGGATCGCAGACGCATGTGGCCGCAGTGGCCCGGGAGACACTGCAGGAAGCCGAAGATTTTGCTCTGATGCACGGGTTTCTGCCGGTTGGTTTCGTGGCGGTACCGGGCGATATGGATTTTCTGGGAGAGCCCTACTTTGGTGCCTCGCAGACGTTGCTGCAATCAGGGGAAGAACCGGCTGAGCCTGATGGAATTGCGGTCGTCAACATAGGCCCCGCCGCGCCGCCTGAGCCTGAGCCTGAGCCTGAGCCTGAGCCTGAGCCTGAGCCTGTGGAAAGCACGTCTGACGGCACCGAGGCCAGACCCGGCGAGCAACCGGATGCCCTGCCGACCGATGCCGCTGCTGCCGCCAAGGACGCAACGGCGGACGAAGCGGTTGTGGACACGGCTACAACCGCGCCTGAAGCGAGCGACACTGTCGAAGCCTCTGCGGTAGAGACCGCACCGTCAGCGACAGCCGACACCCCAAGCGACCCCGCCGAACCCGCTGCCGCGACCGGGTTTTCCACGCGCAGGCGCAAGGAGGGCGCAGTCCGGAGCGAACCAACGCTGCGCGCCACGACTGCCGCGGCGGATGTGGCGTCGAGCCCGGCTGGAACTTCCACGGACGCGGCGCAACCGTCAGATAAACCGTCGGGCAAGGTCGCTGCTACAACACCAGGGCTGACTGCGAATGGCAAATCCCCTGATGCTGGTCGCGTGGTCCCGCATGCGGCGTTTGGCACGATCGCCCTGGCAGATAGCCCTGTCGGGTCTGGTGGTGGTCTGGGCAAGGCCCCGGCCATAGTTTCGCCGCCCGCAGCCGCCAAGGCCATCATCCCCCCGGCGCCAAAACCATCGGGTCCAGCGCCTGTCCTGCCCCGCGATGAAATGGTTGAGATTTCCCTGACGGACACCCCGAAGGATAAGAAATCCCTGCATGAAGCAGGCAAGGCTGCTCTGCTGGTCGGCGTCAGAAAGAAAAAAATCGGCGGCAAACCACGTTTCCTGGGGCTTGCTCTGGTGACGGCTCTGCTCCTATTCATGGCAATCGTGGCCGCCTGGGCCATACTTGCGGAAAAGCAGACGCGCAACGCCGTGACTGATGGCACCGCGGTCCCTCTGGACACGCCCGAGACCGCTGAGGCTGGCGACATTGCCCCACAGGTAAGCGCCATTCCCGATCAGCCGGACGATGGTTCCCTGCTGCCGCTGGACAACATCACCGATGACGCCGCCGCCGTGCCCTCCGACCCGGCAGAGAGCGACGTGGATGGGCTTTCCAGTACCGATACGGCGGTTCTGGATGCCCTGCGGCTTGAACAGGAGGGACCCGAAGCGGCGGAGCAGACGCTGACCGAAGACCTCGATCTGGCAGAGCTGGCACCTGAGGCGGACCCAGAAATGGGCGACGCCGAACAGGATACACCGCTGACCCGCGCCGCCCAATATGCGGCCACAGGTATCTGGCAGCACGCCCCCGAAACGCCGGAGGCACCGGGGGCGGAGAACCTCGAGACGCTTTACGTGGCCTCGATTGACCCGACAGATATTTCCGAAGATGCCATCGCGCTGCCGGATCCGGATCTCTACGCGACCGACCTGCAACTTGGTTCGGTCAGCACGCCAACGGCCGCCGGGCAGCAGTTTGAACTGGATGAGCGCGGCTTGGTCAAAGCGACTCCGGAAGGCAGCCTGAACCCGGATGGGGTCATGGTGTTCCTCGGTCGCCCGGAAAAAATCCCTCCGCCGACACCGGCCCGCCCCGACCCCGAAGTTGCAGCGGCAGCAGAGGAAGCCGCGCGACAGGCGATCCTGTCGGAACTCCGGCCGAAGCAACGCCCCAGAGATCTGGTTGAGCAGAACGAACGGGCCCAGCTCGGCGGGTTGAGCCGCGCCGAGCTGGGCGCCTTACGTCCCCGCCCGCGCCCGCCCGGACTGAAACCCGCTGAAGAGAACAGCCTGCCTGCAACCGCACAGGCCATTGCGCGCTCCGTGGTTCCGCGCGCGCGGCCGGCCAATTTTGCCAATCTGGTCGATCGTGCCCAACGCAACCCGCAGCGCAACGCGGAGCCGAGCATTGCCGAAGCCGTTGCCAGCAGCCCGCCGCAGACCGTGACGCCCCGGATCCCGTCCAGTGCGTCCGTGGCCCGTCAGGCCACGATCGACAACGCGATCAACCTGCGGCGCGTGAACCTGATTGGTGTCTATGGCACCCCTTCAAATCGCCGGGCGCTGATCCTGATGCCCAATGGGCGGTACAAGAAGGTGAAGGTCGGAGACCGGATCGACGGTGGCCGCGTTGTCGCTATCGGCGACAGCCAACTGCAATACCAGAAAGGCAATCGAAATCTGACGCTGAAAATTCCGAGTGGCTAATTCCGAGTGGCTAGGGGCCGCATCTTAACTGAAGACGCTCATTCGAAGCTGACTTGTCAAAGCCGGACCTGCATAGGCCCGGCTTCTTTGGTTCAGTGGGGTAAGGGGCAGTTATTCTACCCCTGTAAGCTCTCCATTGGCGATCTGCTCGCGCTCGATCGATTCAAACAGAGCCTTGAAGTTCCCCTCGCCGAAACCATCGTCGCCCTTGCGCTGAATGAACTCAAAGAAGATCGGCCCGATCACGGTCTTGGAGAAGATCTGTAGCAGGATCTTGGTTTCGCCCCCGTCAACGACCCCTTCGCCGTCGATCAGGATGCCGTGTTTCTGCATCCGGTCCAGAGGCTCGTCATGACCGACGACACGATCATGGCTCATCTCATAATAGCTCGCGGGCGGCGCCGGCATGAAGGTGATCCCGCGTTCGGAGATTTCGTCGGTCGCCCCATAGATGTCCTCGGTCCCGACAGCAATGTGCTGGATACCTTCACCGTTGTATTTCTTCAGATAGGACACGATCTGCCCGGTTTCGCCACGATCTTCGTTGATCGGAATGCGGATCCGGCCACAGGGGGAGGTCAGCGCGCGGCTCAACAGGCCGGTGAACTTGCCCTCGATATCAAAGAAGCGGATTTCCTTGAAGTTGAACAGTTCACCGTAGAACTTGAACCACTTGTCCATATTGCCCTTGTAGACATTGTGGGTCAGGTGATCGAGGTAGTAGAAGCCGACGCCGCGTGGTTTGGACTGCTTCAGCCACTCGAACTCTTCGTTATAGGGCGAGGTGTCATAGTACTGGTCGATGAAGTAGATCAGAGAGCCGCCGATCCCTTTGATCGCGGGCACATCCATGGTCTTGTCGTCGCCCTCATAGGCTTCGGCGCCTTTGGACAGGGCATGTTCGAACGCTTTTTGCGCGTCAACCACCCGCCAGCCCATCGAGGGTGCGCAGGGACCATGCTCGGCCACGAATTTCTCGGCAAAGCTACCGGCCTCGGCATTCAGGATATAGGTGATATCGCCCTGCTGCCACAGCTCCACGCCGGGCTTTGCCTTATGATGACCAACCAGCTCATAGCCCATGCGCGTAAACAGATCGCGCAGCTCCTGAGGCTCGGGGTGAGCGAATTCGACAAATTCAAAACCATCGGTGCCGGCCGGGTTTTCGGCGCTGATGACGGACTTCGGGGCATTATGCGGGAATGGACCCATGCGGCTTCCTCCAGATCGGGAATGGTGTAGCTGCATCCAGAATACCGCAATTCCGATGCTTGTTTTGCGCATAGTTTAGGTTACACCTAGGGCCAGATGCGGAGAACGCGCATTCATCGAGTGATTTACGTGAAAGTTCCGCACATGTTGGACGCAACCGATCAGAAACTGCTGGCAGCCTTGCAGAAGGATGCCCATCTTACCGCACAGCAGCTGGGAGAATTGCTGAATCTCTCTGCCAGTCAGGCGGGGCGACGCAGGCAGCGACTGGAGGTCGATGGCTATATCCGCAGCTACGAGGCGCGGCTTGATCCTGACAAGTTGGGGTTGAGCGTACAGGGGTTTGTTCAGGTTCACCTGGAGAGCCACGGACCCGAACAATCTGAGCGATTTTCCCGGTTGGTCAGATCGCGCCCGGAAATCACCTCCGCCTGGACGATGACGGGCGAAGCGGACTATTTACTTAGGGTATTTTGCACTGATTTGGCCGCCCTGAATCGACTTTTGCATGAAATTTTACTGCCACATCCCACTGTTGCGCGGGTCCAAAGTCAGATCGTCATGGCACAATTAAAAAGCGATGGCCCCCTGCCAACTTAAGGTTCCGTGAACACTCGTGCGATATACAAACACGGTACAGACTCAGAGATTGGATAGAGACCGTGTCCTTTGTAGATCGTCGCATTGAAAGCCGCCCCTCCCGCGGAGAAGCCCCATTTGGGCTGAACGAAGTATTTTTCTCGCGCACTGACAGCCGCGGGGTCATTCTTGCCGGTAACTATGTATTTCGAAGGGTGTCCAATTACGACTGGGAAGAGCTGCTGGGCGCGCCGCATCGCACCATTCGCCACCCGGACATGCCCAAGGGCGTGTTTCAACTGTTCTGGGACACGATCAAAAGCGGCCAGACCATGGGCGCCTACGTCAAAAACAAATCGAAGGATGGCCTGTATTACTGGGTCTATGCGGTTGTCGTGCCCTGCGGCGATGGCTATCTGTCGGCCCGCCTCAAACCCAGCAGCAAGATCTTTGACAACGTGCGCGCCCTATATACCAAGCTGTTGGCTGCTGAAAAAGACGAAGGTCTGTCGCCAGAGGAAAGCGCCGAACGGCTGAAGAGCTGGATCGTCGAACATGGTTACGAAAACTACCGCCAATTCGCCACAAAAGCGATGAGCGAAGAACTGATCGCACGAGACATCGGGCTGGAGAACGAGCCGGATCAGATGATCGTCGATCTGTGCAAGATGCTGGCCAACGCCAAGACGCTTGTTGCGGAAACCGAAGGTCTGATCAAAGATTTCGACGCCATGCACACGATCCCGCATAACCTGCGGGTCATCGCGTCGCGCATTGAGCCGTCAGGCGGTCCGGTCACCGTGCTCTCGCAGAACTACGGTGCTATGTCGCGCGAGATGTCGGATTGGTTCGCGGCCCATGTAATGGGGAAAGACAGCAATTTTGCGGTGATTGAAACCGCCGTCGATGATTCACTGTTTGTCGAATGTATGGTTCGCGTTCTGAAGGAATGCGACATCCAGCTTCAGAAAGAGCGGCGCAGCCTTGGCGATGTCGACATGCAGGGCGAGCGTGAGGTACTGGCCGAACTGGTGGCTGCGCAGCTTGAGCGCGCCGGCAAAGGACTGGATCAGGTGGACCGCGAGGCCTCGCGCATCATGCATGCCTGTCAGGTCATGCACCGACATTTTCTTGGCCTCAGCTCAACCCGTGTCCTGTGTAAGATTGAAAGCGCCCGCCTGCCGGAATCGGGCGAGACACTTGCCGATATCATCGACCAGCTCGGCGTGTTTCAGGAACGTATTTCCCATCGCCTGGAACGTATCGCCAAATTGAGCAATGAAATCCGCTCGCTGGAACGCTGACACTGACCAAGCTGTTATGCGGCTCATTCTTTCGCATGGCGCTTTCGCGCGCCTGACCGGGGGCACTCCTTGCTGTGGAGCGCCTCCGGGGTTCGTTGATCCCTCCGTATTTTGACATCCACGGCCGTGTCTCTGCCCGGTCTCATGATCGGTGGTGTGAAAGGCCGACCGGCGGCAACGCTCCGCTATCGGGACGGCGGCATGTTAGACGTTGCCAACACGCCCTACGCTTGCGATATCAAAGCCTATGGACGCATTTCTTTATCAGGCGACAATTTACCTAGCAGCCGCTGTAATTGCGGTGCCCATCGCGGCGCGGTTGGGCCTCGGTTCCGTGCTTGGCTATCTGGCGGCCGGGATTATCATCGGACCGGTTTTTGGCTTCGTCGGAAGCGAAGCAGAAGACCTGCGGCATTTCGCCGAATTCGGCGTCGTCATGATGCTGTTCCTGATCGGATTGGAGCTTGAGCCGCGCGCGCTTTGGGCAATGCGGAACAAACTGCTTGGCCTTGGGGGGGTACAGATCCTTCTCAGCACTGTGGCCCTGATGGGCGCGGCCATGCTGGCGGGGGAGACCTGGCAGGTCAGCCTGGCCGTTGGTCTGGCGCTCTCGCTCTCGTCAACTGCGATCGTCTTGCAGACCCTCTCGGAGAAAGGCCTGATGCGTACCGGTGGCGGGCGGGCGACATTCTCGGTGCTGCTGACACAGGATATCGCGGTCATCCCGATTCTTGCACTGCTGCCCCTGCTCGCTGCCCAGCATGGCGCTCAGATCATTGGCGATGGATCCATTGCGCGCAGCGCCGAGGAAGCCCATGCGGCCTCCGGCCACGCAACGCTTTCTCTGGTCGAAGGGCTGCCCGGCTGGGCCGTGACGCTGGTCACCATTGGCGCGATTGCGTCCATTGTGCTGGCCGGTGTCTATCTTGCCCGCCCGGTCTTCCGCTTCATCCACGCATCGAATCTACGGGAGATGTACACCGCCCTGGCGCTGATGATCGTCGTCGGCATTTCCTTCCTGATGACGCTGGTTGGTCTCTCGCCTGCGCTTGGCGCCTTTCTGGCCGGGGTTGTTCTGGCCAACAGCGAATTTCGCCATGAACTCGAAAGCGATCTCAACCCTTTCAAGGGGCTGCTGCTGGGGCTGTTCTTCATCACGGTCGGGGCTGGCATCAACTACCGCCTGTTCCTGGCCGAGCCGGGCGATCTGATCGGCCTTGCGCTTCTCGTCATCCTTGCAAAAGGCATAGTGCTTTATTTTGTCGGCAAGGCCTTCGGCCTGAAGAAACGAAATCACTGGCTGTTTACGCTGGGCCTTGCACAGGCGGGGGAGTTTGGCTTTGTCCTGCTGGCATTTTCGCGGCAGCTCAATGTCGTGCCGCCCGAGCTGTCGGAAAAGCTGCTTCTGGTGATTGCATTGTCGATGCTGATCACCCCGCTTCTGTTCATCCTTTATGACGTGCTGTCGAAATACAGCAAGGACAACCCCAAGGAACAGGCCGCCGACGAAATCGATGAAGAAGGTCCCGTCATCATAGCCGGGATTGGCCGCTTTGGTCAGATTGTCAATCGTCTGGTGCGCGCCAGCGGGTTCAACACGGTTGTGCTCGATAGCAATATGGCCTCGGTACAGCTGATGCGCCGGTTCGGGGTGAAGAGCTTCCTCGGCGATCCGACCCGGCCAGAGCTGCTAAAAGCCGCGGGGATTGCCAAGGCCAAGGTTCTGGTTGTCGCATTGGATGATCGCGAGGCCGCGCTGAGGCTGGTCGCCCATGCCCGTCGCGGCCATCCGGAGCTGCATATCGTTGCGCGCGCCTTCGACCGCAACCACGTGTTTGAGCTCTATAAGGCGGGGGCGAATGATATCGTCCGCGAGATGTTCGACAGCTCGCTTCGCGCGGGGCGCTACGTTCTTGAGCAGATCGGCCTAAGCGAATATGAGGCCGCACAGGCTGAACAGACCTTTTATGCGCATGACCGCCATACTGTGCGGGAACTGGCGAGCCTCTGGATCCCGGGCACGCCGGCCAGTGAAAACCCAGCCTACATCGCCCGCGCCCGCGAGTTGGAAAAAGATCTGGAAACAGCGCTGCTGGAGCTTGCCGAAGCCAAGAAGTCCACTGACCAGAAGTCAGCCTGAGCGCCGATCCTGCCCCGTCGCGCCCCGGCCTAGCTGACGGAGACGCCCGCCTCTTCAAATGTCGCCATACCGCTGTGGCAGGCAACGGCGGCCCGCAGGACCTGGATCGCCAAAGCCGCACCCGATCCCTCGCCAAGGCGCAGGTCAAGCGAGAGAAACGGCGGCTTGCCCAGGTGGGTCAACAGCGCGGCATGGGCGCTTTCGGCGCTCTGGTGACCCGCGACCGCATGATCCAGCGCCGCCGGATGGGTCCGCATCAAGCAGGCCGCAGCGGCACAGCAGATAAAGCCATCAAGAATAACCGGGATGCGCATCATGCGGGCCGCAGTCATCGCCCCGGCCATGGCTGCAATCTCGCGCCCGCCCAAACGGCGCAGCGCCTCGACACCGTCGGTGATGGCAGGGCCATGCAAGGCCACTCCTTCGGCCACGACCCGGGTTTTGTTGGCAAGCCCGGTATCATCAATACCGGTCCCCCGGCCGGTCCAATCCGCAGCGTCGCCGCCAAACAGCGCGCAGGCCAGCGCTGCGGCGGGTGTCGTATTGCCGATGCCCATTTCGCCGACAACAAGCAAATCCGCAGCCGGATCCACCGACTTCCACCCGGTCTGAAGCGCGCTGAGCAGCTCGACGCTGTCCATGGCGGCGCCTTTGGTGAAATCCTGAGTGGGTTTTTCAAGATCAAGGCTGTGAACATCCAGCCGGGCGCCTGCCAGCTTGGCCAGCTGATTGATCGCCGCGCCGCCGTGTTTGAAGTTCGCGACCATCTGCGCTGTCACTTCACTGGGAAAGGCAGACACCCCCTGCTCCACAATCCCGTGGTTGCCGGCAAAGACGATCACCTGCGGCGCGCGGATCACCGGGCGCTCGCTTCCGCGCCAGCTGCCGTACCAGATTGCCAGATCCTCAAGCCGCCCCAGCGAACCAGGCGGTTTGGTCAGTTGACTGTTGCGCTCGGCGGCAGCGGTCTCAGCCTGTTCGTCCACCCCCGGGGCCTGCGCAAGCTGCGCACGAAAGTGATCAAGCGAAAAGAGCGGTGACAGCATTGAAAGCCTCATTGCATCGAAGGGGTCGTCGCAGGTAAAGCGGATCATCCGTATGTACCCGTTCATCTTGACACCGCAAGCCCTCTGTGAGGCCCGCAAATGCGAAAAAACGACATATCTGGCATAGATTTTCTACTCGTGTTGATCTTGTTGACACGTTTGCCGATGCCAAAGTTGCAAAAACAACAGTTTGCGCGCCATGCGCACGCGGTCTGGGCCTTCCCCTTTGCCGGGGTTGCCGTTGCGTTACCTGCCTGCATTCTGTCGATGATGGTGCTGGCCTTCGGGCTCAGCCCGATGGTCGCGGCGGGGATTGCGCTGCTGACGCAGACAGTGCTGACCGGGGCGATGCATGAGGACGGGCTGGCCGATACAGCTGATGGGTTCTGGGGTGGCTTCACGCGGGAGCGGCGGCTGGAGATCATGAAGGACAGCCATATCGGCACCTATGGCGTTCTGGCCCTGATCCTGAGCGTTGGCCTACGCTGGATGGCGTACGCCAGCATTCTGACGGCGGCCGCCCCCTGGGCCCTACTGCCTGTTGCAATGCTGAGCCGGGCCATGATGCCACTGGTGATGGCCGCGCTTGCGAATGCGCGCGGCTCGGGTCTGTCATCCTCCGTCGGCCGACCGCCTTGGCGTGCCTGCGGGCTGGGGCTGGCGATTGCGGGTCTGGTGGCGCTGCTGATACTGGGCTGGTCAGGCTGGGGCGTATTGCTGGCCATGCTTGCCGCGACAGCCGTGATCGCGGCAACCGCGCGTACCAAGATTCGCGGACAAACCGGGGATGTGCTGGGGGCGACGCAACAGCTGAGCGAGCTTTCCGGGTTGCTGGTCCTTGCGGCGGCGCTTGGCTGAACAGCCACGCCTGGTTCCGGTCACTCCACCCCGCTGGTGCGGATTTTCAGCTGCCCGCCGCAATGTTTACAATGCACCGCGTCGATATCGTGGCGCGTCAATCCGCATTGGCTGCAGGTGTAGCGCACCCGCTGGGGGTTAAAGATCGCCTGCGCCAGCCGCACGAACAAAGTCACCCCCACAACCATGACAAAAACCGAAAATGTCTTGCCAGCTGGTGTGGCCATGGTGATGTCGCCGAAGCCGGTCGTGGTCAGTGTCGCCACGGTAAAATACAGCGCGTCAATGTAAGGATAATCGCTGCCGGATGTATCCATGAAGAACACCAGAGCCGTCATCGAGGTTGCGAAGACAAAGATGAAGAGGTTGATCCCCGCGATGATTGCATCTTCATGGCGGCGGAAAAACCGGCTGTCGCGCCGCAGGTCCTGTAGCAGATGATAGGAGTGGATCAGCCGCAGCCCTCGTAGGATACGTAGGAAAGCCAGCCCTCCCGGCAGGATCGTCTCCAGCAGCAGTGAGATCAGCACCACTATGTCGGCCAGCGTATAGATGCGCCAGAGCAGTTTGCGGCGGTTGCCGCTGATCCAGAACCGCGCCGCCAGATCCAAAGCGATGACGACACCGGCCATCCAGCTCAGCCCGATCAGCCAGGGACCGTGGGGAATATGGGCCGTCGACATGAAAAATAGAATTGTAACCGCATCAAATCCGATCAGCCCGTAGCGAAACCGGACCGACGCGCTGTCGGTCCCGCGATAGAGATCGGTCAGGCGAGTCTTTAGGTCCGTCATGGTGTTCTCTGCTCGTTTTTGGGGTCTTGGCTCGACGTGTCACATACGAACGCCGTCACGATCCACATGTCCAGCGCCTAAAGCATAGCGCAGAAACGAAAAAGGCCACGCCCTGGAGCGCGGCCTAGGTTTCTTTGTTCGTATATCCGATGGATCGGACCCTGCGGCGATCAGATCTGGATCAGGCCGCGCGGGAGGTCAGCACCTCGTCCACCTGCTTGGCGGCGGAGATTTCGTCACCACCTGAAACCGCCGCAACCTCGCGCGTCAGACGCTCAAGTGCCGCTTCATAGAGCTGACGCTCGGAATAGCTTTGTTCACGCTGGTCATCAGTGCGGTGCAGGTCACGGACCACTTCAGCAATGGAGATCAGGTCACCGGAATTGATCTTCTGCTCATACTCCTGGGCGCGACGCGACCACATGGCGCGTTTGACTTTCGCCTTGCCTTTGAGCGTGGTCATGGCTTTGGCGATCACATCGGGGGAGCTGAGCGACCGCATGCCGATTTCGGTGGCTTTATTGGTCGGCACCCGCAGTGTCATCTTGTCCTTCTCAAAGGTGATCACAAACAGTTCCAGCGTGAAGCCGGCCACTTCCTGCTCTTCGATCGAGATGATCTGGCCAACGCCATGGGCAGGGTACACAACATAGTCGTCAGGGCGGAATTCAGGCTTCTTCGATTTAGTCATACAGGTCTTTCCTCGCTCTGTGCCGACCTTCGGGTCGGCTGGGCTGCCACACATCCACGCGCGCGGTGATCCGAATACCCGCACCCACAGAAATGCCGCAGAAAAACCGCCATAGGACCCGTGCGTCGCAGGGCGCACAGTCAAGGCGGACATCCGTGGTTGGTCATTTACTGAAAGAGTATATCATATTTTCTGCCCCACAAAAAGGCAGCGCTCCGTGAAACATCATGGTCCCAATGGATCCAGACCCGAAAAATGCCATAAAACGGCGGGTCTCCGGTGCGGCCCGTTCCCGGACCGCGCAGTCTTGCAAAGGTGAGTCGCGAAGCAACCAGCCAGCTGGAGCCGCAGACACCTGCTGTTATCAGCCGCCTTCGCCGGGAGCTTCGGAGAAGTACTTCTCCAACTTGCCTTCTTCTCCGTCGCGTTCCTCTGCATCTGGCAGTGGATCTTTCTTGGAGACGATGACTGGCCACATTTCGGAGTATTTCCGATTGAACTCAACCCATTTGTCCATATCCGGCTCGGTATCCGGGCGGATCGCATCGGCGGGGCATTCCGGTTCGCAGACGCCGCAGTCGATACATTCATCCGGGTGAATCACCAGGGTATTCTCGCCCTCGTAGAAACAATCGACCGGACAGACTTCGACGCAGTCGGTGTATTTGCAGGCGATGCAGTTATCCGTAACGACATAAGTCATGGTGGCCGAGTCCCGTAGCTGTTTGGCTTGTAGCTAATTCACCCGAGCGCCGGCTTCAAGATGTCAAAACGCGCCATCCCGGCGACTAAGATCAAGCGCCCTGCGCTCTTTCTTATCCGGGCGACCTTTTCCTTCGTAGCGCGGATTACGCGGCACGGGGTCCTGTTTTTCGGTCAAATCAAAGTACAGCGCCTGTGCCTCTGGAGCAGGTCCGCGCCGTGTTCCAAGTGCTTCGACCCGGACGGTCCGGATGATGCGCCCTTGAGGGAAGGTCAGAACGTCCCCAAGAGAGACGTTCTGAGCCGGTTTTGCAATCTTGTTGCCATTGAGACGGAGATGGCCCGCGCTGACCATCTTGGCGGACAGGCTACGGGTCTTGAAGAACCGCGCCTGCCACAACCATTTGTCGATCCTGATCTTTTCAGAGACCTGCGTCATCCATGGCACCAGCAGCCGATCAATCGGATTGTTTCAGTCCCATCAGCGCCGCTGCAAAGGGATTGTCGGGATCAATCTGCTTTTCCTTCTTCGGCGGGCGGGCCGAATAGGTTTTGCTGCCCTGATCCTGACGGCCACCCTTCTTGCCGGGCTTGCCATCGCGGCCAGGCTTGCCGCCACGTGGTTTGCCCTTGCCGCGCACAGCGTCGCCGCCACGCTTTGCACCGCTCTCGCCAGCGTCCTGACCGCGACGGCCACCGCCGCGGTGGCCGCCCGTCTTCCGGGCGCGCCCCCAGGTGAAGGTGTAGAACACCTCCATCTCAAGCTCGTCTACATTGGCATCGGCAGCTTCGCCAACCGGGGTCTCGATCTCGGCGGTCTCGGGGATCGGATCAACTGCTGCCGGGTCGGCCATGGTTTCTGCAACCGGTGCCACCCCTGCGTCCTCAATCGCCGCAACATCACCCGGAACATCGGCTGGCGCATCAGGATCAGCGGTAACTGTTTCAGTGACGGCAGCGGTATCGGTCTCATCCGGGGCGGCGGCAGGCGTGTTTTCAACCTGTTGCGCCGCGTCCATCACCGGGATATCCGCATCAGGCGTGCTGGTTTCGGTGACCACGGTGTCAACCGCCTTGGCCTTGATCCGCTCGCCCTTGTCGGCCTGATAGCCAAGCCCCTGCATCAAATCTGCAAACTGCTCCAGCGTCATGCCGGTGATCGACAGCATGTCGGCCTTGGCCTCGAACCCGCCACGGCTGTCTTCGGCGCGCAGCATGTCTGCAAGACGTTCGAGCATGTCGATACGGATCATGCGTTCGCCCGCGTTGCGATACCCGCACATGGTATCATAGCCCTGCGGAGCATCCTTGATCACAGGAACGGTCACCAGACCGGCAGGCGGTGCATCGGGGAATTCGCCAAGACCCTCGGACAGAGCCCAGAGCACCAGCCGCAGGCGGGTCGGCGCCGGCTTCAGAAGCAGCGGCATGAAGATGGTGAACTGGCCAAAGCGGATGCCATGTTTGCGCAACGCGCCACGTGCATCCTGGTCCAGATCTTTCACTTCCTGCGCGACACTGCCGCGCGGCAGCAGACCCAGACCCTCGACCATACGGAAGGCAAAGCCACGGGCCAGGCCGGTCAGCTCCTCGTCGCGCTGCAGGTTGAGCAGCGGCTCAAACAGCGCGTTGATCTTGCGTGAGATGAAATGTTGCAGGCGGCGTTCGACCTTCTGGGCCACATCTGGGCCCGCAGTATCGTCGACAAACACCTCGATGCGCGGATTCAGCGGGTCAGCGCCGGCCACCAATTTGCCGACAGCATATTCACCCCACATCAGGCCGCCCTGATCGGTAAAATCAATTTCGGTATCCGGCGCGTTGTAAAAACGGTCAGCCCGGAGATGGAAATGCGGTGCGAGTGCTTGCAGGGAGGCGGATTTCAACGCCTTTGCCTCGGCGCCTTGTGCGCCCTTGTCCGGCGAGAACCGGAACCCTTCAAGACGACCAACGAATTCACCTTCGACGGTCACTTCACCCTTATCATTCACTTCGGCCAAAAGGGCCTCCTTCTGTTTGAGCCGGCGCAAAAGCACGGATGTGCGCCGGTCCACAAATCGCTGAGTCAGACGTTCGTGCAAGGCGTCCGACAATCTGTCTTCTACAGCGCGCGTCTCCCCGCGCCAATGACTTTCATCACGGACCCAGCCGTTCCTTTGTGCGACATAGGTCCATGTACGTATAAAGGCCAAACGTTTCGACAATGCGTCAATGTCGCCATCAACCCGATCAATCCGTTTGACCTGCCGCGCCAGCCAGTCGTCCGGGACAACGCCTGAGTCGTGCAAATACTGGAACAAAACGCCCAAGAGCCCCGAATGTTCCGATTGCGAGATACCGCGAAAATCCGGGATGCGACAGATATCCCAGAGCAATCGTACCGAGGGCGCGTTGGTTGTGCGCGCCAGAATTTCATCCTGCTGGGACAACGATTTCAAGGCGATAAGATCGTCCGCTTCGCGGGCGCGGATCAGGTTCTGATCGTCAGGCGCTGATTCGAGAGAGCGGATCAGTGCCTCTACCGTGCCGAATTGCAGCGCCGAGGAACGCCAGTTCAATTTCTTCAACGGCGTGAACCGGTGTTCCATGATCGCCTGCGCGACGCCATCCTCCAGCGGCGGGGCATCGCCGGTAACCCCAAAGCTGCCGTGACTCATCCCGCGCCCTGCCCGCCCCGCGATCTGGGCCAGTTCATTCGGGGCCAATTGCCGCATCCGGCGACCGTCAAATTTGCTGAGCGAAGAAAAGGCGACGTGATCGATATCCAGATTGAGACCCATGCCGATGGCATCGGTCGCGACCAGATAGTCCACCTCGCCATTCTGGTAGAGCTCGACCTGGGCGTTGCGGGTCCGGGGGCTGAGCGCGCCCATCACAACGGCTGCCCCGCCCTTCTGTCGGCGCAACAGTTCGGCGATGGCATAGACATTGTCGATGGAGAACCCGACGATAGCGGTGCGCGCAGGCATCCGGCTGAGCTTCTTGGATCCGGCATAGACCAGATCCGAAAGCCGTTCGCGGCGCATAAACTGCACGCCCGGAACCAACGCAGCAATCGGCCCGCGCATGGTGTCAGCGCCAAGAAACAGCGTCTCATGAGTGCCACGCGCCCTTAGCAGACGGTCGGTAAAGACATGGCCCCGTTCCGGGTCGGCGCAGAGCTGGATTTCATCCACCGCAAGGAAATCGCAGCCCATCCCCTCGGGCATCGCCTCAACAGTGCAGATCCAGTATTGTGCGCGCGGCGGCACGATACGCTCTTCACCGGTGATCAGTGCCACCACCGACGGGCCACGGGCGGCGACGACCTTGTCATAGACCTCGCGCGCCAGAAGCCGCAACGGGAATCCCATGACACCCGTGCGATGCCCCAGCATACGTTCAATCGCATAGTGCGTCTTGCCGGTATTGGTCGGCCCCAAAACCGCCAGGACCCGGGCGCTCCCGGAACTCTGCGTGCCTGTCATGATATTGCCCTCAACGCCCGAACCGAGCTCAACTGTCCGCCCTAAAGCTCTTTGCCCTCGACTTCGGTCTTCAGCCGGTCGAGCGCGCTGGTTATCGCCTCGTGGTGCGGATGTATAGCCTGCGCCCTTTTATAGGCCTCATAGGCGTTTTGCGGGTCATTGAACTGTTCGAACATCGCCCCCAGCGCAAAAATCGCATTGTAGTCGTTGGGGTTCAGCATCAGCGTCTGCTCCAGATCGCCCACGGCAGGGCCATAGAGGCCCGCGGTGAAATACGCCCGTGCGCGCTCGTACCAGCCCATGGCAAATTCTGGCGCATGATCGGTCAGCGCAGTCAGATGCTCGATGGCAATCCGGGTATCGCCGCGGTCCAGCGCGTCCTTGCCACGTTTCAAAAGCAGGTCCATCGCAGGCGAGCCGCTACTGTTCCAGAGCGCCTGCAGGGATCTGTCCAGACCGATGGCTTCCTGCGGGTCGGCATCGGACAAAGCGGCCAGCAGGTCCGCCTCGCCCTGAACCTCCTGAGCGTGACCTTGCAAAGGCACGGAAAACAGGACTGTCAAAGACGTTGCCGCCACGATAGCTTTGAGATTGGAGAATTTTGCAACCATGATGGGTTAAGTGTAACCGCGCAGACTGCGTTTTCCAGAGTGGGAAGGACATCCTTCACATAAATTTGCAGGCTGCGGACCAAAATGAGGACTGAACATGAGCGAAACGCTGACCCAAGCAGCAGAAACGCTGAACGCAAAAATGGATGGTGGCTTTGACGGCTCCGCCAAATTCGACATCACCGGCATGGGTACCATCATGCTGGATCAGAACGGGGCCCGCGTCGCCGACGAAGAGGCAGAGGTCACCATGACCGCCGACGCAGAGACGTTTCAGTCCATCATCGAGGGTGAACTGAATCCGACCACCGCGTTCATGAGCGGCAAGCTGACCATCGACGGTGACATGGGCACCGCGATGAAACTGGCATCGGCGATGGCCTGATGGACGCGCGCCCGATGGATCTGACCCCCGCTCCCTTCTTTGCCGATATCGCGCGAGGACCAGACGGCGGGCAGGCCCATTGGGTGAGCACCAGCGATGGCCTGCGCATCCGCGTGGGCCATTGGCGCCCTGCGGGCGCTGAGAAGGGCACGTTACTGCTGTTTCCCGGGCGCACCGAATATATCGAAAAATACGGCGGAGCTGCCCAGGATCTGGCAAGCCGAGGCTATGCAACGCTGGCAATCGACTGGCGCGGCCAGGGGCTGGCGGACAGGATGCTGCCGGAGCGGCTTCTGGGTCACGTCGTCGCCTTTCGCGATTTTCAGAAAGACGTCCAAGCGGCGGTCGAGCTGGCCGATCGGCTCGCTCTGCCGAAACCATGGTTCGTCCTCGGCCATTCTATGGGCGGCGCCATCGGTCTGCGCGCAGTCATGGAAGGGCTTCCGGTCAAAGCCTGCATTTTTTCCGCGCCGATGTGGGGAATTCAGATCCCGCCCGCGCTGCGGCCCGTGGCGCGGCTGCTCAGTTCTATGGGTGACCGGTTCGGCATCGGCGCAATGCGGACCCCGACGACAACCCTAGCCCCATATGTGCAGGCCAGCCCGTTCGAGGGCAATTCGCTCACCAATGATCCTGAGATGTACCGCCTGATGCAGGATCAGCTTGCGGCACAGCCCGATCTGTCGCTTGGCGGGCCGACCGTCCGATGGCTGGGCGAAAGCCTGCGAGAATGTGCAGCCCTTGCGAAAATGCCCTCACCCGCACTGCCCTGCATCACCTTCCTCGGCACACAGGAACAGATCGTCAATACGGCAGCCATTCATGACCGGATGGCGCGCTGGCCGGGCGGCGAACTGGATCTGGTCGAGGGGGCGCAGCATGAGGTGATGATGGAAGGGGCTGAAACCCGCCGCGCCATTTTTGACAAGATCACCCGTTTATTCGATCAATACGCAGACTAGGTTCACCCCGGACAGGCTGACGCGATCAGCGTTCTTAAAATCTCGCGCGCAGTGCCCCCTGCCCGGCCAATAAATCGCCGCCCGACGCGGGCCGCTTGCTTGTGATCCCCAGCCCTCGCGCTTAGATGTCGGAGAAGACACACAACAGCCCGAGGTGCCCTGATGTTCAACGCTCCCTTCCTTGACCGCGACCTGATGCGAGACGCCAACGCCAATACTGCGGGCGGTGCCGGGCCGGATGGGCTGGGCAATCTGCCTGAGTGGGATCTGAGCGACCTCTACACCTCTGAGGATGCGGCAGAGTTGGACCGCGACCTCAACTGGCTGGAGAAAGAATGCGCCAGTTTCGCCAGTGACTACGAAGGCAAACTGGCCGATCTGGATGCCGACGGTCTGCTGGCCTGCGTCTTGCGCAACGAGAAGATCAACGCCATCGCCGGGCGGATCATGTCCTTTGCTGGTCTGCGCTATTATCAGCTGACCACCGATGCCGGTCGCGCCAAATTCATGTCCGACATGCAGGAGAAGGTAACGATCTTCACCACGCCGCTGGTGTTCTTCTCGCTTGAAATCAACCGGATTGAAGACGCGGCACTGGAGGCCCATTTCGCCGCCAACAGCGATCTCGCCCGCTACAAACCGATTTTTGACCGTATTCGCGCGATGAAGCCTTATCAGCTGTCTGACGAGCTGGAGAAATTCCTGCATGATCTGGGCGTTGTAGGCGACGCCTGGGAGCGGCTTTTTGACGAAACGATTGCCGGCCTCACCTTCACCGTTGACGGCGAAGAGTTGAACATCGAAGGCACGCTGAACCTGTTGACCGAACAAGACCGCACCAAGCGGGAAGCCGCGGCGCGCGAACTTGCCCGGGTGTTCTCCGACAACATCAAGATCTTTGCCCGTGTCCACAATACCCAGGCCAAGGAAAAGGAAATCCTGGACCGCTGGCGCGGGATGCCCTCTCCGCAGATGGGACGCCATCTCTCCAACCACGTCGAGCCGGAGGTCGTCGAGGCCCTGCGAGAAGCTGTGGTGGCCGCCTACCCCAAGCTGTCGCATCGCTATTACGAGCTGAAGCGCAAATGGCTGGGGCTGGACCGGATGCAGGTCTGGGACCGCAATGCGCCGCTGCCAATGGAGACCTCCCGCACCGTCAAATGGGAGGAAGCACGCAAGATGGTGATGGATGCCTATAGCGCTTTTGATCCGCGCATGGGCGATCTGGCAGAGCCGTTCTTTGACAAGGGCTGGATCGACGCCGCCGTGAAACCGGGCAAGGCGCCGGGGGCATTTGCTCACCCGACCGTCACCGATGTGCACCCCTATGTGATGCTGAACTACCTCGGCAAACCGCGCGATGTGATGACGCTCGCGCATGAGCTGGGCCACGGCGTGCACCAGGTACTTGCAGCCGAGCAGGGCGAAATGTTGTCGTCAACGCCGCTGACGCTAGCGGAAACCGCATCTGTGTTCGGCGAGATGCTGACCTTCCGCAAGATGCTGGAAAACGCCAAGGACCAGAACGAGCGCAAGATCCTCTTGGCAGGCAAGGTCGAGGACATGATCAACACGGTTGTGCGCCAGATCGCGTTCTATGACTTTGAATGCAAATTGCATGCCGCCCGCGCCGAAGGCGAGCTGACCCCTGATGACATCAACGCGCTGTGGATGTCGGTACAGGCCGAGAGCCTTGGTGAAGCCTTTGATTTCATGGAGGGCTACGAGACCTTCTGGACCTATGTGCCGCATTTTGTCCACTCCCCCTTCTACGTCTACGCCTATGCTTTCGGCGACGGGCTGGTGAACGCGCTCTACTCCGTCTACGCCGAGGGGGCCGAAGGGTTCGAGGACAAGTATTTCGACATGCTGAAGGCAGGCGGCTCCAAACACCACAAGGAACTTTTGGCGCCCTTTGGCCTGGATGCTTCTGATCCCACCTTCTGGGACAAGGGCCTAAGCATGATCTCCGAGATGATTGATGAGCTGGAAGCGATGGAGGGGTGAAGCCCATTACCCTGCGCTCGGTGGCGTGCAGCGAGTTTGATCTGGTCACCCATATAAGTGTGGAACCGGATCAGGTCCGCTTCTCTGGCACCGTGGCGCAGGCCTTTGAAGAAGATGAGGACGGCGTGGATTTTCACGCCATCCTCGACGGCCCCCGCGCGCTGGGGTTCTTGAAGATCGACCGCCTTTAACACGAAACCTATGATTTCGCCTCGGCAGATGAGCTGGGCCTGCGCGCGCTTATGATCGACCGCGGCGCGTAGGGTAAAGGTTATGCCCCCACAGCCGTCTCTGCTTTACAGAGCAATCTGCCGACCCAGTACCCGGCCAGCCATGCAGTGGTGCTGAGGGTGAATTTGCAAAACTCTCCGGCGGTTCGCTGCTATCAGAAAGGCGGGTTTCAGGACACCGGCGGCATCTATCCCCATGGCCTTGCCGGCCCCCGGCACATCCTGCGGATGGCCCTACCGCGCGAATAAACCATCATCAATCGCCGCCAGTTGGCGGTCACCCCAGGCAGCAAAAGCCTTTACACTCCTGGAACCGCACTGTCGGATTTTCGGACAATTTATGGTATAGTTTCGCCGTTCACCAGTTTGAGGGGATGAGTAATGTTTATTTTCAAAAAAATTTGTGTTTTGGCGATTGTGTCAGCCCTGGCAGCGACGCCGGTTTTCGCAGCGGGCCCTGACCGGAAAAACCGCGTAAGCGGACAAACGGTTGTCGAGCTTTATTCCGGCAAGACATGGATCTGGAGCAAAGGGGGCTCGTATTGGGCGCCTGACGGGAGCTTCCAAGCCGTTTGGGAAGACAGCGTTGGCTTGGGAAAATGGTACGCAACCTCAAAGGGCCAGCTGTGCTATGAGGCGCTCTGGTACAGCAGCGAAGGCGGGTCCGGGGATCAGAACAAAGAATGCTTCCGCCATGTAGCAGACAGCAAGGGCCAGCTGTGGAAGTACAGCGACAAGGACCAATCATGGTACAAGCCGACGAAGGAGTTCGCCGAACGCGTGAAGCCCGGGAACAAGATCTCGTCACAGGTCCGCAAGCTGCGCAAGAAATACGGCATCTGACAGCCTCAGACAGCGAGCCGGACCGACTGAGTAGCGACGGTTAGCAACGCATGCGAAACTGGTCCGCAGGATACCTGCACTGGAGACCTGCTCCCGGTAGACAAGTACGGTCAAGATTAACCGTCGAAGAGTGGCGCGCCGTAGCTGACGGCGCGCCACTGCTCACTGATGCGGGAAGTAATCTTCGCAGTCGCCGTCGCGGTAGACATCTGCCGTACAGCAGTGCAACCCGCCGCCAAAGGCATAGGCGTCGCGCAACTCGACCTCGACCACCTCCATGCCCAGCTTGTCCATCTGCTCGGCCTGATAGACCTCGGATTTCTCGACGCAGACGGTTTTCGGATCCAGCACCAGCACGTTCATGCTGAGCCATGTGGAAGAATAACACAGTGGCGGCGGGGTGTTATGGGCGGGCTGCGCCGCGTCAACGATGTCCCAGCCGTTCTTGTTGAACATCTCGCGCTGCTCTTCCGGCAGACGGCGCTGCGGGTTGTTCAGGATCAGCCCCGGGCGCAGCGGTGTGAAAGTGGCGTCGATGTGGATCGGGTACGGATCGCCCGGGAAGTTCACCGTATGCACCCGGTGGTCCGGGAAGTGGCGGCGCAGCCACTCAATGCCCTTGAGGTTCGTTGTGAAGCCGTGCTGCACCACCAGATCCTTGCCAAAGCGCAACACGTCGGCGGCGTCAAACAGCGGCTCTTCCTCGGTGGTGACAAAGAATTTCTCCGCCGCCCATTCCAGCCGCTTGGCCACGCCGATCTTCTCGCTGAGGTAATCCGGGTGGTAATCTGCGTCCGTGAGGCGCGGCTTGGGGGCGGCTTCGTGGCGGAACCTGGGGTCTTCTTCCCAGTATTTCTGCAAAAGCGGGCGGTAGTTCAGGTATTCGAACCAGCGGCAGCGGTAGGACATCGTCGCTTCCAGCATCTCACGGCCGACAGTCAGCAGCACGTCACGCGGCGGCATGCAGCCGAACTGGCTGTCGGTGTGGAAGTCCGGGGTGGTTATCGGCTGGGAATGATCAATCGAAACCGGCCGGTCCACCCGGATACCGCGGTTCTGCAGCAGGCTGGCAAAATTGTCCAATAGCTCATTGGCACGGTCGATGGTTTCCTGCGGGCGGCGACCCCACTGGCCGCGCATGTCGCTGTCTTCCGGCACCTTGGCATCCAGCGCGGGCTCTTCCGGCGGGATGTGGCAATCATCGGCACGGCCCACGATCACATGGCGCAGCGTGTCCCATTCATTCCAGCTTTTGACTTCAGTTTTTTCCGGCGACCAGGCCATGGATGCCTCCCTTGATCTCGGGAGGCAAAGGCGGGGCCTTCAATCTCCCGATTGAAAGTCCCGGCGTACAGGAGCGTGGTTTTGGGCCAGAGCAGTCTGCCTGCGGCGACGCCATCGCCTGTGAGCCCGGCTCGGGATATAGCATCCGCAGATGGCGCGAGGAAGATACTTCGGCGCGATCAAATCGGCGAAAGGACCATGTTACTTCAGCTGGCTGTCCTTGGAGCCGCGCCGATTGATCCCGCCACGCGCCTGCTGGGCGCCGTCGCGTTCCTGCTGACACTCGATACAGAGTTTGACGCCAGGGATCGCCTTACGCCGCGGTTCGGGGATCGGCTCCTCGCAATCGGCGCAATGTGTCAGGCTTTCACCGACAGGAGCGCGCCTCGACCTGAGACGCGCCAGCTCGTCACTGATTGACGCTTCGATCTGTTCACTCACCGCACCATCGCGGGTCCATCCTCCGGCCATACTGTTTCTCCTCCTGTCCTGCGATTTGCTGGTTTCGTCCTGCTGCCCCCCTGGCTGCGAAACGCCCTCCGCACCGCTCGGGTTCCGATATCCGCCGGATCGCAGTCTACAATGCGGGCGCTTTATCGGGAACGAAATCGCGATCCGGGCTGTTGAGTATTCGACGACGGCACCGATGCCGTCTTTCTTTTGTGACCGCGCATCACTGGCATGACAAGTATCTGAGCCGAGCGCGGAATTGACCCACTCTGAAGGAAACGCTGCTCATGCTGAAGATCCACTGCCTCGCCTACTCCCGCGCCATTCGCCTGATCTGGTTGATGGAAGACCTCGGGCAACCCTATGATGTCACAACCTACGACCGCACGGATAACTTCAGGGCGCCTGAAAGCCTTGCCAAGATTCATCCGCTCGGCAAATCGCCTGTGATTGAGGACGCCGACATGAAGATAGCGGAATCGGCGACCTGCCTGCGGTATCTTTCTGATCGCTATGGTGACAGCCGCCATCAACCAGCTCCGGGGACAGCAGACGCATTGCGCCACGACGAGCTGCTCGACTACGTCGAGAGCTCCTTCGCCGACGTTGCGATGGGCGTGCTCCTGCCGGCCCTGAAGGGAGATGATGCTGGCGATGAGGCCAAGAAAGCTCTGGACCTTCATCTGGACTACATCGCCCAGCAGCTTCCTGAAACGGGTTTGCTGTTTGGCGATCAGGCCGCGCTCGCCGATATCCAGTTCTCGTACATCCTCGCCAATCTGGCGGCGATTGGCGCGCTGAAGGATGCGCCGCGCGTCGCGCGCTACTGGACCGATCTGCAGGCACAGGATGGCTACAAGGCCGCAGTGGCGAAGGTGGGACCGATGGCTCCGTCGTTCTGACACGTGGCCCTGCTGTGTCCCCCCAATTGTCCCAATCCCATTATCGAAATGAGGAGACCGTTATGAAAGTTCTTGTCGCAGGTGCTACTGGCAATACAGGCCGCCGTGTGGTGGAAAAACTCCAGCGCCTGGGCCATCAGCCCATCGCATTGATCCGGGAGGGGTCGGATACCAGCACGCTTCCACCCGGGACTGGCACGCGGCGCGGCGACCTTACCGACCTGCCTACGGATGTCTGCGAGGGGTGCGACGGTGTGATCTTTGCAGCAGGATCTGGCGGCGACACCTCTCGCGAGATGACGGACAAGGTTGATCGTGATGGCGCGAAGGCGCTTGTGGATCTTGCAAAATCATCGGGCGTGACCCGGTTTGTCATGCTTAGTTCGATAGGAGCCGGCGATCCCGATCCCGAAAGCGAACTTGCCCATTACCTGCAGGCCAAACACGACGCGGATGTTTATCTGGAACAGTCGGGACTGGACTACGCGATCCTGCGCCCAGTACGTCTGACTGATGGCGACGGCAGCGGAGACCTGCTGTTCGGCGAGCAGGTCGATCCCGAAGGCGTCGCCGCACGAGGCGATGTCGCCGCAACCCTCGCAGATGCCGTCAGCAACCCGGCATGGTCGGGAAAGACAAAGCGGATGCAGTCACTGTAGCCGCGGACCATCGCTGACAGCCCTCCTCCTTCTAGCGCAGACGCAGCTCTGTCGTCCCGTCAAAGAAATAGGCGTCAGCATCGTCAAAATCCAAGGCGACGGCGCTTCCTTCGGGCAGCGCCTCGTCCCCCCGTGTTTCGACAATGATCTTCTCGCCTGTTGGGGTGCGTAGATAGTCGTAGGACACACCGCCCAGCCGCTCGCGCAGATCAAGGATCAGATCGCTGTCACGGGCGACGACAGAGAGATGCTGCGGGCGCAATCCCACAAGGACCGATGCACCCTCTTCAGGCAGCGTGACAGAGGCCGCGATCCGGCGGCCGCCAAGAGCGGGTACTGTGACCGCGCCGCCGGAAACGGTCGCTTGAAGGAAATTCATGCTCGGCGAGCCGATAAATCCCGCGACGAAGCGGTTGTCGGGATCGGCGTATAGCTTCATCGGGCTGCCAACCTGTTCGACGCGACCGGCCCGAAGCACGACGATCTTGTCTGCCAGCGTCATCGCCTCCACCTGATCATGGGTCACATAGATCATGGTGGCGCCAATTTCCTTGTGTAGCCGAGCGATCTCGACCCGCATATCCACGCGCAGCTCGGCATCGAGATTTGACAGCGGCTCATCGAAGAGAAAGACATCCGGCCCGCGCACGATCGCACGTCCGATGGCGACGCGCTGGCGCTGCCCGCCCGACAGCGCCTTGGGTTTGCGTTTAAGGTATTGATCCAGCTTCAGGATCCGGCTGGCCTCTGCCACCTTTTCCCGGATCGCATCCTTGGGATGACCGGTCATCTTAAGCCCGAACCCCATATTATCCTCAACCGTCATATGCGGATATAGCGCGTAGGACTGGAAAACCATCGCAACCCCACGGTCAGCCGCATCCAGTCGTGTGACATCCCGCTCACCGATATGGATGCTGCCGCTGCTGGTCTCCTCCAACCCGGCGATCATCCGCAGCAGCGTCGACTTTCCGCACCCGGACGGGCCGACAAAGACGCAGAACTCACCGTCCTCAATGGTGAGGTCCACGTCGTGGATCACCTGAACGTCACCATATTTCTTGACGGCCTTGGCCAGAGTGACCCCTGTCATGTGTTCTCTCCCTCGGGTTAATTTGGAAATTGCCAGGTCTCGGCCGCTGCCGCGATTTCCTTGGCGGTTGTCATCAGGGCTGGTCGAAGCGTCTCCAGCTCCTCCAGCGAGCGACGCTGCACGGAGGAGGTGATCGACAGCCCGCCCATCACTTTGCCCGCCTCCGACAGGATCGGAACGGCAATGCAGATGATGCCCGGTTCATGCTCTTCACGGTCGAAGGCAACGCCGTCTTTGCGGATCTGCTGCAACTCGTCCATCAGCGCCTCTGGCGTGGCCAACGTGTTGGGCGTATGGGCAAAAAACGCCTGCCTGCGGATCGCATCCTGCTGCGCCTCCCGCGACAGATACGCGATCATCGCCTTACCCACCCCGGTACAGTAGCCCGGCCCTATTTTGCCCGCCTGGCTGAACATCTCAATCGGTGTGGCCGCATTACGCTTGTCGACGTAGAGTACCTGCCCCCGATCCAGCTGCGCCAGATGTATGGTCTCGCCGATATCCTGTGACAGCTTGTCCAGATAGGGCCGCGCCACCGGAGCCAGCGCGCTTTGCCGCCAGGCAGCATGAGCCAATCGCACCAGGCGCAAACCCGGAGCATAGGTCTGATGGGTCTCATCATAGGACAGCATCCCCTGATTGGTCAGCGTCTGCACCAGCCGGTACAGCGTCGCCTTTGGGTGATCCGAGGCCGCCAGCACCTCGCCGAACCGCATTGGGCGGCCCGCTTCAGCGATCTGATCCAACACGGCCAGAGCCTTGCCAACGGTGCCATCTGTCTCTCGCGATTGGGGCGCAGCTTTCGCCATTACTGTCCTTTCTCTGATCGGGCGGGGCCGATGTAACTGTTGACATCCTTAGCCGAGCGCGGTCATAGTTTCAATAGTTGGAATTTGGTTCCAATATATGAAACCAAACGACACACGTCAACAGGGAGGACGTCATGAAGACTTTGAAAGGAACAGTTGCGGGCCTGGCTCTCAGCCTCGGCCTGGCCACTGCGGCACAGGCTGAATTGAGCGGCACGCTCAAGATTTTCTCAGATATGTCCAATCCTGCGCCGCGCGCAGTAATGGAGGGGATGGCGGCTGAGTTCGACGCGATGCACCCGAACCTGACCGTTGAGCTGACGGTGATCGACCGCGAGGCCTACAAGACGCAGATTCGCAACTTCCTATCTGCCAACCCACCGGACGTGGCCAACTGGTATGCGGCAAACCGGATGCGGCCCTACGTCTCTGCCGGGTTGTTCGAAGACATCTCCGACCTTTGGGCAGAGCCGGAAATCGCTGATGCGCTGGCCTCCACCAAGGGCGCAATGACATTGGACGGCAAGCAATGGGGCGTGCCCTACACCTACTACCAGTGGGGCGTCTACTACCGCGAGGACATCTACAACGAGCTTGGCCTCGAAGAGCCCAAGGACTGGGAGACCTTCAAAGCGAACTGCCAGAAGATTCTCGATTCAGGTCGCAAGTGTTTCACCATCGGCACCAAGTTCCTGTGGACGGCCGGCGGCTGGTTTGACTACCTGAACATGCGCACCAACGGCTATGATTTTCATATGGCGCTGACCAATGGTGAAGTCGCCTGGACCGATGACCGTGTAAAGCAGACCTTTGCCAACTGGCGGGAACTGATCGACATGGGGGCCTTTATCGACAACCATCAGTCCTACAGCTGGCAGGAGGCCCTGCCCTTCATGGTCAAAGGTGAAGCCGCCGCCTATCTGATGGGCAACTTTGCCGTGGCACCGCTGCGCGAAGCCGGTCTTGGCACCGATCAGCTGGATTTCTACCAGTTCCCGACCATCAATCCCGATGTCGAGCTGGCTGAAGACGCACCAACCGACACCTTCCACATTCCATCCGGCGCCCAGAACAAAGAAGCCGCGCGCGAGTTCCTGCGTTTCGTCGTCTCGGCGGACAATCAGACCAAGATCAACGGCGGCGCAGCACTCGGCCAGCTGCCTGTGAACTCAAAGTCCTCCGTCGATGATGACGAAATGCTCAATCAGGGCTTCGAGATGCTGTCCGCCAACGCGCCCGGTGGTATCGCGCAGTTCTTTGACCGCGATGCACCAGCGGAAATGGCCTCCGTTGCCATGGAGGGCTTCCAGGAGTTCATGGTCTTCCCGGACAATCTGGATGATATCCTGAACCGTTTGGAAAAGACCCGCGAGCGCGTCTACTGATCACTGCTGCTGGCCAATACAACGCGCAAGGCCGATCTGCCTATCGGCCCTGCGCAGCCCGGTCACGGACCGGAGCGCGCAATATGCTGAACCGTATCGGCCCTTCCCAGTCGACAGGCTGATATCAATCGACAAACAAGGGAGAATTCCCGTGGCTGAGATGAACCTTGCTCCAGAAACCAGATCGTCTGCCAGCGCATCAGGCAGCCGTGACAGCTGGCTAAGGCGCAATCGTCAGACCCTCGCGCCCTGGCTCTTTCTGGCGCCCGGCGTGATTTTCTTTCTCTTCTACGTGATTTTCCCGATCGTACAGAGCTTCAACCTGTCGTTCTACCGCTGGGACGGGCTCGGTGATCCACAGTTCGTCGGCATGGAAAACTACCGGGAGCTGATGGATGATCGCGCGTTTGAGGTCTCGCTCTGGAATAACCTGAAATGGCTTCTGCTGTATTTGCTGGCAATCCCGGCAGGCCTGTTCATCGCGCTGTTCCTCAATCAGACAGTAACCGGCATTCGCCTATACAAGTCTCTGTTCTTCTTTCCATTTGTGATCAGTCAAGTTGTTGTCGGCCTGGTGTTCAGCTGGTTCTATGACCCGACCTTTGGCCTGCTCAATCAAGTGTTGGGCTGGGTTGGCCTTGGGCCGTTGAATGTGCTGGGGGATCCGACGCTGGTGACCTATGGCATCATCGCGGCAGGCCTGTGGCCGCAGACGGCCTATTGCATGATCCTCTACCTCACGGGCCTCAATGCGGTTGATCCCGAACAGGTCGAGGCGGCGCGGCTGGACGGTGCCAAAGGCGCCAAGATGCTGTGGTATGTGATCATCCCGCAACTGCGGCCGGCGACCTTTGTCGCCTTTGTCGTGACAATCATCGGCGCACTGCGCAGCTTTGATCTGATCTCCATCATGACCAACGGCGGCCCGTTCGGCTCCAGCCGGGTGCTGTCGTTCTACATGTTTGAAAAGGCCCTGTCGGAATATGGCTTCCGCATGGGTTATGGCGCAGCAATTGCAGTGGTGCTGTTCCTTATCATGCTGTGCTTCATCGCCTACTTCCTGTGGTCCATGTACCAAGACGACAAAGGGGGCCGCTGATGTTTCCGAAACCCATTCAGAACAGTTCTCGCGGATGGCAGGCCACCTATCAGGCCCTGGTTCCGACTGCGCTCGTCCTTTGGCTGTTGCCGCTGATCGCGGTGGCCATCTTCTCGATCAAACCGGATGTGGACTTTACCACCGGCAACTACTGGGGAATGCCGAGCTCGTTTGAAGGCGCCAGCAATTACGGCAAGGTTTTCTTTGGCTCCGACATGCCACGCTACCTACTGAACTCCGTCCTGATCACGGTGCCGACGGTGATCGGTGCCGTAGCACTCTCCTGCATGACAGGCTTTGCACTTGGCGTGTATAAATTCCGTGGCAACCTGCTGCTGTTTTTCATGTTTGTGGCAGGCAACTTCGTGCCGTTTCAGATCCTGATGGTTCCGGTACGCGATCTGACGCTGGACATGGGGCTCTACAACACCAAAACTGGCCTTGTGCTGTTTCATATCGCCTTTCAGACCGGGTTTTGCACGCTCTTTATGCGCAACTTCATCCGCGCCCTGCCTTTTGAGCTGATCGAAGCCGCCCGCGTCGAAGGGGTCGCGGAATGGCGGATCTTCTGGTTCGTGGTATTGCCGCTGATGAAACCCGCAATTGCGGCGCTCAGCGTGCTGATCTTTACCTTCATCTGGAATGATTATTTTTGGGCAGTTGTTCTGACCCAGGGCGCCGAGAGCCAGCCGGTGACCGCAGGCATCACCTCCTTCAACGCGCAATACCGGGCAGCGTACCATCTGATGAGCGCGGGCAGCATCGTGGCGGCCCTGCCGCCGGTTGCGATGTTCTTCCTGATGCAGCGCCACTTTATCGCCGGTCTGACGCTGGGAGCCGTGAAGTGAGCACGGTGAGAGACATCCGCTGCTGGGCGCTTCAGGATCAGTGCCAAAGCTTGATCCTCGCCGCCCGTGGCACCGATCTGGCAGAGGTCATCTACTGGGGACCGCGGCTGCCCGATGGAACCGATCTGGACATGCTCGCCGCCGCCTCGCGCATGGATGTGACGGGGGGGATGCTGGATCAGGTGCCACCGCTGTCGATCTGCCCCGAGGCACGCCGCACCTTCCCCGGCCAGCCCGGTCTGTCGCTGACGGATGGCGCGGGCAAGGCACTGCTGCCACGCTTCACCTTCGAGCGGGCGGAGGAAGGCACTCGGACCCTCACACTCCACTACCGCGATGCCAAAAATGGCCTGCACTATCAGGCACAGTTTGAGCTGACGCCCGCAACCAGCATGATCACTGCGCAGGCCGCTCTCACCTCGGAGCAGCCCGTCAGCGTGAACTGGCTCTCCGCTCCGGTCTTTCCGGCACCTCAGAACAGTCATGAGATGATCGACTTCCATGGCCGCTGGATCGGTGAATTTCAGACCAGCCGCACCGCCTGGAGCGCAGGCGCGCGGCTAAGGGACAACCCCACAGGGCGCACCGGGCATGAGCATTTCCCCGGTCTGATTGTGCCCTGCAGTGGTGCCACGAACAGCCAAGGATCCGCCTATGCCTTCCACTACGGCTGGTCAGGGGGCCATAGAATGCTGGCAGAGGAACTCCCCGACGGGCGTCGCCAAATCCAGTGGGGACACGCCACCGGCAGCCGCCGCACATCCGGCACGCGTTTTGAGACGGCGCCACTCTATGCGGTGTTCTCGGATCGGGGGATCAATGGCTGCGCTGTCACCTTCCAACGCCACCTGCGCGATGAGATCCTGCGACCACCTGAGCCTGTGCGCGCGCGTCCGGTACATTTCAACTGCTGGGAAGCGGTCTATTTCGAGCACGATCACGCCATGCTCTGCGAGATCGCAACCCGTGCGGCCGACCTTGGCGCGGAACGTTTCGTGCTGGACGATGGATGGTTCGGCAAACGTGATGACGATACCACATCCCTCGGCGACTGGACGATCGACAGGCGCAAATACCCCGATGGGCTGATGCCACTGATCGACCATGTCCACGCCGAAGGCATGGCATTTGGCATCTGGTTTGAACCGGAAATGATCAATCCTGAAAGCGATCTGTTCCGCGCCCATCCCGACTGGGTTCTGGGCGACTTGGATCAGGTGCTTGGTCGCCAGCAAATGGTACTGAATATCGCCCTGCCGGAGGTACAGGCCTATCTCTACGACCGCATTGCAGCGGTTCTGGCAGATCACCCGATCGACTATGTGAAATGGGACCACAACCGTGTCCTGCCCGAGCCGGACAGCGCCCAGGCCGAGGCAGCCTATGCGCTCTTTGACCGCCTGCGGGCAGACTTCCCCAAGGTGGAATTCGAGAGCTGCTCCTCGGGTGGCGGGCGTATAGACTTTGGGATCCTATCGCGCACCCATCGCGTCTGGCTTTCGGACAGCAACGATCCGCTGGAACGGCTGCGGATCCAGCATGAAGCGGCGCTTTTCCTGCCGATGGTGGTCACCGGCAGCCACGTAGGTCCCCGAAAATGCCACACCTCTGGCCGGGTGACAGACATCCGCCTGCGCGCCTGGGTCGCGGCGCAGCGCCACATGGGGTTTGAAATGGACCCGAGCGAGCTGACCGAGGAAGAGGCAGACATCCTGCGCAAGGTAACTTCCTGGTGGAAAGACAACCGCCACTGGATGCAGCGGGCCGATATTCTGCGGCTCGACAGTGACGATCCGGCGGTAATCGCAGAGCTACAGCGCGCAGAGGATGGCAGTCGGTTTGTCGTCTTTGCCGGGGTTTGTGAGGCCAGCGCACAGATCCTGCCCCGCCCGCTTCGCCTGACCGGGCTGGAGCCGGATACACTATATGAAATCAGCCTGCTGAACCGCGAGGATGCCCCCGGCCTGTCACGCGGTTCACCTCTTTTGAAAACCGGCACCGCCCCCCTTAGCGGCCAATATCTGATGCACCAAGGGATCACCCTGCCCTGGACATTCCCACAGTCGATCTGGGTGATTGAAGGAACACGCCTATGACCAAAGACAGACGAAATCGCGCCTGGTACGGCAAACTGGACAAAGACGGATTTATCCACCGCAGCTGGATGAAAAATCAGGGCTTTCCCGATCATGCCTTTGACGGCCGACCAATCATCGGGATCTGCAATACCTGGTCCGAACTGACGCCCTGCAACTCCGGTCTTCGCGATCTCGCCGAGGGGGTGAAGCGCGGGGTCTGGGAGGCTGGCGGCTTCCCGGTTGAGTTCCCGGTCATGTCGCTTGGTGAAACCCAGATGAAACCGACGGCGATGCTGTTCCGCAACCTTCTGGCCATGGATGTGGAAGAGTCGATCCGGGCCTATGGGATTGACGGCGTTGTCCTGCTTGGCGGTTGTGACAAGACCACACCGGGCCAGCTGATGGGAGCGGCCTCGGTCGATCTGCCTGCCATCGTGGTCAGCTCGGGCCCAATGCTGAACGGCAAATGGCAGGGTAAGGATATCGGTTCCGGCACAGACGTCTGGAAATTCTCCGAAGCGGTGCGCGCGGGTGAGATGACCTTGCAGGACTTCATGGCGGCTGAATCCGGGATGAGCCGATCCAAGGGCGTGTGCATGACCATGGGCACGGCCTCCACTATGGCATCCCTCGTCGAAGCGATGGGGATGAGCTTGCCCACCAACGCCGCCCTGCCAGCAGTGGACGCCCGCCGCATGGCGCTGGCGCATCTCACCGGAAAGCGGATTGTCGAAATGGTGGAGGAAGATCTCAAACCCTCCGACATTCTGACCCGCGATGCGTTCATCAACGCGATCATGGCCAATGCAGCGGTTGGCGGCTCGACCAATGCGGTTGTCCATCTTCTGGCACTGGCTGGCCGTGTCGGGGTGGAGCTGACCCTGGATGATTTTGGTCTGGGGAGCGACATCCCCCTCTTGGTGAACTGCATGCCCTCTGGCAAATACCTGATGGAAGATTTCTGCTATGCGGGCGGCATGCCTGTCGTGCTGAAGCAACTTGCCGATAATGGGCACCTGCGCAGCAACACCACCGTTCTGGGGGGCGACATCACAGCATATGCCGAGGGCGCCGCATGTTTCAACGATGATGTCATCAAGAGCTTTGACACCCCAGTCAAACCGGCCGCGGGCCTGCGTGTCCTGCGCGGCAACCTCGCCCCCAATGGCGCCATCGTCAAACCCTCAGCCGCGACCGACCATTTGCTGGAGCACGAAGGTGTCGCCCATGTTTTCGAGACCATCGAAGAGATGAAGGCCAACATCGACCGGGACGATCTGCCGGTGACCAAGGACAGTATCCTGGTGCTGAAAGGCGTCGGTCCCAAGGGCTATCCGGGTATGCCGGAGGTCGGCAACATGCCGATCCCGCGCAAACTGGTGCGCGACGGGGTACGCGATATGATCCGCATTTCCGATGGTCGAATGTCCGGCACGGCATTTGGCACCGTGATCCTGCATGTCTCGCCAGAATCGCAGGCTGGTGGTCCCCTTGGTCTGGTCCAGACCGGCGACCGGATCCGGGTCAGCGCAAAGAACGGCACGCTTGACCTTCTGGTTTCGGAGGAAGAGCTGACCGCGCGCCGGGAGGCCTGGCGACCAGAGCCGCCGCATTACACGCGCGGCTATGCAAAACTCTATGTCGACAGCGTCCTTCAGGCTGAAAAAGGCGCTGATCTTGATTTTCTCGTGGGCAAAGACACCCGCCCCGTCACACGGGAGAGCCACTGATGAGCAATACTGCAATCTTTCCGGACCTGAAGGGCACATCGGTTTTCATCACCGGCGGCGGTTCCGGCATTGGGGCCGCGCTGAGCGAGGGGTTTCTGCGTCAGGGCGCCAAGGTCGCCTTTGTCGGACGCTCCGATGCCTCCGCATTTGTTCAACGGATGGAAGCCGAGACCGGCAACCGCCCCTTGTTCATCCAATGCGACATCACCGATATCCCGGCGCTGAAATCCGCGATTGAGCAGGCGGCAGAGGCACATGGCCCGATCACCACGCTGGTGAACAACGCCGCCAACGATCAGCGCCACGCCACGCTGGATGTGGACGAAGAGTTTTGGGACTGGGCGCAGGCGATCAATCTCAAGGCCTATTTCTTTGCCTGTCAGGCTGTGCTGCCAGGGATGCAGGCCGCCGGTGGCGGGTCAATCGTGAACTTCACCTCCATCAGCTATATGATGGGCAATAGCGGCTACCCGGCCTATACGACTGCAAATGCAGGCATCAATGGCCTGACCCGCAGCCTTGCCCGCGAGTTCGGGCCGGATCATGTGCGGGTGAATGCGCTGGCGCCCGGGTGGGTGCTGACCGACAAGCAGCTTGATAAATGGGCCACGCCCGAGGCGCTTGCGGCCCATCTCGATCGCCAATGCCTGAAGGATCATCTCACCCCTCAGGATATCGTCGGCTCCACGCTTTTTCTGGCCTCGGCAACAAGCCGCATGATCACAGGACAGACGCTGGTGGTGGATGGCGGGGTTGTGGTGACAGGATGACGGCCGATCCCAACCGTTCCTTTGACATGATGCCAGCTGGCCCGACGCCTGCATGGATTGCGGCGGACTGGGGGACGAGCCAGCTGCGGCTGTGGGTGATGGACAACCGTAATCAGGTCCTCGACCGCATCTCCTCTGACCGCGGCATGTCGCGGCTTGGCCCGCAGGACTATGAACCGACACTGCTGGGCCTGCTTGGCGATCGTCTGGCGCCCGGCAGCAACAGCGATGTCCGGGCGGTCCCGGTCATCTGCTGCGGAATGGCAGGTTCGCGTCAGGGCTGGGCCGAGGCCCCTTATGCCACCGCGCCCTGCCCCCCGCCGGGAATAGCCGAGGCGACCCGACCGCTGATACAGGACAAACGCCTGACCGTTTACCTGCTGCCCGGCATCAAGACGACCGATCCGGCGGATGTGATGCGCGGGGAAGAAACCCAGATTGCGGGGTACCTCGCACAAGACAGCAATCAGACCGCGCCTCAGGTCATTTGCCTGCCCGGCACCCATAGCAAATGGGTCAAACTGGATCGGGGCCAGGTCAGCAGCTTCTCGACCTTCATGACCGGCGAGATGTTCGCACTGCTGCAAGGCCAATCCGTACTTCGACACTGCGTCTCTGAGGATGGCTGGGACGAAAAGGCGTTCAAACAGGCCGTGGCCAAGGCGCTCTCCTCGCCGGCTGCGATCTCGGCACAGCTGTTTCGTATCCGTGCGGATGCGCTGTTGTCCGGGCAGAACGCGGAGACCGGAAGAGCGCGCCTGTCAGGGCTTTTGATCGGTGCGGAGCTTGCCGCGACCCGGGGCTACTGGTCCCACCAATCCGTCACCATACTCGGCACAGATGCGCTGGCCCGCTGCTATGAAACAGCCCTATCCGCGCTGGGGTGCAAGCCCCGTCGCGTTGACGCCGAATCTCTGACACTCGCGGGCCTATGCGCCGCATATGACCAACTGCAAAAAGGCCAAACCCAATGAGCCGTAACATCATCGCCATCCTGCGCGGTCTGCGCCCCAAAGAGGCGCGCGCCATGACCGATGCCCTGATGGATGCAGGTATCACCAAGATCGAAGTGCCGCTGAACTCTCCCCAGCCTTATGACAGCATCGCCGCCATGCTGGATCAGGCAAAGGGGCGCGCCACAGTCGGCGCTGGAACGGTGCTCAACACCGGCGCAGTGGCTCAACTCGCGGCCATGGGGGCGCAGATGGTGGTTTCGCCAGACTGCAACCCTGATGTGATCCGTGCAACCAAAGCCGCAGGAATGTTGTCCTATCCGGGTGTCTTCACCGCGTCAGAGTGTTTTTCGGCTCTCCGAGCCGGTGCTGATGGTCTGAAGTTCTTCCCTGCCTTCAAACTGGGACTGGACGGTTTTTCGGCGCTGAAAGCGGTCCTGCCCGCTGATGCTGAAACCTACGCGGTAGGCGGTGTCGGGCCTGCGGATTTTGCTGATTGGCACAGGGCAGGCATCACCGGTTTTGGCATGGGGTCCTCTCTCTACAAACCCGGCCGCCCTGTCGAAGATGTCGCCCTCCTCGCTGCAGAAACCGTCGCGGCCTACGACGAGGCCTTCGATGGCACATGATCCGGCGCTCCATCCCATGACAGCGCAGATCTTCAGCGAAACGCGCTGCACGCTGGGGGAAGGTCCGCTGTGGCATCCGACACGCAAACAGTTGTTCTGGTTCGACATCCTTGAAAAACAACTGCTGAGCGTTGCCGGAGAAACGGAGATCCGCTGGCAGTTCGACGACTGCGTTTCCGCCGCAGGCTGGGTCGATGATCAGACCCTGATCATGGCCAGCGCCCGTGCGCTATGGCGGTTTGACATCGAAACCGGCACCCGCACGCATCTGATTGATCTGGAGGCCGATCAGCCGCTAACCCGCTCCAACGATGGGCGCGCAGATCCCTGGGGCGGGTTCTGGATTGGCACGATGGGCTACAAAGCGGAACCCGGCCTTGGCGCCATCTACCGCTACTATCGGGGCGAATTGCGCCAGCTGGTCGCACAGCAAACCATCACCAATGCCATCTGTTTTGCCCCTGACAAATCCTGCGCGTATTTCACCGATACAACGACCGGCAAGATCATGCGCCAGCCTCTGGCGACCAAAGACGGCTGGCCGGTTGGCGCGGCATCGGTCTTCCTCGACCTCAGCAACCAGAATTTTGGCCCTGATGGCGCGATTGTCGACGCCGAAGGCCGCTTCTGGAATGCCCAATGGGGGGGCGGCCGTGTCGCTGTCTATACCTCGACTGGCGCGCTGTCAGAGATCTATCCGATCCCAACCTCCCAGGCCTCCTGCCCTTCGCTTGGCGGGGACACCCTGTCAGAGCTGTTCGTTACCACCGCCGCAGACGGGCTGAATGATACGGCTGCAGGTAGGACCTATCGCATTCAAACAACGGCCAAAGGCCAGCGCGAACACCGCGTCATTCTCTGAGGATCTCCATGCAGCGCACACTTGGCACCTGCTACTACCCCGAACATTGGCCCGAAGACATCTGGCAGGAGGACGCCGCGCGCATGGTTGCGGCCGGGCTCACCTGGGTTCGCATTGGCGAGTTTTCATGGTCGCGCATTGAACCCAGCCCCGGCGATCTGCAGTGGGGCTGGCTTGATCGCGCCATTGATGTGCTGGTGTCGGCCGGACTGAAGGTGGTGCTGGGCACCCCCACCGCTACGCCACCCCGCTGGATGGTGGACCGCCACCCCGATATGTTTGCGCTGGACGCCGACGGCAAACCGCGCGGTTTTGGCTCGCGCCGCCACTATTGTTTCAGTCACGAGGGCTACCGCGCCGAAGCCCGGCGGATGGTCTCCCTGATGGCGGAACGTTATGGCCCAGGTGACCGTATCGCCGCCTGGCAGACCGACAATGAATACGGTTGCCACGACACAACAATCAGCTATTCCCCGGCGGCACAGATCGCCTTTGTCCGCTGGCTAGAGGCGCGTTATGACGGCGATATTCATGCGTTGAACAGTGCCTGGGGCAATGTTTTCTGGTCGATGAACTATGATCGCTTTGATCAGATCGGCCTGCCCAACCTGACCGTGACCGAACCGAACCCGGCGCATGTGCAGGCCTTCCGGCGGTTTTCTTCGGATCAGGTGGTGAGCTTCAACCGCGATCAGGTCGAGATTCTGCGTGCCCATTCCGATGCGCCGATTGCCCATAACTACATGGGGCGGGTGACCGATTTCGATCACTACAAGGTTGGCGAGGATCTCGACATCGCCAGTTGGGACAGCTACCCTTTGGGCTTTCTCGAAGATCGAGTGGGCGCCAACCCCGAGGACCAGCGCCGCTACGCGCGTCAGGGCGACCCTGATTTTCAGGCCTTCCATCATGATCTCTATCGCGCCGTCGGGCGCGGACGCTGGTGGGTGATGGAACAGCAACCCGGACCGGTGAACTGGGCCCCCTACAATCCCGCACCGCTGCCCGGCATGGTCAGGTTCTGGACCTGGGAGGCCTTTGCCCATGGTGCGGAGGCGGTCTGCTATTTCCGCTGGCGCCAGGCGCCGTTTGCGCAGGAACAACTTCACGCCGGTCTGCTGCGTCCCGATAGCCAAGATGCCCCTGCCATCGTCGAGGCGCGTCTGGTTGCCGATGAACTGGCCGCAGCGGGCGCGGTGGCACCGGCTCAAGCTCCCGTGGCGCTGATCTTCGACTATGACGCCGAATGGGCCTGGCACGTGCAGCCACATGGCCAGGGTCTGAGCTATTTCTACCTTGTGCTGGCGCATTACCGTGCACTGCGACGGGCCGGCCTGTCTGTGGACATCGTTCCCCCGACACAGAGCGATTTTGCAGGATACGCCCTGATCCTTGCACCCGGTCTGATGCACCTCCCCGACCATTTGCGCGCAGCCTTGGCAACAGCGGCGGCTCAGGTGCTCTATGGGCCGCGAACAGGCGCGCGGGATGCGGACTTCAACATCCCGACCAGCCCCCTGCCCCCAGCATTGGACGGGCTAGATATTGTCGTTGCCGCAGTCGAGAGCCTGCGACCGGATATGCCGCTGCCGCTGGCGCAGGTCGACGGGGCCGTCACCGGTTACCTGGAAACACTGGATGGTCAGGGAGAGACTCTGATCGAGACGGACAACGGTCAGCCCGTGGCTGTTGCCGCAGGAAACAAAGTCTACTGCGCGGGCTGGCTGGACGCGGCGGGTCTGGATCACCTTGTCGCAATGCTTTGCAAACGTGCGAAGCTGCGCATCTGCAAGATGCCGCTGGGCGTGCGTCGGCGCCAGACCGCGACCGAAGAGTTCTGGTTCAATCATCTGGCTGAAGCGGTAGAGACCGAGGTTGGCACTCTGCCACCTGCGGGCGTTCTGCGCAGAGCAAGAGGCAACTGACCGTACAACCACCCGCCCGGGCAGAAGCCCCGGCGGGTGGTTATCTTCTGAGCCGACATCGGTTCAGACCGTACCGCCGAGGCTCCCCTCCAGTGTCGCCAGCTCTTGCCCGCCGGCCATCATGTCCTGCAATTCCTCTGGCGTGATTTCGCCGCGTTTTGCAGTACCAAGGGTCTGCCCGCGATTGAGAACGGTAAACCGATCACCAACGGCCATGGCATGGCGGACGTTATGGGTGATGAAGACAACCGCAACACCTTGCTTGCGGACTTTGTCGATGGTGGCCAGAACATTCGCCGTCTGGCGCACCCCAAGTGCCGAGGTCGGTTCATCCAGGATCAGCACTTTGGCCCCGAAATGCACCGCACGGGCGATGGCAACCGTTTGACGCTCCCCTCCCGACAGGGTTCCAACCGCCTGATCCGGGCCGCGCAGGTTGATGCCCATCTTGCGCATTTCTTCCATGGTGACCCGGTTGGCATATTCATGGTCAAACAGTTTCAGCGGGCCGATCTTGCGGATCGGCTCATTGCCCATGAAGAAGTTGCGACTGACCGACATCAGCGGGATCATCGCCAGATGCTGGTGTACTGTGGCGATTCCTGCGGCAATCGCGTCGCGAGGATCCGCGAAATGAAGTGGCTGACCCTCAAACAGGATCTCGCCTCTGGTCGGTTTATGCACACCGGACATGGTCTTGATAAAGGTCGATTTCCCGGCGCCATTGTCGCCAAGCAGGCAGTGACATTCGCCCGGAAAGACATCGACCGAAACCCCGGCAAGCGCAATGACGCTGCCAAAATGCTTCTCGATGCCCTGCATCCGGATCAAGGGTTGAGACATGGACATATCAGCGCTCCCCCGTGATGACGCGACGAATGTAGGTGTTGAGGATCACGGCAAATAGCAGGATCAGCCCCAGGAAAACGCGGAACAGCGAACTTTCGACGCCAGCAAAGAACAGCCCCTGCTGCACGACGCCAAAGATCAGCGCACCCAGGGCGGCGCCAAGCACAGACCCGTAACCGCCAGTCAGAAGGGCACCGCCAATCACCACCGCAATAATCGCTTCGAACTCTTTCAGCAGGCCCCGGTCCGATCCCGCGCCACCAAATTCCATAACCTGACAGGTCGCAAAGACCGTCGCGCAGAAGGCGGTGAACATGAACATCAGGATTTTCACGCGGTTCACTGGCACGCCGGAATTGCGCGCGGCCTCGGCATCGCCGCCGGCCGCGAAAATCCAGTTCCCGAACCGTGTCTTGGTCAGGATGATATGTCCGACGAAAACCAGCAGAATGGCCCAGACGATCAACATCGGCAGCCCGTCGACCACCGGCTGTCCCTTGCGGGTGCCGCGTTCAAAAACGGCGATCCAACCATTGTCACCCAGCCACTGGAACAATCCCGTCAGGATCTTGCCACCAAACAGAGCGGCCAGCCAATCACCCTCAGCTGCGTCTGCCACGCCACCGATAATGGTTTTGCGTTCAATGCTTTGCGGCAGGTAGATCGCAAACCCACGCAGAATGAACAGAAACGCCAGCGTGACGATGAAACTGGGCAACCCCGTCCGCACTACGATAAAGCCGTTCAATGCCCCGATCGCCATCGCCAGCACAAAAGTCACCAGGATCGCAAGCCAGACCGGCCAGCCCAGCGTCACGCTGAAGATTGCGATCAACATGCCGGTAAAACCGATCATGGAGCCGACAGACAGGTCGAACTCGCCTGCGATCATCAGCAGGCAGGCACCAACCGCAATGATCATGAACTGGGCAGAGATCTGGCTCCAGTTCAGCACGCCCTGACTGTTGAACATGCCGCTGTCACCGGCAAAAATAATAAACATCGTAAAGACGGCGATGGTGCCGATAATGCCGCCGAGTTCTGGTCGGATCATGGCTTCGCGGAACTTCGAACGGCTCTTGATCCGTTCGTCCTCCGCAAATTGGGTATGTGCGTCAGACATTGTACTCTCTCTAAAAAAAGGGCGGCCAAATTGCTTCGGCCGCCCGCACCTGGGGGAGATTGTCAGCGGTACTCGCCCGCGAACTCCTCGACCTTTTCCAGGCCGTCCTTGGTGACAAAACCAGGGCCAGAGTTGATGTTGTTGCCCGGCAGAACGCCGTAGCGGTGGTAATTGGTCAGAACCACCACGGGCAGATAGGCCTGCAGGAAGGGCTGCTGATCAATACCCCAGTTGATAACACCGGATTTCAGACCTTTGACGATTTCCTCGCCCAGATCAAAGGTGCCGAAATAGATGTCGCCGGCCATACCGTTTTCTTCCAGTGCCAGCATTGTCGGATCAGCCGATGTCGGCCCCAATGTCAGGATCGCGTCAGTTTCCGGGTTGGTATTCAGATAGGCAAGAACCCGGTTCTTGATCTCAGCCGGATCCTGACCGCTGTCGATCATCTGGTCGCCCAGTTCGATCCCAAGACCATCTGCAAACCCCTGGCAGCGCTCTGTCGAAGAGGGCGAGCTGATATAATGGTTCACACAGAGGAAGCTGCCAACACCGTCGGATTTGGCGCGCAGGCCGGCCGCGTGACCGGCGTCATATTCTGGCTGACCAACATACATCAGAGCCCCCACCTCGCGGGCCTGTTCCGGGGTGCCGGAGTTCATGATGATCACATCCACACCACTGTCGACAGCTGCTCTGATAGGACCGGACAGGACGTCGTAATCGGACAGGGTGGTGATGATGCCATTGGGCCCGGAAGCCGCCGCCTGTTCGATGATCCGCGCCATATCGGCAAGGTCACCGGTCGGCGGGTTGCGATATTCCACCTCCACATTCATCTGCTCACCCGCGAGGGCGATGCCGTTCTTGATGGTGTTCCACCAGCTGTCGCTATCGGGCGCGTGGCTGACAAGGATGTATTTTTCGCCTTCTGCCGAGGCGGTGGTTGCCAGCATCATCGGCGCCGCTGCAACCGTTGTCGCCAGCAGGAATGTCTTGAAAATTGACGTCATTCTTTCCTCCCAAAGTTTTACCGTCACGATCGCGTCCGGGCGGTCCCATCCGCGTCGGGGATCAGCATAACCACGAATCGATTTTTTTTGCAACCGGTTGCAAATTGTGGCAGCATTTTTTCTGCTGAACTTGAATTCGATCCGCGATAGATAGTCTGATCCGGTGCGCAGCCGGTTGCACAGGCGGATGGGCCCGGCCGGGCCCTGACAAAGGGAAAGACCAAGAATGGCTGTTACGTTAAAAGATGTGGCTGAACGGGCGCAGGTCTCGCGTTCGGCGGTCTCGCGCACATTCACCGATGGCGCGTCGGTATCGGAGAAGATGCGCCGCAAGGTTGAGAAAGCCGCCCAGGAGCTCGGCTATAGTCCGAACGCGCTGGCCTCCTCCCTGACAACCGGGCGGACCAAATTGATTGGCCTGGTGTCCAACAACTTTCACAACCCGATTTTTCTCGAAGTCTTCGACCGGTTTACGCGACGGCTTCAGGACAAGGGGTTGCGCCCGCTGCTGGTCAACCTCTCTGACGAAACCGACCCCGAGAACTCGGTTCGTATGTTGCGGCAATATTCCGTTGACGGCGTTGTTGTCGCCTCGTCGACCCTGCCGCCGGGGTTTGCCAAGGCCTTTCGAGATGCAGGCGTGCCTGTAGTTCACAGTTTCGGCCGCTCCTCCTCCACGCCGCAGGTGCATGTGGTTGGGATCGACAACGTCGAATGCGGACGAATGGCGGCGCGAACGCTGATTGATCGCGGCTATGGCAAACTGGCCTTCATGGGCGGCCCCCAGAGCGCGACCTCGACTCAGGATCGCTGGAAGGGATTCACGCTGGAAATGGAAGCTCATCCGGATATCGTCTCCTCCTACAGTTTTGCGGATGATTACTCCTTTGAGGCCGGTCGCCGGGAAATGCTGCGCCTGTTGCAGGACGACCCGGCCGAAGCCTATTTCTGTGGGGATGACGTGTTGTCAATCGGGGCGCTCAGCGCGATCCGCGAACAGGGCCTAAAGGTGCCAGGTGACATCGGGGTCATCGGTCTCAACGATATGGAAATGGCCCGTTGGGAGAACATAGACCTGACCACCATCCACCAGCCGATCGAACAGATCGTCAATTCATCAATCGAGCTGGTTGTTGCCATGCTCGACGAGCCGGATCGCTATCCTGAAGCCCGCATCTTTCCCTGCCATGTGGTGGATCGCGGCACATTGCGACCGCTGACATCCTGAAGCGATCCTAGGCATGAAAAGGACACCCGCTGCCGGGTGCCCTGCGATTGCTTAGACCACGGTGTCAGCGAAACATCGGCGGCCGGGCATCAACCCAGGCGCCATCTGTTGCGCCGCTTTCGGCGACGGCAAAAACAGCCGCCATGGACCGCAGCCCATCTTCGGCCCGTGGATAAAGATCCGCCGCCGGGTCCATGGATCGCCCGGCTTTCCGCGCGCCGATGGCTTCGGCCAAATCGCTGTATATATTGGCAAAAGCCAGAGGCATCCCCTCGGCATGGCCGATTGTCACGCGGCTGGTGCGATCCGCTTCGGGGCTGAGGTTGGCTTCACCACGTTCGATTACCTGCAAGCGGCCGCCCAGCGGCATCCAATAGAGCTGGTTCGGCTGCTCCTGCGACCAGCGCAGACCGCCCTTTTCACCAAACACCTGCAAGGTCAGCCCATGCTGGCGTCCGATTGCCACAGACGAGGTCCAGAGCCGCCCGACGGTGCCGCCATCAAAGCGCATATTGACCATGGCGTCGTCTTCCAGAACCCGGCTCTCAATACAGCTGACCGTATCCGCAGAAAGGCGTTCCAGTTCCTGCCCGATCACAAAACTGGCCATATGCAGCGCGTGGATGCCGCAATCGGCAAACTGCGCAGAAACCCCGGCCTGAGCCGGATCATAGCGCCAGCGCACCCGCGGATTGTCCGCATCAGCCGCATCAGCATGATGCCCATGGGCAAACTCGGCCTTCACAAGGCGGATCTTTCCAAGATCACCACGCGCCACCATCGCCTTCATGTGGCGGACCAGCGAATAGCCGGAATAGCCATAGTTCACCGCGCAGATCTTGCTCTGCGCCTTGGCGATTTTGACGATTTCCTCGCCTTCCTCCACGGTCATTGTCATCGGTTTTTCGCACAGCACATGAAAACCGGCTTCAAGGAAGCTCTTGGTGATTTCAAAATGGGTGGCATTGGGTGTGGCAACGGTGACAAGATCAACGCGGTCGTCGCGATGACGTTCCCCCTCCAGCATCTCCTGCCAGTCGCCATAGGCGCGGTCTGCGGCCAGCCCCAGCCGCTGACCGTAGGCGCGCCCTTCGTCGGGACGGTGATCCAATGCCGCTGCGGCGAATTCAAACGCCCCGTCAAGCCCTGCTCCCAGACGATGGGCCGGTCCGATCTGGCTGCCTTCACCACCGCCGATCATGCCCCAATTCAGCTTTGCCATGGTGTTACCCCCTAGTTGAAACCAATGGATTCAAGATATTCACGGTTGGCCCGCGCATCCCCCACCGGGTCGGGATCCAGCGTTGGATCGCAATCCTGCTCCACCGTACACCAGCCGGAAAATCCAGCGTCTAAAAGCAGTTGCCTCACCGCTGGAAAATCCACATCACCCTCGCCGAGATTGCAGAAAATCCCCTGCCCGCAGGCATCATAGAAGTTCGTCCGCTTGGCGATCACATCGGCTTTCACCTTCGGGTCGATATCCTTGAAATGCATATAGCTGATACGATCCATGTGCCGTTTCATGAAAGCGACGGGATCAAAACCGGCGTAGGAATGGTGGCCGGTGTCAAAACAGATCTTCAGGATCCTGTCGTCGACCTCATCCAGCAGCCGCTCCAGCTCCGGCTCGAAATCCATGAACCCCGCCGCATGGGCGTGGATGCCGACGGTGAGACCGTAGTCCTCGGTGCCAATCCGCGCGACGGTGGCGAGCCGGTCACGGAATGCCGACCATTCGTCGCGATCCATCTGCTCGGCTTCATCAGCGCGGCCAGCAGTCGGAGCACGGCGCGGCGAGATCGAATCGATCAGCACCAGATGCTCGGCTCCATGGGCTTTCAACGCCTTGCAGGTGCGGTGCGCCCCGTCCAGCACATCCTCCCATTGGGCCGGATCGTGGAAGGCACGGAAGACGACGCCACCGATCAGTTCCAGATCATGCTCGGCGAGCGCGTCCCTCAGGATCGCAGGGTCCTCAGGCATATACCCAACTGGTCCTAATTCGATCCCCTTGTAGCCAGCATCGGCGCAGTCCTTCAGAACGCTGCGCCATTCCGGATTGCGGGGATCCTGTGCAAATTCCACCCCCCAGGAGCATGGGGCATTGCCAATTCTGATCGTCATTTTGCAGTGCTTTCTTAGATGCTTAGAACTTTGATACGGTTTGCCACGACCGGGCCTTGGACGACGCCATGGCAGCGGCAATCACCTGATTTACGGCCACGCCATCCTCGAATGTCGGCCAAATCGGTGTCTGTGTCTCAATCGCGCGCAGGAAGTCGCGCGCCTCGATCAGGATCTGATCCTGATAGCCAGTGCCATGTCCAGGGCCCTGGCAGAACGGCAGATAGTCGGGATGCGCGGGACCGGTCAGGATCTTGCGGAAGCCACGGGTAGCGTCCTCGCCCTCGCTGAGGTAGAGCCAAAGTGCGTTCTGATCCTCCTGGTCAAACCTGATCGCACCTTTTGTTCCCGTAATTTCGTAGGCATAGCCCATCTTGCGGCCCGTCGCGATCCGGCTGAAAAACATCTGCCCCATTGCCCCACCGGCAAAGCGGCACATCATCTGGCCCTGATCGTCATTGGTGACAAGGCCACCGGGGCGGTCGCTATGGACGGTCTCAACCTCAGCAATCAGCTCTGCTATCGGCCCGATCAGCGCTATCGCTGCATTGATCATATGCGGGGCAAGATCCCCCATCGTGCCATTCGCCTCTCCTTTGGTCCGCCAGCTCGCCGGGGTATGGGGATCGGCATAGAAATCCTCGGTATGTTCGCCACGAAACCAGGTGACCTCGCCGATCACGCCATCTGCAATCAGCTGGCGGGCAAATTGGCTAGCCGGTGTACGGATGTAATTAAAGCCTACCATGTTGGGACAGCCCGAAACCCGGGCCGCCTCGACCATCGCACGGCTGTCCGCCAGCGAAGCGCCGAGAGGTTTTTCACAGAAAACCGGTTTACCCAGCGCAAAGGCCGCCTCTGCCACCGCACGATGTGTCTGCTGCGGGGTCGCAATCACAATCGCCTCAACCTTTGGGTCATTGACCAATACCTGCCAGTCATCCGTCGCACGACGAAAACCATAGGCCCGCCGATATCGCTCTGCACTGGTGGGGGTGGAGGCACAGACCATCTCCAGCCGTGGGCGCAAAGACGTATCGAACACCGCCCCCACTGCGGCCATCGCGACGGCATGAGCCTTGCCCATGTACCCACCGCCTAGAATTCCGATACCGATTTCGGTCATGCAGGCCTCCCAATCCATGAAATTCGATTTGCAACCGGTTGCAAAACTTGTATCTTGGGATTCGATATCTCGCAAGATCAAATCGACCCGACCACCGACCATCCCAGGGATCCCTGCCTATGACGACGCCGCCGAAAACGATAAGATTGACCACCGCCCAGGCCATCATCCGATGGCTCTCCAATCAGTTCATTGTGATCGACGGGGAGGAAATGCGCCTCTGCGGCGGCGGCTTCGGGATCTTTGGCCATGGCAACGTAACCTGCCTCGGAGAAGCCCTTTATGAAGCGCGCGAGGCGCTACCGCTCTATCGCGGTCAGAATGAACAGAGCATGGGATTTGCCGCCGCGGGATACGCCAAACAATGGCTGCGCCAACGCTTCATGTTCTGCACGGCAAGTGCCGGTCCCGGCACATCGAATCTGGTGACCTCGGCGGCGCTGGCGCACGCCAACCGGCTGCCGATGTTGATGCTCTGCGGCGATACCTTCCTAACCCGCCTGCCCGATCCGGTGTTGCAGCAGATGGAGAACTTCGACGATCCGACCTTTGGCGTGAATGATGCGTTCAAGCCCGTGTCGCGCTACTGGGACCGCATCACCCATCCGGCGCAGATCATCCAATCTCTGCCCGCCGCGATTGCCACGATGCTGGATCCCGGCGACTGTGGCCCGGCCTTCCTCGGCCTGCCACAGGACGTCCAGGGCTGGACCTATGATTACCCGGAGGTTTTCTTTGAAAAGAAGACCCATCGCATTCGCCGTGTCACACCGGACACCGCCGAGATTGCCGAAGCCGCAGCAGCGCTGCGCGGTGCCAAACGCCCGATGATCATCGCAGGCGGTGGCGTGCAATACAGCCGCGCGGTGGCTGAGCTGACCGCCTTTGCCGAGGCCCATCAGATCCCCGTCGTGGAAACCATCGCAGGCCGCGCCAACCTGCGCGACACCCATCCGCTGAACATCGGCCCGATTGGCGTGACCGGGTCGGACAGCGCCAATGCCATCGCGGCAGAGGCGGATGTGATCCTCGCAGTGGGCACAAGGTTGCAGGACTTTACCACCGGTTCCTGGACCGCATTTGCGCAGGATGCCCAGTTCATCTCGATCAATGCGGCACGCCATGATGCAGGCAAGCACCGTGCATTGCCGGTTGTCGGTGACGCCCAGCGCGCGCTGCTCGACCTCGGCTCCGCTTGCCAAGGCTACAGCGCCCCGCAGGACTGGGTGGCCCGCGCACAGGAGGAACGACGCAGCTGGGTCGCCTATGTGGCTGACAATACATCCTATGGCGACAACCGGCCCAATTCCTATGCCCAGGCCATCGGCGTGGTGAACGCGCTCTGCGACCCGCGCGACCGCGTCGTGGCAGCGGCGGGCGGCCTACCCGCCGAGGTCACCGCCAACTGGCGCACGCTGGAACCTGGCACGGTCGATGTCGAGTTCGGATTTTCCTGCATGGGCTATGAAATCTCCGGTGCCTGGGGAGCTCGCATCGCCCAAACCGAGCGTGAGCCGGAGCGTGACACCATCGTCTTTGTCGGCGATGGCTCATATATGATGCTGAACTCTGATATCTACTCCAGCGTACTGAGCCGAAAGAAACTGATCATCCTCGTGCTCGACAATGGCGGTTTCGCCGTCATCAACAAGCTGCAGAACAATACGGGCAACACCAGTTTCAACAACCTTCTCGCCGATTGCCCGACCATCCCTGAGGCCTTTGGCGTGGACTTCGCCGCGCATTCAGCCGCTATGGGCGCGATTGCGGAAACGGTCGCCAATCCGGGCGAGCTGGCAGAGGCCTTCAAGCGTGCTCAGGGCAACGACCGAACCACCGTCATCGTGATGAACGTCGATGCCTACGAGGGCTGGACGACGGAAGGTCACGCCTGGTGGGAAGTCGGCACGCCGCATATCACCAACAATCCCGATGTGCAGGAGGCCCATGTCGAATGGGAATCCAGCCGCAGCAAACAACGGCGGGGGGTCTGATGAACACCCCATCCAAAGCCCATGGCGATCTGTCAGGGCGCAACTTCCTGGTCATCGGGCGGGTGGGCATGGATCTTTGTCCAACCCCGGCAGGCACCGCAACAAAAGATGCCCAAGACATGATGGTGGCGATGGGCGGCAGCAGCGCAAATATCGCCGCTGGACTGGTCAAAATGGGATGCCGTGCCGCGCTGGTCACCAGCGTCTCAGACGATGCCGTGGGTTGGTATTGCCTGAACCAGCTGGATCACTACGGGATCGGCAGGACTCACGTGAAACGCATCACCGGCGAATATCGGACATCGCTTGCGATCTACGAAAGCCGTGTGGAAGACCACCAGAGCGTGATCTACCGCAACAACGCCGCCGACTTTCAGATGACCATCGCTGATGTCGAGGCGGTGGATTACAGCCAATACAGCGCGCTGATCACCGCAGGCACGGTCTTTGCTGCCGAACCATCGCGCAGCGCGACCTTCCGCGCCTTTGAACTGGCGCGCGCTGCGGGCTTACCAATCATTTTTGACGTCGATTACCGGCCCTACAGCTGGCCCTCGGCCGAGGTGGCCGCTGATGTTCTGTCGCGTGCTGGTGAGTTGTCCGACATCATCGTCGGCAACGACGAAGAATTCGGGTTCATGGCCGGTGGCGCTGACATGGGGCTCGCCAAGGCGCGCAGCCTTGCGCAAACCACCGCCTCCGTCGTGGTTTACAAGATGGGTCCAGAGGGCGCCATCACCTTTGCCGACGGGCAGGAAATCCGCACCGGCATCTACCCTGTTGATGCGCTGAAACCAACCGGCGCGGGCGACAGCTTCATGGCCGGCTTCCTCGCCGCGCTTTCCGAAGGACGCCATACGAAAGAGGCCATTCTACGCGGCTCCGCCTGTGCCTCCATCGTTGTAGCCAAACCCGGGTGCGCCCCGGCGATGCCCGATCTTGCTGCGCTGGAGGCGTTCCTCGCAACGCACCCCGGCGCCACCGAAATCTGAAAGGACCCCCCATGCATATCGCCCCCCATGACAACCAGAACAAAGCCATCGTCGATGCCGACAACGATCTGGTGCCGCTCAACTATTTCAACATCGTCAAGCTGACCAAGGGCCAGACATTCGAATATCAGGTCCCCGGATATGAGACCTGCATCGTTCCCGCCACCGGTACCGTGGATATCGAAGTGGAAGGTCTGAGCTATGCCGGGATCGGCAACAGAACCGCGGACGTCTGGGATGGCGAACCAGAAGGCGTCTATATCCCGGTCGGCGCAAAGGTCACGATCACCTGCACCACCGACGCAACGGAGACCTTCGTTGCCGGTGCAAAATACGACAAGGTTCTGGAGCCGTTCGACGTCCGCGCGGACGGCATCGACCTCGTGCAATACGGATCTGATGACACCAAGACTCACCGGAAGATCAAACATATTCTCGGACAGAAGCAGCATGACAAGGTCGGACGCCTGCTGGTTTCGGAGTTGTTCACTGTGGGTCAAGGCGGCTGGTCCGGCTTTCCGGCGCACAAGCACGACACCGATCGCAAGGACGCCGATGGCAATATCATCGAAACGCGTCATGACGAGACCTATAACTTCCGCTTCCGCCCCAACCATGGTTCCGGCGTCCAGATCCTGCAACGCGAAGAAGGCAAGCCGGGGGATGCTTACCAACTGATGGACGGCTCCACCATCATGATCGACAAGGGCTATCACCCCTGCGCCGTGATGCCGGGATATGAGATGTATTATTTCACCATCCTTGGCGGTCTGAGCCAGCGCAGCCTGATCCAGTATTTCCAGCCAACCCATGCCTATCAGGTCGAAACGATCCCCGGCATCAAGGATATGGTGGCCAAGTTCAAATGACCGTTGCAACTCTGGCTGAGGTCCTGCAAACGGCCCTGCGCGATGGCTATGCCGTCGCCGGGCTGGTGACGCTGGGCTGGGAAGACATGCGCGCCTATGTGGCAGCGGCAGAGGCCGAAGGCGTGCCTGTGATCTTGCAGGCGGGGCCATCCTGTCGCGCCCATACGCCGCTGCCAATCCTGGGTAAGATGTTCCACCATCTGGCCGAGGCCGCATCGGTTCCGGTGGTTGCACATCTCGATCATGGCTACACCCCAGAGGATTGCCGTATTGCCATCGACAGCGGCTTTACCTCCGTGATGTTCGACGGCTCTCGCAAACCTCTTGAGGACAATATCGCCGAAACCGCTGCCATCGCCGAAATGGCCCATGCCGCAGGTGTCTCATGCGAGGGTGAAATCGGATTTGTCGGCTACTCGGGCGGCGAAGGGTCGGCAGGAACTGATCCTGAAGAGGCCCGCCGCTTTGCACTGGAAACCGGCGTGGACGCGATGGCAATCTCTGTCGGCAATGTGCATCTGCAACAGGACAAGGACGGCGGGCTGGATATTGACCGGATCCGCGCCATCGAGGCCCTCACCGAGGTGCCGCTGGTCATCCATGGCGGCTCCGGCGTACCGGTCGCACAGCGCAGAATGCTGGCCCGCGAGTCGCGTATCTGCAAATTCAATATCGGCACCGAATTGCGCATGGCTTTCGGCGCCGCCATGCGCGATGCGGTCAACCGGGACCCGGACCGCTTTGACAGGGTCAGCATCCTGTCGGAAACCCACGATCCGGTCGTTGCCGCGGCGCGCGGCGTTCTTCGCGCCTTCAAGGGAGAAGCACAATGTTGAATATCGGCCTTCTGGGCTGCGGGCGCATCGGTCAGGTCCACGCCCGTTCTGTTGGACAATTGGACGGCGTGCGCGTGACAGCCGTCGCCGATGCCGTGCCGGAAGCCGCCAGCGCGCTGGCCAGCAAGATCGGCGCGGATGTGCGCGACGCCTCGGCGCTGATCACCAGCGCGGACGTAGACGCGGTGGTGATTGGCACACCCACCGATACCCACTACGACCTGATCCATCAGGCAGCAGCGGCGGGTAAGGCAATTTTCTGCGAAAAACCGGTCGATATGTCCGCCGACCGCATCCGTGATTGCCAGAAGGTGGTGGCGGAGGCAGGGGTTGCGTTCCTGACCGCGTTCAACCGACGGTTTGACCCCAACTTTGCCAATCTGCAGCAGCGTCTGCGCGCAGGCGAGATTGGTGACGTAGAGATCGTCTCGATCCTGTCGCGCGATCCCTCTCCGCCCCCGGTCAGCTACATCAAGACCTCTGGCGGGTTGTTCCGGGATATGATGATCCATGATTTCGACATGGCGCGTTTTCTGCTGGGCGAAGAGCCAATTCAGGTCTTCGCCGTCGGCTCGGCCCTGGTCGACCCGGCTATTGGCGCGGCAGGTGACGTGGACACTGCCGCCGTCACCCTGACCACGGCCAGCGGAAAGATCTGCCAGATCTCGAACTCGCGCCGGGCTACCTATGGCTACGATCAGCGGGTTGAGGTGCATGGCTCCAAAGGGATGCTGCGCGCTGCCAACATGCTGGAGAACACGGTCGAGGTTGCCGGGGCCAATGGCTTCCAGACAGCGCCCGCGCAGCATTTCTTCCTTGAGCGCTACGAGGCTGCCTATCGCAACGAAATGGCCCGCTTCGTCGAGGCTGTTCAGGCAGGCACCACCCCGTCGCCCAGTATCGACGACGGGCTTCGCGCTCAGATGTTGGCCGATGCCGCCGCCAAATCGCTTGAGACGGGGGCACCGGTCAAACTGTAGCGGGTCAGATCATTATGCCCGGCGGCGCGCGTCTTGCGCCGCCAGCGCTTCGTTGAAACGCTCGGGCGGCCAGCCCTCAGCCAGCGCCTGATGCAGCAAATCCGCCTGCGTCTGCGGGGCCAGGCCTCCCGTCGGCGGATCTCTATCCAGATTGGTCGGAAAGGAATAGCCCTCGGCGCAGGCTGCGATTGCCGCGGCGCGCTCCGCCTCTGGCATCGCGCCCTCAGCCTCCAATTGCACCAGCGCGGGATAAAGCCGCTCGGACATGCCGAGCCGATCCACGGTTTCCATCGCGCGACCAAAGGCAGACGAGACCTGCAACAAATTCGCCATGCGCTGGACATCCTGCGACCGGTTGGCGCCTGCGGCATGAAACAAAGCCGGGTTGAAAAACACCGCATCGCCCTTGGCCAGTGGCAGCTGGACATAGCGCTCCTCGAAATAGGCGCGGAAATCCGGCCGCCGCCAGGCCACATAGCCCTCCCGGTATCTCTGCGAGAACGGCAGCAGCTTGGTTGGGCCACTTTCAACAGGCATGTCCCCATGGGCGACCGCCCCCTGCAAGGTCAGAACCGGCGACAGATCATGCACATGGGCTGGATACTGCGAGGATGTTTCCGCCGTTTGAAAGCCCAGATGATAGTCGCGATGCGCCTGCTGGGCCTCACCGCCCGGCCGAACCAGATTGATCTGCGCCGTCATCTGGTAGTTCGGCCCCAGCCAAGCCTCGCAAACTGCGGCCAACGCCACATTACCAAAGTAACGCGCGAAGACCTTCGGCGCGGCCTCGCAGAGTTTCTGAAGAGAGTTCCAGATCCGGTCATTCGAGCCTGCCGCCGCGAAGTGATCCGCACCGCCACCATTGGCCAGCTTCTCCTGCGCGATGATCTGTTCATATATCGCGCTCGCGCTGTCGATAGCGGCCGTGTCCTGATAGGCCTGTTTCAGCACCAATACGCCGGCCCCTTCGCGCAAACCTTGCGCCCATTCCGCCATCAGCCGCCGCCGGTCATCACTGTTGCCGAGCATCCCGCTGAGGGCCGTCATGTCGTAGATCGGGATATTCTTCACGATGGCACCCGCGAGCGGCACCTGATCCGCCGTCAAATCCTGTTCAACCAGCTTCCGAAAATCACTCAAGTCACATCCGGCAGGGTCGAAGTAGGTATCTCCTCTTCTTGCTGCTCTGTCCGCCATCCATGTTCTCCTTTGCGCGGTTTCAAATCTCCTGCCATCAGACTGCCGGTGTAATCACTTGTGGTCAGCCGCATGATCCATCAAAAATACATCAATGAGCCATCGCTTCCCGATTAAGGATATCGCTCGGCAGTCCGGGCTGAGCACGGCAACCGTGGACCGCGTCCTGAACGGGCGCGCCAATGTCAGCGCCCGCAGTCGCGCCAGGGTCGCGGCGGCCATCGCCGAGCTGGAGGGCCAGGAACAGCAGCTCTCAGCCCGTGGGCGACGCCTCTATTTCGACGTTGTTGTCGAGGCTCCCGAACGGTTCAGCCGGGAAATCCGTCTCGCGACCGAGGCCGTCCTTCCAACCATCGGTCCGGCGGTGATCCATACCCGCTACAGTTTCCGACAAATTATGTCCGCCGATGACTGCGTTGACATCCTCGGGCAGATCGCCCGGCGCGGCAGCCATGGGGTTGTGCTGAAGGCACGGGATCTGCCTCAGATTATTGCAACGGTGGCCGAACTGGACAGCAAAGGCATTCCTGTTGTCTGTGTCTTTACCGACCTGCCAAACAGCCCCCGCAGGCTCTATTGCGGACCCAACAATTATGCGGCGGGCCAGTCTGCCGCCTACATGATCGACAAATGCCTTCCCTGCATCCCTGGCCCGGGCGCAACCATCCTGACCACCCTTAGCCAGATGGCATTCCACGGTGAGGAACAACGGCGGCTCGGCTTCTTGCGCGTCTTGCAGGAACGCCGCCCGGATCTGAGACTGGTCACCCTCAGTGCCGGTGCCGGCCTTGCGCTGGAAACCACGGAGCTGCTGCGTCAACGGCTGGCCGAACCGGATCTCGGCCGGATAGTGGCGGTCTATTCAATGGGCGGCGCCAATCGCGCCATCATCGAACAGCTGAGCGCCTTTGGCCACCAGCCCCGCGCCTATATCGCCCATGATCTGGATGCGGAAAATCGAACCCTGATGCGTCAGGGCAAGATCACCGTGGTCCTGCAACACGACATCGCCAGCGATATGCGCAATGCCTTTCTCAGCCTGCTCAATGCCAACCACATCCTGAAGGCACCTCCCCCCGCGACTCAGAGCAGGATCTCCATGGTTACGCCCTTCGACGCCAGCGAAAGCTGACCAAAGCGTGCCTTTATCGGCTTCTTCCGGAACACAGGAATATTTCTGCGCTGGCGCTTTCAACATAGCCTGCGACGCAAATGCCCTTTTGATTGCAAGCGCCAGTCCTGGCGCTGAAAGGCCGTCTCGCCAAAGGCCGATTTTTCAGCCTCGAAGATGCAATTCTTGTTTCTCTTTGCGCTCATTCTTGGAATGCTTTCGACAATAGCCAGCAGGGAGAGCGGCATGAAAGTAGGATTTATTGGCCTTGGCAACGTCGGCGGCAAACTGAGCGGCAGCCTGCTGCGCAACGGTATCGACCTCAGCGTCTATGACCTGAACGACACGCTGGTCGCAAAGGCGGCCGAGGCGGGAGCGACGGCAGCGAAGAATCCCGCCGAGTTGATGCGCAGCTGTGACGCGGTGATCACCTGCCTGCCGTCGCCTGCGGCCTCAGATCAGGTTATGCAGCAGATGCTGCCGGAGATTGGCCCCGGCAAGATCTGGATGGAGATGTCCACCACCGATGAGGCAGAGGTCAAACGCCTCGGCGAGCTGGTGGCGCAGGCGGGCGGCACAGCCGTAGACTGCCCGGTGTCGGGCGGATGCCACCGGGCCGATACCGGAAACATCTCTATCTTCGCCGGATGTGACCGCGAAACCTTCGAACGGATCGTCCCCCTGCTGAAAACCATGGGGCGGCGCATTCTGCACACCGGGCCGATCGGCTCGGCGTCGGTGCTGAAGGTCATCACCAATTATCTGGCCACCGCCAACCTGCTGACCTGCTGCGAGGCGCTGGTCACGGCCAAGGCTGCAGGCATGGATCTCAACACCGCCTATGAGGCGATCAAGATCTCCTCCGGCACCTCATTCGTGCATGAAACGGAAAGCCAGGTGATCCTGAATGGATCCCGCGATATTTCCTTCACCATGGATCTGGTTTCAAAGGATATCGGCCTGTTTCAGGCAGTGGCGGATCGGCATAACGTCCCCCTCGAAATCAACCCGTTGATGATCAAGATCTTCAAGGACGGCGAAGCCCGTTTCGGCAGCCGCGAATTGTCGCCAAACATCATCCGGCGGCTGGAAGAGGCAACAGGGTTAGACATCAGAGCGACCGGATTTCCGGCTGAGATGGTCGACGACGAGCCGGAGGAACCGGGCTACGAGGTGATACCCACGGGCCGCAACGCAGCTAGCGGCAGCTAAACCTCCGATACGGAAAATGGTAGTGGGGGCGTCTGGCGGTGCCCCCCTTTAGGCACCTGTGCCCGGTGCGTTGGCTCGCGGGCTAGCTGCGCATAGTTCCGCCGACACATCCTATAGAGTCTTGCCAGACTCATTTTTCCCGAATTACGGTACTATTGTCCGTATTATGGGATTCACATGCAGGACCGTCAGATCCTCCTTCTGGAAGCGGTAGCGTCGTCCGCGACGCCAGTGAGCGCAAGCGAGCTGGCCAGAATGACGGCGACCCCTCGGGCCAGCCTCTATCGCCATATTGCCACCCTGCTGGCCTGCGGGTTCCTGGAAGAGATCGACACCGGCAACCGTTACGTATTGGGCATGCGGTTCATCAAGATTGCGCTGACCGGAAAATCGGACACTCATGTGATCAACGCGGTCTCCGCCGTGCTGCTACGGGTGGTCAAAGACCTGGGAGAAACCGCATTTCTGGCGCGCTACCGAGCCGGGCGCGTTGACCTCATCCATACGCAGGTCCCGACAGATCCTTCTGTTCCCCATATCTACCCCGGGTTGGGCGCGCGTCCGGTTCATGCCTGCTCCTCGGCCAAGGTTATTGCCGCCTTTCTGGCACCGGAGCTCCAGTGTGATCTGATTGAAACGCAACCCACGCGCTTTACCGACAAGACCCGCACCGACCCCGAGCAGATCACCCGCGAATTGCAGCAGGTGCGCCGCCACGGCTATGCAACCTGCGACGGCGAGATCGACGTCGGTATCACCAGCATCGCCGTACCAATCATTATTGATCGTCTCGGCGCGGTTTTTTCCATGGGCGTGGTCGGGCCATCTGCCCGCATCACTCCGGCCATTCACCCCCGAATTCTGCCAATTTTGTCGAAAGAAGCCTTTCACGCCGCTGCGGCCATTCAGCATTGCTCGGTCGTTGAGGCGGAAACCACAAATGCCATGTCACTGGCTGCAGCAAAGGAAAGGTCGAACCAACAACACTGAATTTATTGAAGGGAGAAAGAACATGAACAGAAGAGAATTCGGCGGGCTGACCGCTGCTGCTGCACTGGCCATGGCCGGTCCGTTTCGCGCCTTTGCAGACGAGACCTGCCAATCCCCCTATATGCCCAAGATTACGGGCCAAGAAGAATTTGTGTACGTCTGGACTCTCGGTGTCGAGGGGATGGGCGACGAGCAGGACAAGATCGTAACCGTCGACCTCCGCCCTGGCTCATCCACGCGCGGAGAGGTCATCCACAGCCTCTCTGTAGGGGGCCGAAACGAGGCCCATCATGGCGGCTTCTCCGCAGATCGTCGGTATTTCTGGACCGGCGGGCTTGATACCAATCGCATCTTCATCTTTGACATTCACAGCGACCCGGCGGCCCCCAAGCTGCACAAGGTGATTGAAACCTTCGTCACCGATTCCGGCGGTGTGGTTGGTCCCCACACGTTTTTTGCCCTGCCCGGCAGCATGATGATCACCGGGCTCAGCAATCAGGACGATCACGGCGGTCGCACGGCGCTGGTCGAATATAACGATGATGGAGATTACGTCGCCACCTACTGGATGCCCACCGCAAATGACATGCAGGGAGCCGTTGCGGTGGATGGCGCGGTTGCCGATGGCTACGGCTACGATATCCGCGCGCTGATCCGCAAGAATGTCATGCTTACCTCCTCCTTCACTGGCTGGTCCAACTACATGATGGATTTTGGCCAGATGTTGCAGGATCCCGAAGCGATGAAACGCTTTGGAAACACGATGGTGCTGTGGGATCTGCACACCCGCCAGCCCCGCAAGGTGTTCAATGTGCCCGGCGCACCGTTGGAAGTGCGCTTTCCCTGGGGTCCGAATGCCAATTATGCCTTCTCCACCACCGCGCTCACCTCGCAGCTGTGGCTGATCTACGAAGACGATGATGGCGAATGGCAGGCCAAATCGGTCGCGGATATCGGCAACCCGGAGGACATCCCCCTGCCCGTCGATATCTCCATCGCTGCGGATGATCAGACGCTCTGGGTCAATTCCTTCATGGATGGCAAAACCCGCCTATTTGACATCTCGGACCCGCATAACCCGTCGCAAATCTACGAGAAGACCATCGACCGGCAGGTCAATATGGTCAGCCAGAGCTGGGATGGCAAACGGGTCTATTTCTCGTCGTCGCTGCTCGCCAACTGGGACAAGAAGGGCGAGGATGATGTGCAGTATCTGCGCGCCTATTCATGGGATGGCACAGATCTGGTCGAAGATTTCAATATCGACTTCTATGCCGCTGGATTGGGCCGCGCTCACATCATGCGCTTTGGCAGCTCGGCGCTTTACTCAGCCTGACTGCCAGTTCCCGGGGCGGCCAGCTGCCGCTCCGGTCTCCCCTTGCGGACCTAAACTTGCCGGAGGATCTCCATGCGCAAGACAACACTCGCTGTTTCCATTACCGCCGCTGCGGCCTTGCTGACGGGCGTTGTCGCCCTGGCCGACACCTGGCGTCCCTCAGATCTGCTCGCACGGTTGACACCTGCTGCGCTGCGGACCGCCACCACTCCCTTTTCCGATATCTTCCCGAACGATCCCGCCTTCCAGTTCAGCCCACCGGAACCGGGATCCTATAGGCTGAACCGGCTGAAGCCCGCACCCGATGGCGCGGTTCTGACCACAAACGGAATACAAACCCGCCTGCACCAGCTGTTCGACGAGAAAATCACCCTCGTCAGCTTTGTCTATCTTACCTGTGGCGATGTGGACGGCTGCCCGCTGGCCTTCTCGACGCTTTATGACATTCATGATGCCAGCGCCCAGCTGCCCGGACTGCGCCAGAAGGTGCAGCTGATGACCATCAGCTTTGACCCCGAGCGCGACACGGTAGAGGCGATCGCCGCTTTTGCCCACCCGGTCAGCAGCGATCCCGCCAGCGCGCAGAAACTGGACTGGCACGTCCTGACCACCGCTGACGCGGAGGCGCTGCGCCCCTTGCTGGATGGATTTGGCCAGGTGGTTGATCGCGGATCCTCGGATGATCAGATCAATCACCTGCTGCGGATGTATCTGGTCGACACCCAAGGCATGATCCGCAACGTCTATGGTCTTGGCCTGATCGACCCGCGCCTTTTGATGACCGACGTGGAGACCCTACTGATGGCGGAGGCTGCAGAGTGACCCGCCGTCCGCCCGCCTTGCTGCGCCAACGTCTTGCACCATGTGCTGCGCTTCTGGCTCTGCTCTGGACCGTCCCGGCATCGACTGCGGCACCGCTACAGATCTCGGCGGAAACCTGTGAACGCTCGCCCGATAATTGGGCTGAAGCTGCGTCAAGACGTAGCCGGACGCCGCAGCTCGGCCTACCGCCATTGCAACATCCGGCCGACAACCCGCCCACAGCAGCACGCATTGCGCTTGGCCGACGGATCTTTTTTGATCGCGCCTTGTCGATCAACAACACCATGTCCTGCGCCATGTGCCATGTGCCGGAACAGGGATTTGCCAATTGGGAGCTGGCGACCTCCATCGGCGTCGAGGGCCGCAGCGTGAAGCGCAATGCTCCCAGCCTGATCAATGTCGGCCTGCTGCGGCCCCTGTTCCATGATGGGCGCGACCCTACACTGGAAACCCAGTTCATCGGACCGCTCACCGCCCGTAACGAGATGGCAAACCCATCGGTGGGCCACGTGGTTGCCTATCTTCAGGAGCAGGCTGACTATGACCGATTGTTTCGCGAGGCATTTGGTGCCTCCGCGTCTCTGGATCGCATAGGTATGGCGCTCGCGGCCTACCAGCGCGCGTTGACGCTGGGCAACAGCTCGTTCGATCGGTGGTTTTATGGCGGCGACAGCGCTGCTGTTTCTTCGGCCGCCAAACGTGGTTTTGACGTCTTTCGCGGCAAGGCAGGCTGCGTCTCCTGCCACAGCATCGGACCAGATGACGCGCTCTTCACCGATCAGCAGTTCCACGACACAGGCTACGGGCAGATGCGCGAACTGGCGCGACAGAACCCGCCCGAAACCCTGCCGGTTCAGGTCGCTCCCGGCGTGGTCCATCAGATCGACTACGCGCTAGTTCGCGCCGTCAGCGGTCCGCGGGAGGCCGATTTGGGGCGCTACGAAGTCACCGAGGATCCACGCGACCGATGGCGTTTCCGCACGCCGACGCTGCGCAATCTCGCCGTCTCGCCGCCCTATATGCACGACGGCGGGTTCGGCACCCTTGCTGAGGTGATCGACTTCTACAATGGTGGCGGTGCCAATCTGCCCGGTCAGGATCCGCGCATTCGACCGCTCCGTCTGACCGATGGCGAACAGCGAGACCTGCTGAGCTTCCTCGAGACGCTCACCTCTTCGGGACTGGACTGCCTCGTCGCGGAGGCACGCCAGCGATAGGCGCCGAACCGCCCGCGAAACCGGTCGGGCGTCCTGAAATCGCCCAAACTCCATGATCAATAGCCGAAACAGACCTGAAGAGGGCGCGTCTCACTCTAGGTGATAGCCGCGAAACTCCTTCACCGTAGAAACCGCCAGCAAGGTCTTCATCTGTGCGACCGACGGGATGTCCGACAACCGGTTGCGATAGAGGTTTTCATAGGTTTCCGTATTGCGCGCCGCGACGCGTATCAGATAGTCGAACTCGCCCGAAATCAGGTGGCATTCCAACACCTCGGGCATATGGGCGATAGTGTTCTCAAAGGCCTGGATATGCTCGCGCTGCTGACCGACCAGCTTGATCTCGATAAAGATCTGAAGCTCCAGACCAATCTTCTTGCGATCCAGCCGCGCGGCATAGCCTTCGATCATACCGCTGGCTTCCATCAACTTGACACGACGGTGACATGCGGACAAAGACAGCCCTACTTTCTCCGAGAGGCGCGCCATTGATATCTGACCATCCTGCTGCAGGGCGGAAAGAATACGAGAATCCAGCATGTCCATCGGAAATTTTCCCAATACTTAATCGTTATCCGCACATTTTTCCGAAATTTTCCGAATAGGCAAGGAAATCGAGAACCTTTCCTATCAACAACGTCATAAAATTGAGACACTTCGTCACAGGGATGACGTAACCAAGGGAGGGGCAGATGGCCTCAAAAATCGTAGTTGGCTACGACGGCAGCACAAGCGCGCGGAGTGCGCTCAACTTTGCGCTGGGTGTAGCAAAGGCACAGGGCGGCAGCATCGTAGTCGCGCATGTGCTGGAATGGTCACCATATTCTTTTCTATCCGCAGCCGAGCTGGCAGAGCGCCACAAGCGCCGCACCGAAGAGCTTGAACGCGCCGAGACCGCGCTGATCCAGCCCCTGCTCAAGGATCTTGAGACCAGCGGTGTCGAGGTCACGGCCACCGTGAAATACGGCAATATCGCCGAGGTTCTCGTGTCCATCGCGAAGTCCGAAGGGGCCAATCACGTGGTTATCGGGCGCACCGGCCATTCCGCATTGTCATCGCGGCTGTTTGGTTCGGTCGCAGGCAGTCTGGCGCAGGCCGCGCCGGTTCCGGTCACCATTGTCCCATAACTGATCGACAGGGGTCATCATGAACAGTTTTTCCAAAGCGGCCGCACTGGCCGTCCCCGGCGCCCTAGTGCTGTCGGGTCCGCTAATGGCACAGAGCATCGACCAGAAGGTCAACGATCTCTTTGCCAGTTCCACGGGCTGGTTTGTCAATTTCATCTTCAGCCCATTTCCGGGCACCAGCTTCCCGTGGATCGTGGCATGGCTGGTAATTGCAGCGACGATTTTCACCATTTATTTCGGCCTGATCCAGTTCCGCGCCTTCCCGCACTCGATCTCGCTGGTGAAGGGCGACTACTCCGACCCGAATGACGCAGGCGAGGTCAGCCATTTCCAGGCTCTGGCCACCGCGCTTTCCGGCACCGTTGGCCTTGGCAATATCGCAGGCGTCGCGGTTGCGGTTGGCATCGGTGGTCCTGGCGCAACCTTCTGGATGATCCTCGCGGGTCTGATGGGGATGGCGTCGAAATTCACCGAATGTACGCTCGGTGTGAAATACCGGAACGAATACCCTGACGGCACAGTTTCCGGTGGCCCGATGTACTACATGACCAAGGGCTTTGCTGCGCGTGGCCTGCCCGGGGGCAAGTTCATGGCGGTCCTGTTCTCGATCTTCTGCATTCTGGGCGCCCTTGGTGGCGGCAATATGTTCCAGGCCAACCAGGCCCATGCGCAGCTGACCAATGTTCTGGGCGACTATCCGGGCTGGGTCACCGGCGTTATCTTCGCTGGTGTCGTCTTTGCCGTGATCATTGGTGGCCTGAAGTCGATCGCCAAAGTCACCGAAAAAGTGGTGCCGTTCATGGGCGTGCTCTATGTGCTGACCGCGCTGGTGATCATCCTGATGAACTTTGACAAAATCGGCTGGGCCTTTGGCCAGATCTTCGACGGTGCCTTTACCGGTCTTGGCGTTGCGGGCGGCATGGTTGGCGCACTGATCCAGGGCTTCAAACGCGCGGCCTTCTCCAACGAAGCGGGCGTTGGCTCCGCGGCAATTGCCCACTCCGCCGTGCGGACCAAGGAGCCGATCACCGAAGGTTTCGTCTCGCTCTTGGAGCCGTTCATCGACACCGTGGTGATCTGCACCATGACCGCCTTGGTGATCATCATCACCGGCCAGCTGGTCAGCAACCCTGAAACCGGTCTCTACGTGCTGAACGAGGCAGGAAGCGCGATCCAGACCGTGGATGGCAATTCCGGCGTGGCTCTGACATCTGCGGCCTTCTCGTCGGCATTTGGCTGGTTCAAGTATATTCTGGCCATCGCGGTGATCCTGTTTGCCTTCTCCACCATGATCAGCTGGTCCTACTACGGCCTCAAAGCCTGGACCTTCCTGTTCGGTGAGGGCAAGACCACTGAACTGGTCTTCAAGGTGATCTTCTGCCTGTTTGTCATCATTGGCGCCGCGGCCAGCCTGGGTCCGGTCATCGACTTCTCCGATGCGGCAATCTTTGCCATGGCCGTGGTGAACATCGTCGCGCTCTACTTCCTGATGCCAATCGTCAAGGGCGAGCTGAACAGCTACATGGCACGCCTCAAGACCGGTGAAATCAAGAAGTTCCAGTAACAAAGCAGCAACCCGGCCGCCGATGGTGGCCGGGTTATTTGGCTGATCCGTCGCCGCGATTGTGCCGACCTGCGGACAGCAACACCCGCGCCTCATGGCTGCGTAAGGACCGCCGCGCCGCCGGAAAGGCCTGCCCCATACCCTCCAGCTCCGGGAACAGTTGGCAAAGCTCTGACCGCTGGGCCATATCCATCCCCGCCAGTGTCAGGTCACCGGGCTGAAAACTCTCGCTCCAGGCTCCATCGGCGCAGATGATTTCATGCTGATCGAAGAGCAGATGAATATAGGTCACATCCAGTGTTCGCGCCCGGCGGATATCGCGATCGTTGATCAGATGCACAGCCGCCACCAGCACCTCGTTTGAGCCGAACAGCAGTTCGGCACGGCTTCCCGTCAGCAGCATCCTGTGTTGCGGTGACACCATCATATCCCGGTTCGGCACAAGCTCGGCCCCCTCCTGGCCGAGCGCCCCGGCCTCAATCAGGATCGGTTGGAACTGAGGGCGGCGTGCCAACTCTGCCGTTGTAACCACCCGTCGCGCGGTCCAGCGCAGGGTTTGCAACCCGCTGTCGCGCGTCAGGACGCGATCACCAATCTCTAGATCCTCGACCGGAACCGCACCCTGCGGTGTCAGGACAAGGCTGCCCGGCGTAAAACAGGGAATGACCTCTTCGATGTTATAGAAGGTCAACGTTCCAACGGTGTCATTGTTGTTGTTCGTGACCTCGACCCGGCCGTCCTCGCGGTCAGCGCTGGTGTAGATGATCCGGGTGTTTCCAAGCGCGCGCAGCTCGCTGATATCAAGCCGGTCGTAATCATCACCACCTTCGCCACCATCGACGATATCCCCAGCCCCGCCGATCAACAGATCCCGGTCATCCTCGCCGTATAGGCTGTCCGCACCCGCACCGCCGATCAGCGTATCAGCGCCGCTTCCGCCTTCGATTATGTCATCTTCGCTGCCGCCATCCAGCGAATCGCCGCCTGCGCCGCCACTCAGCTGGTCATAGCCCTCGCCGCCCAGCAACGTGTCATTGCCGACGCCGCTGTTCATCACGTCGTCGCCACGGCCACCTTCGCCATAAAAGGATGACCCGGCGGTGCTCCCATCGAGATAGTCATTGCCATCGTCGAGGAAGATGCGGTCGGAATCTTCATAGACACCGATAAAGGCGAGGTCGTCGCCATCGCCGCCATGGATCTCATCATTGCCCTGGCTGCCCGCCAGAATGTCATTGCCAGCCCCGCCCCAGACGGTGTCGGTTCCCATGCTGCCGATCAGCGTGTCATTGCCGTCTTCACCATAAATCAGGTCATCCTGGTCGCGGCCAAAGACATGGTCGTCCCCTTCACCAGCATAGATCAGATCGTTGCCATAGAGCCCTTCGAGCTGGTCATTGCCAGCCCCGCCATAGATCGTGTCATCGCCATAGCCTGCGGTGATCGTATCGTTGCCATCGCCGCCCAACAGCAGATCGTTATCGTCGCCGCTGCTAAGCGAGTCATGCCCGATACCACCTTCCAGCGTGTCGCGCCCGGCGCCGCCCTCCAGCGTGTCGCTACCGATGCCACCTTGCAGCAGATCATCACCGGCGCCGCCCTGTAGCAGATCGTTCCCGTCACCGCCAAACAGGGTGTCCGACCCGATACCCCCTTCGACCGAGTCATCGCCGGCACCTGCATCGACCCGGTCATCCCCCTCACCTGCGATAACCGTATCATTGCCGCCGCCGGCCTCGATCACGTCGTCCTGGGAGCCATCAGCCGCGTCGGCGCTGTCGACCCGATCGCCTTCGGGATCGCCCAGGTAGTTGACGTCGATGCGCTCGCCGGAATCGGTGCCTTCGACGATGTAATCCAAGGCCGGCGGGATCGTGAACGTCAGATCGGACAGTCCCGCTCCGCCGGAAACAGGTGCGTCCCCCCCATTGTCAAAGATCACATCCAGCTGCGAAACGGGACCGTCGATTGCAATACCGATATCGGCGGCTGTGCTGCCCTCAGCCTCGATCGAGACCGTGCCATCGGCGTTGACCGTGACCTGATGGTGGGTAACCCCGGTCAACCCGGCAATGATCTGCGATGCGGGGATCAACACACCGCTTGCGTCCAGCACCCGAAGCGTAAACTTATCGTCATTCGAACTGCCGTTCGAATTCACATGCTGAAGATCAAACCGTAAATTTGTGACAGGATTGGAGAACCCGTAACTTGCGGTGATGGGATCGCTGACGCCAAAGGCACCGAAATCGGAAACCGCGTAGCCATCCTGCGAACTGTCCCAGCTGTCCGCTGTGAACGTGCCTGTCACAACCGTGGTATTGCCGCCTTCACTCAGTGAGGTAGACCCACTTTGCGCGGTGCCGTTGATGCCGGTCAACCAGATCGCATTGTCAAGAATGGCCATGTCTCGCGTCTACCTTGTACCTAACAATTAACTCCGCTCCAGCAACAGCAGCGGACACCCCGCGCCGATACAGCCGGCGCCCCCGATGACGCGCCCGCGCCCAGATCCCACAGGCGGCGCGCTGTTCGGGTCCAGGGAAAAACACATCCAACGGCCAAGATTTACCCGGCAAACACGTCCAACACAGGACCGCTCTGGGACCGGTGCTGGCCCATTTTGCGGTCAGAATATGGCGAAACGCCGGACCGGTGCCGCTGCGATGGTCCGCGCGACAGGGCTACGGCTAGAGTTTTCAATGCAAAATCAATAGCAGCGGCGGCCAAAACCTGACTAAACTGCGGTCATGCAGCGCTCAGATGGTCGCGGCGTCTGCTCGATGAAAATGACTTCGTTAACAGGGACAAACAACATGCTTCAGGAATTCAGAGATTTCATTGCCAAGGGCAATGTGATGGACATGGCCGTCGGCATCATCATCGGCGCCGCCTTTACCGCGATCGTCAGCAGCATGGTCAACGACCTGATCAACCCCATCATCGGATTGTTCACTGGCGGGATCGATTTCACCAACTCCTACCTGGTCCTTGCGGGCAACGTCCCTGAAGGTGCCAGCCTGGAGGCCGCACGTGAGGCGGGCGCCGCTGTGTTTGCTCACGGTGCCTTTGTGATGGCAGTGATCAACTTTCTGATCATCGCATTCGTGGTGTTCATGCTGGTGCGCTACGTCAACAAGGTCAAAGACGCCGCTTTCCGCAAGCAGGAAGCCATGCCCGCCGAGGAAGCCCCCGCCGGCCCCACAGAGCTGGATGTCCTGTTGGAAATCCGCGACTCCCTGAAACGGTAAGCAGACACAGACGATCCGCAGGTGGCATCCTGCGGCCGGTCGGACTAAGGCCACATCTCGGGCACCGGCGACCTCGCGTTGCCGGTGATCGGGCATTCCTTTGAGACAATGGCAGGGACCAGACAACGACATGGAAGAATGGATCGAACAATTGGGCGCGCTCTGGCCCTTGCTAATCAGTACGGCCAAGGCGCTGGTTGTGCTGGTGCTTGGCTGGATAACCGCCGGTATCATCAGCAGCGCCGTGCGCCGTCGCATCAACGCTACGCCACATCTGGATCAAACACTCGGTAATTTTGCCGCCAGTGCCGTCCGCTGGATATTGCTGGCCATCGTGCTGGTCGCCGTGCTTGGCATCTTTGGGATAGAGGCCACCAGCCTGGTCGCCATGCTCGGCGCTGCGACCCTGGCGATTGGCCTTGCTCTCCAGGGAACGCTGAGCGATCTGGCTGCGGGCGTCATGCTGGTTCTATTTCGCCCCTACAAGCTCGGCCAGTATGTCGATATCGGCGGCACCTCCGGCACCGTGGTTGACCTGAACCTCTTCGTGACCGAACTGGTCACACCGGACAACGTCCAGATCATCATTCCCAACGGTCAGGCCTGGGGTGCAATCATCACCAATTACTCCGCCCATGACACCCGCCGCGTGGATATGGTCTTTGGCATCGACTATGGCGACAGTGCCGATGACGCCAAGGAGATCATCATGGCCCTCGCCGAGGCCGATACACGGGTCATGGCGGATCCTGCTCCTTGGGTCCGGGTGACCAATCTTGGCGACAGCTCGGTCGATCTCACCGCACGTCTGTGGTGCAAGGCCGCGGATTATTGGGAGCTGAAGTTCGCAATGACCCAAGCCGTCAAAGAGGCTTTTGACGACAAGGGCATCTCAATCCCCTACCCGCACAGCGTGGAAATCAAGAAAGAGGGCTGATCTCCCGGCAGCCGCCCCGGATCAACGTGCAGGGCGGCTGTCTATGGCTTCGAAAGCGTGCTAGCGCGGGATCGCTCTGGTCATCACCAGTGTCGGCTCTTGACGGTAGTTGGCTTCGTGACTGGCGCTGTAGCCCATCTTCTCGGCGACTCGGATCGAGGCTGCGTTGTCAGGATCCAGAAGACAACAGGTTGATCGCCATTGAGTCTCCTCGGCAGCCCACCGGTGTATGCGCTCGACCGCCTCTGTCGCCAGCCCCTTCCCATGCTCCGCTGGCATCAGCCCCCAGCCCGCCTCGGGCACCGAGCCGAGCGGAGGGTCGATATCGCGCTGATAATCAGCAAAGCCGGCGGTGCCGAGATAGCGTCCGTCGTCGCGGCTGGTGATCGCCCAGTAACCGTAACCCAGCACCTGCCAATGTCCGATGTAGCGCAACAGGCGCGTCCAGGTTTCCTCGCGGCTGGCCGGGCGACCGATCGTATGACGGACAACCACCGGATCCATCCACAACGCGGTCAGCGCATCAAAATCCTCCAGCCGGTGCGGGCGCAGCGACAGCCGCTCCGTCGTCAATGTCGGCCCGGTCACGCAGGCAGGCTCCCCTGCAACACGTAGCGCAGGATTTCGACAACCTGCCGCGGTTCTTTCGCGACAGCCAAGGCAGCGGCATGTACCTCTTTCAAGGCATGTTGATGCTCATCCTGGGACAGGACAATCAGCGACTTGCCCAGAGCGGCCGCATAGCCCGCATCAAAGGCCGCGTTCCACTGTTTGTATTTTTCGCCAAAGCGGACCACGACGATATCCGCGTCTGACAGACCTTTGCGGGTGCGAATGGCATTGACCATCGCGCCTTTGTGGTCGTGCCAATACTTGTTCGGCTCACTGCCCAGAATAGCCACACCGCAGTCATCGCTGGCATCATGATCGGTAACCGGGCTGGCAAAATGCACATCCAGGCCCGCTGCACCATCAATAATCTGGTCCCGCCAATCGGTGTGAATTTCGCCTGAGAGATATACGTTCAAAGTCACGGAATGTCCTTTCCTGCGCGAGCAGCTGACGGTTTCGGCTCGCCCTGCCAGATCCTGTCTGTTGCTGGCCCCGCCAATGTGATGTGCCCTGGCGCCGGGACCATAGCCCGTTCGGCCAGCAGGCAGAGTATCCACCAGCTGCAACAATTCGTCCACCGCTTCGCGTCAGGTCAGGAAGCTAGCGCCGCCGTGCCACCAGATAGCGGCTCGGTATCGAGATCGGGTAATTGCCGGTCTCGATAATCTCGAACCCGGCCCGCTCCACGGCGGCCTCCAGCTCAGCAATACTTAGCAAAGCCACCGAGCTCGGCGCCTTTCCGACCAGACGCATCAATGGGATCAGTACCGAGAACATCCAGTACTTCAGGCTGCCACGCGCCTCGCCCAGACAGGGTGTCTTGGAAATGAACAGCTTCCCGCTCGGCACGCGTTCGGCGACCGACGCAAGTGCGGCATCCACATCCGGAACCAGATGCAGAAGGTTGAAAGCCATCACCACGTCAAACGGTCCGGCTGGCAGCGCGTCGTCACCGCAATGTTCAAAGGTCACGTTGTCCGCCCCGGCCTGCGCGGCCCTGTCGCGACCGATGCGCAGCATTCCCTCCGACAGATCGGTTGCGGTCATCGCCGAAACCGCGTCCGACAGTGCGATCGCGGTGGATCCCGTACCGCAGCCCACTTCCAGCACGTGGTCGCTCGCCTTCAGATAGGCTCTCGTGCGCTCCAACGTGTATTGATAGGCGGCCTCATCCCGGATTTTGGATTTGGCGTATTTGGGGGCAGTCCTGTCCCAGAAGCGCGCATCGGTTGTCATCTCTGTCCTCCTAAGATGGCTACAGGCTACCCATGCAGAAACCTAAGTAAAATTGCCAAAATTTGCAGGTCAGGTATACATATTTGTATGGATAAACTCGACTGGAATCATATCCGGGCGTTTCTGGCGACGGCAGAAACCGGCTCCCTCTCCGCCGGTGCGCGCAAGCTGGGGCTGACCCAACCGACCCTGTCCCGACAGGTCGCAGCCCTCGAAGCCGATCTCGGTGTGATGCTGTTTGAACGTCCGGGGCGCCGTCTGGCACTGACTTCCGCAGGGCAGGATCTGCTGGACCACAGCCGCAGGATGGGGGCCGCAGCCGAGGGCCTGTCACTGGCGGCCAGCGCCTCGGCCCAAACCATCGAAGGCACCATTCGGATTACCGCAAGCGACGTCGTGTCGGCCTATGTGCTGCCGCCTGTGCTGCGCCAGATCCGACAGCGCGCGCCGCGGCTGACGATTGATGTCGTGGCCGCCAACGACATCCGGGACCTGATGCGACGCGAAGCGGATATTGCCATCCGCCATGTGCGCCCTGACCAGCCGGAACTGATCGCGCGCCTCGTGCGCGAAGCGCGGGCGCATTTCTACGCCGCCCCGAGCTATCTGGAGCGGCGGGGTCGTCCGGCATCGACCAAGGAGTTGGCAGACCACGATTTTGTCGGTTTTGCCGATGTGGACCGTTCGATTGACTTCCTGGCACCGCTTGGAATCCATCTCGCGCCGGAAAACTTTCGGATCAAGTCCTCCAGCGGTCTTACCGCCTGGGAGCTGGTCAAACAGGGCTTCGGCATCTGCCCGATGATGGAGGATGTGGCCGAGCCCACGCCCGGCATTGAACGGCTACTGCCGCGGCTGGATCCAATCGTATTTCCGATCTGGCTGACCACTCACCGCGAGCTCCACACCAGCCGCCGCATCCGGCTGGTCTTTGACCTTCTGGCAGATTTTCTCGCCCAGAACTGAAAACGCGCCCTCAACCGGGGCGCGTTTCCAGAATAATACAGGTTTCAGCCAGAGGTCACAGGCGCCGCTATCCGCGCAATGTGCCGCCGGTGGCCTTGGTGACTTTTGTGACAATCTTGTCGCTGACCGCTTCGATATCCTTTTCGGTCAGGGTTTTTTCGGTCGGCTGCAAGCGGACCGTGATGGCCAGAGACTTGTTGCCCTCTCCCAGGCTGCCGCCGATGAACTCGTCAAAAACGCGCACATCATCAATCAGCGCCTTGTCGGCGCCTGCGGCGGCATTGACCAGGGTAAGGGCTTCGACGTCCTCGGCCACGACAAAGGCGAAATCACGCTCGACCGCTTGCAGGTCGCTTTGAACCAGCGCACCACGATTGGCCCCGGTTTTGCGTGGCATCGGAACTTCGTCAGGCCAGATGGTAAAGGCAACAGCGGCCCCCTTGATCCCCATTTCGCTCAGAACCTTCGGGTGCAGTTCGCCAAAGACACCCAGCACTTTCTTCGGACCCAGGCAGATTTTGCCATGCCGCCCCGGATGCCACCAGGGCTCTGCCCCGCGAAGGATCTGGACCTTGGCCGGCGCACCGATTGCGGCCAGAACCGCCTCGATATCTGCCTTGGCGTCAAACGTGTCGACCGCGCGGCTGGTGCCATGCACATCCTTGGGGCCGGTACGGCCAACCAGAAGGCCGGAAATCAGGTTATGCTGCTCACCCGGTTCACCACCGTGAAAAGCAGGTCCCGCCTCGAAGAGCGCCAGATCCATGAAGCCACGCGCCTGATTGCGTGCGGTAGCCTGCAACAGCCCGGGCAACAGTGCCGGACGCATGTGCGACATCTCGGAGGAGATCGGATTGGCCAGCATGGTCGCATCGTCCCCGCCACCAAACAGCGTTGCAGAGGCCTTGTCGATGAAGGTGTAGCTCACCACCTCGTTATAGCCGAGGCTGGCGCAGGTCCGCCGCGCGATCTGCTGGCGGCGTTGCTCAGGGGTCATCACCGGTGCAGGGACGCCATCTGTCAGGCGCGGCAACGGCTTACCTTCCAGTTTCGTGAGCGACGCGATACGCGCCACCTCCTCCACCAGATCAGCCTCGCCCATCACATCCGGGCGCCAGCTCGGAACATGGGCCATATTGCCCTCAAGCCGGAAACCCAGACGGGTCAGGGTCTGGCGCTGCTCTGATTCCGGGATATCCATCCCGACCAGCGACTGGACCCGCTCGGGATCCAGCTTATAGGCGCGCGCGTGATCCGGTACAGCACCTGCGATCACCACATTCGACGGCTCGCCACCGCAGAGGTCGAGGATCATCCGGGTGGCATGATCGAGACCTTCACGGGTGTATTCGGGGTCGACGCCCCGCTCGAAACGGTAGCGCGCGTCCGAGTTGATTTTCAGCGCCCGGCCAGTGGTCGCGATCTGCACATGGTCCCAGAATGCGCTCTCAAGGAACACATCGGTCGTTTCCTCGGTGCACCCGGTGTCGGCCCCGCCCATGATGCCCGCAATGCTCTCCGGGCCATTGTCGTCGGAGATGACCATCTGCCCTTCGGCGAAGGTGTAGTCCTTCTCGTCCAGCGCGGTCAGCGTCTCGCCACCCGCTGCCCGGTGGATGCGCAGATTGCCCGCTACCTTGGCCGCGTCAAAGACATGCAGTGGGCGGTTCTGATCGAAGGTGAAATAATTGGTGATATCAACCAGTGTCGAAATCGGACGCAGACCAATGGCGCTCAACCGGTCCTGTAGCCACTGCGGGCTAGGGCCGTTCTTCACGCCGCGGATCAGGCGACCGGTGAACAGCGGGCAGCCATCCAGCGTATCTGCGTCGATATTGACCTTGATCGGGCTTTCGAATCCGCCGTCGACCGGCTCGATATCAAGCGGCTTCAATGTGCCCAGCCCGCGTGCGGCCAAATCCCGCGCGATCCCCCTAACCCCCAGCGCATCCGGGCGGTTCGGCGTGATGGCGATTTCAATAACGGGATCGACCTTGGCCGGGCTATTCTCGGCCAGCCAATCGACGAAGCGATCGCCGACATTGCCCGAAGGCAGCTCGATGATGCCGTCATGTTCATCCGACAGTTCCAGCTCGCGCTCGGACGCCATCATGCCAAAGCTCTCGACACCGCGGATCTTGCCCACACCGATGGTGATGTCGAGACCGGGAATATACATGCCCGGTTTGCAAACCACGACGGTGATACCTTCACGGGCATTGGGCGCGCCGCAGATGATCTGCATCTCGCCTTCGTCGGTGTCGACCTTGCACACCCGCAGCTTGTCCGCGTCGGGGTGTTTCTCGGCATGTTTCACATAGCCCAGCGTAAAATCCTTCAGCCGGTCCGCAGGGTTCGACACACCTTCGACCTCAAGCCCGAGGTCGGTCAGTGTTTCGGTGATGTCCTCGACGGAGGCCTCAGTGTCGAGGTGGTCTTTCAGCCAAGAAAGAGTGAATTTCATCGGTCCGGTTTCCTATGGCAAGCCATGCATGTTGCAGCAGGCAATGACAAAGATTGCCCCCATGTGCAAGCCTTGGCTCCGCTCTAGGCCTAAGGATAGCTGGGGGTGAGACCCAAAAGCTCATCCAGCTGCCGACCGATCCAACCATGCGGGATGAAATGCCCGCCCGGGTGCAGATCCAGGGTGACATCATGCCCACCGCAGCTCCAGCCGGTGCGCGAAAACGTCAGGAAACTGCGGACCTGCCAATCTCCCTGCGCCTCGCCTCCGCCGGAACAGTCGAACGCCCGCCGCCACAAGGCCACCGGATAGGTCACATCACCCCCCGGCCCCATCGGAAAATCCATCACCGTGTCCGCAAGCCCGTGCACATGCCGAACCTCCTGCGGGGCCTCGGCGCAGATTTCGGTTTGATCAATACTGCCCGCCACCGCCAGCAATGCCGCAATCCCCTTGCCGCTCTGGCAGGCGTAACGCCAGGCCATGGCGGATCCGTAGGAATAGCCCGAGACAAAGACCTGTTCGGCATCGACCGGGTAGCGTTTTGCCACATCCGCCAGCACCGCATCGGCAAAGGGCACATCCTCGGTGTCTGCCGTCCAGAAATTCCAGCTCTTGCCACGGCCATTCGGGGTGACCAGCAATACGCCCCGCCGTTTGGCCGAGGCCCCGACCCGATCGGAGCGCAACGCATGTTTGCCTGTTCGCGACCAGCCATGAAAATGCATCAGCACAGGCAGCGGCGCGACACCGTCCCAGTTATCAGGCTCCATCACGTGATAGCTGCGATCTCCCAGCGCGCAGGCCAGCTCTTCGCCGCAGGGGTCTGTATCTGCCTTCCACGGCCCCATGGCCGCGACAGAGGTGGCACACATGTAAGCGGTTGAGAGCAAGAGGAGAAAACGTGTCATAGACGGGAGACTACCCGACACCACGCCCCTGTCATTTCACATGTTTGTGGGGCGGTGAACCTAGGCCCCCAAACCAAAACGCCCGCCTCAGGTACGAGGCAAGCGTTCAGAAGTCCGTCATCCGGGCCTAGCGGCTCAAACCACCGTGCAGCGTCGGCACGTCGAGACACTGGAAACCGTAGTGGCGCAGCCAGCGCAGGTCGCTGTCGAAGAAGGCGCGCAGATCAGGAATACCGTATTTCAGCATCGCGATCCGGTCGATCCCCATCCCGAACGCAAACCCCTGATAGATGTCTGGGTCGATCCCGCCAGCGGCAATCACCTTGGGGTGCACCATGCCGGAGCCGAGGATTTCAAGCCAGTCGTCACCCTCGCCAATCTTCAGCGTGCCATCTTTCCAGGAACAGCGGATATCAACCTCGGCCGACGGTTCGGTGAAGGGGAAATGCGACGCACGGAAACGCAGATCGACGCTGTCCACCTCAAAGAAGGATTTCACGAATTCTTCCAGCACCCATTTCAGGTTCGCCATGGAGATGTTCTTGTCCAGCGCGAGGCCTTCGACCTGATGGAACATCGGCGTGTGGGTCTGATCGTAATCAGCGCGGTAAACGCCACCCGGACAGATGATGCGCAAAGGCGCACCCATCTTCTCCATCGAGCGGATCTGGACGGGGCTGGTATGGGTGCGAAGCACATGCGGCGGGCGGTTATCGCCCTCGGCACGGTGCATGTAGAACGTGTCCATCTCAGCGCGTGCCGGATGGTGGCCGGGGATATTCAGCGCATCGAAATTGTACCAGTCGGTGTCAATACGCGGGCCTTCGGCAACGGAGAAACCCAGCTCGGCAAAGATCGCGGTCAACTCCTCGCTGGCCTGGCTGATCGGATGCAGAGTCCCGCTGCGCGTCGGGCGGGTCGGCAAGGTGACGTCCAGCCATTCGGTCCGCAGGCGCGCATCCAATGCGGCATCGGCCAGCCCGGCCTTCTTGGCGGCGAGTGCGGCGTTGATCTCATCCTTCAGCGCGTTCAGGGCCGGACCCGCAACCTGACGCTCTTCTGGCGTCATCTTGCCCAGCTCACGCATCTTCAGCGCGACTTCGCCCTTTTTCCCAACAGCTGCAACCCGGATGGTCTCCAGCGCGTTTTCATCGGCAGCATCGGCGATCTGCCCGAGATATTTTGCTTTAAGATCGTCCATGACGGTCCCCTGAATAATGCTGCAGCCCTGCTACCACAGCAGAAGCTGAAAGCAAGCTTTTGAACCGGTTCTCTGCCAATCGGGCGGCAATCGCGACAATCCGGCAGCCTCCCCGCCTCCGTCAGACCGTATAGCCTGCCTCTCTAGCAGATCAGCAACAGCAAAAGGGCCGCCCTTTGCAGAGCGGCCCTTTCGGAATTGTCTTGCGCCTAAGCTTAGGCTGCCAGTGCGCTCTGTGCCTGCTTCACGATGGCACCGAATGCTTCGGGCTCGTGTACGGCCAGATCGGCCAGCACTTTGCGGTCCACTTCGATACCGGCCAGGGTCAGGCCGTTGATGAAGCGGGAGTATGTCAGAGCCTCGTCGTGGCTACGCACAGCTGCGTTGATCCGCTGGATCCACAGCGCGCGGAAATTCCGCTTGCGGTTCTTACGGTCGCGGGTTGCGTATTGGTTTGCCTTGTCAACAGCCTGACGCGCGACCTTGAAGGTATTCTTGCGACGGCCATAATAGCCTTTTGCGGCCTTGATGACTTTCTTGTGACGGGCGTGAGTTGTGGTACCACCTTTAACGCGGGACATATCTCAGATCTCCTCTTAGCGGTCGTAGGGCATGAAGCCCTTGACGATCTTTGCGTCGGGTGCCGACAGGGTAGTGGTGCCGCGGGCGTCGCGGATAAACTTGCGGGTCCGCTTGATCATGCCATGGCGCTTGCCGGCCTGACCTGCGAGGACCTTGCCGGTCGCGGTCACTTTGAAGCGCTTCTTGGCGCTCGATTTTGTCTTCATTTTGGGCATTTCCGTCTCCTTCAATGCGGGTTCGGTCTATGCGCGACTCGGCATGCCACATTGGGCCGGCCACGCGAACAGGGCTGCCGTTTACGCAAGCTGGACCATAAGGGCAAGCAGATTCTTCGAGCAGACGGCCAATCCGCCCTGCTGCGGTTCAGTCAGCGCGGCCTCGACAGTCAGCGCGCGCCATGACGCTCAGGTAAAGCGGCCAATCACCCGGAAAATGGCTTTCGGGATATCGTCGATCTGATACCCGCCGGATTTGGTACTGAACGCATATAGGAGCAGACCCACCGCCACGACAAGAAAAACCGCCGACACCCTGGGGGTGCGGCGGTCGGTAGCGGCCGACAACAACGCGGGTATTGCCAGAAAAGCCAGCAACAACCCAAGCACCAGTGCCAGATCCGTATCCATGCTGCGCGTCCTCGCAGAAGACTAAGACGCGTTCAGGTTACTCCGGGTCGGTGCTGTAGATCAAACGTTCATCGCAGGGTGCCACACGCAGGATGTTGGTGGTGCCCGGAACGTTGAAAGGCACACCGGCCGTCACGACGATCTGATCGGTTTCCCCGGCGAAGCCGCCGGAACGGGCGGCACGCGCGGCACCGACCACAGCGCCTTTGAAGCGTTCCTGATCCGGCGTCACCACACAGTTGCAGCCCCAGCTCAGCGCCAGACGGCGGGCTGTCCGGTTCAGCGGCGTCAGCGCAATGATCGGCACGCCCGGACGCTCCCGTGCGGTCAGCAGCGCGGTGGTGCCGCTTTGGGTATAGCAGCAGATCGCCTTGATCTCGGTCTTCTCGGCGATTTCACGCGCGGCAGCGACAATGGCGTCGGCGACGGTATCGCCCTTGGCCGAGCGGGAAGAGGCAATGATCTGGCTATAGGTCGGATCCACCTCTACCTCGGTGGCGACATTATCCATCGTCTTCACCGCTTCAATCGGGTACTGGCCTGCCGCGGATTCAGCGGAGAGCATGATTGCATCCGCCCCCTCGTAGATCGCGGTTGCCACATCGGAGACTTCGGCGCGGGTCGGCATCGGGCTTTCGATCATGCTTTCCAGCATCTGGGTGGCCACGATCACCGGTTTGGCAGCTGCACGGCAGCGACGCACCAGACGTTTCTGGATCGGCGGCACAGCAGCAACCGGCAGTTCAACACCCAGATCGCCGCGCGCAACCATGATCCCGTCGGAGGCATCTAGGATTTCATCGAAATTGTCGACCGCAGCCGGTTTTTCGATTTTCGACAGCACAGCCGCGCGACCATCCGCAAGACCACGTGCCTCGTAGACGTCCTTGGCGCGCTGAACAAAGGACAGCGCCAGCCAATCGACGCCCAGCCCGCAGACAAATTCCAGATCGCCGCGATCTTTCTCCGACAGGGCCGCCAGCGGCAGCACCACATCGGGAACATTCACCCCCTTGCGGTTGGAGATTGTCCCACCTGTGGTGACGGTACAATTGGCGAAGTCGTTGCCGCAGGTCTCCACCTTCAGGCGAATCTTGCCATCGTTGACCAGCAGATGGGCACCGGGCTGCAGGGCTTCGAAAATCTCGGGGTGGGGAAGACAGACGCGATTCACGTCACCCTCTGCCTTGTCCAGATCCAGCCGGAAGGACGCACCTTCGACCAGCTCCTCCGAACCATTGGCAAAGACGCCGACACGCAGCTTCGGCCCCTGAAGGTCGGCGAGGATGGCAATCGAGCTGTCCAGATCGGCCTCGACCTTGCGAATAATCGCATGTTTGGCGGCAATCTCTTCGTGGCTGCCGTGCGACATGTTCAGACGGAACACATCTGCACCCGCCTCATGCAGGGCACGGATGGTCTCATAGGTTTCGGATGCCGGCCCAAGGGTGGCAACAATCTTTACATTGCGCGATCTTCTCATGGGGTCATCCTCTTCATCGGCTGGAACGGTGTTATCGCAAACATTGCTGCGGCGCTTATCGCCTAATTCCCATTTTGCCGCAACTCCCCTAAAGCTTCATCATCAAATGGCGACGGACAGATGACATATTCACCATTCTTCTTGCATGGGGCCGGGCGCCCTGCCCGCTGGGTGATCTGCTGCGATCACGCCACCAACCATGTGCCCCCCTTTGTGAACAACGGCGGACTTGGCCTGCCGCGCGCGGACATGGAGCGCCACATTGCCTATGATATCGGCGCCTATGGGGTGGCACAGCAGTTGGGGCAGCTTCTGGATGCGCCGGTCATCGCCTCCAATTTCTCGCGACTGGTGATTGATCCAAACCGTGGCCCGGATGATCCGACCCTGCTTATGAAACTCTACGACGGGACCATCATTCCCGGCAACCGCCACGCCGATGCGGCCGAGCGAACGGCGCGGATGGCGGCCTGCTACCACCCCTATCATGATGCTCTGGCCGAGCTGCTGATGCGGCCCGGCGCAATTCTGGTGTCCATCCACTCCTTCACCCGCCAGCTGCGCGGACGTCCGCCACGGCCCTGGCACATCGGAATCCTGTCACCTGACAACGAGCCCCTGTCGCCCCATATCGTCACCGAGCTGAAGGCGCAGCCGGACCTCTGCGTCGGCGTGAATGCGCCCTACACAGGCTATCTGCCCGGCGATACGCTGGATCGACATGGTACCGCCCATGCGCGCCCAAACACGCTGATCGAACTGCGCAACGATCTGATTGCCAGTGCAGCCGAGCAGCAGGACTGGGCCGAACGTCTGGCCAATGTACTACCCTGCGCCTTGGACAAATCAGGTCTCTGACACCCGATAGGGCGCGGCCACCGGTGCGAGTTGCCCCGCCCGGATGCAACTGCTAGTCACGCAGATAGTGTCATGGAAGGAGCCCGACATGGACAAGCAGACCCAGATCGAACTAGAGGCGGCCGCCTTCCGCCGGTTGCGCCAGCACCTGATGGAAGACCGCACCGATGTGCAGAACATCGACATGATGAATCTCGCAGGGTTCTGCCGCAATTGCCTGTCGCGCTGGTATCAGGAAGCCGCCAATGAACGCGGCATCGAGATGGGAAAAGCCGAGGCACGTGAAAGCTTCTACGGCATGACCATGGATGAATGGAAAGCCAACTATCAGACCGAGGCCTCTGTCGAGAAACAGGCCGCTTTTGAGACCGCATTTCAAGAGAATGTAGGAAAAGAGCCCTCCTGACGGTCCAGCGCCGCCACCACGGACCGCGAGGTTGCTGCCGCGTGAAGCGACCTGATGAAGGCCCCGGCAGGGGCCTTTTTTGCGTCACTGCGCCCCTGACACATAGGCGATCATAGCCGATTGGTCGTCGGCGGGTCAGATCACGCCGATTTCCGCAAGCGCCTGCGACAGCTCAGGCGGCAACGGCTTTTCCGCCACACGCCCTTTTCGCAGATCCGGCGGCGTGTCCTCCGGCTTCAGATAGCGCCACCCCTGAAAAGCCCGCCGCGTTGCGACCTGTGTACGGTGGATTTCCGGCTCCAGAACAATTGCACAGCGGCGGATTCCGTCGCCACCGATCACCTCGTCCAGCCGCAGAATGCGTTGACGACACTGGATTTGTCCCTTGATCACCCAATAGATCGACCCACCATTGAGGATCTCCGCTTCGCGCTTGGGCCACATCCGCGTAACATGGCGCGGCAATCCCTCCGGCAACTGCTTGCGGTACTCCGCCTGCCAGGCTGCCAGCCCGTCAACAGTTTCAGTCCCAACGGAAAGTTTCACGAGGTTGATATAGTTATCCACAAGATGCCCACAGAGTCGTCCAGATGATCAACTCTATATTGTAGGTCAGACTGGCAGATCGACAAGGTGTTGTGGTACGATGATGATAAATTTACGCCTCCGCGCGATTTCTGCGTTGAGGATATCGGCGCGGCTGGTGTAGTCAGGCCGCCACCTTGCCACGACCGACCATAGGGATTCGCCATATGAGCCGCTTTGCCGCCCCGATTGCCGAACAGATCTGGGACATGAAATACCGTTTCAAACAGGCCGATGGCACCCCCATCGACCAGACCGTCGAAGACAGCTGGCGCCGCATCGCCCGCGACCTGGCACGGGCTGAGACCGATCCCAAGATGTGGGAGGACAAATTCTACGGCGCGCTTGAGGACTTCCAGTATCTGCCCGCTGGTCGGATCACCGCCGGTGCCGGCACCGCGCGGCAGGTGACCCTGTTCAACTGCTTCGTGATGGGCACCGTCCCCGACAGCATGGCTGGCATCTTCGACATGCTGAAAGAGGCCGCGCTGACCATGCAGCAGGGCGGTGGCATCGGCTATGACTTCTCCACCATCCGTCCGCGCGGCGCCGATGTGAAAGGTGTTGCCGCAGACGCCTCTGGCCCGCTCAGCTTCATGGATGTCTGGGACGCCATGTGCCGCACCATCATGTCCGCAGGCTCGCGCCGGGGCGCAATGATGGCGACCATGCGCTGCGACCATCCCGATATCGAGGCCTTCATCACCGCGAAATCCGACCCCGCCCGCCTGCGCATGTTCAACATGTCCGTGCTGGTCACCGACCCCTTCATGGAAGCGGTAAAGGCAGATGGATCCTGGGATCTGGTTTTTGGTGACAAGGTTTATCACACCGTCCAGGCGCGGGACCTGTGGAACAAGATCATGCAGGCGACCTATGATTACGCCGAACCCGGCGTGATCTTCATCGACCGCATCAACAAGGCCAACAACCTGTCCTACGTGGAACAGATCGCGGCCACCAACCCCTGCGGCGAACAGCCCCTGCCCCCCTATGGCGCCTGCCTGCTTGGCTCGATCAATCTGGCGCGCCTGGTCAAGAACCCCTTCGAGAAAGACTCCGAACTGGATCCGCTGGCCCTGAAAGAGCTGGTCGCCACCGCGGTGCGGATGATGGACAACGTTGTAGACGTGTCGAAATTCCCGCTGGAGGCCCAGGCACAGGAGGCCCAGAACAAGCGCCGCATCGGCCTTGGTGTAACAGGCCTTGCCGACGCACTGCTGATGCTGGGGCTGCGCTATGGCTCGGACGAAGCCGCGCGGCAGACCGAGGATTGGCTGCACGCGATCGCCCGCGCGGCCTATCTGGCCTCGGTGGATCTGGCCAAGGAAAAAGGCGCCTTCCCGCTGTTCGATGCGGATGCCTACCTGGCGTCGGGCACCATGATGAATATGGACGAGGATGTGCGCGACGCAATCCGCGAACACGGTATCCGCAACGCGCTGCTGACCTCCATCGCACCGACCGGCACCATCTCGCTTTATGCGGGCAACGTGTCCTCGGGGATCGAACCCGTCTTTGCCTATGCCTATACCCGCAAGGTCCTGCAAAAGGACGGCAGCCGCACTGAAGAGGAAGTCGTGGATTACGCCGTGCAGATGTGGCGCGACAAGTTCGGCGACAAGGAGCTGCCCGACTATTTCGTCAACGCCCAGACCCTGCCCCCCTCCGACCACGTCAAGATGCAGGCGGCGGCGCAGAAATGGATCGACTCGTCGATCTCCAAGACCATCAACTGCCCCGAAGACATTTCCTTTGATGAGTTCAAGGACGTCTACATGCAGGCTTGGGACCTTGGTTGCAAAGGCTGCACCACCTATCGCCCCAATGACGTAACCGGCTCAGTCCTGACCGTCAGCGAAAGCTCCGACAAGGCGCCGGGCGAAAGCGCCGATGCACCGCATCAAAGCGATATGGGCGAGAATGGCGCCGAAGTGGTCTATATGTCAGAGCCGCTGGACCGCCCGCAGTCTCTGGAAGGTCACACCTACAAGCTGAAGTGGCCGGATTCCGAGCACGCCATTTACCTCACCATCAACGACATCATCATCAACGGCCACCGCCGCCCGTTTGAGGTCTTCATCAACTCCAAGAACATGGAGCATTACGCCTGGACCCTGGCGCTGACCCGGATGATCTCGGCCGTGTTCCGCCGTGGCGGCGATGTGTCTTTTGTCGTCGAGGAGCTGAAAGCGGTCTTCGATCCGCGGGGCGGCGCTTGGGTGCAAGGCAAATACATCCCCTCCATTCTGGCGGCGATCGGCGGCGTGATTGAAACCCATATGGTGGCAACCGGCTTCCTCGAAGGTGAAGGCATGGGGCTGAAATCAGATCCGCAAGCGGAAGTGGTTTCCCTCAATGCTCCACGCGGCAAACCCTGCCCCAGCTGCGGCCAATACGATCTGCAGATGGTGGAAGGCTGCATGACCTGCCGCAGCTGCGGCCACAGCAAATGCGGGTAACCTGCGGCACCTGATGTCTCGATAGTCGGACGCAGCATGACCTGCCCATTCAGAGGCGCTTCTTAGCCTTCTGATGCACAGTAAGTAGACCACCGGGAGCCCCGCTCTCGGTGGTTTTCTATTAGGCATACTTTCTGCAAAACACCGACTTTGTTGGAGGTTTCTTTCAGGAAAAGCAGCCTGCCTTCAACGTGGAGTTCGCCATCGGCTCCCGGGAAGAGGGAAAAAACTCGCTAGCTGCGCATCCGTCAGCTAGAAGAGATCAGACATGGTCAACACTCAGTTTTCGAACCGTGAGTCACGCATCCTGTCAGAAACCAATCGGCCTCCCCCTCGGTGAACCGATCGAGCCTGTGAGCGATTTCCAGTCAAGCCCCTGGAATGCCGACGAAAAGCGATGGCTCTTGGGACAAGAACCATCTTCAACGCGGCCATCAAACCACCATGGGCCTACGACAGATAGACCGTTAGCCGCAGGGCGCAAGCTGCTGAGAGTTTTGGATTTTTGGATGTCTTCACATCAAAATGTGAAATGGTGCGGTCGAGAAGACTCGAACTTCCACGGGTGTTACCCCACAGCGACCTCAACGCTGCGCGTCTACCAATTCCGCCACGACCGCACTGTCTTGACTTGGTGTAGCGGCGTATAGACGAGCGCGGGACGGTTGTGAAGATGCAAAATGATCATTTCTCAGGCTTTTCTGCTCGCCCGAAAAAGGAACGGGGGCGGATGATCATTCCGCCCCCGTTGACAGGTCTGATGGTGTGAAAACCAATCAGTCCGTTGAGAAACTCGGCAGCGCGGCCGCGGTGCTGGACGCCGGTACCGGTTGTGCCAATGCGCCGGTCAGGCCCGCAGCGGCGGCCTTGATCAGGGCGACTCGTTCCGGCTGTCCGGGTGCGAAGACCGGATCAACCCCGGCCTCCAGCGCGGAAACAGCTGTCTGATACCAGCCCTGTGCCTGCTCGGGCGATTTCGCAACGCCAAAGCCCTGCGCCAGGTGATGGCCGATCAGCTCTGCATAGGGACGCTGGCCGACACCAACCATGATGAGCGCCGCTCCTAGCGCCACCTCCATATTGTCACGGCGATACCCCGAGAACAGGCAGATCCCGGCGGTATTGGACAGCTGCTCGATCGACATGTTGGATTGCAGCACAAATTTCTGCACGTCGGAAATCAAGGCGTCACTGCCCGTGGTCGCCAGTTTGGCAAGATAGGGTTGAACAGCAGGCCCAAAGGCGTCGCACTGGCTGTCGACCTGTGCCTGGCTCACTCCCTGCACCTTGGCCACAAGCGCTTCGCCGGAATTGATCGCATAGGACCGGGTCAGGCAGAACTGCTCTCCCAATGCCAGCTCCGGGTCGCGCAGATTGGCAACGGTCATATAGCCACCGTTGGAACTGGTGAGCAGGCTGACCTTGCTGCAATGGCTGGTGAGCGACGCGGTGCTTGCCGCCGGTGCCGGTTGCTGGAACAGCTGAATGCCGGCCAGCCCGCCTCCGGCAGGAGCGGGTGCGGGAGCAGGCGCCGGAGCGACGGCCTGCGGCGCGGAGGCCAGCACAGTTGCTCCCGGAGCGGGTGCGGGCGCAGGGGCCGGGGTTGGCACAGCCGCCTGAACCGTGCCAGACGTCGGCTCATCCGTCATCCGGCAGACGCCCTGATGACAGGCGAAGTTTGCCGTCGTGACGCCCCGCGCCATGAAGTCATTGCGCTGATAGCCCTGCGGCGTTGAGGCAAAGACCATGACGGAGCAATGCGACGCACCGCACCAGAAGGAGCTGCCGGACACCGAGGTGTCGATCATGTAGTCGTTCTTGCCATCGCCGTTCAGATCCGCCAGCTGCATGAAACCCGAACGTTGCAACAGCTGTTCGGCGCTGGGATCGGCGCTGGCCGCGATTTCATCCACGGCCTGGCTGACTTCAAACGGCAGGCCGCCGTAGCTGCCATAGCCGGCTGCACTCGCGCTGCGGGTGCCGGTCGCCTCATCCCGCCAGATCCGCAACAGCCCGCGCACGCCATTGGGACCCTGCATCGCCTTGATCACCTGCGGGCCGCCAATCTGGGCGCGGCTGTAGGACGACACCAGGAAATCCCGTTCATATTGTGTCAGCTGCCCGGTCGCCGGGAAACCCATATGCCCCTGATACTGCGCCACGGCGCTGCGGGATTTGCGCCCCATCACGCCATCGGGGGAGCCGGCGGGAAAGCCGAAGTAATTCAGCGCCGTCTGCGTTTCACGGTTCTGCGCCCGCGCGGGCGAATAGGTCCGTTTGCGGGTCACCGGCTGTTTGCGCGCGCGGTTTTTATGCGCTTCATTTACGATCACGCCGCCGATGATACTGCCGACCAGCGCCGCGCCAAGATTGTCAGCAACCGCCGGAGCAGCCCCGGAGGTCGCCAGAATTGATGCTGCCAATGTAGTTTTAAGAGATTTTGAGAACATATTACGCGTCCCCCCCATTGATGAATACACGCAATCACGGTAGCGCACGACCCATCACGCAGGCCAGAAAATTCCGCGCATTGCTCTATAGTGGTTACAAAAGTCATAACAAAGGACACCGTCGATGGTTGAATGGATCACCACCTCCGGCCTGACCGGCTATGACGAGGCCGTCACCTTCATGGAGGAGCGTGCGGCGGGTATTGCCGCAGGAACCCACGAGGAATGTATCTGGCTGGTTGAACATCCCCCGCTCTATACGGCCGGCACTTCGGCGCGGCCCGGCGATCTGACCGACCCCGACCGTTTCCCGGTCTACGCAAGCAAGCGCGGCGGACAATATACCTACCACGGACCCGGCCAGCGCGTGGTTTACGTCATGCTGGATGTCGCCAAACGGGGCCGCGATGTGCGCTGTTTCGTCCGCCAGCTGGAGCGCTGGGTGATCCTGGCGCTCGACCGGTTCAACGTGACCGGCCATATCCGCGACGGCCGTGTCGGCGTCTGGGTGGAGCGGGACGACAAACCCCTGCGGCCCAACGGAGAGAAGACCGAGGACAAGATCGCTGCAATCGGTATCCGCCTGCGCAAATGGGTGAGCTTTCACGGCATTTCGATCAACGTGGAGCCTGACCTCAGCCATTTTGACGGCATCGTCCCCTGCGGCATCACCGAATTCGGCGTTACCAGCCTCGTGGATCTGGGGTTGCCGGTCACGATGACGGATGTGGATGTGGCGCTGAAGCAATGTTTCGATGTCGCCTTTGCCACAACCGATACCTGTGCCCTTGACTAGGCGTCAGCCCCCGTTGCGCGACAGGCCGATCATGACGTCATGCGCTGACGCAGGTCGTCGATCGCTGCAAACACCAGCTCCGGCTGGGCATAGAGCAGCATGGTACCGGCGCGTTTGCTGACCCGGATCTGAAGGTTGGCGTGACCACTCCCCAGCGCGGCCTGCAATTTGTCGACCGGCGTCACGGTATCTTCTCCGCCATGCAGATAGATGGTCGGCGCGGCCTTGGCACAATGGCGCATGTCGCGCGAGCGAACCGCCAACCGCAGATCAATTTCGTAGCCGCCGCGCCCCTGCTGCATCATCATCCTGTGGCTCTGGTCCAGAACCGCGCTCAACGCGGGGTCAGCCAGCAGTTGACGGTCCGCGCTTTCGCGGGCGATCTGGCGCGACACCAGGACCTGCGGCCCCTTTTGCCGCACGGACCGTGACCAGCTGCGCACCACAAGCGGCAGCACCGCGCTGGCATGGACCGCGCTCAGCGCCAGCGCGCGCTGATGCCCGCGCAGGGCCCTTGCATGTCCGATACTGGGCAATGGCAGTGTCGCGCCGATACAGACCACCCCGCCCAGCCGGTCACGCAGCCTGCGCCCGGCGGCGGCGGCAAACAGGCATCCGCTGCGATGCCCCATCAGGATGGGATTGACCAAACCCTCCGCGTCGATCAGCGCATCCAACTGGGTTACGAATAAATCAATCGGATCAGTCCCGCTCGGCAAACTGTCCGAGCCACCATAGCCGCAGCGCAAAGGTGCCAGACACCGCAGGCCACGCGCCCGCAACTGCGGTTGCAGCCGCTGGATCGCCGCAACCCCGTCAAAGATACCATGGACAAAGATCACCGGCTGGCCGCGCTCGGCGCCAAACTGCAAATATTGTGAAGTCAGCCCGGACGCCAGGCTCAGTACGCGTTGTGGGGGTGACGCGCGACCCGCAGCGATATCGTGATCGCGAGTCGTCTGCTGCATGAGATAGGCAAGGAACCGCAGCATCTCAGGGCAGTTTGGCGCTGCAGTTTTGCTGAGCATCTGGCCCAGAAGGGCCAGTTCAGGCCCGCGTTCGCCACCGGTCCCGATGCGCAGCTCAATCCAGTCGGCCTCAATCAACAGATGACGCAGCAGCGACATTTCCTCCGGATCAAAGCCGAACCGCAATGCCACCTGATCTGCCGCCACATCCGACCAGCCGGTCGTAAGCTGTTCCACCAGAACCGCCGGTGCCGAGGGGTCCACGGCCCGTAATCGGCCGCGCCATGCAGCCATGTCAGACGGGCGCGCGCCAGAAAGACCATCGACGGCGCCCAGCCTCTCCCCGCGGCCGCCCACCGCTTGGCACATCAGCAGCCGCCCCCCCTCGCCCCGCAGCAACGTAAGTGCAGGGCGCGGGCTATCCTCATCAAAAAGCGTGTGCCACAGCGGCAGCTTGGCATCAGCAACCCCAATGGCCTGAGCGATCCAGGGCGCGGTGATGCGCCCACGGCTCGGCCAGTCATCACCTGCGGCCAGAATCTCCGCCTCGCGCGATACCAGCAGCCAGTTTCTCGCACCGCAGGGAAGCACTGCCTGAAGCTCTGGCCAGGATCCATGGTTCTGCGCCGCGATCAGGCGACTCCTGAGATAGATGGCGCGGTCAAAGTGACGTCCGATCAGCGCCGCCCCGGCAAGCTCGCCTTCAGGTGACAAATGCGCCGAAAGCCCCAGCCCATCAGAAGAGCCCGCAGATCCCTGCCAGGAGCTGGCAACCGCCTTACCGGCGCCAACCGGCGTCGATCCTATCAGTGCGCTCTTGGCTTTCCCGGCGACACCATCATAGCCCGCACGGATCAGCCGGTCCCGCCAGGCGACCGCATTGGACGCGCCAAGAACAGAGCCGTAGACGGCCGCTGCCACCGTCTCGTCCGACAGCCCCCTTAGATCACCACTATCCTCTGCCGTCTTACCCACGGCCCCTCCTCAGCAACATACACAGGCCAAACGCCCGTCACTTTGCAAAACCATGGCGCATCTGCGCAGGTTGGTATGAACATAAGCAGCCCCGACCAATACGAGACTGCCGCAACTTTCATTTCCGGTTCCCCTTCGCCGGGCGCTGCAAAGACACCACGGGCAGGCCAGGGACAGGCCGCCATAAACATGAAACCCACATCGCTCCGCCTGGACAGCTGCGCTGCCAAGCCCCCTCCCGATATCGGTTCAGTTCTCAGTTCTTCAGGCCCTATGGCCGAGACTGCCGGGACCCTAGGATAAACGGGTCACACATATCAATATAAATTTCATCCAAAGGTAGAATAACTGGTCCGCGACTTCGCGCCTGTGCATCAGCACAGCAACACGAGCCGCGACAGGCCAGGACAGCCCGCCGGTAATCGCTTACTCTGAGAACATGCGGCCTCTATCAGGCGGCGGCGCCCACGGCCTTACGCATTATCTCCGCATGTGCCTGCAAAACACCCGGATCGGCCATTATGCCCGGTGGTCGCACTGTATCGCCGTCGCGACGTGGCAGCACGTGGAAATGCAGATGGAACACCTCCTGCCCACCCGCAGCCTCGTTGAACTGCTGAATGGTAATCCCTTGGGCGTCAAATGCCTGCATCGCGATCCGACCGATCTTCTGCACGGTCGCCATGACCGCCGCCAGCTGGGCCGGCGATGCGTCAAGGACATTCCGGCAGGGCGTCTTGGGGATCACCAGCATATGCCCGTCGGAGCGCGGCATGATATCCATGAACACCAGCGTGTCATTGTCTTCGTAGACTTTGTGCGCTGGCAGTTCTCCGAGCAGAATTTTTGCGAAGATATTGTTTGGATCGTACACCGCCACTATCTGCCCTCCGTAGCTATCAACGGGAACTTGCGTGGCTATCGCCCGCTGGTCAAGCACACAAGGACCGCCCGTTCGATAAAACACGGCTAAATCCTTCCCGGACGACCCAAGGCCGGGGGGCGCTTCGCCGTGACATACGCCGGACCACGGCGCCAAAGGATCAGAAAGGCAGCCCGAAAGGGCCTGCCCGCGACAATTATTCTTGATCCATATCAAACTCCGCCATTGAAGGCCTGTTGCCGGCGAACTAAAACGCAGGATGAGTCTAGGCCCGCCGGGGACGGTGTTTGTTGGCCTATCGTTATGCAACAGGAGGCACCTTAATGGCAGATGCAGCCATTCATGGTCACGGCCACGAAGACGAGCGCGGTTTTTTCACCCGCTGGTTCATGAGCACGAACCATAAGGATATCGGCATTCTCTACCTGATCGTTTCGGCGATCGTTGGTTTCATCTCCGTCGCGTTCACCGTTTACATGCGGCTTGAACTGATGGATCCCGGCGTTCAGTACATGTGCCTTGAAGGTGCACGTCTTTTTGCAGATGCGTCTGCGGCATGTACCCCCAACGGGCATCTGTGGAACGTTCTGATCACCGGCCACGGCATCCTGATGATGTTCTTCGTGGTTATTCCCGCGCTGTTCGGCGGGTTCGGCAACTACTTCATGCCGCTACAGATCGGCGCGCCGGACATGGCGTTCCCGCGGATGAACAACCTGTCGTTCTGGATGTATGTCGCGGGCACCTCGCTCGCGGTTGCCTCGGTCCTCGCACCGGGCGGCAACGACCAGGCCGGTTCCGGCGTCGGCTGGGTTCTCTACCCGCCGCTGTCCACCAACGAAGGCGGCTTCTCCATGGACCTGGCGATCTTCGCCGTTCACGTCTCTGGTGCGTCCTCGATCCTCGGTGCGATCAACATGATCACCACCTTCCTGAACATGCGTGCCCCCGGCATGACCCTGTTCAAGGTGCCGCTGTTCTCCTGGTCGATCTTCGTCACCTCCTGGCTGATCCTGCTGTCCCTGCCCGTTCTGGCCGGCGCGATCACAATGCTGCTGATGGACCGCAACTTTGGGTTCACCTTCTTTGACCCTGCCGGCGGCGGCGACCCGATCCTGTATCAGCACATCCTGTGGTTCTTCGGCCACCCGGAAGTGTACATCGTGATCCTGCCGGGCTTTGGCATCATCTCCCACGTGATCGCGACCTTCGCCCGCAAACCGGTCTTCGGCTACCTGCCGATGGTCTGGGCGATCATCGCGATTGGTGTTCTAGGCTTTGTCGTCTGGGCGCACCACATGTACACCGTCGGCATGTCGCTGAACCAGCAAGCCTACTTCATGCTGGCCACCATGGTGATCGCGGTTCCGACCGGGGTTAAGGTGTTCTCCTGGATCGCCACCATGTGGGGCGGCTCGATCGAGTTCAAAGCTCCGATGATGTTCGCCTTCGGCTTCCTGTTCCTGTTCACCGTCGGCGGTGTGACCGGCGTGGTGCTGTCGCAGGCGGCTGTCGACCGCGCCTATCACGACACCTACTACGTGGTTGCGCACTTCCATTACGTGATGTCGCTGGGTGCTGTCTTTGCGATCTTCTCCGGTGTGTACTTCTACTTCGGCAAGATGACCGGTCGTCAGTACTCCGAGCTGGGCGCCCAGATCCATTTCTGGATGTTCTTCATCGGCGCCAACCTGACCTTCTTCCCCCAGCACTTCCTGGGCCGTCAGGGCATGCCGCGTCGTTACATCGACTACCCGGAAGGCTTTGCGTACTGGAACAAGATCTCGTCCTATGGCGCGTTCCTGTCCTTTGCATCGTTCCTGCTGTTCTTTGGCGTTGTGATCTACTCGCTGCTGCGCGGTGCCCGCATCACCCAGAACAACTACTGGAACGAATATGCGGATACGCTGGAGTGGACCCTGCCCTCTCCGCCGCCGGAGCACACGTTCGAAATCCTGCCCAAGCAGGAAGACTGGGATCGCTCCCATTCGCACTAAGGTGTTGATGAACTGAATGACAGACAGGCCCCGGAGCACCCGCTTCGGGGCCTTCTTTGTGCCCGCAGCACCGACCCGGTTCCCCCCTTTGCAGCTGCGACGCATGGCCCTGTCGAGATGCTGGACAGGCCGCTGGCGGACGCTAAATTCACGCCATGCCGTATCAATGGATCACAGCCCGAACCGACAGCAATCAAGAGCTGCACCTCTGGCCGCATCAGTCGCTGCCGCCAGAGGGCTATGTCCGCTTTCTGGGGGTGCTTGCGGCGCTGATCACCATCCCGATGATCCCCCTTTTGGGCAGTGCGGCGCTCTGGGGGGTTCTGCCCTTTGTGACAGCGACGCTGTTTGCGGTGAAATGGGCACTGGATCGCAGTCGCCGTGACCGGCATGTGCTGGAAGTGCTGACGCTGGACTCCACCGATGCGCATCTGGAGCGCATCAACCCGACCGGACAGCGCCAGAACTGGCGTTGTAACCGCTATTGGACACAGGTCGAACTGCATGCCGATGACGGACCCGTGCCGAATTACGTCACCCTGCGCGGCAGTGGCCGAGAGGTCGAAATCGGCGCCTTCCTGTCCGAGGAGGAACGCAAGGCGCTCTATGAGGATCTGAAGACCGCGCTGCACCGGCACAGCCCGTGACACCCCGATGCCGGAGCGCCCCGCATAACTGCACCTTTGACTTTGGCCGGGGCGCCGCGTATCAGAGGCATATGTTCATTACGTCCGTATCCTTTTCGATCCAGTATTATCCGCTGTTTTCATAACGGCGGACGTATTCTCATTTCTTGATGTTCATCCCGCCGCGTTCCGGCGGACAGAGGCAGCATCTCACATCATCCCAACGGCAGCGCGGCACAGACCGGAGCCCGATGTCGATGTCGCTTTCCACCAGATTTCCCCGCGTTGGCCTGATTGGTTTTGGCGCCTTTGGCCAGCTGATCGCCCGTCACCTGTCGCCGCTGGTGCCGATCTGCGTGCATGATCCAGCCTCAGGCTGTGACCTGCCGCAACACCCGTCCCTGCGTTTCTGCCCGCTTGCCGAAACCGCCGCCTGCCCGCTGGTCATTCTTGCCGTCCCTGTCAGTGCGATGGAGCAGCTCTGCCACGAGATTGCACCGCTGCTCACCCCCGGCGCATTGGTGATGGATGTCGGTTCTGTCAAAATGGCGCCGGCGGAGGTGATGCTGCGGACCCTGCCGCCTGAGGTCCAGCTTCTGGGAAGCCATCCCTTGTTCGGCCCCCAAAGCGCCGCGCAGGGTCTCGCCGGTCAGAAAATCGCCCTCTGCCCCTTACGCGGCGGGCGCCCCTTGCGTCTGGCGGCGCTGCTGCGCCATGTCTTCGGGCTCGATGTCATCTGGACCACACCCGAGGCCCATGACCGCGAGCTGGCGACAGTACAGGGTCTGACCCATCTGATCGCCCAGGCGCTCAGTCAGGTTGCATCGGGTCCCCTGCGGATGACCACAGCCAGTTTCGAACTGATGCAACAGGCCAGCCGGATGGTCGCCGGAGATGCCCCCAACGTGCAGCAGGCGATCCTGCGCGACAATCCCTTTGCCGCTGAGGTGCGCGAGGCCTTCCTGCAATGCGCGGCCGACCTCGGCCAATCATCCACATACCAGCCCCGGGCAACCCCCTGGTCGGCAACCCAATGCCCAGCAAAAAGCCCGCCAAAGGTGGCGGGCTTCTGATCTGACAGCGATTGGCTCAGATCAGCGTCAGCAGTCGCCGCTCTGGCAGAGCTGATCCTTCACCAGGGGGCCGACTTTGCCGAAATCCATCTGGCCAGTGTATTTGCCCTTCAGGGCGCCCATCACCTTGCCCATGTCACGGATCGACTGCGCACCAGTATCAGCAACCGCAGCCTTGACCGCCTCGGCGATTTCGTCGTCGCTCAGCTGTTTGGGGAGGAACTCCTCGATGATAGCAATCTCACCCAGCTCGCGTTCGGCCAGGTCCAGCCGTCCGCCTTCCTCATAGGCGCGTGCGCTTTCGTTGCGCTGCTTGGTCATCTTGCCCAGAATGGCGAGGATCTCTGCATCGCCAATTCCGCCCCCTTCACCATCGACCCGGTCGGCAATTTCACGGTCCTTGATCGCGGCATTGATCAGACGCAAGGTTGCCAGTCGGGCAGCTGCGCGGTCCTTCATGGCCTGTTTCAGGGCCATATTGACCCGAGTTCGCGTATCCATTTATCTGTCCATTCCCACGGAGTCGGAAACCGGATCTTTACCTAAAGTGGTAGTCAAGTTCAAGTTGGGGCCAGACAAATGACGTTGGGGCACCCAAACACCGTTAGATGGTGCCGGCCTCGCCCCGCAAACAGGCCCAGATCGCAGCGACGGAGGCTTGACGGCTTGGCGCACACCCCTTAGATACCCGTGAATTTTGCCCATATTGGAGAGTCGCGCCATGGCCGATACCGTCCCACCCAAGCCCACCGCATGTTTGGCACTGGCTGATGGCACCATCTTTTATGGAAACGGCTTTGGTGCCACCGGCGAAACCGTCGCTGAACTCTGCTTCAACACGGCCATGACCGGCTATCAGGAAATCATGACCGACCCCTCCTACGCGGGGCAGATCGTGACCTTCACCTTCCCTCACATCGGCAACACCGGCGTCACCCCCGAGGATGACGAAACCGCCGATCCCGTCGCCGCAGGCATGGTGGTGAAATGGGATCCGACACAATCCTCCAACTGGCGCGCCACCGAAGAGCTGAAAACCTGGCTCACCCGCACCGGACGTATCGCCATCGGCGGCGTTGACACCCGCCGCCTGACCCGTGCGATCCGCCAGCAGGGCGCCCCGCATGTGGCCCTGGCCCATGATCCCGACGGCAATTTCGACATCGAAGCACTGATCGCCAAGGCCCGCGAATGGTCGGGCCTTGAAGGGCGCGACCTGGCCAAGGACGTTACTTGCGCGCAAAGCTATCGCTGGGACGAAATGCGGTGGGCCTGGCCCGAGGGCTATACCCGTCAGGAAGACCCCAAGCACAAGGTTGTCGCCATCGACTACGGTGCCAAGCGCAATATCCTGCGCTGCCTCGCATCGGCGGGTTGTGACGTGACCGTCCTGCCCGCCTCTGCCACCGCTGATGAGGTGCTGGCCCATAACCCCGATGGTGTCTTCCTCTCAAATGGTCCCGGTGATCCCGCCGCCACTGGCGTTTATGCCGTGCCGATGATCCAGCAGATCCTCGACACCACGGATCTGCCGATGTTCGGGATCTGCCTCGGCCACCAGATGCTGGCACTGGCGCTTGGCGGCAAGACCGTCAAAATGAACCACGGCCACCACGGCGCCAACCACCCGGTGAAGGAAAACGCCACCGGCAAAGTTGAGATCACCTCGATGAACCACGGGTTTGCCGTCGACGGGCAGAGCCTGCCTGACGGTGTCGAAGAGACGCATGTGTCGCTGTTCGACGGCTCCAACTGTGGCATTCGCATCTCCGATCGTCCGGTCTATTCGGTGCAGCACCACCCCGAAGCAAGCCCCGGCCCGCAGGACAGTTTCTACCTGTTCGAGCGCTTCGCCGAGGCTATGGCTGCGCGCAAATCTGCGTAAATTCAGCGGGGCTGAGATAAGCCTACGCAAAAAACACGGTTCCATGGCAAGCTTTTGCCATGGAAAACAGGGGCTTGAGAAATACGCCCCTGTAAAAACCTCTTGCTCGAATCCATGACCGCATAAACTGTGCTGTCATGGTTGAACACAACCTCAAATTCCTAGAGGCGGCACGACCCCTCATTCGGCGCGAACGCCAGACCTCCTTTGAACGGCGGCTGGTGGAAGATCACGCCGTCAGCAAGGATCACCTGATGCGGGCGCTGGTTCTGCGTCAGCATCAGCGCGCTCCGATTGACCAGATCCTTGTTTCCGAAGGGTGGGCCAGTCAGGAGCAGGTTCTGGATGCGCTGTCGTCCCAGCACGGGATGCCACGGGTTGATCTGGGCGGTCATCGCCCCCAGGCGCGTCTGCTCGCGCGCAAACCCGCCCGGTTCTGGCTGCGTCGCTGTGCGCTGCCATACATGCAACTGGGGCAGACTGTGATCGTCGCGATAGCGCATCCAGCCGCCTTTGCCGAGGTGCAGCGCGACCTTGCAGAAAGCTTTGGCGATGTGCGGCCGGTGATCGCAAGCGAAGCGCAGATCACCGAACTGCTCAGCAGTCATTTCCGCGAGGATCTTGCCCGCGACGCCAGCGCCTCTGTACCGCTGCGCTATAGCTGCCGCACTTTGCGCCAACCGAACTGGCTAGGCCTGCCGCTGCTGACGGGGCTCGCCGGCCTTGGCCTGACCGCGACCCGGCCAAGGCTGGTTTTTACCCTGCTCTGCGGGTTGGCGCTCTTTACGCTCTTGCTGTTCATTCTGCTGAAATGTGCAGGTTTCGTATCCCATTTGCAGGACCGGCGGCGGCGACGTCTGCACGAGAGCACGCAGCCTCTACCAAAGCAGCCGCCCAGCGCAGGCTCTCTACAGCTGGCGGCCACGGGACGGCGCCTGCCGCGCATGTCGATCCTTGTCCCGCTCTACAAAGAGGCCGAAATCGGCCGCGCCCTCCTGCGACGCCTGTGCAAACTCACCTACCCGCGCAGCCTGCTCGAAGTGCTTCTGGTCCTCGAAGAAGACGACGAGGTCACCCGCAACGCCATCCATTGCGCCGATTTACCCGATTGGTTCCGCGTGATCGAAGTGCCCGCCCACGGCGGCCTGACCACCAAGCCACGGGCGATGAACTACGCGCTGAACTACTGCCGGGGGGAAATTATCGGTGTTTGGGATGCCGAAGATGCCCCGGATCCCGACCAGTTGGAACAGGTCGCACGTGCCTTTGCGCAGGGCGATAACGATCTGGCCTGCCTGCAAGGCGCGCTCGACTACTACAACCCGGATCAGAACTGGATCTCGCGCTGCTTCACCCTCGAATACGCCAGCTGGTTCCGCATCGTACTGCCGGGCATCGCCCGCCTCGGGCTGGTGGTTCCGCTGGGTGGCACCACGCTGTTTATCCGCCGTGACATTCTGGAACAGCTGGGAGGCTGGGACGCCCATAACGTGACCGAGGATGCCGATCTTGGCGTCCGCCTCAGCCGCCTTGGCTATCGCACGGAAATGCTGCCCACCACCACCTATGAGGAGGCCAACTGCCGCGCATGGCCCTGGATCAAGCAACGCTCGCGCTGGCTGAAGGGGTTCATGGTCACCTATCTGGTCCATATGCGCCGCCCCGCCGTACTGGCGCGGCAATTGGGCTGGCGCCAGTTCCTCGGCCTTCAGGCCTTCTTCCTCGGCACCGTTGGCCAGTTCCTGCTGGCGCCCTGCCTCTGGACCTTCTGGCTGATCACCCTCGGCCTTGGCCATCCCAGCGCCCCGTTGCTGCCCGCAGGCGCGCCCTATCTGGCCGCTGCCGCCCTGGTTTTCTTTGAACTCCTTGGCATCATCATCGCCGTTACAGCGGCCTTTGCCAGCGGTCGGCGATCGCTGGCGATTTGGGCGCCCAGCATGATGCTCTATTTTCCGATGGGTGTGATTGCCGTCTACAAGGCGCTCTACGAGCTGATTTTCAAACCGTTCTTCTGGGACAAGACCGCGCACGGCCAACCCGCGAAGGCTCGCAAGCCGCTCGCCCCGAGGCTCCCGACCGGTGGCACCTAGCCCTTGCTGCGATCGCCCGCGTCCTGTTTCAGCCGGGTCATGAAGGCGACAGAAATATGATCCTTCAGCGCCCGCCCCGCCGCCTCTTCATCGCGACGCTCGATCGCGTTCACGATGGTCTTATGTTCGGCCTGCGCAATCCGGCCCCGCCCCTCCGCCGCCAGCGAGGTGGTCGCCATCAGCGCCATCGTGCGGTGGACCAGGTTCAGCTGCTGCACCAGATACCGGTTATGTGACGCCAGATGGATCTGCTCGTGAAACCGGCGGTTGGCCTTCGCAAGCTCCGTCGGATTGTCTACAAAGGCATCGTCAGAGGCGACCATCTCCTGCAGCACCCGGACCTCCTCCTCGGTAGCGTGCCGCGCCGCAAGGCTGGCCGCCAGCCCTTCCAGTTCGCGCCGCACCACATATAGCTCCGCCATCTGGTTGTGATCCAGCGAGGCAACAATCAGCGACCGGCCATCGCGCTCCAGCAGCGATTGGGTCTCCAGCCGCTGCAACGCCTCGCGGATGGGCGTGCGCGAGACACCGAACCGTTCGGCAAGGTCGCTCTCGACCAGACGGTCTCCGGGCCGGTAAACCCCGACATCGATGGCTTCAAGGATCAGCGCGTAAGCGTCGGTCTGGCTGGTGCTGCGGGTCAGGTTCATGTCGATCCTTGGGTTGTTGACCCCCGATGTCTACAGGTCCGGCCGCCGTGCAATCAACCCCGCCCCGACCACGCAGTTAAAATCAGCCCCTCGGATCGACCCGAAGACGCCACGACGATGTAGTGCACCGGCGCATGGCGACAGTTGCAATCATGCGGCGGGCGACCTAGGTCACAGGCCATGGTATCGCAATCTTTTTCTCACGTCCGCCATTGGGTGTTCGATCTCGACAACACCCTCTATCACCCCTCCGCCCGGCTGTTCGATCAGATCGAGGTCAAGATGACGGACTACGTCATGACCGCGCTTGGCGTCGACCAGCAGATGGCCAATAAGCTGCGAGATGACTACTGGCGCGAACATGGCACCACCCTTGCCGGGCTGATGGCCCATCACGATCTGGACCCGGACCCGTTCCTGATCGAGGTCCACGACATCAATTTCGATCATCTGACGCCGGACAGCCTGCTGGCCGAACGGATCCGGGATCTGCCGGGCAAGCGGATCATCTATACCAATGGCACCGCCCCCTATGCCGAGCGGGTGCTGGCGGCGCGGGGTCTTGAGGGCTGCTTTGACGAGATCTACGGGGTCGAACATGCCAATTACCGCCCCAAACCCGAACGTCAGGCCTTTGACATCATCTTTGCCAAGGCAAAGATCGACCCGACAAAGGCTGCGATGTTCGAGGACGATCCGCGCAATCTGCAGGCGCCGCATGATCTGGGGATGCGTACGGTGCATGTGGCACCAACCGCGGCGACCGGCGCGCATATTCACCACCACACGGATGATCTGACCGGGTTTCTCGGGCTGCTGTAGCCGCCTGCGGACAGCGTAAGGTGGCACCGGCCTGCGCATCCTGTCGCACCCCCGTGGCGCGCCGCCGCACCCGACTTTTTCCGGGACTGATAACCTCTATATGGCAGGTATCTTTTCCGCGCAGGCCCGGCCCTTCCGCCATCAGGCTGCGCACTCCGCCACAGCCAAGGATGCCCGCCCGATGAATGACCTGACGTTCGACCACAGCCAGCACCGCACCACTGTGACCGCAGCCCCGGCGGCGGCTCCCGTGCCTGCCGACAGCCATAACAGTGGCGCCACAAAGGCGCTTCTCGCTATCCTCCTTTATGTTCTGCTCTGGGGCCTCGCTGTTGCGATCTGGGGCCTGCCCGCGCTGTTCCTCCCTGCGGTCGCCAAGACCGGCATCATGTTTGTCGTCTTGGTGATGATCACCCGTGGCTAGGGGCGCGGCGCCAATTGAACCCCGAAAAAGGCCCGGCATAAGGACAGTATGTCGCTTGTCATTCCAGCTGCCAGCGGCCTATCTCAGGACCAGTGATGAAAGGCAGGTCTGATGACTGACAGCTGTGACATTCTGATTTCGGGTGGCGGTATCGCCGGGCTCACCGCCGCCGCAACTTTTGGCGCCGCCGGGTTCCGGGTGATCTGCGTCGACCCGACTGCGCCCGTAACACTGCGCGACGAGGCCGGTGCCGATCTGCGAACCACCGCGATCCTGCAACCGGCAAAGGCGCTGTTGCAGGACGCCGGGATCTGGACCCGGCTCGACGCCCACGCCGCGCCGCTGGACATCATGCGGATCATTGACGCTGGCGGGGCCGAGCCGGTGGCCCGTGTCACCAAGGATTTCAAATCCGCCGATATCTCCGATCAGCCCTTTGGCTGGAACCTGCCCAACTGGCTCCTGCGGCGGGAACTTTTGGCGCGTCTGGACGATCTGGAGACGGTGGATTTCCGTGCGGGTCTGGGCACCACCGGCCTGTTCACGCGCACGGACTCCGCCCAGGTCACCCTGAGCGATGGCACCCGGGTCACGGCCCGTCTTGTGCTCGCCTGTGACGGGCGCGACAGCCCGATGCGGCGGGCAGCGGGCATCCCTGTGCGGACCACCCGTTACGGACAGAAGGCGCTGGCCTTCGCCGTGACCCACGACCTGCCCCATCAGAATGTCTCGACCGAAATTCACCGCTCCGGCGGCCCCTTCACTCTGGTGCCGCTGCCCGATCACGACGGTCGACCCTCCTCCGCGATTGTCTGGATGGAACGCGGCCCAAGAGCCCAGGCATTGCAGCGGATGGATCAGGCCCCGTTCGAAATCGAGATGAACCGGCGCAGCTGCGGTGTGCTGGGAGACCTGCGGCTGGCCTCACGCCGCAGCATCTGGCCGATCATCAGCCAGTCTGCCGCCCGCATGTCGGGCGAACGCCTTGCCCTGATGGCCGAAGCCGCCCATGTGGTGCCACCAATCGGCGCCCAGGGCCTGAATATGTCGCTGGGAGATCTGCGGGTGCTGCTGGATCTGGCACAGACCCGGCCCGAGGCCCTGGGCGACGCCAGGATGCTCGAGAGCTATCACAAGGCCCGCCATGGCGACATTCTGATGCGGGTGAAGGGGATCGACCTCTTGAACCGGACCTCGATGCTGTCGCCCCGCCCGCTGCGCGATTTGCGCGCGTTTGGCCTGAATGCGCTCTATTCCATGGCCCCCGTACGCAAGACCCTGATGCAGATGGGGCTTGGGGTAAAATAGGGATCCGGCCCCCTGCGGGGACCGGTGCCTTCGGCGAGAGTATTTGGGGAAAGATGACAGGGCTGTCGCATCCGGGCGACGGCGGCGTCTAGCCGAGCGGGCCGGGTCGGCGCTCTTCGCTCAAGAGCACATTGGCATCCACATTGCCCACCCCGGGCAGGGTCATGATCCGGCGCCGCAGCACGCGTTCAAAATCAGCAATGTCGCGCGCCGTCACCCGCAGGCGATAGTCATACATGCCCAGCACATGTTCGACCGTCTGCACCTCCGGGATGGCAGTCACCGCACGTTCGAAATCCTCAAGCGAGACGCGCCCCTTGGTGGCCAGTTTGAGCCCCAGAAAGACCGTCACACCAAAGCCCAGCTTGCCGGCATCAAGATCCAGCTTGCGGCCCCGGATGATCCCCGTCTCCTGCAGGCGGCGGATGCGGCGCCAGGTTGCGGGCTGGCTCAGCCCCAGTTCGCGCCCCAAGGCGCCGGCCGATTGCGTGGCATCCCGTCCCAATGCGCGCAGCAGCGCGCGGTCGATGTCATCCAGCGCCATCATATCGGCAGCGCCTCGTCCGATTTGATGCGTGCCACATGCATCAGCGCCTCGATGTCGGTGATATGCGGCAGGATCAGGATCTGGCTGCGGTAAATCCCCTGATAATGTGCCATGTCCCGCGCAATCACCGAGAGCCGCACATCGACCTGGCCGAGGAAGGTCTGGATTTCCAGCACCTCCGGGATCTCACGCGCGGCGGGGATGAATTCATCAAAGGCGCGGGGATTGGTCTTGTCCAGCGTGATCCGCAGCGAAACCTCCACCTCATAGCCAAGCGCACGCCAGTCGATCACCGCCCGCTGCCCAAGGATCACGCCGGTCTCGCGCAGCTTCTCCAGCCGCCGCGACAGGCGCGAGGCTGTGAGGCCAAGGCGATCCCCCAGATCAGGCAGCGATTGTTCTGGATCCGCCTGAAGATGGCGAAGTATGCGTCGGTCCAAGTCATCAAGCATGATTTTCATTATAATTACGTAACACACGAATGACCATTGCAATAATTTGCAGATTTTCGCGCCAGATACGCCTCTCCTTTATTGAAAACATGCCTATGCTGCATCCAAACACGAACCAAAAGGACGATGATCATGCGTGTATACTATGACCGCGATTGCGACGTTAACCTGATCAAGGACAAGAAAGTGGCCATCCTGGGCTATGGCTCTCAGGGCCACGCCCACGCGCTGAACCTGCGCGACAGCGGCGCCAAGAACCTTGTCGTCGCCCTGCGCGAAGGCTCCCCTTCCGCGAAGAAAGCCGAAGGCGAAGGCCTGCAGGTGATGGGTATCGCAGAAGCGGCGGCCTGGTGTGACGTGATCATGTTCACCATGCCCGACGAACTGCAGGCAGAAACCTACAAGAAATACGTCCACGACAACATCCGTCCGGGTGCCGCGATCGCGTTTGCCCACGGCCTGAACGTGCACTTCGGCCTGATCGAGCCGAAAGAAGGCGTCGACGTCATCATGATGGCCCCCAAAGGCCCCGGCCACACCGTGCGCGGTGAATACACCAAAGGCGGCGGCGTGCCCTGCCTGGTGGCTGTTGACACCGACGCCACCGGCAAAGCGCTGGAAATCGGCCTGTCCTATTGCTCTGCCATCGGTGGCGGCCGCTCCGGCATCATCGAAACCAACTTCCGCGAAGAATGCGAAACCGACCTGTTCGGCGAGCAGGCGGTTCTCTGCGGCGGCATCGTCGAGCTGATCCGTTGCGGGTTCGAAACTCTGGTCGAAGCCGGTTACGCACCCGAGATGGCCTATTTCGAGTGCCTGCACGAAACCAAGCTGATCGTTGACCTGATCTATGAAGGCGGCATTGCCAACATGGATTACTCGATCTCCAACACCGCGGAATACGGCCAGTATGTCACCGGCCCGCGCATCCTGCCCTACGAGCAGACCAAAAAAGCCATGAAGGACGTGCTGACAGACATCCAGCAGGGCAAATTCGTGCGCGACTTCATGCTGGAAAACGCTGTGGGCCAGCCCACCATCAAAGCGTCGCGTCGTGCCAACGACGAGCACCAGATCGAAGTGGTCGGCGGCAAGCTTCGCGACATGATGCCTTGGATTTCCGCAGGCAAGATGGTCGACAAAGAGAAGAACTAAGGCGCCCGCGAGACTGCTCGCACACCCTAGCTCTCCGGGGCGCTCCTGTTTGGGGCGCCCTTTTTCATTTATTTCACTGAGGTGATCCGATGCCAGACTCCCCCGGTGCCGCCAATTGGGCCAAGCTGTTGTTCCTAGGTGTGATCTGGGGCGCCTCCTTCATGGCGGTGTCACTGGCGCTCAGGGGCTTTGCGCCGCTGACCATTGCCGCGCTCAGGATCTCCATCGGTGCAGCCTGTCTGCTGGCGGCTGTCTACGCCATGGGAATCGGCCTGCCCACCCTGCGCAACCGCGACGGCCGCATCATCTGGGCCTGCGCGGCTGGCATGGGGCTCTTTACCAATGCGCTGCCCTTCACCCTGCTTAGCTGGGGGCAGACTTTTGTGGCCAGCGGCTTTGCCGGGGTCTGCATGGCGGTGGTGCCGCTGTTTGTGCTGCCGCTGGCGCATTTTCTGGTGCCGGGAGAGCATATGACCCTGCGCCGCAGCATCAGCTTCCTGATCGGCTTTGCCGGTGTGGTGGTGCTGATCGGGCTCGACGCCCTCCGCTCTGCCGGAACGGATTTTGAATCGCTGGCCCGCCTCGCCTGCCTTGGGGCCTCGCTCTGTTATGCGATCGGTGCGATCATCACCCGGCTCTGCCCACAGGTGAATATGCTCTCGCTCTCGGCAGCAACCCTCCTGTGCGGAGCCACAATGATGGTGCCGGCCGCGCTTTGGGTCGAAGGGCTGCCAGAGCTGCCCGCCCCCCTGCCACTGGGCGCCGTGATCTACCTCGGCCTCTTGCCCACCGCGCTCGCCCAGGTGCTGCTGGTGCAGGTCGCCCGCAGCGCAGGCCCGGCATTCCTGTCCACCGTGAACTATCAGGTGCCGGTCTGGTCGGTGATCTTTGGTGCGGCGCTGCTGGGGGAAACCCTGCCACCGCAGCTGTTTGCCGCGCTGGCGCTGATCCTCGGCGGCCTGCTCCTCAGCCGCAGCCGCCGCCCGCGCATGGCCTGAACCGCAAATCGTTCGATAGCGGACAAAGCAATTGCGATTGACCCGGCCACTCCGTCGGGGTCTTGTCGCGCGACACCACAAAGGGAGATCGCGATGCCCGATATCGCTCCGCGCTACTGGCTGATGATCGCCACCCTGGGCTTTGTCTGGGGTGGGACATTCCTGCTGATCAAGCTGGCCCTGACGGGCACGACGCCGTTCTGGCTCGCGGCCAGCCGCATCGGGTTTGCAGCTTTGCTGCTGACCGCGATCTGGGGTCTGCGCGGGTTCAGGCTGTTCAAGGATGAGACCAACTGGCCATCGCTGGTGATCATCGGCGTCCTCAGCACCGCGCTGCCCTTCATGCTGATTTCATGGGGCCAGCAGCATGTCTCCTCTGGATTTACCGGCGTCAGCATGGCGGCGATTCCGCTGATGGTGCTGCCCTTGGCGCATGTCTTTGTGCCGGGAGAGCAGATGACCCTGCGCCGCCTGATCGGGTTTTCCATCGGCTTTGTCGGGGTCGCGGTCCTGATCGGCAGCAAGGCGTTTCAGAGCACCGGCACCGCATTGGAGGGCTATGGCCGGGCCGCCTGCCTGTCCGCCGCCGCCTGCTATTCGGTCAGCTCCATCCTGACCCGGCGCCTGCCGCCAGTGGATCCGCTGGGGCTGGCCGCCATCCTGCTCATCATCGGTTCTGCCGTGACCCTGCCTGCGGCCTGGCTGCTGGAGGGACCACCGGTGATCCCGGACATGCAAATCCTGGGCATTGCAGCGGTTCTGGGCCTGATCCCCACCGCCGCTGCCAATCTGCTGCGGGTCATTGTCGTTCGTGAAGCAGGCCCCACCTTCATGACACTGACCAACTATCAGGTTCCGGTCTGGGCGGTGGTTCTGGGGGCCATATTTCTGGGCGAGGAACTTCCTCCCTCCATGCTGCTGGCGATGGCCCTGATCCTCGGCGGTCTGGGCATCAGCCAGTTCGGTGCGTTGCGGCGATTGTTTGGCTCCCCGCGCAAGCTGCGGCCCTGAGACAAGGCAAAACCCGCCACCCGGTCACGGGTAGCGGGTCCATCTCAGCTGTCCATCGGCCTGTCACAAGCCCTGTAATGTAACAAGCCCTGTCACAGGGCATGTCCGACGACCGGACTATTCAGCCACAGCCGCCTCAACCGCAGCAACCACGCTATTCACCGCCTCTCTCAGCACGGCAGCATCTTCGCATTCGGCCATGACCCTAACCAGCGGTTCGGTGCCTGACTTGCGGATCAGCAGACGTCCCTGCCCCGCAAGAGAGGCTTCGGCGCTCTGGATCGCGCTCTGCACCTGATCTGTTTCCAGCGGTGTCTGCCCGGCGGCAAATCGGACATTCTTCAGCAGCTGCGGCACCGGGGTGAACTGCTGCGCCAGCTGCGATGCCGGGCTGTCGGAGCGGATCATCTCCGCAAGAAAATGCAGCCCTGCCATCAGCCCGTCCCCGGTGGTCGCGTAATCCGACATGACAATATGGCCGGACTGCTCGCCGCCGAGGTTGAAGCCGCCTTCGCGCATCCGTTCCACGACATAGCGATCACCAACTGCCGTCCGCTCAAGCCCGATCCCGCGCGCGTCGAGGTGCCGCTCAAGCCCCAGATTGGACATCACCGTCGCCACCAGAGCCTTGCCGGACAGAAGGTCATCCTCGGCCCAGCGGGTCGCCAGCAGCGCCATCAGCTGATCGCCATCCGCCACTTTTCCGGTCTCGTCGATCAGGATCACCCGGTCGGCATCCCCGTCAAGACAGATCCCCACATGGGCGCCATGGGCCACAACGGTCTCCGCCGCGGTCCCCGGATGAGTAGAGCCACAATCGCGGTTGATATTGGTGCCATCGGGTGAAACACCCACCGGTATCACATCGGCGCCCAGCTCCCACAGGATTTCCGGCGCAGCCCGGTGGGCAGCCCCATTGGCGCAATCAATCACCACCTTCAGCCCGTCCAGCCGGATATCGCGGGGCAGCGAGCTTTTGACCCGCTCACCGTAGCGGAACCGTGCGTCATCAATCCGTTTCGCACGCCCGATATTCTGCGCCTGCGCGGGTTCGACACCGGCCTCGATCAGAGCTTCCAGTTCCATTTCGACGGTATCGGACAGTTTGAAACCATCCGGTCCAAAGAACTTGATCCCATTATCCGCCGCCGGATTGTGGCTGGCCGAGATCATCACGCCAAGATCGGCGCGCATCGAGCGGGTCATCAGCCCCACCGCCGGTGTCGGCACCGGGCCAAGCAGCAGCACATTCATACCGGTCGACGTCAGCCCCGCGGTCAGTGCGCTTTCGAACATGTAGCCCGACAGGCGGGTGTCCTTGCCAATCACCACACGGTGCACCCCGGAGGCGTCGCGGCGGAAGTACCGGCCAACAGCCGCGCCAATGCGCAGCGCCATGTCCGCTGTCATAGGATGGATATTGGCCGTGCCACGCACGCCATCCGTGCCAAAAAACTTGCGCATATCAGCCCTTTCGGTCGGGTCTTATCGGACGGCCTGCCACAGGCGAACCGCCTGCGCCGTCTCGGCAACATCATGCACCCGCAGGAATTGCACGCCTTGGGCCAGGGCTGCAAGCCCTACCGCGATAGAGCCCGGCGCGCGGGCGGCAGCATCCGGCTCATGGCCCAGCTTGCCGATAAAGCCCTTGCGCGACACCCCCAGCAGGATTGGACAGCCCAACCCATGGAACAGGCTGAGATTGCGCAACAGGGTCAGATTGTGGTCCAGCGTCTTGCCAAACCCGATGCCCGGATCAACCACGATCTGCTCCCGCACCACCCCGATATCTTCCAGCCGGTCGATCTGCCCCTTCAGGAAATCATAGACATCCAGCAGGACGTTCTCATAGGTCGGATCTTCCTGCATCGTCGCCGGGTCGCCCTGGGCGTGCATGATACAAGCAGGAACCCCGGCCTGCGCAGTCAAGGGTGCCAGAGCCGGATCAAAGGTAAATCCCGACACGTCGTTGGTCAGGCTCGCTCCGGCATCCAGCGCCTCGGCCAGAACGACCGCCTTGCGCGTATCAATGGAGATCGGCACCTGCGAACGGGCGCGGATCGCTTCAATCACCGGAGCGGTGCGGCGGATCTCCTCATCTTCGGGGACCAGCGCGGCACCGGGGCGGGTGGATTCTCCGCCAACGTCGATGATGCTTGCCCCATCGGCAACCATCTGCAAAGCCGCCGCACAGGCGGCGCTGACCTCATCATGCTGCCCGCCATCCGAGAAACTGTCAGGGGTCACATTCAGGATGCCCATGATCTGCGGCTGCGTCATATCCAGCCCGGCAATCGTTGCCCGCCGCGCCGTCAGCCGGTGGCGCACATCCTCGGGCAGCAGACCGGCAGGCATCAGCCGCGGTGGCGCGCCGCGCTCCAGCACTTCCACCTGGGTAAACCAGAGCCCGCCACTGATCAGCGACAACGCCCCCTCGGGGCGATTGTCCCCATGTTGTACCAGCGGTCGGTAATAACTCACAGTTGGGTCTGCTCCACATCCACGGCGCGCAGCGGCACCCCCGGATTGCCAGGCAGTGCGGCGCCAATCACGATCATCTCGCCGGCCTCGAATGTGGCGGCGAACCAGGCAGCCAGCGCCACCGCGTCAGAGGGCGCCGCCGAAGGGCCATCTACCGCATCCAAAACGATTTTTGACGGAGCCCAGACGCAAATCTGCCCGTTTTTCATGGCCCAGTCCAGCTCCGTTCGCGTCGAAACGACGACGCAGCGATCATCCTTTGCCGCGAGCCGCCAGGCGTTCTGTTCAATCGCCAGCAGATCAATCCGGCGCTGGGTCCATTTGTGACCGGTCTGCGGCGTGGCCAGCTCATGCGCCCCAACACAGAGGATCAACGGACGCTTGCGGCACTGCATCTGGTCGATCCAGCCGGTCAGGTGGTCACTGTCGATGGCACGGTTGGACAAATACATCAGCCGCGGATGCGGGCGCTCTTCACTGTCGACACCGGTCGCGACCTGATTGCGGGCGCGCACGATTTCCACACCCAGCGCCCCCGGCCCGCGATCCAGTTTCTCAATCCGCACAAAGGCCCGCACGGCCTGCGGTTCCAGCAGGATCCGCTCGGCCACGCGCTCCGCCAGGGTTTCCAGCAGGTTCAGACGTTCTTCGGACAGCTCACGCGCAATCGCCTCTGTCACCCGGTCATACGACAGGATGCGGTCGACATCATCATCCAGATCCGCAGGCAGCGGCGCAACTTCGACAACCACATTGAAGCAGATGCGCTGGGTGGTTCCGCGTTCTGCCTGAAAGGCGCCGATTTCCACCTCGACGATGTGATCCCTGAGCGAAATCCGATCCAGCGGTCCGCGCGCTGCAGTGGCCTCCGACCGTTCGGAAGGATGCGCAAATGCGAGACGAATTTCTGAAGACATGACGGTCGAGCCCCTGAACTGGCTATCTGGCGGTGAGGTTCCAGCATAAACATGCCGCGCCCGCATAACAGGCCTTCATGCGCCATACCAGTGGCCGAAAACGGCGCTGCCAGGGTTTCAACCACGGCAAGCACCCGCCCCCTGACACGCCTTAGTTGTTGAGCGCAGTCCGAAAACGATCATCGCGGTAAAAGAGATGGACGCCGATCCGCGCGGTCTTGGTAAAGCTCTTGCTCCAGCGCGGACGCACCGCTGTGGTATGGTAATAGGTCGCGCCATCGGTGATCCCGGTGATCGCCCCATCCATCACCAGACGGGCCACTTTGGAGACCCGCTCAAATGCGGTTTTCTCGCGGATCACTTCCTTATGGCCGTCGCATGTGTAGGTGAACTGGCACTGATACTTGCGCCCGGTCCCCTGGTTGATCACGCCGCACAGGCTGTCAGGGAACTGCGAGGATTTCACGCGGTTCATAATCACCTCGGCGACGGCGAACTGGCCCTTCACGGTTTCACCGCGCGCCTCGAAGTACAGCGCTTCGGCCAGGCAGGCAAAATTCTCGCCCCCCTTGGCGGCCGGAATGGTGTCCAGCCATGCCTTGGTGAATTTCACTTCGGTCGCCTTGGCCTTCTTGGCCGAGCGGTTGAAGTTGAAGAAATTGTTCAAACGCCCGGTCGGCACGGCGTTCAGGGTGGATTGCTCACGTTCGAACAGCGCGTCCAAACCGGAATCCGCATATACATCTTTGGCCGCTGCCAAGGCGGCAGCAAACACGGCAGCTACAGTCAGAATCTTCATAAGGGCATCCCCACTAGACAGATCGCGCACGGCCATCCCAACGTCACGCGATCGCACCTCCTAGTGGAAATCCCTCCAAACGTCCAGCGACGGGACAGCGCACCCCGCTGCCCCTTGGTTAAGCGCCAATCCGCTGCTTTCTGCTGCCCCTGCGAAAGCCCCTTGTTTTCTTTACGATTTTAGAGATTCGCGTGGTGAATCTCCGGTTTGGCTGGAAATCGCCAATTGCGCCGCAGCAAGCCGTGCAACGGGCACCCGAAACGGGGAACAGGAGACGTAATCGAACCCGGCTTCGCGACAGAACGCAATCGATTCGGGGTTGCCGCCATGCTCGCCACAGATCGACAGCGTGATCTGCGGGTTCTCTGCACGGCCCCGCTGAACCCCCAGTTTCAGCAGCTCGCCGACCCCGTCTGTATCCAGCACGTGGAACGGATCCTCTGGAAAGACGCCCTGATTGACATAGGCCGACATAAACCGCCCCGCATCGTCCCGCGACATGCCATAGGTCATCTGGGTAAGGTCGTTGGTCCCGAAGCTGAGGAACGAGGTATGCGGCGAAATCTCACCCGCGCGCAGGGCCGCACGCGGGGTCTCCACCATGACCCCCAGACGATAGGTGAAATCCTCGCCACGCTCGGCCTTCACCGCCAGCGCGACGGCATCAATGCGCGCCTTCACCAGCTCCACCTCACGTTTGGCCGAGACCAGCGGGATCATGATCTCCGGCACCACCGGATCGCCCTCCTTGGAGGCATCCAGAGTGGCCTCGAAAATCGCCCGTGCCTGCATGTCGTAGATTTCCGGCACCGTCACCCCCAGCCGCACGCCGCGCAGGCCCAGCATGGGGTTGTATTCCTCCATCTCCTCGACCCGGCGGGTCACATCGCTCACCGGGATACCCAAGGCTTCCGAAAGCTCCCGCTGCCCGGTTTTGGAGGTCGGCAGGAATTCATGCAGCGGCGGGTCGAACAGCCGGATACAGACCGGCAGCCCTTCCATGATGCGAAACAGCGCAAAGAAATCCTCCCGCTGCATCGGCAGCAACCGCGCCAGCACCGCAGCCCGCCCCTCCGAGGTCTCGGCAAAGATCATCTCCCGCATCACCGTCAACCGGCCGGGATCAAAGAACATATGCTCGGTCCGGCACAGGCCGATCCCCTGCGCGTTGAACTTGCGCGCGGTCTCGGCATCCTCCGGCGTGTCGGCATTGGCGCGGATGTCGATATCGCGCACCTCATCGGCCCAGGTGAGAAGGGTCTGAAAGGCGCCGTCCTCCGCCGCCTCCAGCATCTCCGGTTCGCCCGCCAGCACCTCGCCACTGCTGCCGTCGATGGTGATGATATCGCCACGGCTGAACACCCGGTCGCCCTGGGCCACCAGCTGCTTGCGCCGACTGTGGAACTTCAGGTTAGAGGCCCCGACGATACATGGCAGCCCGAGGCCGCGACCGATCACCGCCGCATGGCTGGTGATCCCGCCGCGCTCCGTCAGCACCCCGACCGCCGCGTGCATACCCCGCACATCCTCGGGCGAGGTTTCGCGCCGCACCAGAATGCAGGGCTCACCGCGCGCCGCACTGGCCTGCGCCTCCGCAGCGGTAAACACCAGCCGCCCGGTGGCGGCACCGGGGCTGGCGGCAATGCCCTTTCCGATCACATCACGGGTCGCCCCCGGCGCCACCTGCCGGTGCAGCAGCTCGGTCAGAATATGCGCGTCGACCCGCATCACCGCTTCCTGCCGCGGGATAATGCCATCCTCGGCCAGCGCCACCGCGATCCGCACCGCCGCCTGTGCCGACCGGGTGACCCGCACCCCGTCCAGGATATGCACCGCGCCGCTCACGATCACAAATTCAACCTGCATCTCTTCGCGCAGACGCTGTCGCATCAGCCGGGCATGGGATTTCAGATCGGCAAAGGCCTCGGGCGCCGATTCCTCCAGCGATGGCCCGCGCGGGTCACGCTCCAGATACAGCGCCTCTGCCCCCGCCCCCAGCGCATCGCGCCCCTGGCTCTGGCTCAGGTACCGCCCGGTGATCTGCGGCTCACCGGTCTTGGTATTGACCAGCTGCAACACACCCGAACCGCATTCGCCCTGACCAAAGCCCGGCACCATCTCCTGCACCACCAGACCCAGCCCGGCATCCGCAGGCGCGCCCTTGGCCTGCCGCAACAGTCGGGCCGAGGTGCCTTCCCAGGCCCGCGCCATCGACCGCAACACCGCCGCCAGCTGCTCCGCCGGATCCTGTGGAAACGGCTCATCGGTCTCCGCCTCATAGGCGTGCAGAACCTCGCTCAGCGCATCCGGCCCACCGTCCTCCACATCGTCAAAGACATCCGGGTCCAGCCGCGCCACATGCACCGCATAAGATTGCACAAACCGCAGATACAAGGCCGCCGCCCCGTCGCGCCCAAGACTGTCGCAAAGGTCGACATAGCGCGCATCATTCATGCCGATGTTGAGGATCGCACCGGGGCCGCCCCAATCGGGATCCTGTGACGACGGGCGCACACAGAGCAGCGCATCCGACGGAAAGGCGTCAACAATCGCCGCCATATCGGGCATCTCGCCTTGGGCGATCCCGTGCACCGCCTGAAACGACAGCGCCACGGTGCGCGGCACCGGCAGATCCAACCGCACCAGACGTTGCAGGCATTTCGCCCGCCCGCCATGGGTGTGATTGGCAATGGGCGCCACCGGCGTGATCAGCACAAAATCCGGCGTCTCATCCTGTGGGGCACGAGCCATGTCTCGATCATTTTTCTGCACTGCGGCGCCTTTCCTTTGCTATGCAGCATAGCCCTGTCGTCCATTCCCGCAAGGAAAAGCACGTGGACCAAAAGGAGAAAACCGGGACGACCCTGCGATCACCCCGGTTTCTCGTTGTTTTGCCTGCCGGACTGCCCGGACTGCGCGGTCAGATCACGGCCCTGCGGGGGTCTCAGCCCTCGATCCGGGTCAGGTCGGCGACCTGCCCGCAGACCTTGCGGATCTGGCTCAGCAGGTTCAGGCGGTTGCGGCGCACCACCTCATTGTCGGAATTGACCTGCACCGCTTCAAAAAACGCATCCACCGGGGCGCGCAATGCGGCCATGCTGCCCATGGCAGCCGCGAAATCTTCGGCCTCGATGGCCGAAGAGATCGCCCCCTCGCTCTGCGCCAGCGCGTCGAACAGGGCCACTTCGCTGTCATCCTCGGCGAATTTCTTATCCGCGCCGTAGGAATATTCTACGCCATCCTTCTCCTCGGCCTGCGCCAGGATATTGTTGGCCCGTTTGAAGCCCTGCAACAGGTTCTCGCCATCCTCGGAGGCCATGAACTCCTCCAGCGCACGGGCGCGTTTCACCAGCAGCGTGAGGTCATCGTTGCCCTCCATCGCGATGCAGGCGTCGATCACGTCATGACGGATGCCCTGATCACGCAGGAACACCTTGAGCCGGTCGTGGAAGAAGGAGAGGAGGTCACGCGACACATCCGGCAGCTGCGTCTTCAGCCGCTCGATATGTTTGGGCAGATCCCCGTCAAAGGCATCCAGCACCGTGCGCACGGCAGAACCAAAGACACCGTGATCGGCGATCTCGTTCAGCATGTCCTGCATCAGCCCCGTAGCAACCGGGTCACCACCGTTCTGGGCCATTTCATGGCGCAGCAGATGGGCATCAATTGCGCCGTCCAGCCGCATCCGCACATCATTGTCCAGCACCAGCCGGATCACCCCCAGCGCGGCGCGGCGCAGGGCAAAGGGGTCTTTGGAGCCGGTGGGTTTTTCATCAATCGCCCAGAACCCGGTCAGCGTGTCCAGTTTATCGGCCAGCGCCACGGCAACCGAGACCGGCTCGGATGGCACATCATCCGACGGGCCAAGCGGCGAATAATGCGCCTCGCAGGCATTGGCCACCTCTTGCGGTAGGCCAGCCGCCTCCGCGTAGTAGCGCCCCATCAGGCCCTGCAATTCCGGGAACTCATAGACCATTTCGGAACTCAGATCGGCCTTTGCCACCCGTGCGGCCTGCTCTGCCAGATCGGCATCGGCGCCGACAACCGGCGCGATCTCGCGGGCCAGCGCGGCAATACGGTCAATCCGCGCCGCCTGCGTGCCCAGCTTGTTGTGGAAGGTCACATTGCCCAGCTTCGCAACCCAGGGCTCAAACCCCTGCTCGGTCACCGTGCGCAGATCATTCTCCCAGAAGAACTTCGCATCCGCCAGCCGTGCCGACAGAACTTTTTGGTTGCCCGCCAGAATGGTCGCGCCATTGTCGGCGGTCTCGCGGTTGGCGACGGTGATGAATTTCTCGATCCGCCCGGTCTTCGGATTGCGCACCGAGAAAAACTTCTGATGTTCCTTCATCGAGGTCTGCAAGACCTCCGGCGGCAGCGCCAGGAATTCATCGTCGATGGCCCCCATCAGCACCACCGGCCATTCCACCAGACCAGCGACCTCGGCCAGAAGACCCTTGTCCTCGACAACCTCCAACCCGCTGGCAAAGGCCTGATTGGTCGCCTCCTGCCAGATGGCCGCTTCCCGCTCGGCCGGATCCAGCACCACATGCGCCCGCTTCAGCTTGGCGGCATAATCGTCAAAGCTGGATACGGTGATCTGATCCGGCGCCATGAAACGGTGGCCAAATGTGGTCTTGCCCGATGCAATCCCGTCGATCTCCAGCGGCACAACCTCGGCGCCATCCTCCTTGGACAGGAGACAGAGGATCGAATGCAGCGGGCGCACCCAGCGCAGGGCGCCCGATCCCCAGCGCATGGACTTCGGCCAGGGGAAATTGCGGATGGTGTCTTCCAGCACCTCTGCAATGATCTCTGCCGCCGGGCGCCCCGGCTTTTCGATCAGCGCAAAATAGACTGCGCCCTTCGGGGTGTCGCGCTCTTCCAGCTGCTCGCGTGTGAGGCCCGCACCGCGCAGGAAGCCTTCGATGGCCTTGTCCGGCGCGCCCACTTTCGGCCCCTTGCGCTCCTCGCGCACTGTCGGGGAGTGCTCCAGCAGCCCCTCAAGCGCCAGCGTCAGACGGCGCGGCGTCGATAGCGCATGGGCACCGGCATAGGTCAGCCCCGCTTCGACCAGACCATCGGTCACGCGCTTTTTCAGATCCTCCGCCGCACGCGCCTGCATACGGGCCGGAATTTCCTCGGAAAACAGTTCAATCAGAAGATCAGGCATCAGATGTCCTTACGGATGGCCGCGCGCGGCGCGGAAAATACGTGTTGACGGAACGGAGCCGCTTCTGAACGAAGGGCTGCGCCGTCCCGCGGGGTGGCGCTATTGCGCCGCCCCAGAGGGGCGGTACTCTTCAGAAAGGCAAGCATCATTCGCCTCCGACCGCCTCTGGCCGGGGCGGGCATTCCTCGCCCACAACCGTGCCGTCATAGGCTTTCTGGCCGCAATCGTTCAGCTCATGCCAGACATAGCCGCGCCCTGCGTCGGTGATCGCTACGATGCGGTCCACCCCGTAAGAGATATTCTTGACCGACAGAAAGCTTTCGGCGCGTCCCTCGGCCAGCGCCTGACCAATGGCTTCGGCATCAAAACAGTCAAACCAGCCCGGCGCATTGCGCGGCTCTTTGTGATCCGACAGCACAAACAGTTGCGCCAGCTCTTCGGGTTTCAGATCGGTAGCGAAACAGGCGCGATAGCGAATGGGAGAACTCTCCGCGTCGATCGCCTCAAAGCCACTGTAGCGGATCGGCAGCGCTGCGCCACCACCAAGCGGCGTCAGCATCACGTCCTTGCCCGGCTCCAGCTCGACATCCTCGTAAAAGCCGTAGACCTGCAGGTAATACATCGCCGCCCCAGCCGCGAGGCCGGAGCAAATCAGGATCAGCGAAAGGAACTTGCCCATACCGTGGACTCCTATTGGCAATCAGCCTCGGGTTACGCTGCGTGACCGCCGGCTTCGGTCTGCACAAAGGCATCGGCGCATTGCTTGGCAAGCGCGCGCACCCGGCCGATATAGGCCTGCCGCTCGGTGACAGAAATGACGCCGCGCGCATCGAGCAGGTTGAAGACATGGCTGGCCTTGATGCACTGGTCATAGGCCGGATGGGCCATGATGATGCGTTTGCCGGTCTTGGGGTCGATATGCTCCTGCGCGAGGATCGCGGCGCATTCGGCCTCGGCCTCCTCGAAATGGCGCAGCAGTACCTCGGTATTGGCCACGTCAAAGTTCCAGCGGGCGTATTCTTCCTCGGTCTGCTTGAACACATCGCCATAGCTCAGCGGGATCAGCGCGTCCGGGTCGTTGAACGGCATGTCCATCACGTGATCGACGCCCAGAATATACATCGCCAGACGTTCCAGACCATAGGTCAGCTCGCCCGATACCGGGTGACAATCGTAGCCGCCGACCTGCTGGAAATAGGTGAACTGGCTGACTTCCATACCGTCGCACCAGACCTCCCAGCCCAGGCCCCAGGCGCCGAGCGTCGGGCTTTCCCAGTCGTCCTCGACAAAACGAATGTCGTGCATGTCCATATCGACGCCGATCGCCTCGAGGCTGCCCAGATACAGCTCCTGCAGGTTCGGCGGCGAGGGTTTGATCAGCACCTGATACTGGTAGTAGTGCTGCAACCGGTTCGGGTTCTCACCATAGCGGCCATCGGTCGGACGGCGCGACGGCTGCACATAGGCGGCCGCCCAGGCCTTGCTGCCCAGCGCGCGCAGCGTGGTCGCGGGGTGAAAGGTGCCCGCGCCGACTTCCATGTCGTAGGGCTGCATAATGGCACAGCCTTTGGAGGCCCAGTACGTCTGAAGCCGCAGAATGATCTCTTGGAACGAGCGCGGAGCGCCTTTGGTGTCGGTCATGTTTCTTCCCTATGGGGGCAGCAAATCCGGGGTTCTTCCTATGCAAGCCCCGGCGCAGGGTCAACGGCGCATCGCAGCCTCAGCGGCTCCGGCCCCGCTGAAACACGCAGCCCCCGCCCTCCAGCGCGTCCCTGAGGCCACATCAGCCGAATTTGGCGCCATCCGCCGGGTTTTCCCCCTGCGAAGAGGAGTTCCCTTCGCGGCGCGAAAGTGGTTATGTGCGCGCCAACGACCGATCACCCCGATAGAGGCCTTTTGATGAAGAGTTTGATTGCTACGCTGGCACTGTCCCTGATGGCGCTGGCATCCGCCTTTACAGGTGTTGCCACCGCCCAGACCGGCACCCAACAATCCGCGCAGGAGACGGTCTGGATCCAGGTTGCCGCCCGCGCCTCCCTGCGCGAAGCCCAGGCCGAAGCGCAGGAATTTGCCGCGCGGCTGCCCGATGTCTCCGGCTTCTCGCTTGGCGGTGGCTGGTATGGCATTCTGCTTGGCCCCTATACCCGCAGCGATGCCGACCGGGTGCTTCAGGTCTACCGCGCCGAACGGCAGATCCCGCGCGACAGCTTCATCGCGTTAAGCAGCAACCTCGGCAATCAGTTCTACCCGACAGCCGCCACCGCCAATACCGAACCACAGGCCACCGTCGAAAGCCCGGTTCTGGAGCCGATCGACCCCGCAGTGGTGACCCAGGCCCCGGCGGAACCGGTCGAAACCGTGCTCCCCGATGAGACCCCGGCTGAGGCGCGCCGCAGCGAATCCCGTCTCACCCGTGAAGAACGCATGGATCTGCAAATCGCGCTCAAGGCCGCCGGTTTCTATACTTCCAACATCGACGGCGCCTTTGGTCGCGGCACGCGTGGCTCCATGTCGGACTGGCAGTCGGCCCGCGGCTACGCGCCCACCGGTGTGCTGACCACCGCCCAGCGTCAGGCGCTGATGGATGAATATAACGCGCCGCTGATTTCGGTTGGCATGGCCCCCCTCACCGATACCAAAGCCGGGATTTCGATGCAGATCCCCGCAGGTGAAGTGACCTTCGATCGCTACGAATCTCCCTTTGCCCTGTTCAAGAGCAGCGGCGATCTCGGCGCGCAGCTGCTGCTGATCAGCCAGCCCGGTGACCGGCGCACGCTCTACGGTCTCTACGACATCATGCAGACGCTGGAGATCGTCCCTCTGGACGGTCCGCGCCAGCGCAGCGGCGACAGCTTCACCCTGGAAGGCCGCGGCAATGGCATCGTCTCCTATACCGAGGCCCGGCTCGCCAATGGCGAAATCAAGGGCTTCACGCTGGTCTGGCCGACCGGTGACGACGAGCGGCGCGCCCGCGTGCTGGCAGCGATGTCGGCCAGCTTCGAACGCATCGACGGCGTTCTGGATCCCGCCGCCGGTGCCGATGCCCCGCAGAATGTCGATCTGATCTCGGGCCTTGACGTGCGCAAGCCGCGCCTGTCGCGCTCCGGCTTCTATGTCGATGCCAAGGGCAGCGTGGCGACCACCGCCGATGTGGTTGCAGGCTGCACCCGGGTGACACTGGATCACGACTACCAGGCCGAGGTCGCCTATACCGACACCGCCACCGGCATCGCCGTGCTGCGCCCGGTTGAGGCGCTGGCCCCGATGGCCGTCGCCAAACTGGCCAGCGCCTCCGCCCGTCTTCAGTCCGATATCGCGGTTTCCGGCTTCTCTTACGAGGGCGTCCTCGGCGCCCCCAGCCTCAGCTGGGGCAGCTTGCAGGATGTAAAGGATCTGTCCGGCAACCCCGGTGTCTCGCGTCTGCAACTCAGCAGCCAGCCGGGCGATGCGGGCGGCCCGGTGCTGACCACCGATGGCGCCGTGCAGGGCATGTTGCTGAGCCAGACCAAAGGCGCCACCCAGCTGCCAGAAGGGGTCAGTTTTGCGGCAAATGCCGATACCCTGCGCGCCGCCCTGAGCAGCGCCGGGGTCACCGCCTCTGACGCCAGCGCTGAGGCGACCGCCCTGCCGGTCGGGGCGCTGACCCGTCAGGCCAGCGGCATGACCGTTCTGGTCAGCTGCTGGGACTGAGCCACGGCCAGCCACCGCCCTGCGGGGCTTTGCAAACCAAATAAGGCCGGAGCGAATGCTCCGGCCTTATTCGTTTCCGCGCCGATCTGTTCAGCCGATCTTTACTCACACGCTCAATAGGCGTGGATGCGGCCATCCCAGGTGTGAAAACAGCCCGTGGTTTCCGTGCTCAGCACGTCAAACTCATGCAGCAGCCCGGCGACGGATTCCTGCACCGAGATGTCGCCCTCTTCGCCGCCCATATCCGTCCGCACCCAGCCCGGATGATAGATCCCGACGGCGATGCCCTCCGGCAGCAGATCCGTCGCCAGATTGCGCCCGATATTGAGCGCTGCCGCCTTTGACGCGCGATAGGCATAGCTGCCGCCGGGCGCACGGGCATGGCTCGCCATCTGTGACGAAATGATCGCGATCTTCGGATCCGCCGCCAGCCGCAGGTTCGGCAACAGCGCCTGCACCGTCAAAAAGACCCCAGTGACATTGGCGGCCAGCGTCTTGCCCCAGACCTCGGCAGAGTAATCCTCCAGCGCCATTGATTTATCGAGATAGACACCGGCGTTGCACACCAGCAGGTCAACCGGTCGCCCCTTCAGCTGGGCGGCAAACCGCGCCTGCTGGCCGGGATCGGTCACATCCAGCCGCACACCGGAGGAATGATCGCGCGACGTGCCCGTCACCTCGTGACCATCCTCCCGCAGCTTCGCGACCAATTCGCGGCCAATGCCCCGGCTGGTTCCTGTCACGACGACATGCATACATGCTCTTCCTTCAATTGGTTTTTCTATTGGGCAGGAAGGGCAGCGGCAGCACCGGCACGCCCTCCTCGATCAGCGCCCGCGCCTCTTCCGGCCGGGCCTCACCGTGGATCGCCCGCTCCGGCGCATCACCAAGGTGCATGGCGCGCGCCTCATTGGCGAAATCCTTACCGACGTAATCTGAATTCTTCTCAACCTTGCGCCGCAGCTCCGCCACCGCAGCCTCCAGCTCTCCCGATGGGGTGCTCAGCGCCCCCGCACCGGGTGGAACCGCGCGCAGCGCGCCCGGCGCTCCAGCCGCCTGTGGTGCAGGTTGCTGCGGCGCGACAGCCCCCGCAGCGGCACGCAGCTCTGCCTCACCGACCGGCGAAACCGCCGTACGGCCGGGGCGCACGCGGGGCGCCATGATTGCCTTTTCCACCTGACTGGATCCACATTGCGCACAGGCCACCATCCCCGCCGCTGCCAGCTTGTCAAAAGCGGCTGCCGACTGGAACCAGCTGTCAAAACTGTGTCCTTCAGCGCATTTCAGAGCGTATTGTATCATCGTCATCACTCTTCATCAGGAGGGGATGATTAAATCTGCAATCCCCACAAGTGCAAGGGCAGAAGCGCCCGCTGCCGGTGTTCCACATCAGACCGCCGCAGATCGGCAACCGCCTTCGGGGGGCGGGTTGCTACCGTGGTGCCAGCAACCGGTCCTGCAGGCGCGCAACCAATGTCTCATGTGGCTGATCCGCCGCCACCGCCAGACGACGCAGACCAAAATGGACCCGCGCCATTTCCTGATAATAGCCCGAATAGACGAAATTGGTCGTGGCCCCGGCCACGGCCCCCAGCACCGGCAGTGTCTGCGCGGCCAGCTTCTGGCCCAAAACCATGCTGAAACGGGGTGCCACCTGCGCGATCAGTTTCTGCACCGCCCCCCCGGTCAGCCCCAGCCGCAGTGACAGGAACCCCAGATCCGCGCCATCATCCGCCGCCAGCGGACCGGCAGCAGCGAACACCCGGATACAGTCAAAGCGCACGCCCTCGGCCTCCGGGTCAAAGCCCTCTTCGGCCGCCACCCCCTGAATACTGCGCAGCAGGAAGGCCGTGGTTGCGGGCAGCTCGACCAATGCTCCGGGCAAACCGCCCATGCCACCCGCCGCGCCCATCGCGGCGCTGACCGCGCGGTTGACCGCCGCCGGCTGATCCGGCACCACCCGGCGCGATCCGCTGGCCCCCTGCATCGCCAGTTGCAGCGCCTGCTCGGTGGCGCCGTTCAACCGGCTCCGCACCGGCGCAGGCAATTTGTCCAGTAGCCCGTCAACCGAGCCGCCCAGCAGGTTCAGGATCTGGATGCCCAGCCCACCGGCGGCGCGGTAACGCTTGGCCAGCGCCTCCAGCTCCGCCTCCACGGCAGCAGCGTCCAGCGGCGTGGTCAGGGCAGTATCAGGGGTCAGGATCTCGGTCATGGCATACCTCATGTTGCCAAAAAAATGTTTGTCTTCCCGGCCCGTATTTCAAGATCTCGGTAACCTGCGCCTGCGATCCACCCCGATCAGCCCCGATCAGCCGGGGATCTGCGGCCCACTCCAGCGCAGAACCCTGCCGCGCACATCGGCCCAGCCGCCAGCCGCCAGATCCAGACCCAGAACCCGCTCCGGGTTGGTCGGCGGCGGCATCTCGACCGCGGGCAGCAGCGAAAACCCAAAGCGCCGGTAATACGGCGCATCGCCCACCAGCAGCACCCTGCTCCAGCCGCGCTCCTCCGCCTTGGCCAGACTGTCGCGGATCAGGGCGCCGCCCAGTCCCTCGCCCTGATGGGTCGGGTGAACCGCCACCGGCCCCAGCAGCAGCGCCGGCAGGCCCGCCTCACCAATCCGCACCGGCCAGAAGCGGATCGCCCCGGCCAGAATACCGCCCTGATCGCGCGCCACCTGGCTCAGCCCGCTGACCGGCGGCACGTCGTCGCGCAAACGATAGGACGACAGCGCCTCGCGACCGGGCGCAAAGCACAGGTCATATAGCGCCTCGACCTCCCAGCGGTCCTCGGGCTGCTCTGCCTTCAACTCAATCACGCGCCCGCCTCCACGCCCGTCGCCGTCACCGCCCGCTGACCAGCCCAGCACCACCGAGGGATTTGCCCCACAGCGCGCTGCAAACTCTTCACGCAGGCTGGTCATCGCCCTAACACGGGCGTAAGCCTTGGGCAAACCCCGGCAGCCGGATCCGCAAGCAATACCAGCAGGCTACCGCTCCGGCTCAGACTTGGAGACCAGCATATGTTCTACCGACCCGAGAGCGGCCACGGGCTGCCGCACAACCCGTTCAACGCCATTGTCACCCCGCGCCCCATTGGCTGGATTTCCACCCGTGCGGCCGATGGCACCAACAATCTGGCGCCCTATTCCTTCTTCAATGCCGTCGCCTATGAACCGCCGCAGGTGATGTTTGCCTCCACCTCGGCCAAGGACGATCAGGACGGCACCAAGGACAGCGTGGCCAATATCGCCGAAACCGGCGTGTTCTGCGTCAATGTTGTCTCCTACGCGCTGCGGGATGCAATGAACGCCAGTTCCGCAGCCCTGCCCAAGGGGGTGGATGAATTTGCCCACGCGGGTCTGGAGATGGCCGCCTGCGAAACCATTCCCTGCGGTCGTGTCGCCGCCGCCCCGGCTGCGCTGGAATGCCGCCTGACGCAGATCGTGACCCTTCCCGGCGCCGCCAACAAGGTGGTCTTTGGCGAGGTGGTCGGCGTCCATCTCGACGACAGCTGCCTGATCGACGGGACTTTCGATGTGACCCGCTTCCAGCCGCTGGCGCGCCTTGGCTACCGTGACTACTCTGTGGTGCGGGATCTGTTTTCCCTCACCCGCCCGGATGAATGAGGCCCAGAAATGCCGTTACCCGACCCAAAGAAACGCCATCCGATCACCCTGCCCGATGGCAGCGCCCATGCCGGCACGGTGATGCTGTCGGAGGCGATTGATCACCCGAATTTCTCCATCGGCGCCTTCACCTATGCCTCCGCCTTTGAACCGCCGTCGGACTGGGCCAGCCGTCTGGCGCCCTATCTCTTTGCCGGATCGCGCGAGCGGGTGGTGATCGGCAGATTCTGCCAGATCGCCGAGGGCGTGCGCATCATCACCGCCTCTGCCAATCACGCGCAGGACGGGCTCAGCTGCTATCCTTTCCCGGTGTTCGATCAGACGCAGATGACCGGATTTCAGCCCGATACCCGCGACACGGTGATCGGCAATGATGTCTGGATCGGCTATGGCGCGATGATCCTGCCGGGGGCGCGGATCGGGGATGGCGCCATCATCGGTGCCGGTGCGGTGGTGCGCGGGTCAATCCCGCCCTACGCCATCGTGACCGGTAACCCCGGCACCGTCCACAGCTACCGCTTCACCAAACCGCAGATCGCGCGCCTGCTTGGTCTGAAATGGTGGGACTGGCCCGCCGACCTGATCTCGCGCGCTGAACCTGCGCTCTTGTCCGGTGACCTCGACATGCTGGAGACCCTGGCACCTGACTGACCAAGCTTTGCCCAAGAGCGCCGTTCAATCACCGTAAAACGAGAAAACCCGCGACGCCGATGGTGTCGCGGGTTTCTTCTTTCAGATGCCACGGGACAGCTTAGTGGCCACCCAGGATCCCGGTCTTGACCGAGTAGTCCACCGCCAGCGCATAGTCAGGGTCATCGTCGCTATCGACCATCAGATGCCCGGCCTTGGTCAGAAGCTGATGACAATCGCGGCTCAGATGCCGCAGCACCAGCGCCTTGCCCTCGGCCTCATACTTGCCCGCCAGCGCCTCGATCGCCTGTAGCGCCGACTGATCCACCACCCGGCTGCGGGCAAAGTCCACGATCACATGATCCGGGTCATTCGCCACATCGAACAGCTCGATGAACCCGTCGGTCGAGCCAAAGAACAGCGGCCCCTCGATCTCATAGACCTTGGCGCCCTTGTCGGTCGCGGATTCGCGGGTATAGGCGTGGATGCGGCGGGCGTTGTTCCAGGCATAGGCCAGCGCCGAGACGATCACGCCCACAACCACCGCAATCGCAAGGTCGGTCATCACCGTCACCACGGTCACCAGCACAATGACAAAGGCGTCCATCATGGGCACTTTGGTCATCACCTTGAAGCTGTTCCAGGCAAATGTGCCGATCACCACCATGAACATCACGCCCACCAGCGCCGCCAGCGGGATCTGCTCGATCAGCGGCGAGGCCACCACGATAAACGCCAGCAGGAACAGCGCCGCAGCAATGCCCGCAATCCGCGTCCGACCGCCGGATTTCACGTTGATCATCGACTGGCCGATCATCGCACAGCCGCCCATGCCGCCAAAGAAGCCTGTGACCACGTTGGAGGCCCCCTGCGCGATACATTCCTGGCTTGCCCCGCCCCGCTTGCCGGTGATTTCACCAACCAGGTTCAGCGTCAGCAGGCTCTCGATCAGGCCGATCGCCGCGAGGATCACCGCATAGGGCAGAATGATCCACAGCGTCTCCAGCGTGAAGGGTGCCAGCGCTGTGCCGTAAAGGCCTTCACCCGTGCCAAACGGATTGTGGAAGGAGGGGAAACTGCCCTTGATCGAGGCCATATCGCCCACCGTCGGCACGTCAATGCCCAGCGCGATCACCAGCGCCGCCACGATGCCGATCCCGGCCAGCGGCGCCGGAACGATGGCGGTGATCTTGGGTGTGCCCCAGATGATCAGCATGGTCAGCCCCACCAGCCCCAGCATCATGATCAGCTGCGACCCTGCCAGCCAGGCCTCGGTATTGTCCGGGTCCTTGAACTGCGTGAGCTGCGCCAGGAAAATCACAATCGCCAGCCCGTTCACAAACCCCAGCATCACCGGATGCGGCACCAGCCGGATGAATTTCCCCCAGTGCATGACACCGGCAAAGATCTGCAAGATCCCCATCAGCACCACCGTGGCAAAGAGGTATTCGACCCCATGCTGGGCCACCAGCGCCACCATCACCACCGCCAGCGCCCCCGTCGCGCCGGAGATCATCCCGGGCCTGCCGCCAAAGACAGCCGTGATCAACCCGACCATAAAGGCCGCATAAAGCCCGACCAGCGGGTGCACCCCCGCCACAAAGGCAAAGGCGACCGCCTCCGGCACCAGCGCCAGCGCCACGGTCAGGCCCGACAGCAATTCGGTGCGCACACGGCCCACGGTAAAGCCCTCGTCCTGCATGATGGAGAGATTGGGCGGTGAAATCTGTTTGGCGAGCGTCGCCATTATGCCGCGGGTCATGGGGTCACCTGTGATCGGGAAAGGGTATCGTTAGCGCCCGCCCCTAGCGGAATTCCGCCAGTGGGGCAAGGGCAGCCCCCGTTACCGCCCGCTCAGCGCCCAATGGGTCAGCCCTCCTGTCCAAATGTTTCGCACGCGAAACATTGCGGCAGCGCTGCTGACATTAAACTTAAGCGGTTGTTAAGGTCTTACCGCTCGCCTCGCTTTGATTGTCCCACAATCCATCGGACGGTTCTCATCATTGGAATTGGAGAATATGTGATGCAAGGCGCCAACAAGATAACGGATTTAAGGACGATGCAGGAAGGCGAGCTTTCCCCAGCAGATGAAAAGCGCATCGCCGCCAGCTCTCGAGCTTCACCAGATCGTGTTATGTGCGATCTGAACCCTCACATCCGCGGTGAGCGATCTGCGAAGCCCGCCGGTCATTGAAGTGATCACAAAATTCCCGGCCGCGACTGGGAAAGCTTCTCAGCGATCGCCTATGCCGCCGACGTCGTGGTTCCGATCATCGACTTCGGCCAGACCGAGGCCTGGGCACCCTCCACCACCCGTGGCCCGGCGGGTGTGATCCTGTGGTGGGCACGCTGGATCTTCACCTTTGCAGGCTGGATCGTCACCGCCCTTGGCGCGGCGGCTTTGACCGGGATCATCCGGCGCGAATAGCGCCCGCCTGTCATCTTTCTCCAAATACTCTCGCCGAAGGCCTTGCTACCGCCTACAGGGCGGCAGCAATCAAATCCCCCGTCGCGCTTGTCAAACCGGGGCCTCCTCGGGCAGAACGACAAGGACCAGCTTCAGGGGACAGAACACGTGACACAGGAAACAATGATTGCCGTCATCGGCGGCTCGGGCCTCTATGACATCGACGGGCTGCAAAACGCAGAATGGGTCTCGGTTGAGACGCCCTGGGGGGCGCCCTCGGATCAGATCCTGACCGGCAACCTCGATGGTGTGAAAATGGCCTTCCTGCCCCGCCACGGGCGCGGCCATGTGCATTCGCCGACCGAAGTGCCCTATCGGGCCAATATCGACGCGCTGAAACGGCTCGGCGTCACGGATGTGTTTTCGATCTCCGCCTGCGGCTCCTTCCGCGAGGAGATGGCGCCGGGGGATTTTGTCATTGTCGATCAGTTCATCGACCGCACCTTCGCGCGCGACAAGAGCTTCTTCGGCACCGGCTGCGTGGCGCATGTCAGCGTGGCCCATCCGACCTGCGAGCGGCTGTCCGATGCGGCAGAGACCGCGGCGCGGGACGCGGGCATCACTGTGCATCGCGGCGGCACCTATCTCTGTATGGAAGGGCCGCAGTTCTCCTCCATGGCCGAAAGCAAGATGTACCGCAGCTGGGGCTGCGACGTGATCGGCATGACCAATATGCCGGAGGCCAAGCTCGCCCGCGAGGCTGAGCTTTGCTACGCTTCCATCGCCATGGTGACGGATTTCGACAGCTGGCACCCGGATCATGGCGCGGTGGAAATCACCGACATCATCGCCACCCTGACCGGCAATTCCGCCAAGGGCCGTGCGCTGGTGCAGCGGCTGCCTGCGCTGCTGGGGGCGACCCGCGAGGCCTGCCCGCATGGCTGCGACCGCGCGCTGGAACATGCCATCATGACAGCGCCGGAAAAACGCGATGCCGCGCTTCTGGCCAAACTGGATGCGGTTGCCGCACGGGTTCTGGGCTGACCGGCTGCCGGGGCCGCCGAGGCGGCCTCGGCATACCGACCGCCCGGTCTGGTAACGGTTGATTAGCGCCTCCGCCGCTGGTTCCGAAAGGCCACAGCCGCGCCGGTTGAGAGCAGCCACCCCATCCGCCCCCTTGCCTGCGCCAAGAGCATCAGCGACATATCATTGGTCGCGTCGCCCGCTAGGGGCCGCAGGCGCCAGAGATCAGACGACCCATTCCAGACGACCAAAAAGGGGACACCCCATGGCCCGCAAGACTGCTGTCAAAGACTACATCCGCACCATCGTGGATTTCCCCCATGAGGGCATCATGTTCCGCGATGTCACCACGCTGTTTGCCGATCCGCGCGGGTTTCGCATGGCAATCGACCAGATGCTGCACCCCTATGCGGGCGAGCAGATCGACAAGGTTGTCGGGCTTGAAGCGCGCGGTTTCATCCTTGGTGGCGCCATCGCCCACCAGCTGAGCGTCGGTTTTGTGCCGATCCGCAAGAAGGGCAAGCTGCCCGGCACCACCATCAGCCAGGAGTACAAGCTGGAATATGGCGAGGCGATCATGGAGATCCATGACGACGCGATTCAGCCCGGAGAGAAGGTTCTGGTGGTCGATGACCTTCTGGCCACCGGCGGCACTGCGGCGGCGGGCATCAAGCTGATCGAGCGGCTCGGCGGTGAGATCGTCTCCTGTGCCTTCATCATCGACCTGCCGGAGCTTGGCGGCCGCAAGGTGCTCGAAGATCTGGGCATGGATGTCACCGTGCTCTGCGAATTCGAAGGCGCCTGAGCCTCTGCAAATAGGGTTGGATCACCCCTAAATTGCAAAGAGCACCCAGCGTTCAATCACATAATTGTGAGTGGAAATTCTAAAAGCGCGCGGCTTAGGCGGCGCGCTTTTCTTGTCAACATGCAGGTGGCGGAAACCCGCCAGATCCAAACCGCAGACCTCGCCGTAATACCGTCAATGCCGACACAGGCAGGTAACCCAGACAGAGGACTGTACTCATGATCCGCAAGACACTTCTGACCGCCGCCGCCTCGCTCGCCCTGACCACCTCGGCTTTTGCCGGTGGTCACGCAAAGGACATCGTTGACACGGCTGCGGGTGCCGGTGATTTCTCGACCCTGATCGCCGCAGTTGAAGCTGCTGGCCTGGTCGACACCCTGAAAGGCAACGGTCCCTTCACCGTGTTTGCCCCGACCGATGCCGCCTTTGCCGCCCTGCCCGAGGGCACCGTCGAAGAACTGCTGAAGCCTGAAAACAAGGACAAGCTGATCGAGATCCTGACCTACCACGTGGTGCCAGGCAAGGTGATGTCCGGTGATCTGGTCGATGACATGAAGGCCGCCACCGTTCAGGGCAGCGAAATCACCATTGATCTGGACAGCGGCGTGATGGTCGATGAGGCCAAGGTGGTGACCGCCGATATCGAGGCTGAAAACGGCGTCATTCACGTCATTGATACCGTGATCATGCCCTGAGCCTACGGGTGGGTCGGCCAGCGAAGCGGTTCGCGCGGCCACCACCCACAGGTGGCGTGAACGCAGCCCGGCGATCTTTTTCCTTTCGGATCGCGGGATGCCTCGGCGCCACCATCGGCAGCGGCGGCCCGAGACGTCGCTGCCGAGACCCTTTGAAACGATAGCAGCCTTTAGGCCTCTCTCCCCCGGTAACAGGCGTTATTATCGTTGCAGCATGTCGGCGCGTCTCCTAGCGTGCCGACATGTCTACATCCGCAATCCTCGACAGCCGCTACTCCTGGACCAGACTTCTGGTGACGCTGGCCATTGCCACCGTCGCAAATGTCGGCATGTGGGCGGTGATCGTGGTGATGCCTGCGGTCGAAGCCGAGTTTGGCGCAGGCCGTGCGGCGGCGTCGCTTCCCTATACATTGACGATGATCGGCTTTGCCGTTGGCAATCTGGTGATTGGCCGTCTGGTAGACCGGTTTGGCATCACGCTGGCGCTCTGCGCGGCGGCGGCGCTCAGTGCGGTGAGCTACGGGCTGGCGATGCTGGCGCCGGATATGCTCTGGCTGTCGGCGGCGCATCTGTTTCTGGGGCTTGGCACGGCAGCGGGGTTTGGTCCGCTGATCGCCGATATTTCGCATTGGTTCCAGCGGCGGCGCGGCATCGCGGTGGCGCTGGTGGCCAGTGGCAACTACCTCTCCGGGGCGATCTGGCCGACCGCCCTTGCCGATATGCTGGCCGAAAGCGGCTGGCGCAGCGTTTACGCCACATTGGCAATGGTCACGCTGCTGGTGGTCGTGCCTTTGTCCGTGGTGCTGCGGCGGCGCATCCCGGTGGACGCCCTGGGCCACAGCGCAGCCGCATCCGCCAGCAACGCGGCCCGGGCGGGGCTCTCGCCGCGCCAGCTCCAGTGGGTTTTGGGTCTAGCCGGTGTTGGCTGCTGCGTCGCCATGTCGATGCCGCAGGTCCATATCGTGGCCTATTGCGTCGGGCTGGGCTACGGCCCCACGGTGGGCGCCGAGATGCTGTCGCTGATGCTGCTGGGCGGCGTGGTCAGCCGGGTGATTTCGGGGCTGGTCGCGGATCGGTTCGGCGGCGTACGCACGCTGCTGGTGGGCTCCATCCTGCAATGTATCGCGCTGTTTCTATACCTGCCCTATGACGGCATGGTCTCGCTTTATCTGGTCAGCGCCATCTTTGGCCTGGCGCAGGGCGGGATCGTTCCCAGCTATGCGCTGGTGGTGCGGGAATACATGCCCCCGGAGGAAGCCGGAACGCGAGTTGGTTTCGTAATGATGATGACCATCCTCGGCATGGCGCTGGGAGGCTGGATGTCCGGCTGGATCTACGACGTCAGCGGGTCCTATCAGCTGGCCTTTGTGAACGGGATCCTGTGGAACGGGCTCAACATCGCGATCATGGTGCTGCTGCTGATGCGCAGCCGACCGGCGCGGCCCCGGATGCAACCGGCCTAACGACGGTACCACCACTGCCTAGTCTGCCAGTGGCACCACCGCGCCGGGGTTCATGATGCCATGCGGATCAAGCGCCTGTTTGATCGCCCGCATTGCCGCCAGTTTGACCGGATCGCCATATCGCGCCAGATCGGCGACCTTCAGCCGCCCGATGCCATGTTCGGCGCTGACCGAGCCGCCGTAATCATGGGTCAGATCATGGACGCAGCGTTTCACCTCATCGCGCAGATGCTCATAGGTGCTGCGGTCCCGCCCCTGCGCCGGAAAGACATTGTAATGCAGATTGCCGTCGCCCAGATGGCCAAAGCAATTAATCCGCATATCTCCCAGGGCCGCCAGACGCTTGCCACCTTCGACAATGAAATCGGGGATGCGCGAAATCGGGATCGAGATATCATGGCTGGAGACCGAGCCGATGCGGCGGTTGCCTTCCGGGATATGTTCGCGCACCGACCATAGCGCCTGCCGCTGCGCCTCAGACTGGGCGATGACGCCATCGCTGCTCAGCCCCGCTGCCAGCGCCGTCTCAAACAGCTGCGCCAAGGCATCCTGCGGGGCGCTGCCCTGCGGCAGTCCAAGATCAATCAGCACGCACCAGTCCGGCAGGTCGCTGAACGGCAGCCGCAGATCTGGCAGGGTTTCGCGCAGGAACTCAAGCCCTTGCCGGTGGATCAGTTCGAAGGCGCTGATCGTCTCGCCCAGCTGGTCCCGCGCCATCGCCAGCAGATCAATCGCCGCCGCTGGCGAGGCCACCGTCAGCATCGCGGTGCCCTGTTCGGCCGGAATCGCGGAGAGTTTCAGCGACGCGGCCGTGATAATGCCCAGCGTGCCCTCGGCCCCGATCAGCAGGTTGCGCAGATCATAACCGGTGTTGTCCTTGCGCAGGCGGCTGAGGCCCTGCCAGATCTCGCCGGTTGGCAGCACGGCTTCCAGTCCCAGACAGAGATCGCGGGCATTGCCGTAGCGCAGAACATTGACGCCGCCGGCATTGGTCGAAAGGGTGCCGCCGATGCGGGCGGTGCCCTCGGCGGCGAGTGACAGCGGGAACAGTCGGCCCGCTTCGGTGGCGGCGCGTTGCACGTCGGCCAAGATCATGCCCGCCTCAACCGCGATAACGTTCTCCTGCGGGTAGACCCCGCGCAGGGCGGTCATCCGTTCCAGCGAAATCACCAGCGGCGCCGGCCCCCCGGCCCCCATGATCTGCCCGCCAACAAGCCCGGTGCCGCCGCCATAGGGCACCACCGGCACATGGGCGGCATGGGCTGCCCGCAGCAGCGTTGCGACCTCGTCGGTGCTGCGCGGCAGGGCGATGACCCCCGCCTGCCCGTGATAGCGGCCACGCGGCTCTTCCAGATAACGCGGTTCAGCCGGGCGCAGGGTATCGGCAGGCAGCACCGCGCGCAGATGGTCGACAAAACCGGTGTCCGCAGGGTTCAGGGTCATGCGCATCTCTCCTAATGCCGTGCTGTGGGGTCGGCCCCCGCGTTGACCGCGCCCGCCGCGGCCTCAGGCCTGGCCGACCTGCGTGCGTCCGCGCCGGTCATGGCGCAGGGAAGCATATAGAACGTGGGTGCGCCAGCGCCCGTTGATTTGCAGATAGGATTGCGCCACACCTTCATATTTGAAGCCCGCACTCTCCAACAGCCCGCGCGAGGCGGCGTTTTCCGGCAGACAGGCCGCCTCGATCCGGCTGAGGTCCAGCTTGGTAAAGGCGTGATGCACCACGGCCCCGATCGCCTCACGCATATAACCGTGGCGGGCAAAGGGCTGACCGGTCCAATACCCCAATGTGCCCGCCTGCGCAGGCCCACGACGGATATTGTCGAGGGTAATTGCCCCGATCAGCAGCTGATCGCTGCGCCGGATCAGGAACAGCGGCAGCGCCGAACCGGAGCTGACCGCCCGGCGCGCCCAGTAGACCCGATTTGTGAAGCTCTTGCGGCTCAGGTGATCCACCGCCCAGCTCGGTTCCCACGGGGTGAGATAGCCCTGGCTGTGCTGGCGCAGCGCCGCCCAGTCGCGAAAATCCGCATGAACCGGCGGCCTGAGAGTCAGGCGTTCGGTCTCGATACGCACCTTGCGTCCGGTCAGCAACATCAGGCCGCGCGCCTCTCCTGCAGAGCTGCCAGCGGGGCGGCGTCGCCCACCGGACCATAGAGCGCCAAAGCCATCGAGGCGCGGTGGGCCATCTCTTCGGCCATGGCGCGCACATCGGCAGTGGTCACCGCGTCGATCCGCGCCACGGTCTCCTCAAGCGGCGGCACCTTGTCCCAGATCTGCACCAGCCGTGCCAGCCGTTCGGCGCGGTTGGTGGGGCTTTCCAGCCCCATCAGCATCCCCGCCTTCATCTGCGCCCGCGCCCTGTCCACCTCGGCGTCGCTCATATCGCTGGCGGCGCGCTTCATCTCGTCGATGGTGATGCCAGCCAATTCATCCAGCTGATCGCCGGAGGTGCCTGCATAAAGCGTCAGCGTGCCGGTATCGGCATAGGCGCCGGTCTGGGCAAAGATGGTGTAGCACAGCCCGCGTTTTTCACGCACCTCCTGGAACAGGCGGCTCGACATGCCGCCCCCCAGTGCGCTGGAGTAGATCTGCGCGGTATAGATCGCATCGTCGCGGTAGCCCGGCCCCTCAAACGCCAGTGCGATATGGGCCTGTTCCAGCGCCTTTTCATGGCGCGCCTCACCGCCCGTGAAGCTGGCCGCTGCGGGCATAATCAACGTCTTGGGGGGCATTTTGCCAAACAGCTCTTCGGCCAGTTTGACAATGGCGTCGTGATCCACCGCACCGGAGGCTGCAAGGATCATCTGGCCGGGGCCATAATGTTCCGAGACAAAGCGTTCCAGATCTTCGCGGCCAAAGGCCCGCACCCGTTCGGCGGGGCCAAGGATGGTGCGGCCAATGGGCTGATCGTGATAGCTTTCTTCCTGAAGCCAGTCGAAAATCACATCATCGGGCGTATCCAGCGCCTGACCGATTTCCTGTAGGATCACGCCACGCTCAATCTCGATCTCGCGCGGGTCGAACACCGGGTTCAGAACGATGTCGGCCACGACATCCAGCGCCAGAGGTACATCCTCCTGCAACACGCGGGCGTAATAGGCGGTCACTTCGCGGCTGGTGTAGGCGTTGATATAGCCGCCAACATCCTCGATCGCCTCGGCAATCTCCAGCGCGCTGCGCCGCTTGGTGCCTTTGAACGCCATATGCTCAAGAAAATGAGCGATGCCGTTCTGCTCGATCCGCTCGTTCCGCCCGCCTGCGGTCACCCAGATGCCGATGGCGGCAGATTGCAGCCCCGGCATGGTTTCGGTGACGATCCTGAACCCGTTGGCGAGTTGGTGCTGTTGAACTGTCAATTCGCGATGTGCTTTCTGATATGTGTCTCAAGAGTGGTCAGATCATTGGCGATCCGCGTCACCCGCTCCGATCTGTCATACAGATCTGCCATGCGCGGGGGAAGAGGCGGATGAACGCCGCTGGCAGCCTCGACCGCAGCCGGGAATTTCGCCGGATGGGCGGTGGCCAGAGTCACCATCGGGACCGATGTGTCACGCTGTTCATTGGCGACCTTCACGCCGATGGCGCTATGCGGGCAGAGCAGCTCACCCGAGGCGGCGCGTTCGGATTTGATGGTGGCGGAGGTTTCCTCCTCGGAGCAGCGACCGGACACGTAATGCTCCTGCAGGGACTGCATGGCGCCCTGGCTCACCTCGAAACCGCCTGTCTTCAGCTCCTCCATAAGCTGAGCCACTGCCGCGCCACCTTTCCCGTAGGCATAGAACAGCGCGCGTTCAAAGTTAGACGAGACCTGGATATCCATCGACGGGGAGATCGACGGAATGGTTTCGCCCTTGTGGTAGCCCTGCCCGCTCAGGCAGCGGTGCAGGATATCGTTCTGGTTGGTGGCGACCACCAGCTTGTCGATGGGCAGGCCCATCTGCTTGGCGATGAAACCTGCAAAGATGTCGCCGAAATTGCCGGTCGGCACGGTGAAGCTGACCTTGCGCTCCGGCGCGCCCAGCGACACGGCGGAGGTGAAGTAATAGACCACCTGTGCCAGCACGCGGGCAAAGTTGATCGAGTTCACGCCGGCCAGTTTCACCTCATCGCGGAAGTCGAAGTCGTTGAACATATCCTTCAGCGCGGCCTGGCAATCGTCGAAGTCACCATCCACGGCAAGCGCATGCACATTGGCATCGGTGGGCGTGGTCATCTGGCGGCGCTGCACCTCGGACACCCGGCCATGCGGATAGAGGATAAAGACATTGACCGCATCCAAGCCACCAAAGGCCTGGATCGCCGCCGACCCGGTATCGCCGGAGGTGGCGCCGACGATGGTCACGCTGTCGCCGCGCCGTTTCAGGGCGGTTTCAAACAGCTGACCGATCAGCTGCATCGCGAAATCCTTGAACGCCAGCGTCGGGCCGTGAAACAGCTCCAGCAGGAAATGGTTCGGCGCCAGCTGCACCAGCGGCGCGCGGGCGGCGTGGCCAAAGCCGTCATAGGCGCGGGCGATGATGCCGCGGAATTCCTCATCCGTGAAGCAATCGCCAAGGAAGGGGCGCATCACGCGAAAGGCGACCTCCTCGTAGGAGAGACCGGCAAGGGCCGCGATCTCATCCTTCGACATGGTCGGGATTTCCGCCGGCACGTAAAGACCGCCGTCACGGGCAAGCCCGGTCAGCATGGCGTCTTCAAAGGTCAGCTCGGGCGCCTGGCCCCGGGTCGAGATATATTTCATCGCTTCAGCCTTCGGATTTGGGGCGCGAGCGCCACAGGAAATAAGTGGTCATCGCGGCCCAGATAAGGGCCAGCGAAAACCAGGTGATCGCGTATTGCAAGTGATTGTTCTGAATGCCCGCCGTGGTCACCGGCTGTGGTGTCACCGCTGCATCTGGGGCGACGCTGCGGGCCACAATCAGCACCGGTTCAGTGTCGAGCCGCTCTGCCATATAGGCCAGATCGCGGGCATAGAGGATATTGGTGTCAACTTCGGGGGCCGGTGTGGTCCAGTCGCCTTCATCCGGCCACAGCAGGTTGCCGGTAACCGTGACCGGACCAAACGCGCGCGCGCGCTCCTTGGCGGCGGAGGCAATGAACCCGCGGTCCAGAAGCAGGCGGCGGCCCTCCGCCGTCACCAGAGGGGCGATGATGCGATAGCCGGTCTCTGCCGCCTTGGTCACCCAGAAGACATGAAGTTCGCCCGGCTCGATCCGACCGCTGACGGTTACGGCACGGTAACGGTCGTCTTCCTCGGTCGGGGTCAGCGGCAGCGCCGTCGGCGCAGCGGCGATGCGCGCCTCGATGGTCTGAAGCAGGTCTTCTTTCCACTCCAGTCTCTGGATCTGCCAGATCCCCAGCGACAGCAGCGCCATGAGGCCCAGACCGCCAACAAGGGAGAGAAAGATCAACCGTCGCATCGCGCCGTCCTTGCGAATGAGAAAGCGCGCGGAGCATGGCTCCGCGCGCTGCATGTCTTACGGGGTCAGGTCGGGATTCGAAACCTTAAACCTGTACCCGTTACAATTCGGGCGATGCCCTTAGTGGGCGAGACCGGCGGTGCCCCAGACGTAGACCGCCACGAAGAGGAACAGCCAGACCACGTCAACGAAGTGCCAGTACCAGGCGGCGGCTTCAAAACCCACGTGCTGCTCGGGGGTGAAATCCCCCTTCATCGCGCGGATGAGGCAGACGGTCAGGAAGATGGTGCCGATGATCACGTGGAAACCGTGGAAACCGGTCGCCATGAAGAAGTTCGAGTAGAACTCATCGCCGCCGAACTGCCAGCCTTCGTGCAGCAGGTGAGCATATTCATAGCCCTGCAGGAAGGTGAAGAAGATGCCCAGAACGATGCCGATGGCCAGACCCTGGATCAGCGCTTTGCGGTCGTTGTTGTGAACCAGCGCGTGGTGCGCCCAGGTCACCGCACAGCCCGACAGCAGCAGCACCAGCGTGTTGATCAGCGGCAGGTGGAAAGCATCGACCGGGTAGATCTCGGGCGCTGCATAGGCGGTGCCGACATAGGTCTCCATCGGGTAGATCGCATGTTTGAAGAACGACCAGAACCAGGCGAAGAAGAACATCACTTCGGACATCACAAAGAGGATGAAGCCATAGCGCAGGCCGATCCGCACCACCGGGGTGTGATCCCCCTGGCGCGCCTCGGCGACAACCTCTGCCCACCAGGCATAGGCGCTGTAGACCACCATGACAAAGCCGCCCCAGAACGCATAGGCGGTGATCCCGTGCATCCACAGAACCGCACCGAACAGCATGATGAACGTGCCAAGCGAGCTGAGCAGAGGCCAGATCGACGGCGGAAGAATATGATAGTCGTGATTTTTAGCGTGCGCCATTTAAGTGTCCCTCACCAAAGCGGCCTAGTTCGTGTTTGTGCCTGCCCCGGCTGTATCACCGGTTTCAAGGGCGGCATACCCTTCTGGCAGATCGATTTCATAGAATGTGTACGACAGCGTGATCGTATGCACGTATTTTCCGTCACGATCCTCGACAATTTCGGGATCGACAAAGAAGGTCACGGGCATTTCGACCCGCTCCCCCGGTTGCAACACCTGCTCCTCAAAGCAGAAGCAGGCAATTTTCTCAAAGAAGGCACCAGCCGAATAAGGCGTCACATTATAGGATGCCTGACCCGCGACCGGGCGGTCGGTGGGGTTGTAGGCCTCGTAGAAAGCCAGCCCTGTCTCGCCGATCTTGATCTTCATCTCACGCTCAACCGGGGTGAATTCCCACGGCATGTTGCGTTCCTTGGAGGCGTCAAAGCGTACGGTGATGGTCTGATCCAGAACGGTATCCGACCCCTTCTCGGCAACGCCCGTCACACCGCCAAAGCCGGTCACCCGGCAAAACCAGTCATAGAACGGCACCGATGCCCAGGCGAGGCCGCCCATCAGGACAACAACACCAACCAGCTGTACGACGGTTTTCTGTGGTCCCTGCAATGCCATCAGCCCTGCCCCTCACTCTGCTCTGCGGCGGAGGTGTTCGGGAATTTGAACCCCGCCGATGTGACCTTGACGATGGTCAGCGCCAGCACCAGCACCACAAAAGACCCCAGCAGAACGCCGACACCGATATTGCGTCCCTTACGTCTCTGGTGCAGCTCATGTTCTTTGCGCAGGCTCATATTACCAGCCTCCCAATCCGTAGGGTTTCAGAACCGCCTCGGCCAGGATCGCGCCAAAATGCAGGAACAGGTAGAGCAGCGACAGCTTGAAGAAACTGCGCTCCACCTTGAAGTTGTCGGCCTCGCTGTCGTCTTCATCGCGGCGCGAGATCTTCCAGGCGCCATGCAGGAACAGCGCGTTCAGCACCAGCGCCACCACCAGATAGATCGGGCCACCAACGCCGGAAAAGGCGGTGCCAACAGCCAGCAGGGCCAGCAGGGCGGTGTAGATCAGAATATGTTTGCGGGTTGACCGGCGGCCATGGGTCACGGTCAGCATCGGCACGCCCGCATCGTCATAATCCGAGCGCATGAACAGCGCCAGCGCCCAGAAATGCGGCGGTGTCCACATGAAGGTCAGAGCAAACATCAGCCAGGGTTCAACGGCCATGCTGCCGGTCGCCGCAATCCAGCCGATCACCGGCGGGAAGGCCCCCGCGGCACCGCCGATGACGATATTCTGCGGCGTCGCCCGTTTCAGCCACATGGTGTAGATCACCACATAGAAGAAGATGGTGAAGGCGAGGAACGCCCCGGCAAACACATTGGTCGCCAGCGCCAGCATGATCACCGACAGGCCCGACAGCGCCAGCCCCAACGCCAGTGCCTCGCCCGGTTCCACCTTGCCCGCAGGGATCGGGCGGCTCTTGGTGCGCTTCATCACCTGGTCGATATCGGCGTCCCACCACATGTTCAGCGCGCCGGAGGCACCGCCACCGATGGCGATGAACAGGATGGCGCTGAAACCGATGACAGGGTGCACCCCGACCGGCGCGGCCAGCAGACCCACCAGCGCCGTGAACACCACCAGAGACATGACACGCGGTTTGAGCAGGGCAAAATAATCCCCGAACTCCGCGTCCCCCTGCTGGACGGTGCTGGCGTTGATGCTTGCGTCAGTCATGGTGCTCTCTTTTGATCGTGAACAATCTTTGCCAAAGCGGGCGCGCGACGTGGCGCGGCCCGATCCGATTTCACGTGATAGCTAGGCGGCACCCGCCCGAAGGCAAGCGCCTGTCGTGTCGCTCAGTTGGAGGCGACCTGATAGGACTGGGGCAGACCGGCGTATTCTTCGATCGCGCCTTCCAGCCAGGCGTCATAGGCCTCCTGGCTAACCACTTTCACGGTGATCGGCATATAGGCGTGGTCCTTGCCGCAGAGTTCGGAGCACTGACCAAAGTAGATGCCTTCCTTGTCAGCCTTGAACCACAGTTCGGCCAGACGACCCGGAACCGCATCCTGCTTCACACCAAAGGCCGGGATGGTCCAGGAGTGGATCACGTCCGCGCCGGTCACCTGCATCACGACGGTCTTGCCAACGGGAACAACAACGGCGGTGTCGGTGGCCAGCAGATACTCGTCTTCGGCATAGCCGTTGGCTGCCAGATCTTCCTTGGCCAGCATGAAGCTTTCAAAGCCGAACTCGTGGTCGACATATTCATAGCCCCAGTACCACTGGTAGCCGGTCACCTTGATGGTTATGTCACCCTCGGGAATTTCCTGCTGGCGGAACAGTTCCGGCAGCGAGAAGGACCCGATGAAGACCAGGATCAGGATCGGCACAACGGTCCAGGCGATTTCAATCGGGGTGTTATGGGTGAACTGCGCCGCATTCGGGTTGGCGCGACGGTTAAAGCGCAAGATCGCATAGAGCAGCAGCCCGCCAACGAACACACAAACAGCGGTGATGATCACCAGAATCATGTAGTCCAGAGAATGGACGCCTTCGGCAAGCTCGGTCGCCGCGGGCTGGAAGCCGAGGCCGCCGTCAACCGGCTTGCCAATGGTTTCCAGACCGTCTTGCGCGATAGCTGGAAGGCTCGAGAGGCCCGAAAAAAGGCCTGAAAGCATCAAAGCGTTCTTCATGTCATGTCCTGATCAGTTGATCGAGTTATTCCTGCGCCGACGTCCTATGTCGGAAGTTTGATTCCACAAAACGCGCCGGACCCGTTGTCTTTGACGCTGCTAAAAATCATATTCCATCGTGCAGTTAAAGAGGAATGCTCGCGTCAAAGCGTCGCTTTCTTGATTTAGATCAAAAAAACCGAGGTCAAACCATGGATACCGCAGCCTTCCGCCCGTTTGAAACCACCCTGCCCGAGGACGAGGCCCTGGGCGTGCTGCGTCAGGCGCTCGCGGGGGCCGATGATGGCGAGATTTTCGTCGAACGGCGCAAGTCGGAGGCGCTGGTGTTCGACGATGGGCGGCTGCGCAACGCCAGCTATGACGCTGCCGAGGGGTTCGGACTGCGCGCCGTCAATGGCGAGGTGGCCGGTTATGCCCATTCCACCGATGTCTCGATCTCCGGTCTGAAGCGCGCGGCCGAGACCGCGCGGCTCGCCGTGGGCGATGGCGGCGGCACCATGGCCCCGCCGCCGGTGCGCACCAACACCAGACTTTATACTGAGGATGATCCGATTGGCGCCATGCCCTTTGCCGTAAAGGTAGAGACGCTGCGCGAGATCGACGCCTTTGCCCGCGATCAGGACTCGCGCGTGGTGCAGGTCTCTGCCGCGCTGGCGGCTTCGCTTCAGGAGGTGGAGATCCTGCGCGCCGATGGCACCCGGGTGCGGGACGTCCGCCCAATGACCCGGCTCAATGTCTCGGTGATCGTGGAACAGGACGGTCGACGCGAAAGCGGCTCCGCCGGTGGCGGTGGCCGCGTCGGGCTGGATGGTCTGGTCGCGCCCGCAGACTGGCAGGCCAAGGTCCGCGAGGCGCTGCGTATTGCCTGCGTGAACCTTGAGGCGGTGCCCGCCCCGGCCGGGGAAATGGATGTTGTGCTTGGCCCCGGCTGGCCCGGTATTCTCCTGCATGAGGCCATCGGCCATGGGCTGGAAGGCGATTTCAACCGCAAGGGCTCTTCGGCCTTCGCAGGTCTGATGGGCCAGCAGATCGCGGCCAAGGGCGTGACCGTGCTGGATGACGGCACCATCCCGGACCGACGCGGCTCCATCACCATTGATGACGAAGGCACCCCCAGCCAGAAAACCACCCTGATCGAGGACGGCAAGCTGGTCGGCTTTATGCAGGACCGACAGAACGCCCGGCTGATGGGGGTGGAGAGCACCGGCAACGGGCGCCGTCAGAGCTATGCCCATGCGCCGATGCCACGGATGACCAACACCTATATGCTGGGCGGCGATGCCAACCCGGACGATCTGGTGGCCTCCATCAAGGATGGCATCTGGGCAGTCGGCTTTGGCGGCGGTCAGGTGGACATCACCAATGGCAAATTCGTCTTCTCCTGCACCGAGGCCTACCGGGTGAAGGACGGCAAGGTCGGCGCACCGGTGAAGGGGGCAACCCTGATCGGCGATGGCGCCACGGCCCTGAACAAGATCCGCGCGCTTGGCAATGACATGGCGCTGGACCCCGGCATGGGCAATTGCGGCAAGCAGGGGCAATGGGTGCCGGTCGGCGTGGGGCAACCCACGGTCCTGATGGGCGGGCTGACCGTTGGCGGTTCCGCCACCTGACCTCATCCCCCCATACGCATCAGACCTAAGATCAGAATCGCCGCCGTGTCGCTAACCAGCCGACTCGGCGGCATTTTTCGTTGATTTTACGATTTGCAGCGGTCTCACAGCGGCCCTGCAAGGCCCCCCGGCAGCACGGTCGAACGCCCAAAGGTTGCGAAATTTTACTTGCAGTAGAACGTGTTAGAATTGAGTTTTTTAAAAATATTGCCTTTAATTCTCTATGTTCATCACCTGTTAACCACTCAAGAGCTAATCATAGTCTTGCAACAAGGCGGAGCGCAGGATGACCGAAGAAGCACATTCTTCCACTCACCCCCCACTCCCACCCACCACGGAAGATATTCGGATTTCCTGGCTCCGCCTGTTGCGCTCAAGACGTGTTGGCGCGGTGACGTTTCACCGTCTCCTCGCGAAATATGGGTCAGCGCAGAACGCGCTATCCGCGTTGCCTGAAATGGCACGCGCCGCTGGCATTAAAGGGTATGAAACATGCTCTGTCGATGCGGCACTCGCCGAAATCAAGGCCGCAGAAGCCGCCAATGCGCGGCTTTTGTGCTTTGGTGAGGCCGATTATCCCTCACATCTGGCCGCGCTGCGCGACGCCCCGCCCCTGCTCTGGGCTGTTGGCGATCCGGCCCTGCTGCACCAGCCCACCATCGCCATCGTCGGCGCCCGCAATGCCTCCTCCCTGGGGGTTCGCATGGCCCGCGCGCTGGCACGGGACCTGGGCGAAGCGGGCTATTGCATCATCTCCGGGCTGGCCCGCGGGATCGACACCGCCGCGCATATGGCGGCCCTGCGCACCGGCACCTGCGCCGTGATGGCAGGTGGTGTTGATGTCATCTACCCGACCGAAAACACCCGCCTCGCCGGGGATATTGCCGAACAGGGGCTGATGATCTCCGAACACCCGCCGGGCATGTCACCGAAAGCCCGGCATTTTCCGGCCCGCAACCGCATTATCGCAGGGGCGGCACAGGCCGTGGTGGTTGTCGAGGGGGCCGCCAAATCCGGCTCTTTGATCACCGCGCGCGATGCGCTGGATCTGGGCCGTGATGTGCTGGCCGTGCCCGGCCATCCGTTTGATGCCCGCGCGGCTGGCTGCAACATGCTGATCCGCGACGGCGCCCAGCTGGTGCGCAACGCGCAGGACGTGATCGAGGCGCTGCCGCCAATGGATCTGTCGCACCGTGTGGTGGCGGAACTGTCGGATCGCCCGGTGCCACCGCCGGAGGCTGCCGCCAGTGCCCGCCTCACCGAACTGCCGCCACCACCGAAGGAGCGGCGCAATCTGCGCGACACCGCAGCGCTGCACCAACAGATCCTCGACCGGCTCGGCCCCGCCCCGACGGCGGAGGATCAACTGGTCCGCGATCTGGCGATCCCCTCGCGTGATTTGGCACCGGCGCTCACCGATCTGGAGCTGTCCGGCGCCGTGGCCCGCGCGGCGGGCGGAATGCTGGTTCGCAGTGATTTCGATGTGACGTCAGACAGCACGGCCATGCCCAAGCCCCAGCGCTGATTGACGCATCAGCCCCCGGTCATTCGATGCCGGATTGACAATCTCCCCTTGCACCCCACATGTTGCCCCGCCATAGAGCGCCCGCAGCCCGTCCCATAGAGGTTTTCGAATTTATGCCCGTTGTTGTTGTAGAATCCCCAGCTAAAGCCAAGACAATCAACAAGTATCTTGGCTCAGACTACACGGTTCTGGCCTCCTACGGACATGTGCGCGACCTGCCTGCTAAGAATGGATCGGTCGAACCGGACGATGATTTTGCGATGACCTGGGAGGTTGGCGCCGACAGCCGCAAACACATCAAGGCCATCGCCGACGCGCTGAAAGACGACAACGCCCTGATCCTCGCGACCGACCCCGATCGCGAAGGCGAGGCGATCAGCTGGCACCTGCAGGAAGCGCTGACCAAGCGCCGCTCGATCAAGAAGGACACCGCCGTCAGCCGCGTCACCTTCAATGCGATCACCAAGGAAGCCGTCGCCGAGGCGATGAAGAACCCCCGTCAGGTGGATATGCCGCTGGTCGAGGCCTATCTGGCGCGGCGCGCGCTGGACTATCTTGTCGGCTTCAACCTGTCGCCGGTGCTATGGCGCAAGCTGCCCGGTGCCCGTTCTGCCGGGCGCGTGCAGTCGGTCTGCCTGCGCCTGATCGTTGAGCGCGAGCTGGAAATCGAAGCCTTCAACCCGCAGGAATACTGGTCGGTAAAGGCGAGCCTTGCAACGCCGCGCGGCCAGGAATTCGAAGCCCGTCTTACGGTTCTGGGCGGCGACAAGCTGGACAAATACAGCCTGGCCAATTCCACCGCCGCCGAACTCGCCGTTCAGGCAGTTGCCAGCCGCGACATGGTGGTGCAGTCGGTCGAGGCTAAACCCGCCTCCCGCAACCCCTCCGCGCCTTTCATGACCTCGACCCTGCAACAGGAAGCCAGCCGCAAATTCGGCATGGGCGCCAAGCAGTGCATGAATGCAGCACAGCGTCTCTATGAGGCAGGCTACATTACATATATGCGAACCGACGGCATCGACATGGCGCCCGAGGCCGTGCAGGAGGCCCGCGCCGAAATCGCCAAACGCTACGGCGCCGAATATGTGCCGTCATCGCCACGCATCTACAAGAACAAGGCCAAGAACGCGCAGGAAGCGCATGAATGTATCCGCCCCACCGAGATGGGCCGCGATGCCAAGAGCCTGAAGGTCTCCGAAGATGATCAGCGCAAGCTTTATGACCTGATCTGGAAGCGGACCCTCGCCTGCCAGATGGAAGGCGCACGTCTCGAACGGACCACGGTTGATATCGGCTCCAAGGACGCGCAGGTGGTGCTGCGTGCCACCGGTCAGGTGATGCTGTTTGACGGGTTCCTGCGGGTCTATGAAGAGGGCCGCGACGATGTTGTGGACGAAGACGACAAGCGCCTGCCCCAGATCATGCAGGGCGAGGCGCTGAAGTTCGCGCCCACGCTGGGGCCACAGGCGGAAAAGGCCGATACCGGTGCCGCCATCCTCTCCGACAGCAAATCCGTGCTGGGCCTGCAACACCACACCCAGCCACCGCCGCGCTTCACCGAGGCAACATTGGTCAAACGCATGGAAGAGCTGGGGATCGGGCGCCCCTCCACCTATGCCTCCGTCATCACCACGATTCAGGACCGCGAATATGTCCGCAAGGACAAGAACCGCCTGTTCCCCGAAGACAAGGGCCGGATCGTCACCATCTTCCTGCTGAATTTCTTCCGCACCTATGTCGGCTATGAATTCACCGCCAATCTGGAAGGCGAGCTGGATGACGTCAGCGCCGGCCAGCGCGATTACAAGGATATTCTGGGCAAGTTCTGGCGCGATTTCTCGGCAGCCATTGCCGAAACCTCAGATCTGCGCATCACCGAGGTGCTGGATGTGCTGGACGCAGCACTTGCGCCGCAGCTTTATCCCCCGCGTGAGGATGGCGGCGATCCGCGTATCTGCCCTAAATGCGGCGCTGGCCAGCTGCACCTCAAGACCTCGCGCACCGGCGGCTTTGTCGGCTGCGGCAATTATCCCGAATGCAACTACACCCGCCCGATCTCCGGCGAAGGCGCCGAAGGCTATGAGCGGATCCTGGGCGAAGACGACGGTGATGAGATCCACCTGAAATCCGGCCGCTTCGGGCCTTATGTGCAGCGCGGCGAGGCGACGCCCGAGAACAAGAAGCCGCCGCGTTCGTCGCTGCCCAAACAGGGGCGCGACTTCCTGCCGGGCTGGGGCCCGAATGAAATCGGGCTGGAACAGGCGGTGACCCTGCTGACCCTGCCCCGCGAGGTTGGTCAACATCCCGAAGGCGGCGTGATTCAGGCCAATCTGGGCCGCTTTGGCCCCTATATCGCGCATCAGAAACCGGATGAGGACAAGCCGGTCTATGTCAATCTCAAGGAGACACTCGATGTGTTTGAGATCGGCATGAACCGCGCGGTTGAAATGCTGGCGGAAAAGCGCGCCAACCCCGGTCGCGGCCGTCGCGCCGCAGCCAAGGCGCTGAAGGAGCTTGGCGAGCACCCGGAAAGCGGCGGCGCCATCAGCATCATGGACGGGCGCTACGGGCCATATATCAAATGGGAGAAGGTCAATGCGACCCTCCCGAAGGATGTCGAGCCCAAGGATGTGACGGTCGAGATAGCGCTGCAGCTGATCAGCGAGAAGGCCGGCAAATCCGGTGCCAAGAAAAAGGCTCCGGCCAAGAAAGCGGCGGCAAAGAAGACCCCCGCGAAGAAAACCACGACCAAAAAGACCACCAAGAAGAAAGCCGCCGAAGCCAGCAGCGACGAAGGCTGACCCTTTCCGCCGGTGCCGGGATCGGGATCCTGTTGCAGCCGCCCGACCATTGTTGCGGCGGCCATCAGCGCCCCCGGTCGGCCCGGTCTGGCGCCAAGGCCCGATCGCAGCGGCTCCCGCCCGGTCAGCCCCGTCTGACGACGGCCCTCGACCCGTTGGGCATAGCGCCGCTGGCGCGGCGCTCGGGGGCATATAGCCGCAGGCGTCGGCAGCGCCGGGCGGCCCGTGGCGCGGGCCGCTCCGTAGAAATACCTGTCTTTCTCCGTATCGTTGACTCTGCCTGCGGCGGAGGTCAGAACTTTGCCAACCTGGCTGATGATCAAGGGAGATGGATATGAAGAAGGTTTATTCCAACGCTGCCGAAGCGCTGGACGGTGTTCTGCACGATGGCATGTTCATCGCCGCAGGCGGGTTCGGGCTCTGCGGTATTCCGGAACTGCTGTTGCAGGCGATCAAGGATGCGGGCACCAAGGATCTGACCTTTGCCTCCAACAACGCCGGCGTCGATGATTTCGGCATTGGCATCCTGTTGCAGACCCGACAGGTGAAAAAGATGATCTCCTCCTACGTCGGGGAAAACGCCGAATTCATGCGCCAGTATCTCAGCGGCGAGCTGGAGCTGGAGTTCAACCCGCAAGGCACGCTGGCCGAACGTATGCGCGCCGGCGGCGCGGGCATCCCCGGTTTCTTCACCAAGACCGGCGTCGGCACCGTGATTGCCGAGGGCAAGCTGGAAAAGCAGTTCCCCACCGGCCCCGATGGCGCGATGGAGGATTACATCATGGAGGAAGGCATCTTTGCCGACCTCGCCATCGTCAAGGCCTGGAAAGCGGACGAGACCGGCAACCTGGTGTTCCGCAAGACCGCGCGCAACTTCAACGCGCCCGCCGCCACCTGTGGCAAGATCTGCGTGGCCGAGGTTGAGGAAATCGTCCCCACCGGCAGCCTTGACCCGGATTCGATCCACCTGCCCGGTATCTATGTACACCGCATCATTCAGGGCGATCACGAGAAACGCATCGAACAGCGCACCACGCGCCCGGCAGCAAAGTAAGGAGACCGCGACATGGCATGGGACCGCAATCAAATGGCCGCCCGCGCGGCACAGGAGCTGCAGGACGGCTGGTATGTGAACCTCGGCATCGGCATTCCGACGCTGGTCAGCAACCACATCCCCGAAGGCGTCAACGTGACGCTGCAATCGGAAAACGGCATGTTGGGCATGGGCCCCTTCCCGGTTGAGGGCGAAGAGGACGCCGACCTGATCAACGCCGGCAAGCAGACCATCACCGAACTGCCGCAGACCGCCTATTTCGACTCGGCACAGAGCTTTGCGATGATCCGTGGCGGCAAAATCGCCATGGCGATCCTCGGTGCGATGGAAGTGGCCGAAAACGGCGATCTGGCGAACTGGATGATCCCCGGCAAGCTGGTGAAGGGCATGGGCGGCGCGATGGATCTGGTCGCAGGCGTCGGCCGTGTGGTGGTGGTGATGGACCACACCAACAAACATGGCGACAGCAAGGTTCTGAAAGCATGTACCCTGCCGCTGACCGGCAAGGGCGTGGTCGATCGCATCATCACCAATCTCGGCGTGCTGGATGTGGTCGAGGGCGGCCTGAAGATCGTCGAGACCGCCGAGGGCGTCAGCGAGGCAGAGCTGCGCGCCGCCACCGAGGCGACCATCGTCAACTGATCGCCCCGCAAGGCTGGTTCCAAAGCATATAGAATGAGACGGCCCGTCAGTTCCGCTGGCGGGCCGTCTGGTTTCAGACGCCGGCTGGCGCTTCTGTGGTGCCCGCCTCCGGGCGTTCGCGCGGCCGCAGCGACGACCACAGCGGCAGCTCCACAGGGTTCAGCAGCTCATACATATGAACTCGCGTGTCATGCCAGTTGACGCTCATCTCGCGGCCATCTTCAAACACCATGACACAATAGGCCTCCCCCTGCGGATCGCAGCTGTCCCGCCCCAGCAGGGTGACGATGACCGGGTCGACCAGATGACGTTTGAACAGGACTTGCGCCTTGATGGTCTTGCCCGACAGATGCAGCGCCCCGGCAAATAGCGCCACTGCCACCAGAATATGCCCAAAGCCGGACAGATGTCCGAGCGGATTGGCCTGCGCCACCCCCGGACCAAAGGCGACAAAGACCAGCCGCCCGAAAAAACCGACAAATGCGATGGTGCCGAACATCATGATATTACCCGTCACCAAATGCGAGCCCGCGGCCAAAGCCGTCGGATCAATCCCTAAATCCAATGCCTGTCTCCGAAATAACTCAAGGTAGAATGCGGGCCCGATAAATCAGCCAATTCGGGCGGAAAAATGATCCCATCGGCAGAGCGCGAATATTTTTCGATAAATTGATCCTGACCTGCGCAGAGTTTGGCGGGATCGGATCCGGCTAGTTCATCCGGCGAAAGACACAGCCATCGGTGATCAGCTCCGGCGGCGTCATGCAAAGCCCCCGCGCCACCTGAAAGGCCGCCAGCACCTTGGGCACGTAATCGCGCGTCTCGGCATAGGGCGGCACCCCGGCATGGCTGCGCACAGCGCCCTCGCCAGCGTTATATCCCGCCAGAACCAGAATCGGATCGCGGTTGAATTCGCCCATCAGCCAGTTCAGGTATTTCACCCCGCCCGCGATATTCTCTGCGCTGTCCAGCGCGTCGCCAACGCCGAAACGTGCGGCGGTGTCCGGCATCAGCTGCATCAGCCCCTGCGCGCCGACGCGGCTGACCGCGTCGGACCGGCCTGCCGATTCCACAGCGATTACCGCCAGGACCAGCGCGGGCGACACATCCGTGCCGACACTGGCCGTCAGGATCTGCACACCCCGCGCGCTGGCAATGTCCTGCATCAACTGCAACCGGGGGGCGGCAACCGGGGTGTCGCCATCCAGCGCCCGCAGCGCCTTGGCCAGCCGTCCCGGCCCGCTGTCCTCCAGCTTGTCTGAGATGTCCTGCCAGAAACCGGTGTAGCGCCCGTTGTCCGCAGCAGCAGCCGGAACCGCGCCGCCACTGGCAGGCGCCGCAACCGGTGCGGCAGGCGGATCAATCTGGATGGTAATCCGCTGCTTGGTTCCCGGTTTCGGCGGGCGCACGCGTTTGGCCTCAAACTCAGGAAAGGGCGCCGGGGTCACCTTGCCCGGCTCCTGCGACCGGGCAGGCGTCGCGCTGCCAGCCCAGAGCACCGCCAGAATCACCAGCGTCGCCACATTGCCACAGATGACTGCGCTGCCCGCGACTGGCAGGCCCGACAACTGGCTCATGCCCTGCCGCTGAGCCGCAATAAGACGGACCAGACGGCGGCGAATGGACTGAAGAAGACTCATGGGGCTGCTCTGCCTCTCCTTTTTCGCAGATGAGACTCGCCGAAGCCCCGGCAAAAATCCAGTTTCGCGCCCCAGATTCTGGCAGATTTGCCATATTTACCAAGATCTGCCGCCTCGAAGCCACGGGTATTGACAAGAGGTAAAATTAATAATCGTGAAAATTCAATGCCTTACCCGAATACTCGGCAAAAAGTTAAAGTAGGGCAAATGAGTCCGCGTTTCAGCCCAAATCCTGCCACGCTCCGCTGGCTATATAGCTTCACACCAAGTCGAACAGAGCCGAGCAGGAGAGAGCAGGCTCACAACGGACGGCAAGGTCGAAACACACTTTTAGATCCTTTGGAGGGACGTACCATGATCAAATTCATCAAAAACTTCCGTAAAGACGACTCTGGCGCCGTGACCGTTGACTGGGTTGTTCTGACCGCCGCTGTGGCCGCTCTGGCAGGTGTTGTTTACACCTCGATCGAAAACGGCGCGTCGAACCTGACCTCGGCAACCGGCTCCTACCTGGGCACCAAAGGTCCGTCCGACTCCTAAGTCGCTTATGACCTGACGAGTTCGAGGGCCGCGCCTTTTGCCTAAGGCGCGGCCCTTTGCCCAAGGAACCTTCGGCTTACGAGGTCCATTATGAACAGGTTCAAGCATTTCATTGCCAAAGACGACGGCGCAGTCACCGTTGACTGGGTGGTTCTGACCGCTGCGATTGTCGGATTGGTCGTTCTGATCGCCGCCTCCATGGAGGATGGCGCATTGGGGCTGGCCGATCTGCTGGCCGCCTATATGACCAACTGGTCGTTCAGCTGATCCGGTAGTGGCCGAGGCAACTCGGCAGCCAGACAGAGATTTAAGGTGCGCCAGGCGCGCAACAGGACAGAACGTCCGCCTTAGGCAACGGTTTGACCGACCCAGGCGCCGGTATTGCGTCTGCAATGCCGGCCGCAACTGATGAGAGGTACCACCATGCGTGCAGTATTCGGACTTGTCCTCATTGTCGGAGTCGCCCTCGCCGGGGGGGCTGTGATGATGGCCAAGAACTATATCAGCGCTTACCAGAACGAACTCGCCCGTGAGCGCGCCTCGCGGGGGGAAAACATCCCATTGGTCGATATCTTTGTCGCCAACGACCAGCTGAAATACGGCGAGCGACTGACCAAGGAACATATCCGCTCCGTTCGCTGGCCCGAAAACGCGATTCCCGAAGGCGCCTTCCTGACCATGGATGCGCTGTTCCCGCCGCAATACCCCGATGATCATCGCGTGGTGCTGCGCCGCATGGAAAAGGACGAGGCGATTCTGACCGTCAAAGTCACCAAACCCGGTGAGGACGCAGGCATCACCTCGCGCCTGTCCAAGGGGATGCGCGCCTTTGCCATCCGCGTCGATGTCTCCTCCGGCGTGTCCGGCTTCCTGCGTCCCGGTGACCATGTCGATGTCTACTGGACCGGATCGCTCAATGATCAGGCCGGTGGCCGCAATGGTGAATTCACCCGTCTGATCCAGACCAATATCGAACTGATTGCCGTGGATCAGACTGCAGGTGGCGATCTGGATGGTGCCGTGATTGCCCGCACCGTCACCGCCGCTGTCCGCCCTGAACAGGTTGCGGCCCTCGCCCAGGCCCAGTCCACCGGCCGTCTGTCGCTCTCCCTTGTGGGGGCTGGTGACGACACGGTTGCATCGGTGATCGAGGTTGATCAGCGCAGCCTGCTGGGGCTCAGCGCCATCGAAGCGCCGCAGCAGGCCGAGCAGGAAAAAGTCTGCACCATCCGCACCCGTCGCGGCGCCGAGGTGGTAGAGATCCCGATTCCCTGCACCAACTGATCAGCACCGCGCCTTTCCTGCAAAGGTTTCAGATAGATAACAGATCGAACGTCGCCCCCTCCGGGGCGGCGTTTTTATGTGATTGTTGCTGTCACCCCACAGGTCAGCCACGGTCGCTGCATCCCGGAAGCCTTTGATTCTTGCAAAAATTCGCCGATACGCGCAGAGTGTCCCAAACAATGGGCAATAAGACCCTGTATTGAGGCGTGATCGGAAAGGCAGGTCACATGGCTTTTAGACGGTATGTAGCGGCGGCCCTCACCGGGCTCGCGCTGGTGTGTTTCCCGGTTGCGGATGCGGCCTGGGGCAATGGCCTGCGCGTGGTCAAAAAGGGCACGGCGGCCAATCTTGAGGTGCCGATGAACCGGGCGGTCGTGGTCGAAAGCGATGTGCCCTTCTCCGAGCTCAGCATCGCCAATCCCAGCATCGCCGATATCTCCTCGCTTTCGGATCGCACAATCTACGTGCTGGGCAAGGCGCCGGGTCTAACCACGCTGACCCTGCTCGATGCCTCCGGTCGTCTGATCACCAATGTCGACGTCCGCGTTGCCGCGGATGTCAGCGAATTCAAGGAACGGCTGCGGCAGATCCTGCCCGGCGAGCGGATCGAGGTCCGTACCGCCAATGACGGCATTGTCCTGTCCGGCGTTGTCTCCAGCTCGTCGCGATTGCAGCGGGCGCTTGATCTGGCCGAACGCTACGCCCCGGAACGGGTCAGCAACCTGATGTCGGTGGGCGGTGTCCAGCAGGTCATGCTGAAGGTCCGTTTTGCCGAGATGCAGCGCACCGTCTCGAAGTCGCTCAGCGCCTCGCTTGGCGTGAAGGGCGGCAACAGCGTCGGCGTCAATGGCGGCACCAACACACTCAACACCCAGGGCGCGCTGACCAACAGCCTGTCCGGCAATATCCCTGCGGGCAACGACAACACCGGTGCCTTTGTCTTTGGCTTCAACGCCGGGGCCTTTCAGGTGAACCTGCTGCTGGAGGCGCTGGAACAGAAAGGTGTCGTGCGCACCCTGGCAGAGCCGAACCTGTCGGCCCTGTCCGGGCAGGAAGCCAAATTCCTCGCCGGGGGGGAATACCCCATTCCCGTCGCACAGGAAGACGGCATTATTACGATTGAATTCAAACCCTTCGGGATCGAGCTGAACTTCGTTCCTCGGGTGGTGGACGCCGATGTCATCAACCTTGAAATGAAGGCCGCCGTTTCCGCCATTGATCCCACCAACTCGATTGAGCTGAACGGGCTGAATATCGCCGCCTTCTCGCGGCGCGAAACCTCCACCACGGTGGAGCTGCGCGACGGCGAGAGCTTTGCGATTGCCGGCCTGATCCGTGATGAGTTCCGCGACAACTCTTCGCAGCTGCCATGGATTGGCGACGTGCCGGTCCTCGGCTCGCTGTTCCGCAGCGCCAACTACCAGCGCGCGCAGACTGAACTGGTGATCATTGTCAGCGCCCATCTGGTTACGCCGACACGGGGCGAGGCGCTGAGCCTGCCCACCGATCGGATCCGCCCACCCAGCGAAAGCGAGCTGTTCCTGATGGGCCGCGTGGCCAAGGGACAAAAAGGCCCCGCCAGCGAGGTCGCCAAGCAGGACTTCAACGGCTCTTACGGCTATGTGATGGATTGAGCAGAGGAACATGGGGCAGATGATCAGATATGCAGCACTCCTTGGCCTGTCCCTGACAGTAGCCGCCTGCGGATATGAAGCGGGCGAACCGCTGGACCGCTCGGTCTTTGGCAATGCGACCAATTCCAACGCCGCCGTGATGGCCGGAGAGCGGGACTTTGCGATCCAGCTCGCCACCCGGTTTGCTGAGGAGGTGCCAAATACGATCACCTTTGCCTTTGACAGCGCGCAGCTGGATGGCAACGCCCGCGCCGTGCTGGATCAGCAGGCCCATTGGATCAGACAGTTCCCGGAGGTGCGATTCCGTGTCTTCGGCCATACCGACGCCGTCGGCTCTGCCAGCTACAACAAGGCCCTGGGCCTGCGCCGCGCCCGTGCCGCCGTCGCCTATCTCGTCTCTCGAGGCATCAGCCGCAGCCGCTTGGAGGCAGTTGTGTCCTTTGGCGAAACGCAGCCTCTGATCCCCACCTCCGACCGCGAACGCCGCAACCGTCGCACCGTGACCGAGGTCAGCGGTTTCCTGAAGCGCCATCCCACTGTTCTGGATGGAAAATATGCGCAGATCATCTACCGCGAATATGTCGAAAGCGCGGTGCCACGCACCTCTCTGACCAGCGAACGGTCGATCAGGACCACCCTGGAATAAGCGCAGGACGACAGGGTTGACAGCGGTTAACCCTGTTCAGGCTTCATTAGGAATTCCCCACAAATGGGCCGCCTTGGCCCCAATCTCGCCCAGATCTTCACCGACATTGTTCTCAAGAGGTAATGTGCGTCCAAATGCCGGACGTGCGTGCTAGCGTGCTCTGGCCAACATGGTGCGACACGCCCCGAGAGAAGGATTACGGTGATGAGCAGCGGTATGCCGCAGACAGAAGCGAACGCGATTGTTGCCTGCACGATCAGCCGCGACGTGCAGAACTTTGACCTGCTGATCGAAGACATGGAAGCCACCATGGGCGAAGCCTGGGGCGATCTCGGCTTTACCGAGGCGCTGGCCTTCTTCAACCAGAGTGAAGCCGAAGCGCTGGAATTTGTGGCGCTGGCGCTGGACAGCGCCGACGAAGACAATCTGCAATTGATGGGCACCATCATCACCGAGGCAAAGTCCCGCAATATCAAAGTGATCCTGATTGCCGAGGACGTGACCCCCGCCGCACTGCACAGCCTGCTGCGCCAGGGGGCCGATGAATTCATCCCCTACCCGCTGCCCGAGGGGGAGCTGCAGGCCGCCATCGAACGGCTGCGCCTGGCCGAGGCCGAACGCACCGCCCAACCGCAGCACGCTCTGAAAACCGGCAGCCAGCGCGACGGCGCGGTCATCGTCTGCCACGGTCTGGCCGGCGGCAGCGGTTCAACCACGCTGGCGGTAAATCTCGCCTGGGAGCTGGCGCAGCTTTCCACATCGGAGACCCCGCGCGTCTGCCTTCTGGATTTTGACCTGCAATACGGGTCCGTCGCAACCTATCTCGACCTGCCGCGCCGCGAGGTGGTGATGGAGATGCTGAGCGATACCGAGAATCTCGACGAAGACATCTTTGGCCAGGCGCTGGTCACCTATGAGGACAAACTACAGGTGCTGACGGCGCCGGTGGATATGATCCCGCTGGAATTCATCACCCCCGAAGATATCGAACGGGTGGTAACGCTGGCGCGCAGCCATTTTGATTTTGTCGTCATCGACATGCCCCACACGCTGGTGCAATGGTCTGAAACCGTTCTCAATATGGCGCATGTCTATTTCTCCATGGTCGAGCTGGACATGCGGTCGGCGCAAAATGCGCTGCGCCTGAAACGCGCTCTGCAATCGGAGGAGCTGCCGTTTGAAAAGCTGCGCTTCGCATTGAACCGCGCACCGAAGTTCACCGACCTCAGCGGCAAGAGCCGCGTCAAGCGTATGGCGGAATCCTTGGGCATTTCCATCGACCTGCAGCTGCCCGACGGCGGCAAACAGGTTGCGCAGGCCTGCGACCACGGCACCACGCTGGCCAGCTCGGCCGCCAAGAACCCGCTACGCAAGGAAGTTCTGAAACTGGCCCAATCGCTGCATGACCTCGGTCAAAGCGACGCTGCGGCGGCCTGAACCCAGATTTAACCAGGGGCGTTCCTTTCATGTTCTCGAAGTATAAAAAACAATCCGCCACCCCCCGCGCTGCGGCGCAGCCGGCGCCCGTGGCCACGCCCGCCCCGCAAAAAGCCGCCCCGGCCGTCTCCATGCGCCGACCAATGGTCGGCACTCCCGCCGAGGCTGCCCCGGCGGACAAGGAACGCAAGCGCAAGGAGCGGATGGGTGAGATCAAGATCCAGCTCCACCGCGAGCTGCTGGACAACCTGAACCTCGCTGCACTGGAACGCGCCAGCGAGGCGGAACTGCGCGCCGAGATTTCCTCCATCGCCACCGAAATCCTTGAGGAAAAAGGCATCGTTCTCAACCGTGAGGACCGCCAGACCCTGACCAAGGAGCTCTATGACGAGGTCACCGGCCTTGGCCCGCTGGAAACCCTGCTTCAGGATGATACGGTCAACGATATCCTTGTGAACGGCCCGCATCAGGTTTTTGTCGAACGCGACGGCAAGCTGCAGATGTCGGATGTCACATTCAAGGATGAAAAGCACCTGATGCGGATCATCGACAAGATCGTCTCCGCCGTGGGTCGCCGTGTCGATGAAAGCAACCCTTACGTGGACGCCCGTCTTGCCGACGGCTCGCGCTTTAACGCCATGGTGCCGCCGGTCGCGGTCGATGGCTCGCTGGTGTCGATCCGTAAATTCAAAAAGGACAAGCTGGGCATTGACGATCTGGTCAGCTTCGGCGCCTTCACCGAGGAGATGGCCGCCTATCTTCAGGCCGCTGTCTCCACGCGCCTGAATGTCATCGTTTCGGGCGGGACCGGCTCTGGTAAGACCACCACGCTCAATGCGCTGTCGTCCTTCATCGACAATGCCGAACGCATCCTGACCATCGAGGATACGGCGGAACTTCAGCTGCAACAGACCCATGTGGGCCGGATGGAAAGCCGCCCGCCCAACGTCGAGGGTCGCGGCGAGGTTTCCCCCCGCGACTGTCTCAAGAACGCCCTGCGGATGCGCCCGGACCGGATCATCGTGGGCGAGACCCGCGGCGAGGAGGTCATCGACATGTTGCAGGCGATGAACACCGGCCACGACGGGTCCATGACCACGATCCACGCCAACTCCGCCCGCGACGGCATCTCGCGCCTGGAAAACATGATCGCCATGGCCGGCATCGAAATGCCGATCAAGGCGGTACGCAGCCAGATCGCATCGGCGGTCAACATCATCGTGCAGGCCTCGCGCCTTCAGGACGGGTCGCGCCGCATGACCTCGATCACCGAAATCACCGGCATGGAGGGCGATGTGATCTCGATGCAGGAAATCTTCCGCTTCCAACGCGTCGGCCTGACACCCGATAACAAGATCATCGGCCATTTCACCGCCACCGGCGTGCGCAGCCACTACTCCGAGCGCTTCCGCCTCTGGGGCTATGACCTGCCCGCGTCGATCTATGAACCCACCGTGATGGAGGCCCGCTGATGCAACTGAGTGCAGAACCGATCATCTACGGCCTGATCTTCATCGGCGTCTTGGTGCTGGTCGAAGGTCTCTACCTGGTGACATTCGGCAAATCCATCAGCCTCAACAGCCGCGTGAACCGCCGTCTGGAAATGATGGACAAAGGCGGCAACCGCGAACAGGTGCTGGAACAGCTGCGCAAGGAAATGCGCCAGCATATGAGCGCCAAGTCGATCCCGCTCTATTCCCTTCTGGCTGAACGCGCTCAGAAAGCGGCCATCGCCTTCTCACCGCGCCAGCTGATCATGATCATGGGCGGCGTCGCGGCCATCGCCTTTGTCGGTCTCAGCGTCGGCACCAGCGCCGAACTGCCGCTGCGGCTGCTGGCCTCGGTGATCATCGGCGTCGGCGCCGTGTTCTTCTGGGTCAACAAAAAAGCCGCAAAACGCATGGCGATGATCGAAGAACAGTTGCCCGATGCGGTCGAACTGATGGTGCGCTCCCTGCGCGTCGGCCATCCGTTTTCCTCTGCCGTGCAGATCGTCGCCAATGAGGTCGAAGACCCGCTGGCCACGGAATTTGGCGTGATCGCCGACGAAAGCGCCTATGGCCGCGATGTCGGCGAGGCGCTGAAGGAAATGGCCGAACGTCTGGACATGCAGGACATGCGCTTCCTTGCCGTGGCCGTCACCATCCAGCAGCAATCCGGTGGTAACCTCGCCGAGGTGCTGGCCGGTCTGGCCAAGGTGATCCGCGCCCGCTTCCGTCTGTTCCGCCGCGTGAAGGCCATCACCGCCGAGGCGCAGTGGTCCGGCAAATTCCTCTCCGGCTTTCCGCTGTTCTGTCTGGGCGGCATCCTGGCTAAGGATCCGGGCTATTACGACAGCGTGATCGACCATCCCTGGTTCATTCCCGCCTGCTTTGTTGTGGGCGCCATGCTGACCGTCAACCTCTTCGTCATGCGGATGCTGACGAACATCAAGGTGTGAGGCAATAATCATGACATCCCTGAGCGATATCAACGACCTGCTGACCTCCCATCTTGGCCCCTTCGGCCCGCTTCTGGTGGTCGGGCTGATCGGCCTCTTCATGATCCTGCTGGCGATTCCGCTGCTGCTGAACCAGCCCGAGGATCCGCTGAAGAAACTGCAAAAAAGCATGTCGGCCAGCACCCAGACCAAACCGAAAAAGGAACGTCTGCGGCAGGCCGATCGCAACGAGCAGCTGCAGAAATTCGCCTCCTTTCTGGAGCCGCAGGACGCCGCCGAACTCTCCAAGATGGAGCTGAAGCTGCGTCAGGCCGGCTACCAGTCCAAGGACTCGGTCCGCTTTTTCCACTTTGCACAGTTTGCCCTTGGCCTCATCGGCCTCGCCGCGGGTCTGTTCTATGTCTACGTGCTGAACGCGGACATGGAATATGACAGCCAGCAGATGGTGATCCGCATCATCGGCCCCGGTGCCGCCGCCTATATGCTGCCGAAATACTGGATCACCCGCCGCATCGAGGAGCGCAAACAGGAGATCACCTCGGGCTTTCCTGACGCGCTGGACATGATGCTGGTCTGCGTCGAGGCAGGTCAGTCGCTGGATCAGGCGATTGTGCGCGTGGCCAAGGAGCTGCATGCCTCCTACCCGGCGCTGGCCGAGGAATTCGAGGTGGTCGCCCAGGAGATGAAGGCCGGCAAGGACAAGGATAAGGTCATGCGCGACATGGGCACCCGCTGCGGCGTGCAGGATGTGTCCTCCTTTGTGACCGTGATGATCCAATCCGCCACCTTCGGCACCTCGATTGCGGAGGCACTGCGGGTCTATGCCAGCGAAATGCGGGACAAGCGCGTCATGCGCGCCGAAGAGGCCGCAAACAAGTTGCCAACCAAAATGACCCTTGCCACAATGACCCTGACGGTGCCGCCGCTGCTGATCATTCTGGTCGGACCCTCGGCACAGGGCATCGCCAATCTGGGCAATATGAGCAAATAACACATGATGACATTGGGTTGGGCCATCCCCTCCCGTCTCTATCGACTGATCCCCGCCACCCTCGCGCTTGCGTTGGTGGCGGCTTGCATGTCGCCGGGCGGAAAACCGGATCCAAAGGATCCCCTTGGCGCGCCCGCCCTGCCCGGCGTTGATCCCCGTGGCACCGCCGAAAGCGGGCTTATTGTTGGGCACCGTCTGATGGCCGCCGCCGAGTATGAGCTGGCGCTGGATGCCTTTACCCGCGCCGCATTGGAAGAGGGTCTCAGCGCCGAGGTGCTCTCTGGCCTCGGGACCGCGAATCTGGGGCTGGGCCGTCTAGGTCAGGCCGAAACCCAGCTGCGCCGCGCGGTCGCAAAGGATCCCGACTGGCCTGCGGCGATGAACAATCTCGGCGTCGTGCTGATGGAGCGGCAGAAATACCCGGAGGCCGAGCAGACCCTGCGCCGCGCCTTCGCCCTCGATAATGGCGAAAGTGACGCAATCCGTGAAAATTTCCGCCTTGCCCTCGCAAAACTTGATCAGAACACGCATAGTGATCCGCAACAAAAAGGCTATGCACTGGTGCAACGCGGAGGGGGCAGCTACCTGATTCGCACGTCCCAGTGACGCAAGGCCTAGAGGCAGAGCAGCACAGAGGACGCAAAAAATGCGCCAGCAGATTTTCGTATCCGCATGTCTGGTCGGTGGGCTTGTCCTGTCGGCCTGCGCCAAGGACGACACCGAAGCCGTGGACCGCGCCTTTCAGGAGGTGAATGTGGTCGACGAGAGCAATCTCAACGATGTGATGCTGACGGTTGCCGATCCAAACGAAGCCGTCACCTATTTTCAGCGCACCGTCAAATCCGCACCCGACCGGATCGACCTCAACCGCGGGCTGGCGATCTCGCTGATCCGCGCCAAGCGCAACACCGAAGCGGTTGCCGCCTGGAAAAAAGTCGTCTCGCTGCCCGAGGCCACCGATGAGGACCGTATCGAACTGGCCGACGCGCTGATCCGCACCAGCAACTGGGACGAGGCCAAGGCCACCCTCGACAAGGTGCCGCCCACCCATGAGACCTACAAACGCTACCGGCTGGAGGCGATGGTCGCCGACTCGGAACAGGACTGGAAACGCTCCGACAGCTTTTACCAGACCGCCGTCGGCCTCACCACACAGCCCGCCCGCGTGATGAACAACTGGGGCTATTCGAAACTGACCCGTGGCGATTACGCCGAGGCCGAGCGCCTGTTCGGCGATGCCATCCGTCAGGATCAGTCGCTGTTCACCGCCAAGAACAATCTGGTGCTGGCCCGTGGCGCGCAGCGCAACTACACGCTGCCGGTGATCCCGATGGATCAGGTCGAACGCGCCCAGCTGCTGCACACGCTGGCGCTATCGGCTGTAAAACAGGGCGACGTGCAGACCGGCGAAAGCCTGCTGCGGCAGGCGATCTCGACCCATCCGCAGCATTTCGACGCGGCGGCGCGCGCACTTGCTGCGCTGGAAAACGGCTAAGACCGGAGCCCCCACCCCATGCTGATCTCGGCCCATGTCGCCCTGTGGTTCCTGCCCTTTGTGGTGCCGCTCTGCTGTGTGGTCGCGCTGAATGACCTGCGCCATATGCGAATCCCGAACTGGACCGTGGATCTTCTGGCCGTGATCTTTGTCCTTGTCGGCCCCTTCCTGATGAGCTGGACGGACTATGGCTGGCAGTTGCTGCATCTGCCCATCGGCATCGGCCTTGGCTTCCTGTGCTACAGCGCGGGCATGGTCGGCGCAGGGGACGCCAAATTCGCCGGTGCCGCCGCGCCCTTTGTGGTGTTTGGCGATCTCTCGGTGGTGGTGATGATCTTCTCCGCCATGCTGCTGGCCGGGTTCCTCACCCATCGCATCGCGAAATACACCCCCCTGCGCCGTCTCGCCCCGCATTGGAAGAGCTGGGAGGTCGGCAGCAAATTCCCCATGGGCCTCTGCCTTGGTGGCACGCTGGTGTTTTATCTGGTGCTGGGCAGCCAGCTGGGTCAGAGCGCCCCGGTCTGAGGCATCCCGGTCCAGATCTCCCCCGACTGACAATTTCCTAAAATGCCCCGCATGTGGTCGGTCCCTTCGCGGAAATGCACCAGCTTTGCCCCGCTTGTGCCACAGTGCTGAATAAACTCTTGTCTGAACAGTCGGGCGCCACCGGGCGCAACATTGAACAATCGAGACAGGCAGGCCGCAGCATGAACATGCAGACATCCGCCGTAGTGGCACCCCCTACCCCGCGCGGGCTGGAGCAGATGCAGCTCCCGATGGTGATGATGCGGGATATCCTGCTCAAGACCATTTTCCGCAAGACCTGCGAAAACGTCAGCGAAATCGCCGCCGCCATCTGCCTGCCGATCCCGGTGACGCAGGAACTGGTCGATATCGCCCGCGAACAAAAGCTGCTGGAGGCAACCGGTACGCTCAACGCCAACAGCGGCAATGAAATGGGCTATCAGCTGACCGAGGCGGGCAAAGCCCGCGCGCTGGATGCGCTCAGCCAGTCGGAATATTACGGCGCCATGCCGGTGCCGCTGCACATCTACCGTGAACAGGTCAAACGCCAGTCAATCCGCAATATTCTGGTCACCCGCCAGCAACTGCTCGGTGCGATGGGCCATCTGGTCCTGCCCGACAGCCTGCTCGATCACCTCGGCCCCGCTGTCAGCGCCGGCCGCTCGATCCTGATGTATGGCCCGCCCGGCAACGGGAAATCCTCCATCTCCAACGGCATCCGCGACGCGCTGGGGGATCACGTCTACGTGCCGCGCGCGATTGAATATGCCGGTCAGGTGATCACGGTCTATGATCCCATCGTTCACACTGCCGTGCCGCTGCCCGAGGACGACCCCAACAGCCTGCGCCGCGCCCGCCGCTTTGACAGCCGCTATGTCTGCTGCGAACGGCCCACGGTGGTGACCGGGGGCGAGCTGTCCCTGTCGATGCTGGATCTGGTCTACAACCCAACCGCGCGCACCTATCAGGCGCCGCTGCAGCTGAAATCCACCGGCGGCATCTTCATCGTCGATGACCTGGGCCGCCAGGCGGAATCACCGCAGGCGCTGGTCAACCGCTGGATCGTGCCGCTGGAAGAGGGCCGCGATATCCTCTCCCTGCAATCGGGCGAGAAATTCGAGGTGCCCTTTGACACGCTGGTAATCTTCTCCACCAACTTCCACCCCAATGAGATCTTCGATCAGGCGGCGCTGCGGCGGATCTTTTTCAAGATCAAGATCGACGGGCCAAATCAGGAAAACTTCCTCAAGATCTTTGCCATGGTCGCCCAGAAGAAAGGCGTGCCCCTGGACGAGGCGGCGCTGGTGCATCTTCTGAAACGCAAATACCCGACCATCGACAATATCTACGCCAATTATCAGCCGGTGTTCCTGATCGACCAGATGAAGGCGATCTGCGATTTCGAAGGCATCCCCTATCAGATGTCTCCCGACCTCATCGACCGCGCCTGGGCCAATATGTTCGTCAAGGACGAACACATCGTCAAATGAGCCCCCCCAAAGTTTTTTGATAAACTTTGGCCAGAACGTTTAGAAAAGTTCTGCCACCGCGCCTAGATAAGTCGGATGAGCAGTCTTCCCGATGTCATCACCGCCTGGTTCCACGACCGTGGCTGGACCATTCACCCGCACCAGCAGGAGATGCTGGCGCGCGCGGATGATCCGGCAACGCTGCTGATCGCCCCGACCGGCGGCGGCAAGACGATGGCGGGTTTCCTGCCCACTCTTGCCGATCTTGCTACCGGCGAACACCGCGGGCTGCACACGCTCTACGTCTCGCCGCTGAAGGCGCTGGCGGCGGATATCAAACGCAACCTGCGCACCCCGGTCGAGGAGATGGGCCTGCCCATCCGCATCGACGACCGCACCGGTGACACGCCCGCCTCCCGCAAGCGCAGCCAGCGCGCCGACCCGCCGCATATCCTGCTCACCACACCCGAAAGCCTCGCGCTGCTCACCTCCTATGAGGACGCGCCGCGGATGTTTGCGGGACTGAAACGGGTGGTACTGGACGAGATCCACGCCCTCGCCGAGAGCAAGCGCGGCGACCAGCTGATGCTCGCCCTGACCCGGCTTCAGGCGATCTGTCCGGACATGCGCCGCGTCGGCCTTTCGGCCACCGTCGATGATCCCGCCGCCATCGCGCAGTATCTGGCCCGCCACCCGGATCCCTGCGATATCGTTCTGGCCGACCCCGGCCCCGCCGCCGATATCCAGATGCTGCACACGGATGCAGCCCCGCCCTGGTCCGGGGGCGGCGCTGCCCATGCCATCCCCGCCGTGCTTGAGCAGATCAAGGCGCATAACACCACGCTGATCTTCCACAACACCCGCGCCCAGGCAGAGATCTTCTTTCACAACCTCTGGCTTGCCAATGATGACGCGCTACCGATCGGCATTCACCATGGCTCACTCGACCGGGTGCAGCGGGACCGGGTCGAGGCAGCGATGGTGCGCGGAGAGCTGCGCGCAGTGGTCTGTACCGGCTCGCTTGATCTGGGCATCGACTGGGGGGACGTCGATCTGGTGATCCAGATCGGCGCGCCGAAGAACGTGAAACGGCTGGTCCAGCGCATCGGCCGCGCCAACCACCGCTACAATGCACCCTCCAAGGCGCTTCTGGTGCCGGCCAACCGGTTTGAGGTGGTGGAATGCCGTGCCGCCCTTGAGGCGGTGGAGGCAGGCACGCTTGATGGCAGCCCGCGCACACCCGGCCCCCGCGACGTGCTCTGTCAGCACATCCTGATCCGCGCCTGCGCCGGTCCCTTCGCCGCCGATGACCTTTTTGCCGAGGTCACGGGAGCCGGCGCCTATGCCAGCCTCAGCCGGGCTGAGTTCGACGCCTGCCTCGATTTCTGTGCCACCGGCGGTTACGCCCTCCGGGTCTATGACCAGTGGCAACGGCTGCTGCAACGTCCCGACGGGATGTGGCAGCTGCGCGACCCCCGCGCCGCCCGCCGCATCCGCATGAACATTGGCACCATTCAGGACGCCGACCTCCTGAAGGTCCGACTCAAACGCAGCCGCGGCGGCAAACCGCTTGGCGAGGTCGAAGAGAGCTTTGCCGCCACCCTCACCCCGGGCGACACCTTCCTCATCGGCGGCCAGATCGTGCGGTATGAATCGCTGCGCGAAATGACGGTCGAGGTCAGCCGCAATGCCAGCCGGAAACCGAAGGTCGCGGTCTTCTCCGGCACCAAATTTGCCACCTCGACCCAGCTCAGCACCCGCATCCTCGATATCCTGCAACGCGACAGCTGGCCCGATCTGCCACCGCACACCGCCGACTGGCTGGCGCTACAGAGCGAGGTCTCACAGATGCCCCGCCGGGGCCAGCTGCTGCTCGAAAGCTTTCCCTTCCGGGGCCGCGAACACCTCTGCATCTACGGGTTTGCCGGGCGCAATGCGATGCAGACCCTCGGTCTGTTGCTGACCAAACGGATGGAAGAGCTGTCGCTCGATCCGCTTGGCTTTGTCGCCACCGATTATGCCACGCTGATCTGGGGGCTCAGCCCGGTTGACGACCCCGCCCCGCTGTTCGATCCTGCCGAGCTGCGCGCGGGTCTGGACGGCTGGCTCGCGGGCAATGCGGTGATGAAACGCAGCTTCCGCGCGGTGGCCACCATCGCAGGGCTGATCGAACGCAACACCCCCGGCCAGCGCAAGAACGGACGACAGGCGACATTCTCCTCCGACATCCTCTACGACACGCTCCGTAAATATGATCCCGATCACCTGCTCTTGGACATCACCCGGCAGGAGGCGCTTGGCGGGCTGGTGGATTTCGGCCGCATCGAGGAACTGCTCAGCCGCATCAAGGGAAACATCACCCTCAACCGGCTGTCGCAGATCTCACCGCTGGCCGCGCCGCTGCTGCTGGAGGCAGGCAAGGTCCCGGTGAAAGGTGCCGCCCAGGAAAAGCTGCTGCAACGCGAAACCGAAGAGCTGATGCGCAGCGCCGGGCTGGCAGAGCTGGCTCCGCCCGGCGCTGCGTCACCCTGACGGCTGAATCTGCCGTCTTGCACCCTCCCGCAAAACCGGCGATCAGAGCAGCCATGACCGGCTATGATCTCTCCCTCGCAGGCCAGCGCCTCACCGCGCTTGGTGCTGGTGCGCTCTGGTGGCAGGCGCAGGGGCTGCTCTGTGTCTCCGACCTGCATCTGGGCAAATCCGAACGCCAGCTCCGGCGCGGCGGCCCGGCCCTGCCCCCCTATGAAACCCGCGATACCCTTCAGCGTCTTGCCGCGGTGCTTGACCAGACCCGTCCCGAAACGGTCATCTGCCTCGGCGACAGCTTCGACGATGACGCGGCGGCAGCCGCCTTGTCAGATGCCGACCAAACCCGTCTCGACCAGCTGATCGCGGCTCATCGCTGGATCTGGATCACCGGCAATCACGACCCTGCCCCCAGCGGGCTGGCGGGCGACGCCTGTGACAGCCTGACCCTCGGCCCGCTGCTGTTTCGTCACATCGCCGACCCCACCTTCAAGAGCCACACCGGCGCTGAGACCCCGGGCGAAGCTGCCGCCGAGATATCCGGCCACTACCACCCAAAGGCGCGTCTGCGCGGCAACGCCCGGCCTGCGTTCCTGGCCGATCACCAGCGCCTGATCCTGCCCGCCTTTGGCACCTATACCGGCGGTCTCTGCACCACCAACCCGGCACTCTCGGATCTCATGGCGCCGCGGGCCCTCGCGATCCTCACCGGCCCGCGTCCGCTGCCCTGCCCGATGCCACGCTGACCCGCCGCCGCGGATCTGCGCGCAGCGTCACCTCCCCATCGCAGCACTCGCGGTCTATGCTGGCTGCACATGCGAAAGGGACAGCCATGATCGAACAGCGCATCCGCGACAGCTTTGCCAGACAGAGCATGATGCAGACATTGGGTGCCGAGGTTGCCAGCGTCGGCACCGGCACCGTCACCATCTCCGCGCCCATCCTGCCGGGCAGCCGCCAGCAGCACGGAGTCGCCCATGCGGCGCTCAGCTTTGCCATCGGAGACAGTGCCGCAGGCTATGCCGCTCTGACCCTGATGCCCGAGGACAGCGAGGTGATGACCGCCGAGATGAAGATCAATCTTCTCGCACCGGGTGCAGGCGATATGCTGCGCGCCACGGGCCAGGTCATCAAACCCGGCCGCCGTCTGATCATTGTCACCGCCGAGGTCCACGCCATCACCGGAGAGGATGAAAAACTGATCGCCCTGTTGCAGGGCACCATGGTGCCAGTCGCGGCCTGATCCGCGCGCCCTGATCCGCGGGTTTTTCCCACCTGTCACTTTTCCAAAAAATACTCCCGCCGGAGGCATCCGACGGGAGCAGCAGATCTCAGCCATCCGCAGATGGCAGGTCGGTTCTGATCAGGCGGTCAGCCCTTCCGGCTCCGCCAGACCATTGGCGCGGCAGCAGGCCGTCACGGTATTGGCCAGCAGGCAGGCGATGGTCATCGGGCCGACGCCACCGGGCACCGGGGTGATTGCGCCGGCGCGCGCGGCCGCACTCTCAAAATGCACATCGCCCACCAGACGGGTCTTGCCCTCGCCTTTTTCCGGTGCGTCGATCCGGTTGATGCCCACGTCGATGACGGTGGCGCCTTCCTTGATCCAGTCGCCAGGCACCATTTCAGGACGACCCACAGCAGCGACAACAATATCGGCGCGGCGGACAACATCCGGCAGATCCTTGGTGCGGCTATGTGCGATGGTCACGGTGCAGCTGTCGCCCAGCAACAGCTGCGCCATCGGCTTGCCAACGATATTGGAGCGGCCAATGACAACCGCGTCCATGCCCGACAGCGAGCCATGATAGTCGCGCAGCATCATCAGACAGCCAAGCGGCGTGCAGGGCACCATGCTTTTCTGACCGGTGCCCAGCAGGCCCACGTTGGAAATGTGGAACCCGTCCACGTCCTTTTCTGGCGCGATGGAGTTGATGATCAGGTCTTCGTTCAAATGACCCGGCAGCGGCAGCTGCACGAGGATGCCATGCACCGAGGGATCCTTGTTCAGCTGATCGACCACCGCCAGCAGGTCCTCTTCGGAGGTGTCGGCCTCCAGCTTGTGCTCAAAGGAGTTCATGCCCGCTTCAACGGTCTGCTTGCCCTTGGAGCGCACATAGACCTGGCTTGCCGGATCTTCACCCACCAGAACCACCGCCAGACCGGGGGTGATGTCATGCTCTTCCTTCAACCGGGCCACGTGGCCTGCCACCTTCTCGCGTACGGTGGCGGCAAAGGCCTTGCCGTCGATGATATTCGCTGCCATTGCTTCTGTCCTCTTGCTGCGCGCCGCTCCGGGCCGCGTTACTCCTCGCGAATGATCTGTGCCTCGCGGGCTATCGACCATTCCACAAGCTGGCGCCACAGGCGCTCGACCAGATCGGGATCAAGCCCTGCCGTGCTGGCCGTCATCCGGGCATTCCCGACCACTTCTTCGACACGGGCCGGTATGCGCGCGGGCCAGTTATTGGCCGCCTTCAGCTCGATCGCACGGTCGATATAGCCCGCCCGCTCGGCCAACAGGGCAATCAGCTCCCGGTCCAGCCTGTCGATCTGCTGCCGCAGCGCCGGCATGTCGGCACAGTCCTGCGGCGGGTGTCGTTCGCTCATCTTTAAACTCCTGCGGCCCGAGGGGATCCTCGGGCCGCAGATTGCCTATTTCAGGCCTTAGAACAAGCCTTCGATCTGGCCTGCGTCATTCAGGCGGATCGTTTCCGATGCCGGTTTGCGGGGCAGACCCGGCATGGTCATGATCTCGCCGCAGACCACGACGATGAAACCGGCCCCCGCCGACAGGCGAACTTCGCGCACGGGAACCGAATGGCCGGTCGGCGCGCCGCGCAGGTTCGGATCGGTGGAGAAGGAATACTGCGTTTTCGCCATGCAGACCGGCAGGTTGCCATAGCCAGCCGCTTCCCATTCCTTCAGCTGGTTGCGGATCTTCTGATCGGCCAGCACCTCGTCGGCGCGGTAGATGCGCTTGGCGATGGTTTCGATCTTCTCGAACAGCGGCATCTCGTCGGGGTAGATCGGCGAGAAGTTGGCCTTGCCGGAGTCGGCCAGCTCAACCACCTTATGGGCCAGATCGGCGGAGCCTTCGGAGCCCAGCTCCCAGTGGCGCGACAGCACCGCTTCGACGCCATGGGTGGCGCAGTAATCCTTGACCGCCTGCACTTCGGTCTCGGTGTCGGTGACAAAGTGGTTGATCGCAACCACCACCGGCACGCCAAAGGATTTGACGTTCTCGATATGACGGCCGAGGTTGGCACAGCCCTTGTTGACCGCTTCGACGTTTTCCGCGCCGAGGTCAGCCTTGGCCACGCCACCGTTCATCTTCATCGCGCGCACGGTCGCAACCAGCACCACAGCCGAGGGTGCGATGCCTGCCTTGCGGCATTTGATGTTCATGAACTTCTCAGCGCCAAGATCCGCACCAAAGCCTGCTTCGGTGACAACATAGTCAGCCACTTTCAGCGCGGTCTTGGTTGCGATCACGGAGTTACAGCCGTGGGCGATATTCGCGAAGGGACCACCGTGGACAAACGCCGGGTTGTTTTCCAGGGTCTGCACCAGGTTCGGCTGCATCGCGTCTTTCAGCAGAACGGTCATCGCGCCTTCTGCCTTGATGTCGCGGCAGTAAACCGGGGTCTTGTCGCGGCGGTAGGCCACGATGATGTCGCCCAGACGCTTTTCCAGGTCCTTCAGGTCGTTGGCGAGGCAGAGGATCGCCATGACTTCGGAGGCCACAGTGATGTCAAAACCGGTTTCGCGCGGGAAGCCGTTGGAGACGCCACCAAGGGAGGCGGTGATCTGGCGCAGGGCGCGGTCGTTCATGTCGACCACACGACGCCATGCAACACGGCGGATGTCGATATCGCACTCATTGCCCCAGTAGATGTGATTGTCGATCATCGCCGACAGCAGCGAGTGGGCCGAGGTGATGGCGTGGAAGTCACCGGTGAAGTGGAGGTTCATCTCCTCCATCGGAACAACCTGCGCGTAACCGCCACCTGCGGCGCCGCCCTTCATACCGAAGTTCGGACCCAGCGAGGCCTCGCGGATACAGATCATCGCGTTCTTGCCGATGCGGTTCAGACCGTCACCCAGACCAACGGTGGTGGTGGTCTTGCCTTCGCCCGCAGGCGTCGGGTTGATCGCGGTCACCAGGATCAGCTTGCCGTCTTCCTTGCCCTGAACCGAATTGATGAAGTCCTGGCTCACCTTGGCCTTGTCGTGGCCGTAGGGCAGCAGATCATCGCTGGAGATGCCGATCTTGGCGCCAATTTCCTGGATCGGACGCTTCTGCGCCTCGCGGGCGATTTCGATGTCACTCTTGTAGCTCATGGCCGGTTTCCTGAATTGTGATGTCGCGAGTTACATGGGCACAGCCGTGCCGGTTTCCCGCAAGACTTAGCCCTTCTGCGACATTCCATGCGCGTGATTTCCGACATGATCAGGCATTGAAACGGCGTTCGCTCCCCCTAGGGCATCCAAAGATTGCCAATCGTGCCGCGTCAACGCCTATCGGCAACCGGCGGCGCAGACATGCCCCGACTCAGGGTGCCCAGGCAGGCTGGTCCGGCACAAACAGGCGCAGGCTTTCGCCCTGCCTCAGCACGCCGGGCCGCTCGACCCAGGCCACCACACCGCGTCTGCCGGTGGCTGCCGGCTTGAACTTCGGACCAAAGCCCGCGTGGTCCTTCTCGATCTCCTTGGCCGGGAAAATGCAGGGCCGGTTCTCAAGATCGACCGTCAGCGTCACCCCGTCCGGCCCCTGCAAGCGGCTGGAGGGTGGCAGATGGCTAAGGTCGGGAATACCGCGCAGCACCAGCGTCGCGCCAAGGTGGACGGGATCAATCCGCTCCATCCCCATATCGGCGGCGATCAACGCCAGCTCTTCTTCCGACAGGATGCTGATCTGGCGCAGGTTTCGGATTTCCGTGCCCTCGGGATGCAGATTGCGCACCCGCACACAGGAGGCGCGCAACGCGCCCGCGTGGCGCTCGCCTTCGATGCCGTCAAACCCCAGCGTCAGCGCGTCCCGCGGCTCCGACCGCAGCCCACCGGTGGCAGCCGGAACATAGCCGATCCAGGTCACTTGTCCCTGAAACTCCGTTTCGCGCATCACTGGCATGGGGCATCTCCATCAGGCTCATTTCATTCAGGAATTTCCGCCACCATAGGGGCAGCATCCGGTTCTGGCCAGCCCCGCCGCTTGGCTTTTCGCGCGCAGTTCAGTCATCAAAAAACCCGGCCACCGCCAGGGTGACCGGGTCTGATATTACACGGTGTTCAGCGCCGCGCCGTCAGGACGACGGTTCCGGTGCCATGCCATCATCCGACGCAGGCTTCTTCGGCTTGGCCTTGGGGATCGCGGTGACCGAGGCGCTACCGGTATCGGTGTCATCATCCTCGTCCTCGCCTGCCTGCGGCGGCTCGCCATTCATAACGCGTTTTATCTCGTCACCGGTGAGGGTTTCAAATTCCAGCAGCCCCTGCGCCAGACGTTCCCATTCCTCGTTCTTGTCCTTGAGGATCTGCAACGCCTGTTCATAGCCCTGCTGGATAAAGCGCTTCACCTCATCCTCGATCAGCTCCTTGGTGTTGGCAGAGACCGAGAAGCCCGCCGTATTGCCGGAATAGCCTTCGTGCGCTTCGGCATAGTCGATGTTGCCGACCTTGTCCGACATGCCCCAGCGCAGCACCATGGCACGCGCCAGCTGGCTGGCCTGCTGGATGTCGCCGGCCGGACCGTTGGAGACATGGTCCTCGCCATACTTGATGACTTCTGCGGCCTTGCCCGCCATGGTCATCGCCAGTTTCTGCTGGCACTCATCGCGGTGGTAGTTCAGGCGGTCCATCTCAGGCAGCGACACCACCATCCCCAGCGCGCCGCCGCGCGGGATGATCGTCGCTTTGTAGACCGGATCGCACAGCGGCAGCGCCATGCCGACAACCGCGTGGCCGGCCTCGTGGTAGGCGGTCTTTTCCTTCTGGTCCTGGGTCAGCACCATCGAGCGGCGCTCTGCCCCCATCATCACCTTGTCCTTGGCGGATTCGAAATCCTCCATGGTGACAAAGCGGCGGCCGACGCGGGCGGCCATCAGCGCGGCCTCATTGACCAGGTTGGCCAGATCGGCGCCGGAGAACCCGGGGGTGCCGCGGGCGATGATGCGCAGGTCCACGTCAGGGCCAAGCGGCGTCTTGCGGGCATGAACGCCCAGGATTTTTTCGCGGCCCTTGATGTCGGGGTTGCCGACGGTCACGTTCCGGTCAAAACGGCCCGGACGCAGCAGCGCCGGGTCCAGCACGTCCTTGCGGTTGGTGGCGGCCAGAATGATGACGCCTTCATTGGCCTCAAAACCGTCCATCTCCACCAGCAGCTGGTTCAGCGTCTGTTCACGCTCATCATTGCCGCCGCCATAGCCGGCGCCACGATGGCGACCGACGGCGTCGATTTCGTCTATGAACACGATACAGGGCGCGTTTTTCTTCGCCTGTTCGAACATGTCGCGCACGCGGGAGGCACCGACGCCGACAAACATCTCGACAAAATCGGAACCGGAGATGGTGAAGAACGGCACGCCCGCCTCGCCTGCAATCGCACGCGCCAGCAGCGTCTTACCGGTACCCGGAGGGCCCACCAGCAGGGCGCCTTTGGGGATCTTGCCGCCGAGGCGCGAGAATTTCTGCGGGTTGCGCAGGAACTCGACGATCTCTTCCAGCTCTTCCTTGGCCTCGTCGATGCCAGCCACGTCGTCAAAGGTGACGCGGCCATGCTTCTCGGTCAGCATCTTCGCCTTCGACTTGCCAAAGCCCATGGCGCCGCCTTTGCCGCCGCCCTGCATCCGGTTCATGAAATAGATCCAGACACCGATCAGCAGCAGGAAGGGCAGCAGGGTCAGCAGGAACGACTGGAACCCGGACTGCTGCTGCTTCTCGGCGCGGACCGGAATGTTGTTGTCGATCAACAGGGCGGTCACCTCGGCATCGCCGGGTTTGATGGTCATGAAATTCTGCCCGTCCGACGTGGTGTAGCGAACCTGTTCACCATCCAGCGTCACGGTGCTGACATTGCCGTTTTCAACCGCGCTGACAAAATCAGAAAAAGTCTTCTCTCGGCTCTGCATCGTGCTGCCCGAACCACTGAACAAGTTGAACAGCGCCAAGACGAGCACAAACAGAACAACCCAAAAGGCGATATTGCGTACGTTGCCCAAGGAAAGTCTCCCAAAATGCGAGGCGCACCTGGCAGGCCGCCTTCGTTGCCTCTAAAATAGGGATACTTCAGTGAGGTTCAATGCGATAAAAGAGCTGTGAAGAACTCTTCGCTGTTCTGAACCAGTTCTGCGGACCATCCGTTGCCAAATCCTGCCAATGGGGCGGCAACCAGCTCACCCCCCCGCCACACGGCCGGCGTGGCATGAAGCACCTCGCCCGGAACCTCGGCACTGCGCCAGTCGGGACAGTGCTGCAGGCCGTCAGAGCCCAGGGCGCGCACCTCATGGTCCTTCACCTCGCCGCCAAAAACCCGCCAGCGCCCATCCCAGAGCCGACCGGGCCGGGTCATCTCATCGGCCACCGGGTTATATTCGCGGCAGACCCATGTGCGCTGTTTGCGGGTGATCATCCGGCAGCCCCCCAATGTGAAGGATCCGCCACGACGCACCGCCTCGCGGGCCTGCACCATCGGCTCACGCCGTGGCGGATGCACCGCCCCGCTGACCCATTGCACGGATCGCACCAGCAGCCGGTGGGCAATTTCGTCCGGCAGCGTGCGAAACTGGCGCTGGTCGATGACAATCGCGCCATCGCGCACCTCGGCCATGTCGCGGGCGGCCAGGAACGTATACCAGTCCAGGGCTTCGCGGGCGGCGCCCATATTGCGGGCAACGGCGGCCAGCCGCTGCACGGTCAGCCCCAGCGGCGCCAGAGCATCCATCGCCTGACGCACCCGCACCCGCTCGAAACGCAGATCCTCGTTGCTGGGGTCCTCAACCCACTGCCCTCCCCGCTCCCGCAGGTAGCCACGCAGCTCTTCGCGCGTCACCTCCAGAAGCGGCCGCAGCAGGGTGATCCCCTCGATCGCGCGGCTGCGCGGCATCGCAGCCAGACCGGACACCCCCGACGACCGCCCCAGCCGCATCAGCAGCGTTTCGGCCTGATCATCGGCCGTATGCCCCAATGCAACCACCGGAATGTCATTCAACTGCGCCCATGCGGTCAGCAGCGTATAGCGCGCGTTGCGGGCCTGCTCCTGAAGATTGCCCGCCTGCTGCGCAGAAGGCCGGTCAACCCATTGCAGGATATCATGCGCCAGACCCAGTTTGGCAGCCACATCCGCCACCATCTGCGCCTCCTCGCCCGAGCTCGCGCGCAGCCCGTGATCAACAGTTGCGACACAGATTTCCACACCCAGATCGGCAAAACACTCATGCAGCGCATACATCAGCGCCATCGAGTCGCCGCCGCCTGACACCGCAACGCCCAGCCGCGTGGGCAAGGCAGACCGGAACTGCTCCTGCACAATGGCGAGGATATCCCGGTCCCTGCGCGTCAATTGCAGGCCAGTTTTGCGCGTTCCGCCTCCGCTGCGGCGGTTTCGGCTGCACCGGGAAAGCGGCTGCCGACCTCTGCCAGGGTCACGCAGGCCTGGCTGGTCTGACCCAGCCGCCCCAGTGCCGCGCCCAGTTCGTACAATGCCTTCGGCGCGGTCTCTCCTGAGGAGTTGCCGGAGAATGACGCCAGATAGGCCCGCGCGGCCTCGCGGGTGTCACCCAGCCCGTCCAGCGCCTTCCCGCGGTTGTATTCCACCGCTGCGGCCAGCGGGCTGCCGGGATAAGCCAGGGTGAAGGCCGCGAATTTCTCCGCAGCCTCCTGATAGGCGCCGCTGTCCAGCGCGGCCTTGGCGGCGTCGAAATCCGTCTGCTCGCCCACCGCCAGCTCCGACGTCGTATCGACCGAAGTGCCCGGCGGCGTGGCGGGCAGCGCAGGTGCCCCGGCTGCGGGCAGCTCACCGCCGCCCAGCGTGCTGGTTTCCCCCAGTTTCGAGACATCGCCGCCTTCCAGTTCCACCAGACGGAACTCCAGGTCACCAATCCGGTTGGTGCCATCCTGCACCACCTGATCGACGCGGTAGGAGAGCTGTTCGGTCTGCGCGGTCAGCCGCTGCAGCTCCGCCTCGATGGCGCTGACGCGGTCCAGCACACTGTCGCCCGCGACATTGGTCTGCGGGCTGCCGGTGGTCGACATTTCCCGCTTCAGCCGCTGGATTTCGACGTGCAGCACGGTGAGTTCCTGCCGGATATCGGCAAGGGTCTGTTGATCCTGCGCCCGGACGGCAAGCGGCGGCACAGCCAGGGTCAGCGCAAGGGCGGCAATCGCAAGAGGACGCAGTCGCATGGTCACTTACCCCGTCAGCCCACCCGCCAGCACGGTGACCGCGCGACGGTTCTTGGTGTAGCAGGCCTCGTTCGAGCAGATCTCCAGCGGGCGCTCCTTGCCAAAGCTGACAACCTGCAGACGACCGCCCGCAACCCCTTGGGAAATCAGGTATTCGCGGGCAGCATTGGCCCGGCGCGCACCCAGTGCAAGGTTATATTCGCGGGTGCCCTGCTCATCGGCGTGGCCTTCGATTGTGACCACATAATCCGGGTTGGCCGTCAGCCAGCGCGCCTGCCCCTGCAGAACGCTCTGGGCGGCAGGTGACAGGGTCGATTGATCGACCGCAAACAGCACCCGGTCGCCGACCGTCTGCTGGAAGTAGGCCGGGCTGCTGGGATCCAGCTGCCCCGCAGCGCCCGCCCCGGCCCCTGCACCAGGCCCACCGGCCCCGGCTGCATCATCCCAGGGGTTGCCCGTACAGGCGCTCAGCCCCAACGCCGCTGCCACCAGCACTGCTTTTGTCAAACCGCTCATGATATCCGCCTCGTCCCATTTCCAATTGTTGCACCAGATTTACCACAGGCCCGATGCCGCTGCCACTTTGGTCTTTGTTAACAGGGCGCGCGCCGGACCATTATGGCAGGCGCGCGACACTTCAGTTCTGCAAGGGCGACCACGCCGGATCCGACGCGCCATCGGGGGTGCGGACCGGTTTCAGGTTGCGCCCCGATACATCCACAGAATAGAGCAGCGCCCGGCCGCTGGCCCCTTGGGTTTCACGGGTGAACATGATCACCCGGCCATTCGGGGACCAGGTCGGCCCCTCATCTAGGAAGGAGGCCGTCAGCAGGCGTTCCTCGCTGCCATCGGTCCGCATCACGCCGATATGGAACCGGCCCTTGTTCTGCTTGGTAAAGGCGATCATGTCACCGCGCGGCGACCACACCGGAGTGCCGTAGCGCCCCGCGCCAAAACTGATCCGCCGGGCCTCGCCGCCGGTTGCCGCCATCACATAGAGCTGCGGCGCGCCGGAACGGTCGCTTTCAAAGACGATCTGGCTGCCATCGGGGGAAAACGACGGGGCGGTTTCGATCGACGGCGCGCTGGTCAGCCGGGTCCGGGTGCCGGTGTCGATATCCATGGTGAAGATATCGGTATTGCCGCCCTGCGACTGCGAGTAGACCACGGTGCGCCCATCCGGCGCAAAGCGCGGCGCAAAGCTCATGATGCCATTGTCCGCCGACAGCACCCGACGCTGCACGCTGCCCACATCCAGCACATGGATCTGCGGAAAGCCGCTCTCGTAGCTGGTGTAGAGCACCCGGTCGCCGGTGGGTGAGAACCGCGGCGCCAGCACGATGGAGGCGCTGTTGGTCAGATATTGCACATTGGCGCCATCGTAATCCATCACCGCCAGCCGCTTGCGCCGGTCGTCCTTTGGCCCGCTTTCGGAAACAAACACCACCCGGCTGTCGAAATACCCGCTTTCGCCGGTGATGCGGCTGTAGATCACATCCGCCACCTTATGGGCCATACGCCGCCAGCCGTCGGTGGTGCCGGAAAACTGCAGACCGGTGCCCAGCTCCTTTTCGGCAAAGACGTCATAGCCCCGGAACCGCACCGTCAGCCGGTTGCCGTTCACGCTGAGGGCGCCGGTGATCAGCGCCTGTGCATTCACCGCTTTCCAGTCGGCATAGCCGATCGCCGCATCGAAATCGGTGACTTTGGCGATATGGGCCGAGGCCGGGACTTCACGAAACAGGCCGGTGCCGCTCAGATCCGCGGCAATCACCCGCGAAATCTCACGCGCCAGTTCGGCGGCGGCAGGGGTTTCCGGCACAAAGCCGGGCACCGCATAGGGCAAGGGTTCGATCACCCCGTCGGTGATTTCGATCCTCAGCGGGCCATCCTGTGCCTGCGCAGGCAAAACCGGTGCCATCACCGCCGCCCCCAGCAGGGTCGCGCCCATCACGAGCGTTGCCAGATATGTCCTCATTTGATCCGCATCCTTTCGGGATTGAAGGTCATTTCGATATTACGCCATTGCGCATATTTGTCAGACGGAAGTTGGAAACCACGCGCACCGCAGCGCAGAATCGCCCGCCGCGCCGCGCCAAAGGCCTGATTGGCCGCAGCCCCCGATCCGCCGGTGCTGGAGAGCATCCGAATACTGCCCTCCTCGGGCCGGCCGTCCGGTGTCAGCGCGACCGAGACCACCACGGTGGTGCGCAGCGCCTCCGATGACAGCGAGCCGACGTTCCAGCATTGCTGCACGGCCACCCGCAGCGCATCCTTTTCGCCACTGGTCAGCGGCGGGCCTGAGGGTTCCGGCGCTGCCACCTCACCACCACCGGCAAGGGCAGCGGCCAGCGCATCCTCCACCGCATCAGAGCGATCCGGCACGGGGTCAGGCTCGGCCGGCTCAGTCGTGGCAGGTTCCGGTTCGGGCTGTGCGACAGGCTCCGGCCGCGTCGGCCGCGCTGGCCGGGTCCGGGGCCGCAGTGACTGCGCAGGTGCAGCGCTGGCCACCTGTTCGGTCTGCGCCTCGACCTCCTCGGTCACGATCCGGTCGTTGGCCGCCGCCTCTGCCGTGGCCTGCTGGGACTCCTGGGCAGGCTCGGAACCAACCTCATCGGAGACCTCTGGCTGGGCCACATCATCAATCCGGGTGTCCGGCTCCGGTGGTGCCACCGGGGTCGGGGCGACGCGGTCCAGCGGGCGCAGCTGCGGGCGCTCGGCCACCTGCGGTGTCACCGTCGTCGTGTCCGGCACGTCGGGCGGCGCGGGCGCGGCCACCGGCGGTGTCGGCTCAACCGGCTGCGGCTCCGGGCGCTCGGCCAGTTCGGTGTCAGGCTCGGGCGGGGTCACCGGCTCAGGCTGGCTGATCTGCGGTTCGGGCTCCGGCTCCGGCGGTGGTGTGACCTGCGGTGCGGGTTCCGGCTCGGGCTGGGTCAGATCGCCGGCGGTATCGGCCACCACTGGCGCGGCGCGCTGCTGGCTCAGCCGGGCGAATTCCTCGGTCGAGATGATCGACACATCCTGCACCGCCATCGGCAGCGGCTCGGACGGGAACCAGGCGCCGAAAACGACCCAGCCCGCCAGCAGCGCATGGCCTGCAACAGAGATCTTGGTTCCGGTCTGCACACCCGTGCCCCGCCTATTGCCCGCTGTCTTCGACAGCCCGCCCATCAAGGGTTGGACCACCCACATCGGTCACCAGACCAACGCTGGAAAACCCACCGGCATTCAGCGCCCCCATCACCTGCATCACCGCCTCATAGGGGATAGCCCCATCCGCACGCAGGAACACCTGATCGGAGGTCCGCTCCGCCGCGATGGCGCGCAGTTTGGCGATCAGCTCATCCGGGGCCACGGCAGTGGTCTGGATCTGGATCTCGCCGCTGGCGGTCATGGTCACGGTCAGCGGCTCTTCCTCATCGCCGGGCAGCGCGCCTGCGGCGGTCTTTGGCAGCTCCACCGGCACGCCCACCGTCATCAGCGGGGCCGCCACCATAAAGATGATCAGCAGCACCAGCATCACATCGACAAAGGGCGTGACGTTGATTTCCGCCATCGGCCGCGCACGGCTGCGCCGCCGTCCCCGGCGGCGCCCGTTGGCGGCATTGGGTTGAACCGAGGCGCCCATGGATCAGGAATCCAGCTGGCGGCTGAGGATGGTGGAAAACTCATCGGCAAAGGCTTCGTAGCTGCCGATGATCCGGTCGCTATCCGCGCTCAGCTTGTTGTAGAAAATCACCGCAGGGATCGCAGCCAGCAGCCCCAGACCCGTCGCCATCAGCGCCTCGGCAATGCCCGGCGCCACAACGGCGAGGTTGGTGTTCTGCTGTTCCGCAATCTCGATAAAGGCAGTCATGATGCCCCAGACGGTGCCGAACAGCCCGACAAACGGTGCGGTGGAGCCAACGGTGGCCAGGATCGACAGACCACTCTGCACATGTTCGCTTTCCTTGGCGATCGCCACATCCATCGACCGCTCGATCCGTGCCTGCGCACCCGCAATCAGCGCCCCGTCGGTGCGATGACTGCGCCGCCATTCGGTCATGCCGGCGGCAAAGATCCGCTGCGACTGCCCCTTGGGCTGCGGGCCGATCTGGTCAAACAGACCATCCAGCGGCTCACCGGACCAGAAGGCACGGTCGAACTCCGCCGCCTCCCGACGGGCCAGACGATAGTTGATCAGTTTCTGCAGGATGATCGCCCAGGACCAAACGGAGGCGACAACCAGCATCAGCATCACCAATTTGACCGTCAGGGTCGCCCGCGCGAATAGCCCCCACATGGAGAAATCAATCTCCTGCGCCAACGCCAGAGTTTCTGCTTCCATGGACCTGCTCTATGTTTTTGGCCGTTTTCCAGCCGTTTTCCGGCTTTCATTTGGCAAAAGGCTATCGCAGTTCAAGGTCAAAAGCCAATGAAACAGCCGTGACAGCAGGAATTGTTACAGCAATGCGCGAATCTCTGCCGGCAGGCGGATCGGCGCGCCGGTCCCGGCATTGACGCAAACCACCGTAACGATGGCGCGAAACAGCTCCGTCTCGCCGCGAAACACCCGCTGCGACATGGTGAGCCGCGCAGGGGTGACCTTCTGCACCTCGGTCTCGATCCGCAGCTCTTCGTCGAATTTGGCAGGGGCGAGGTAATCCGCCTCGATCCGCCGCACCACCCAGATCAGCCCCGCCTCGCGCATGGCGTTCTGATCATTGCCAAGGTTGCGCACCCAGTCGCTGCGCGCCCGTTCGATAAACCGCAGGTAATTGGCGTGATAGACAATCCCGCCCATGTCGGTGTCTTCGTAATATACCCGAACCGGAAAGCGATGGATCATTCTGCCGGGCCTCCTGCCCTGTTTTGCGCTGGCGCGCGGCTCAGTGGCTGGCCTGACCAGAGGCGTCGGCCGAGGGCTCAATCGGTGCCTGCAGCCGGGCAAAGAGCCGCAGCGCATGGGCGCTGTCGGATGCCGCAAGCGGCATCATCCGATCATAGGCCGCCGCAATCACCCCGGCGATATCCGGGCGCAGGATGGTGGCGCCCGTCTCCGGCAGCACCGCCAGCGGCGAGGTCTTGGCAAAAGCGCTGTCGCCCCACATCAGGATCGCCTGCACCGCCTGCGTCAGGGCGAGCGTTTCGGCAGGCAGCTTTGCCATCGCGCCGCCCATGCGCAGAAAAACGAAACAGGCCTGAATGGCCCCCTGATCGTCAAAGCGGAAGGCGCGGTACTGGCTGGCATCCGCCGCCTTCAGCCGCTCAAGCAGCGGATCAAGCCCCGGGATCAGCCGGTCCAGATCCGGCACCCCCATCAGCTCGTCCCAGTCGCGAAAGAAAAACACCATGAGGTTGGAGCCCAGCTCGGGATCGGTCTCCGCCATCTGATGCCCGGCAAGGGTCACCACCGCCTCGATCGCGCCCTTGACGGTCGCCAGCGTGCTGTCCTCGACGCCAAAGACGATCGGCGCAATCGGCCGCCCCCAACGGGCAAAGGCATAAGAGCCATCGGCACGGGTAAACAGGGCTTCGATCTCGGCTGGGGTCATCATGCGGCTCTCTAGTCGGACTGCGGTCTTGAATGGGCTTAATGCCCGCTCACGGGATCAACGGCAAGGGTTGCGACCGGGTATCACTGTGCATCTTCTGGCCCACAATATCCCCGCCGGAGGCAGCGCCGCGTCTGGCGCGGCGCTTCATTCAGGCCTTGTCACTTAGGTCAGCAGGCGTGACCAAATGTTTCGCACGCGAAACATACGCTAAAATTGAGTCCAATTCTTCAAACCCATTTTAACACTTTCAGACTGTTTTGACGCCAATCCGCGACAGCACTGACGCGCCTGCGCGGCAGATGAGCCGCTATAGCAACAGGTCGCCCTGCCCCCGTGGCGGTGTCAGCCCAAGGTGGGTCCAGGCCTTATGCGCCAGCATCCGCCCGCGCGGCGTGCGCTGGATCAGACCCTGCTGCAACAGATAGGGCTCGATCACCTCCTCCAGCGCATCACGGCTTTCGCTCAGGGCCGCCGACATGGTCTCGATCCCGACCGGACCACCGCCATAATTCTCGGCAATCATCCGCAGATAGCGGCGATCCGCGCCATCCAGACCCAGCTGATCCACCCCCAGCCGCGTCAGCGCACCATCGGCAAGTTCCCGGGTGATGGTGCCATCGCCCTCGACAACCGCGAAGTCGACGACGCGGCGCAGGAGCCGGCCGGCGATCCTGGGGGTGCCGCGGGCGCGCCGCGCGATCTCACGGGCGCCGTCGTCATCTGCGGGGGCGCCCAGCTTGCGGGCGTTGCGGCTGACGATCTCAAAGAGCTCGTCGATGGTGTAGAATTGCAACCGGGTTGGAATGCCAAACCGGTCCCTGAGTGGTGTGGTCAACAGGCCCATGCGGGTGGTGGCGCCAACCAGGGTAAAGGGCTGGAGCTCGATCCGCACGGTGCGCGCCGCCGGGCCTTCGCCGATCACCAGATCCAGCTCGAAATCCTCCATCGCGGGGTAGAGCACCTCCTCCACCGCCGGGTTCAGCCGGTGGATTTCGTCGATGAACAGCACGTCGCGGGATTCCAGATTGGTCAGGATCGCTGCCAGATCGCCCGCCTTGGCCAGAACCGGCCCGGAGGTCATGCGGAAGTTGACGCCCAGTTCGCGGGCGACGATCTGCGCCAGGGTGGTCTTGCCCAAACCGGGGGGGCCATGAAACAGCGTGTGGTCCATCGCCTCGCCGCGACGGCGCGCACTTTCGATGAACACACGCAGATTGGCGCGGGCTTCGGCCTGACCGATGAATTCGCCAAGCCCCTGCGGGCGCAGGGCGCGGTCGTTTTCGGCGGCGCTGTCTTCGGGCAGAGGCGCGGGACGCAGGGTGGGATCGGCGTCAATCATTCTGATGACTCCAATCTGGTTTCTTTAAACCCTGCTCCGGTCGGCAGGCCGAACAATGCCCGTCCGCCCGCAGACGGGCACTGTCCTATTTTTTTCAATACTCTCACACCATCAGCCTTTCGGTGCCAGCAGCCGCAGGGCGGCGCGGATCAGCTCGGCCTCATTGGCGTCTGGATAGGTGGCGGCCGCCTCAGCCACGGCGGCAGCGGCATCGGAGGGACCATAGCCCAGATTGCCAAGCGCAGAGAGCGCCCCCGCAGAAGCAGCTGCGGCACCGGAGGGGGCCTTGGGTGGCGCTTTGCGTAGTTTCCTGGCCGTGCTCACCGGCTCGGCGGGTTCGACCACATCCAGCCCCGGCCCATCCATGGCGTCGACGACGGTGCCACCCATCGCCATGACACCCGGCGCCTTGTCTTTGAGATCCAGCACAATGCGCTGCGCGGTCTTGGGGCCGACCCCTTTGGCGGCCTTCACCGCCGCCCAATCCCCCAGCGCGATCGCGCGGCTGACCCCATCGGGGCCAAGCGCGCCGAGAATGGCCAGCGAGACTTTCGCCCCCACCCCCTGCACCGAGGTCAGCAGGCGATGCCATTCCTTTTCAACCAGCGAAGGGAAGCCATAGAGCTGCATCAGGTCCTCACGCACCACCATATCGGTATAGAGCGCGACCGCCTCGCCGACGCCCGGCAGCGCGGCCATGGTGCGGTCGGAGCAATAGACGATATAGCCGACGCCGCGCACGTCGATCAGCACGTGATCGCTGCTGCGGTACTCCAGACGCCCGGTGAGTTTTCCGATCACGCGCGCTTCTCCTTCAGCTGGCGTTGTTGCGTGCCCCCATAAAACGCATGACAGATGGCAATGGCCAGAGCATCTGCCGCATCGGCGTTCTTGGGCAGGCAGCCGGGCAGTTGCAGTTTCACCATATGCAGGATCTGTTCCTTGGCCGCATGACCCACGCCGACCACGGTTTTCTTCACCCGGTTCGGGGCATATTCACCCACCGGAAGACCGGCCTGCGCCAATGTCATCAGGGCGACGCCCCGCGCCTGGCCCAGTTTCAGCGTGCCGGCACCATCCTTGTTCACGAAGGTCTGTTCGATGGCGGCCTGATCGGGGCGGTAGGCCGCGATCACCTCGATGACCTGATTGTGGAGCGACAGCAGCCGTTCGCCCAGATCATCGCCATCGGAGGTGCAGACGCCGTTGGCGATATGGCTGAGACGGGTGCCGCGTGATTCGATCACCCCCCAACCGAGGTTTCGCAACCCCGGATCAATGCCCAATATTCGCATGTCTGCCCTATCCCTGCCCGGTGTGGAGGTCTGATTTTGCTCAGGATTAGCACAAAAGGCGAACATGTCCAATTGCTTTACAGGCCTGTGCGATGTGCCCTGCGGGGATGCCGCGCGGCACCTGTGGCGCAAAAACACGTGAATCCTGTTCCGAAAACGACCCTCTCCGGCGGGGAAACCGACATTCCTTTCCAAGAGGTAAAAACTCGGCCTTTTCCCTTGTTTTTATGGATCATAAGCCATGCAAAAAGCGCATATGACACATGCAATTTCAGCGATTGTCAGCCGTCATGCAGATGACTAAGTGCCGTCCATCGCCACAGGGCGAAGAGTTCAATTCAACCTCCGAAAGGACGAGGACATGGCTGCATTTGACACCACCCGCACCACCTATGGCACCAGCAGCCTGTTTGGCCGCTTCAGCGCCATGATCACCGGCCTTCTGGGCGCGGCTATCGACTGGAACGACGCGCGCGCCACCCGCCAGACCCTGGGTCAGCTGAGCGACCGCGAACTGGCCGATATCGGCCTGTCCCGCGCGGATATCGATCGCGTTGCCGAGGGCAAGCCGGTCTTCTGAGGTTGGCACCTCGGTCTGGATCATCCAGAGCCTATCATCCGAGAGACATGAAAAACGCCGCCTCCTGATGGAGTGCGGCGTTTTCTGGTTGCTTTGGTCTGCACGTCGATGCCGAGGCGTAACCCTGCTGCGTCGGACATGACCGCGCGGCCGGATTGTGTCGGATGCCCCCCAGCGCCCGACACATGGCCCGCCAGCCTGTCCCTCTACCGCAGCACAGGTCCGATCTTCTCGGCCAGGAACTGTGACACTGGATCCCGCTGCATGACAAATGCACCGGCTTTTTCCAGCCCCGTTCCCGCCCGCAGCTGGTCGACACGATAGTCGTAGCTGCCAAATCCCAGCGCTGCCATCAAGAAGCCCTTGAACAGCAGAAACGCCGCGACAAACAGGATCAATGATCGGCCGGAGATCCGCGACTGCACCCGTCGCGGCGCCACCACGATCAACCCATCCGCGCGCACTTTGGCAGTATAGCCGCGCGCCATGGCCCCGTGTTTGCGTTCCAGCCGGTCAAGCCGAGCATAGAAATTGTTACTGTGTTCACCCATAACCAAAACCCTGCAATGGCTCCCACCATCCACATATTAATGTTTAGGTAGGGAATGGGACCATTTTGGGGCGGGTCATTAAAATGCTCAACAAACTTGAACGATTCAGCCCTTTTTCTGCAAAAGCAGCGTCGTCCAGTCACCAATCTCGGTGCGTTCCACAAGATTGATGCCGTTCTGTGCATAAACGCCCTGCACCTCATCGGCCTGTTCGTTCAGCAAACCGGAGAGAATCGCATAGCCACCGTCGCGCAGATGGCCGGCCACATCCGGGGCCAATGCAACCAGAGGGCCTTTCAGGATATTGGCGAAGATGAGATCGTAAGGGGCCGCCTCGGCCAGTGCCGGGGCGTCGAAACCGGCGGCTTCAAGACATTGCACACAGCCTTCCATGTCATTGGCCTTCAGATTGGCCTCGGCAACGTCCACGGCGACCTGATCAATGTCGCTGGCCAGGATCTGCCCATCCCAGACGCGCGCCGCAGCCATCGCCAGCACCGCCGTGCCACAGCCGATATCGGCGACTTTCCCGGCGACGAAGCCGTCGTCGATCAGCTTGTCCAGCGCCTTCAGGCAGCCAAGGGTGGTGCCGTGATGGCCAGTGCCAAAGGCCATCGCCGCCTCAATCAGAAGCGGAATGCGATCAGCGGGCAGCTTGTCGGCATCATGGCTGCCGTAGACGAAGAAACGGCCCGCTTCCACCGGCGCCAGTTCGCGCCGCACATGGGCGACCCAATCGGTCTCGGGCAGTTCAGAGATCACAAAAGGCTGGGCATCGAACATGGTCGCCAGCAGCGCCAGACCGGCCTCATCCGGGGTCTCGGTGAAATAGCCGCCGACCTCCCACAGGCCGGAGCCGTCCTCGACCTCGAACACGCCCAGACCGGTGGGTTCCGGGATCAGGCGCTCCATCGCCTCGCCAAGCGCTTCGGCGGGGGCTTTTCCAGTCAGGGTGGTGAGGGCGGTAAAGGTGGGCATGGCGGTCTCCGGGCAATGGTTGCACAGCGCCTAGGCCCGTCGGCGGCGCAGGTCAAGAGCCGTGACCCTGCCCGCCCCGCTTTGGGACTGGGGCGCGGGCCGCGCGTGTCATTCTGCCGGGGCGGTGCCTTGCCACTTGGCAAAGATCGTCTCATTGCCGGGTTCGGGATGGCGCGGGATCAGCAGCGACAGCATCAGCGAGATCATCGCCATTCCGGCCGCCAGCGCAAAGACCGCAGCAGGAGACACCACCCAGAGCAACCCCAGCGTCACCGGCAGCACCACCGCGGCGATATGGTTGATGGTAAAGGCCACCGCAGCGGTTGGCGCAATATCTGACGGGTCGGCGATCTTCTGGAAATAGGTCTTCAGCGCCAGCGCCAGCCCAAACAGGATATGGTCTACAACGTAAAGCACCCCCGCCAGAACCACGCCCCAGCTGAACCAGTAGAGCCCGCCATAGGCGGCAAAGACCAGCGCCAGCCCGGTGTATTCAAAAATCAGCGTGCGGCGCTCGCCGAAGCGGGCGACAGCGCGCCCCAGCAGCGGTGCCGCAATCATATTGACCACCAGGTTGATCAGATAGAGGCTGGTCAGCTCATGCACGGCAAAGCCGAATTTCTCCACCATCATGAAGCCGGCAAAAACCACAAAGATCTGCCGCCGCGCCCCGGCCATGAACTGCAACGCATAGTAGAGCCAGTAGCGGCGGCGCAGGATCAGGCGTTTGGTCTGCGGATGCGGCGCGTCGAATTGCGGATAGGCCAGCAGGCAGAACAGCGCCATCGCGGTGGTGGTGCCCCCCGCCAGCAGGAAGACGATATTATAGGTCAGACCCAGCGGCTCCCACAGCAGGGCAATCAGGCTGTAGACCACCAGCGTTGCCGCGGATCCCGCCGCCACCAGCCAGCCCAGGATCTGTGGCGCCCGCAGCTTGGGCAGCCATTGCAACTGTAGCGACTGATTCACCGTCTCATAGTAATGAAACCCGATCGAGCTGAGCAGCGTGATGGTCAGCAGCCCGCCAAGGCTGGGAAACCACGCCGTGACGGCGGTCGCCAGCCCCAGCATCATCAACGAGACCAGCCCCAGCACCTGTTCGCGCACAAACAGGATCACTGCGATCACCCCGATGGCGAGAAACCCCGGAATCTCGCGCACCGTATGCAGCAGGCCGATGTCAGCCCCGTCGAAATTCGCGGCCTCGATCACAAAGTTGTTGAGCAGCGCGCTCCAGGTGTTGAAGGCAATCGGCATGGTCAGCGCCATCACAAACAGCAAGGTCGTGGGGCGGCGCCAGAGCGGCAGGGACGCCGCAGCTTCGGTGGGGACAGGTTTGAACATGCCCACGGCTCTACGCCGATCGGCCGCCGCTGGCGAGAAAAAAAGCCACCCGCACATCTGATCTGCATCAATGCACAAGGGTATCGGAAATCATATTCACAAAGCGGAATTTCATGAAAGGTGGCTGCAGGTGGACGGATTTATCGGATTTGTCGAATGGGTTGGCGAACCCGGCGCGGCGGCCCTGCTCGGGGCTTTGACCGGTGGCATCTTTGGCGTGGCGGCGCAGCGCTCACGGTTCTGCCTGCGGGCCGCCACGGTGGAATTTGCCCGGGGCCGGATGGGGGACCGGGTAGCGGTCTGGCTGCTGACGTTTTCGACCGCGCTGGTCTGGGTGCAGGCCGGTCGGCTGCTGGGCTGGATCAATACCGATGAGGCGCGGATGATGGCGGTGCCGGGCAGCTGGTCCGGCGCCATCATCGGCGGGCTGATCTTTGGCATCGGCATGGTGCTGGCGCGGGGCTGTTCGGGTCGGCTGCTGGTGCTGGCCGCGAGCGGAAACCTGCGCTCGGTGGTGTCGGGGCTGATCTTTGCCGTGACCGCCCAGATGAGCCTTTCCGGGCATCTGGCGCCCCTGAGGGATTATCTGGCCGGGCTGTGGATCACCTCCGGCGGGCGCAATCTGGATCTGCTGACCGCAGCCGGTCTGCCGGAGTGGTCCGGGCTGGTCATCGGCCTGCTAACGGCACTCCTTGCGCTGGGTTTGTCCGCACAGAACCGCATCGGCGCGGGTCGGCTGATCTTTGCATCTGGCGTCGGCTTTGCGGTGGCGCTTGGCTGGGCGCTGACCTCGGCGCTGGCACAGGTGACCTTTGATCCGGTGCAGATCGAAAGCGTGACCTTCACCGGCCCCTCGGCACGGATGCTGATGTTTTTCCTCGATCGCGCCTCGGTTCTGGAGTTCGATATCGGGCTGGTTGCAGGGGTCTTTGGCGGCGCGATGCTGGCGGCTGCCGTTGGTGGAGAGATGCGCCTGCAGGCGTTTGACGACGCTGCCACGATGCGCCGGGCGATGATTGGCGCGGCCCTGATGGGCTTTGGCGGCATGTTGGCGGGTGGCTGCGCCATCGGTGCGGGTGTCACCGGCGGATCGATCTTTGCGGGCACCGCCTGGCTTGCGCTGTTTTCCATGTGGGTCGGGGCGGTGCTGACCGATGTGCTGACCGATCAGCGGCGGATGTCGGCGCTGGCCTGACCACATGCGAGGCGCTGCCTCGCGCTCCGGGATATTTGACGCCAGAAGATGACAAGCCGCAGATATCTTCTGGCCGGAAATATCTCGGGGGAGGCCGAGAGGCCGGGGGCAGCGCCCCCATGGGTTTCCTCAGAAGAAATTCTGCGGGTCGATATCGACGGAGAGACGCAGATCCGCCTTGAGACGTATCGGACCAATCCAGCGGGCGATTGCATCCTGTAACGGCGTCCCCTTGTCGGCCTTCACAAGCAGGCGCACCCGGTGGCGGCCACGGATCCGCGCTATGGGCGCCGGTGCCGGACCAAAAACCTGCGCACCGATTTGGCGCAGTGGCATGTCATTGCGCGCCAGTGTCAGGCCAAGATCCATCACCGCAGGCAGATCCGGCCCCGACAGGATGATGCCCGCCATCCGCCCATAAGGCGGTACGCCTGCGGCGTGACGTTCGGCGGCTTCGGCCTTCCAGAAGGCTTCCTCATCGCCGGAGAGGATCGCGCGGATGACCGGGTGTTCGGGCTGGAAGGTCTGCATCAGCGCCTCGCCCGGCCTGTCGGCGCGCCCGGCCCGCCCTGCGACCTGCCGCATCAGCTGGAACGTTCGCTCCGCCGCGCGCAGATCCGACCCTTGCAGGCCAAGATCCGCGTCAATCACGCCAACCAGTGTGAGCAGCGGGAAGTTATGCCCCTTGGCCACCAGTTGGGTGCCGAGGATGATATCGGCCTCCCCTGCGGCGATCTCCTCGATCCGTTGCTTCAGGGCGCGGGCGGAGGCGAAGAGATCGGAGGACAGGACCGCGATCCGGGCCTCTGGGAACAGCGCGGCGGTTTCTTCGCCCAGCCGCTCGATACCTGGGCCGACGGGGGCCATCTTGCCCTCGACCTGGCAGGTTGGGCAGGCGTCCGGTACGGGTTTGGTCTCGCCGCATTGGTGGCACATCAGCCGCTTCATGAAACGGTGTTCGACCATGCGGGAATCGCAATGGTCGCAGGTCACATGGCCGCCGCAGGCGCGGCAGATGGTGACCGGCGCAAAGCCACGGCGGTTGAGGAACAGGAGCGATTGTTCGCCGCGTTCCATGCGGGCTGTCATTGCCTGTTTCAGTGTTGGTGAGATCCAGGTCGAGGCGGGCAGTTTTTCCGCCCTCATGTCGATCGCGCGCATCTCTGGCAGGACGGCTGACCCAAATCGTGCTGCGAGATCCAGACGGCTGTATTTGCCTGCCTCGGCATTGGCCCAGGTCTCCAGCGAGGGCGTGGCCGACGCGAGCACCACCTGCGCCGAACACATGGCCGCGCGCAGCACCGCCATGTCGCGGGCATTATAACAGACCCCTTCGTCCTGTTTGTAAGAGGTGTCATGTTCCTCATCCACAATGATGAGGCCGAGGTTTTGATAGGGCAGAAACAGCGCCGAGCGCGCGCCGATCACCAGCTGCGCCTTGCCCTGCCCGACCATGCGCCAGACCCGGCGACGTTCGGTCATCGTCGCGCCCGAGTGCCATTCGGCGGGCGTCGCACCAAAGCGCTGCTCGACCCGTTTCAGAAATTCTGCCGTCAGGGCGATTTCCGGCAAGAGCACCAGCGCCTGGCGCCCTGCGCGCAAGGTTGCGGCGACCGCCTCCAGATAGACCTCGGTCTTGCCGGAGCCGGTGACGCCCTTCAGCAGCGTGGTGCCGTAGCGGCCACTGGCGACCCCCTCGCCAAGTGTGGCGGCGGCGGCGGCCTGATCGTCGGTCAGGGTCTTGCCGGGCAGGTCCGGGTCGAGGCGCGGATAGGGCAGATCACGCGGCGCGTCCTCTTCGCGCAGGGCGCCCTGTTTCACCAGCCCCTTGACCACCGAGGTTGTGACCCCGGCAAGATCCGCGAGTTCCTTCGCCGTGAAGGCCAGGCCGCCGTATTCCGCCACCGCCGAGAGCACCCGTTCGCGGGCATCGGTCATGCGGTCGGGCATCTGGCCGGTGGGGCGCAGCACCTTGCGCATGGAAACGGGATCCGAGAGGCCCGGTGCGCGGGTCGCAAGCCGCAGCATCGCGGGCAGCGGCGTCAGCGTGTAATCGGCGGATCTGGCGAGGAACTGGCGCATCTCATCGCGCATCGGGGCCACATCCAGCACCCTATTCACCGGGCGCAGCTTGGCCGAATCGAAATCGCCCGCCCCCGGCCCCCAGATCACCCCGAGCACACGGCGCGGGCCGAGCGGCACCTCGACATAGGCGCCGAGATGGCAGCCGCCCTCGGGCGCGCGATAGTCAAGGACGCGGTCCAGCGGCTGTGTCGTCAGGACGCCAACCCGGTCGCCTTGGTGAAAAAATGCCTGCTCCTGCACGCGTTTCTGCCTCTTCTGCCCATCCGCCGGGGCCGGGTGTTTCCCCGCCCTGCTGGTTCTGCCCCGGCCTTGGTGCCTGAGCCCGGGCCTGCTGCTCAGGTCGATCCGGGCGTTACGGGGGGTTTTTAAAGCCCGCCCCATCAGGTAAAGGCTAGCGCAATCAAGGCCAACCCATCCAGAGGACCCTAGCCGATGAAATTCTTCGTAGACACCGCTGAAATCGACGCCATTGCCGAGCTGAATGATCTGGGCATGGTGGATGGTGTGACCACCAACCCCTCGCTGATCAAGAAATCCGGTCGTGACATCATCGAAGTGACCAAGGAAATCTGTGATCTGGTCGATGGTCCGGTCTCTGCCGAGGTGACCGCAACAGATGCCGAGAACATGATCGCCGAAGGCCGCAAGCTGGTTGAGATCGCCGAAAACATCGCTGTGAAAGTGCCGCTGACCTGGGACGGTCTGAAGGCCTGCAAAACCCTGACCGACGATGGCCATATGGTGAATGTGACCCTGTGCTTCTCGGCCAATCAGGCGCTGCTGGCGGCCAAGGCTGGCGCGACCTTCATCTCGCCCTTCATCGGCCGTCTGGACGATATCAACCTCGATGGCATGGATCTGATCGCGGATATCCGCACCATCTATGACAACTACGGCTTTGAGACCGAGATCCTCGCGGCCTCCATCCGCAGCGCCAACCACGTGCTGGAAAGCGCGCGCATCGGCGCCGATGTGATCACCGCACCGCCCGCCGTGATCAAGGGCATGATCAACCATCCGCTGACTGACAAGGGTCTGGATGCCTTCCTCGCCGATATCAAGGCTGCGAACATCAAGATCCTGTAAGGCCGGGGACCGTCGATAGACGGCCACGACACGTTAGAGACAGCAAGGGGCGGCCTGACGGGCGGCCCCTTTTTCTTTGTGCCGCTGGCCTGTGCGGGCGATCGCAGGGCGACCGGTATCTGAGGCGTTCCATCGGCAGGGTTTTGCAAAGGGTGTCCAAAATTTTGCCACCCCTGGGTGAAACCCGTGTTATAACACCGGCAAAACCCATCAGAGGTCAAAAAGAGCAGAGCATGAGCACGACGGCAGAACTGGAAGACACCCTGCGCCAGGCGATCCTGGCCAAACCCGACGCCCTGTTGGAGGACCAAAGCGTGATGAGCGCGCTGGTCAGCGCCAATGAGCGCGCGATGGGGTCCAATATCGTGGACCTGCGCGGCATTGCAATGGAGCGGATGGAGGCCCGGCTGGACCGGCTGGAGGACACCCATCGGTCGGTGATTGCGGCGGCTTATGAGAACCTTGCCGGGACCAATCAGATCCACCGTGCCGTCCTGCGCCTGCTGGATCCGACGGATTTTGAAAGCTACCTCGGCAATCTTGGCGGTGAGCTGGCGGAAATCCTGCGGGTGGATTCGATCACCCTGGTGCTGGAATCGCCGCAGCCGGAACAGGATGCCGCCGTGCAGCGCATGGATCAGGTTCTGAAAGTGGTCGAGCCGGGGTTTGTCGAACAGTATATCAACCCGCAGCGGAGCGGGCCGGACCGTCAGGTCACGCTGCGCCAGATGCAATCCGGCAATCCCCGCACCCATGGGGCAAAGGCCGAGTTCATCCGCTCGGAGGCCTGTCTGAAACTGGAACTGGGCGCAGGCCGCCTGCCCGGCCTGCTGGTGCTGGGAGCCGAGGATCCGCACCAGTTCACCCCGCAGCATGGTACTGACCTGCTGGCGTTTTTTGCCGGCGTTTTTGAGCGCTCGATGCGCCACTGGCTGTCGTGACGCCAGCGGCCACAGTGCTGATCTCTCCGGCCTGCCGCGATGCGCTGGAACACTGGCTGGCCGGTCTGGCGGCGCTACAGGGGGCGGCGGCGAATACCATCACCGCCTATCGCGGCGATGTGGTCGAATTCCTCGCCTTCATGACACAGCATTTTGGTGGCCCGCAGGGGCTGGGGGCGCTGGCGGAGATTTCCACCGGCGACATGCGCGCCTGGATGGCGGCCACCCGCGCCACCGGGACCGGGGCACGGTCACTGGCGCGCAAGCTCTCGGCGGTCAAGAGTTTCTACACCTGGCTGGCTGAACGGCAGGGGTTTGAACCGACCGCCGTGCTGTCCGCCCGCAGTCCGAAATTCCAGAAGAAACTGCCCCGCCCGCTGGCGCAGGAGGCCGCCCGCGCGGTGATCGAGACCGTGGAACATCAATCCACCACCGATTGGGTCGCCGCCCGCGATGTGGCGGTGGTGACGCTGCTTTATGGCTGCGGGCTGCGGATTTCGGAGGCGCTGGGTCTGACAGGTGCAGACGCGCCGCTGCCTGCGGTGCTGCGGATCACCGGCAAGGGCGGCAAGGAGCGGATCGTGCCGGTATTGCCCGTGGCGCGGGATGCGGTGGATCGCTATCTGCGACTTTGCCCGCATCCGCAGGAGCGCGCGGGACCGCTGTTTCGCGGGGTACGCGGCGGCGCGCTGAACGCACGTATCATCCGCAGCGCCATGGCACAGGCCCGCGCGCAGCTGGGTCTGCCTGCCAGCGCCACGCCACATGCGCTGCGCCACAGCTTTGCCACCCATCTGCTGGAGGCCGGTGGCGATCTGCGTGCGATTCAGGAACTGCTGGGCCATGCCTCGCTGTCGACAACACAGGCCTATACGGCCGTGGATACGGCACATTTGATGGATGTCTACAACCGCGCCCACCCCAAAGCGTAAGACCTGCGCAAAAGGTGCATCTGCGTAAGCAGCCTTAACTCCGCGGTAACGGCCATGGGAGAAATTACTGGCGTCAAATCCAGAAGGACCCCCAGTGATGAGTATCGTATCCCAAAGCCATACCTCCGAAAGCGCACCGCTTGGCGCGCCGTATAATCCCGCAAACCGCAGTGCCGCCCATGCCACGACCTCCGATATCGGTGATGTGGATTTCAGCCAGTTCTATGAACAGCTGCTGGCGGATCTGGACAGCGATGGCGACCGCCAGATCTCCGATCAGGAATGGGCCGCCTACCGCGCCGGGAAAGCCGCCCGTGGCGAATATGTCGCCAGCCCCGGACCATCGGAGGCCAGTGCCTACCCGCAGCTGGTGGACAGCCGCAACCTGACCGAGACGCTGTTTCGCAAGGCGCTGATGGAAAACCCGGACCACGAGTGACGCCAATTGCGGTGCCGCGACAGCAGGACGCCAGCCAGCGATGGACGCCGAACCGATCCGTGGCAGCAGGTGGCACCGAGGACACCAAAGGCCTGAATTTCCGCCTATGGATGCAGCGTTTTCCCATTGACCACTTGCGAGATAACGGGAAATTCGCCATCAGGGGCAGATGACACCTCAGTTTCGCGCCCTCTCCGTTCACCTGCTCACCGCCACCGGTGCGGTGTTTGCAATCCTCGCCATGCTGGCTGCGGCTGATGCCAAGTGGAGCCTGATGTTTGTCTGGCTCGTCGTGGCCTTTGCCGTGGATGGTATTGATGGGCCGCTGGCCCGCCACTATGAGGTGAAACGCTATGCGCCGGAGTTTGACGGCGTGCTGCTCGATCTGATCATCGACTATCTCACCTATGTGTTCATTCCGGCCTTTGCCCTGTTCAAATCCGGCCTGATGGCAGGCTGGACCGGCTGGATGGCGCTGATCGTGATCACCTTTGCCAGTGCCTTGTATTTTGCCGACACCCGGATGAAGACCAAGGACAACTCCTTTTCCGGTTTTCCGGGATGCTGGAACATGCTGGTGCTGGTCATCTTTGCGCTGGAGCCGAGCCATTGGACCAGCCTGGTTCTGGTCACCCTCCTGGCGATTGCCATGTTCCTGCCGCTGAAGTTCATTCACCCGGTCCGCACCGAACGCTGGCGCAAGGTGTCGCTGCCGGTGGCGCTGGCCTGGACCTTCTTTGCCGGTTGGGCCGCCTGGGTGGATTTCCACCCGCAGAGCTGGGCACATTGGGGGCTGGTGCTGACTTCGATCTATCTGATCTTTGTCGGTATCGCGCAGCAGATCGTGCCGGAGCGCGAGGCCTGAGCCTCAGCCGCTGACGGGGGCATGCCGCCCTGCGATATTTGCAAAAAATGACCGCTGTGGTCAGATCAGCAGGCCGGCCGCGCCTTCGTGGCGCAGCAGGGCCACCTTTGTTTCCACACCGCCCGCACCGGAAAACCCGCCCAGTCCGCCCGCGCCCAGAACCCGGTGGCAGGGGATGATCACCGGGATCGGATTGGCTCCGCAGGCATTGCCCACCGGCTGCGCGGCGGCGCCAAGCTCCCGCGCGATTTCACCATAGGTGCGGGTCTCTCCCAGAGGAATCGCCGACATGGCAGCACAGACCCGGCGCTGAAAATCGCTGCCCGCCACCGCCAGCGGCAGGTCGAATTCAGTCAGCTCATGGGCAAAATAGGCGCGCAGCTGGGCAAGCGCCCGCTCCGTCAGCGCCGAAGCCGACGCTCCGGCGGGCGCCGTTGACCAGTCCAACCGGACAATGGCCCCGTCCCGCTCGGTCACACAAAGCCAACCGACCGGCGTGTCGAGACCGGCCTGAGCGATATGCTGTGTCGCGGTTGCAGAGAGCTGCCCGGTCACGATGATCCCTTATTGCTGCGGCGGCACGCCTCAACGTCGCTGGCCGCCCGGATCGCAGCACCAGGGGCTGCTGATCCCATCCGCCGACTCTCTGCGCGACGGCCGCCGCCGTCAAGGCAATGCCCGATCCGGGGCCGTCAGGATCCTAACCTTTTGGATAGGAACCTATGCCTTCGGCGCTGTCCGCTACCCACAGGAGCGCATGCAATTTCGCCAAATTTTAGTAAAGATGGGTCTCAAGTTGTTAAGAAGGTCAGTCACCATGCAGATCACCGGTCAATCAAATGTCAGCGTGTACCGTATGCTGAGCGGACATATGAATGGGCAGCAGGCCGCGCAGGCGGGCCAGCCCGGTGAGCAGACGGGTGGCCTGGAGAGTGTCGCATCGGTCGCCAAGAAAGCGGCAGCCACATCGACACAGGCAGCGTTGACCGGACCGAGCGAAGGAGCAAGCATGATGGCAGGCACCCAGTATCTACGTTCAGTGGTTCAACAGAAACTGCAGGATCTGCAGTCGGGCTACCACGCCGGGCCGCTTCCGGTCAGCGAGGTGATCGCCCAGAACCAGTATCGTGCCGCCCAGCGGGTGATCGGCTGAGGCATCCGGGAGGTTCACCCCGGCAGGCCACGCCCCGCCGCGCCGACTGCGGAACAGCAGCACAAAGAGATTTCATAGAAACCCCCGGCGTTTGTTGACAGGGGCCCCTGTCGCGGACGTCCAAAAGAAGCGCGCCGCCCGCCCCATCTAGGAGCGGGCGGCGCGCAGATCCCTGACGGGATCTGTGATCACCACAGGCGAGACGGGCGGACATCAAACCCGCCCGCGCCCAGTCTTAGCGCGGCTCAGCCAAGCGCCGCATCACAGCGGCCGCAGACGCCCGCATGGCTGTGGTTGCCCACATCCGGCAGGATTTTCCAGCAGCGCTGGCACTTATCACCATCGGCCTTCTCGAACACCACCGACACGCCGTCCACCTCGGGCATGCGGAAGGCTTCGGCCGGGGCCGGATCACCGCTGAGCACGATATCGGAGGTGATGCAGACATCGGCGAAATTCACCGATTTCAGCGCTGCCAGAACCTCAGCGTCGCGCACATGCACCACCGGCGCGGCCTCCAGTGAGGCGCCGATCACCTTGTCGACGCGCTGCACCTCAAGAGCGGCGGTAACGACGCGGCGGGCCTGACGGACCTTGGCCCATTTCGCAGCCAGCGGCTCATTCAGCCAATCGGCCGGGGTTGTCGGGATATCCTGAAGATGCAGCGAGCTGTCATCGCCAGGGAACCGCTCCAGCCAGACCTCTTCCATGGTGAAGACCAGGATCGGGGCCAGCCATGTGGTCAGCCGGTGGAACAGGATATCCAGCACCGTGCGGGCCGCACGGGCGTTCAGCGTGTCGCCGTCACAGTAGAGCGCGTCCTTGCGGATATCGAAATAGAAGGCCGACAGATCCACGGTGGCAAAGTTGAACACCGCCGAGAACACACCCTGGAAATCAAAGGCCTGATAGCCGGTGCGGACCTTGTGATCCAGCTCCGCCAGACGGTGCAGAACCCATTGTTCCAGCTCGGGCATATCGGCCGGATCCACGCGCTGATCTTCGGAGAAATCCGCAAGGCTGCCGAGCATGTAGCGCATGGTATTGCGCAGGCGGCGATAGCTGTCGGCGACACCTTTGAGGATTTCCGCCCCGATCCGCTGGTCGGCGGTGTAGTCGGTCTGTGCCACCCAGAGACGCAGGATATCGGCGCCATACTGCTGGACGATCTTCTCGGGCACAATGGTGTTACCGAGCGATTTGGACATCTTGTTGCCCTTCTCGTCCAGTGTGAATCCATGGGTGACCACGTTGCGATAGGGCGCGCGGCCCTTGGTGCCGCAGGCCTGCAAGAGGGAAGAGTGGAACCAGCCGCGATGCTGGTCGGTGCCTTCCATATAGACGTCCGCGATACCGTCCTCGGTGCCGTCCTCGCGGTCGCGCAGCACAAAGGCGTGGGTGGAGCCACTGTCGAACCAGACGTCGAGCACGTCAAAGACCTGATCGTAATCCTCAGGGTTCGCGATGCCGTCGAGCATCTTCTCCTTGAAGCCATCCGTGTACCAGATATCGGCGCCATGTTCCTCAAACGCGGCCACGATGCGGGTGTTCAGCTGGTCATTGCGCAGGAGGAAATCGGGATCTGTCGGCAGCACGTCCTTCTTCACGAAGCAGGTGAGCGGCACGCCCCAGGCGCGCTGGCGCGACAGCACCCAGTCCGGGCGGCTTTCGATCATCGAATAGAGGCGGTTCCGGCCGGTCTGCGGGGTCCAGTGCACCAGCTGGTCGATGGAATTCAGCGCGCGGGTGCGGATGGTATCGCCCATCTCGCCCATGCCGTCGTCCAGCTCGCGGTCCACGGAGGCAAACCACTGCGGGGTGTTGCGGAACACGATCGGTGCCTTGGAGCGCCAGGAATGCGGGTAGCTGTGGGTGATGCGGCCACGGGCGATGATGCCGCCGGCCTCGACCAGCTTGGCGATCACGGCGGTGTTGGCCTTGCCTTCCTTGCCCTTCTTGTCAAAGATCTGAAGCCCGGCAAAGAACGGCACATGCGACAGGAATTCGGATTCCTCGCCCACGTTGTGGGTCATCCGGTCGATCCAGTTGCGCGCGACGAAACACTCATAGTCATCCGCACCATGGCTGGGCGCGGTATGCACAAAGCCGGTGCCCGCATCATCGGTGACATGGTCGCCGTCGATCATCGGCACGTCATAGTCCCAGAAGCCATCTGCTCCGTCGATGCCATTGAAGGGGTGTTTACAGATCAGCCCTGCAAATTCGGAGGCCTCAACATCGCGGACCTTGGTGAATTCGGTGACGCGGGATTTCTCCAGCGCATCCTCGGCCAGCGCGTTTGCAAAGAGATAGAGATCACCGGGGTTGGTCCAGCTTTCCTCTTCGGTGGCGTCCACACGATAGAGGCCGTAAGCGACCTTCGGATTGAAGGCGACGGCCTTGTTCGACGGGATCGTCCAGGGGGTGGTGGTCCAGATCACCACGCGGGCATCGGCCAGATCGCCGGTCGCATTGGCAAAGCCGAAGGGCACCCAGATGGTGTGCGATTTATGGTCGTGATACTCGATCTCGGCCTCGGCCAGCGCGGTTTTCTCAACCGGCGACCACATCACGGGTTTGGAGCCCTGATAGAGCGTGCCGTTCATCAGGAACTTCATGAATTCATCCGCGATCACCGCTTCGGCGTGGAAATCCATGGTGATATAGGGATCAGCCCAGTTGCCGGTGATGCCAAGGCGTTTGAATTCCTCGCGCTGGATATCAATCCAGCCTTCGGCGAACTTGCGGCATTCCTGACGGAAATCGACGACGTTCACCTCGTCCTTGTTCTTGCCCTTCTTGCGGTACTGCTCTTCGATCTTCCATTCGATCGGCAGGCCGTGGCAATCCCAGCCCGGCACGTAGCGCGCGTCAAAGCCCATCATCTGGTGCGAGCGGACGATCATGTCCTTGATCGTCTTGTTCAGCGCGTGGCCGATATGCAGGTGACCGTTGGCGTAAGGGGGGCCGTCATGCAGGGTGAAGGGCTTGCGCTCGGCATCGGTGCCCTTGGCGGCGGCGGCCTTTTCGCGAAGTTTGTCATAGACGCCAATCTGCGCCCAACGCTCCAGCCAGCCCGGCTCACGCTTGGGCAGGCCCGCGCGCATCGGGAAATCGGTTTTGGGCAGATTGAGGGTGTCTTTGTACTCAGGCGTCTGAGGCGTGTCGGCACACATGTGCAGCGTCCTTTGGATGATCTGGTCGTATTTTGGGATATTCGGTTCGGTGCGATGGCTCAAGCACCTTTGCCCGGCGGCTCACGTGGTCAGAGCGCCGGGGATATAATTCGAATAATGATGGCCGCAACATGGGACATGAGGGCCTTATAGGCAGGAGCGGCAGGCGGGTAAAGCGGCAGTTGTGCCGCACTGCGATGAGGGCTGTGCCCGTTCCGCACGGGGTGGGACGGGCGCTGCCCGGCCTGCGGCCAGGCAATAAGTAAGAACTAACGTACCAGCCAGATACCCAGATCCGGACGCGCCAGCATCAGCCAGAGGATCATCAGCACCGCAGCAAAGGCGGGAATGCCGCAAGCAAACCAGATAGCGAACAGCCGGTGATAGCGCGCTGGCAGCGCCTCTCCCGCCGCGGCTGCCGCCCGCGCCAGATTGCGCAGCCGCAGCTGGATCCAGACCACCGGCAGCCAGAACAGCCCGGTCAGCAAATAAAGCCCCAGCGACAGCGCCAGCCAGCCGGCGCTCAGCGGCCAGCCCAACCGCCAGGCCAGAAGCCCGCCGGTGATTGGCTGCGCAATCACGGCTGTGGCGGTGAACAGCAGGTCAGCCAGCACCACCACGCTGGCGGTGTGGGCAATCAGTGCGGCATCCCGTGTCCGGTGTGCCATCAGCATGAAAAAGGCGATGCCCGCGCCGGTACCCAGCAGCACGCAGGCGCCGATCACATGCAGCCAGCGCAAGGCAAGGTCCAGGTCCATCTCAGCGCTCCTGCAGCAGCTGATGGGTGATCAGCGCCAGCAGCAGCCCCGGTAGCACCTTGACCAGCGGCCCCAGCGGATCCGCCCACATCTGCGGGGTGACCACCGTGGCTGCAGTCAGGTAGATCAGCGAAACCGCTGCCATACCCAGGCAGGCCCGCGCCGCCCAGGGCCGCCACAGGATGGCCAGCCCCAGGGCGATGTCGGCAAGCGACCAGAAGGCGACGCTGGCTTTCGCCGGCGGGCTGCCCCAGCCTGCATCCGCCAGCACCTTGGCGGCAGCCTCCAGCTGCCAAAGGCCGACCACGCCCGAGGCCAGCCAGAACAGGCTCAGCACCGCGACGGCGGCCGGCATCAGCAGCGCCATCCGCGCGTCCAGCCGCTGGGCGCGTCCCGAAGGCAGCGGCTGATAGATGGCCTTGAGCGAGGCAATCCCCTGCCCCATGGCGGCCCGGTACGGTGCGGGATCGCCGCGCACACCGCTCCGGATTTCGGCCATTGCGGTGGATCGCAGCGGGGAACGCCAGCCCAGCCGCCCCAATGCGTCAGCACATCCCGCCACCGGCGGCAGCAGCCAGTCCGGCAAACGCAGCAGCCAGCCCGCCGGGGCAAACCCCAGCCACGCCCGGGTCTCTGCCAGCACCTCCGCCAGGGTTTGCGGCTGATCCTCCACCAGATCAAAGGTGCCTTGCGGCAGCTCCCCCCGCAGCGCGGCAACCACCGCCGCGGCCAGATCGGCCATGCCGATGCATTGCACCGGCGCGTCTGCCAGCGCCACGGGCTGCACCAAGGGCACCGCCGCCAGCATCCGCAGCAGACCCGTGCCGCCATAGGCATTTTGCCCGATCACCAGCCCCGGCTTCAGGATCCTCAGCGGCACACCAGCGGCCTGCAAGGCGGCATCCCCGCGCCCCTTGCTGCGCATGAACTCTGTCCCGGCATCCGGACCTGCACCGGCCGCTGAAATCTGCACCACGGCGATGTTCCGCTCTGCACAAGCCACCCCCAGGGCAGCAATGGCCGTGTGATGCACGGCCTCCAGCTCGCCCGGCGCCATATCTTGCAGAATGCCAGCGCAGTTGACCACAGCGTCCGCGCCCTGCAGCAGCGGCACCCACTCTTCGGGCTGCAAAAGCTGCAGCAAGTCACCCTGCACAAACGGCACACCCGGCAGCACCCGGGCAGCCTGCACGGCGCTGCGGCCCAGGCCGGTCACATGCATTCCAGCGGCCCGCAGGGCGCGTACCACCTCAGCCCCGATAAACCCGCAGGCGCCCAGAACCAGCACCCGCTTTGCGCTCCCTGCCATCAATGAATGCCTTTTTCTGAAACATCTCCCGCTCACCATAACGGCAGCAGCCGCAGGCGCCAGCAGAGGCTTGAACAAGCGCTGCGTCAGAGACGCCCCCTTCCGTTGGTCTCTGCTTCAGCATATCTAGCGGCAGATGGCAGGCCGGAGCAGACAATGACCGACACCGGAACACAATACCCGCTGGCGCGGTTCGAGATCACCGCAGAGGAGATTTCCCGCGTGGTCGCGGTGTTTTACATGCAGGTGCGTGCGGACGACGTGCTCGGCCCGGTGTTTGCCGCCCATGTCGAGGATTGGCCCGAGCATGAGGAGAAGATCAGCCGGTTCTGGCGCAATGCGATCCTGCGGGAGAAATGCTATAGCGGCAATCCGATGCGGGTGCATGTCAGCAGGCCGGATGTGAAGGCGGAGCATTTCCCGCTCTGGCTGGGGCTGTTTCACGAGGTGTTGCAGGCGGAGCTGCCGGAACGGACAGCGCTGCAATGGGGCGCGCTGGCGGATCGGATTGGCGAGGGGTTTCGTACCGGGATCGTCGCCATGCGCCAGCCCAAAGATGCGCCACCGAAGCTGTTCTGATCCCGGAGGACGGTGGCTCTCCCGCCTCTGCGGCGGCGCTCTGGCGGGGCCAGAGCCACCTGGCAGCCTTGGGCGTGGCTCATGCTGCGCATGAGCCTCAGGCCTGCCTATTGATCCTTGGAGAACAGGCCGGTCAGGGCGCGCTGGATGACCTTGCGGGTGCTTGGCTTCTGCGCCTTTGAGAAGGCCATCGGGCGGCAGACCTCCATCGCGGCGATGCCGACGCGGGCGGAGAGCGCGCCGTTCACCAGCCCTTCGCCAAAGCGGCGCGAGAGTTTCGACAACAACGATCCGCCCAGCACCGGCTCCAGCAGGTCATCGCCAACGGCCACGGCGCCGGTGGCGACCAGATGGGACAGCACAGCGCGGGTGAGCCGCCAGGAGCCGAGAAAACCGGACCGGCCGCCGTAAATATCGGCAATGCGGCGGATCATCCGCAATGAGGTCACAAGCGCGGTCATCACATCGGCCAGCGCCAGCGGCACCAGTGCGGTGACCGTAGCGACCTGACGTGCGCCACCTTCGACTACGCGCAGGGCGCGGGCATCCAGCGGCGCCAGCAGCTCCGCCTCGGCCAGTTGCAGCAGCGCGTCGGCATCCATGATATCGACCTTGCGCTCGCTAAGCCGGGCCAGCCCCCAGGCGAGATCCTTGCGGCCGCGATAAAACCGTTCCAGTCCGGAGACATAGCTGCGCGCGGCCTTGAGATCGGCGGTGGCATCGGCGGTCCGGGCATCCGCCGCCAGCAGGGGCTGCGCAGCGCGCAGGCTTTCGACCCGGCGCAGGCGCGACAGCGCGGCCAGTTCGCGCAGACCCATCAGTAGCGCCAGCAGCAGGGCGATGGCAAAGCCTGCGCTGATGGCCCATCCCAGAAGCGGCAGGCGGTCGATCAGCCCGGTGGTGAAATCCCAGGCCGCGACGGAGATGACGGCACCGATGAGGGCCGTCAGACAGGCCCAGAACCAGCGCGCCAGCCGGGAGGGGCGACGGCTGGCCAGCTCCGCCGCCTGTGCCAGCGCGGGCTGTGGCAGGTTGCTGCTGGCGCCATCCAGATCGGGCACCGGTGGTGCGGCGGCCACATCCGGTGCGGCATCTGCCGTGGCGCTGTCGGAGAGGTCAAAAAGAACGGCGTCCTTGCGGGTCATGCTCTGTCCTTTGATGTGGCGGACGGTGATGTGGCGGACGGCCGGGCCTGCGCTGCCGGTCGGGGACCAGCGGCGGGCTGCGGCGTCGGCCAGAGATACTGGATATCCGGCAGGCGCTCATCATTGGTGGCCCCATCGCTGCGCGACTGCTCCCCGAAGCCTTCGCGCCGGTAGAACCGCTGCGCCCCCTCATTGGCCTGATGGGTCCAGAGCTGAAGCGGCGACTGCACCGATTTGGCATAGTCCAGCAGCAGGCGTCCCAGCCCCTGCCCGCGTGCACGCTGCCGGATGTAGAGCGCACAGATCGTGGCGCCGTCCCGCGCCAGAAAGCCTTCGATCCGGCCGCCGATCTGCACCACGGTGACCCAGCCGCGATCAATCATGATCCCGCAGAAGCCAATCGCCTCGGCACCGGTATGGCGTTTGGGCATCCATGGCGTGTCGACTTCGAACCCGTGCAGGATTTCGGCAATCTTGCCTGCGTCGGTGCTGCGGGCCGGGCGCAGCGCGGGCGGTGGATCAGACTGTGCGACACAGGTCAAAGGCGGTCTCCGATCAGGAATTCTGCCGCCCGGTCGAGGCGGATGTGAGGTGGGCCGTCGCCCGGACGCAGGGTGAGCGGAGCCGGGGCGAAGGCCATGGCCTGATAATCGCCGTCGAGCCAGGTCTCGGCGCCCTGCCGGGCCGGGGTCAGCAGATGCGAGGGATCCTGCGGCAATGCGCCGGGATAAAAGGCCGCAGGCTTGCCGCTGTCCAGAAGCGTGCCACGCACGCAGGGCAGCTCGATCCCGTTGTGATGGCGCAGCTCCTCCGTCGTGGCGCGCAGGGCGGCAAGCGACAGCGCCGCCGTCTCGGCCCCGGCGAAGCGGGCCCGGTCGCGGGCATCGCGGGTCAGCGCCTCGATGATGGCGGTCAGCTGCGGATGCTGCTGGTGATGCAGGTGATCGGCCTTGGTCGCCGCGAACAGGATCTTTTCCACCCGCTTGCCGCGCAGGATCTGGCGCAGAAACCCGTTGCGACCGGGACGGAAGGCGGCAAGGATATCAGTCATCGCGTGGCGCAGATCCTCGACCGCGCGGGGGCCGGAATGGATCGCGCTGAGGGCATCGACCAGCACAACCTGCCGGTCGATGCGGGCGAAATGATCGCGGAAGAAGGGTTTCACGACCTTTGACTTATAGGCCTCAAACCGGCGTTCCATCTCGCGGTGAAGCGACCGGCGCGGGGCGCTATCGCAAAGCGGGACCGGCGCGAAGGTCAGCACCGGCGACCCGGCCAGATCCCCTGGCAACAGGAAGCGCCCCGGTGTGCAGTCATAGTAGCCGGCGGCACGGGCCGCCTGCAGATAGGCGGCAAAGGCCGCGGCCAGATCCTGCGCCAGCGGTTCGTCATGGGGAGCTGTGGCGTCAACCTTCTGCGCCAGATCCAGAAACGCCGCCGCCTGCGACCGACTGCGGATGCGGGTCAGCACCTCATCGCACCACTGGGCGTATGTCTTGTCCAGCAGCGCCAGATCCAGGAGCCATTCACCGGGATAATCGACAATGTCCAGATGCAGGGTGCGTGGTCCCTGAAAGCCCGACAGCAGACCGTTTGGCTGCACCTTCAGACTGAGGCGCAGTTCAGAGACGGCCCGCGTGCTGTCGGGCCAGAAGGGGCGCGGCCCGGTCAGGGCGCCAAGGTGGTTTTCGTAGTCAAATCGGGGCACGGTGTCATCGGGCTGGGGTTGCAGAAACGCCGTCTCGACCCGCCCTTCGCGCACCGCCGAGAGCTGCACCATCCGCCCCCGGTTCATCAGGTTGGCCACCAGTGAGGTGATGAACACGGTCTTGCCGGCGCGGGCAAGACCCGTGACGCCAAGGCGGATCGACGGTTCAAACAGGCTCTCCGAAAGGGCGGCGCCCGCCCCTTCGACGCTGCGCAAGACCCCGTCTGCCAGTGATGATAATCCCAAAGGTTTGCCCCGTCTTGCCGACCCTTTGCGGGGTCAGATCCTTGTTCGATTTGATCAAGATAAGGGCTGACCGGGTATGATACCACCCCGGCAGGCCGCCATCCGGGACTTGTGCCGCCGCGATTGCCGCGTTACTTGCCCGCTCATGCCGCGTTTTGCTTTGAAAGTCGAATATCACGGCGCACCCTTTGCCGGGTGGCAGCGCCAGAAGGATCAACCCTCGGTTCAGGGGGCGATCGAGGATGCGCTTGCGCGGCTCGAACCCGGCCCCCATACCATTGCCGCAGCAGGCCGCACCGATACCGGGGTGCATGGTCTGGGTCAGGTGGCCCATTGCGACATGGAAAAGGACTGGGATCCCTTCCGCCTGTCCGAGGCGCTGAATTACCATCTGAAGCCTGCGCCAGTGGCGATTGTGAATTGCGCCCGTGTGGACGACGATTGGCACGCGCGGTTCTCGGCCATTGAGCGGCAGTATCTGTTCCGCATCCTGATCCGCCGCGCGCCTGCCACCCATGACGCCGGACAGGTCTGGCAGCTGAGCCATGATCTGGATGCAGACGCCATGCAGGAGGCCGCGCACCATCTGATCGGCCAGCATGATTTCACCACGTTTCGCTCCTCGATCTGCCAGGCGGCCAGCCCGCTCAAGACGCTGGACGAGCTGCGCGTCGAGCGGGTTCAGGGCTTTTCGGGGCCGGAGATCCATTTCCATGTGCGGGCGCGGTCGTTCCTGCACAATCAGGTGCGCAGTTTTGTCGGCACGCTGGAGCGGGTCGGCGCCGGAGCCTGGTCGCCTGAGGATGTGAAATCTGCGCTTGAGGCGACGGACAGGGCCGCCTGTGGACCGGTCTGCCCGGGGCATGGGCTCTATCTTGCGCGGGTCGGATATCCTGACGACCCCTTCTCCGCAACCTGACAAACTGCTGTAAAAGTATCAGAAATCACCTTTCACGGCAGCGGCGGTCCGCTGTTGCGGAGGGCGGCGTATTTTTTCAGTTTTTTTGGCGCCCTACGGGAACCAACCGTTCGGTTACGCGTTTCGTCACAGATCATATGCTTAATCGGTGGGTGATGACGTGGAAAAAGAGATGGAACTTCTTGGTACTTTGCTGCGGCATTCCACGTTGCCGCTGTCGCTGATCAATCCCGAAGCCGAGGAGCTGGAGCTGGTTTTTGTCAACCGGGCCTTTGAACAGGCAACGGGTTACCGGGCGCAGGATGTGATCGACCGGCCGTGTCCGCTGTTCCAGGGCCCTGCGGTTCAGGAAAGTTCGGTGAGCCTGCTGAAACACGCCCGCGATATGTGCAGACGCGGGTCGCAAACGCTGTGGAACTACAATGCCGAGGGCGAGCCCTTTGAATGTCTGACCTATATCGACCCGATCACCGTTTCACCGGGCAATGTGGTCCTGCTGGGCTGTCACTTTCCGCTGTCGCCGCAGCTGTCATCATCACCGCCGCCGACGGCCAACCGCGAGGATGCTGGCGCGCCGCAAGCTGAGGCAGAGAGAGCCGCCGATGGTGGATCGAACCGGGCCGAGGAAGTGATTGGCCTTCAGGATCAGAAAGATGAGCTGCTGGACTATGCCCGCAAGGCGCTGATGCGCTGTCTGGAGATGCGCCGCAACACGCTCTACAGCCGGATTGATCTCTACTTCAATCGCCGTCGCGGCAATCTTCTGGGAGCGGAGCCGCAGGATGTCGATGCCGCCGCCATGGCCCGCGATCCGTTGCTGGGACCACGGGCGAGCCAGGCCTGACGACCCGGCCCGCATTCAGTGATCAGGCCGTCGGCTGACGGCCAGAGCGACGTTTTCAGCCGCGACCGCGATAGGGCGGCACGCCCTGATCCGGGATCCAGACGCCCTCCGGCAGCGGTCCGGTCTGCCAGAAGACATCAATCGGAATGCCGCCACGCGGGTACCAATAGCCGCCGATCCGCAGCCACTGCGGCTCAAGGTAATCGGCCAGCCGACGCGCAATGGACACGGTGCAATCTTCGTGGAAGGCGCCGTGGTTGCGGAAGGAGCCCAGAAACAGCTTGAGCGATTTGCTCTCGACCAGCCATTTGCCCGGCACGTAGTCGATGACCAGATGGGCAAAATCGGGCTGGCCGGTCATCGGGCAGAGTGATGTGAACTCCGGCGCGGTGAAGCGCACGTTGTAGGCGACGTCGGCCTGCGGGTTCTGCACCCGCTCCAGCTCTGCTTCGTCGGGGTTGCTGGGCATTACGGTCGCGCCGCCCAGCTGTTTCAGATCCTTGTAGATATCGTCACTCATCTTCTTTTCTCCTCAGGTCTCTCGGCCTAGACACCGCGTTTGTTGCCCCAGACCAGCACATGAAGCTGTGGCAGCACACGGGGGGTAAACCAGCGGTCTCCGGTTACCTTTTCAATCAGCCATTGCAGACGTTCTGTGGCGGCAGTCAGATCCACCGGTTTATCCGGGTCCACCTCCGGGTTGCCGGGTTGCAGGTAGAGCGGCAGGTCCGGCAGGCGTTTTGCAACGGCCCGCGCCCAGTCATAATCCCGGTCGTCGAAGATCACGATCTTCACCACGGTTTGCCCGCACCCCTTTGCAGCCTGAAGGCAGTGGTCAAATTTCTGCCAATCCACCTTATGGCCGCTGGAGGGCGGTTTCGGGCTGAGCACCAGCGTGTCCAGCTGGGCAAACCAGGGCTGGTTGATCGAGCCCTGCGTCTCGCAGGCAAAGCGATAGCCCTCGGCCTTTCCCCGTGCGATCAGCTCGGCAAAGTCCTGAATGGCCGGGTTGCCACCCGAGAGCGAGACGGTCAGCGGCTGGCCGCCGCTGAGCTGCGTGACCTCTGCCCAGACATCGCTGGTGGTCATCGGGATCCAGGTCTCGCGGTATTTGCTGTCAACCGCGTGGAGACTGTCGCACCAGCTGCATCGGTAATCGCAGCCGCCAGTGCGGACAAAGACGGTTGGCTCCCCGATCAGGGCGCCTTCTCCCTGGATCGTGGGTCCGAAGATTTCGGCAATGCGCAGGCTCATGGTCGGTACTCGGCCCATGTTTTCGGCGTCTCCGATACCCGCACCGCAGCGGTTTCGGGCCAGCGCGCGACACACCATTCGTAGAAATGACGGGCCATGTTCTCGGCGGTCGAGGGGCCGTCCATCACATCGTTCAGATGGCGATGATCAAAGCTGCCGTCGATGTAATTCTTCAGCGGTGCCAGCTCGTGATAATCGCGGACAAAACCGTCGCTGTTCAGCTTGGCGCCGGCCAGTTCGACCACGACGATGTAATTATGCCCATGCAGCCGCGCGCATTGGTGATCGGCTGGAAGATGGGTCAGCTGATGTGAAGCGGAGAAGTGGAACTCCTTGGTAATGCGGAACATCAGGCGGCCCCTTCCTTGATGGCTGTGCGCCAGAAATCGGGGTCCGCGTAGACTGTCGGATCCTCAACGCCTGCCAGATCGAAGGCCTCACGGCGTTCAACGCAGGTGCCGCAGCGCCCGCAATGATGTTCGCCACCCTTGTAGCAGGACCAGGTCTCGGCAAAGGGCGTGTTCACCGCCGCACCTGCGGTGACGATGTCGCCTTTGGAGCGATGCACGAACGGTGTCACCAGCGCCACATCTGCATAGCCGTCCAGCGCCATGCGCTGCATCGCGTCAAAAGCATCGGTGAAGGCCGGGCGGCAGTCCGGGTAAATGAAGTGATCGCCGCCATGCACCGCCGTTGCCACAGCCGTGTCGCCCTTGGCGGCGGCAATCCCGTAGGCAATGGTTAGCATGATGGCATTGCGGTTGGGCACCACCGTAACCTTCATGGTCTCTTCGGCGTAGTGGCCGTCCGGCACATCAATATCGTCCGTCAGGGCAGAGCCGCTGAGCGCGGCACCGATCGAACGCATATCAATGATCTCGTGGGGAACCCCGAGCCGCTCTGCGCAGGCGGCAGCATAGTCGAGTTCCTTGCGATGGCGCTGTCCGTAGTCGAACGAGACCAGGCGCGACAGCTGCCCTTCGGCAGCGAGTACATGGGCGAGGGATACCGAATCCAATCCGCCCGAGCAGATGACAAGTGTTTTCAAGTTTTCAGTCCTTGTTTTGATATCCGGGTAGGCTGCGACCGGAAAGGCGTGCGTATAGCGACTGCCGTTAACTACGGCAAGATATCCACAGTATTTTTCCGCGACGTCAGATCAGCCGATGATCTGACCGGTTCACGCGGTGAAATCTCATTCTTTCAACGGATTGGGCTTAACATGAGAAAGGCGCCCTCCACCGGGAGCGCGCCTGACTATTTCTGGAGGCCTATTTTTTTTCGGTCGGAGCCTCGCCGCTCAGCCCGGATTGGGGGGGGCAAGCGTTAACCCAGATTCTCCTGACTGTAGGCTTTCAGCTCGGCGCGGGCGACCTGCCTGCGGTGCACCGCATCCGGCCCATCGGCAAGGCGCAGGGTGCGCACATGGGTCCAGGCCTGCGCCAGCGGCGTGTCCTGGCTGATGCCCTGCCCTCCGTGCATCTGCACCGCCTCGTCGATCACCTTCAACGCGACACGGGGGGCAACCACCTTGATCTGGCTGATCCAGGGTGCTGCGGCGCGTGCATCGCCCTGATCCATGTACCATGCCGCCTTGAGACAGAGGAGCCGGGCCATTTCGATCTCCATCCGGCATTCGGCGATGATATCGTAGTTGGCGCCAAGCTGGGCCAGCGGCTTGCCAAAAGCCTCGCGGCGCAGCGAGCGGCGGCAGAGCTGTTCCAGCGCGCTTTCGGCCTGGCCGATGGCGCGCATACAATGGTGAATGCGCCCCGGCCCAAGACGGCCCTGCGCGATTTCAAATCCGCGCCCCTCGCCCAGCAGCATGTTTTCAGCAGGCACACGCACGTCTGAGAAGCGGATATGCATATGGCCGTGGGGGGCGTCATCGTGACCGTAGACCTCCATCGGGCGCAGCACCTCGATCCCCGGTGCATCCGCAGGCACCACGATCATCGACTGGCGCTTGTGTTTGGGCAGCTCGTCGCCGCCGGTGCGCACCATGACGATATAGACCTTGCAGCGCGGATCCCCTGCCCCTGAGGCCCACCATTTTTCGCCGTTCAGCACATAGTCATCGCCGTCGCGCAGGCACGACATGGCGATATTGGTGGCGTCCGAGCTGGCGACATCCGGCTCCGTCATCAGATAGGCCGAGCGGATCTCGCCCTGAAGGAGCGGCGCCAGCCATTGCTGTTTCATCGCCTCGGTGCCGTAGCGCTCAAACACTTCCATATTGCCGGTGTCGGGCGCGGAGCAGTTGAAGACCTCTGCCCCCAGCGGGGTTTTTCCCATTTCCTCAGCAAAGTAAGCATATTCGACGGTCGAAAGGCCAAAGCCCTTGTCACTGTCGGTGAGCCAGAAATTCCACAGGCCGTCGGCCTTGGCCTTGGCTTTCAGGCCTTCGAGGATTTCGGCCTGCCGGTCGGTGTATTGCCAGCGATCCCCCTTGCCGATCTCGGCGTGATACTCGGCCTCCATCGGTATGATCTCGTCGCGGATCATCGCCGCCACCCGATCCAGAAGCGCGCGGTTTTCGCTGCGCATACCCAAGTTCATGTCCATCCCGGCGCCTCTTTGTGTTGTTTCCCTTGGCGGCAGCATGGCGCGGGGGTTGTGCCGCTGTCCAGCCGCGTGACGGGACGTCACAGATGGATAGGCATCGCAGGACAGAAAAACGGGCCCCGAAGGGCCCGTTTCGCAAGTGGTTACTCTGCCGCCTCGGCGTAGTCTTCCATCGGTGGGCAGGTGCAGACCAGATGGCGGTCACCGTAAGCATTGTCGACGCGGTTGACCGGCGGCCAGTATTTGTCGACCCGGAACGCGCCCGGAGGGAAGCAGCCCTGTTCGCGGGAATAGGGGCGATCCCAGTCCTTAACGAGATCTTCCATCGTGTGAGGCGCGTTTTTCAATGCGTTATTCTCCGCATCCATTTCGCCTGCCTCAACTGCGCGGATTTCCTCGCGGATCGACAGCATGGCCTCGCAGAAGCGGTCCAGCTCGGCCTTGGTCTCGGACTCGGTGGGTTCCACCATCAGGGTGCCCGCGACGGGCCAGGACATGGTGGGTGCGTGGAAACCGCTGTCGATCAGTCGCTTGGCCACATCGTCCACGGTCACGTTCGCGCTGGCCTCAAACGGGCGGGTGTCCAGAATACACTCATGCGCAACGCGGCCTGTCGGCCCCTTGTAGAGTACGTCATAGGCGCCTTCGAGACGTTTGGCGATGTAGTTGGCGTTGAGGATCGCCACCTTTGTCGCCTGCGTCAGGCCCGCACCACCCATCATCAGGCAATAGGCCCAGCTGATGGTCAGGATAGAGGCCGACCCGAAAGGCGCAGCCGAGACCGGCCCTTCCTGACCGCCGGTTTCTGGGTGGCCGGGCAGATGCGGTTGCAGATGCGCCTTCACGCCAATCGGTCCCATGCCGGGGCCACCACCACCGTGGGGAATGGCAAAGGTCTTGTGCAGGTTCAGGTGGCTCACATCGCCGCCCAGATCGCCGGGACGGGACAGGCCCACCATGGCGTTCATATTGGCACCGTCGATATAAACCTGACCGCCGTGATCATGGGTAATTTTGCAGACCTCATGCACGGTTTCCTCGAACACGCCGTGGGTCGAGGGGTAGGTGATCATGCAGCCTGCAAGGTTTTCGGCGTGTTTCTCCGCCTTTTCGCGGAAATCCTCGAGGTCGATATCGCCGTTATCTGCGGATTTCACCACGACAACCTTCCACCCCACCATCTGGGCAGAGGCCGGGTTGGTGCCATGGGCCGACATCGGGATCAGACAGATGTTGCGGTGGCCCTGACCGTTGGCACGGTGATAGGCCGCAATGGACAGAAGGCCCGCGTATTCCCCCTGCGCGCCAGAGTTGGGCTGCATGGAGATCGCATCATAGCCGGTGATCTGGCACAGTTTCTCGGACAGATCGCGCACCATCTCTGCATAGCCCTGCATCTGATCGGCAGGGGCAAAGGGGTGGATATTGGCGAACTCCGGCCAGCTGAGCGGCATCATCTCGGCGGCGGCATTGAGCTTCATCGTGCAGGAGCCAAGCGGGATCATCGCCCGGTCCAGCGCCAGATCGCGATCCGCGAGGCGGCGCATGTAGCGCATCATCTCGGTTTCGGCCCGGTTCATGTGGAAGATCGGATGCGTCAGATAGTCAGACGTGCGGTGCATGTTTTCCGGCACGCGGTATTCATGGGTGAAGTCTTCGTCCTTGCGTCGGATGCCAAAGGCGCGCCAGACCGCTTCGATGGTCTCAGAACGGGTGACCTCATCCAATGTGATACCAACGCGGGTTTCGCCAACGCGGCGCAGGTTCAGCCCCTCGTCCACCGCCGATTTCAGCACCGCCGATTGCAGCGGCCCCACATCAACGGTGATCGTGTCGAAGAAGGATCGGGGATCAACGCTGAACCCTGCCCCTTCCAGTCCACGGGCCAGACGCACGGTCTTGCGATGGATGCGCTGCGCGATGGCTTTCAGCCCCTTGGGGCCGTGGAAGACCGCGTACATCGACGCCATCACCGCCAGCAGAGCCTGTGCAGTACAGACGTTGGAGGTCGCCTTTTCGCGGCGGATGTGCTGTTCACGGGTCTGTAGCGACAGGCGATAGGCGCGGTTGCCATGAGCATCAACCGAGACACCGACAATCCGGCCGGGGATCGAGCGTTTGTAAGCATCCTTGGTCGCCATATAGGCCGCATGCGGACCGCCTGCGCCCACCGGCACGCCAAAGCGCTGGGTCGAGCCGACAGCGATATCGGCACCCATGGCGCCCGGCTCTTTCAGCAGGGTCAGCGACAGCGGGTCGGCTGCAACGATGCCGATGGCCTTATGCGCGTGCAGCTGCGCGATGTGGTCGGTGAAATCGCGCACATGACCGTAGGTGCCGGGGTATTGGAAGATAGCGCCAAAGACCTTATCCGCCTCCAGCTTGTCAGGGTTGCCGACGATGACCTCGATCCCCAGCGGCTCGGCGCGGGTCTGGATCACGGCAATGTTCTGCGGGTGACAATCGCGGTCGACAAAAAACGCCTTGGCCTTCGATTTGGCGACCCGCTGCGCGACGGTCATTGCCTCAGCGCAGGCTGTGGCCTCGTCCAGAAGCGAGGCATTGGCGATTTCCAGGCCGGTCAGATCCGAGATCATGGTCTGGAAGTTCAACAGCGCCTCAAGACGGCCCTGCGAGATTTCGGGCTGATAGGGCGTGTAGGCGGTGTACCAGGCCGGATTTTCCAGAATATTGCGCTGAATGGCGGGTGGGGTCACGGTGCCGTGGTAGCCCTGCCCGATCAGCGAGGTTTTCAGAACGTTCTTGCCTGCGACCTCACGCATGTGATGCAGCAGCTCGCGTTCCGACAGAGGACGGCCATACTCCAGCGCGGCGGCCTGACGGATGGTGGCAGGCACCGTTTCGTCAATCAGCGCATCCAGGCTCTCGGCGCCAACCACGGCAAGCATGTCGTCCATCTCTTCGGGAGACGGGCCGATATGGCGGCGGTTGGCAAAGTCATACGGCAGATAGTCCGTGGGTTCAAAAGACATGTGTCGCCCTCTTCAGCAACAGGAGGTTAAGGCAGCGGAATGCTGCGGGCTGGCCCGGTGGTGCGGATTGGCACCGCGATAGGTGCGGGAACACCGATCAAAAAACCCCGCCGCGCGGAAGGGCGCAGGCGGGGTGAAAGGATCAGCCGATGAAGTCCTTGTAGCCGGCTTCATCCATGTAATCGTCCATCGGGGACAGATCGGACGGCTTGATCTTGAAGAACCAGGCGTCGCCCTGAGGGTCTTCGTTGATCTTGCCGGGGTTGTCGATCAGGGCGTCGTTCACCTCGACGATCTCGCCGTCCAGCGGCGCCAGGATATCGGAGGCTGCCTTTACGGATTCGATGACCACGATTTCATCATCCTTGGAGACTTCGGTGCCGACCTCGGGCAGTTCCACAAAGACCACATCGCCCAGCTGCTCTGCCGCGTGGGTTGTGATGCCCACCGTGATCAGATCATCGCTCTCGGCCAGCAGCCATTCGTGTTCTTCGGTGTATTTCATCAGTCTCTTCCTTTGGAGATCGCGCCGATCTCAGCGCTTATGGCAGCGCGCCCTGGTGGACGGCTGCGGTTTGGGTGTCAAAATCTGCGGCATCACGGGCATGGCACGAGCCGCCGGAGCCAAGCACCGCCCGCAGGGAACTGCCCCGGCCAGCCCGACTGGCGCCGGTATCGTTCCTATTTGCCTGGTCTCAGCAGTCATGCCGATCCATCCCATGAGTTCAGGGCCGGTCCGATCAGGAATGATGGCATGGTCCCGGCATCCAATCGTCACGCAGGCAGAACCTGCGCAATGTGATGCCCCCTCTGTCCCTTTGCCTGAGATCGTTATCCCTTCGGCGCCCTGGTGTGATCAGGGTCTCTCCAGAGTACGTCACGTTTACGGTCCCTTTGGCCTGAGAGTTTCCGGGGCGGTTGCTCCTTCGGCACCAGTGTCGGCAGGCAATTCCTGCTGCAATGGTTCTCCCGCATACGCCTGTATACGGTACCAATAACGGATGTCTCGTTCAAGCTGCAATCGCGGTATCGAACGCATTTGAACCGCCGCAATCAGGCACCACCGGCCGACCGCGCTACGGCCCTGCCGGAACCGGGCAAACATCAGTAAAGGTTAAAGTATTCAGCCTGCTCCCATTCGCTGACGGTATCGAGATAGCGGGACCATTCGACCTCTTTCAGATGGGCGAGATAGTCGACCACATCGCCTCCCAGAGCGACGCGAAACAGGTCGGATCCGCTGAAGGCCTGCAACGCCTGTCCAAGCGAGCGCGGCAGCTTTTGCGCGTCGTCGGAATAGGGCGATGCCGTGGGCGGCGGCGCGCGTCGCCCGGAGGCCAGCCCCTCGCTGCCCGCGATGATCTGCGCGGCCAGCGCGAAATAAGGATTGGCACTGCTGTCGGGCGCGCGATTCTCGATCCGGCTGGAGAGGTCGCCGGGGCGCATCAGGCCGCGCAGCATAGCGCCGCGATTGTCCTCTCCCCATTGTATCCGGTTGGGCGCCAGCTGGTATGGCAGATACCTTTTGTAGCTATTGACCGTAGGGGCAACCAGCAGCGAGGCCGCCTCGGCATGGGCGAGCAGCCCGGCGATCCAGCCACTGGCCTCTTCCGTCAGCTCGCCCTCAACCTCGGGCATGAACAGATTGCGCCCGGTGCTGGGATCTATCAGCGACTGATGGATGTGCCAGCCATTGGCCATCGCGTGATCCTGCCGCGGCTTGGCCATGAAACTGGCGTGTAACCCCTGAGCGGCACAGACTTCCTTGACCATGGTGCGGAACATCACCATCGCGTCCGCCTGCGTCATCGGATCGGCCGGATCGAAGGTGAACTCGAACTGGCTCGGACCCATCTCGATCTCGACAGTGCGCACCGGCAGGCCAAGCGCCTGCGCATTGCGTCGCAACCTGTCCAGAATCGCCTCGGCCTCGCCGTAGCGGGTTTCGGTGAGATACTGGTAGCCCTGAATGAGGTTCCGGGTTTCGATCGGAGCCCCGGGCATCCCCTGCTGCGCATGGCCCAGCGCCGGGTCCACACGTTCGAAGATCTGGAATTCAACCTCCAGCCCGACCACGGTCTTCAGCCCCTGTTCTGCCAATGTCTCCACCGCCCGTTCCAGCACATAGGCCGATCCGAATGGGACGACGTCGCCATCGTGGAACGCGACATGACAGAAGATCCAGGCCGAATGTGGGGACCATGGCAGCACGCGAAAGGTCTCCGGGCGCGGCACCAGCAGCACATCGCTGGCGCCCTGCATCGGCGTCACAACCTCCTCGGGGTTTTCGCTCCACACCGGGAAGGCGGTGCGATGGGCGGTATCCTTCAGCAACAGTGTCGACGGCACCGCGATTCCCTGCTCAAACAGCGACCTCAGACCGGCGGCGACCAGCGTCTTACCCCGCAGAATGCCGTGTTGATCGGCAAAGAGGACGCGCACGGTTTCCACGCGCGCCGCTTCGCATTGCGCCAGCACCGCCTCGCCCGCGTGACAGGCCTGCTCTGTCAGCAACCCCTTGCGCGCAAGCGCCCCCTTGATGAGTGACGTCGTCATCTTGTGATCTGACCTTCTTCTGTCCACGCCTTCGATATGTGCTCCGCCGCTCATGACGTTGCGTCGGTCTTCCCCATATCACACCCTTTGCAATGTTTTTGTTATGCAACTGGATAATTTAAGCTTGAACTAAAAAACTAGTTCAGGTCCAGTCTCTTATCAGAGGCGAGGCACATAAAGCTGCGAATTGAACGCAGGGCACAGCGCAGGGCCGAAGACTGAAACTGACAGACAACCCAGGGTGACGGAGGCAGGGGCACCGACAGAACACCGATGATGTCTCAGACCGATGCGGACACGGGCCGTACCTTGTTCGATCTGCGGTCGGTGCTACCGGGATACGATCCATTTGATCCCCTCCCCCGGTGCAAGCAGGCGCGCTGACAAGTATTTTTTGGATGAGAAGATGAGTGAACAAGACCGTAATATTTCCTCAAGCTTTGCCAAGGGGCTGGCTGTTCTGGCGGCGTTTGACGCGGCTACTCCGACGCTGACGCTGGCAGATATCGCACGGCGCACCGGTCAGGATCGTGCCACGGCGCGACGCGGGGCGCTGACGCTTGTACAGGCCGGGTATCTGCGCCAGCAGGGCCGGGTCCTGTCGCTGACGCCGCAGGTGCTGGCGCTGTCCGGCGGGTTTCTTCAGGCCAATCAGTTTGGCCGCAAGGTGCAGCCGGTGCTGAACCGTCATGCCCGCAGCCTTGGCGCTGAGATTACGCTTGCGACGCTGGATCAGGGGCGGGTGTTGCTGCTGGCGCAATCCACGGTCGAACATGCACCGGTCACCTATGGGTTTACCGCCGGCGCTCATATCCCGCTGGTCCATACCAGCCTGGGGCGGATGCTGATGGGCTGCCTGTCGGACGACGCGGCTGCCGAAACGTTGGCGACGGCGGATATCCCCCGCCACACCGAGCAATCCCTGACCGAGGTGGATCAAATCCTCGACCGGGTGCGCACCGCGCGGCAGCGGGGCTATGCGGTGACCGACAGTGAGTTCGAAACCGGGATCATCGGTTACGCCGTGCCGGTCTCGCGCCCCGATCAACGGCCTATCGTGGTTGGCAGTTCGTCCCCGCGGGGGATGAACCCGGCACAGGACACCGAAATCTCGCTGCGCGCGTTGCAGCTCTGCGCGGCGGAGCTGCGCCAGAGCCAGGCGCTGGCAGATCTGTAACGCTGCCCGCATCCGATATTCAAAATTTCGCGAAGGATGTTATCCGCAGCGCCCCTCTTGGACCCCCATCGGCAAGCCCGCATAAATACGGCACCCATCACGAAAGGATCGCCGATGACCGCGCCGCGTTATTTCACCCCCAAGGGAGGCCACCCCGGTCAGGAGCAGCTGCTGACCGACCGCGCCATGTTCACCGATGCCTATGCCGTCATCCCCAAGGGAACAATGCGCGATATCACCACCTCATATCTGCCGGGCTGGCAGGGGATGCGGATGTGGGTCATCGCCCGCCCCCTGAGTGGCTTTGCCGAGACGTTCTCGCAATATATCGTTGAGCTGCAACCGGGTGGCGGCTCCGACAGCCCCGAACATGACAGCGCCGCGCAATCCGTGCTGTTCGTGACGGAGGGCAAGCTGGATCTGACCGTCGATGGCGTCGCGCATCACCTGGAACCGGGCGGCTATGCCTATATCCCGGCCGGGGCGGCCTGGACCCTGCACAACAGCAGCGACAGCACAGCAGGGTTTCACTGGATCCGCAAACGCTGGGAACCGGCGCCCGGCGTCGAGAAACCCGCAGTTCTGGTCACCAACGAGCGCGACATTGCCCCCAGCGTCATGCCCGACACCGAGGGTCGCTGGGCCACCACCCGTTTTGTCGATCCGGCAGATCTGTCGCATGACATGCATGTCACTATCGTGACCTTTGAACCGGGCGGCGTCATCCCTTTCCCCGAGACCCATGTGATGGAACACGGGCTCTATGTTCTGGAGGGCAAGGCCGTCTACCGCCTTAACCAGGATTGGGTCGAAGTTGAGGCCGGTGATTTCATGTGGCTGCGCGCCTTCTGCCCGCAGGCCTGCTATGCCGGGGGACCGGGACGCTTCCGTTACCTGCTATACAAGGACGTCAACCGGCACATGCCACTAAGCCCGCCGCGCTAACCAAGGCGGCGCATCGCCATTGCCAGAACGCACAGCTGCGCTAAGGTAGGTGACATGTTGCAAGACAGTCTCGCGGGTCGATCTCGCCCCGCGAGGTCAGCCATGGAGCCTGCGCCAATGTCGATCATATCTATCGTGTTCACAGGTCTTGCGCTGGGGCTGATGAGCCTGCTGGCGGTGCTGAGCACCCGTGCGGGTCGTCCGGCAACCATCGCCGCCGCTGCCGCCCCGCGCAGGGCCGCTGGCCGCAAGATGACTGGCATCGCCTTTGCCGTGGTGACGGGACCGTTGCTGCTCACCCTGCCGGGTCCGGCTGATGCTGGCACCGAATCGGAGGCACAGGTGACCGTGGTCAATGTGCTGGGGCGCAGCTGGCATGTGGCCCCGGAGGTGACAGACACAGGTCGCAACACTGGCAGCGCGACGGGACGCTACATGGCGCAGCGCCAGAACGCGGAGCTACAGCCGTTTCGCCCGCCTGCGGTACTGACAGCGCGGCAGGCCGTGCGCGCCTTTCACGCTGCAACCGGGTGCCGGGCCCGGGTCGAGACGATGGTGCGCTCCATCAATGGGACGTATTTCGCACAGTTGGCCTGCCCCTAGACGCACTCCGCCGTGGTTCGCGTGGCCCCGCCCCGCGGCACAGGCGTCGATTTGAAACACCGCGCGGGAAATTGTGACCGAAACCGGAGCAGGATTGCCGCTCTAGCGGATTGAGCCGCGCGCCGCGCCCTGTCATAGCTTGGCCATGAAACTTGCAATCAACGGATTCGGCCGCATCGGCCGCGCTATTCTGCGCCAGATCCTGACGACGCCGCGCGGTGCCGGGATTGAGCTGGTCTGCATCAACGATATCGCACCCTTGGACATGTGCGCCTATCTGTTTCAATACGATAGCACCTTTGGCCCCTATCCCGATGCGGTTGCGATCGAGGGCAACAACCTGCGGATTGCCGACCGGGTGATCCGGTTCCACCAGACAGCCGACCTCAGCACGCTGGATCTGACAGGCGTCGATGTGGTGCTGGAATGCACCGGCATCGCGCGAACATCGGATGTGGCGGGACGGGGGCTGACGGCCGGGGCGCGCAAGGTGCTGATCTCCGGCCCCTCGCCCGCCGCCGAACGCACGATTGTGCTGGGCGCAAACGAGGCCGATCTGGGCGATGGCGCGATCATCTCCAATGCCTCCTGCACCACCAACGGGCTGGCTCCGCTGGTCAAGCTGCTGGACATGCTGCTGGGCATCGACAGCGCCCATATGACCACGATCCACTGCTACACCAATTCGCAGCCGATGGTGGACGCACCGCGCGGCGATTTTGCCCGCTCCCGTGCCGGGGCGCTGTCGATGGTGCCGACCACGACCTCTGCCACCCATCTGATCGACGAGGTACTGCCGCATCTGGCTGGTCGCATCAGTGGTGCTGCGGTGCGGGTGCCAACCGCCAGCGTGTCTGCGGTGGATCTGGTGGTCAGGACCAGCCGCCCGATGGCGGCAGACTTCGCCGATGCCACCCTGCGCACTGCGATCGAGGCTTCGCAGGTTCTGGGATGGACCGAGCAGCCACTGGTCTCATCCGATCTGCGTGCCCGAGCTGAATCGCTGGTCCTGGCCGGGCCGGAAACCCGTCGGATCGGCAATCACCAGCTGCGGGTGTTTGGCTGGTATGACAATGAATGGGGATTTTCCGCGCGAATGCTGGATATGGCCGCGCTGATGGCAGGGCAGAGCTGAAAAGAGGCGACTGTCTGCGACCATGAACAAAGGGGCCGCGCATATCTGCTGCGGCCCCTGTTCGTTGCACACTCAAGAGCTGCGGTTACTCGCCCGGCAGGCTACCGCGCCCCTGTCCTGACAGGCCGCCAGAGACCTCTTCCGTGGCCTCGCTGGCAAGCTCCTGCGGCAGCACCAGATTGAGCACAACCGCAATGAGCGCCGCCGGCAGCAAGCCCGAGGTCATCAGGACCCGCAGCGTATCCGGCAGGTGCTGCACCGCACCCGGTTCCAGCTGCAGCCCCAATCCGATGGAGAGGGAAATGGCAAAGATCACCATATTGCGGCGGTTCCAGTCGACATCCGACAGCATCGAAATACCAGCAGCCACCACCATGCCGAACATGACGATGACACCGCCTCCCAGCACCTCAATCGGAATGGTGCGGATGATCGCGCCAACCTTCGGGACCAGCCCGCAGAGGATCAGGAACAGCGCGCCGATGGTGACCACATGACGGCTCATGACGCCGGTCATGGCGATCAGGCCCACGTTCTGGCTGAAGGAGGTATTGGGCAACCCGCCAAACACGCCCGCCAGCGCCGAGCCGAAACCGTCCGCATAGGTGGCACCGGAGATCTCCTTGTCGGTGGCTTCCCGGCCTGCACCGCCACGGGCGATACCGCTGACATCGCCCACGGTTTCAACCGCCGATACCAGCCCCATCAGGCAAAACCCGACAATCGCGGCAAAGGAAAACTCGATCCCGTATTTGAACGGCATCGGCAGCGCAAAGGCGCTGGCGCGCGACCAGCTGGTGCCAATGGCCTCGACCGTGACCATGCCCATCATCATCGCATAGAGATAGCCGACAATCAGCCCGAGCAGCACCGCCGAGATCGACAGCATCCCGCGGGCAAAGAACTTCAGACCCAGGGTGACGATGATCACCACCAGCGCTGCCGACCAGTTCAGCAGCGAGCCATATTCCGGTGTCCCGATCGCTGGCACGCCTCCGGCGGCATATTGAATGCCGACCTTGACCAGCGCCAGACCGATCATCGTGACCACCAGCCCGGTGACCAGCGGCGGCAGGGCAAAGCGGATACGCCCGATCACCAGCCCCAATGCGGCATGAAACAGCCCGCCGATCAGCACCCCGCCGAATAGCGCCGCCAGCGCATCAACCCCCTTGCCCGCGACCAGCGGGATCATGATCGGCAAGAAGGCAAAACTGGTGCCCTGCACAATCGGCAGCGCCGCACCAATCGGCCCGATGGTCAGTGTCTGCAGCAGCGTCGCCGCCCCGGCAAACAGCATCGACATCTGGATCAGATAGAGCAGTTCGGGAAAATCGGGGGAATTAGAGCCAAAGCCAAATCCCGCCGCCCCGGCCACGATGATCGCCGGGGTGACATTTGAGACAAACATGGCCAGCACATGCTGGATGCCCAGTGGCACAGCCTTTGCCAGCGGTGGAGTGTAATTGGGATCGCGCAGCTGCGCCGGCGTTCCGATTGAGCCATCGGCCATGGATCTGGTCCTCTCTGTTGTTGCTTATTCTGTTGGTCTTGGTCGGTGTTGTGATGACACTCTCATTTGGCGGAGTGCCTGTTGCGAAAGAAAAAGGCGCAAGACCCGCTGGGTCGCTGCGCCTTTGATTGTCAGATCAGGGTCGGATCACCTGATAGGGGCTTTCAAACCAGTGTTCTTCCAGATTGGCGCCCTCTCCGATCCGATCCACCACGGCAAACAGGCCCGGCGCCGTCAGGGGCGTCAGCACCCCGTGCCAAGTGCCCCGGTGGAAGTTGATCGCCTGTCCGGGTTGCGTTTCAAAGGCAAGCGGCAGTCCCGGCACACCACCGCGATCCGGGGCGACGATCACCAGAAATCCGGTTTCACTCATCGGGATGAAGGCCTGACTGCCGTCCGGGTGGCGCTCGACCATCCGCAGTGGCATCGGCAGTTCACGCGGCTCGGCGTTGAACAGGCTGAGACCCGCACGACCGGCGCTGAACTCCATGGTGGCCCGATCGTGATACCGTCCGCAGAGCCCCTGGTTGATGATCTTGTCCGGCGCTCCGGTGCAGTCGATCAGATCGCCAAAGGGGGCAAAGCCCTCGGCTGTGATCGGCTGGATCTCAAGCATCTTCATCGCGGTCTCCGGCATAGCTGGCAGTCCCTCACGGCAGCACATCCCGCAGGCGGAACTCGGCGATACGTTCGACCTGCCGACAGGCTTCGGCAAATTCGCTGTCGCGATCATTGGCGATACGCCGTTCAAATGCTGCAAGAATCGACGTCTTATCGTGGTCGCGCACCGCAATGATGAAGGGAAAGCCGTGTTTTTCCACATAGGCGCTGTTCAATTGCGTAAACCGTGTGCGTTCCGCATCAGTCAGCGCATCCAGCCCGGCGGAGGCCTGCTCGCTGGTGCTCTCCGCCGTGAGACGTTTGGCGGCGGCCAGCTTGCCTGCGAGATCCGGGTGCGCTGTCAGCACGCCCAACCGCTCCGCCTCGCTGGCAGAGCGGAACATCCGGCACAGCGCATTATGCAGCCCTGCCGCGCGGTCATGGGCTGGTCCCAGTTCCAGACCATGCGCCCGTTCGGCAATCCAGGGGGAGTGTTCAAAGATCCCGCCATAGGCCTCGACAAATCGCGCGCGGCTCATCTGGCTGGGGCGTTCACGGCGCTGATGTGGATGGGTTTTCGCCCAATGATCCGCGATATCAATGCGGCGCGGACACCAGACCCCGTCGACCCCCCGGATATAGTCGATAAACCGTTTCAGCCCCGCTGCCTTGCCGGGGCGGCCGATCAGGCGGCAATGCAGCCCGATCGACATCATTTTCGGCGCACCTTCTTCACCCTCGGCATAGAGCAGGTCAAAGGCGTCCTTGAGATACTGATAAAACTGTTCGCCAGTGATGTAGCCGGGTGCGGTGGCAAAGCGCATGTCGTTGGCTTCCAGCGTATAGGGGATGATCAGCTGATCGCGTTCGCCGACCTCCAGCCAATAGGGCAGATCATCGTCGTAGGTGTCCGAGATATAGTCAAAACCGCCCTCCTCCGCCACCAGACGCACGGTGTTCTCACTGCACCGGCCAGTGTACCAGCCACGCGGACGCTCTCCGACCACCTCGGTATGCAGGCGGATCGCCTCGGCAATGGCGGCGCGTTCGTCGGCCTCTGCCATATCCTTGTGTTCGACCCATTTCAGCCCGTGTGACGCGATCTCCCACTGCGCAGCCTTCATCGCCGCGACCTGTTCGGGAGAGCGCGCCAATGCGCTGGCAACACCATAGATGGTGACCGGGATATCCGCAGCGGTGAACATGCGATGCAGCCGCCAGAACCCGGTGCGGGCGCCGTAATCGTAGATCGATTCCATGTTCCAGTGCCGCTGTCCTGGCCAGGGCGCCGCCCCGGCGATGTCAGACAGAAACGCCTCCGATCCCGCATCGCCATGCAGGATATTATTCTCCCCGCCCTCTTCATAGTTCAACACGAACTGCACCGCGACCTTGGCATTGCCGGGCCAGGCTGCATCGGGCGGCGTCGCGCCATATCCGATCATGTTGCGGGGGTATCTGTTCATTGCCGGGGGCCTCTTTTCAAACAACTCCAGGTCATTACTATGGCAGAAGATCACGGCTATCTTTCAAATTTTCCCGAATACACTATCAGATTGCACAGGTTTGCAGGCCCCGCCGCCATCAGGCAGAGGTAGCCCCATAGCAGGAGGACTTAAGAATGAGCACAAGGACAGAGCCCGGGTATCTCACCACACATGTGCTGGACACCGCGCGCGGCTGCCCCGCCGCCGGACTGCCGATCCGGCTGTACCGGCTGGATGCAGGCGGGCGCACCGAGATCGCGCAGATGCTGACAAATGCCGATGGGCGGACCGACAGTCCGATCCTGCCGAAGAAGGATTTTGTGACCGGTCTCTACGAGCTGGTGTTCGAGGCCGGGGAATACCTGCGCACCAACGGCCAGGCCTCCGGCGAGATGCTGTTTCTGGACGAAATTCCGATCCGCTTTGGCATCACCGATGAGAGCGCGCATTACCACGTGCCCCTGCTGCTGTCGCCTTTCGGCTATTCCACCTATCGCGGCAGCTGAGCGCCGCCGCGCCCTGGCGCGGCCATGCCCAACGGACACGGCGCTCCGACAGGAGCGCCGGGGCGGGCGGGAGCTGCTGCGGGTCGCTCAGGTCTCGGGCGTTCCTGCCTGCGCGGGGTCGGCAGCACGCCCCGGTTGCGCGCCATCGACACGCAGCCCATCGACACGCAGCACTGAGGCCAGCCGCGCGGTCATATATTCCATGAACAATCTGGTCTTCGGATCCTGATGGCGGCGATGGGTATAAAGACAGGCCAGCTGGACGGGCACCGGTGGTGTGGCCTCGGCGACCGGCACCAGACGTCCTGCCGCCAGATGCTCGGCAACCTCGAAGAGGGGTTTCAGGATCACGCCCTCCCCTGCCAGCGCCCAATCGGTCAGCACATCGCCATCATCGCATTCGTAGCGCCCGCTCACCGCAAAACGGCGCGGGCCATCGCCGGTCTGCAACAGCCACTGAAACTCGCTGGCGCCGGGGTAGCGCAGGTTCAGACAATTATGCCCATCCCGCAGCAGCGCGTCACCATCTGCGGGCAACCCGCGCCGCGCGACATAGGCGGGCGCGGCGCAGAGCACCCGCTGGCAATCCGCAATCTTGCGAATGCGCAGGTTGCTGTCCTCTGGCTGGCCCAGGAAGAATGCCAGATCCAGCCCCTCGCTGGTCAGATCCACCGCACGGTCCGACAGCCGCAGACGCAGGTTGATCTCCGGGTAGGTGGCCAGGAATTCCGGCGTCTGCGGCGCCAGCAGCCGCCGCCCCAGCCCCAGAGGTGCCGCCACAAACAGGGTGCCGCGCGGGGTATCGGTCAGATGCATCACCCTGGCCTCCGCCAGATCCACCGCATCCAAAACCGCAACCGCCCCGTCATAGAAGGCACGCCCCTGCTCGGTTGCGGTCAGATTGCGGGTGGTGCGCTGGAACAGCCGCACGCCGAGGTATTCCTCCAGCTGCGAGATCCGCGCCGAGGTGACTGCAGGCGACACCCTGAGGTCGCGCCCTGCGGCCGACATCGAGCCCAGTTCATAGACCCGAACGAAGGTGCGGATATTGTCGAGGTAAGACATGACAGAGGCCTGCGATTGTTCCAGATTTTTTGATACAGTTTGGCAGTATATGGGAATACCGAAGAAACCCCGCTTTGCCTAGTGTGGCGGGGCTGCGCTAGGCCAGATTGCGCCCCGCCCGGCCCGAACCACCGGGCGGCATCGGCGCCCGCAGGACGCGCAGCGACTGACTGTTAACCCAGCCCCGGCCGCAGCAATGCGCATTGGGCGACAAAGGACCGGATCTGAATGTTTGAGCTGTTGATGATGTGGGATTGGCTGGGCTTTGCCATCCGCTGGCTGCATGTGATCACCGCCATCGCCTGGATCGGCTCCTCCTTCTATTTCATCGCGCTGGATCTGGGGCTGCGCAAGGCACCGGATCTGCCGGTGGGCGCCCATGGCGAGGAATGGCAGGTCCATGGTGGCGGTTTTTATCACATCCGCAAATATCTGGTCGCTCCCGCCGAGATGCCTGACCATCTGACCTGGTTCAAATGGGAAAGCTATATGACATGGCTTTCGGGTTTTGCGCTGTTGATGGTGGTCTATTGGGTCGGCGGCGAGCTGTATCTCATCGACCAGTCGAAGGCGGATCTGGCGCTGTGGCAGGGGATCCTGATTTCAGCCGCGACGCTCTCGGTGGGCTGGCTGGTCTATGACCGTCTGTGCAAATCCGGTCTGGCTGAGCGCCCGACCCTGCTAATGGTGCTGTTGTTCGTGATGCTCGTAGCCATGGGCTGGGGTCTCAATCAGGTGTTCACCGGTCGCGCCATGATGCTGCATCTCGGTGCCTTTACCGCCACCATCATGACGGCGAATGTGTTTTTCATCATCATGCCCAACCAGCGCATCGTGGTGAAGGATCTGCAGGAAGGCCGCGCGCCGGACGCCAAATATGGCAAGATCGCCAAGCTGCGCTCGACCCATAACAACTATCTGACGCTGCCGGTGGTGTTTCTGATGCTGTCGAACCACTACCCGCTGGCATTTGCCAGCGAATACAACTGGCTGATCGCGGCGCTGGTGTTCCTGATGGGGGTGACCATCCGGCATTATTTCAACACACGCCACGCCCGTGCCGGTGATCCGACCTGGACCTGGCTGGCGACGGCGCTGTTGTTCCTGGGCGTGATCATCCTGTCGTCGCTGGGGCTTGAGCATGAGGGCGACGATGCCCCGGAGGAGGCGGCGCTGAGCGGCACCGCGCTGACCATGGCCCAGACCGAAGGCTTTGCCGAGGTGCATGAAATCGTTCTGGGCCGATGCAGCATGTGCCATGCCCGCGAACCCTTCTGGGACGGGATCCGCACCGCCCCCAAGGGTGTATTGCTGGAGACCGAAGCGGATGTGGCCCGCCGCGCCGGTGAGATTTACCTGCAGGCGGGTGTGACCCATGCGATGCCACCTGCCAATATCACCTATATGGCGCCCGAGGATCGCGCTGCGATCCGGGCCTGGTTCCGCGCCGCGCAGATGTAGCCGGTCGTCAGCCCGTCAGCTCCAACCCGGGGCGCGCATCAGCGCCGATCTGTCGCCGATCTGTCAGAGGCTTGATCACGAATTGGCGCGGGAACCTATCACGCGAGATTGACGTTACACACCGGGTTTGCCCTATGTTAGGTCTGATCCCGGTCCACATGTCTCGGTGGCGTCAGCGCCGATCCGCCCGAGACCGGGGACCGATCTTGTAGCCTGTCCGGAGCGTCCCATGTTCTATCGCCGATCCTTCCGCCGCTCCCTTTGCCATGTCACTCAACCTCGGGGTTTTGCTCAGCTGGGCCGCAAGGCCGCCCTGGCAACGGCCTTGTTCTTTGGCGGCACATTGGCGCTGTCTGCGGCGGACGCCCGGCTGGTCGCGCCGGGGTCGGACGGCGATTTGCGCGACCTCCTGCAGGATGCTTCTGCCACGCTGGCGACCAGCGCACGCGGCGAGACCGGCGTGCAGCCGCTGATGGCGGCGGCGCTCTCGGATTATCGCACGCTGGTGCAGGTGCTTTACGATCAGGGATATTTCTCACCGGTGGTGCAGATTAGCGTCGATGGGCGCGAGGCGGCCCGGATCCAGCCCCTGAACCTTCCGCGTGAGATCAAGAAGATAGATATCACCGTCAAGGCAGGTCCGAAATTCACCTTTGGCACCGCTGAGATTGCCCCCCTCCCACAGCGGCGAGCGGTTGAGATCCCCGAAGAATTTGCCACCGGTCGCACCGCCACCACCGCAGTCCTGCGCGATGCCGCAAACGCGGGTGTGGAAAACTGGCGCTATGCCGGTCACCCGCAGGCCAAGGTCGGCGCGCAGTCGATCACCGCCAACCATGTGGCCGCCAGACTGAATGCGAGTCTGCGCCTGGCGCCGGGACCGCAGCTGCGTTTTGGTCGTTTGAAACTGGCCACACCCTCGAACGTGCGGGCAGAGGCGATACAGCTGATCGCAGGCTTCCCGACAGGCGAGGTGTTTCACCCCGATCTTCTGTCGCGGTCCGTGACACGGTTGCGCCGCACCGGGGCTTTTGCCGCTGTCACCATTCGCCCTGCCGAACGCGCCAATCCCGACGGTACGCTGGATTATGTCGCCCGAATCGAGGATCAGCCGCCCCGGCGATTTACCTTTGGGGCTGAGCTCAGCTCCTCTGACGGGCTGGAGGTGAGTGGTTCCTGGATGCACCGCAATCTCTTTGGCGGTGCGGAGCGCCTGCGATTTGAGGCCCGGTTGTCGGGCATTGGCAGTGCAAATGATCTGGACGGGCGCGTGGCGCTGCGGCTGGACCGGCCTGCCGCTTTTGGTCCCGACGACAGCCAGTTCTACCTGCTTGAGGCCGAGAGGCTGGACGAAGAACATTACACCGCCACCCGTGGACTGGGCGCGGTCGGTCTGCGCCGGGTCTATTCCGACCAGCTTTTTGCCGAGGCCTCCGTTGGCTTTGAAAGCGTGCTCGCCGAAGACGTCTTCGGCAAGCGACGTTTCAAATATCTGGTCGGGCAGCTGCGGGCGGAATACGACGGGCGCGACAGCAGCCTGAGCGCCACCAGCGGATATTATCTGGATGCCCGCGCCCTGCCCTTTGTCGGCATTGATGGCAGCAAATCCGGGCTTCAGCTGAAATTCGACGGACGCGCCTATAAGGCGCTTGGCAGCAGTGACCGCATCGTACTGGCCGGGCGGTTGCAGATGGGATCGGTGATCGGCCCCTCGCTGTCTGATGTTTCGCCCACCCTGCTGTTTTACTCCGGCGGCGCAGGATCGGTGCGCGGTCAGGAGTTCCAGTCGCTGGGCGTGCCTGCGGCGGGCGGGATCTCCGGCGGGCGCGGCTATCTGGCCCTATCGGGCGAGGTACGCGGGCGGATCGGCGAGAAATTCACCCTTGTCGGCTTTTACGATGTCGGGCTGGTGGATGCGGAGAGTTTTGTCTCCTCGGACTCGGCCCGACATGCCGGCGCCGGGTTCGGGCTGCGCTACGACGTGGCCGGGATCGGCGCTATCCGTCTGGATCTGGCCTATCCGGTAGACGGTGGCAGCGACGACGGCTTGCAATTCTACATCGGGATAGGACAGGCATTTTGAAACATCTTCTCGCAGCCCTCCGCCCTGCCACCCTGTTCTCGCCGCTGCTCGTGGCTGTGGCGCTGACAATGGCCCCTCTTGAAACACCCGCGCAGGAGCGCCAAGAGAGCGGTGGCCTGCTGGTTGATTTTCTCGAAGACACGCTCTCGGGCGAGAGCCGCGCGATCCGCGTTACCGGCCTGGAGGGAGCGCTGTCCTCTCAGGCTACGCTGCAAAAGCTGACCGTGGCAGATAGCGAAGGCATCTGGCTGACCATTGAGGGCGCAGAACTGGACTGGAACCGCCTAGGCCTGCTGCGCGGTGATTTCTCCATCAACACGCTAAAGGCGGATCGCATTCATATCGAACGCGCACCCGCTGCGCCGCTGGACGACCCCAACCTGCCAACCCCCGAGGCGGCGCCGTTCCAGCTGCCGGAGCTGCCGGTGTCGATCAATATCGGTGAAATCAAGGTTGGGCGGCTGACACTTGGGCAGGATCTGGTCGGGGTGGCGGCGGTGCTGACCCTTGATGGTGCGATGAGCCTTGCCAATGGCGCGCTCGACAGCGCCTTACAGATCACCCGGTTGGACCGCGACAGTGATCAGCTCACCCTGGAGGCGGGTTTTGCCAATGACACCGGCAATATCACGGTTGATATGGTGTTGCAGGAGGAAGACGGCGGGCTTGTGTCCACCGCGCTTGGCCTGCCAGGCGGCCCCGATATCCGTCTCGCCCTGCAAGGACGCGGACCGGTTGAGGATTTCAGCGCCGAACTGGCACTGGATACCGACGGCACCCGACGCCTCGGCGGTACTGTTGTTCTGTCGCCTGCCGGCGACGCCCCGGCGGATCCCAGCGCGGGCAGCCGCCCCATTGGCTTTCGTGCGGATCTGAACGGCGATATCACCGCGCTGGTCGATCCGGTCTATCAGCCGTTCTTCGGCCCAGACATGCGCGCCCGGCTGCGCGGCCAGACCCGCGCCATGGGCGGGGTGATGATCGACGATCTGGCGCTTTCGACACAGGCGCTGGAGGTTTCCGGTTTTGTTGAAATGGCCGCCGGTGGCGAACTTGAAAGCGCCGATCTGAGCGCTGCGGTCACCCCTCCGCCGGGACAGGAAGCGGTGGTCCTGCCGGTGGCAGGCGGTTCGACCACGGTCACCGACCTTGCGCTCCATGCACGGAAACCCGCTGGCCGCGACTGGACCGTGACCGCACGGATGAAACGGCTGGCCAACCCCGCGCTGCGCATTGCCCGTGCCGAGTTGGAGATGACCGGCACCCTGGACCAGAGCAGCGGTCTGGCGCTGGATGGGCAGATCGCCGCCGCGCTGACCGGGCTGCGCCCCACCGCCCCTGCATTGGCCGAGGCCCTGGGGGCGGCAATCACCTTTGACGGGCAGGTCACCACAGATGGACCCGGCGCGCTGCGTATCACCAATATGCTGCTGTTGGGCGCGGATTACGGTGCGACCGGCGCGGTCACCATCGACGGTCTGGAAAGCGGGCTGCGCATCTCCGCCGATATTGACGCCAACGCCCAGAATCTTGCGCGTTTCTCCAGCCTTGCGGGACAATCTCTGGACGGGCGGATGACGGCAAAGGCCGTCGGCTCCACCACCCCGCTGTCTGGGGCCTTTGACATTGACCTCGCAGTTCGGGGTCAGGACCTCTCGGCGGGATTGCGGCCTGTCGATGACCTGATCGGCGGCACTACCACCATTGCGCTCAAGGCCGGCCGGGACGAGGCCGGGCTCAGCATCGACAGCTTCGCGCTGGAGGCCAAAGGGCTGACCGCGCGGGCCAATGGGCAACTGGGCAGCACCAGCGGCAACCTGTCCCTCGGCGCCACGCTGAAGCAGCTGGAGAAGGTCCTGCCGCAGGCCCCCGGAGCGCTGCAATTCAGCGCGGATATCACCCGCGAGAACCAGACGTTTTCTGGCATTGCGGAGCTGCAAGGCCCGAAATCCTCCCGCGCGGAGCTGACCGGCCAGATCAATATCAACGGCGATGGCGATCTGGAGTTCGACGCCGCGATCAACGCGCTTGAACGTTTTGTACCGACCCTCGCCGGATCATTGAGCGCCAAGGGCACTGCCAGCCGCCGCGCCGGGGTCTGGACCTTTGACGGCGCGGCCGAAGGACCGGCGGGGCTGTCGGCTGATCTCGATGGTACGGTCTCCGAAAACAAAGGGGACGCCGATATCACCTTTGACGCGCTGGTGGCCGAGGTACAGCGCTTCGTTCCCGGGCTGCCGGGGCGGCTGACCGCCGAAGGCACCGCCCGTCGCCGCGATGGGGTCTGGCAGATCGATAGCCGCGCGATTGGCCCGGCTGGCGTCACCAGCACCGTTGCGGGCAGCTGGGACGAGGTGCAGGGCCGTGCCGATATTGATGCCAGGGGACAGCTGCGTTTGGAGGGGCTGAACCCCTTCATGTCACCCAATCTGATCCGTGGCCCCGCCCAGTTCGATCTCTCGCTGGAAGGGGAGCCATCGCTGGCCAACCTCAGCGGGCAGATCCGTACCAGTGGGACGTCGCTGGCAATTCCGGCTGCCGCCCAGCGGATAGATGACATCACCGCCACCGTCTCTATTGCGCGGTCCAGAGCCGATCTTCAGCTGACGGCGCAGCCCCGCGATGGCGGCCAGCTGCGGGTCAGCGGACCCATCGGGCTGATCGCGCCCTTTGATGCGCAGTTGCAGATCGCGCTCACCAATGTCGGTCTCAGCGATCAGCTGTCCTATGACACGCAACTCTCTGGTGCGCTGTCTCTGACCGGGGGGCTGATCGGAACCAAAAGCCTGTCAGGGCGGATTGATGTGGGCGAGACCAATATCAACCTTGCGACCGCAGGCGGCTCCGTCACCGCAGCGCCGATCCCGGATATCCGCCATCAGGGTGAGCCTGCCGAGGTGCGCCGCACGCGCGCCCGTGCCGGGCTGATCAACACCGGCGGCGGCGGTGGCGGGGCTGGCCGAACCCTGCTTGACGTGCTGATCAGCGCGCCCAATCGCATCAACGCCCGTGGGCGCGGCGTTCGTGCCGAGCTGGGCGGCCAGATCCAGCTGCGCGGCAGCACCGCGAACCTGGCGCCATCAGGCCAGATCAGCCTGATCCGTGGCACCTTTGACATTCTTGGACGACGGCTGGCGCTTGATGAGGGGCAGATCACCTTGCAAGGCGACCTGCGCCCCTATCTGCTCTTGCGCTCCTCGGCAGCGACCTCCGAAGGCACCGCGACGCTCGAACTCTCCGGGCTGATCGACAGCCCCTCGATCAAGGTGACCTCCGAGCCGGAACGCCCAAGCGAGGAGGCATTGGCGCTATTGCTGTTTGGCGACAATATTCAGGACCTCTCCCCGCTGGCGCTGGCACGGCTGGCGAGCTCCGTGGCCACGCTCAGCGGGCGCGGCGGCAGCAATCGGGCCGAGAGCAAACTGCGCGATGAAACCGGCGCCAGCAATGTTGAGCTGGGTCTCGACAATATCGGCGCGGGCCTTCTGGATATCGGCGGCTATGTATCGGAGAACGTCTATACCGATTTCAATGTCAACACCCGCGGCGACAGTGAGCTGAGCATCAATCTGGATGTGAGCAAGAGCCTCACCGTCACCGGCAAGGTGGATGGCGAAGGCGAGACCGGGATCGGCCTCTTCTTCAAACGCGACTATTGATCTGCGCCCCAGCTATGGGCGCGGTTCAGCGACTGCGGCCGGCCATTTCGATTGCAAAACGCGCCGCCCCGCTGACGCCTGCGGCATCGTCGGTGATCAACCACAGCGGCGTGGTTTCACACCGGCTCTGCACGCCGGTCGCAGGTTGCAGGAAGCTTTTGAGGAATATCTCGCAGGCCGGGGTGCCGAGCACGCCCCGTGCCACGCTGCCGGCAAAAAAGATCCCCTGTCCCGGCATATAGGTCGGCACCAATTCGCGGGCAAAATCCCCCAGCAGCCGCGCCCAGCTGGTCACCGTCTCGGCGGCAGGGCTGTCGGCATCGGCAAGATAATCCGCGACGATCTGCGCGCCGCCCTCTGCCGCGACGCCATGCAGCGCCTGATGATAGCGCACCAGCCCGCGCCCCGAGAATAGATCCTCATTGGTTGCAAAACCGGCAGCTCGCTCTCCAAGCCGTTCGACCAGACCACGCGCGACAGGCGCCGACAGGCTGGTATGGCCCATCTCGGCCTCGGCAGTGTGGCCATCCACCGACAAGGACACGTTGAAGCCGGTGCCGATGCCAGCCACCAGCGCCTGCTGTCCGCGCTGGTGTCCCGCCCGCAGCGACGACAGCTGGCCGGGGATCAGTGCGGGCAGCGAATGCCCGAGCGCGGCCAGATCGTTGATCACGTCAACCCGCGCGCCCTCGCCTAGCTGCAACTGTCGGCCCAGGTCCTCTGCCGTCCCCTGCCAGTTGCGGTTGGTCAGCTGATATTCGTTGCCATAGACAGGCCCCGCCACCGCGATGCAGGCACCGGCCAAAGGCGGCAGATCGGGCTGCGAGCAATAGGCTGCAAGCACGTCATCGAGACTGGAAAAGCTATCATTAGCAAAGCTTTGCAGCGCCGTGACGCCGATTTCAGGACCGGCAAGGGCCAGCCGCGTATTGCTGCCGCCCACGTCGCCAACCAGCACTGTCATGTCCGAGCCCATGTGCTCTGTCCCTCTGCATGTCCGATTTTTGCGAGACACTGCCGTATTCAGCGTCGAAATGCAATTCTGCGACGGTCATAGTTTTAGCGCTAACATAATGCAATATACTTGCCACGGATCGATGTTTTTGCACAGTTGGAACTGTCCGACCAGGAGCCACGATGACCGGCACAGATGATCCTCCCAGCCCCGCCGCGCCGAAAGCGCCCGATGGGCTGACCCGCCGGTTTCGTGCCCGTCTTGCGGATCGGTTCGACAGCAGGATCGTCATGCCATTTGATCGCCTGCGGTTTCGTGCAACGCTCCGGCACCTGTCTGGGCCGCGCCAAATTCATCAACCGCGCGAAGCAGTTACCGTGGTCGCGCTGGTGCGGGACGGAGCCTATTACCTTGATGTTTTTCTCGCCCATTACCGCGCGCTTGGAGCGGCGCATTTCGTCTTCTGCGACACCGGCTCCAGCGACGATACGCTGGCCCGGCTGGCGGCAGAACCGGATGTCACGGTGCTGCAATCCCGCCTGCCCTGGGGCCGCTTTGAAAATATCTTTCGCGGGTATGCGGCGCGGAAGTTTTGCGCCGGTCGCTGGTGTCTTTTCGCCGATATGGACGAAATCCTTGAATTCGAGGGGCAGGCGCAGCTCGGCCTGACCGGGCTGGTGCGCTATCTGGATCGGCATGGGTATAGCGCGATGATGGCGCAGATGCTGGAAATGTTTCCCAAGGCGCCGCTGCAATCGGTCGCGCAGCACGCCTACCCGGAGGTGCAGCAGAGCTTCTGCCACTACGACATCAGCGCGGTGCGCGCCCTGCCCTATCATGATCCGGCTACCGGGCTGGGGTTTTTCCTGTCCCAGAACCGGCTGCCAGATGCGCCCGCGCCTGCACCCAGAATGCAGTTCGGTGGCATTCGCGGCGCCGTCTTCGGAGAGAACTGTTGCCTCAGCAAACACCCGTTGGTTTTTGTCGGTGCAGACGTCGGCCCGGCGGTGCATCCGCATCTGTCGACCGGTGTGCAGGTCGCCGACACGATGGCAGTTCTGAAACACTATAAATTTGCCAATGATCCGATGGCGCGGGATCAGGCCTCCCTGTCCCGCGCGGCTATCTCCCATGGCGAGGATGCGCTGCGTGTTGCGGGCTTTGCCACGACGCCGGATCTCAGCCTATGGTCCGAAAAGGCTCAGCGCTATGACGGGCCGGAAACCGGGCCGCAACAGCTGCGCGAGGCCGGTTTCCTGCAGGTTTCCCCGCGTTATCTGGCGGAGAGCGCAGCATGACCCGAGATGTGCAGGATCCGCCGGTCGCCGCCCAGACGCCGCCGATTGTCGATGCTGTCGTCATCGGCCGCAACGAAGGGGCGCGGCTGCTGGCCTGCCTGCGCAGCCTGCAAGGTCAGCTGCGTCAGGTGATCTACGTCGACAGCGGGTCGACGGATGGGTCGGTCGCCGCGGCCGAGGCGCTGGGGGTAAAGGTTGTCAGCCTCGATATGAGCGAGCGGTTCACCGCTGCCCGCGCCCGCAATGCAGGTCTGGCCCATCTCGACGGCGACTGTACCTATGTGCAGCTGGTGGATGGCGATTGCGAGGTGGTGCCGGGCTGGATCGCCAGCGCAACCGCGCGGCTGGAGGCTGATCCCCGGCTGGCGGTGGTCTGTGGGCGGCGGCGCGAACGTCACCCCGACAGCTCGATCTACAACCAGCTCTGCGATCACGAATGGGACACTCCGGTCGGCCCGGCGAAGGCCTGTGGCGGCGACGCCCTGATGCGGCTTCGCGCCCTGCAGGAGGTTGGCGGCTATCGCAACGACCTGATCGCGGGCGAAGAGCCTGAGCTGTGCCTGCGTCTGGCACGCGCGGGGTGGTCAATCTGGCGGCTGGATGCCGAGATGACATTGCACGATGCCCAGATGCTCCGGTTTTCGCAGTGGTGGCAGCGCAGCCGCCGTGCGGGTTTCGCCTTTGCCGAGGGGGCGGCGCTGCATGGCGCCGGTCCCGAACGCCATTGGGTTGCGGAAACCCGGCGGGCGCTGATCTGGGGCGCCGGGATCCCGGCCCTCATCCTGATGCTGCTGCCGTTTTCCGGTTGGGCGCTGCTATTGTTGCTGGTCTACCCGGTGCAGTTCCTGCGGCTGGCTACCCGGATGGGCCGTCGTCGCGCATTCTATTCCATTCTCGGCAAATTTGCCGAGGCACAGGGCGCGATGGAATATCACTGGCTGCGACTGCGGGGGCGCAAACGCGGATTGATGGAATACAAATAACTGCCGCCACCCCGGTCAGGTCAGATCCGGTCGGGCCAAATCCGGTCAGGCCAGATCCGGTCAGGCCAGTTTCCGTCAGGGGTGGCGCAGCCTGAGCGCGTGAAGCAGCTGACCCGGCAGGATTGCCAGACAGCGCAGATAGCGCGGACCCAGGCGGCGCGGGCTGCTCAGCGCCCGCCACAGCCATTCCAGGGCCAATCGGCGCACCCAGGCGGGCGCTCTTTTCTGATGGCCGCCCAGAAAATCAAGCCCCGCGCCAACTGAGGCAAAGCCGACCTCGGGCGCAAGAGCGCGACCACGGGCGGCCATGATCTCCTGTTTGGGGGCGCCAAGCGCCAGAAAACACAGGCCAATCTGCTTGCGCGCAAGCTCGCGCAGGATCTGCTCCGCAGCCTCGCTGCCGGGATCAAAGCCCGTCGGCGGCGCGTGGCACCAGGCGATTTCAAGCCCCGGCACCTCAGCTTTCAATGCCGCGGAGGCATCCTGAAGCGCGGCTTCGGTGCTGCCCACAAGAGCAACAGGCACCCCGGCGCGCGCGGCCCAACGACAAAGCGGCAGCACCATGTCAGAGCCCGGCATCAGCGCCACCGGTCGTTGTGCCAGCCGCGACAGCCAGACAATGGGCCGCCCATCAGCCACCACGAAATCCTGTGCGGCATAGGCTTTCAGAAAGGCAGGCGAGCTGTGCATTTTCACCAGGTGATCCAAATTCACCGTCGCCAGCGCAAAGCCACGACGGGTCTGGAAATGCCCCATCACCGCCTGTTCCAGCCGCGCCGGATCGGCAATGTTCACATCAATCCGTGTGTCCCGAATATCAAAATACACCCGCATCCCCCCTCATGCGCCAGAAGCGACGCCCCTCTTCGATCACATGGCCTTGCATCTGTTTCAAGAGTTTACCTCAGAATACGAATGCGGGCGACAGCGCAGACATCTGGGGCTAAACTCATGGTCACGGGGGCAAATACAGGAGCGCAGGGCCGCACGCGATGCCAAATGCTTTGGCCTATCTTATGCTGATCGCCTGGCCGGTGATCGCATACAAACTGTTTCGGCGTCTGCCGTTGCAGCAGGCTATTCTTTGGTGCGTCATCGGCGGATATCTGTTCCTGCCACCGCTTGCGGTGTTCGACTTGCCATTGGTCCCGGATATGGACAAGGATTCCATTCCGGCCGTCGTCGCTTTTGTGATCTGTGTCTATATCCTGCGTAAGCGGGTGGAGATCTGGCCCCGCCATCCGGTGATGCGGGCGCTTGTTGCTCTATTCCTCGGTTCGGTCATTGCAACCGTGCTGACCAATGGTGACCCGATCGTGTTCCGCGTTCTTGAAAACGCCGAACCCATCGTCTTTCCGACCTATGCCCTGCCCGGGCTGCGCTGGCGCGACCTCGGATCGGTGATGATCAACCAGTTGATCGTCTTGCTGCCATTCTTTCTGGCGCGCCGCTACCTCTCACATCCCGACCAGCAGCGGCAGCTGGTGATGGTGCTGATGGTGGCCGGGCTGATCTATTCGATACCCTCGCTGTTCGAAGTCCGGTTCAGCCCGCAGATAAACACCTGGGTTTATGGGTTCTTTCAGCATGATTTCAGCCAGACCATGCGTCAGGGCGGGTTCCGACCGATTGTATTCCTGCCCCATAGTCTGTGGCTGGCGCTGTTCGTGCTGATGTCAGTGCTGGCCGCAACATCGCTGGCCCGCAGTGCCGAAGGCCCGGACAAGCGACGCTATACCATGGCGGCGATTTACCTTTTTGCGGTGCTGATCCTGTGCAAGAGCATCGCCTCGCTGGTCTATGGCCTGATCTTCACACCCTTTGTGGCGATGGCTTCCTACCGGATGCAGATGCGGCTGGCGCTGGCATTGGGGGTGGTGGCGATTGTCTATCCGATGCTGCGCAACCTTGGGCTGGTGCCCGTGGATGCCATCCTTGCGCAGGCCCAGGCCTTCAGTCCCGAACGGGCGCAATCGCTGGGCTTTCGGTTCACCAATGAGGCGCTGATGCTGGATCGCGCCGCCGACAAACCCTGGTTCGGCTGGGGCGGCTGGGGGCGTAATCTGGTACGCAACCTCGAAAGCGGAGAGATCGAATCGATCCCGGACGGTCGCTGGATCCTTGTCTTTGGCACCTTTGGCTGGGTTGGCTATATCGCCGAGATGGGCCTTCTGGCCGGGCCCTTGGTGCTGCTGTGGCAACAGATGCGCCGCCATGCGGCTGCAACGCTGTCGCCCTTTGCCGCGCCTCTGGCGCTGATGCTGGCGGCGACGCTGGTCGATATGCTGCTGAACGCGACGCTGACCCCGGTGACATGGCTCTGTGCCGGGTCGGTGCTTGGCTATGCTGAGCGCCTGCTATACCCCGGCCTGTTCACGCCAAAGCGGCAGCTGTTCGACGGCCATCAGGCGCTCGCCACCGCGCCGCTGGCCAAGGCACGGCGCAGTGTGCTGTGATGCCGCATTCTCTTCGCAATTCAGGCCGAATTGGACACAATCTGTCCCTATCGATACCGTATATCTTTTGCAGGGTTCACACTGCGCACAGGGTAATCCGTCGGCTTGGGGGCCAGCGGGCGCACGCCCTGTTCACAGATTGGGGACCAATTCGTGCCACTGTTGCAAGACCTTTGCGCTCGCAGGGTCAGTGTTGTTGATTGGTTAGGGTTACGTTCGGGCAAGGCTCTTGTTTCGGACACATGGGTTGAGGACGATTGGGGCAATTGAAAACATCCGCGAAAACCACAGATCGCACTCCGTTTGACGCGTCACGCTACAGCGGCGATATCGCCATTGTCGGCATGTCGCTCTGCGTACCGGGAGCGCAGTCGCCGCAAGCGTTCTGGCAAAACCTGCGTGACGGTGTGGAATCGATCAAACCCGTCAGCGAGCAGGATCTGCTGGCCGCAGGCGAAGACCCGGAAACGCTGTCCGACCCCAATTACGTCGCCGCTACCGCTGCGCTGGACGGCTACGCCGAATTTGACGCCGAGTTCTTTGGCTTCAGCCCAAAAGAGGCGGCCATTCTCGACCCTCAGCACCGCAAATTCCTCGAAGTCGCCTGGGGCGCGATGGAGGATGCAGGTCACCCGCCCGAAAGCCTGAACGGCCCCATCGGGGTTTATGCGGGCTGCGGCATGGGCAGCTATTTCTACTTCAACATCTGCTCCAATAAACCGCTGGTGGATGACGTGGGCATGTTCCTGCTGCGCCATACCGGCAACGACAAGGATTTCCTGTCGACCCGCGTCAGCCATGTCTTTGATCTGAAGGGACCATCGGTCAACATTCAGACGGCCTGCTCCACCTCGCTGGTGGCGGTGCATTATGCCAGCAAGGCCCTGCGCGAGGGCGACTGCGACATGGCTCTTGCCGGTGGCGTCACCATCGAACTGCCACAGGGCCGCGGCTACCTGTTCAAGGAAAACGAGATCCTGTCACCCGACGGCCACTGCCACGCCTTTGACCACCGCGCACAGGGCACGGTCTTTGGCTCCGGTGCCGGTGCGGTTGCCCTGCGCAGGCTGGAAGATGCGCTGGCCGATGGCGATCATATCTGGGCGGTGATCAAAGGCTCTGCGATCAACAATGATGGCGCCGACAAGGCCGGCTATCTGGCCCCCTCGGTCGAGGGGCAAGCCAGCGCCGTACGACAAGCGCTGCGCGCCGCCAAGACCCCGCCGGACACCATCGACTATGTCGAATGCCACGGCACTGGCACCTATCTTGGTGACCCGATCGAGGTCACCGCGCTGACCGAAGCCTACCGCGAAACCACCGCCGCCGTGGGTTACTGCCGTATCGGATCGGTCAAGACCAATATCGGCCATCTGGATACCGCCGCCGGCGTCGCCGGGCTGATCAAGACCGCCTTGTCGCTGCATCATGGTCAGATCCCGCCCAGCCTCGGCTATGAGGCACCCAATCCGGCGATTGATTTTGAAACCGCGCCTTTTGTGGTCAATGACCGGTTGCGAGACTGGACCTCGGCCAAGGGACCGCGCCGCGCTGCGGTCAACGCCCTCGGGGTGGGCGGCACCAATGCCCATGTCGTGCTGGAACAGGCCGCACCCCGCCCCGCACCGCAGGACAGCGATTTTCCGTTTCAGGTGCTCTGCCTCTCGGGCCATTCTAAGGCCGCGCTGAATGCCAATGCCAGTGCCCTGGCCGCGCATCTGCGCGCCAACCCGGATCTGCCTCTGGCCGATGTGGCCTATACGCTGAAGGAGGGCCGCCGCAGCTTTGCCAAGCGTCGCACCCTGGTGGCCGAAACCGCCGAGGAGGCCGCCGCGCTGCTTGAGGCGGGCGACCCCAGACGCGTGTTTGACCACGACAGCGCCGACCGTCCGCCGGAGGTGGTTTTCATGTTCCCCGGCGGCGGCGCGCAATATGCGGGTATGGCGCGGGATCTCTACGAAACCGAGCCTGTCTTTGCCGATTGGATGGACCGGGGCCTCGACCACCTTCAGACGCAGCTGGACTATGACATCCGCGCGCTGTGGCTGCCGGAACCGGGGGAAGAAGACGCCGCCAATGCCCGGCTGCAACAGCCGTCGGTGCAATTGCCGCTGATCATGATCGTGGAATTTGCGCTGGCGCAGCTCTGGATCAGCTGGGGCATCCGCCCTGCCGCGCTGGTGGGACATTCGATGGGTGAAAACGCCGCCGCCTGTCTGGCCGGTGTGCTGTCGTTTGAGGATTGCATCGATCTGGTGCTGCTGCGCGGACGGCTGTTCGACAAGGTGCCTGCCGGCGGGATGCTGTCGATTTCCCTTCCACTGGATGAGGTTGAGGCCCGGCTTTCGCCGGATCTGGACATCGCCAGCGTCAATGCCCCACGCCTCACTGCCGTGTCCGGCCCGCAGGAGGCGCTGGATGCGCTTGCGGCTCAGCTCACCGCCGATGAGGTGGATCACCAGCGGATCCAGATTGATATTGCCGCCCATAGCCGGATGCTGGAGGGCATTCTGGATGAATACCGCCAGTTCCTGCGCGGGTTGACCCTGACAGCACCGGGACGCCCGATCCTGTCGAACCGCAGCGGCCAGATCCTGACCGACGCCGAGGCCACCGATCCCGAATACTGGGTTGCCCAGCTGCGCAATACCGTCATGTTCGCCGCCTGTCTTGATACGCTGGCTGACGTGCCGAACCGCATCTATCTGGAGGTCGGCCCCGGTAAGGCGCTGTCCTCGCTGGCGCAGATGGCGCCGAAGATCAAACCCGGTCAGGTGCTCAGCTCATTGCGCCATCCCGAGCAGATGATGGCGGATGATGCCTATTTCTTTGGGGTGATCGGACGGCTCTGGGCCTGCGGGCTGGACGCCGATTGGGATCAGATCTGGGGCGATGCACGGCGTCAGCGCCTGCCGCTGCCAACCTATGCGTTTCAGCGCAGCCGCTATTTCATCGAGCCCGCGGCCCCGGCCCGCGCCGAGGCTGCCATCATCACCCCGGCCCGCCACGACCAGCTGTCGCACTGGGGATCGCGCCCCAGCTGGCGGCCCGCATTGGCAAGCTGCGACCTGGACGTCACCGGCGAACTGGATCAGCAGCCCGAAACCTGGCTGCTGTTTGAAGACGACGCCGGACTCTGCTCTGAACTGGCCGCAAGGCTGGATCAGGCAGGCCACCGGGTGGTGCGGGTGCGCCCCGGCGACACCTATGCGCAACTGAGCGAGACCCGCTATATGCTGGCGCCCGAACAGGGGCGCGCGGGCTACGATGCGCTGCTTGCCGATCTGGCGCTGGCCGATCTTCTGCCCAGCCGTATCGGCCATTTCTGGCTGGTGACCGAGGGCGAGACCTTCCGGCCCGGCGCCTCCTTCTTTGATCGCAATCTGGAGATGGGATTTTATGCGCTGACCGCGCTGGGGCAGGCTCTGGCCCAGATCGACCTACCGCAGCCACTGCATATGACAGTGTTTACCACTGGCGCGGCCCAGCTGCGCGACGAACCGCTGCCCTACCCCGAAAAGGCGATGATCGCCGGCCCTGCCGGTGTGCTGCCGCGCGAAATTCCCGGCCTCACCTGCGCCACGGTCGATATCGAACTGCCGCGCCGCCCCGGTGGGCTGCGGCGCTGGCTGGCGGAGGACCAGCCCGCGTCGATTGCGGATCGCTTGCTGGAGGAGCTGCTGGCGGAGCCTGCAAATGACACCGCACTCTGGCGTGGTGACAAGCGCTACACCCTGCGGTGGCGCCCGGTGGAGCTGTCGGAGGAGGATCAGATCACATCGCCACTCCCCGGCTTCCGCGAGGGTGGCACCTATCTGATCACCGGCGGCTACGGCGGCATCGGACGCACCATCGCCGCGGATCTGATGCAGAGCTATGGCGCCAATGTGGTGCTGATCTCGCGCGGTGGCCTGCCCCCGCGTGACCAGTGGGACAGCTATCTGAACCGCCACAGCCCGGCCAATACAACCGCCCAGCGCATCCGCGCCGTGATGGCATTGGACGCCATTGGCAGGGGCCGGGTCTTGCCGCTGGCAGCCGATGTCTGCAACAGCGAACAGATGCGCGCCGCTGTCGCCAAGGCCGAGACCGCCTTTGGCCCCATCACCGGTGTCATCCATGGCGCAGGCCAGATCAATGACGCGCCGGTTCTGGCCAAGACCGAGGACGACATTTCCCAGGTGCTCGCCCCGAAAGTCAGCGGGTTGCGGGTACTGGACGCCATTTTCGGCACCGACACGCTGGAGCTGATGGTGCTGTTCTCCTCCTCCTCGACGGTGACGCGCCCGATCGGCCAGGTCGATTACGTCGCCGCGAATGAATATCTCAACGCCTTTGCCAAGCACCGCACCGCTGCCGGGGCTGCGGGCAACACAACCCGTGTCGTTGCCGTCGATTGGGGGGTCTGGGCAGATGTCGGCATGGCGGCAGATGCCATTGGCGCCCGCCAGCAGGAGGCCGGTGATGATCCGATCCCCTGTGATCAGCCGTTGTTTGACAGCCGCCAGTTTGCCCCGGATGGCGGGGTGCTGTTTCATCGTCGGCTGAGCAGCGACCAGTGGATCCTTGATGAACACCGCACCAAGGATGGCACTGCATTGATCCCCGGCACCGGCTATATCGAATATGCCGCCGAGGCACTTGCCGAACTGGGGCATGAGGCGCCTTTTGCCCTGCGTGATCTCTATTTTCTGCGCCCGCTCGTGGTCTCGGAGACAGCCCCCTGCGATATGGTCGTGCGGCTGCTGCCGGTCGAGCGCGGTTATGAGTTTGCCGTCTACAGCCGCACGGCGGAGGGCTATGCCCTGCATGTTCAGGCGCTGCTGGAGACGGATATCGCGGCGCGGCAGCCCGGTCGGCACCCCCTGCCCGATCTGCTACCGGTGGCCACCGAAACGTCACCCTGTACCAAGCGCGAACGGCTACGGACACCACAGGAGGCGCATCTGAAGTTCGGCCCGCGCTGGCATGTCCTGCAACAGATGCGACAGGGGACGGGCGAAGGCATTGCCCGGCTGCAACTGCCGGCCATCGCCGCCAAGGACGGCACGCTGCTGCCACCCGGCCTGATGGATCTTGCCACCGGATGGGCGATTGACCTGATTCCCGCCTATCGCGGTGCCGCGCTCTGGGTGCCGGTGTCCTATGACGGTATCGAGGTCTTTGCTCCGCTGCCCTGCGACGTGCTCAGCCATATGCGGCTGATGGACAGCGATGCGACCAGTGCCCGGTTCGACATCACCCTGACCACCGAAGATGGCACCGTGCTGGTTGAGGTCCGGGGCTTTCAGATGCAGCAGCTGCCCGGTGCAACCAAACTGGCCCCGGCAGAGGGAGCAGACGCCAGCGGCGCGGATCTGGGGCTGGCCGCATCGCCGGGCGCACAGCCGCTGTCGCCCGAGGAACGCCGACTGCATCGCAATATCAGCCAGGGCATCCGCGCCGAAGAAGGCCCGGACGCGCTGCGCCGGGCGCTGGCGACTGGCCTGTCGCAGGTGGTGGTATCCTCCCTCGCGCTGCCGGATCTGATGGCACAGGCCGATCAGCCTCCGCAGCAGGCGCGCGAGGACAGCCAGAGCTTTGAACGGCCACAGCTCGACACCGACTACCTCGCCCCGCGCAACGCGGTCGAGGAGGAGATCGCGGCGCAGTTTGCCCGGCTGCTTGGGGTGGCGCAGGTCGGGGTCGACGACAGCTTCTTCGACCTTGGCGGCCATTCCCTTGTCGCGGTCCGGCTCTTTGCACAGATCAAGCGCAGCTTTGGAGTCGATCTGGCGATTTCCACCCTGTTTGAGGCCCCCTCCGTCGCGAGGCTCGCCGAACTGGTGATCGCCCGCACCGGCGGCGGCCTCACCACCGAAACCTCCGCCGACCACACAGGCACGCCCCAGGCCGAGACGCCGGCATATACCCATCTGGTGCAGCTCCACCCCGGCGATGGCACCGGGCGACGGCCTTTCTTTCTGGTGGCCGGCATGTTCGGCAACGTTCTGAACCTGCGCCATCTGGCGCTGATGGTTGGCAAGGACCGCCCGGTCTACGGGCTGCAGGCCCGTGGCCTGATCGGCGACGACGCCCCGCATGACCGGCTTGACGCGGCAGCCCGCGACTATCTCGCCGAAATCCGCAGCATCCAGCCGGAGGGGCCTTATCTATTGGGCGGGTTTTCCGGCGGCGGGCTGACCGCCTATGAAATGGCCCAGCAATTGCGCGCCAGCGGCGAAGACACCGCCGCGCTGATCCTGCTGGACACACCGTTGCCGATGCGACCTGAGCTGAACCACCGCGACAAGGCGCTGATCAAATGGGCCGAGCTGCGCCGCAAGGGCATCGGGTATCTGGGCGAATGGATCGGCAATCGCATCGCCTGGGAGATCGAAAAACGCCGGTATACCGCAAGCGAAGACAGCAGCGCACCGGTGTTCAACAACCGCAAGGTCGAACTGGCCTTCCGCGCCGCCTTGCCCGCCTATGAGCTGCGCCCGTGGAGCGGACCTCTCACATTGTTCCGCCCGCCGCTTGATCGCCATTGGCAGGTCTCGGCAGGGAACTGGGTCAGCCGCGAGCGCGAATATGTCTATGACGACAACGACTGGACCCGCTGGGCGCCAGCGATCGAGGTCGTCGAGGTGCCGGGTGATCACGACAGCATGGTGCTGGTGCCCAACGTCAGCGTGCTGGCAGGCGAGGTCAAGGCGCGGCTTGATGCAGCCGACGCCGCCGCGCTGCGCCAAAGCGCGCCAAAGACGGCAGAATGACCATGACCGACAGCCCCGCCCCACAGCAGACGGAGACCTGCGCGCGCCCGGCAGCCGGGGCCGAACAGGCGCGTATTCTGACCATCATCCTGAACTACAAGACGCCGGAAATGACGCTGGACTGTGCCGCCGCCGCGCTGGAGCAGATGAACGCGCTGCAAGGTGAGGTGGTGATCATAGACAACGGCTCTGGCGATGGGTCCTATGACAAATTGCTGACGGCGGTGCAGGAGCGTGGCTGGCTGGACAGCGGCCGCCTGCGCCTGATCGCCAGCGACCGCAACGGCGGGTTTGGGGCGGGCATGAACATCGGCTTTCGCCTCGGCCTCGCCGATGGCAGCGCGCCTGAGTTTTATTATCTGCTGAACTCGGATGCCTTTGTGCAGCCGGGAGCGATCCGCGCATTGCGGGATTTCTTGCAGGCCACACCAACCGCCGGGCTGGTCGGCTCTTATGTGCGGGGCACCGATGGGACGCCCCATTGCACCGCCTTCCGGTTCCCGACCATTGCGGGGGAATTCGAATCCTCGGTGCGGACCGGCATCGTGACCCGCCTGCTGAAAGATGCCGTGGTGCCCATGGAGATCCCGACCGAGCCAACTCAGCTGGATTGGACCGCTGGTGCCAGCCTGATGATCCGACGCGAGGTGATCGAGGCGGTTGGAGGTTTTGACGAGACCTTCTTTCTCTATTTCGAGGAAACCGAATTGTGCCACCGTGCCGCCCGCGCCGGATGGAGCACGCATTATCTGCCGGAAAGCGAGGTGGCCCATGTGGGATCCGCCTCAACCGGGATGAAGGATTGGCAGCGCACACCGCAATACTGGTTCGACAGCAGGCTGCATTACTTTCTCAGCACCCATGGACGCGCCTATACGGTCGGGGCCACATTGGCGCTGATCACGGGCAGCCTGCTCTATGGGCTGCGGCGGCTGGTGTCGGACAAACCCGCCTCGGATCCGCCCTATTTTCTGCGGGACCTGATCGTTCATCATAGCCGCGCGATCTTTCGCCGCCGCCAAACCCAGCCTATGGAAACGCGCCAGACCCCGTTTCAACCGGAGGAGCAGAAATGACCCCATTCTCCTGTATCGTGCTTGGCAATGAATCGCTGCTTGTCGCCTGCGCCGACACCCTGATGGCCCGTGGCCACAGCATCGCCGCCGTGGTGACCAAAGACGCCGAAATCCGCCAGTGGGCCGCTGACAAGGGGCTGAGCGTGCTGGAGGATGCGCGCGACTTTGGCGGATCGGTGGACTGGCTGCTGTCGATTGCCAATCTCGAAATCATCCCCGACAGCGTGCTGACCCGCGCGACCAAGGGCGGCGTCAATTTCCATGATGGACCGTTGCCGCGCTATGCCGGTCTCAATACGCCGAACTGGGCCCTGATCGAAGGGGCGACGGAATACGGTATCACCTGGCATATGATCGAGGGCGGTGTGGATGAGGGCGACATCCTCGCCCAGCGCCTGTTTGAGATTGCCGGGGATGAGACGGCCTATAGTCTCAACGCCAAATGCTACGCCGCGGCGATGGACAGCTTCGGCGATGTGCTGAGCCAGCTGGAAACCGACACGCTGGCGCGGCAGGCGCAGGATTTCAGCACCCGCAAGCTCTATACCCGCGCTGATCGGCCCGAAGCCGGCGCCCTGCTGGACCTGTCGCAGCCCGCGGCTGATGTGCACCGGCTGATCCGCGCGCTTGATTTCAACGGCTATTGGAACCCGCTCTGCGCGGCCAAGCTACATCTGGGCACGGAGGACAGCGCGCCGGTGGTGCTGATCGGCTCTGCCGAGGTGGTGCCGGGATCGGCGGCACCGGGCACCGTGCTAGCCGTCGACGACACCAGCGTCACGCTGGCCTGCGGCGACCGCGCGCTGCGGCTGCTGGGGTTGCACCATAGCGATGGTCGCCTGATCCGCGCCGGCACCCATGTCCAAACCGGGGATGTGCTGCGGCAGCTGGATGCGGAGACGCGCCGCGATCTGACAGGGCGGCTGGCCGCAACACAGGCAAGCGAAGCCAGATGGCGCGCGGCCCTCGCCGCGCTGCCTGCCACGGATCTGCCGCTTGCCAGACCCGCGGGCGATGCCAGAGCCGATATCACCAGCCACGCGCTGAACCTGCCCGACGGCCATGCCATGACGGAAGCCGATGCGGTGACCACGGCGCTTGCCCTGGCGCTGTGCAGTTCAGGGTCCGAGGCTGCGGGGATCGCGCTTAGCAATGATGCGCTGCAACAGGCGGCGGTCACAGGGATGATCTGTGACTGGGTGCCGATGCAATCCAGCCGCGACAGCTACCTGGCAGACCTGCAAACCCGCCTGCGCGAGGATCTCGACAGCATCCGCAACAGCGGCGGATTCGCATCCGATCTGATCGCCCGCGCGCCAGAGCTGCGGCAGACCGCAGGCAGCGGCCTTTGCCCCGACATCGGCTGCAATCTGGGGAGCAACCGGCCCATTGCGGGATGTGCGGCGACGCTTTGCCTGACGGATGGCAGGCTGACTCTGGAGGCTGATAGCACACGCCTTGATGCGCAGGCCGTCGACCTGCTGATCGCTCGGATCAACATGCTGGTAGCAGCGCGCGACGCAGCGGCCGAGGGGACTTTTGCCGATCTGCCCGTGCTGCCAGAGACCGAACGGCAACAGATGCTGGTGGCCTGGAATGAAACCGCTCTGACCGGGACGCAGGACACCACCATCCCGGCAGAATTTGCAGCCCAGGTGGCGCGGACCCCGGAGGCCACAGCGCTTGTCTACGAAAATCAAAGCCTGACCTACGCGGAGCTATCTGAGGAGGTCGAACAACTGGTGGCGCTGCTGCGCCACCGGGGTGTTGCGCCGGGCAGCCATGTCGGCATCTATCTGGGGCGGAGCCCTGCGCTGGTCATCGCGGCGCTGGCGACCATGGCCGCGGGCGGGGCCTATGTGCCGCTTGATCCGGCCTATCCGGCGGATCGGATCGCGCATTTCATCACCGACAGCGCGGCCAGTGTGATCCTGACCGACAGCCGTCTGCGCGACCAGCTGCCCGGCACCGCATCTGCCGATGTTCTCTGTCTGGATGATCTGCCGGAGACACCCGCAGGCAGCGGTGGGCCGACCACCCAGCCGGGACCGCAGGATCTGGCTTATCTGATCTATACCTCCGGCTCTACCGGCACCCCAAAGGGGGTGATGGTGCGCCATGGCAATGTGGCAAATTTCTTTGCCGCGATGGACCAGCGGGTTCCGCATCAGCCGGGCGATTGCTGGCTGGCAGTGACCAGCCTGTCGTTTGATATCTCCGTGCTTGAGCTGTTCTGGACCCTGTCGCGCGGCTTCAAGCTGGTGCTGTCCAGTGATGAGGCACGGTTGCAGCTGTCCAATGGCCCCATCGCAACCAGCGACCGGGGCATGGACTTCAACCTGTTCTACTGGGGCAATGACGACGGCCCCGGTCCGCGCAAATATGAACTGCTGTTGGAGGGCGCGAAATTCGCCGATCAGCACGGGTTCAACGCGGTCTGGACACCGGAGCGGCATTTCCACGCCTTTGGTGGCCCCTATCCGAACCCGGCGGTAACCGGCGCGGCGGTGGCTGCGGTGACGAAGAATATCGGTGTGCGCGCGGGCTCCTGCGTGGCGCCGCTGCACCACCCGGCCCGCATTGCTGAGGAATGGTCGGTGATCGACAATCTGACCGGCGGCCGCGCCGGTATTGGCTTTGCCTCGGGCTGGCAGCCGGATGATTTCATCCTGCGCCCCGAAAACACCCCCCCCGCCAACAAGCCTGCGCTGTTTGAGGCGATCGAGACCGTGCGCAAGCTCTGGCGCGGCGAGGAGGTTGCCTTCCCGCGCAAGGATGGCGGCGACCACGCGGTGCTGACCCAGCCGCGCCCGGTGTCAAAGGAACTGCCGGTCTGGGTGACAACGGCCGGCAACCCCGAGACCTGGCGCGAAGCTGGCAGCATCGGGGCCAATGTGCTGACCCATCTGCTGGGCCAGAGCATCGACGAAGTCGCGGGCAAGATCGCCATATACCACGACGCCCTGCGCGCGGCTGGTCACGATCCGCGCGATCACAAGGTCACGTTGATGCTACACAGCTATCTTGCCGATACCCGCGAGGACGCCCGCGCCACGGCCCGTGAACCGATGAAGGATTACCTGCGCGCAGCAGCCGGTCTGATCAAGCAATACGCCTGGGCCTTCCCCGCGTTCAAGAAACCCGAGGGGGTGAAAAACCCGTTTGAAATGGATCTCGGGATGCTCTCGACAGAGGAGCTGGAGGCCATTCTGGACTTCGCCTTTGAACGGTATTTCGAAGACTCCGGCCTGTTTGGAACCATTGCCGATGCCATGCAGCGGGTCGAACAGCTGAAGCGGATTGGCGTTGATGAAATCGCCTGTCTGATCGACTACGGCATCGCGCCCGAGGTGGTGCTGGAGGGGCTGAAACCCCTTGCGGAGGTGCTGCGTCTTGCCAATGCCCCGCAGGAACTTGCGGCGGAGGATGTCTCGCTGGCGGCGCAGATCCTGCGCCATGGCGTCACCCATATGCAATGCACCCCGTCGATGGCGCGGATGATCACCGCGGATGCCGATGCGCGCCCGGTGCTGGGGCGGCTGTCGCACCTGCTGATCGGCGGGGAGGCGCTGCCGGGAGATCTGGTCGCGGATCTGCGCGGGGCGACCAGCGCAGAGATCCACAATATGTACGGACCGACGGAGACGACGATCTGGTCAACCATGCAGACCCTATCCGGCGTGCCCGCCGGGACCGCCCAAATCGGGGCGCCGATTGCCAATACCACTGTTTATGTCGTCAAGGAGGATCTGTCCCCGCAGCCGGTCGGAGTGCCGGGGGAGCTGCTGATCGGCGGCGCAGGCGTCACCGCCGGGTATTGGCAGCGCCCCGAGCTGACTGCGGAACGGTTTATTCCCGATCCCTTTAGCGATGCGGGCGCCGGGGTGACCTCGACCCGTCTGTATCGCACCGGCGATCTGGTCCGCTGGCGCGGCGATGGCCAGCTGGAATTCCTCGGCCGTAGTGACCATCAGGTCAAGATCCGGGGCCAGCGGATCGAGCTGGGCGAAATCGAGGCCGCGCTTGCTGCCATGGACGGGATAACCGGCGCGGTTGTGGTGGCGCGCGACAGCGGGGCAGACACCCGGCTGGTTGCCTATGTCACCGGCGCACTGCCCCCGGATCAGGCAGCGCTCAAGGCCGCGCTGGCGCAGCAGCTCGCTGCCGTCATGGTGCCAAGCCATATCGAACATCTCGCCGCCTTCCCGCTGACGCCGAACAAGAAGATCGACCGCAAGGCCCTGCCGGACCCGAAACCGGTGCGGATCACTGCTCCCATCTCCGACACCCCGCTCAGCGCCGGAGCGCAGAGCAAGATTGCCGAGATCTGGGCCGGGATCCTTGGGGTCAGCGGTATCGGGGCAGAGGACAATTTCTTCACCCTCGGCGGTCATTCCTTGCTGGCCGTGCAGGCCCATCGCGACATTCGCGGCGCTCTGGATGTGCCGAAGCTCTCGATCACGGATATCTTCCGGTTTCCGACGCTGTCGGGGCTGGCCAGCCATATCGACACGCTGACCGGAGCGGCCCCGGCAGAGGACACCGCCGCCCCCGCGGTCGATGCGGCGGCAAAATCCGATATGATGTCGAAACGCCGCGCGATGCGGGCCAACCGCAAGGCCCGCAGCGGATGAGCCTTGCCGATCCGCTCTCACGCAGCGCCCGGCACAAGGCGCTGATCCGCCGGTTGTTTGACGCCTGTGTCGTGGTGGAAACCTGCGATCCGCAGGACGATCCGCCTCCGCCCTTCCCTGAGGAGGCCGCCTGCCTGTCGCCAAATGCCGTCGAGAAGCGGCGGCGCGAATTTGCGGCGGGCCGCGCTGCCGCGCATCGCGCGATGGCAACGCTGGGCCTGACACCAAGCGCGATTCCCGTCGGCCCCAAACGCGCGCCGGTCTGGCCGCCTGAGGTTGTCGGCTCGATCAGCCATTGTCACAGCGCCGCCGTCGCCGTTATGGCCCTGCCCCAACAGATGCGCGGGCTCGGGGTCGACGTGGAGGAGGACACGCCTCTGGCGAATGACCTGATCCCGCAGATCTGCCGCCCGGCCGAGCGTGACTGGCTCGCACAACAAAACAGCCCCGGCCAGCTCGCCAAAGTGATATTCTCGGCCAAGGAAGCGGCTTATAAATGTCAGTACCGCCTGAGCGAGCGGTTCTTTGGCTTTGACGGGATGGAAGTTGAGATGGATTTGGCGCAGGGCACCGATCAGATCAGCGGGACGTTTTGCGCGCGGTTCACAGCGGATCAGCTGCCGTTTCGAAAAGGCGACGCCATTGACGGGCGTTTTGTTATCGGGGAGGGGCTGATCGCAACCGCCGCGCAGCTGCCAGAGGTGCAATGATCGGCCGTCGCGGATTTCTCGCCCTCTTGTCGCTGCTGCCACTGCGCGCGCAGGCCAGCCCCTTTGCCCTGCCCTTGCTGAAGGCCCCGACAGGCCCGATGCGGGTGTTCCACCTTGGCCATTCGCTGGTTGGTCGCGATATGCCGCATATGGTGCGGCAGCTGGCACCGGAAGGGCACAGCTACAACAGCCAGCTGGGGTCGGGCACCCCGTTGCAGGATCACTGGGAGCCGGATCTGGATATCCTGCATTTCGATCAGGTCAATCACCCTCCGGTCTGGCGGGATGCACGCGAGGCGGTTGGCTCCGGTGATTATGACGCCGTGATCCTGACGGAGATGGTCGAACTGCGCGACGCGCTGCGCTATTTCAAAGGCGCGCGATATTTTCGCCGCTGGGCTGATCTGGCCCGGGCGGGGTCGGATCGGACGCGGATATACCTCTATGAAACCTGGCACCCGCTGGATACGCCGGATGGCTGGCTGAAGCGGATCGACGGTGATCTGGAACAGCTCTGGCTGGGCGGGCTGGCCGGATCTGACAGCCGCCGCAATCCGAGACGTCCCGCCTATCTGATCCCCGCAGGACAGGTGATGGCCGCCGTCGTGCGCGCCGCCGAGGACGGCCAGATCGACGGGATGACTCATCGCGAGGCGCTTTTTGCCCGCACATCCGAGGGGGCACTGGACCCGATCCATATCAACGATCTGGGCGCCTATGTCGTAGCGCTGACCCATGTCAGCGTGCTTTATCACAAAAGCCCGGTTGGCCTGCCGCATCAGCTGCAACGCGCCGATGGCTCGCCTGCGGATGCTTTCAGCGCCAAAGCCGCGCGGCAGGTGCAGGAGATCGTCTGGCAGGTGATCACGCGCCACCCCCGCACTGGTGTTTCCCCATGACGCTGGCAGATCTGGTGGCCAGTGTCGTCATGGTCGGGCATTCCCTGTTCGGACCCGACAATCCGGTGATGCTGGACCAGCTCCTGGCCCGGCAACCGGCCGCGACTGCCGGACAGATCGCCGAAGAGGTCAGGGTCGAGGCGCAGATCATCAACGGCGCGCCGCTCAGCTACAATTGGACACATGCCGATCAGGCCGAGGGGATCAATGCCCGCACCCGTCTGGCCGAAGGCGTGGATGCGCTGATCGTGACCGAGGCGATCCCCCTCGCCAACCACCTGAAGTGGAGCGATACCGAGGGGGCGCTGACGCAGTTCTACAACCTTGCCCACACCGCCAACCCTGAGGTTGAGGTCTATCTGCAGGAAACCTGGCACAGCCTGAACAGCGGAACCGGGGTTGAGGTGCCTTTTGATCCGGGGGCGACAATGCAATGGCGCGACCGGCTGGCCGCGGATCTGCCGCGCTGGCAAAAGGTCGTCGACACGGTCAACAAAAAGACCGGCGGAGAGATCAGGCTGCTCAAGGCCGGTCAGGCGATGGCGCGACTGGATGACGCCATACAGGCAGGTACGGTGCCGGGCCTTGCGCGGATCGAAGATGTCTTTGCCGATGATATCCACCCCAATGATCTTGGGTTTTATTTTCTGTCCGCGCTGCAATACGCGGTGCTGACCGGTCAGTCTCCGGTGGGGCTGCCGCACCAGCTGCGCTCCAAATGGGGCGGTCGCTACGAGGCGCCCGCGCCGGACCTGGCGCGACGACTGCAGGAGATCGCCTGGGATGCCGCTCAGGACCGAACGCAGCGGGCAGCCCTGCCTGCCGATCCGCCGCCGCTGCCCGACGACCCGATGCTGCCTGCGCTGAACCGAGTGGTTCCGGCCAGCCAGACCAGCGCGCCGCGCGACATCGCCGCAGCGCAGGGGCTACCCCAGGGCGCCGAGGTGCCGCATCAGCCGATTGCGATGAACCTGGCCTCGATTGCCGATTGGAGCCCGCAGGCTCCGTTTCTCGACCATTTCAAAACTGCCCGTCCGTGGATTGGTCATCTGGCCGGGCAATGGGGGGGCGCGGATTATGCCGATCTTGCAGCAGCGGGATATCTGGACCCTGATGGCTGGCCGACCGCAATTCCACCGGAGCTTGGCTCGGTCGGGACGCTGATCCTCACCGATTTGCCTGCGGAGGCCGCCAGCCTCGCTGGGCGCTATGTCCTGCTGTTTGACGGCGACGGGATTGTCGAGGTGACGGGGCGGGCCAAGAACATCCGCTACGGCAAGAGCGAAATCCGCTTTGACTATACGCCCGGTCCCGGCGCGGTCGAAATCCGCATTCAGCGCAGCGACCGGCAGGGAACCGGTGACTATATCCGCAACATCGCGGTGGTGATGGAAAAACACCTGCCGGACTGGCAGGCCGGCGCCATCTTCAATCCGGATTTCATGGCGCGGATGCGTGGGTTTGCAGCGCTGCGATTCATGGACTGGATGGCCACCAACGACAGCACGCAGGTTGGCTGGGAGGATCGCCCAAGGGTGCAGGACTACAGCTGGGCGGCCAAAGGTGCGCCAGCGGAGGTGCTGGTGGCGCTGGCCAATCAGCTTGGCACCGCGCCCTGGTTCACCCTGCCCCATATGGCCGACGACAGCTATGTCCGTAACTACGCGCGGCTGGTGCGGGAGCAGCTGGACCCCGCGCTGACCGCCTATGTGGAATATTCCAACGAGGTCTGGAACTGGCAATTCGAACAGGCGGTCTGGGCTGATGATCAGGCCCGCGCCCGCTGGGGTGGCCAGGATCTGTGGATGCAGTTCTACGGTGGCCGCGCTGCCGAGGTTGCCGCGATCTGGACGGAGGTTTTTGGCGCGGCGGCCGATGACCGGCTGGTGCGCGTTATCTCTACCCAGACGGGGTGGCTGGGGCTGGAGGAACAGGTGCTGACCGCGCCGCTCTGGGTTGCCGAAGATGCCACGCGCCGACCGCCGGCCCGCGCTTTTGACGCCTATGCGGTGACCGGCTATTTCGGCGGCGTTCTCGGCCTGCCGGAACGCGCGCCAATTCTGCGCGCCTGGATTGCCCAGAGCCGCGAGCAGGCTGAGGCCGCCGCCAGGGCCAAGGGTCTCAGCGGAACCGCCGCAGCCGATTTTGTCGAGGCGCATCAATATGATGCCGCCAGCGCATTGGCCGCGGCAGAATTGCAGGACGGGCTGGTCTCCGGCAGTTCCGACGACACGATCAGCGATCTTCTGGGCCGGGTTCTGCCCTATCATGCCAAAGTTGCAGAGGCCCACGGGCTCGACCTGATCATGTATGAGGGCGGCAGCCATGTGGTTGGCTTGGGTTCGATGGTCGATGACGACATGCTGACCGGTTTTTTCAGCCATTTCAATTACACCGAGGAGATGGGCGGCCTGTATCGCAGCCTGTTGCAGGGCTGGCCCGCCTTGGGCGGAAGTCTGTTCACCGCCTATTCGGATGTTTCGGCACCCGGAAAATGGGGCAGCTGGGGCAGCCTGCGCTATCTGACCGACGACAACCCGCGCTGGCGCGCTGTGGAGGCGGCGAAATGAAACCGCTGTTGAGCGTGCTGATCCCCGCACATAATGAGGCGGGCTATATCGGGTCCTGTCTGTCGGCGCTGTTTGCCAGTGATCCGCTGCCGGATGGTGCCACCGCCGAGGTCTTGGTGATCGCCAACGGTTGCACTGACACCACGGTCGCGGCGGCGCAGGCGGTGACGGTGCCGCCCGGGTGGGATTGCAGGGTGATTGATCGGCGCGAGGGCGGCAAGATCGGGGCTCTTCAACAGGGAGAAGCGCAGGCCACCGGTGGCATCTTGGTGTATCTTGACGCCGATGTGTGTGTCGCCCCACCGCTGATGGCGCAGATATGCCACGCGCTGGATTGCACCGCGCCGCGCTATGCCAGCGGGTCGCCCCGGCTGGCTCCGGCCGAGAGCCTGATCAGCCGCCTTTACGGGCGGTTCTGGGAAACACTGCCCTTTGTCCAGCAGGGGGTGCCGGGGTTTGGCCTCTTTGCGATGAACCGGGCCGGGCGCGGGCGCTGGGAAGACTGGCCGGACATAATCGCCGACGATATCTACGCGCGCCTCAGCTTTGCGCCGCACGAGCGGCTCCGGCTAGAGGCAAGCTACCAATGGCCGCTGATCGAGGGGTTTCGCAATCTGGTGCGCGTGCGCAGACGCCAGAATGCCGGGGTTGCAGAGATTACCGCGCGGTTCCCCGCACTGCTGGCCAATGAGGACGTCACCCGCCCTGGCCCCGCAGCAATTGTCGCGCGGGCGCTGCGCGACCCGGCGGGATTTATGTCCTATGCGGCTGTTGCCATCGCGGTGAAGTCGCCGCTGTTTCGCGGCCGACAGGAAACCCGCTGGACGCGGGGCCGCTAGGCGGGCCATTGCGCTGGCCTAGCTGGACTGCCCAGCAATCGCCGATCGGAAATGCGCCGCCAGCTTTGCAGCCTCTGTGTCGCTGTCGTGCCGCTCGATAACCCGGGCGCGCCCGGCCTGCCCCATGGCAACCCGTTTGGAATGGGGCGTCGCTGCCAGATCCCGGATGGCCTGCGCCAGAGCAGCAGGATCACCCGCAGGCACCAGCCAGCCGGTCTCTCCCGGCAGCACCAGTTCAGGCGTACCCGCGATATAGGTGGCAATAACCGGACGTGCGGCTGCCATGGCCTCCATCACCACCATGGGCAGACCTTCGGCAAAGGAGGGCATCACCAGCGCCTGCGCGCGGGCCAGTTCGGCCCTGACATCAGCCTCGGAGAGCCAGCCGGTCAGCGTGACATGATCACCAAGCCGGTGCTTCGCTATGGCGGCCTCCAGATCGGGGCGCATCTCACCATCGCCGATCAGCGCAAGATGCAGATCGGGATAATCCGCGACCAGATGCGCCATGGCCTCGATCAGCATCATCTGGCCTTTCTGCTCCACAAAGCGACCGATGGCGGCAATCCGCAAAGCGCCTTCCGGCAATGGCGCGGGATCTGCAAAACGTGCAGGCTCGATCCCGCAATGCACCACCTTCAACCGCTCCCAGCTGCCAAAGGCCGCCCATCGGCTCAGTTGACTGCGGCCAAAACTGCTGATGGCTACCGCAAATCTGGCGCGGTTCAGTTTCTCCCCCAGGGACAAGGGTTGCGGCGCGTCGAATTCCTCTGGCCCGTGGGTGGTGAAACTATAGCCCGGCCCGCCCAGTTCAGAGGCCAGAAGTGCAACGGTGGTTGCATTGGTGCCGAAATGCGCGTGCAGGTGGGCGATCTCCTGCTGCGCGGCATAATCGGCGACGTAGGCAGCCTCGGCCAGATAGATCAGATGACGCAGACGCCCCGCCTGCGACGCCGCCCCCAGGCGCCAGGCCATGCGGAGCGCGCCGATCAGACGTCGCGGCGTCCTGCGAGCAGACCGCATCAGCGCCTGGAGCAGACCGATTGCACCCCGGTCAAGGACGTAGATGGTGCGCGCCTGCTCGGCCTGGTCGCCGGGATCCACCAGAGGGGCACTGCTGCGCCGCATGGCGATCCGATGGATCACGTGACCCTGGCGCTCCAGCGCCTGTACCTCGCGCCGGATGAAACTATGCGACGGCTGCGGATAGGTATTGAGAATATACGCTATTTTCACGAGGACGATGGCCCATTTTATGCAAGACTTGTCGCAGGCTATCGTCAGTTGTCACACTTGCCCAGCATTGCCGCGATCATGCCGCGGAATTGACGCCTTTTGGGATCAGTATCGCAAGTGTATCGCAAAACCTCGAGGATATTGATGCCGCAGGTCCTGTCGCTTTTCCAAGGAGAACGCCTCGCCGCCCGCGTGTTGCGCTCGGCCTCCTGGCTGATGATCGGCTATGGCGGCAGTCAGGCGCTGCGGCTGGCGGCGAATCTGGTGATGACGCGGCTGCTGTTCCCCGAAGCCTTTGGCCTGATGGCGCTGGTCAGCGTTGTGGTCACCGGGCTGGCGCTGTTTTCCGATATGGGGATCGGTCCGTCCATTGCCCAGAGCAAGCGCGGTGACGATCCGGATTTCCTCGACACGGCCTGGAGCGTACAGGTGGTGCGTGGATTTGTCCTGTGGGGGCTGACCCTGCTGCTGGCCTGGCCTGTTTCGCAATTTTATGGCGCGCCGGAATTGCTGTGGTACCTGCCCATTGCCGGTATTGCGCTGGTGCTTAACGGATTTGACCCGATCCGCGTGGAGACGGCGCATCGCCATTTGCTGGTCGGTCGACTAACGGCGCTGGAGCTGATCAGCCAGGCTATTGGTATTGGCGCCATGGTTCTGCTGGCCTGGTGGACGCAATCGGTTCTGGCCCTGGTCCTGGGCAGTGTCCTGCAGGCAGGCGTATTCCTGCTGAGCGTGCATCTGGGACTGCCGGGACGGCCCAGCCGGTTTCGATGGGAGCCGACGGCGCTGCGTGAATTGCTGCATTTCGGCAAATGGATTTTCCTGTCGACCGCCTTCTGGTTTCTGACCTCGCAGGGCGATCGGGCCATTCTGGGCAAGTTCGTCCCGCTGGACGTGCTTGGTATCTACAATATCGGATTTTTCCTGGCGAGCTTCCCGATGGCACTCGGCCATGCGGTGAACCAGCGGCTGATGATCCCGGTTTACCGCGACAAGCCTGCCCATGCCGCACCGGAGTACCGGCGCAAACAGCGCCAGCTGCGCGCCGGGCTGAGCATGATGATCCTGTCGATCCTGCTGACGATGGCCTGGCTTGGCCCTTGGCTTGTCGATCTGCTCTATGATGCGCGATATGGCGATGCCGGTCCGATGGTGGTTCTGATCGCGCTTGCCATGGCTCCGGCTGTGATCACCATGACCTATGATCAGGCCGCGTTGGCCGCCGGGGACAGCCGGTCATTCTTTGTTTTTACGGCGGCGCGAGGGATTGCGCAGACGGTGCTGTTTCTGGCCGGGGTGATGCTGTTTGGCCTGACAGGCGGGATCGCCGCGCTGGGGCTGGCGATGGTAATGGCCTATCCGGTGATGATCTGGCTGGCCTGCAAACACCATGTCTGGGATCCGCTGCATGACCTGCTGTTTATGGTTCTGGCTCTGATGGTTGGCCTGTCCGCGATCTGGTGGCACTGGGACAGGCTGACGGCGATGATCGCCGCGGTTGGCTAAGAACCAGGACCGAACGCCTCTTTCAGCCGCTTGCTTCGGCCCCCGGCGGGCGCCGCCTGTTGAAGCCTCTGCGCAGCCGCGCGAGGAAGCCGCGCCGCCGGGGTGCCGTGTCCAGATAGGGGATCGCAACAACCGGTGTCAGGCCGGTCTCCCGCTCCATCTGCGCCACGCTGCGCAGCACCGGGTGCCGCAGCTCAAGCAGGAAGGCGATGCCAAGGGCCAGTCCGATACTGGCAACACCGCCCATCAGTGCCTTTTTCTTGCGCCCGCCTGTTGCCGGATAGTCCGGAAGCGGCGCGGATTCGATGATATTCAAGCGCTCCGACTGGCGCGAGGCTTCCAGACGAAAGCCCACTTCCGCCTCGGTCCGGCGCTGAGAAATCGCATCCAGCTCGCTTTGCAGCTGGCTCATCCTGCGCTCATAGACGCCGAGCTGGCGCTCCACCTCCGGTGTGGTTTCCAGCGATCGCTCAAGCGTCGACCTGCGGTTCAGCAGCAGTTCGCGCTGCGCGTCCAGCGTGGCCAGTTTCTCCTCAAAGACTTCAAGCATGCGACGGGCCGTGGCCTGACGCTGGTTCGATGTGGTCTGATCCGCCTGTCTGCGCAGCTCGATCTGCTCGCGCTCGATCTCCAGCAAGCCGGTATTGAGCGATGAAATCTCCTCGCGGCGCATCTCGATCCCGCCGGGAAGTGCAACGTTATTGGCGTTGCGATAGGCGGTGATCTCATTCTCGAGCTCGGCCACCTCGCCGATGAGCGCGGCTTCCTTGTCGGCAAAAAAGGTCAGGGTTTCCCGGGCCTGTTCGATGCGCGAGCTCTGGCTCAGTTCAATCGTGCGGGTGGCGAATTCACTGGCAACGGCCTGTGCCTGTTCCGGCGTCGGCATCAGCGCCGAGATGGTCAGCACCGAAATCGTGCCGTCATCGGCAAACCCCTCCCGCGCGGCAGCAACCCCGGTCAGCGAGACGGAGTCGCGCAGCAGCGCCACCTTTTCAGAGGGGACAAGGCCTGGCAGTTCCTTGTAGAGACCGTATTTCTCGATGATTTCCAGGACCGAACCACGCGCCATCAGACGCTGCTCGATCAGTTGCAGCCGCCGCGCCGAAGATCCGTCAACGGTGGATTTGGCAAGTTCGTCGGCGATCTTCGGCCGGGTGATCTGCAGGACCGCCGAGCTTTCGTAGAAATGCTGCTGCTTTGCCGCGACCCATAGCGACACCATGGCACCCAGCAGGACAACCCAAAGGATCACCGACGCGCGCCGTCGCAGCATATCCAAAATGTCATCCAGAGTGCGGATCGGTCCCATGTGTCGGCTCGTTTGATGGTTGGTTGCGGTTGGTCGTCGGTTCAGAAACGGCGCGCGCGCCGGGAGGCGGGATCAGGGACCTCGGCGAGGTCCCCGGTCGGATCTATTGGCCAAATTGCAGCAAACCGGCGCCCCGCGCGCGGTTCAGGCTGACGCCCAGCAACTGGGTTTGACCATCAAAGAGTTTTTCACAGGCCGCGAGATGTGCCGCCGTGGTACGGGTGCCGTCGGCAATCAGCAGAACGCCATCGACCTGCGGCAGAAAGGCGGCGGTATCGTCATGTTCCAGAACCGGCGGCAGATCGAACAATGTCACATCCGCGCCCGTGCTTAGCACCATGTCGTCGATCACGCTGGCGCACCGCCCGTCATGCAGGATTTCGGCGGCGTTGCGGTCCGGGGCTGCGGTCAGCCCGACGGCCAGAGACGCGGCGGGGCGGATCAGATGCTCTGCCAGTGTCAGCTCCCCTGATAGAAAGCCCGGCATATCGCCGGCCGGTGGCAGTTTCAGCGCGGAGGCGACACCGGGTCTGCGAAAATTCAGATCCATCAGAACCGTGCGTGTCCCCGGAACCCGCGCCATGCTGAGCGCGAGGTTGACGGCAGAGAACGTGGCCCCGCACCCGGCTGTCGGCGCCGCAATGGCAACCCGCTTCCAGCCCTGTGCCTTCAGACTGTGAAGCAGGCGGGTGCGCAGCAGGTCAAAGGCGTTTGCGGTGGGGGAGTTGCGAAAGAAATTCACCAGCGGCGAGCGCGCCACCTGATGACCGCGAATGTCCAGTGGGACGCGGTGGAGACGCTCCCACATCTCGGGCAGGGTCGCGGGCAGGCGCTGCGGCTTTGGATCCGTATCTGAGATTCCTTCGAGCGGCCTGTTTCTGCTGCTCTCAGGGCGCCGGGCAAAACGTCTGCCTTCATCGGCCTGCGCGCTGCGCGCGGCAGCCGCCATTTCTCGGGCACTTTCACCGCCCTGTTGTGGCGCGTTCGGCGCAGACTGAGGCTGCCCGGTCAGAGCCGTGTCATGCTCTGGGTCCGAGGAGTTGCGCCCCTTGCGGCGGCGAAATCTCTTAAAGCCTTGTTGCGTCATTGCAATGGGGTCGTCCCACTCCAGTTTCTGTCCACAGGTGCCAGGGGCCTCCGCGTCGTTGATCGCATCTTTCATGAAACCCCCTCGCAGTTCTACCACGTTAGGCAAGATGCGCCTATAGTCCGGCCCATCACAGTTAGATGCGATCGGTTAATATCCCGTGCCTCGCAGAACGACACCCACCGTCCGCAGCAAAAGATCGACATCCGTGCGCAGGCACAGGTCGCCGTGATAGCTGGTATCGGCGCGGGCGCGGGTGGCAAATCCACTCTCATTACGCACCGAGACCTGCCAGAGACCGGTAATCCCGGGTTTGAGATCGAAATAGGCGGTGGCATCGCCGTAGAGCGACAGTTGATCGGGCATCATCGGACGCGGGCCAACCAGGCTCATCTCACCGATCAGAACATTCCACAGCTGTGGCAGCTCATCCAGTGACGTGGTGCGCAGGAAGCGGCCGACCGGCGTGATGCGCGGATCTGCCTTCAGCTTCTGCGTCTCGTCCCATTCGCGCCGCATGGCCGGATTGCTGGCGAGATAACGCTCCAGCAGCTTGTCGGCATCGCGCACCATGGTGCGCAGCTTCAGGATCGAGAATACCCGCCCGCGCTGGCCAAGGCGATCCTGCGTGTAGAAGGGATTGCCCCCTTCCAGCCAAAGCGCAAGCGCGGCCATCAGGATCAAGGGCAGGCTGATCGGCAGTGTGAGCAGAACCAGCGTGATATCGAGCATACGTTTGCCGAAAACGGCATAACCCTGACGAGACATTTTCGAGGACTGGGCCTGAACGTCGTCGCGCAGTCCGGTCAGGTGACTGTCGAGCGCCCGGCGCGGCGAAGATGATCGCGCCGAAAGCTCTGCATTCATATTGGCAACGGACTTGGCGACAGACACAAAACGCGCCTCCCTGACCAATGCCACAGGATAGCCGTTTCCGACCAACGGCCAGCGCGACCATGTCGCGCGACCGGCCGCAACACCAGGCGGGCGAGCAGCCCCCTCTTGCACGAAATCCTTCATTTCCAACCCCAATCTAGGACCGCCCCCGCGATCCTCACCCGTGCGCTGAAACAACAGCGACATTGCCCCGCCAAAGCGGGCGTACTCGCACCAATCTGAGTATCCCGGCACGACAGCGCCCCGGGTCCCAAGTCCAATAAGATCGATGGTTCTTCTCCAGCCGCACCCCCATGAGGCTGGCACCTTCGTCCCAATCAGGCGGCCCGTTCAGGTCGCCCTCCGAACCGCAATTGCGGCCATTTCTTAATAAAGCAATTTTACGCAAATCTCAGTAAAATCGGAGATAGGGCAGTATTCGCTCAATTTTCAGTAAATCAGGGCGCCAACTGAGAAACAATTCCTCTAAAGGATAGGAACTATCTCCGCAGCCTACCCAAAAGTATAAGGAATCAACCAAGACTCATGGCTAAATTCGAGTCCACGCCCGGCTTATCCAATGAGGAATGTTAACCTTCTTTATCCGGTGGCTGGATCTGTTAACCATTTCCCCGCCATTGCCGAAACAAAAATAGCGCCAATCCGGGCCCGATTGTCGCCTGAAGCCAAATGGCGCCAAATCCGGGGCTGACGTTGATCATTGACCCGGAACTTGGCAAGGAGGGGACTGGTGCCGGAAACCGCCGTCACCGCATTCCCGTTTCGGGATCTGGGCAAAAGGACATCGACATGTGCGCTGCATATTCTGAGCCATCCTCTGCATCAACCGCCGGGGCCGCCCCGATGAAATCTGCCAACTGGGTGGCTGCGGATCACGCAGACGGTCGCTTGATGGTCTGGCTGATGAACGAAGGGGACGCCGTGCAACATGTCTCCGCCAGCACCGGCGCCGATTTGATGGCGGATCTGGCCAGGCTGGTTGGCACGCTGCATGGCTGCGCCCCGGAGACGCCGATCCTGCTCAATGATGACAGCCTGCGGGGCGGCACGACGGGCACGATCGCGGTGCCTGCCAAGGTCACGGAGCTGCCGATGGGAGAGGCGATGCTGGGGACGCATCCGCTGCGGTTGCTTGGCGGGCTGTCACAAAGCGCCCCTGTTGGAGTGATGCGCGGTGCCGTCAATCGCATTGCGGGGTTCCTCAGCCTCAACCCCGACTGGGACGGCGTGATCTGCATTGCCGGGATGACGACCCATTGGGCACTGATCAGCGCAGAGGAAGTGGTCAGTTTTCAGAGCTTTCTGACACCCGGACTGTGGCGCAGCCTGGCGCCGGGATTGGGCATTGAGAGGGGCGCAGAATTTCAGAGTGCCGAGCGCACCGCTCTGACAGCGGCGATGGAAACCATCCAGTCCAAACCTGAAGCCCTGGCCGCGCGTTTGGCCGAGCTTCAGGTTCTGCGGGACGGATCAGACAGCGAAACCTCTGCGCGTCTTTGGGGGCTGCTCCTTGGTGCAGAGCTGTCGGCGGCGCGCCCCTATTGGTTAGGGCAGAATGTTGCCCTGATCGCAGCTGCGCCGCTGGATGTGCCCTATTGTCTTGCGCTCAATCACCAGGGCGTGCCGGTTACCCGTACCGACGCCGATCGCATGGCTCTGGCCGGTCTGGTCCGGGCCTGGCGGGGCATCACATCCTAGGATCTGCCAGAGCGCCTATGGCAGCGGATTGGTCTGGAACAGCCGGATCTTCAAACCGCCATGCGCCACCGGCGGACCAAAGGGTTTGAAGGGCAAATTCGTCGCCTTGGCCAAGGAGGTCTCGCTGGTAACGATGCCGACGCGCCAACCACTGAAACGGGCCATCAGCGTTTCCCCAAGCGCCGCATAAAGCGCGTAGAGCAGCTTCTTGTTGCCGATCCGCGCGCCATAAGGCGGGTTCACGATCACCAGACCCGGTTTGCCCTCCGGACCCAGATCCGGTGGCGTCAGGTCGCTGACCGCCTGCTGAACAATGGTCACCAGATCGCCGACCCCTGCCCTTTCGGCATTGGCGGTGGCCATGTCAACCGCGCCATCATTGCGGTCGGATCCGTAGCAGCGTGCGCTGGTCTGGCGCGGGTTCTGCTCAGCACGCAGGGCCTGCCAGGCATCGGGATCAAAGCTGGCCATCTGTTCAAACGCAAAACTGCGGCTGCGGCCGGGAAACAGCCCTCTGGCGATCTCGGCCGCCTCGATCACAAAGGTGCCGGAGCCGCACATCGGATCCACCACGGGCTCCTGCCCGTCATACCCGCAGTCCCGCAGGAACAGAGCGGCGAGGTTCTCGCGCATCGGCGCCTTGCCCACGGCTGTCTTGTGACCGCGCTTGTGCAGCCCCTCGCCGGAGGTATCGACGCTGAAGGTGCAGAGATTATCCTCGATCCGCAGTTTCACCGTGATGGGGGCATCGGCGCTGATCTCGGCGCCAAGCTCCTCCGTGATCGCACGTTCGATACGCTGGGTGGCCGCACCTGCGTGGTAGATCTTGGATTTCTTGTTGGTTGTGGTCTCCACGCGGACCGGGACATCCGCGCGCAGCACATCCGACCAGGGAAATTTGCGTGCGCGCTTGTCGAGCTGCGCGAGGTGAAACGCACGGAAAGAACCGATACGGGCCAGCACGCGCGCGGCACCGCGCAATTGCAGATTGGCGCGCCAGACATCGGGCCAGCCGCCTTCAAAGGTGACGCCACCGGGTACCGTTTTGGCACCAGCAAAGCCAGCCTCCGTCGCTTCGCGCTGCAGGGTCTGCTCCATCCCCGGAGGGGCGGTCAGGAAGATCTCGAATGTATCACATGTATCCATGACCTCTCCTTAGCGGCAAAACCCCCTGTCAGCGACGGCAAATTTCGCCATTCGGCGCGGCGGCGATGGCCGCTACCATTGCCGTGCACGCAAGTGCGGATCGCGCACAGTGGGATTCCCGCGACGATTGCCGCGATGCAGCACCGCAGAGCCCATCCGCACGGTCAGATCACTCGCCTCAAGGTGGATTTCCTTATCTTTAAAATTCAGTATCTTACGACAAACTAAAAAATTAGTTTGACAAGATAGACTGCGGTATGGAACCTGTTTGTCAGCCGGGTGCCACGGGGCATCTTTGGCCACAATAAATCACTAGGGAGGAGAAAGATGCGGAAGTATCTTTTGTCCGCAGCCGCGGTTATTGCCGTGGTCGCGGGACAGGCAGCCTATGCCGATGAGGCCGCTGCCAAGAAATGGATCGACGAAGAGTTCCAGCCCTCGGTTCTGACCAAGGATGAACAGCTCTCGGAGATGCAATGGTTCATCAAGGCGTCCGAGCCGTTCAAGGGCATGGAAATCAACGTCCTGTCCGAAGGCATTCCGACGCATAGCTACGAATCCGAGGTGCTGACCAAGGCGTTCGAGGAAATCACCGGCATCAAGGTGAATCACCAGATCCTCGGCGAGGGTGAAGTGGTTCAGGCCGTGCAGACGCAAATGCAGACCAAGCGGAATCTGTATGACGCCTATGTCAACGATTCCGACCTGATCGGCACCCACTCGCGCCTGCAACTGGCCTATAACCTGACCGACATGATGGAAGGCGACTTCTTCGACGTCACCAACCCCGGTCTGGATCTCGGCGATTTCATGGGCACCCAGTTCACCACGGGCCCCGATGGCGATCTCTACCAGCTGCCCGATCAGCAGTTTGCGAACCTCTACTGGTTCCGCAAGGACTGGTTTGACCGCGAAGATCTGCAGGCCGCGTTCAAAGAAAAATACGGCTATGATCTGGGGGTTCCGGTCAACTGGTCCGCATATGAAGACATCGCCGAATTCTTCAGCGAAGACGTCAAGGAAATCGACGGGACCACAATCTTTGGTCACATGGACTACGGCAAGCGCGCGCCTGACCTTGGCTGGCGGATGACCGACGCCTGGCTGTCGATGGCCGGTGCCGGTTCGAAAGGTGAGCCGAACGGTGTGCCGATCGACGAATGGGGCATCCGCATGGAAGCGGATTCCTGCAACCCTGCCGGTGCAAGCGTGACCCGCGGTGGTGCTGCCAATGGTCCGGCTGCGGTCTATGCGATCCGCAAGTGGGACGAATGGCTGCGCAAATACGCCCCTCCGGGTGCTGCATCCTATGACTTCTACCAGTCGCTGCCCGCTCTGGCACAGGGCAACGTAGCCCAGCAGATCTTCTGGTACACCGCCTTCACCGCCGACATGGTGAAGCCGAAGTCCGAAGGCAACAACACCGTTGACGACGAGGGCAACCCGCTGTGGCGGATGGCGCCCAGCCCGCATGGTCCCTACTGGGAAGAAGGCCAGAAGGTTGGCTATCAGGACGTGGGTTCCTGGACCTTCCTGAAATCCACCCCGGTTGATCGCGCCAAGGCGGCCTGGCTCTATGCTCAGTTTGTTGTGTCCAAGACCGTTGACGTGAAAAAATCCCACGTTGGTCTGACCTTCATTCGAGACTCTTCCGTGAACCACGAGAGCTTCACCGAGCGTGCGCCCAAGCTGGGTGGTCTGGTCGAATTCTACCGTTCGCCCGACCGCGTTGCATGGTCCCCGACCGGCGTGAACGTGCCTGACTATCCGAAGCTGGCCCAGATCTGGTGGCAGCAGATCGGTGACGTGAACTCCGGCGCCTTCACCCCGCAGGAAGCCATGGACCGTCTGGCCGAGGAAATGGACATCACCATGGCCCGTATGCAGCGTGCAGACGAGCAGGCGAATGTCTATGGCGGCTGCGGCCCGCGTCTGAACGAAGAGAAAGACGCCGAGTGGTGGTATGCCAATGGCGGCGCCAAGCCGAAACTGGAGAATGAGAAGCCGCAGGGCCAGACCGTCAACTATGACGAGCTGGTTGCCCGCTGGGCATCTGAGTAACCCCCTCCTCCCCGTGGGGAGCGCGCGGATCTATCCGCTGCGCTCCCCGCTTTCGCCCCGGAGCGTGGCTGGCCCTCTCCGGGGCAATTTTTTCCCAAAATTAGATCGCGCATGCCGCGCGCAACAGGCCGTCCGCCGGAAAGTCAAAGCAAGATGGCACTCGAACTCAGAAACGTGACCAAACGCGTCGGCGCCCAGCTGCATATCAAGGAAACCTCCCTTGTGCTGGAGCCAGGTCACTTCAACGTCCTTCTGGGCGCCACCGGGTCAGGCAAGACCTCTCTTATCAAGATGATGGCGGGTCTTGACCCGATTGCCAGCGGAAAGGTGCTGATGGATGGTCAGGATGTGACCTCGCTCAGCACTCAGAAGCGCAATATCAGCCTGGTGCACCAGTTTTTCATCAACTACCCCCATATGACCGTCTACGAGAACATCGCCTCGCCGCTGAAGGTGGCTGGTATGGCGAAGTCCGAGATCGAAGGCCGCGTCGAAGAAGCCGCAGACATCCTGCAGCTGCGCCCGATGCTGCACCGTCGCCCGCATGAGCTGTCCGGTGGTCAGCAGCAGCGAACCGCGCTGGCCCGCGCAATTGCCAAGGAAAGCCGTGCGGTGTTCCTGGATGAGCCGCTGGCGAACCTCGACTACAAGCTGCGCGAAGAGCTGCGCGATCAGCTGCCCGAGCTGTTTGCTGGTCGTGGCGCCGTTGTGGTCTATGCAACCTCCGAACCGGAAGAGGCGCTGCTGCTGGGTGGGAAGACCGCGCTGATGCAGGATGGCCGCGTCACCCAGTTCGGCACCACTGCCGATATCTATCGCAACCCAGATAATGTTGCAGCGGCGCGCGTATTCTCCGATCCGCCGATCAACACCGCCCCAATCGTGAAGCAGGGCAGCACAGCGCGCCTGGGCAATGACGTCAGCTGGTCGCTGACCGGCGCGGCGGCAGATCTGGCAGATGGCCCCTACACCATCGCGATCCGCCCCTACCACGTTCTGCCGATCGCCAGCCCCGCGACCACGGTGCAGCTGTCGGGCCGGGTGCAGGTGACGGAGCTGTCCGGCTCTGAAAGCAGTGCCCATTTCGACATGGGCTTGGATGCAGATCACGGCAGCTGGGTCTCCCTTGCTGCGGGGGTTCACCCCTATGAGGTCGGCGAACTGCATGATTTTTATATGGATCCCTCGGCGGCATATGTCTTTGCCCCTGATGGCTCCCGCGTGGCGTGAGGCGCAAATGGCAAAAATTACACTCTCAAAACTGCGGCACAGCTATGTGCCGACCCCCTCAAGCGAATCCGACTACGCCCTGAAGGAAATCGACCTCGACTGGACCGATGGCGGTGCCTATGCGCTGCTTGGTCCTTCGGGTTGCGGCAAGTCCACGCTGCTGAACATCATATCCGGCCTGTTGGTGCCCTCCGAAGGGCAGATCCTCTTTGACGGCAAGGATGTCACCAAACTGCCCCCAGATCAGCGCAACATTGCGCAGGTGTTCCAGTTTCCGGTGATCTACGACACCATGACCGTTTACGACAACCTCGCCTTTCCGCTGCGCAACCGCGGCCGTGACGAGGCGACGGTCAAAGAGCGCGTGATGGCCATTGCCGAGATGCTGGAAGTGACTGATCTGCTCAACACCCGCGCCGCAGGGTTGAGCCCGGACAACAAGCAGAAGATCTCCATGGGCCGGGGCCTGGTGCGCGAGGATGTGAACGTCGTCATGTTCGACGAGCCGCTAACCGTGATCGACCCGCATCTGAAGTGGAAACTGCGCTCGAAGCTGAAAGAACTGCATCAGCGCGTGAAGGCCACGATGATCTATGTGACCCATGACCAGACAGAGGCGCTGACCTTTGCCGATCAGGTGGTGGTGATGCAGGATGGTCTGGTGGTACAGATCGGCACCCCGGTTGAGCTGTTCGAACGCCCCGCACATACGTTTGTTGGCCATTTCATCGGCTCACCTGGCATGAACGTGCTGCCTTGCGACCTGCGCGCAGGCCAGCCCTATATCGGCACCCAGCCGATTGCACTGGAAGGCCCGATTTTGGGTGACGCCAAAGGCAAGACCGAGGTCGGCATCCGGCCCGAGTTTGTCACGCTCGCCGCGAACGGCCTGCCTGCAACTGTGACCAAGGTTTCGGATGTCGGGCGGCACACCGTTGTCGAATGTGAAGCTGAAGGCCAGCGGATCAATGCCGTGATCGAAGGTGCAGGCCCCGCCAAGGGCGAGGCGGTCCACCTGTCCTTCCGTCAGGACCAGACCCGGCTTTATGTCGATGGCTGGATCGCGACAGAAGCTGCCCAATCTGCCACCGCGACCGAGGAGCAGGCATAATGAAAACCGAAAACCAAAAGGCGTGGTTCTTTGTCCTGCCTGTCCTTCTGCTCGTTGCCTTCAACGCGCTGATCCCGATGATGACCGTCGTCAACTACTCCGTTCAGGAGACATTCGGCGACAACGTGTTCTTCTGGCAGGGGCTCGACTGGTTCCAGCAGATCCTGCGCTCTGACCGGTTCCATGCCGCGCTGGGACGCCAGTTCCTGTTCACCTTCCTGATCCTGATCATCGAGGTGCCGCTGGGCATCGCCATTGCGCTGTCGATGCCACGCAAAGGGTTCTGGGTGCCGGTCTGTCTGGTGACCATGGCGCTGCCGATGCTGATCCCGTGGAATGTGGTCGGCGCGATGTGGAACATCTTCACCCTGCCGGATATCGGCCTCCTGGGGTATTTCCTGAACCACGTGCTGGGCATCAACTATGATATGACACAGGACCCGATTGCGGCCTGGGTGACCATCGTGACCATGGATGTCTGGCACTGGACCTCGCTGGTGGTACTGCTGAGCTATGCCGGTCTCGTGTCGATCCCCGACGCCTATTATCAGGCGGCCAAGATCGACGGCGCCTCCAACTGGGCCGTGTTCCGGTTCATCCAGCTGCCGAAGATGAAGACGGTGCTGACCATCGCGATCCTGTTGCGGTTCATGGACAGCTTCAACATCTACACCGAGCCGTTTGTTCTGACCGGCGGCGGACCCGGCAATTCCACCACGCTGTTGTCGATTGACCTGGTGAAGATCGCCCTTGGTCAGTTCGACCTAGGCCCGGCTGCCGCCATGTCGCTCATCTATTTCGCAATCACACTTCTGGTCAGCTGGCTGTTTTACACGCTGATGACCAAAGACGACCAGAATTGAGGATCTGATACGATGCAAAAACGTACCATCGTCCCCATCGTCTATATCCTGTTCCTCATGCTGCCGATCTACTGGCTGGTGGCGATGAGCTTCAAGACGACGAATGAAATCCTGTCCGGGTTCTCGCTGTTCCCGCAAACCTTTACGCTTGAGAACTATGCAACGATCTTTACCGATCCGAGCTGGTACTGGGGCTACATCAACTCGATCATCTATGTGTCGATCAATACGGTGATCTCCGTCGCTGTTGCCCTGCCTGCGGCCTATGCGTTCTCGCGCTACCGTTTTCTTGGCGACAAGCAGCTGTTCTTCTGGCTGCTGACCAACCGGATGGCGCCGGCCGCGGTGTTTGCGCTGCCGTTCTTCCAGCTTTATTCTGCTGTCGGCCTGTTCGACACCCATCTCGCGGTGGCTCTGGCGCACTGCCTGTTCAACATTCCACTGGCGGTCTGGATCCTTGAAGGGTTCATGGGCGGCATCCCCAAAGAGCTGGATGAAACCGCCTATGTGGACGGCTATTCCTTCCCGCGCTTCTTTGCCACGATCTTCATCCCGTCGATCAAGGCAGGCGTCGGCGTGGCGGCTTTCTTCTGCTTCATGTTCTCTTGGGTGGAACTGCTGCTGGCCAAGACATTGACCGCCGTTGCCGCAAAACCCATCGCGGCCACCATGACCAAAACCGCCTCAAGTGCCGGGTATGAGCTGGGCCTGCTGGCGGCCGCGGGCACATTGACAATCATTCCGGGCGCGATCGTGATCTATTTCGTCCGCAACTACATCGCAAAAGGCTTTGCGATGGGGAGGGTATAATGCTGAGTTGGATGGCCTGGACCTGGCCCACCGCCCTTGTGTTCATCGGGATCTTTTCGGCCATCGGCCTGATGATCGTTCTGGAAATCCGTCAACCCGGAGGCGACACCCGCAAAGGCGCGCTGGGGCTGGTGACAACCCGTGGCGACCGGCTGTTCATCAGCCTGCTGGGCACCTCCTACATCTTCCTGGCCTGGCTGGGTCTGGTGGGGATGCCGCTGTGGTGGCCGCTGGGGCTCTCGATCGGCTGGTTTGTCTTCACCTTCTGGAAGGTCTGACCGCAGTTCATTGGCAAAGGGCCCCTTGGCGGGCCCTTTGTCGCAAGACCATCACCGTGTTTTTCGCTGTCTCGGGACCACTCTCTTAAAAAAGTAGTTTTCAAACCTCCCCCCAATCCCCTAGCATGATCAAAGCCCAGGACAACCGGACAGACATGATGCGAAAGAAACAGGACAACCCGCTTTTGACAGAGGTTGAACTCGAATTCATGACTGTTGTCTGGGAAACCGGCGGCGGCACGGTGCGCGATATCCTGGCCGAACTGAACAAAAGCCAGGAACGGGCCTACACATCGGTCGCGACTGTGCTGAAGATTATGGAACAAAAAGGGTTTCTGAGCAGCGAACGAGCTGACAGATCCTTGGTCTACCGTCCTGCGGTGCCCAAGGCGGATTATCAGAAAACCACTCTCAAGAACCTTTCGAGCAAGCTCTTCAACGGCGCCCCGGCGGCCCTCGTCGCCCGCCTGGTGGATGACGAGGATGTCACCGACGAGATGCTCGTGGAGATACGGGCCTTGCTGAATGAAAGGTTGGGGGACGATGAACGCTGAGAGTTTTCTGAACGCCTATATTGACCTGAATTTACTGCTCCTTGCCGGCACCGTTCTTTGGCTGGCGCTGCGGGCGATGCTGGCACGCAGTCGGCTGGGCCCGGCGTTTCGCCCACAGCTCAGGCTGCTGAACGGCATGACGCTTTTGCTGACGGTGTCACCGATACTGGTGGTTGCTCTGACCACCTATGTCGTCTCCCAGCCGCCCACCCTGTCGGACATGCTGGTGGCGCAGTATCTGCAGGGCAATGTCAACATGAGCGCCACACGGTTTGAGAGCATCCTTGGCCTGCGCGAAGATCTGGTGAGGGCGTTGATGGCGCAGACCAGCCTCTGGGCGCAGCTTGCGGTTGCCGCGCTCGTTGTCGGTGCCCTCCTTTCCCTCGCGCAGCTGGGCTTGGCCGTGCTGCGGCTGCGGTCGGGATTGCGACAGGCCTATATCTGGAAGCGGCTTGGCCGTATCGAAATCCGCATCAGCGACCGGAGCACAGTCGCCTTCTCCACGCGCGGCCTGTTTACCCGCTATGTTGTGCTGCCCTCCGCGCTGGTCACAAACCCATCGGATCTGCGGTTGAGCGTTGCCCATGAATTGCAGCATTTCCGCCAGTGGGATGTGGAATGCGAATTCCTGCTGGAGGCACTGCGCCCCTTCCTGTTCTGGAACCCCGCCTATCACCTCTGGCGTCGTGAAGTGCAGATGCTGCGGGAATTTGCCTGTGACCAGGCGCTGATGACGCGCGGGCAGCGGGATATCCGCGCCTATTGCGAATGTCTGATCCGGGCCTGCACCCTGGCGGCGCGGGATCCGATCCGCTTCGTGCAGCGCAGCCCCTCGGTCGCATTGGTAGATCGGCGCGAACTGCGCCGTGGGGCCACGCTGGCCCGGCGCATTGATGTGGTCACCGCAGCGCAGCAGCCCCAAGATCCCCATATGTTTGGCTGGATGCTGGTTTCGACGATGCTGGCGACCGGGGTGATTGCCACCGCGCTCCTGATGCAGCGGCCCGGCGACTGGAGCCATGACCGGATCATGTTGTCGACCATCGTCAATCTCGAGCGGATGGCCCACCGCAACGCTGTGACCGATACCAATCAGACGGCTGTCACTGCCTTGCAGGGTGGGTTCATGACGCTCACCAAATAACCCTGTTCGGTGGTTCACGACCTGCGACGGCTGTCAGAACTGCATCCATTTCTGCTGATCGAGACATCCTCTAGGGCGTACCGGTGAGTTTGCGCAGCTGCGGTGTCGATCCCGGAAAAACAAACACCCGATCACAAAAAATCGCCCGATCTGAAAATCAGACCGGGCGATTCTGTCTCATGTCTTGATGCGGTCAGCCGTAGGCTGAGTGAGCGCCAGCAGCCCCATCCGCCGCCCAGTCACCTGAGCCTGCGCTGGCTGCGCCATTGCCGAGCTGGAACCGCGAAACCACGCCGGTCAGCGCCTGTGCTTCATGTTGCAGCAGCTGGCTGGCGGCAGAGGCTTCCTCGGACATTGCGGCGTTTTGCTGAGTGGTGCCATCCAGACGCCCCATAGCGCCGTTGATGTTCTCCAACCCTTTGGATTGTTTCTGCACGCCATCTGCGATTTCAGTGATGAGGTCGGATACATTCGTGACCTTTTCGATGATCCCGCTGAGCGCATCCCCCGCACGCCCCACCATGGCCACCCCGTTTGCCACATGTTCCTCGCTTGCCGACGTCAGCCCCTTGATCTGCCCAGCAGCTTTGGAGGCCCGCATTGCGAGGGCACGCACCTCAGAGGCGACAACTGCAAAACCAGCACCGGCCTCACCGGCCCGTGCCGCCTCGACGCCTGCGTTCAGTGCCAGAAGATTGGTCTGGAAGGCGATATCGTCAATCATGTTGATAATCTGCGAAATCTGCTCGGAGGCATCCTGAATCTGGTCCATCGCCTGGACCGCAGACGTCACGATATGGTTGCTGTGTTCGGCCTCGTCGCGTGTACCGCGCATGGTCTCATCGACCTGCCCGGCCCGGTCGGCGGTCACTCGAATGCTATTGGTCAGGTCCTGCAGCGCTGCTGCGGTTTCCTCCAAAGTGCCGGCCTGCGCTTCGGTCCGATGCGCCATTTCCTCGGCGGAGGCGCGCTGCTCTTCGGAAAACTTGTCAACGTTATGAGCCGCATCCACCACCTCAGACAGTGAATCGCGCAGGTTGACCAGGCTGCGATTGAAATTCTCGCGCAGCGTTTCGTAGTGCTCCGCAAAAGGTTGTTGGATGTCGCAGGCCAGGTTGCCGCGCTGCAACTCGGCCAGGGCGCCGCTCATCTCCTCGACAACCGCAGCGGTCTGTTTTGCGGCTTCTTCTTCGCGCTCGGCGGCCTCATCCGCGATCAGCAGCTTGTCGCGGAACATATCCAGACTCCGGGCCAGATCGCCCAGCTCATCACCACGGCCACGACCGCTGATTTCACTTGCGTAATCTTCGGCAGCCAGCGCATTCGTAGCCTCGCGCAGCGCCAGAATCGGGCGGGTGACATGGCGTGCCGCGACGAAAGACACCACGATAGCAATCAGGACCGAAACCCCGATCATCAGCATCGCCACAAGCCGGATGTCGCGAACCTTTGCAAAAGCTGCCTGTTCTTCGGTCTGTAGCACCAAAGACCAGTCAAAGCCCGCAATGTCCAATGGCCGCACCATGGCAATGATGGGTTTACCAGAGATGGATGTGGCGCCCTCAAACAGACCGCTATCGCCCGCCGCGGCCGCCTTGGTTACGGCGTTCTCCGGCAGGGCATCGCCAATGGCAAACTCCCCTTCGATCACCGAAGTACTGCGTGCGGTGCCGTCGCTGCCAACCAGGAAGATGTTCTGATGCCCATCGACGTCCATGTTGGATGTCAGCGCGGCCACGACCGCAGCGCTTGAAATCTGAACCGCCATCACGCCGATGACTTCTTTTTTCTTGTTGAATACTGGCACCGCCATAAAGGCACCTGCACCGCCGCCGCCCGGCGCGTAGGTCGCAAAATCAGCGGTCACAACCTGACCTTCCTCGGCGTTGAGCGCTGCGCTGAACACTTTGCCTAGGCCGCTTTCGGCATTCTCGCCCGAACCGAATTGCTGAATGAAGTCTTCGCGTTTCTTTACCGAATACATCAGCTGGCCCGATGCGTTCAGAAGATAGAGATCCTCATAGCCGTTGACCTCCAGCGACTGCAGGAAAGTCGGGTGATAGGTCGCATGGGACTGGCTGTAATAGGAGCCATCGCCCGGATCGCTCAGCAGATGACGTTCGTTCGCCGCGTTGGGGTTTTCCTCGATGTAGTGACGCCGCAGGAACCCAACCGGCTCTTCTTCGATCATCGTGTAGACGCGGTCGAAGTTGCTGATGGCCCGGAATACCGTTGGCTGCGACGCGTTGATCGACAAGTCGCGGCGCGCGGCCTCCATCATGAAGCTCAACGCCTGCTCACCGGAACGGGCGGTGGTCGCTTTCGACGCATAAACGAAATCGCGAATGCTCTTCTCCGCCATCGAATAGACGAGGAATGAGACTGTCACCAGAAACGTTGCCGTCAAGGCCACCATAATCAGGGGCAATTTCAGCTTGAGCGAGAGTTTCGGGGCCTTGGGCATGACGCGCATGTCTCCTCTTAAAAGTGCCGATTCTGTCGCAAGGCGACCGAATAGCCTAAGAGATAGCCAGACAATTCCTTCTATTTCGTTCACGTTCGGTTTGCGAACAACTGTGGAAAAAACAACGCCGCGCCTTTCGGCACGGCGAAAACGACAATAGATGCAGACGGTTGTGTCAGAAGCGATCCGCTGCAAAGGCAGAGAGGTCGATGGCGGGCCGACGCGCCTCGACCAGATCCGCGACCAGCTCGGCCGTGGCCGCCGATTGTGTCAGGCCGACATGGCCATGGCCAAAGGCATAGATCACGCGCGTGTCACGGGTGGCGGTACCGATCACTGGCAGGCTATCGGGCAATGAGGGGCGATAACCCATCCACTGGGTGCCATTGGCCGTGTCCAGTTCGGGCATGAACTGCGCGGCCTTTGCCAGGAGCGTGTCCGCGCGTTTGAAGTTCGCAGGCAGTTTCAGCCCGCCCAGTTCGACCGCACCGCCGACACGGACTCCCCCGCGAATCCGGCTCACCACAAAGCCATGTCGGCTGAAGGTAATATGCGTGCGCAGATCAAAACACCCCGCCGGCAGGGTCGTATTATAGCCGCGCTCGGTTTCCAGCGGCAGCCGGTCCCCCAGCCTGCGTGCCAGGTGATGTGACCAGGCACCGGCGGCTATCACGACATGATCCGCCAAGAGCGGCTCGCCCTCGGTCATTATGCGAATGCCATCGTCGCCGGTCTCCAGATCGCGCACATCGCCCTTGCGAAACTGGCCACCGCGCGCTGTGAAGGCCTGAAACAGATGCTCAACCCAGGCCTTGGGGTCGCAGGTGTTCATCCAGTCGGGCGTAAACCCTGCATGGGTAAACCGGGAGCTGAGACCGGGTTGGATCTCGGCGATTTCATCCGAGCTGTGGAGCAGAGAAAACCGGATGCCGTGATCACGGCGCAGCTGCCAGCCGTATTGGCTGGCCACGAACTCGGCCTCGGATTCATATAGCTGCAGGGCGCCTTCGCGCTGGATCATCGCTTCGCCGCCGGTATCGGAGATCTGGCGTTCCGTCGCGGCCTTGGCAAGGTGCATCAGAGCGGCCTGGGCCTTTACCACGGCCTGATAACGATCCCGCCAGCTGGCCCGCCAGAAGCGGATCAACCAGGGCGTCAGCTGCAGCGCGTAGGCAGGCGGCACAGACAGCGGGCCAAGCGGATCAAGGAGCCAGCCCGGCGCCTTTTTCATGATGCCGGGCGTCGCAAGCGGCTCAACATCGGTGAAGGCAAAGGCCCCGGCGTTGCCAGCGGAGGTTTCCTCGGCCACGCCCTTGCGATCCAGCAGGACAACCTGCCCGCCGCTGGCTGCAAGCTCGCTTTGCAACCGCAGAGCCGTGCTGACACCCACGACACCTGCACCGATAACCACAACCGTCTTTGTCATCTGCCCCCCATTCGTGACTGTGGCGAGGCCCCCGCCCCGCCACCTGCTAACCGGCGTTACGCCAAGGTATAGGCAGTTTTGACTTTTGTATAAAAGTCTTTCGCATGGCTGCCCTGCTCGCGGGCGCCAAAACTGGACCCTTTGGTGCCGCCAAATGCAACGTGATAATCCACCCCGGCGGTCGGAAGATTCACCATCGCCATGCCGGCCTCGACATTGGCCTTGAAATGCGTCGCATATTTAAGCGATCCGGTGCAAATCCCTGCGCTGAGACCAAACGGTGTGTCATTGGCAACCATCAGCGCCTCGTCATAGTCGGCAACGCGAATAACCGATGCCAGCGGGCCAAAGACCTCTTCCTGATTGATGCGCATCTCGTTCGAGGTCTCGGTCACCAGAGCAGGCGAAAGATAAAATCCCTTGGTGCTGCGCTGAAGCGTCTGGCCTCCGAGCACCCGCCCGCCTTCGCTGGCGGCGACATCTATATAGTAAAGATCCTTCTCCAGCTGCCGCTCATCCACAACCGGACCAATCTGGGTCTCCTGATCCAGCGCATTGCCAACCCGAAGATCTGTCATCCGCTGGCCCAGAGCCGCGACAAAACGGTCGTGGATGCCTTCGGTCACGATCAGCCGCGAAGAGGCCGTGCAGCGCTGACCGGTGGAGAAGAACGCGCCATTGAGGCTGGCCTCGACCGCGGTCTCCAGATCGGCATCATCCAGCACCACCATTGGGTTTTTGCCACCCATTTCCAGCTGCAGCTTCTTGCGCTGCGCGCCGCAGGCAGCCGCGATGGCGCTGCCGGTCTCGACCGAACCGGTAAAGGAGACAGCATCAACATCACGGCTGTCCACAAGCCGCTGACCAACGGTGCTGCCGGTGCCAAAGACGATGTTGAAGACACCATCGGGCAGACCGGAGCGGTTGATGATCTCGGCCAGCGCATGGGCGCAACCCGGTGTCAGTTCGGCCGGTTTCAGAACAACCGCATTGCCATAGGCCAGTGCCGGGGCGACTTTCCAGGCCGGGATGGCGATGGGGAAGTTCCAGGGCGTGATGAGGCCGACAACCCCGACCGGAGAGCGGGTCACCTCGACACCGACGCCGGGGCGAACCGAGGCAAGTATCTCACCCGCCTGGCGCAGGGTTTCACCCGCGAAGAACTTGAAAATCTGCCCGGCCCGCGCCGCCTCGCCGATGCCTTCGGGCAGCGTCTTGCCTTCTTCGCGCGACAGCAGCCGACCCAGTTCGGCCTTGCGGGCCAGGATTTCGGTGCCGATGGCGTCCAATACATCAAATCGCTGTTGCGGCGTGCTGGCGGCCCAGCTCGGGGCGGCGGCCTTCGCCGCGGCAATCGCGCGATCCATGTCTTCGGCCTGGCTGTTGGCGGCGTAGCCCAACATGTCCTGCGTGTCGGACGGGTTGATATTGGCGCTGGCGGCGGCGGTCTCCGACCAGTCGCCGGCGATCAGGTTGCGATAGTCCATCAAAATACCTCTTGGGTGGTGATCCCCGCCCGATAGGGGTCTGCGGGATCAAAGTTCAAAACTGTGTCTCCGGTCACAAAGGCCGTGCCGGTTATGGTCGCAATCACTCCGCCGCTGGAGCCTCTGCGGTATTGCAGCGAATAGGTGCTGCCGATCACGCTTTCCTGAATCCAGGTCACGCCGGGCGCAAGATCGCCATCAGCAGCAAGGCAGGCCAGTTTCGCCGCCGAACCGGTGCCACAGGGCGAGCGGTCATAGGCTGTTCCCGGGCAAAGCACGAAGTTGCGTGCATGCCCTTCGGAGGTCAGCGGTGGCGCGACATACTCGACGTGGTCGATCATGGCGCCGTCGCGCCCGGTGATCCCCTGCTCGGCCAAGGCAAGCCGCAAGTCAACGGCCCGCGCGGTCAGCTGGTCGATATGGGCCAAAGTGAGCGGTGCCGGTGCATCGGAGGTCAGGAAGAACCAGTTTCCACCCCAGGCGATATCGCCCGTGACGGGGCCTTGATCTGGCACCTCGACCACGACGTTGGCGCGATAGCGGTAGCTCTCGACATTTTCGACAGCGGCGCGATTGGCGGACTGCAAATGGACGCCGACGGTCCCAACCGGCGTTTCGATATGGTGTCGGCCCAGATCAAGGCGCCCGAGATGATGCAGGCTCACTGCGGTTCCTATGGTGGCATGGCCACACATGCCCAAGGGCCCGACCGGGTTGAAATAGATGACACCGACGGCGCAGCCGGGATCTGTCGGCGGCACCAGCAGGGCACCAACGATGGCGTCGTGACCACGTGGCTCCGACAGCACCGATGTGCAAAAGCTCCGATGCTCGCGGAACAGGCGCTCGGCCCGCTCCGCCAGTGATCCACTGCCAAGGTCCGGCCCGCCCGAGAGGATCAGACGGGTCGGCTCTCCAGCGGTATGGCTGTCGATTACCCGCATAGCGCCGCAACATCGGGTTGCTGGCTCCAGTCGGCGTACCAGCTGCGGAAGAGGTCATATTGCGCTTCGACATAGGCTTTCTGGCTGGCGCTGAGCCGGTCGCTTTCGTTGAAGTGCAGCTGGTATTCGCTGTCGCCGTTCAGCACCATCAGGTGCTTGTAGTAGAGAACCAGATCCGCACCTTCGTCGAAGGAGGACAGCACCGCCAGTGCAGCTTCCAGTTCAAGCGCCTGCCGACGGGCTGTTGCATTGCCCTTGGCCGCCAACTGGCAAAGCGAAACAAGATGCAGCACCTCAGCAGGCAGCGCATTGCCGATTCCGGTGATCGCGCCCCCGGCCCCACAGTTCACATAGCCGTGGAACACGGTGGTATCGACGCCGATCATCAGGGTAACGCTGCTGTCCTGCGAGGTGATGTTCTCGGCTGCATACCGCAGGTCCTCAGCGCCGCCGAATTCCTTGAATCCGATCAGGTTCGGATGGTCACGACGCAGGTCAAAGAACAGATCAGCGCGCGTAGCGAACCCATAATAGGGGCTGTTGTAGATCACCGCAGGCAGCGTGGGTGCGGCAGAGAGCACGGCCGCGAAATGGTCGCGCTGCGCAGCCACGGAACTGCCGCGCGACAGAACGCGCGGGATCACCATCAGACCGGCGGCCCCGACCTCGGCGGCATGAGCGGCATGGGCAGCGGCCTGCGCCGTATTGACAGCGCCAGTACCGACGATAGTCGGCACGCCAGCGGCAACCAATCGGGCAACGCCTTCCATCCGCTCGGCATCGCTGATCAGTGGCCAGTCTCCCATCGATCCGCAATAGACCACCGCCGACATGCCCTTCGAAATCAGCTCCTGCCCCTTTTTGACCAGCGCATCGAAGTCCGGTCGGCGGTCGGCGGTGCAGGGGGTCATCAGGGCCGGGATACAGCCGGAGAATACGGGGTGTGTCATTGTTGGATCCTCTTCAATGGATATGAACCCGAGGGTGCTGGCTCTCGGCGCTATGCTTTATTGCATAATACATATTGGATCCAATATTCAATATGATATTTATCTGCACTTTCCCCGCAATGACGATCAAGGGTATAAACCGGACAAGGAGCGAAGATATGAAGTTGAAATCCGTTGATATATCCAAGACCGCGTCTGCCTCGACGATCGTCTTTGACGCCCTGCGCAAGGCGATTATCGAAGGAGACCTGAAGGAAGGTGAGCCGCTGCGGCAGGATGAGATTGCCCAGATGTTCAACACCAGCCGAATCCCCGTGCGCGAAGCGATTTCCAGACTTGAGGAACAGGGCCTGGTCAAAACCCAGCGCTACAAGGGCGCTGTCGTCTCAGGCCTGTCGGCGCAGGAAGCCAAGGAGATTTTCGATTTCCGAGCGGTTCTGGAATCGGAGGTGATCCGCCGTGCTGTCCCGCGGATGTCGCCTTTGGCGCTGGCCAATGCCAAGGCCTGCCTGGAAGCGTTCTCGCAGTCGGAAGATCCGATGACCTGGGGCGAGTTGAACCGGGATTTCCACTCCACACTCTATCGAGAGAGCGGGTTGCAATACCACATGGATGTGATCGACAATGCGATGGACCGCGTTGACAGCTACCTGAGGGCGCAGCTGGTGCTGACCAATGGTAACGAACGGGCCAATCGTGAGCACATCGCTATCTGGGAGGCCTGTGTTGCAGGCGACGCTGACCTTGCAGCGGCGCTCACACGTGACCACATCACCGGCTCCTGCGAAACGCTGCTGCAACGATTGGAGGATTTCGGCTAAGCGCCCGGAGCCGCCGCCGCAATCTCCCTTAAGACGTCTTGAGCGCCTTCTTGCGACGCCGCCGCTCGGATAAAATGAAGCCCAGCACCGACCAGGGATGCTTCAAGGCCGATTTGTCCAGTTTCCGCAACCCGCCCTTCAGATAGGTGCGGCGAAGTTGCCGTTCCTCAAGTCGGCTGCGGATGGCCTCGAGAATCGGGTCACCTTCGGTCAGACCGAAAACCTGCGCATCGGACAGGCGCTGGCGCAAAAGCGAAACCTCGCGGCCGACCTCTGCCAGACGTTTTTTTCGAAAAGCCTCGGCATCTGCGATGGATTGCTGCGTGCTGGTCTGCCCCATACCGACCCGATAGATGATAAGATCTTCGTCGATGAATGCGACGCGCCCCTCCAGCGCAGCACGGAACCCAAGCACAAGGTCCTCGTAGCAGTCTGCATATTGGATCGGACCATACTTGCGGAAGAGATCCTTGTGCCAGGCACAGGTCGCCCCAAGGAACAACTGCATTGAACAGGCCGCGGACATGGCATCGGTCCGGGTGTAGAATGTCGCCTTGGCATAGGTTCTGGGCATCGGTTTGCCGTCCAATGTCTCGACCTGGCCGTGCGAGAAGACCAGAAGCGGATCGTCACGCTCAAAGACTTCAATGGTCCGTGCCACGCGCCCCGGAAGAGAGATATCATCGCCGGACGCGGCAATGATGACATCACCTGTACTCAGGTTGAAGCATCGTTCGATATGTTTGTTGACGCCCAGGTTCTGCGGGTTCTTGTTAAGCACAACGGAATGTGGCCCGGAGTAATCGGCGACCAGCGCCTCCATCGCCTCAAAGGTGCCATCCTGCGAACAATCGTCCGACAGCAGAATCTCGATAGGATCGCAGTCTTGTGCCAGCACGGCCTCAACCGCCTCTTTCACATAGTCCCGCTGATTGTAGGTAAGAAGCACAACTGAGTAGCTGTATCTGTTCATTTCAACCCAATCCAACCTGCACGCACGCGCAGAAAATCCATTGCTGTTGCCCCTGCGGGTCTCAGGCCTGTCTGACCACCTGGACGCCGACGCCGTTAGACCACCAATACTGCAGTTTGCAAGAAGGAGCCATGCCCGACAGCTGCGGTTGCCCGTGTGCGCAGCCAATGAAACTGCCTGCCCGCTGGCACCGCAATCGAGTGATCCCGGCGGTCTTCTGGCGGTCACAGCCACGTAGGCCAAGTTCCGCAATGCAGGCGCGGCATGCGCCAATTCGATTGATCGGAGGTGACAATATGGTAGACAGCTGTCCCAATAGACCAGACTGGATCGCTCTTTTTCGATGATAGATCCGACGTTTGCTCCGATCAGCTGCCAAAGCCGGTCGTTGCCACAAGACCGGAGTACGGATTTGCCACTCAGCGATTGCAAATTTATTGACCTGCCCAAGATCGAAGACGCACGCGGCAACCTGACATTTGTCGAAGGGATGAACCACATCCCGTTTGATATCAAACGCGTCTATTACCTCTACGATGTGCCGGGCGGATCGGATCGCGGCGCGCATGCGCACAAGGGTCTGCACCAATTCATGATCGCGATGTCCGGCAGCTTTGACGTTGTTCTGGATGACGGGTTCGACAAGAAACGCTTTCATCTGAACCGCTCATATTTCGGCATCTACATCTGCCCGATGATGTGGCGATATCTCGATAACTTCTCCTCCGGTGCGGTCTGCATGGTGATGGCATCCGCGCCTTATGACGAAAGCGATTATATTCGCGACTACACCGACTTCCGGCAGGCTGTGGGGGCAACGTGATGCAGGTTCCGTTTCTCGATCTGAAAGCGGCCTATGATGAGCTGGCAGAGCGCAGCGAACCCCGGATGCTGGAGAGCCTGCGCTCCGGCTGGTATATCCTCGGCCCGGATGTTGCCGGGTTCGAGCAGGCGTTTGCCCGCTACTGCGGCGTCTCACATGCGCTTGGTGTTGCGAACGGGCTGGATGCCTTGCGCCTGGCACTTGTGGCGCTGGAAATCGGGCCGGGAGATCGGGTGCTGGTTCCCTCCAACACCTATATCGCCACCTGGCTGGCAGTATCGCAATGTGGCGCGATCCCGGTACCGGTGGAGCCTGATCCGGCAACCCATAATATCACGGCTGACGGCATACGCGCCGCCATGGTGCCCGGCGCCAAGGCGGTTATTCCCGTTCACCTATATGGCCAGCCCGCAGACATGACCGCGATCATGGCGGTTGCCCGTGAACTGGGGCTGAAGGTGATCGAGGACGCCGCGCAGGCGCATGGCGCGCGCTGGGACGGACGCTCCATCGGCGGAACCGGTGATATCGTCTGCTGGAGTTTTTATCCGGGAAAGAACCTCGGGGCATTGGGAGACGGCGGCGCGGTCACCACCAATGACGATGCACTGGCCGACCGGCTATCGCTGCTGCGAAATTACGGGTCTCACGAAAAATACCGCAATGAGGTTGCAGGGTTCAACAGCCGCCTCGATCCGGTTCAGGCCAGCTTCCTGACCGTGAAGCTGGCGGTGCTGGACGACTGGAACGCACGGCGGGCGCAGATCGCCGCGCGCTACCTGTCGGAATTGTGCGATCTTGGCATTGCGCTGCCCAATGTCGCGGCCAAGGCCGATCCCGTCTGGCATCTGTTTGTGGTGCGGCACCCGGACCGGGACCGGCTGGCGAAAGATCTGGCCGATGTCGGCGTCCAGACCCTGGTGCATTATCCGATCCCGCCACATGCGCAGGCGGCTTATGCTTCCTTGGGTCTGACGGATTCGATGCTGCCACTGGCAACGCAGCTGGCCCGGGAGGTGATCAGCCTGCCCATCGGCCCGCATCAAAGCCACGCGCAGACCGATCATGTGATCAGCTGCCTCAGGCGGCTGGCCTGACCCCTGCACCCCTGCCCAGGTCAGAGCATGGTGCCATCAGGGATTTATCGGCTGGAAAGCATTGTCGAGATGATCGACCACCTCAACCCTTGCCGGGCTGCGTAGGAGCTTTGCGTATTTGTATTTGAAGGCACCGCTGGACAGTTCCACAATCCGCCCGGCCACCCAGCCGGGGTCAAGCATGGTCGATGTGTCTTCCGTGGTGCCGTCCCAGAAATTCGTACGTATCGCTGACGGAGCGACGACCAGCACCTTGCCGATCCCCTCGCCGCGCACCAGCGCCGCCCCCAACATGCCAAGACCGGCCTTGGTCGCGCAGTAGGCAGGCATTTCGGCCTGCGGTTTACACTGTGAGCTTGAGGTGATCAGCATCAGTTTGAGCGGTCCGGATGCCTGCCGGACCAGTCGCTGGATCAGCATCATAGGCCCCAGCAATCCGACATTGGTCATCTGCGCAAGCGCGGCATCCTCTAGCGAGGCAATCGTCCCCTGCTGCAAAAAGCCCGCGCAATAGATCAGGGTCTGCACATCTCCGACCTGCCGCGCCAACCGATCCAGTTCCGTGATCAGATCGCTGGAATCCTCAGTCACCGAAAGTGCATGAAACCGTGCGCCGCTGAAGCCCGGATCGGCCCGTCCGGTGATGGTGACCCGGTGTCCCTCGGCAACGTAGTGCCGCGCCAGTGCTAGACCGACGCCAGAGCTTCCGCCGACAATCAGAATGTTCTTCTTCACAGTCACCTCGCCCCCGCATCCACGAGGCAACTGATAGCCCTGCCCAGGAGCATCCGCAACATCGCCTGCGACGCCGTCGCCGATCGACACAGAGGCAGGATTCAAGGCGGATCCCAGCCCGCAACCGCTTGCGATGAACATCTGCCGGAGCCGCGGAAACCATCGTCAGGCAGCGGCCAAATCCACGCTGGAGGCTGTACTCCCTGCCACTTGGAGCGGCGGTTTGGGCCCGATTTGGCCGTTTCAACTAAACTTTAAGCACCATCTTCTAATTTAGTCGCTCAGATCTGGACGACTCCAGCACCGGTACAAACAACGCGTCTTGCGTATTGTACAGTAACCCGAGGTGAAAATTGGTAACTAGAACAATCGAATCGTTTTACCTCGGAACGTTTTCCGATCTGGATCCAAACGAAGCCAACTTTGCATCTGAAAACTCCTCCATCCTGGTTGGCGCCACGTTCGGCAGCTCGGGCGCGCCGCTTTATGACAACATCGACAGCCTCACAGTAAACGACCTCAACAGTGACGGGCAGCTCCTTGAGAACGACAACGGACAAAGCGCCGATCAGCTGATCTATGGCGGAATATCCTCCGATATCGACAGCGCCATCGACTACAATGTCCTTGTCACCTATTCCGATGGCACAACGGCTACGACGCAGATGCTGATCCTGCAGGATACATCAGGTCGGGTGTTCCTTAGCCCCTACAGAGAGGGTGACCCTGCCAACAACGTTCTCGACGACAAGCCGATCGAATCCATTCAGCTCACGTCAGTCATCGGTGACAACTACTCCTTTGCCTTTGCCGACCTCGAACAGGATGCCTTTATCGACGGCACGGTCGACGGCACCGCAGGTAATGACAGCATCGGCGCCAGCTATATCGATGCCGACGGCACCCAGATGAACGCCTATGGCGGCGACGATACCGTGGATGCTGGAGCGGGCGACGATACAATCTATGCCGTAGCCGGCAACGACAGCATCGTCGCGGGCGCGGGCAACGATATCGTCTACGGCGGAAGCGGCAGCGATACCCTGATCGGCGGAGACGGCAAAGACACGATCTACGGCGGAACCGAGGCCGACCTGATGACTGGCGGCGCAGGCGACGACGTCTTTGTCACAGGTGCTGGCGATACAGCACAGGGCGGGACCGGCGACGATACCTTCTATAACTATGCACCAGAAGGCATAGGCGGCACGATCAGCATCATCGGTGGCGAAGGGGACGAAGACGGGAATGGCGACTGGCTACGACTGACGTTTGAGGACGGCGGCGCCTGGGAAAACGATCCGCTTACCGTCACGCTAACCAGTAGCGAGGCCGGTTCCGTGACCGGTGGCAGTTCGACCATCAATTTCTCCGAGATTGAATTCATCTCCACAGGCCTTGGAAACGACACCATCGACCTGTCGAGTGGCAGCACCGGTATGCGGATTGATGCCTCATCTGGGGATGACAGCGTGACCGGCGGCACCGGCGCCGACACAATTGATGGCGGTAGCGGCAACGACGTTCTGGGCGGCGGTGCCGGGGCCGACACAATCGATGGCGGTACAGGCGACGACGTGCTGGACGGCGGCGGCGGCGCCGACACAATCGATGGCGGCAGCGGCAATGATACGCTTCTGGCCAATTTCGGCGCCGACACCTTTATCGGAGGTGCCGGGATTGATACCTACGATATCGTCAATTCTGATGCGTCGTATGTCAACTTCAACATCGATCTCACGACCGGTACGGACCAGCACGGCAACACCTATAGCGGGATCGAGAACATTCTCGGCGGCACAGCCAATGACAGCCTGACAGGCGACGGCGCCAACAACCTGCTGGACGGCGGCGCGGGCGCGGACACGATTTCGGGCGGTACTGGCGCTGATAGCCTGTCAGGCGGGGACGATGCCGACACGTTTGTGGTCGAGGACGGCTTTGGCGCGGACACGATCATCGGCGGCGAAGGGGTCACCACCGGCACGGATTACGACACCATCGACCTGTCCGCCGTCACTATCCCGGTCACAGTAACCTTTACCGGTACCGGCGCGGGCACGATCAGCGACGGCACCAGTACGCTCACCTTCTCCGAAATCGAGCGCGTAATCCTGGGCGATTCAGCCGATGTGGTGGACGCCACCAACGACGCAGGCGGGATCGAGATTATCGCAGGCGGCGGCAACGACACCGTGACCGGCGGATCCGGGAACGATACAATC